>NZ_JAKILU010000005.1 GCF_023283485.1 Shewanella glacialipiscicola
TTATAGTTCATATCGGTCACCTCGAGTCAGATTTTGTGCACCTAAATCATGGCACATTGCGATGCCGAGGCCGAGGTGACCATCTCAGCAGGCATAACTCTGAAGCTCAATTAAGTCTTTCCCCCTCGGCGTTGCCGCAGGGCGAATAGGCAAATTGCGTGAGTCTCGCCATGGTCGTTCTCGTGCATCCATGCACTTCACGACATTCAGGCATCCTGCCTATCAGATGGCGAGCTAGCTTTCGCAGGTGCAGGGATGCATCCTTCGGAAGCGGTAGCAAATTTGCCAATGAGCCCAAGGGGCTTTTAACTCCGTTGGGGGCGTCTTGGAGCATCCAAGGAGGATAGGACGAGCAGTTCTCCTTGGTCGACTCTGATTGAAAATCAGGGGTTGAAGACCCACGACCTTGATTCACCTCGGCCGCGAGGCCGCATTAACTCAACGAACTCAACGCGAAACGGTTAACTCATAACACTCAATACAGTGCTACAAACACAGAGCAACAAGAAAATAAGTGCCACAGCATATTCACTCATTTGCAGGAGGATTGGGGTATCTAAGAAAGAGAAAAGACACATCGTCCTGATGCAAGTGACTTATATTACTGATTACCGACAGGTGTTATCGATAGGTAAAAAATGCTCATCCTTGTTGAAAACCTAAGATAGCGTTCTGATTAATTCATGTCTAGTATTTTAATAATATAAATTAGCTAGTTAACCAATTAATTCATCGAAACATAGTGGCTGTCACACTAAGGTCTAATGCCGAATATTTAGCCTACTGGCTTAAATGTTATATTAAGTGAGTGATCAAGCCATGAATATTACCTAGCTTACAAAGTGCCTAAATTTAACTCAGTGCAGCTGTTCTATTGACGCCATCAAATAACGCCTTCAAATAACGCCGTCAAATACTTACTTATACCGACTAAAACAACATAAACCGCGCCGTTGTGCTGCTGTACCAATGCCATATAAGGCTATTTCAACATTAAAATAGCGCAGCATTGGTATAAACGGCTGTCGGTTAGGGCTAGGCTAGCTTAAAATAACGTTTTCAATTTTAGAGGGGCCCGCGTGATACAACATAGAGCTAGCCAGATGGTGATATTTCACACTCTGGTGACCAGTGGCAGTTTTACCCAAGCGGCGGCTAAATTAAAAACCTCGACTTCCTATGTCAGCAAACAAATTGGTGCACTAGAAGCTGAGCTGAATTTACTGCTAGTACAGCGTACCACTCGCACCTTAGTGTTAACCGACGCTGGCCAGCAGTTTGCCCATTACTGTGAGCAAGTGTTTGAGGCAACACAAAATGCCGATGCTATGATGCTCGATGCCCGTGATGATATTAGCGGTACTATTCGTCTAGGTTGCTCGCAATCCTTTGGCACGTTACACATTATTCCTGCGTTAGAAGTGTTACAGCAAAAATACCCTGAGTTACGCTTTGAGCTGAGCCTGTTCGACCATAAGGCTGACATGCTAGAGGAAGGTCTGGATTTGTGGATCACCAATCATGAGCAGCTACACGAAAGTTATATCGCCCAGCACCTCGCTGAAACCAACTTTGTGGTGGTTGCCTCCCCCGATTATTTACTCAAGCACGGCGTGCCGCACCATCCACAGGAGTTGGCTCAACATAATTGTGTTATCTATCAAAGTAAAAGCCGTAATTATGATCGCTGGAGCTTTGCTAAAAATGACCTTGAGCAAACCGTGCAGGTGGCGGGGAATTACCGTGTTGATTTAGCTGAAGCGGTGCGTAATGCGGTGATTGCTGGGCGCGGCATAGGTTATGTGGCTACTTATTTACTCAGTGATGAGTTTCAAAGCGGTAAACTGATTCAACTCTTGCCCGATTGGAAACCCCTACAGCAAATGCCCGTTTATGTGGTTTATCCAAGGCGGCGCCATCTACCGACTAAGTACAAACTGATCATTGACTGCTTAAAGTCGCATATTGGTCACCCACCCTATTGGGATAAAAGGCTCAAGCCTTGGCTAGGTAAGGCGATTATGTAACGGCTTATTTACCTCTGCATTTAAAAATCAATACCGATCTGCGTGGCGCGATGTCGATTGTTGCTGCTGACACAAATATTATTTCCTGTCGGCAACAGTACGCAGATTAATTTTTATTATCCTTTACAAACAGTAACTTAAACTTCTGCATTTTCAAGCTTCTTTATCGTAACAGCCCAGTAACGCCCTCGACTTGCCCTTACTATTACTCAGCCTACAATGCGCGACTTCTTCCTTCACTAAAAAGAACAAACCCATTATGACCGCGATATTAGGCATGATTAGCATACTGTTTTTTGCATGGTTACTGTCAGTGAACCGCAAAAACATTCCTTACCGTACAGTGATTTTAGCCCTAGGTTTACAAATTCTGTTTGCCCTGTTGGTGCTCTACGTGCCTGCGGGTAAGTCCGTATTACAGTCCGTTACCGCTGGTGTATCGAGTGTAATAGCCTACGGCAACGAAGGGATTGGCTTCTTGTTTGGCGATCTTGCCACGGGTAAAGTCGGCTTTGTATTTGCTATCAATGTGTTAGGTATTATCATTTTCTTCTCGGCATTGATTTCAGCCCTATACCATATTGGCTTAATGCCTAAGGTGATCAACATTATTGGTGGTGGTCTGCAGCGTTTTCTGGGCACCGGTCGCGCTGAGTCGTTATCTGCTACGGCGAACATCTTCGTTGGCATGATTGAAGCGCCGTTGGTAATCAAACCTTATTTAAAGCACATGAGCGACTCGCAGTTTTTCGCGGTAATGAGCTGTGGCCTAGCCTCTGTAGCGGGTGGCACCTTAGTGGGATATGCCGCTTTAGGTGTCGACCTTAACTATTTGATTGCCGCCGCCTTTATGTCAGCTCCTGCGGGTCTGTTGATGGCAAAAATCTTAATGCCACCGAGCGAGCATGATAAAAATAGTATTGATGAAATCACTTCAGTTGAACTGCCACGCGCGACCAATGTGGTTGAAGCCTTAGCCGATGGCGCAATGTCGGGTATGCGGATTGCGGTAGGGATTGGTGCAACTCTGCTGGCTTTTGTCAGCGTTATCGCCCTACTTAATGGTATTTTAGGTGCTGTGGGTGAATGGTTTGGTTACAGCTTAAGCTTCGAATTTTTACTCGGTTATCTATTTGCCCCTATGGCGTGGCTGTTAGGTATTCCTTGGCATGAAGCGATTACTGCAGGCTCTCTCATCGGCCAAAAAATTGTCGTTAATGAGTTTGTGGCCTTTATTCAGTTAATGAAAGTAGAAGACCAACTCAGCGTCCATTCACAGGCCGTTGTCACCTTTGCCCTGTGTGGTTTTGCAAATATTTCGACTATGGCAATTTTGATTGGTGGGCTAGGTAGTATGGTGCCAGAGCGCCGCGAGTTTATCGCCCGTAATGGATTTCGCGCCATTGCCGCTGGCGTATTGGCCAACCTAATGAGTGCTGCTATTGCCAGTATTATTCTCTCGTTATAGGTTGAGCCACTGTGTTTAACTGCCGGTATTTAGCGGCCAGTGTTTAACTGCTGGTGTTTAACTACCAGTATTGAGCGGCCGGCAGCTAACTTGCAGTATCTCTGACTTACACAATTTGATCTCAGCTATCAAATCACAAACGAGTACCTTTACTCACAATAAACCCCACATCAACATAAACTTGATGTGGGGTTTATTTTTACCCATCCCAAAAGAGGTAGCCTCAACTATAATATCTGCTTCTTATCTAGTAAGAACACAATAAATCAGCATCAACAACACACTCAAGTAATTGATATAAATTACCTTATACCCATAATTAAATGTAAAAATGGCAAAGTGCGAATGGGCAATTCGTCAGTTAACTACATTTATTTAATACAACTTATGAACTATTTTGTGTGTTAGCTCGTAAGACTTGTTCTTAAATTAACTTATACTTTGTTATGTGTTACAACGCACCTTCCCTCTGTCTGGATATCTATATGATTTTATTTAGTAAACGCTTAAAAGAAGAGAATGAACTCTTAAAAGAAGAGCTATCATCAATGCAGCAGGTTAGGGAAAGCCTAGACAGTGAAATGATCGCAATTACCCTTGATGCTAATGGCGAAATATCCGCCATTAATAGTCATTTCATTAATGACATGCAGTATAAAAATACATCGCCTGTGGGCAAGCATTTAACTGATTTAGTGCCTGAACGCGCCAAAAACACCATCCACTTTAAACGTATGGCTGATGCATTAAGGCAATGTGAGCATTGGGCGGGCGCACTACAAATAACGAAGGGCAACGGTGAAGAAGCATGGCTGCGGGCAATTTTACAGCCGGTAAAAAATAGCAATGGCAAAGTAAAACACTTTTCTATTTATGCTAATGATCTCACTCGTACGATTGAAGAAGCCCAAGAGCACGAAGATTTAACCCAAGCATTACTGCGTTCTACCGCGGTGATAGAATTTAATTTAGATGGCACAGTCATAACCGCTAACGATAACTTTCTACATGCGATGGGTTACAGTAAAAACCAAATTGTCGGTAAACACCATAAGATATTTTGTGAGCCAGAAGAATATAACTCAATAGAATATCAGCACTTTTGGGAACAATTGCGTAAAGGTCATTTTGTGGCCAATCGCTTTAAACGTGTCGACAGTCATGGGCGCGTTGTTTGGTTAGAAGCCTCCTACAACCCGATTTTTGATGGCTACAAACAACTCTATAAAGTTGTGAAATTTGCCACCGACATTACCGACCAAGTGAACCGTGAGCAGGCTATTGCGGAGGCTGCTGATATCGCCTATGACACCTCTCAACACACAGATTCTATGGCGCAAAAAGGCAGTAAAGTGCTACAAGAAATGGTTGAGGTCATGAATAAATTGGCGCTTCAAATGGGCGCCGCCGCCCAAGGTATTGAAGATTTAGATAAGCAATCGCAGATGATTGGCACTTTGGTACAAAGTATTAGTGGCATTGCGGATCAAACTAATTTACTGGCATTAAATGCCGCCATTGAAGCCGCTCGCGCGGGTGAGCAAGGTCGTGGCTTTGCAGTTGTTGCCGATGAAGTAAGGCAGCTGGCCTCGCGCACGAGTAAGGCTACCGAAGAAATCGTTGATGTGGTTTCTAAAAACAAGAAACTCACTGAAAGTGCTGTCAATATGATTGAAGCTGGCAAAAAACAAGCTCAGCTTGGATTAGAGCTCTCTACTGAGTCAGGCAATGTGATGACAGACATCCAAGATGGGGCACAAAAAGTAGTGAATGCTGTGGGTCAATTTACCAACCAGCTCACGGTTTAGCGTTAAGTTAAGCGCGATTTTAGCTTTTTTTACCGGCATGATTTTTAAAGTGCAGCAGGCTTTAACCTATTCATTTTAAAACCCTACTCTTTATCTGCTTGTTTTAAATACTGATTTTTAAATTGAATTAGCCAAGGATGGCTGTAATGCTTACTCGTTCACTTACACTCTTACTCGTTCACCTACACTTGGGATAGTGGCTGAATTAACCGATTAACTTTATTACCTTATCCATAAATTTATTGCAGATAAAGGGAAAAATCATCTGCAGAGGTACAGCGCTTATACCGAGTGCAGAGTAATATAAACGTATTCGCTTTAACGGCATTTAACTCATTTTTGATGGGGATTAAATTCCCTAAATTATTCTTATCAATTTGTTTAATAGCGTTATTTCTATTAAACACTATTCTCTATCCACAAAAAACATAACGGTTCGTACCTTTGTTATGCAGCGAAATGGCTATAGCAATCCTCAGTCAAAATGATGAGTTATCGTCTTTGTACAATTGCGTACTAGGGCGTGTTGACGTTTCGAGATGAAATTTTGTTCGCTCTGGCAAGCTCGTGATCACGAAACGAGGAGTGACATGTAGTTATTCTACTCAAATGACGAGTGACAAAGAGCAAGAGCTTGCCAGACGAACCCTTCGGGCAGCGTTTGGCTGGCGTTTCTGCTGCGTTATCGCCCGTTTATGTAGAATAACTACACTGCACGGGCTTTGCCTTGCATAAAAGCCCGCCAACTCGCTGCAAAAATAACCCTGAAACGTCAACACGCCCTAGCGTAACCCATCATCCTTTAAGCCATAGTTAATTCAATAAATGAGTTGGCATATTACTCACCACGAAGTTTTGTTTCGAAAAAAGCTAAACTCCGCGACCAAGCAAGTTCCGCAGTGGCTTTATCATATCGGCCAGTGGAATCGTTGTGGAATCCGTGGTGTACATTCGGGTAAAGATACGCAATATAATCGGCTTTATTGGCTTTTAACTGAGTTTCGTATTCTGCCCAAGTGTCATTAACGCGTTCGTCAAGCTCAGCAAACTGCAGCATTAATGGGCCCTTGACGCGGTTACGCAACGGCATCGCTGCTGGAGTTCCATAAAATGGTACGCCCGCATTAAGCTCATCAGGGATGGTAGCGGCTAACATATTGACGATATAACCGCCAAAACAAAAGCCGACCGCACCCAGCTTGCCATTGCTCTGCGGATGAGCTTTTAAAAACTGTGCGGCGGCAATAAAGTCTTGTTCTATTTTGGCTTTATCTAAACTACTTTGCATGGTGCGGCCCGCATCATCATTACCGGGATAGCCACCCAGTGAATACAGTGCGTCGGGAGCCAAGGCGATATAACCTTGCGCCGCTAAACGGCGGGCAACATCTTCGATATAAGGATTTAAGCCTCTGTTTTCATGTATGACTAACACCACAGCGGCTTTTTTTACTGGGATCTATAGTTCTCGCTTCACCAGCGGTGCTTGCAGCAATGAGTAATTCATCGGGGATCACTAAATAGCCACGCCCTTCACCAAAGCCATTTGGCGAAGGAAATTTTACATAGCTTGCTTGAATAGCGGGATCATTAAAAGATACTTGCTCGGCGAGGGCATAATTGGGTAAAAAGGCGCCGGTCAGTGTCGTCATAGTAAATCCTAACGCGACGAGCCCAGCAAGGCGCCCCATAAACTCACGGCGATCAATAATGCCGTGTGCATATTCGTCATACCAGTCAAAGGCTTCTTGTGGAATAGCTTGTGCGTCATGCGCAATTTGCGGGGTTATTATCCCTTGGGTTTGCTTATCTTGCTGTGTCATGAGGTGTCTCCATTGGACAAGCTAACCGCAGGTAGTATGCCTTCCCTAAGCTTGAGAGTAATAACGTTTTGAGGGTCTACTAGAGAGTAAAGGAAGAATCGTGCCCATGGCAACGTTAGCGTTTACCGTTTTGTAAATAAGTATTTAAATCACACTAAAAGCAATTGAATTAACAACTCTATGTTCTATATCAATGAGGGCGTTCGAGTAATAAAAAAGCATCATGACATGCAAAGTCACCATTCCGATTTGAATGAAGCCTATTTGGCTGTAGAGCAAGATATTGAAGGGGCAAAATATAAGGCATAAACGATCAACCGCAGAATATGCAAAATGAACTAATGCTGCAAACGAGACGACCTTTGCGGTCGTCTACTGAGGGCTAACCTAAGCGCTTGCTAAACTAACTAAAGCACTATGGTGTAAAACTATTACGTGAACTGCTGAGTACTAAACCTCGTTCAAAGCTTAGCTAATTGTTGCTGGCTACGCACCCTTTTGTATTGTCTCGCTTCAGCAGGAATCGGGGTCACTTTACCAGTCTCTAACCAATTACGCAGACGATTAGCATCGGCGATATGAGTATATTTACCGTAGGCATCAAGCACCACAAAGGCTACTTGCCGTTTTGCCATTTCGGTACGCATCACTAAGCAATGCCCCGCTTCGTTAGTAAAACCGGTTTTAGTCAGATGGATATTCCAGTTATCTTTATAAACCAAACGGTTAGTATTGCGAAAATCCAAACTGTATCTTGGCTTAGCAAAGGTAACGGTCTTTTTTTCAGTCGAGCTCAATTGGCCTAGCATAGGATAACCTTCACTGGCTTTAAGTAGCACAACAAGATCGCGGGCGCTGGAGACGTTTTTATAGGATAACCCTGTAGGTTCAACATAACGGGTATTTTTCATGCCAAGCGCTTTAGCCTTGGCATTCATCGCCCGAATAAAAGCTTTATGGCCACCAGGGTAATGATGTGCAAGACTCGCCGCGGCACGGTTTTCAGATGACATTAACGTCAGCAGTAGCATGTCTTTACGGCTAATTTCACTGCCAATACGCACCCGAGAATAAACGCCACGCATTTCCTGAGTGTCTTTAATATTGACCGTTAACTTTTGATCCATTGCGAGTTTGGCATCTAAGGTCACCATCGCCGTCATCAGCTTAGTGACTGAGGCTATGGGCAACACAGCATTTGGGTTACTCGAATATAAAACTTCGTTGGTTTTAAGGTCGACCACCATAGCGCTACTCGATGCCACTTCTTGCTGTTTTACTATCGCTTTTTTAACAGCAGTACTTTTGCTGGCATAGCTAGCATAGTTAACTGGGACAGGAGCCGAATTGGCGGAATGCGCTGTCGTGGCAACAGTAAAACTGCTGCATACAAGGATAAAACTACTGAGTAGAAAACGGATCTTCATTTAGATTTCACTGAATAAAAAAGGGATCGATTGTGCTATGGCACAAGGTTTTGCTAAGTATAGGAGTTCTTCAGTGAAAGAAATAGAATGTAATGAGATTTTTATCTGCAAGATCAGCACTTTCTTGTCTATTTTGCTTATGTAAAGCCAGCTTAACCTGTCACTGAGTTTCAATATTCAAGCGGCTAGATACAGACTTTTGACTTACGGCAGTCATTACAGCTTAAATATATAGATTCCTCAGTAGAATCATTGGCTATGAAAATAATACACGACTTTTTATACTTTTAACAAAAAACACACAGTAAAGTCAGTTAAAAATGCGTTTGGGATATCCTAAAGCCCCCACTAATATGATGTATTTCAACTTAATACAGCACGCCCTCTCTGAGGGGATTAATCTCAAGCAAAAAAAAGGCGCATAACCAAAAAGGTGTTAGCGCCCGAAGAGGCAAATTTGCCAAAATTGAGGAGTGTAAATTCAAGCCGTAAAACTCACACGATAGAATTCAAAGCCTAGATAAAGATCAACGCAAAAACAGGGGCGCCTAGCACCATAGCAATACCGATAAAAATCATCGTTAAACTGGCGATAACCCCCTCTTGCTGGCCAATTTCGTTGGCTTTCGCAGCGCCTGCACCGTGAGCCGATGCGCCTAGGGCAACACCTTTACCTAACGAGGTACGAATACGCATGAATTTGAATAAAGGCTCACACACCAGCATGCCAATCACGCCAGTGATTAACACCATCATGGCTGTCAGTTCAGGTACACCGCCAAAGGCACTGGTAGCCTCCATCGCAAAGGGAGTTGAAACCGAGCGCACCAGCAAACTCTTAGACAATTCCACCGGCAAAGGAACAAATTTCACCAGCACCCAAGAAGAAATCATCCCTAAAAATAATCCGGCGAGTACCCCTAAACCAATCGTCAGTGGATATTGGCGGATAAGCTTACGCTCACGGTAGATAGGTAAAGCAAAGGCGATCGTCGCTGGCGCTAGCATGGCCATTAACCAATGGGTATATTCGAAATAAGTAGGTAATGGTATTTCAAGATTAAATACCAACAAGGTAATCACTATCGGCGCTAATACTATCGGCGCTAACCACCAAACTCTATGGTACTTGTATAAACGCTTAGCGCCGAAATAACAAAATACGGTAAGCAATAGACTAAATAAAGCTAACCCCGTTTGTGACATGACAAAATCGACCACATTTGAATTAGCCATAACTAAGCTGCCTTAGCGTGGCGACGGGCCTGCTTTTTGATATTGAGTTGGCGTTCAAAACGAAACACTCTATCGACAACAAAACCAGTGCCAAACATCACACACACACTGCCCATCACTAAAGTAAACAAAATATTGGTGCCATATTGCTCAAATAACGCCTCGTATTTAATCACAGATATCACTGGAGGGATAAAAAACAACAATAATTCACCAATCAACCAAGCGGCACCCAGTTGCACAGCATTTTCGGGTATTAACTTAAAACCCAATAAAAACAACAGAATTGCTAGACCAATCACACTTCCAGGGATAGGCGAATGTGCCCAAGTCGCAAACCAGTGGCAAGCAAAGGACAGTAAACAAAAGAGGCCGATTTGGGTTAATAACAAAGCCCAATGTCGACACTGACGTATTGCGGCTTGTAGGAATGACATGATTTTCTCGGTTAGAACAAAGTTTTCTATGGGGCTATTTTAGGCTTGCTTATTTGATAAAAAAAATGAATATTAAGAATGTAATACATGAATTTTAGGAATACATTAAAGGTGAATCCAGATGGATCTCAAAGTCATTCGCTATTTTATCGAAATCGTTGATGCCGGAGGCTTTGGTAAGGCCAGCGAAATAGTTCATCTCACGCAACCGGCACTATCAAAAGCCGTGCGCCAATTAGAACTGGAGCTCGATCTTATCTTACTCGAGCGAGGTAAGCGCGGCACCCATGTCAAGCTCACTCCAGCCGGTGAAGTCGTCTATCGCCATGGCAAGGATTTACTCGCAGGGCGGCAACGTATGCTTGCTGAACTCACCGCGCAGCGTAGTTTAACGGCTGGCGAGCTCAAACTCGGGTTAGCTCCATTAGGCAGTGCGGAAATTTTTGCGCCCATTATTGCTAAATATCGTCAGCAATATCCGCAAATTGATATGCACTTGCTCGTTCGTGGGGGGGTAGAACAAACCGCAGCGATCCAAAAAGGTGAAATTGAACTTGCGACAGGCATTATCGAAGTTGATGATGGTTATGAGGGTATCCGTGTATTTAACGATCCTATGGTCGTCGTACTACCTAAAGAAAATTCTTTATCGACTAGAGGCGTGCTGCTATTTAGCGACCTTAGTAACGAGCCACAAGTGATGTTCGAAACTGAGTATACTCTTTACCAATTAGTGCTCAGAGCCTGCCAACACGCCGGATTTACCCCTAAAAATATTACTCGTGTTAGCCAAGCTGACTTTGGTATAGCCTTAGTCGCAGCGGGGACTGGCGTGATGGTATTACCGCGCTCAATTGCGCGGCGTTACAGCGTGTCTGGTGTGGTGAATATACCGCTGGCGAGTGATGAGCTACGCTGGGAATTATCACTATTTTGGCGTAAAGATCAGGTATTATCCTTCGCCGCACAAGCCATGATTAACTTAGTCAAAAAACATTTAACTCAGCAATAATGCTGTTTTCTACCAAGGGATCACAAGGCTTAGGCGCACTAGAGTGTCACTATCCCAAGGTAAAATAGGTAAGTAATCAGCCGAATTAACATCCACTTTAGCGTAGTGGTCTAAATTATATTGGGTATGTTCAGCACTGAGCACTAACTGGCTACTGGGATACCAAAAATCAGTTTGATAACTCATCTCGAATCGATATTGACGCTCTAGCCATTGATCATCATCTTGCCAAGTTTGAGCAGCAACTTGCATATGTAGCTCAGCGGTCGCATCTATACCTAACTGCCCCATCAAGGTATATGCAAACTCACTATTACCAAAATCGCTACGATCGTAACCTCGCGTTTTAGGCACATCATCATCGATTTCAAGATAGTAATAACCCGCTCCCGCTTTCAATTGCGCTTGTAATTGCTGTCCACCAAAGTTGGCCGTTAGTTCAGGAAACAACTTAACTTGCTTTTCGACTGAACTGACAGTGTTACGTTTTCCTTGTAAATCAAGCTGCCAACCCAATGAGAACTCAGGGTTTACACGGTAGAGCTCGCCACTGGCGGCATAGTCAGACTTAAACCATACGGGGATATGATCAGGATCGAGCTTATCTGTATCAATATCGAAATAGATATCAATCGCCGCCGTCAACAGAATATCGGTTTGAGTGCGATGTTCAATTAATAAACTCGCATTCACCCCAGGAGTATGGGAATCCTCAACAATAAAATCGTGGATACCTAAGCTGTAATGCCACTGAGTTTGCTCCTCAGCCTTTAGCGCCCCCGATGCACACAGGGCAGCACAAACTAATGCCAAATTGAGATAGTTCACTTTAAGCTCCTAACACATATTCTATGGTCTGTAGCGTCAATAGACCCGTGGTTAACACTGTATAAAATTAGCATAACATCGATAAAAATGGCGCGATGAATAGCGTGCCTCAACGAGTTAATTCTGAGTTTGTGTGCTCCATAAGTTAATCTTAGCTTTGATGCAAAAGTTAATTTTAGCTTTGATGCATAAGTGAATATTTGCATCACGATAAGCTGCTTAAAAATAACTAACATAAACACCCGCAAAGGAGAATCAAAACTTACAGTAACGTTAGACATCTGTATACAAACAAATATTTAACCAATAAAAAACAACTCAAACACAAGGCGTCAATCCATCACTACCCTCTGCTATAAACGAAAAATAAAAATGAATTATTAGTCAATTTAACAGCATAAATATTGACACTCATTCAGCGTCTGCCTATAGTCGCCACACTGATAATGAAAACGACAAGAGAGTCTTAAATGAAAAAATCCATGTTATTAGGCGGCCTGACATTAACAGCCACCTTGTTGTTAGCAGGATGTGGGAAAAGCGACGACGTGTTAGTTGTTGGCACCAACGCGGCATTCCCGCCGTTTGAATATGTTGGCGGCCAAAGTGGTGATGAAATCAAAGGCTTCGATATCGAATTGGCAAAAAAAATCGCTAAAGATGCCGGCAAAACATTGAAAGTCGAAAACATGAAGTTCGATTCACTGATCGTCGCACTCAACTCAGGTAAAATTGATTTTATTGCTTCTGGCATGACTATTACCGCTGAACGTCAAGCAAGCGTTAACTTTTCTGAACCCTACTACGAAGCAACGCAAGTGGTACTGGTTAACAAAGATAACGATAGTATTCAAACAATTGAAGATATTAAAGGTAAGCATTTTGCCGTGCAATTAGGTTCCACTGCCGACATTATGGCAAAGCAGTACACCGAGAATGTGACTGCTTTTAATACCGGTTTTGAGGCCATTATGGAGCTTAAAAATGCCAAAGTAGATTTGGTATTATTTGACAGCGAACCTGCGGCTAATTATCTGGCAAAAAATCCTGAATTAAAGCTGATAAAACTTGATTTTCCGGCTGAGTTTTACGGCTTTGCCGTTTCAAAAAAGCAACCAGAACTGTTAACTAGCATCAACAATACCTTGGCAAAAATGAAAGCCGACGGCCAATACCAAACACTGGTTTCTACCCATATAAAGTGATTTCAGCATGATAGACGCAATTAATAATTCGCTATTTAGCCCAATCGGCGAAGATGGCATGATAGGTATACTGCTGATATTAAATGGCTTAAAGGTGACATTAATCGTCACTTTCTTCGCCATGTTATTAGGTGCAGTGTTAGGCATTGGCACAACCTTTATGAAGATGTCGTCTAAGTGGTATATCCGCTTTCCCGCCAATCTTTATGTCGGCGTGATCCGCGGCACCCCTGTAGTAGTACAGTTAGTGATTCTTTACTTCATCGTGCTTTCAGCCTTAGATGTCGATAAAATCACCGCTGCCATTATCGCCTTTGGCCTTAATAGTGGCGCTTATATTTCTGAGATTATCCGCGCGGGTATTCAAGCTGTCGACAAAGGTCAAACCGAAGCGGCACGTTCACTGGGTTTATCGCAAACGATGACCATGAAATCGATTATTTTGCCTCAGGCGGTTAAAAATATTCTGCCGGCACTAGGTAATGAATTTATCGTACTCCTCAAGGAAACCGCCGTTATTGGCTTTATTGGTGGCGTTGATTTAATGCGCGCGGGTGAAATCATCCGTAGCCGCACCTTTGAAGACAGTGTGCCGTTATTTACCTGCGCCCTTATTTACCTGTTCCTGACGTACAGCTTCACCTTCGTGCTATCGAAATTTGAAAAGAGGTTGAAACAAAGTGATTAAAATAACCAACCTGCATAAAAACTTCGGCGATAACCACGTGCTCAAGGGCATTAGTGAGCATATTCGTCAGGGCGAAGTGGTGAGCGTGATCGGCCCTAGTGGCAGTGGTAAAAGTACTTTTTTACGTTGTATCAATCTGTTGGAGCAACCTAGCCAAGGTGATATCGAGATTGAAGGTCAGCTCATCACAGCAAAAAATGCCTGTGTCGATAAACTGCGGCAAAAAGTGGGCATGGTATTTCAAAACTTTAACCTGTTCCCCCATAAAACCGTGATTCAAAATATTACCTTAGCGCCCATTAGCCTAAAGCTGATGACGCCAGCACAAGCTGAGGTAAAGGCCCTCGACCTACTGGCACAGGTTGGTTTAAGTGACAAAGCCAATGCCTACCCCGCCAGTTTATCGGGCGGCCAAAAGCAAAGGGTCGCCATTGCCCGCGCATTAGCCATGGAGCCAGACTTGATGTTGTTTGATGAGCCAACATCGGCACTCGATCCTGAGATGGTCGGCGATGTACTCGACGTGATGAAAGACTTAGCACTAAAGGGCATGACCATGGTGATTGTGACCCACGAAATGGGCTTTGCACGAGATGTATCCGATCGAGTGATTTTTATGGATGGCGGTTATGTGGTCGAATCGAGCCCACCCGATGCGCTATTTAGCCACCCTAAAGAAGCCCGTACTCAAGCGTTTTTAAGCAAAGTACTGCGTGCTGGTTAGATTGATGTGAAACAATCATGCTCACTGCCGTTACTTTTATCAGAGCGTGCAGTGAGTGAAGGATTTAAATTAATAGTCAGTTCGCTCTTACTTCAACGGTAAATGTACCAAACTCATATCCAGAATATCCATAATGCTTTTTGCGTTTGAACCTTGACCCACCAGCCCATTTAACGTTTTTGCCTCTAACATCTGCCGTGATCACATTGTATTTTATGTAAACCCGCTTAGAATGCTGGCATTGAATTTGTATTCCTTGATGATTTGGAGCCGTTACATGAGTGACTTAAGTTTCCTTGCTAAAAAACGTTACACCACGAAAGCGTTTGATCCAACTAAGACGATCCCTGCTGATAAAATACAAGAAATCAAAACGTTATTGCAGTTCAGCCCCTCATCAACTAACTCACAGCCTTGGCATTTTGTGTTAGCGAGCACCGCCGAAGGTAAAGCGTTAATTGCCCAAGCAACAGAACACTTCGCCTTTAATACTCCAAAAATCCTTAATGCTTCCCATGTGGTCGTGCTTTGTACTCGTACCCAGTTAGACAATGCACACTTACAGCTAGTATTAGAACAAGAAGCTAAAGATGGCCGTTTTGCCAACGAAGAAGCTAAGCAAGCGCAGCACAAAGGCCGCTCTTTTTTCGTGAATATGCATAATTATGAGCTGAAAGATGCGCAGCATTGGATGGAAAAACAAGTCTACTTAGCTCTTGGCACCCTAATGCTCGGCGCCAGCGTATTAGATATCGATGCTTGCCCAATTGAAGGCTTCGATGCGACTCAATTAAATCAAGTATTAGGCTTAAGAGAACAAGGTTTATGCGCGTCTGTCGTCGTTGCGCTTGGCTACCGTGCTGAAGAAGATTTCAATGCTAAGTTGCCTAAATCGCGTCTAGCACAAGATAAGATTTTTACTGAAATCTAACACTGATAAACAGCTTATTTGATGTTTTTCAACCAAAAGCTGATAAGACCCTTGTTTTATAACGATATCAGTAAGGGTCTTTTATATTTAATACCGCTCAATAGCCGTACTCAAGCTGTCAGCTTGCAATTTATGTATTAAGTGAGCATTGACAATAACATTACTCACGGTAGAGGCAGCCTGCTGTGCTATTACTGTAAAATTCACCTTTGCCTACACTTTGGCTCTATGGCATGATTTAAGAAACAATTTGAAAAATAATTTAATAATCAGTTTCGTAAATCATTAATGTTCTGCGTTTTTAACACTTTTGAGCAGCCTAATACACGTTATCGGCGCCATGTTTACACTCACTATTTAGGATGGGACAGTCAGTATGTTATTTGCCAAACCCTCTCTCACTGCAGAACCTCAATCGATTCGAGTTACAAACACTAAGGGCGATAATCCATTGATTTGGTCGTTGCTGACAGTTTTACAAGCTTCAAACCAAAGCTGGAAAATTCATCACTTAGCGGCAGAGTTACAAGACCAAGGCCTGTTACATCAACTTGATGAAAACCCCGGCAATGATCTCTTCAAGCGTAATTTTTTACTGATGAACGCCCTGTTTGAGCTACAGGAAATATTACTGCCCAAGCAATGGTTACAAGTGAAAGCCATGGAAATTCAAATTTTTCGCTTAGTGCCATCCAACGTTAATACCTTGATAATGCAGGATAGTTCTCTGCGTGAGTATTACCTTGATTGGAATAACTACGACACCAGTGAAAACGTGGTGCGGGAGCTGCTCGAAGCCTTTTGGAGTAATTATAAAAGCTATATTGGCCTAAATATCAATTTGATGAATAAGGGTAATGCCTTAAGAGTATTCGAGTTAGACGAAAGTGCCACCGCGCGCGATATCCGCAAACAGTGGCGGCGATTAGCACTCAAATGGCATCCCGATCGACCCGATGGTGATGCGGCGCGATTCCGCGAGGTCTGTGAGGCTTGGCAGTCATTAAAAGATGCGGCATAAACATTGGTACTCAATACAGCACTATGCCCTATGTGGTGCCGTTTAAATGGATCCATTTAAACGGCGTTTGATGCTCACATGAGATATTGCACAAACATCCAATCCTATGGCGCTTCTACTCGCGCTTTATCTCGGCTAGGGCAGGAGCTCTGCAACGCGGTGATGTGATCCCGCTTACACTCCTGCAAATCTACAGCAAAACTTCCATTGGGATCACAGATTTAGCACAGTCGTAGCAGGCTAATTCAGCCATAATTAAGCCTTTCCATTTACCCTAAACCCATGCGCCAATGCTGGGATTTTTGCTAGGCCAACACTTACACTGCAGTTCACTTTTACTCTTATGCTAACCATATAAGCACTGATAAAGAAAAATGACTGATACTCCGCATTTAACACCATCGAATTTGAGGACATTATGATTAAACAATTAGCCTTGGCTGTCACCTTAGTGATCACTCCATTGAGCAGCTTGGCCGCCAATTTTATTGAAGGTACGCATTACACTCAAATCTCCACCAAAGCGCCAAGCAGCGAACCTAAACTCACTGAGTTTTATTCATTTTATTGCCATAACTGTTTCAATATGGAAACCAATTATCTGCCCGATATTAAAGCCAATCTCAATCCCAAAATAGGCTTTGATAGTAAGCATGTCGATTTCATGAATAGTGACATTGGCACTGAAGTCATGCGCTCGCTGGCTGTGATCCAAAGCGTGGATAATAAAGATGCCCTAACTCATGCCATGTTCAGCGCCATTCAAGGTGTCGAAGGCCAAAATGGCCACGATCACAGCGCTCCGGGCCATGAACATGAGCAGCAAATCAATAACCGTGATGATATTAAAGAGATCTTCGCCCCATTAGGTATCGATGCAGCCCAGTACGATAACGTCGCAGACAGTAAAAGCACCAATGAAAAGCTCGCGCTGTGGCGTACTCAACAAAACGAATTTAAGATTGAGAGCGTACCAGCCTTCATCGTGAACGATAAATATGCGGTTAACTTAAACAGCATTAAAACCTTAGATGAGTTAATTGGGTTAATTAACTACCTTGCTATTGAGAAAGATGTCGCTCCGGCTAAAACCTCATCTGGCGGCAGTTTAGGTGGGTTATTTTTAGTCTTTACCGCAGCAATAGCCGTCACTCGCCAGCGACGTCTTAGCTAATTTGACGTTAACCAATATCAAAAAATGGCCTCAATATTGAGGCCATTTTTTTAAGTTTAAAAAGGAGTGAAGAAATCTATTGCCGGATAAAATCGATGATATGACTGATAGCTAAGAGTAAATGCACCACTAAGAAACCAATAAATGCCTGAGCAAATAGCTGATGATAACCGCGCCACTCTATCGCAGTAGCCGTGCCCTGAAATAGAAACCAGATTAAACCGCTAAGGCCAGTCGCCACCAGTAACAACATGCCTATGCCTTCAATCGCGCTAAATAACCCTTTGCCACCCGCGATAGGAAATTTACCTTTTACAAGCCCGACAATGTCTTGTTTTAACTGCATGCCATCACCGACTAACCACCCAAAATATTGGCGCCACTTTCCTTGCAAACAATTGTTGATTAAAAAAAGGATGCCAAGACCTGTGCAGGCTAAACCTAAATACACGTGTAAATAATCCCAGAGGCTAGCGTTATCGGGTATCCGCCGCAACATCATAATCCATGGGCTAGTGCACACAAGTAAGCTACTTAACATCACAATCCCGACATGCAGATATCTCATCAGCATACGGCACCGAGACCTGAGCATAGTTAGCATATTTATAACTCCTCCCTGATAAAGAACATACTCAACCCTTTAATACTGTTCCGTTCAATGCTGCTCCGTTCAATAGATAATCCCATGGTGGTAAACAGCATTATTATTTCAACTCTCACATTTAAGCGCGATGAATTTGCTCACCAAATTCATCGACTTTATGCCAGTCAGTGTATTCAACATTAGTCACAGGATCCGTAGGCCCTTTAGTTAACCACATGATGAAACGAATAACATTTCTATCTAAAGTGTTATAACCGGGATAATTCAAGTTACCGCCAAAAACCCGCAATAATTGTGGTCGCCATGTAGTTTTACTCAAAAAGGCTTGCATATAAGGGTTTGTTTCTGGAGTATTTTTAGTGGGTTTACGCGCGACTAAACTCACTGAGAAAAATCCACTTACTTTACTCGCCAATACCGTTTGATGCTTTTCAATAAACTCATACAAACGAGGGTTATGTTTACCGTGGCGAATACTGGCGCCGACAATGACTTTGTCAAACTCATTAAGGGCTGGAGCATCCTTGATATCAGCAGTCACCACTGAGTTACCCAAACCGATTAGCTGCTGCGCTAATTTAGTGGCAATTTTTTGAGTCTGGCCGTGAACACTAGAATAAATAATGAGAATTTTTTTCAATTTAGCCTCGATTCAGTCTAAGTAAAATAACCATTAGCAATATATAAAATGGCGACTTGATAGTGACGCAAATACCCGCGATCGTATTGTGAGTCAATCAGGTTCCAGTAGCGTTTAGCTGAGTATACAAAAGAAAATAACACTTAAGATGTTTCATAGTAGGTGATTTACTCTGCCATTTACATGAAATAGATCACGGGCTTAACGCCAAAGACGCCATGTATATACGGTTGTTTTAGCCAGCTCACAAAAAAGGACAAATCCTGAGGTTGACCCTTTTTGAAAGAGGTTAAAAAGTCTGGGCGAACATAGGTAGGCTTGTCTCCCATATTCTGTAAGAATAAATCCGTGACGGGATAAACCTTGCCCCCTTTTTAACGTTCACTCATGGTTTATCTGCTGAGGCGTAGGCATAAAGCACTAGGGCATCACTAAGCTATAGATTTATTGTTTGCGCACAATTCTCATCCTCACCGATGTAAGCTGGCCTCGATATTGGCATCATATGCATGATGCTTACTGTTGAATGTCGGCGAGTTTTACGATTAATCACATTACAACAGTCATTATTACCGTATTATGAGGGCCATTATGGCAGGGTATTTCGGCCTGAATTTTTATATTGGTGCCGGCTTTACCGCATGTTGGTTAATTTAGGCGCTTAATGTGCAGCGCTATTCAGAACCTTGTAATGAAATCCTATGGACAGCCAATAAAACACCCACTAAAACCATAGAATAGAATGCAGTACACGAAACATATCACTGACACGCAGGGATTTATTACATGATGAAGGATTCAGATATTTTAATGTTGGCAGAGGAAGCTGAGCCGACATCCGATGTTTCTGCCCGAAAAAAAGTACTATTACTCGGTAGGCAGTTAGGACTAGCAACAGAGAGAGAATATCGCCCTGCAAATGCCTCGGTCGCTGAGCGCGCTAAGCACCGCGCTGATAAGTTATCAAGCCAATATCAAACCAATGTGGAGACGATATTTTCGTTAGCCATCAGCTATACACCGTCGGATGTCACCGGCGTCGAGCTTGATCCCGATTGGAGCCATCAATTTTTTATGATGGCAGAGCAAATCCATAATCGTAAGATGCAAGATTTGTGGGCGCGAATCTTATCGAGCGAGATTGTTAACCCAGGTAATTTCAGCTTACGCACCTTAGCTTTACTCAAACAACTTACCCATCGTGAGGCGCAAATTCTCGAAAAAGCCCTCGGTATGGCAGCAAAAGTAAATAACGAACAGCGATTAAAGCTAATTAGCGGTTATCGTTTATCAGGCGGGATGGGCCAGTATTTCCGTAAAACGACCTCAGTTAACTTAGGTTTATCACAGTTTGGCCTGCCCTATTCCAGCATTCTGACTTTAGTGGATGCGGGTATTATCCATAGCAGCGAATTTGAGACCGGTTTACTCAATCATAAAACCCCAATCCAATTTTCCGTGCAAGGTACGCAGATGAAACTGACTCCAAAGAGCGGCAATCTGCTCTTTAGTTATTATCGACTCACGCCCATTGGTGATGAACTGGCCCAGTTAGTACTCCCGAAACCCGATCAAGAATATCTCAAAGCATTGCAATTGCTATTCGCTAAGGACTTTAAAATAGAATAATGGCTAATAGAATTGCTGAATAAAAGAAATA
The DNA here is from genome assembly GCF_023283485.1 of Shewanella glacialipiscicola. Taxonomy (GTDB): domain Bacteria; phylum Pseudomonadota; class Gammaproteobacteria; order Enterobacterales; family Shewanellaceae; genus Shewanella; species Shewanella glacialipiscicola. The sequence goes on from NZ_JAKILU010000005.1 coordinate 20,717, forward strand.
ATAAAGGAGCTCAAAAGCTCCTGTTAAATTACTCAGCGTTAAACATTAGGCTAACGCACTTATCTTATCGGTATTAATCACATTGATTGCAGTTAAATAGTCAATTAACGCGCGTACTTGAGTCGCTAAATCGCCTTTACTGGTATCAATCGTTAATTCGGCGGCCAATGGCGCTTCGTATGGCGATGAAACGCCAGTAAAATTAGCTATTTCGCCACTGCGCGCTTTCACGTACAACCCCTTAGGATCGCGCTGCTCGCACACGCTTAAAGGCGTGGACACATGCACTTCAATAAACCGCCCCGCGGGAAAGCTAGCACGAATACTATCGCGCTCTTCACGGGTCGGGGAAATAAAGGCCGATAAAATCACCAGCCCAGCATCCACCATCAATTTAGCCACTTCACCCACTCGGCGCAGATTTTCGTCACGATCTTTAACGGTAAAACCTAAATCGTTACACAGACCATGGCGCACATTATCGCCATCGAGCAAATAAGTATGGAATCCCGCCTCAAATAACGCCCGCTCTAACGCGCCTGCCAATGTTGATTTACCCGCACCTGAGAGCCCAGTAAACCACAATAAAACAGGGTTCTGACCTTTTTGTTTAGCTCTAGCAGCTTGATCGATAGGATGTTGATGCCACACGATATTTGTCATAAAAACTCCTCAATCCCTATACAAAAAAATAACTCACATAGGGCAATAAACTCAAGCTAATCATTAAAAGGAAAGATGATTGGCACCATAAATATCACGATCACGGAATACAACACAGATAACGGCAACCCTAAACGAACAAAGTCACTGAAGCGGTAATTACCCGCATTAAATACCATCAAATTGGTCTGATAACCGTAGGGGGAAATAAAGCTCGCGCTGGCACCAAACACCACCGCCATAATAAAGGGTCTTGCATCGACACCGTAATTAAGCGCTATCGCGTAAGCAATCGGGAAAGATAGCGCCGCAGCGGCATTATTGGTGACCAGTTCCGTCAGCAACAAGGTCATCAAATACACACCGACAAAAGCGCCAAATACGCCATAACCATTGATAACCGAAAGCAATCCTTGCGCTAAGCTATCGGCAAGGCCTGTGCTCATCATCAAATTGGCGAGCCCTAAGGCGCTCCCCACAATGACCACCAATTCTAATGGGAAACGGCGTTTAAGCTCAGCCAAAGTAACAGCGCCAATGGCAAAATAACCGAGCAACAACAACACTAAACCCTTAGCTAACGGCAACACACCAGTAACACTGAGTACAATCACAGCCGCAAAACCGAGTAATACCCAACGGCCACGGTGATTGTCTAAGCGTACATTTAAATCTAGCCCACTCACTGCGGCAAATTCTGAGCTCAATTTTGGATTGGCGCTAAAACTATCCCCTGGCGTCAATAACAATACATCGCCAGGTTGCAAAATAATGTCACCAAGTCCGCCCTTTAGCGGATGATTTCCGCGCCGAATCGCCATCACGGCGGCATCAAACTGCTCACGAAAACGCGATACTTTTAACGAGTTACCGACTAAACTGGATGACGGCGCAAGCACTGCTTCAACTAAATTTTGCCCCTTTGCTTGATGTTTACCAAACCAATCTAAACCATCGAATTGATGTAATAACTCCACCGATTCTACCGCACCGCTAAAACGCAGCACATCGTCCGCTTGTAGCACTAGCTGGGGCGGCACGGGGCAAATACAAATGCCACTGCGTTCTAACTCGACTAGATATAACTGCTTTAGCGCCCTGAGTTTATTGTCAACCACACTGCGGCCCACTAAGAGCGAACCTTTCGCCACATGGGCTTCGAGTAAATAAGGTAGTGCTTCTTCATCTGACTCTTCGCGTCTATCTGGCAGAATATTTACCAATAGGACCAACAGTAAAATACCCGCGACGACAATCACAACAGCGACGGGCGTGAACTCAAAAAAACCTAAGGCGGGTAAGCCAGCGTTTTCCACGAAGGAGTTAACAATTAAGTTAGTTGATGTACCAATTAGCGTAAGCGTGCCACCTAAAATTGCTGCGTAATTAAGGGGTAACAGCAACTTAGCCGGAGCGTGCACTTGATTGCGGCGCACAACACCTATGAGCGATGCCACCACGGCAGTGTTATTAGTAAAAGATGATAACAAGGCAGTCGATAGCCCAAGCTTTGCCATGGTTATAGGTAAAGAACTATTACCGATAACCTGACTCAATTTGCCCAGTAGGGAGGTTTTTTCTAACGCTGTCGCGGCCAACACCAATAGAACTAAGGTGACCAAGCCAATATTGGTAAAGCTGGTTAATGCGGTATCAAGTGCAACCATGTCAAACAAATAACACAGTAAAAATGCAAATAAAAACAATACTGCAGGGTTAATGCGACCGCTAATTAAGCCAGCCACAAGCCCTAACAAAATAATAGCTAACAGCCACAGGTCACTCACAAATTAAGCTCCAAGCTTAGAGATATCTATCGCTTGCCAATGGGGGTAGTGTTTACGCACTAAGGCATTAAACTCTACTTCAAAGGCACTAAATTGTGATGTGGTTTGTTTATTAATATGTTGACCCGAAACTACCATCACTGCGGCGACGGTCGCATTACTTAAACGGTCAATTAAGATCATTCCGCCCGTATCTCGCACCAAAGAATACGCATCAAATACTATGTCTTCGGTCAGTTCTAAGGTCACGCGGGCAATGGCATTTAACCCAAGTGTATCCGTCGCGCTGCGCGCTAAGGTATTAACATCAACCACATAATCGATGCCAGTCACAGAGGCTTGTGTTTTTTTACCCGCCACTTTGATGTCGTATAACTGACCCAGTTGTAATGGCTTTTCATCCATCCACACTATGTCAGCGCTGATCACATTAGCGACGGCTGGTGCTGAATCAGGTTTAGCCAATAAATCGCCACGGGAAATATCAATTTCATCTTCTAGTGTTATCATCACTGCTTGGCCTGCAACCGCTTCTTGTATGTCACCATCGAAGGTGACAATACGCTCAACCTTACTGCGTTTGCCCGATGGCAAAGCCACTAAATCGTCGCCAACCTTAATAATACCTGACGCTAAAGTGCCTGCAAAACCGCGGAAATCTAAGTTAGGGCGCGACACATACTGTACTGGGAAACGTACGGGTAAGGAGCTGAGTTCACGTTGTGTATCAATAGTTTCTAGCAGTTCGAGCAAAGTGCCACCTTGATACCAAGGGCTTTGATTACTGCGCTCAACTACGTTGTCACCATTCAGCGCCGATAACGGCACAAAATGGATATCAGGACAGCCAAAGTCTTTAACGAAATCGGTAAAATCAGCACGAATACGGTTGAATACTTGCTGGTCAAACTCAAGCAGGTCCATTTTATTTACGGCAACGACAAAGTGACGAATACCCAATAATGAAGCGATAAATGCATGGCGCTTAGTCTGAGTCTGCACGCCGTAGCGGGCATCGACTAAAATCACCGCTAAATCACAGGTCGATGCGCCCGTGGCCATATTGCGGGTGTACTGCTCATGCCCTGGGGTATCGGCGATAATGAATTTGCGCTTATCACTTGAAAAATAACGGTAAGCCACATCAATAGTGATACCTTGCTCGCGCTCAGCTTGCAAACCATCCACCAGCAAGGCTAAGTCAATGGCTTCACCTGTAGTGCCCATCTTAGCGCTGTCGCTCTTTAAGCTCGCCAATTGATCTTCATAGATTTGTGCGCTGTCGTGTAATAGACGACCGATTAAGGTGCTTTTGCCATCATCAACACTGCCGCAGGTTAAAAAGCGCAGTAAACCTTTATACTGCTGTAGGGCCAAATATTCTTTTACACCATGGAGGGTAATTTCCGCCGCCATGCGATTGGTTTTATTGACTGCTTTGTCCATCTTATTCTCACTCTTGATCTGCTTGGCTGAAGGTCGTGCTTTACTTGCGCCACCTTCGCGAAATAGGCTTAACCTTGCCGAGATTAGAAGTAGCCTTGACGCTTCTTCTGCTCCATCGAGGCACTTTGATCTGAATCGATTAGTCGGCCTTGGCGCTCACTCGAACGGGTTAACAGCATTTCTTCAATAATCTTCTCTAAGCTATCAGCCTCAGAATGCATAGCGGCTGTGAGTGGATAGCAACCTAAGGTTCTAAAACGTACCACTTCTTCTTTAATCTGCTCGCCTTCGGCTAACGTCATCCGTTCATCATCAACCAAAATTAGCTGGCCATCGCGCTCAACAACAGGACGTTTAGCAGCAAAGTATAATGACACTAACTCAATGTTTTCTTGATAGATATATTGCCAAATATCCAACTCTGTCCAGTTAGATAACGGAAACACTCGAATACTTTCGCCTTTATTCACCGCGCCGTTATAGGTACGCCATAATTCTGGGCGTTGGTTTTTAGGATCCCACCTGTGGTGACGGTCGCGGAAGGAATATACCCGCTCTTTAGCTCGAGATTTTTCTTCATCACGACGGGCGCCACCAAAAGCGGCATCAAAACCGTATTGGTTAAGTGCTTGCTTTAGACCTTGGGTCTTCATGATATCGGTATGTTTAGCGCTACCATGGTCGAAAGGGTTAATCCCCTGCGCCACGCCTTCAGGGTTAGTATGTGTCAGCAGCTCAAAACCAAATTTCTTGGCTTGTGCATCACGAAAGGTAATCATCTGCTTAAATTTCCAACCCGTATCAACATGCAATAACGGAAATGGGATCTTGCCCGGGTAAAAGGCTTTACGCGCTAAGTGCAGCATAACGGAAGAATCTTTCCCGATAGAATACATCATCACAGGATTATCGAATTCGGCTGCAACTTCACGAATGATCTGGATACTCTCGGCTTCCAGTTGTTGTAAGTGGCTTAATTCACGCCCGGCCATACTATTCTCCGTTTACCTTAAATTAGCTGTAATTAGCACAGCATGGGTTTGCTTAATTTAAATATTTATCACTGTTCGTTGCTTAGTTTATCGACGCGGCAGCCAACACTCTATCCGATTGAGTCAGTCCATCATTATCATGGGCATTTTCAACCGATTCAGATTTGAACCAATGCAAGGTGTCACTCAGCGCGACCACTTCGCCAATAATCATCAGTGCTGGCATGTGTAATTCAGGATCGGCAGCAAGTTGTTCAAGCTCGCCTAAACGGCCGATAAAGCGCCGCTGCTCTTTGGTTGTCGCCTTCGACACTATCGCCACTGGCGTATCCGAGCTTCGACCCGCATTGAGCAAACCTTGACGAATTATGCCCGCATTAAGAATCCCCATGTACACGACTAATGTATTGTTAGCATTAGCATAACCTTGCCAATCCATCGGGCGGCTCGCTAACTGGCAATGGCCTGTAATAAAAGTAACGCCTTGGGCATAGTCTCTGTGCGTTAAAGGGATCCCCGCGTAGGCAGAGGTACCACTGGCGGCAGTAATGCCGGGGACAACTTCAAACTCAACTCCCGCTTCGACTAAGGTTTGTAACTCTTCACCGCCGCGGCCAAAAATAAAAGGATCGCCACCCTTAAGCCGTACTACATTTTTACGGGTGTAAGCTTTGGTAACGAGTAACTGATTAATGTCGTCCTGCGCGGCGCTGTGTTTATTAGCACGTTTGCCTACGGCAATCTTTTCAGCATCTTTAGGGATAAGATCGAGAATATCTTGACTGACTAAGGCATCGTACAGCACAGCATCGGCGTTTTTAAGAATGCGCCATGCCTTTAACGTCAATAACTCAACGTCACCAGGACCTGCACCCACCAGCCACACTTTGCCTTTGGCCGCTTGGCCCGGTAAAGATAATACTTCCATCAGAATCCCCAACATCACTTTAGTCTGCTGAAATATAGCGCGTCTTATATTCCACAATAAATAGATAATTATTAGTTTTTATATCATTTAGATATAAAAGAAGCTGAGGATGCCAGCAATAAAACGATAAAATTCTATGTTCAAGCCTTAGCGCCATCTAGAATATAAAAACAAATAACTATATAACAACAACTTAGAAACAATATCGCGTTTTAATAAAACCACGCCTTGTTAGAGATATTGATGATTTTTGCACTATGTTATTCTCAAAAACTCTACTTAAAAGACGAATGCCCGATGATAAATATCAAAATGCCATCCCTTGCCAATTAATAGCCTCGACACCTTTGGCTAAAAAGCCAACATAAAACCTTGGAGTGCACCATAACATTTGATTTTTCAATAGCGATACATTCACTTTCTAGTGGTAAGCTGAGCGCCATTATTTTTGTTGCGCTAGACGGACAAAAAAACTAATAAATGCATCATGGAGGGCAGATGAAACGACTTTATTCAGCAATCGCAGTAGTAGGACTATTATTTAGTGCGAATATAAATGCCGAGGAATCATTAGTTAAAGATAGAGTAGAGGTTGAACTTGCTACAGCGGATCTGCCTTTTGTTATTGCACCCCATAAAGTGAATTACTTTTTACCGGTTACTTATAATCCCGATCCTAATATGGATCCCTTTACCGAGGATGCTGTACTCAATCCTTATTCTTTAGATGAATTTGAAGCGAAGTTTCAAATCAGCTTTAAATTCCCTATTTGGTACAATATATTCGGTGATAACGGTCATTTATTTTTTGCTTACACCAACCAATCCTATTGGCAGGTGTATAACAAAGACACTTCGTCCCCTTTTAGAGAAACCAATCACGAACCTGAAGTCTTTCTGATGTTTAATAACGATTGGAAAATTGGCAGTGTCACTAACTCTTTTTGGGGTGTCGGTGCTGTACATCAATCTAACGGTAAAGCGGGGCCACTTTCCCGTAGCTGGAATCGACTTTACGCCACGATGATTTTTGATGCGGGTCCGCTCGCCTTCTCAACTAAAGTATGGTGGCGCATTCCAGAAGATGAAAAAACAGATCCAAATCAGGCAAACGGCGACGATAACCCCAATATTGAAGACTACATAGGTAGAGCTGAGTTTGTCGGCGTTTATGGCATCGATGAGCATAGGCTCACATTAACCCTTAAAACTAATCTAGAAGATATTGACCGAGGTTCTGCTGAAGTGACATGGAGCTATCCAATTGTCGGCAACTTACGCTTTTATACTCAATATTTTAATGGCTATGGTGAGAGTCTCATCGACTATGACTACCATAATCAACGTATCGGTATCGGGATTTCACTCAACGATCTGCTATAGCAATATAAAGTAACAGTATACAAAAATCAGCCTCAATCTGATGCCATAGCCAATGATACGGCTAAATAGCTCAGATGAGGCTGATTTGATGTCAGCACAACACACGTTAATGCCTAAGGCAATTAGGCCGACAGTTGCACACCTTTTATGCCCTAAAGCAAAGCTGAGTATCATGGGAGGAATATGAGTTTTAGCTACCGCAGTATCGTCACATTGCTTTTAGCGATCATTGTAGCCAGCTTACTTCAGCTTGTATTTTTCGCGGTACCAAAAAATAAACCCCTTCCTGTGCTCAATGCTCAAGAGATACGTCAAGATCTCTACGCCCTATTAAGTCAAATAGAACAATACTCAGGTTTCTATGCGTTAACTATGGATAACACCAACGCGCAACTCAGCCATGTAGCAAGCCTCATTGTTGAGCAACATCAGGATATTACGCCACATGCCCGATTTGCGGCCGAAATAACTAAACTACTGAATACATTAAAAGACCCTGGCGCACTGGTACAAAATTTTGATGATAAAAGTGGCGAACTGCCACTAATATTACGGCCTCTAAACGATCAATGGCTGGCTTTAGATAAAGACAATAGTCCAATCAATAGCCACTTTCCCTTTATCACTCATATTGATGGGCTTCCCATACATAAATGGGTTACTGCTAGCCAAGCTTATTTGCCCGAGCCTGCTAGACAAAGCCAAGAAATGCAGTGGCCTTGGCTTAAAAGACTTAATTTATTGCGCGAAGACCTAGGTTTGAGCATTAAACCCTATGTACTTATTACTCTGATTAATGACGACATGCAGACTCAGCAGGTCACACTTGCCTTAGCACCAAAACAGTCACAAGTTATCGACGCCATTGCCAAAGAAGATGACAACCGTGAGCCCAGCGTGTTTGATCTCATTAATCAATTATCGACATTTGAACGCCCTGAATTTCAAGATATGCCTCATCGGTTAGCAAAGGTCAATACGACGACGGTTAAACTTAAAATAAGCGATCTCAGCGCTTTTGAATTAGATAAAGAGTTACAGCAAGAACTGTTCAAGGGCATGACACATCCCTTACTCATCATTGATTTACGTGATGCAAAAGGCTTTAGCCCCACACTACTTACCATGTTGTCGCGATACCAAGATACAGATTTAAATAATACCCTAGCGCCAAACGTGATGGGATTTGCACATTATCGCCGCTCACCCAAATTCAGAAATGATTACCTAAAACCGCTCAACTTTATGCCACTCGACACGCTAGAGTACAGTGCGCCTCGGCTTAAGGCTCTCACCCACAACTTACCTACAGTCAACGACGATAAATTTAGTCCTTGGTATGTCCGTACTAAACCTGTGGTGACGCCTGAAGGTCGCAATCGTTTAGCGCTACTTGTAAGCCCACATTGTCGCCAAGAATGTGAATGGATAGCCTATCGCACTCGTTTATGGTCCAGAGTCAATTTGATTGGCGAAAAAACCTCTGGTGACTTTGCTCGTCACTATCATTTCAAATTACCAAATAGTGGGCTCGATATAAGGTTGAGTAGCTCATTAACCTATGATGCCCAAGGTAAGCTGTTATCTGGTGTGGGGACTGAACCCGATATTTTGCTGCCGCAAAATAACGACATCCAATGGCAAGGACTGGTGAGTTTAGTCCGTTCAGCCAAGCCCAAACCGCAGCAGGGACAACCAGGCTTACAACCCATAAAATTAGCTCAATCTAAGCTCAATTAGCCACAAAAAAAGAGCCAGCAATTAGCTGGCTCGATTTAATATTTATTCGCTAACTCAATAGTAGCGCATCAATAAATGGCATCTAGAATTACTTTTTCTCTGTTGCTTTAGAATTAGCGACAGAGCCTATGACTAAGCCTTGCTGATTAACATCAAAACTCATTTTTACTCGCATATTGTAATCTTTAAGCATTTTCATTTCTTCGGGGACTGGCTCACCGCTCATTTCTAATAACGTTAGCATGGGAGTAAACATCTTGCCGTAGTCAGCAGATAAGCTATACATGCCATTAGTTGACAGTTTCTCAGCCGCAAGTTTGTTTGCCAGTTGCAAACCTTTATCACCGCTATACATCACCAAATGCTGACCTTTAATCGCCAACATAGGTTTGATACCTAACTCAGGTGGCAGCATTAATATGGGAGATAAATCAGTGGCATCACCATTATCGGCTAATTGCACATCCGCCAACATAGGCGCGAAAGGTTTTACCATATTGAATAACATGGCGGGATTTTCGGCACTCAGGCTAACTAAGGCATCTACGCTTTCTAACTGATAATCTTGATCGTGCGTTGTCATTTTAAAGTCGAGTAATGATACGCTCATACCTTTCACGCCATTAGCCATACCGGTGAACATACCGAGCATCGCTGGACTTTGTTGACTCAGCTCCGACTGCCATTGTGCTAGTGGCGCACAAGTCAATTGTGGTTTTTGTAGATCATCCCAAATTGCAGTTAATGCAGGCGCGACTTCATTAACATCTAAACCTATAGCCATCGAGAATATAGTGCTGTTGATATCGTCCATATGTGCAGGAATAAAACCACGCATTTTTTGTAACGCTGCCAAAATAGGTTGATTCTTAGTTTCAATCACAAATGAGGCAGCCATGTGGCTTTCTTTTTCGCTTACTGAAAACTCAGTTAACCCTGCAACGGTACGCGGCCAGTTTGCGGCAATTGCGGTGAGTTCAGCACGGCATTCAGGTGTTCTAATTTCAGCTAATGGATTTTCACCTGTGCTTTCGCTGGCTAAAAGTAGCGTTAATTGCTGCGATAATAGATTGCTATCGGCTGATGTTAATGCCTTTACAATTTCTACATGATTGATAAAGCTAATGCTGTTATTTTTAAAACCATGGGTCTTAATAATATCGTCTAAAATACCTGAAGCTGCTAATGACTGCGGCGCCTTCTTAATACCAAACGCCATTTCTAATAAATCAGGCTTAGTTAAAGATGTGCTGAATGTCATCGTTAAAATGCCATCTTTCTGGGCAAATAATAACTCCACTTTTTCAGCTGCACTATCATCCGATAACATATAGGCGCGGTAATCAACGTCACCGATTTTACGCATTTCGTGGCTTACACCACTGTCTTTTTCGGCTTTATCTAACACAGCCCAAAAAGCATCGACTTGATTAACATCAATTTTGAAGACTGGCAAAGCGCCTAATGTATAAATATAAGGTTTAACCTCATCAGGAAGGCCAAAGGTTTTCAACAATAAAGCGGGGTCTTTAATTCCCTCCATATATTGCTGATAAATGCTGACAAAGAACTTGCCCATAGGGCTATCTAACTCATCTAGTTCAGTTAAAGTATTACTGGGGTATTGCTGATAATTTCCAGAAATAGACTGTAAATAGGCTTTTAACGGGAAAGGAGTTAACTGGCCCGAAAATAACGGCGTATCAGCGGGCACATAGTCGAGCAAAGGGTTTGCAGAGGCACTTGAACCAGCACCATTTTGCGTATACCAATAACCGCCCGCACCGGCCGCAATAATTGCCGCAGCAATCACAATCTTTTTCATTTAACAAACTCCATTTGAGATCAATTCAATTTAATATAAAAAAAATGCCTAACATAATGTTCTGGCAATTCAATATTGACTGTTCTTACCTATCCCTAATGCGAACAATGTAAAAACCAGAAAGGTATAAATTTTACTACCACAAAGCACAAAGTAACACCTCAGCCGAAAAGACTGAGGTGTTACTTTAAGAATCAACATAAAAACACACCATAATTTAACATTAAATAAATCTAGATGCGAATGAGGTAAAGACTTAATTCACTAAAAATCATCATTGATAACGTTAGCTCGATACAAGCTTAGTTTGGTCTTAATTCTGAGACTATCCGTCGATTGATGATGGCGAATAATAAACAATCAAGACAAGCTATCGGTAAAGGTCATAATGATTATTCTACTTCATAAACTTTTTTAAGCGTGATATCACCTAACTGATTCATTTGTTTGCGGATCCAAGCCGAGCGCTGCTGTACATAGGACGATGGCGGTGAAATCTTATAGCGCCAAGGGTTAGGTAAAATGGCGGCAAGTAATGAAGCCTCATATTGAGTAAGCTTGGCCGCAGATTTACCAAAATAATGCTTTGATGCCGCTTCAGCGCCGTATATTCCGGGGCCAAATTCGACAATATTTAAATACACTTCGAGAATACGTGACTTATCCCAAGTCAATTCCATCAATAGCGTAAACCAGGCTTCTAATCCTTTACGCAAAAAACTGCGACTTGACCACATAAAAAGATTTTTCGCCGCCTGCTGACTTAAGGTACTCGCACCACGAACCTTGCCCCCCTGCTGATTGTATTTCAGCGCCGAGCTAATCGCCGCTAAATCGAATCCACTATGGTCGGCAAAATGTTGATCTTCTGCGGCAATGACCGCTAATTGTAATTGGGAAGATATTTGTTCGATATCACGCCATTCGTGCATCACCTCACCCATAGGTGCGGGCGGAGATAAAGCACGTTCAATGCGCCAAGTCCACATAGGGGGATCGACAAACCTCAGCAGTATCACCAATAATATCGAGCATAATAATGCCCAAAGTAATCCCTTAAATAGCCATGACAATAAACGCCGAAAGCTACGCTTTGGTCTTTGAGGTTTCATACTGCTTTTTTTATTCACACTGGGACGCCGGACATGATCTCGCATCGCATACATAGGAGCCGTCATTTATACCATCTCATCCAAGCACTCTCACCTTTGGCAGTCATTTAGCCATCTATCTCATGCAGAAAAGTCTCTGCAACAACTCGGTCTAAAAAATAATCTCTAGTACTAAGCCTATTACATGCTGATCATGCAACGAGAATCCCAGAAACACCAAAGATATTTTATAACAGAATCAAAGATAGATAGAGAATAGACCCTAATAGGAACAAATTAAGAATACAAATGGGGCGAAGTAAACTGGATTCAACCTCGGCAGCTTTGACGACAGCTGACCGAGGTAATGATGACAGATTAACGAGGGCTAGCAAGTCAATCAAACAACTTTATACTCGCGTAGGCGAGCCAGGTTTGTACCCTATTTACTGCCTTAAGTTTTGTTATAACGCTATATAGCCAACGCAGCCCATCAATAACGATGACAACAACCCAACTTTGTAAAAGGTATCAACGATGCCAGTTACACAATAAAAAGCTCAAAACTATCTACGGGAACTTCAAAATATAGCTCAGAATAAATCAATGTGTCACTTTGTGATTAAAAATGTATAAAATTCACACAAAACACCGCGATGACGGAGATTAGAATCAATTTAGCGCGTTTTTATGACATTTAGATTACCGCTACGCCAAAAGATACCGCCAAAATTAAAAATGTATTTTTAATTTCAAAAATCTTAATAGCTAGCGATACTGCAATGGCAAGAATCCATTATTAATATTTTAAATCAATAAGTTAATCATTATTGTTTAAATGTCATAGTGTAAGCCACACTCACGTTTTAGCCCATTAAAGCGAGTTTCTTCTTCACTCATACCCAATTCTAATGGCTTACTGGAATGGGTGTCGCCAACAGAAACATAACCTTGATCCCAAAGTGGATGATATGGCAAATTAAATTGCGTCAAATATAAATGCACATCTTTATTGGTCCACTCAATAATCGGCAGTAATTTAAACCGCGAACCATGAATCGCCAATATAGGTAAGGTTTCACGGCTGCTGGCTTGGCTGCGGCGCAGCCCAGCAAACCAAGTGCCAACTTCCAGCTCAGTTAAGGCACGCTGCATAGGCTCCACTTTATTTAAACGGTTGTACTGCTCTAACCCATTTAAACCTTGTTCCCACAACTGACCAAAACGTGCCTCTTGCCATGCAGATGTCATTGCTGCTTGATACACTTTTAAATTTAACGATAACCGCTGCGTCAGTTCATCAATAAACTGATAGGTTTCAGGGAACAAATATCCGGTATCGGTCAAAATAACCGGAATATTTGCCCGTGCTTGGCTCACCATATGCAGCATTACCGCTGCTTGGATCCCAAAACTTGACGACAGTGCGGGGTTACCGGGCAAATAAGTTAACCCCCATAACACTCGCTCTTGCGCGCGCAGCCCTGCTAAAAACTGATTAATGCGCTCAAGCTCTATCGTTTGTTCGGCTTTAGGTGCGATCAATAGCGACTGTAGCTCTACAGAGCTGATGATTGTCGGCACTTTAGTTTCATTATTGTTCAGATAAAGCTCAGCCATGAAAATCCTTAGCGGCGTCAATAACCGCCTTTACTACGCCGATGCGAACAGTAAAGTTGCCAAAAGTTTCGCTAGCATTACGCTCTGTCGCGTAGCGGCCAAACAAGGTATCTAACTCTGCCAGAATTTCGGCTTCTTGGATATTTTCCCGGTGCATTTTATTCAAACGTGTGCCTTCAAAACTTGCACCTAAATACAAGTTATAACGACCAGGCGCTTTACCTACTAAACCAATTTCGGCAGCAAATGGGCGTGCACAGCCATTAGGGCAACCCGTCATCCGCACCACTATTGCCTGTTCACTGATACCATGTTTTGCCTGTAATGCATCGATATGGTCGATAAACTCGGGGAAATAACGCTCCGCTTCCGCCATAGCTAACGGGCACGTTGGCAGCGCCACACAAGCTATCGAATGACCACGAGTTTGAGTAATCACTTGCCCCAACAGACCATGTTTACGGGCTAAGCCTTCAATGGTGGCTTTATCTTCTGCCGCCACACCTGCGATGATCATGTTTTGATTCGAGGTCATGCGGAAATCGCCTTGGTGAATTTTAGCGATTTCGCGCAATCCGGTTTGCAGCGTTTTACCGGGATAATCCTTTACCCGACCACTTTCAATGTACAAGGTTAAATGCCATTTACCATCAACGCCTTCAACCCAGCCATAACGATCACCGCGATCGCCGATTACCACGTCACGCTTAGGCTCAAATTTTACCCCAGCACGCGCCTCGACTTCGGCTTTAAACTTCTCATAACCATGGTCAACAATGGTGTATTTAAGGCGTGAACGTTTGCGGTTTGAGCGATTACCCCAATCACGCTGTACTGTCATCACCGCTTCGGCAAACTTCATTACATCTGCGGCTTTAATAAAGCCCAAATCGTCACCCAAACGTGGGAAAGTTTCCACTTCGCCGTGGGTTGAGCCCATGCCACCGCCAGCCGTTAAATTAAAGCCAACCAGCTCACCTTTTTCAGCAATGGCGATAAACCCTAAATCGTTGGTGTAAACGTCAACATCATTATCTGGCGGTACAGCCACGGCCATTTTAAACTTACGCGGCAGATAAGTTTTGCCATACACAGGTTCAACGGTTTCATCTTCGGTCGAGAGTAATTTTTCTTTATCTAACCAAATTTCAGCATAGGCGCGGGTGTGGGGTAACAAGTGATCAGACAATTGCTTTGCCACCGCATAAGCCTGTTGATGCAATCTAGATTCAACCGGATTAGGGTTACACATCACGTTACGGTTTACATCACCACAAGCGGCGATTGAATCCAGCGCTTCACGATCTAATCCTTGGATTAACGGTTTAAGATTGCGCTTTGGAATACCGTGGTATTGAAAGGTTTGACGAGTGGTCAAACGTATACTGTTTGAACTGGTTAACGTTGAAGCGATTTCATCCACTCCCAACCATTGCTGTGGTGTACACACGCCACCAGGCACCCGAGCACGCAACATGAAGCTGTATAAAGGCTCAAGTTTTTGCTCTTTACGTTCATTACGTAAATCGCGATCGTCCTGCTGATAAAAACCATGAAATTTGATCAACTGCTGATCACTATCGCTGAAGCTACCCGTGACGGAAGAATCTAAGCCTTCTGTAATCGTACCGCGCAGATAATTACTGTCAGTTTTTAAGTATTCGTTTAACGCTAACTTTTGCTCACTCATGGCAACTGCCTCTTAAATTCGGTTCACTAGCTGCACATCGTGATGGTGTTTGCAGCTTTGGCTATTCTTATGCGTTTTTTATGTGCGTTCTAGGCTGCAATTAATACACGTCTTTTTGGTAGCGTTTGTCGCTGCGTAGTGTGTCAAAGTAGGCTTCTGCGGCGTCTATATCTAATCCACCCACTTCAATTGCGACTTCAATTAAGGCTTGATGAACATCTTTTGCCATCCGCTCAGCATCGCCGCAAATGTACAGATGTGCACCATTTTCAAGCCATTGCCACAGCGTTTTTGCCTGCTCTTTAATACGGTGTTGTACATATATTTTATGGGCTTGGTCACGTGAAAACGCCACGTCAATACGACTTAAATCGCCATTTTTAAGATACTGTTGCCACTCAGTTTGATACAAAAAATCTTGCTCAAAATGGGGATTACCGAAGAATAACCAGCTATCCGCTTGAACACCTTGGGCAACACGTTCTTGCATAAAAGCACGAAATGGCGCGACCCCCGTACCAGGGCCCACCATGATCACGGGCGTTGCTGGATTTTCGGGTAAACGGAAATGCTTATTCGGCTCAACATAAACCTTAACTTGTGTGCCTTCAGCGGCAGAAGCTAAGAAATGTGATGCGCCGCCAAAACGCGCCGCGCCATGGCGCTCATCTTCCACTAAGGCCACGGTTAAATGTACTTCAGTTTCGACTTCACTTTGGCTTGAGGCAATAGAGTAAAGTCGTGGCGTTAATGGACGCAGTAACTCAAGCAGCTTTGTCGCACTTAACGTTTCAGCACCATTAGAAAATGGGTACTGGGCGACTAAGTCGGCAAATTGATGCTTGAGAATAAAATGGCGTACTTGCTCTTTATCCTCACTCAATGCCAACAGCTCAGCATTGCCACTAAGCTCAGCCCAGGCTTTGACTAATCCAGGATATAACTGAGTCAGTTCTTTGTTATTGAGCAAAGCTTGCTTGAGGGGCAAGGATTGCGATCCAAGCGTGACTAGCTCGTCAGCCGCGAGTGACAAAGCCGCTAAAATCTCATCCACTAATACTTCGTTATTGCTAAACCATACCCCTAAAGCATCACCTACTTGGTAGGTTAAGCCCGATTCACCAAGATCAATTTCAACATGGCGTACGTCGCGATCTGAGCCGCGACCCGTAATCTTTTGACTAACGAGTACCTCAGCAAGATATGGATTTTGCTTTGTAAACTCATTCACTTGCGTAGTCTTAACAGTACCAATGGATACCACATTGGCTGACGAGGTTTGAATTAACGGTTTTACACTGTTCAAAACCTCGGCATGCCATTCGCTTGCAGCGGTTTCATAATCTACGTCACATTCAATCAAGGGCAATAATGACTTAGCACCTAGAGCCGCGAGGCGAGCATCAAAGTCTTTACCGGTTTGGCAGAAAAACTCATAGCTAGAATCCCCGAGTGCAAGCACTGAGTAATGCAGGTTGTCTAACTTAGGCGCACGTTTGGAAGCTAAAAATTTATGTAATTCGATTGCATCATCTGGGGCCTCACCTTCACCGTGGGTACTTACCACCAGCAAAAGCACAGTTTCTTGTTTCAGTTGGCGTACATTATATTCGCCCATCGAAGCAAGATTAACCGCATAACCCTGAGCTTGCGCCTTATCGGCAAGGGCTTTAGCAACGCCATGGCCATTACCCGTTTGACTACCATAAAGAATAGTTAACGTCTGAACTGTTTGAGTTTCGACAGCGGGAGTCAGTTGGCCGGCGTTAGCTGTCGCGGCAAGATAGCCACTAACCCAAGCCAGTTGTACCGCATTTAACTCTGCTGTGAGCTGTTTTAGCTTTTCGATTTGTCCTTGAGACAATGGCGAAGCCAACGATGAAAGTTCCTTTAACAACATGAAATGGCCCTGTGACAATGTGATATTCACTAGCTTATCCCGCTTTAAGAAAAGCAAAAAAGAATAAAATAAGATTTTTAATTCCTTTTTGGAATATACAAAGTGCAAAAATTAAGCTACAAAAGTGTGCACTGGTTAAAAGTTTTTGATCCGACCAGTGCTGAAACGACCTGCTTGTGCAATATGCACTTGTGCCAAATTAAAGTCTTGCCACAATGGTAACGAGCCTGTCGTACTGTCACCTCTGTTGTTCAAAGAAAAGTGTGTTTCTAAAACGCACGTTTCATACTTGATATTGAGTGTGATAACTTGCCGCAATAAAATAAATGAGTTAACACTAATAACGACCTTTGTAGCTCAAGCGTAATAAACAGTACTCAGGCGGAACGATTATATAAATCATCAGGGAGTAGTCATGCAGATTGGAATACCGAGAGAAAGTCTCGCCGGTGAAACTCGGGTCGCCGCGACGCCAGCCACCGTTGAGCAGCTAAAAAAACTCGGCTTTGAAGTGATGGTTGAATCGAATGCCGGTCAACTGTCTAGCTTTGACGATGCAGCCTTTACCGCTGCAGGAGCAAATATCACGACGGATGTCTGGCAAGCCGACCTCATTTTTAAGGTCAATGCGCCAAACGATGTTGAAATCGAACAAATCAAAGACGGGGCAACTGTCGTCAGCTTTATTTGGCCAGCACAAAACCCTGAGCTAGTTGAAAAATTGTCTAAACGCAATATCAACGTGATGGCGATGGATATGGTGCCACGCATCTCCCGCGCACAATCACTCGATGCTCTCTCCTCTATGGCTAACATTGGCGGTTATCGCGCCGTGGTTGAAGCGGCGCATCAATTTGGTCGTTTCTTTACGGGGCAAATTACCGCTGCAGGTAAAGTCCCTCCCGCTAAAGTATTAGTGATTGGTGCTGGGGTTGCTGGCCTTGCAGCTATTGGCACCGCGGGCTCACTTGGCGCCATAGTACGCGCCTTTGATACCCGTTTAGAAGTCGCTGAACAAATCGAATCTATGGGCGGCCAGTTCCTTAAGCTGGACTTTGGTAACGAAGAAGGTGGCTCATCCGATGGTTATGCTAAAACCATGTCGGATGAATTTATCGCCGCTGAAATGGCGCTGTTTGCTGAGCAAGCAAAAGAAGTCGATATCATCATCACTACCGCGCTAATTCCGGGTCGTCCTGCGCCTAAGCTCATCACTAAAGCCATGGTTGATACCATGAAGAGCGGCTCTGTGATCGTCGATTTAGCCGCCGCGACTGGCGGTAACTGCGAATACACTCAATCGGGCGAGTTATTTGTCACTCCTAATGGCGTCAAAGTGATTGGTTATACCGATCTACCGGGCCGTTTACCCGCGCAATCGTCACAACTTTACGGTACTAACTTAGTCAATTTGATGAAGTTAATGTGTAAAGAGAAAGACGGTAATGCCCACATCAATTTTGATGATGTAGTCATGCGTAATATGACCGTGATTAAAGAAGGTGAAGTGACTTTCCCGCCACCACCGATTTCGGTGTCAGCAGCACCGGTAAAACCGGCTGTGAAAATCGAGCCTAAAAACACCACGCCCAAAGAGCCATCAAAACTGAAATACGTGCTCGCCGCTTTAGGTGTTGCAGGATTTGCTGCTGTGGCATCCGTTGCTCCGGCAGAGTTCTTGTCACACTTCACGGTATTTGTACTGTCTTGCGTGGTTGGCTATTACGTTGTTTGGAACGTTTCACATTCACTGCACACGCCTTTGATGTCAGTGACGAACGCGATTTCAGGCATTATCGTGGTCGGCGCGTTGCTGCAAATTGGTCAGGGTTCAACGTTGGTTACTGTACTGGCATTTATCGCCGTGCTGATCGCCAGTATTAACATCTTTGGCGGTTTTACCGTCACTCAGCGTATGCTGAAGATGTTCCGTAAGGATTAAAGGGGGTTTAACGTGTCTCAAGGACTGGTAACAGCAGCTTATATTATTGCCGCCATTCTCTTCATCTTCAGTCTCGCGGGACTGTCGAAGCAAGAGACGGCAAAACATGGTAATTTATTCGGGATCCTCGGTATGGCAATCGCCCTACTGGCGACTATTTTTAACCCTGATACTAACGGTATTGCATGGATCTTAATCGCCATGGTGATTGGTGGTGCGATTGGTATCCGCTTAGCATTGAAAGTCGAAATGACTCAAATGCCTGAATTGGTTGCTATATTACATAGCTTTGTGGGTATGGCTGCAGTATTGGTTGGCTTCAATAGCTTTATCGATTTGCACCCACAAGAAGTGTCACAAGTAGTGGTGGCTGTCGGTGGTGATATTAATGCCACTCTCGCTGCGGTGAATGATGCCCTAAGTGAAGTGGCTAAAGCCGCCAGCAAAGAACATCTCACTGGTGCGATGCTTAACATCCACTTAGTCGAAGTTTTCCTCGGCATCTTCATCGGTGCGGTCACTTTTACCGGTTCGATTGTCGCCTTTGGTAAGTTACGCGGTACATTTTCATCTAAACCTATGATGTTGCCACATCGCCACAAACTCAATTTAGTGGCGGTTTTAGTGTCTTTAGCCCTGATGGTGTATTTCGTACAGACAGGCGGCACTATGCCTGCACTACTGTTGATGACCCTCATTGCCTTTGCCTTTGGCTGGCATTTAGTGGCATCAATTGGCGGCGCAGATATGCCTGTAGTGGTGTCTATGCTGAACTCCTACTCAGGTTGGGCAGCGGCAGCAGCGGGCTTTATGTTGTCAAACGACCTCTTGATTGTGGTCGGCGCATTAGTGGGTTCATCGGGTGCTATTCTGTCTTACATCATGTGTAAAGCAATGAATCGCTCGTTTATTTCGGTTATCGCAGGTGGCTTTGGCACCGATGGCGCTGTCTCTACAGGCGATGAAGAAATGGGCGATTACCGTGAAACCAACGCTGAAGATGTAGCGGATATGCTGAAAAATGCTACGTCGGTTATCATCACACCCGGTTATGGGATGGCGGTAGCACAGGCGCAATATCCTGTTGCTGAAATCACCCAAAAACTGCGTGATCGCGGTATTAAAGTCCGTTTCGGCATACATCCAGTCGCAGGCCGCTTACCAGGGCACATGAACGTACTGTTAGCAGAAGCAAAAGTCCCCTACGATATCGTGCTTGAAATGGACGAAATCAACGAAGACTTTAAAGATACTGACGTAGTGCTGGTTATTGGTGCAAACGACACGGTTAACCCCGCGGCAATGGAAGACCCAGGTAGTCCTATTGCGGGCATGCCAGTGCTAGAAGTGTGGAAAGCACAAAATGTCATCGGCTTTAAACGGTCAATGAATACCGGTTATGCCGGCGTGCAAAATCCACTGTTCTTTAAAGAGAATACCCAAATGTTATTTGGGGATGCGAAAGCCAGTGTCGAAGCAATTTTAAAAGCACTGTAGTTTTAATAGCATTCGTTTTAATAGCATTAAGGGAGCCATAGGCTCCCTTAATTTTTAGTAATTTTTTACTGTTGATTATGCCGCTTTCTCTACATCGAAATTGGATAGCAACATGACAGCACTACGACCTAATAAATGATTAATCGTACTATCACCGACTAAACCGAGTTCAGCAATCGCTTGTTGGCGCGCGTTGCTTACCGCTCTAAAGAGAGTGATTTCATTATTAGCACCACCACAGAGGCTAAAAAACAGCCTCAACACAGCGCGATAATGCTCTTCTTGCATCGCCTGCATCCAAGATGTTTCTAAGGTTTCTTGGCTAGAAAAGTCTAATGCCTCAACAAATAGATTGCCAATACGGCCATCTAAACGCACTAAAAAGTCAGTTTTTCGTGGAAAATGATGACTAATACCAGTGCGGCTAATACCGGTTGCTTCTGACAACGTGGTGTAGGACATGGTCTCAAAACCGATAGTCAAAATCTGCTTTAATGCTTCATCCATAATTTGATTAATGGTCAGCTCAGTTTGTACTCGCGAGCGTTTAGCCACAGTAAGATCTCCCCTCTTATTTTTAAGGGCAAATCTTACCAAAGCCATCTAGGGATTACTGCTGCGAGCTTAGCCAAAACTAGCGTATTTAACCTTCGTTCAGCTAAGGTTCAGACTTAAATGGATAATAACACCATAAAAATTAACACGTTCACAACATAGAGTTTTGTACCAACCAGTCTTGTGCTTCAACATCACCCATCAACAAAATTAAGGTCGGTTTTAAATATTGTCCTAAAGCGGCTTTTCTCCAAAAAAGATAGCGAGGCAGCGGTTGTAGCACACTTGCCCCAAAAGTACGTTGCAACAAACTCGAATATTCTCCCAATAGTCTTGGATCAAGCTGTTCAGCTCTTGGGTAAAAATCCATCACAAAATCGGCGTAAACAGTAAAATTAGCCATTTGCCTCGCATTATAACGATGAAACACTTGTATCATCATAGGGGCACTCCAATGCGACAAATGCGCCTGATTTGTTAACGCATCAAGATTGCGTCTATGATATTGCTGCCATGCGAGGGTAAAATCACCTTGCTGACGCGCAATACGCCACATTAAGTAGATATCGGCAAGCCATTCATGCTGATATGCACTCAATTGAGTGGGTAAAACAGTACCTTGCAGAGCACGGTTTTCTAGGTGACCGAGCTCATGCCACAGAGTTAATTGTGTTTGTTGATGCAAAGGTAATTGGTAGGTCACGCTATCGATACTGGCTAACTGAACCGCTGGTGTTTGCTGCTCGTTAACTAAAACTAGCCCTGCTATTTTGCTATCGTCAACCGGCATCACCATCGCACTTCTTTGCCCTAAAGCCTGCGTAAATTGCTGCTGCGTTAGGGGGAGCTGCAACAGCACTTGCTGAGGCAATAATGTCAAGCAAGTGCCAAGCTCGGGTAAAGGGCAAATTAACGCCTGCTTATCGGCGATAGGAGCCCAAGACAAACTCGCTGCAAAGACTAGAGCAATCAGACTCACTGATTAGCCATGATATTTTGGATAATTGCTGTCGTTGAAATACCATCTTCAAAACCCAGCACCTGCACTTGCCCCCCAGCGGCAATCACTTCAGCGCCACCCGCAATATCTTCAAGCTTATAATCGCCCCCTTTAACCAGCAGGTTTGGCAATAATCGAGCAATAATGCGCTGCGGCGTATCTTCACTAAAAGGTACGACCCAATCGACCGAAGCTAAACCGGCTAACACAGCCATACGGCGATCAATTTGATTAACAGGACGACCTTCTCCCTTAAGGCGCTTAACCGAAGCATCATCGTTTACTGCCACAATTAAGCGATCGCCCAAGGCTTTGGCTTGCTTGAGATAACTCACATGTCCCGCATGTAAAATATCAAAGCAACCGTTGGTCATGACCACACGCTCACCGCGTAATTTAGCTTGCTCAAGGGCGTAAGCCAGTTGATCTTCACTCACTACGCCAAAACCCGATTCACCTTGGTGCACAGCTAGCGCACTAATTAGTTCAATGCGGCTCACAGTCGAAGTGCCCAGTTTACCCACGACCACACCTGCCGCCGTATTTGCGATAGCGCAGGCTTGCGGTAAATCAGCACCTGCGGCCAATGAAGTTGCCAGCGCTGAAATCACTGTATCGCCCGCGCCAGTCACATCATAGACTTCACGGGCAACGGTGGGGATATGTAATTCAGGCGAATTGGCGGTGACTAAGGTCATACCCTTTTCTGAGCGGGTAACTAAAATGGCATCAAAGTTATGGAGTTTGAGTAAACCACGGGCTTTTTCGAGCAAATCGGCCTCTGAGGTCACAGTGCCCACAACGGCTTCAAACTCGCTCATATTCGGGGTAATCAAGGATGCACCATGATAACGGCCAAAATCACTGCCCTTAGGGTCAACTAAGACCATCACTCCTTTAGCGCGTGCTAAGGCAATAAAATCCCGCGGCTCATTGATAGCACCCTTAGCATAATCAGACAGCACCACCACATCGACAGCATCGAGTAAGGCTTCAGATTGCTTAAGCAAACGCACACTATCGGCCTTATCGAAGGCTTCTTCAAAATCCAGACGGATTAACTGCTGATTGCGTGATAATACCCGCAGCTTAGTAATGGTGGGCTTATCGGCAATGGTTAACCACTGAGGTTCAACCCCTAAGGTTTGCACGCCGAGCGTTAAGGCTGTGGCAGTATCGTCTTGACCGACGAGCCCAGCAAGTTGTACTTGCCCCCCTAAGGTTGCAATATTGAGCGCCACGTTTGCTGCACCACCGGGTCTGTCTTCGACCTGATTAATCTTCACCACAGGCACAGGGGCTTCAGGGGAAATTCGTGCAGTAGGACCAACCCAATAGCGGTCTAACATCACATCGCCGACGACTAACACTCTGGCTTTTTCAAATGCTGGCAGTGAAACCTTCATAGTGGCCTTATCTTCATATGCAGAAATTAAACCGTGATTGTACCTAATTTCAGTAGGATTTGAGTTAGAATGAGCAGTAATTTTCAAAAGTAGTGAGTATTTTGTGGTCGAGAAAGCCGAGTTTTCATCTTCGTTATATCATCCTAAACATTGGCCTATGTGGTTTGGCGTATTTTTGATGCGTTTAACTCAACTACTTCCGCTATCTTGGCAGATGAAATTGGGTAAAGGTTTAGGCCGTTTAGTGATGAAGTTTGCGGGTAGCCGCACGCACACTGCGCGCCGTAACTTGACTCTTTGCTTCCCCGAGATGACCCCCGCGCAGCGAGAAGAGTTGCTGCTACGTAACTTTGAAGAAACCGGCAAAGCTATTTTCGATACCATCAATGCTTGGTGGTGGTCCGACGAAAAAGTACAACAGCATATGAGCATTACCGGTCAAGAACACGTGCAAGACACACTCAATGCCGGTCACGGTGTGATTCTTTTTGCTGTTCATTGTTTACCATTGGAAATGGGTGCGCGTATCTTTGGTCAATTTCAACCCGGCGTAGGGGTTTATCGCCCGCACAATAATCCAGTGATGGAATACCTACAAGTTCAAGGTCGTCTACGCTCGAATAAAGGCTTAGTCTCTAAACGCGACTTACGCCAAATGGTGCGCTGCCTACGTAATCCCGATGTAATTTGGTACACGGCCGATCAGGACTTTGGCCGCTCCAGCGCCGTATTTATCCCGTTTTATGCCATGCCAGATGCAGCAACGATTACGGGCGCCACCACCTTAGCCAAACTTGGTAAAGCCAAAGTATTACCTTTTTTCGTTGAACGTACCGCAGGTGATGAAGGGTATCGTATTGAAGTCATGCCACCGTTAGATAATTTCCCCGGTGAAAATGAGCTAGATGATGCAATTCGCGGTAATAAAATTATCGAAACCATCATTGATAAAAATCGCGCCCAATATATGTGGTTACATCGCCGCTTTAAGACTCGCCCCGATCCCACAGATAAGTCTGTGTATCAGTAGCGCTATCCGTTTTAATATAAGTCCGTTTTTAACATAAAAATGCCAGCAAATAAGCTGGCATTTTTATAGAGGCATTAACCGTAAAATGAATCCAAAGTATTTAGGATGCAATCTCCGTGGGCAAACGGATACCTACGTTTGTCACTTTACCTTCATTAAGCCCCGCCACGACCCAATGTAATGACTGCCACTGGAACTTATCCCCCAGTACAGGATTCGCGCTCAGTTGCGATGTGACTAAGTCTGCGATAGTCATATCGTCAGCCACATTATCTAAGCTAAGGCCATAAATAGGCGCTAAATCGGCTAGTTTTACATCGGTTTCAATAAAGAAGTCACCGAAGAAACGCTGTACGTCTTTTGTCTCTGGCGCTTGGCTAAAGAGCTGGCTTAATGCTTCTAAACTGCGTTCCTGCCCCAATACACAAAGTATGTCACCGGCTTCTAAACAAGTACTACCAGAAGGATGCAGTAAAGTGTTGTCTCTAAATACTGCCGCAATCCGCGTTCCATCAGGCATAGCCAAGCGTTTTAAAGGCTCACCAATACACCACTTACTATCACTCAAACGATACACAAACACTTCCCATTCGCTGCTCGGGTATATCTCAACCCCTGAACGCGAAACAGGTAAAGGCTTTGGGGGCAGTTCCACCTTTGCTAAGCGCGCGGCAAAAGTCAAAGAGGCACCTTGGACGAGTAATGACACTAACACCACGAAGAAAGCCAAATTAAAATACAGTTGAGCGCCCGGTAAACCCGCCATCATAGGGAATACCGCTAGGATGATAGGTACCGCACCGCGTAATCCGACCCAAGAAATAAACCAGCGATCACGGCTGCTAAAACTTTTAAAGGGCAACAAGCTCACCCAAACTGCGATGGGACGAGCAAATAAAATCATCCCGAATGCCAAGGCAAAACCAGGGATCATAATATCGACTAAATCGGAGGGAGTAAGTAATAACCCTAACACAAGGAACATGCCGATTTGGCTGATCCATGTCATGCCGTCGAGCACGTTCAAAATAGCATGCCGCCCACGGGTGGGTTTATTACCGAGCAACAATCCCACTAAGTAAATGGATAAAATACCGCTGCCACCGAGTTTGTTAGACGCGGCGTAAATGATGAGTCCACCACTCAACACCAAAATGGCATACAAGCCATCGGCTAATTTGCTCAAATTAACCAGCTTCCACAACAGCCAGCCACCACCAAGACCAAAGCATATGCCTAAGCCAAATTGTTTAACAAAGCTCATAAACATAAAACTGAAGGAAAGCTCAGTATCCACATTGGCAAGAATCGCAATCAAAGTGACGGTTAAAAACACCGCCATAGGATCGTTACTGCCGGACTCGATTTCTAAGGTTGCGCCAACGCGTTCGTTAAGGCTGCGGCCTTTGAGCAAAGAAAATACTGCTGCAGCATCGGTTGAGCCTACAATCGCGCCAACCAGCAAACCTTGCAACCAATGCAAATCAAACAACCATGCGGCCATCATGCCAGTAATACTGGTAGTAATTGCCACCCCAAAAGTTGCCAACGATAATGCCGGCCACAACGCGACCCTAAAACTGGCAACTCGGGTACGCATACCCCCGTCGAGTAAGATAACGGCTAAGGCTAAGTTACTGACTAAATAGGCCGTCGAATAGTCATCAAATAGGATCCCACCAGGCCCATCTTCACCCGCTAAAATACCCACAGCGAGGAAAATCAATAAAATAGGAATACCCAAGCGGGACGACATAGGACTAACTAAAATACTTACCGCAGTAAGTAAGGCGCCGATCAGAAAAAAACTATTGACGGAATCTGCATCCACAAACGCCTCCTTAATACAGGTTATTGAGTTAAACGATAAAGGTTCACCGAGGTTAAAAATGATACTAATTACAATTTTATGATTTTATATTAGCATAATTATTATGAATTAATGGAGCATTAAATATTAAAATTCAATCATCTACGCTGACAATACAAAAATACAACTTTTAGATAACATTGAAACAAATGCTAAAGTTAAACCTAAAAAGCACCAGAATACAGCCACATAATTTATCAAATTTAAAATAAATAAATATCAATATGTTAAAAAAAACAATTCGACATAAACTAAAATTATTAACCCGTAATCAAGCTACAAACCTGTATAAACTCACACTTTTGTTAGCAATTTTGTCTCGAATGAAACTTGAAGCCATAAAATGGTGAATATTTGAACATCGATTTTAAGGGTGGCCTCGTCATCCTCCGCCATACTCGGGTAATCTCAGTTGTTAACGCTCAAGAATTATCATCAACTGGATGAAAAATGTGAGGACAAAGCTGTTATGGATAAAGGTAAAAAAACACACATAAAGCAATAAATACGCTTTATAGAACAGATTTCAGTTGAAATAATGGCCGAAATAAGGAAGGATGCGAGCTTCGCGCGCCAGTGCATTTTGCTCGTCAATTTGCCATTCTCGTTTTATGAGAGAAAGCGGCGTTAAACACGCTTTTTTATTAACAGGAATCGTAGTCTCCGCTTATGAGTATGCTTCGCACCACAGCTTTATTATTGACTTTGGTTTTCCCTAGTCTGTCCGCTTTAGCAACGGAATATCCTTTACCAGCCGCCCAAAGCAGGTTAATTGGCGAGAACCAGTATTATACGGTTCCAGAGGGTAAACATACCCTCGAAGATATTGCAGCCAAATACCAGCTTGGTCTTAGTAACTTACTGGAAGCTAACCCAGGCGTAGATCCTTTTCTACCAAAGCCAGGTAGCAAACTACTTATCCCATTACAATTGATTCTGCCTAATGCTCCCCATGAAGGTATCGTCATTAACGTTGCTGAAATGCGCCTTTACTATTACCCCAAGGGTAAAAAAACCGTTGAAGTGTTACCTATTGGTATTGGCCAAATCGGTAAAGATACTCCTGAAAACTGGGTGACAACGGTGCAACGTAAGCGGGCAAATCCAACATGGACCCCTACGCCACGCATTCGTAAAGAATATGCCGCTAAGGGTGAAATCCTGCCTGCGGTATGGCCAGCGGGCCCAGACAACCCTATGGGTCTGTATGCGCTGTATATCGGCAACTTATATGCGATTCATGGCACCAACGCCAGTTTCGGTATCGGTTTACGTGTCAGCCAAGGTTGTGTGCGTTTACGCCATGAAGATATCGAGCATTTGTTCAAGACGGTCCCTGTGGGCACCCGCGTACAATTTGTAAACCAACCGATTAAAGCAACCGAAGAGCCAGACGGTAAGCGCTACTTAGCCGTGCATCAACCACTGTCTCGCACGATAGCTGAGTTTGAATCGAATGATCCCGTTGCGATTTCATTACCCAAAGAGATCGCCAAGTTTATTGCTAAAGCGGACACTGATTCTTCTGTGATCAAGAAGCTGCTCGATGAACGTACCGGTGTACCATTGGTCATTAATCAATAATTTGCTGGCAAATATCATCTAAAAAAATACCCGCTATCTGCGTAATGCCGATCAGTTAAGACAGATCGCTTGACGATCTTGCTGAAAAAATCAAAATCCGATGACCTCATGTCATCGGATTTTTTATGCAACTTTCAGAAGCACTCGCGCGCACTCATATTACTCGCCTAACTGAATTCACCTGCTTAGCTGATGTGTTAGAACCTGAGTTAATTCAATCCTGTTTGGACTCTCAGGGCGTTGCCACACTCAGACGGCGTAAATTACCCATGGATGCGATGATTTGGGCGGTGATCGGAATGGCCTTGTTCCTAGGAGAGTCTGTTCGGTCACTCATCAACAAACTCGACATTGTTCTGCCGCAAGAGATTGATTATGTTACTCGCAGCGCCGTAACTCAGGTGCGTAAACGATTGGGCAGTGAGGTGGTTCGAGAGGTATTTAGCCGCAGCGCCAATACCTGGCATGCGAGAGCTGAGCACCCGCATTGGTGCGGTCTTAACTTGTATGGCGTCGACGGTGTCGTGTGGCAGACACCCGATAGTGTCCAAAATCAAGCTGCCTTTGCGCGCGCCGCAAACGCTTCAGGCGAAGCGGCTTATCCGCAAATTCGCATGATTTGCTTGATGGCGTTAAGCAGCCATTTGTTGGTCAACAGTGTCTTTGATTCGGTTGCCGAAAATGAAATGAACTTAGCATCTGGGCTCATTCCTAGCATTCCCAATCACAGTCTAACCCTCTTTGACCGAGGATTTTACTCGCTCGGCCTTCTGCACGCTTGGCAGCAAGCGCAACCTGATAGCCACTGGTTGTTGCCGCTGAAGAAAGGCACTCAATATGAGGTGATTCGAACGTTGGGTCAGCATGACCAGCTGGTGAGGCTCACCACCACGCCTCAAGCCAGAAAGAAATGGCCGCTGCTCCCAGATACGCTTGAAGTCCGCTTACTCACTAAGACAGTGAAAGGTAAGTTAATCTCCATTTTAACCTCGTTGACTGACCCGATGCGTTACCCCAGCGAAGACATTGTCGACTTGTATGCTCATCGATGGGAAATCGAACTGGGCTACAGAGAGATGAAACAGCACCTGTTGGAGAGTCGTTTTACGCTGCGCAGTCAAGTGCCAGAACTCGTGACTCAAGAGCTGTGGGGCGTGTTGCTGGCCTATAATCTTATCCGATACAAGATGTTACTGATGACCAAAAGCTTGCCATCGGTCCATCCCAATCAACTGAGTTTTCGGGATGCTGCGAGTCATATCATCTTCAAGCTGACACAACTGCCATCACAAACGCAGGGTAATGTCCCCAGATGTATTGGATATAGAACGTAATGCACAGCAATTTAAGTTGGATGGTAAACGGGAAAGGGCTTATCCAAGAGTGCTTAAAATGAGCAAAAACAAGTATCCAATTAGACCAAATAAAAATGCCGTTCACTCTTAAGTGAACGGCATTATCCAATGGCGGTTTTTTATGTAATAACTGACGACTTGAGGTTAATACGTTTTGGTTCTCTATGCCTTAGCGCTCTTCTCCGCTGCCGTTTCAAGGGCAATATTCTGCTCGGCTAGTACGGCACTTTGCTCCATGTCGGCATTATAATGCGCCATATCAAGCTCATCCTCAGACTTTGCAATCACAGTCGTTGCCACTAAGTCACCCGATACGTTCACCACAGTACGCACCATATCCAAAATACGGTCAATCCCTGCAATTAATGCCACGCCTTCTAATGGGAGTCCTACGGTTGTCAGCACTAACGTCAGCATCACCAAACCTGCACCGGGTACTCCAGCAGTACCAATAGAAGCCAATGTTGCCGTTAAAATAATGGTGAGATAATCCACTAAAGTAAGGTCTATACTAAACGCCTGCGCCACAAACAGCACAGTTACCCCTTGGTATAACGCCGTACCATCCATATTGATAGTGGTGCCCAGCGGTAACACAAAGCTAGAAATCTTTTTATGGACACCTAGGTTTTCACTCGCGCATTTCATGCTCGCAGGTAACGTGCCGGCAGAGCTAGACGTAGTAAATGCCACTACCATGGCATTACCAATCCCTTTAAAAAACTGCAATGGGTTTAACTTCGCAACCCCGCGCAGTACAAGACTATAGAAACCAAGTACATGGATAATACAGCCGATATATACAGCAATAATAACTTTGATTAGTGGCCAAAGCATATCAATACCATACTCACCCGCCACCCAAGCCATTAGCCCGAATACACCATAGGGCGCGAGCTTCATCACCATGTCAGCCAGCTTATACATGGCCTCAGCAAGGCTTTCGAACACTTTTATTGCCGGTTTACCGTGCTCACCCGTCAGCACTAAGGCGATACCTAAAGCGATAGCAAACACTATAACCTGCAAAATTTGGCCATTTGCCAAGGCAGCAATCGGGTTTGTCGGCACTATGTCTACTAAGGTATCAATTAAAGACGGCACCTCTTTAGCGGTTTGAGTCGCACCTTTTACCAGCGTTAAACCTAAGCCTGCGCCAGGTTGAAGAATATAACCGACAACGAGGCCGATACTTATCGCAACCGCTGTGGTGGAGAGATAAAACACAAAGGATTTAAAGCCAATTCGGCCCATCTTGCCCGTATCTTGCATCGAAGTGACGCCCACTATCAGCGAGCAAAACACCAGTGGCACAATCAGCATCTTAATAGCATTAACAAACAAGGTACCCAGCGGCTTCAGGCAAGTTGCTTGCTCACCAAAAATGATACCAACCAAAATACCCAACACCATACCAATAACAATTTGTAGCCACAGCGGCACTGACATCCAGCGAGACCAAACATAGCCTAATGCTGACAACTTGGGTTTTGTCATATTAATAACCTTGAACTTGAAACAATGGTAAGGCAAAGACCAGAACTAACGTGCTAGCTTCTCAGTCTAAATGAGGCAATCGCCGAGTCTAGCAGAGGGGTTTAAATCTAAGAATGATCTGGGTCACGTTGAGCTAAACTGTCTAAAAATCAATAACATTAACAAAAAGCACGTTTATAATCCTGCCTCCCAATTCTGCCATTTTTACAACTTACGCCTCAAAATATGCGGTGCTATTGTTGGTGTATTCGCATTGCCTTAGCGGAAAAGTCATCACCAATGCCATCATTGAATGCCTTAATTTAGAGAACCTTCACCCGAGACAAGCCTGCAAAATAAGAATTTAGCCGCACTCAATATTCTATCAACAAGCAAGTTTGCGGCTAAACCTGCCACTGGCAAACTCGTTATCACCCAATATTCCATGTTAAAGTGAACCACTAAATAGTTGTTCATTAAACAAAAGCACTATTGCCAAATAACCGCCTAGGAGTTGTCGTATGTTGATCCGTAAAGCTAAGGCTCAAGACATAACCGCCTTAGTACAATTTAATCAAGCCATGGCACAAGAAACTGAAGGCTTAGCCTTAGATGAAGCCATACTTACACGAGGCGTGGGCACACTACTGGAAAGTCCACAAAAAGGGTTTTATCTCGTCGCAGAAATCACGGGTGAAATCGTAGGCTCACTGATGGTGACATTTGAATGGAGCGATTGGCGTGCTAAGGATTATTACTGGATCCAAAGTGTGTATATTCGTCCGCAAAATCGTCGCCAAGGTATCTATGGCAAACTCTATAACGAAGTTAAACAACTGGCCGAAACTAATGGCGGCGCGGCAAGCTTTCGTTTATATGTCGAACAAGAAAACCTTGCAGCCCAGCAGACCTACCAAGCCTTAGGGATGAAGCAGAGTTACTACTTAATGTTTGAAGAAAAATAAGTGCTTTAAAATATTCACAAAATTAAAAAGGTCGAGCCAGTGGCTCGACCTTTTTTACAGATGGCGCAACAGCTTAATGCCGCGCGCCGACTAACATTCAAACCTAGCTAAAGAAGCCAAATACAATTGCTGTCATTGCCAGTAAGCCCGCAATAACGACAAAGATATTACTAATACGGCCGCGATATGCTTTTAATGCTGGCACTTTATACACAGCATACATAGGCATTATGTACAGAATTGCAGCGATAATTGGACCACCTAAAGCTTCAATCATACCTAAGATGCTTGGGTTAATCACAGCCACAGCCCAGATAGTGAGGAACATAAAGCCTAAGATAAACTTGTCGATCTTCACATCAGAAACCGATTTACCACTTGAGCGTAACTGCTTAACAATCACACCTTTCATGCCTTCTGTCGCGCCCATGTAATGGCCGAAGAAAGAAGACACAATCGCGATAAAGGCAATAAACGGACCAAAGTAGCTTACAAAACCACTTGAATGTACGTTAGCTAAATAAGATAAAATCGGTAGATTCTGTGCTTTAGCTTCAGCTAACTGAGCTGGCGATAACGACAACACACAAGAGAACACAAACAACATCACAAAGCCCACTAACATAATCGAAGTGTTACGTAAAATCACATCGGCTTTGCGGGAAGCATTCACGCCATGGTCGCGTTTTAATGATACTGAAAACTGTGAAATTGCAGGCGAATGGTTAAAAGCGAACACTAATACAGGGATAGTCAACCAAACCGTTCCTAAAAATGCACCCACTTCAGGTACAACTTGTAAGGCATCCATTTTCCATTCAGGTATTAAATAAAGAGACATGAAAGCTAAAATACCCACCAGCGGATACACTAAAAGTTGAGTCACTTTCAGCATAAATTTCTCACCAGCAACCATTACAGCCATCATACCAAGGATCAACAACCCTGATAAAATGAAGCGTGGTGGTGATGCCATACCTAACTGGTTAACGATAAAGCTATCAACAGTATTGGTAATACCTACACCGTAAATAAGTACAATCGGGTAAATGGCAAAGAAATACAAAACAGTAATGGCCTTGCCTGCACCAATACCAAAATGCTCTTCCACCACTTGAGTGATATCACTACCAGGAATACTTGATGAACACACAAAACGAGATAGACCACGGTGAGCAAGATAAGTCATAGGGCCAATAATTATGGCCATCAGTACCAGCGGCCAAAAACCGCCCATGCCTGCGTTAATCGGTAAAAATAAAATTCCAGCACCCACTGCGGTGCCAAACAAGCTCAACATCCAAGTCGTATCTTGGCGTGTCCAAGGTAAGTGTTTTGCGGTGTTATTTTCTTGCGTGCTTTGAGGTGTTCCAAGAACACTGGTCGCATCTTTTTGCATATAGAAGTTACCTTACATGTGACTAAACATAATAAATTCGCGCTAAGGATAACCAAAAAATGTCTATAAAAGTTGATCTGACACCGCTTAATGTAAGGGAATTTCATAATAAACTGATATTGGGATCTAGATCGCTGATTCAATGTAATAAAGCCCCAATTTAGCATCAAAAAATAAACACTAAAATCGCATTAAATTACAAATTTTTCACTAAAAACTCAATGACGTGACATTAGGTGTGTGTTGATAAAAACAGCTAAGCGGGCTTTGATCGCAAAAAACATCAAAATGTGATGCACCACCACAGCCATGCGCGGAATGGTGATCTAGATCGCCATTGGTAATGTTAAATTTTTACAAATAACTATCAGTTTTCACCCTGTATAAAAAAACGGCTCAGCGCGAATTATGTTTCGCAGTGAGCCGTTAATGATAAACAAACGGTGAGCAATTAAATCTATCGGATTTAAGGTTTCTGTAAACTCAGCTCCGTTGTTGATAGCACTGCTGGGGTGATATCCGCCTCTTTAAACAACAGCGGCCGGAAAGTTTTCTCACTCGAGTACAACAGACTTTGATCGGCAAAAGCAGGTGTTAAGATATTACTCGACTCAGAGTAGGTTAATATTCCCCGCGCTACTGGGCCCTCATCGGTAAAGTGCACCGCCATCATCCAACTCGAACCATAACGGATTTGGTACCCCTTCGCGGTTAAACCTGAACTCATGGCTTTACCCGTGACGACGTCCATAACAGGTGCGTACTTGTGCTGCGGGATCAAAGTGTCATCGCCCGACAAACTGGTCGAGAACACGTTAAAGCCACCTTCAGTATTATGGCTACCCGGCCAAGGCAAACGCGAGCCGCTTGGCGTACCATCGGGCAGCGATTTTTCCACAAACTGCACATCACCCAATGGTGCATCTAAGGCAAAACCAGCCGCCTCAAGATTAAGCGCGCCATGGGCTAAGGCCACTAACGCACTACCATCAGTAGTCAACTTCTTAGGAGTCGTCGCTGCATTGGCAGGATCAAACCCTTGGGTCAGCATCGTCGTTTGGCTGAATTGGTGGGCAAACTCACGCACTAAGGCGCCACCTTTACTGTCGTTATCTTGCTTACCATTCCATGCTTTTAACGCTGCACAAGCCGAAGTGACATCTTTTGATAAACTCGCTGACACCACCACAGGCGTGCTGCCTTGGGCATCACACTGGGCAATCAACTCTGGCAGCACTAGCTCAGCTAAATAACTGCGATTAGATAACACTGCCGCTTCGAGTTCTTCCAAGCTAAACTTGCCATCGGCACCTGCAGCGTCCTGCATTAAGCTAAGACCCATACGTGTACGCAGTGATAACTGCCCCGCTTCTACACCATACATGGGCGAGAAATAAGTGAGGGGTTCATTTAAGTTTGTCGACCAGAATGAATCATTAGAGTTTTGCACAAAGTCAGTGCGCTCAAGTTTGGGGGCACGCTCATAG
The DNA here is from genome assembly GCF_023283485.1 of Shewanella glacialipiscicola. GTDB lineage: Bacteria > Pseudomonadota > Gammaproteobacteria > Enterobacterales > Shewanellaceae > Shewanella > Shewanella glacialipiscicola. The sequence continues at coordinate 55,348 of NZ_JAKILU010000005.1, forward strand.
GGCGTTGGGCCATCAAAACTGAACAGCGAGGTGTTACCGGGTAAAATCGTAAACCCAGCTTTCGCCTTTGCCGCCTTAATGTCTGGCGAGGTTTTGAGTAACACTACCGCCGCTTCTGATAATCCCGGCACGGTAGAATCGTCAATATAGAAGGCATTACCCTCTTTATCGGCGTACATAGTGTTATTAAAAATAACCCCGTCGTAATCTTTAAAGGCTTGTTGAAACTCTTCTTTATTGGTCGCCATATCCATTGCTAGCCAATGGTCGACAGGATCCATATTGCCCATATTGGCATCTTGGAGCATAAAGGCGCCGCCATCATCCCAACCAAATGGCGCTAACGCAGCGGGTGCTTCAACCATAGGGCCTTTGGCTGTGGTATAAATATCCTTCTCAGCCACCAGCATGCCCGCAGGGCCGCCATTGACTAAAATCGATACCGTCTCTTTGGTGATCGGCATCGGCTTACCATCAAACAGATATTGCATCCGATCGCCCGAGACTAACTCAAGGTTATACATCACAAAATGTTCGGCAGTTGAAAAGGTATGCGTCCAAGCTAAGTCTTTATTAAAGCCGATATTAATCGGTCCAGGCATACCGACTAGCGAGCCACCCATCATGTCCAAATGCCCAGGAATCGTGATATGAGACTGCCAAAAACGCAGGTTGCCCGTATGCGGAAAATGCGGATTACCCAGCACCATACCTTTACCATTTTCAGTTTTATCCTTACCTAAACCCCAACCGTTGGAGCCTAACTCACCTGGATTGGTCTCTGGCGTAGTAATACGAGCCACGCGGGCAATCAACTTAGATTGCATATCGGCAACAAATGCCGTTTGATCTTGGCTTGGCGCTGGCCCAACAATACGCGGCATATATTCCTGCGCATCCCCTGGGTTAGCGTAGAAGATCAAATCTAGAAAATTAGCCGCGCCCGGTAATAACGCGATAGAAAACAGATAGGTGACCACATCCTCTGGTGCTATGGCTTTCACCCAAGGCTGACCACCACAAAAAGGTTCAGCCGTTTGTTTGCCCGTTTCGACATCAGCAAGATATTGGTTATAACCAGAGGTAAAACCTTGGATTAATGCCCGAGAGTTTTCACTAAAACTAGGCCATTTTTCTTCGGCTTGTGCCCTGATTTTTAATGCTTTATAGGCAAAGTCTGAAATCAAGTTGCCGTTATCTTCAGCCGTGGGTAGGCCGGTCGTAAAATCAATTGACGCATGGGGGCCAAAATACATAGAGCGCTGCGAGTTAGCTTTAATAAAGCCATCGGCTAACACACATAAATTATCTTGCGCTTGTGCATAACCGCTACCAAAACCTAGGCTTTCTAAGTTATCGGCTTGGATATGCGGCACGCCGTAGGTGGTACGGCGAATACTGGCTTTAAGTAAACCATTAGGCGCAAAGGTTTGTAATTGGGTTTCAGGTTCAGTAGGCGTAGGGCTATCGTCGCTATCGTTACAACCTGCGAGTATGACACCGCAAGCCATTCCCATTGCGATCATGAGTTTGTTGAATTTCATTATTATTATCTCTTGGTTTTGATTCCTTCAATGACATTGCCTTACTGCCTGTCCAGACGAATAACTGAAGGAGCAATAGTTGCATGTCGCTTCCTAGTGCCTAAGCTGGCTATTTTGCCTCCCCTACTGTTGGCTTTTTTACTGAGCTTCACCAAAGACTGTGGCAAAATAGAAAACCCAAACGCTTAGACACCTCAGACCATTTAAGCAATGATTCAAACGAGCGTCCACATTAATAACCAAAATAAGCAACATATATGAAACAAAATGTGCAGCGAAAAATAATTAACATAAAAGTGGGCTCTAAAAACCCAGTTAAAATCAATGCCGCAACGACGGCGATGGCGCAACTGTTCCCCGATAGCATTATCGAAGTAAAGGGTATGGATGCGCCTTCAGGTGTAGCAGCTCAACCGATGACGGATAGTGAAACTCGCCAAGGCGCGATTAATCGGGTTCACTATTGTCAACAACAAGACACGCAAGACACCAAGGGTGATTACTACTTTGCCATGGAAGGTGGCGTTGATAACTTTGACTTTGGTCCAGCCACATTCGCCTACATTGCTATTGGTCATAAAGACCAACTCGCCATTGGCCGTAGCGCAATTTTGCCACTGCCAATGCAAGTTTATCGCGCATTAGAAGCAGGCGAAGAACTCGGGCATGTGATGGATAGGTTGTTTAACACCATCAATATCAAGCAAAAAGGTGGCGCTATTGGTTTACTAACCCACGGGCATGCAACCCGTGAAAGCAATTATACCCAAGCGATAATTCTCGCCATGGCGCCACTGCTAAATCCCGATATTTACGCACAAACTTGTTAGTCACATGTTGCAAGCGCCGTTGAAGCCCGCTAACTTAGTTGTGACCTACAACCAAACCTATTCGACTATGGCTAAAACAGACGCAGTATCGACTCAAGACTCAGCAATAATGGCGGCTCAAGCTAAGCCAACGCCTCAAACTAGGCAAACGGCTGAGCCAGACTCATCCATAGAGCTCAGGCACTTATCTCGCTATCTGGTGAGAAATTTAGGCATGCTCAACGCCGCCTTTGGAGACTTGCCCCTCTCGCCCGTGCAAGCACATACTTTATTTGAGCTAGGTAAGCAGCCATTAACCATCAAAGAGCTGGCCTGCAAACTCAGCATCGATAAGTCCAATGCCAGTCGTGCTATTAAACATTTGGTTGATAAAAACCTTGCCCACAGTCAAATTCATCCTCGGGATAACCGCTGCTTAGTGGTGCAACTCACGCCAGCGGGTAAAAAATTACTCGTAAAATTAGATACTCAGCAAAATCAATTATTTCAAGAAATTTTAGCCCAATTGACCCCAGCACAAACCTCACAAATAGAAGAAGCTCTTATGTTATATAACCAAGCCGTACATAACGCCAAGCAGCAAAGTGGTTGTCAGATTCGCCAAGCCACAGCCCAAGATGATGCCGCAATAGCCAAAGTCATCCGCGATGTTTCCGCCGAATACGGCTTAACCGCGGATAAAGGTTATAGCGTGGCCGACCCGACCTTAGATTGCCTCAGCCAGATTTACTCCCAAGCGGGCGCCAACTATTGGATTATTGAGTTAGAAGGCCGCATTTTAGGCGGCGCAGGCATAGCGCCATTAGCCAACAATAATGGCATTTGTGAACTGCAAAAAATGTACTTTATGCCCGAAATTCGCGGTAAAGGGCTCGCAACACGCTTAGCCTTAATGGCACTCGATTTCGCCCGCGAAACGGGTTATCAAAGCTGCTATTTAGAAACCACAGCCGCGTTAAATGAAGCCGTAAAACTCTATGAGAAATTAGGCTTTGTACATTTATCTGCACCACTGGGTAACACAGGCCACGATGCCTGTGAAATGCCGATGCTGCTAGAACTTAATCAATAGAATACGAAGCAGAATTGGAGAAAGGCGTTCAGGAATAAATCGATGCAAGCGTCAAGGGGAACAACAATGACTGCCATTGCTCCCCGACTTGACGCACTTTAGCTTTATTAGAATCACCTTAATAAGCGCGATGATAAAATCTATATCGTTAACCGTTATTAGGGTAACAATGCCAATCCTAACGACCCCTTGTGCGCTAGTATGTTAACTACTTACTTTTTAACATTTATAAATCAATATACTTGCATATTTCTGATGGTTTTTGTATATAAAAAACGATAGAAAAATGATAAATTACAGTTAATACATATAGTTAAAAATAAGGCTAGGTGTTTTTGGAACAACCGATAATAGGTTTTCATCTTGATGCAGAGAATCATTGGGTGGCGAAATTAAGTTGCGGTCACTTTCAGCATGTACGCCACAATCCTCCGTGGTCAGTAAGACCATGGGTAATATCACAAAGCGGAAGGACTGGTATGCTTGGCTTTAAATTGAACTGCAAGAAATGTGATACAGGCTCACCGCCAGACCAAGAATAAGTATGGTTTCGTTTGCCCCTGTAAGCAGCGTCTCACAAACCGCTCAAACGTAAGCAATATAGATCTGCTGTCCTAGAGGCTTTAGCCCCAAAGTTAGTTACGTTCTCAATTGCACTATTTTCATTGCTATTGTTTTTCCAGTGACGCGCCATCTTTTTATTTAATAAGAAGCATCCCCATAGGACCGACGACGGCACTTTGCGGCAAGCTGTCAGCACTTTCACATGTAATCCTGCTTAACCAAACCAATCACTGCCCATTTGTTTTATTGGGTGAGTTAGCATGTCTTAAATACACCAATTTTTTAATGAGTTAGCTCATTTTTATGCCTCAGCTTTAGCCCTTCAATTTTTGATGACTGTAATTTAACCTATTGTAGCTCGTACACGTTGTAGACAAACCAAAAGTGCATTATGTTGTTCTAAAATGGATGGCTAGATTTTTCTTCCGGTTTGCCCCAGAGCACGGCGTTAGTACAAAAAAATAGGAGTAAGTACATATGACAAAGCTATTACAAATAGATTTCCCATACAGCGGACCTTTTGGCGATCAAATGGCGGAGGCATTCAAGGAGCTGGCTAATTCAATAGCTGAAGAGCCGGGCTTCATTTGGAAGATATGGACCGAAAGTGAAAATGCGAAAGAAGGTGGAGGAATTTATCTGTTTGAAGATGAGGAAACCGCCAAAGCCTATCTTGATAAACATACAACTAGGTTAAAAGGTTTTGGAATTCCGGAGGTACACGCCAAGATTTTTGACGTAAATAAAGTTTTGTCAAATATTACCAATGGGCCCATTGACTAATTTGTTGACATTGGCGATGCCAAAGTAGTTAATCCAGCCTTACCTTCTAGCTCTATAAGAAGTGACGCACTTTAAACAATTGATAACTCATACTTAAAAGATGGGACATCCATAACTCTTTTGGGATTGATGAATACAGAGACACTCAATCTTAATGGCTCGATAGCTAACTTCTGTCTATGCTTTGGTTAAGCATTAACAAGGAGGTTTGTATGCCACGCCTTCGCAGAACTCAGATAAGTGTTGAAGGCACTCCCTATTGCCATGGCGAACCGTTCAAGGTAGATAACAATATAAAATCGCTATCATAAACCACTATGCTGACTAACATTTTTTAACATTATCTATTTTTAATCAATAGGTTAAGAAAATCTACGAGTACGAAGCTTATCGATGCGGTAAAGCCAAAGATACGCTTGCGGTAAAGCGCATTATTACCAATAGCACTGATCTTGAAGGCGTGGACGAGAGTAGAATGACGGCACTGTTGCATGCCTGTGAGCTACAGTCTTGTGAAATGCTCAAATTAATGGTGGATGCGGGGGAAGATATGAATAATCCGAATGCTATTGGGTATCGATAGCTCGATATTGCATACTGGCAAGGATAGTTTCGCATGGGATGCTATACCGCTGAGAGTGGGCGCATGGTGAGCTATTTAATCCGCCATGGCGGTAAATCCTTTAGCTAGTTATCAAAGCCAGAAACTAAAAGCACTATAAACAAAAATCGCGTTAGACTCAGCTGTACTAGCTCTGCCTAACGCGATTTTTTATTACTCACTTACAACCTAATCGCCAAAGTCATCGAGTAGAATGTTTTCTGGCTCAACCCCTAAGCTTTCAAGCATTTTAATCACTGAGGAGTTCATGATTGGAGGACCACACATGTAGTACTCGCAGTCTTCTGGTGCCTTATGATTTTTAAGATAATTCTCATAAATCACATTATGAATAAAACCGGTGTAGCCCGTCCAATTATCTTCAGGCAATGGCTCAGATAACGCCACATGCCAAACGAAGTTTTCATTCTCAGCCGCTAGAGCGTCAAAATCTGCTTGGTAAAACACTTCACGGGTTGAACGGGCGCCGTACCAGAAGCTCATTTTACGAGTGGTTTTTTTGCTCTTAAGCTGATCGAATATATGTGACCGCATAGGCGCCATACCCGCACCGCCGCCGATAAACACCATTTCAGCGTCGGTCTCTTTTACAAAGAACTCACCAAATGGTCCAGAGATGATCACGGTATCCCCCGCTTTCAGGCTGAAGATATAAGATGACATTTTACCCGGCGGTACATTAGCTGAAGGCGGCGTCGCAATGCGCACGTTGAGCATAATGCGGCCCTTTTCATCGGGATAGTTGGCCATAGAGTAAGCGCGCAACACTTCTTCGTTGACCGTTGATACTATGTCAAACAGGCCGTATTTATCCCAATCGCCACGGTATTTTGTTGGAATATCAAAATCAGCGTATTTCACTACATGGGCGGGCGCTTCAATTTGAATATAGCCACCCGCTTTGAAGCGAACATCTTCACCTTCGGGTAATTCGAGTAATAACTCTTTGATAAACGTTGCTTTGTTATCGTTAGAGATCACTTTACATGGCCACTTTTTCACCCCAAAGATTTCTTCGTCGAGCTCAAGTTCCATATCGGTTTTCACCGATACTTGGCAAGCAAGACGACAACCTTCTTTGGCTTCTTTCTTGGTGATATGACCCATTTCGGTCGGTAAAATATCCCCACCGCCCGATTTAATGGTCACGCGGCACTGGCCACAGGTTCCGCCGCCGCCACAGGCTGACGGAATAAAAATACTTTGGCTTGCTAACGCGCCGAGCAACTTGTCACCCGCCGCAACTTTAATGCTTTTTTCAGCGTCGTCATTAATGCCGATAGTGACTTCACCCGTTGTCACTAATTGTTTTTTGGCGAGTAGAATCACTATCACCAACAGACACACTACAAGCGTAAACATGCCTATGCCAATTGCCATTTCCATCGTATTACCCTTTTCTAGCTCTTTCTAAAAAGAATGCGGTTACGCTTTCTCAGCTAATGGTTCGCCTGCAGCTCTTTACAACGAGATCCCAGAGAAAGACATAAAGCCCAGCGCCATTAAACCTGTGGTGATAAAGGTAATACCAATACCTTGTAAGCCCTCAGGAATCGCATTGAATTTCATTCTTTCGCGCAGTCCCGCCAGCAGCACAATCGCTACCGCCCAGCCGACACCCGAGCCCATAGCAAACACCACTGACTCACCGAAGTTGTAGTCACGGTTAGCCATAAAAATCACTCCAGCAAAAATCGCGCAGTTTACTGTGAGTAAAGGCAGGAAAATCCCTAGGGAGTCATACAGGCTAGGAATGTATTTATCTAAAAACATTTCCAGGATTTGTACTAACGCCGCAATCACTCCGATAAAAGTGATCAATTGCAGGTAGCTTAAATCTATCTCGGGTAAACCCGCCCAAGACAATGCACCAGGGGCGAGCACTTTGACGTAAATCAGCTGATTTAACGGTACGGCTAAGGTCATCACCACAATTACGGCGACGCCTAAACCAAAGGCGGTAGACACCTTTTTAGACACGGCCAAGAAGGTACACATGCCCAAGAAGAACGACAGCGCCATGTTGTCGATAAATGTGGCCTGCAAAAATAGATTTATATAGTGTTCCATATCTGCTCCTTAACCCCGTTTCCGCTGGATCACATTAATGGTCCAAATCAACACACCGATCAGGAAGAAGGCACTGGGTGGTAGCTTGAACATCTCGTTGGGTAAATACCACCCGCCGTTTTCAATGGTGGTAAATATCGGATGACCAAATAAATTACCGGTACCTAGTAGCTCGCGTACAAAGGCGACGCTGATCAAAATTAAGCCATAACCGGTGGCATTACCAAGTGCATCGACCACAGCTAAATGCGGTGGGTACTTCATCGCGAAGGCTTCTGCGCGGCCCATGATGATACAGTTGGTAATAATTAACCCTACAAATACAGATAGTTGCTTTGATAGCTCATAAGCCACATCCTGCAATACCATATCGACGATAATCACCAAAGAGGCGATAACGGTCATCTGCGCGATAATGCGCACACTGTTAGGGATAAGGTTACGGATAGCGGAGATAATCAGGTTAGAAAACACCAACACAAAGGTTACCGCCAGCGTCATGACCACTGCGGTTTGCATTGAGTTACTGACCGCCAGCGCCGAGCACACGCCCAGCACTTGCATCGCAACAGGGTTATTGGCAAACACTGGCCCGGTTAGCATGTCACGCATGGATAAAGTGTTGCTCATTTTGCCTCTCCCAACTCACCTTGCAATTCACCCGAAGCAGCCGATGTTTTCAGCTGGTTGAAGAAGGTTTGAAACCCTTCCACGCCAAACCAAAACTCCATTGCCCGCTGTACGCCGCGACCTGTCATGGTTGCGCCACTCACCGCATCCACACCGTGAACATCGCCTTCTTTAGCGCCGCCTTTCACAAGACGTATCGAAAACTTGCCTTTTTCATCAAACAATTGCTTACCTTTCCACAGTGACATCCACTTAGGGTCCGTTAAAAAATCGCCGATACCGGGGGTTTCGCCGTGCTCGTAAACTACTAGCCCTTTAATGGTGTTGAAATCGGGTTCAACTGCCACATAGCCGTAGATCATCGACCACAAACCTTTGCCATAAAAAGGCACTACCACGCTGGTTAACTTGCCGTTGGCATCTAATACTTTAAATACACGGGCATCGTTCGCACGGGTTTTAATCTTGGCGATATCTTTTTTAGGTGTACTTGATGTCTCAGGATTAATCGCCGCCATACGCTCATCAAAATCGAGTACGTTAGCGTCTGAGTCCACATTACCTGTGTCTAGGTTGATCAATAAGGGCTGAACGGATTTAGCGAAAATCTCCCTAAACTCATTGCCCTGACCTAAATCTACATCGGCGGCCATCAGCACATAGCGTTGTACTTCATCACGCTTTTTAGCCACTTTACGTTCTTTTAATATGCCAGCGGTGCCTGTAATCATAAAAGAGCACAGCAGACAGAGCGTAATGGTGAAGACCATAGTCCCCGCCACAGTATCTTTTTTAAATTCCATGACGTTTAATTCTCCGTTTGATGTTGGCGCGGGCCACCAAATAATCGAACAACGGCGCCCAAAGGTTAGCGAACAAAATGGCTAACATGACTCCCTCTGCCATTTTTGGATTTGCCACACGGATGAGTACAGTCATAAAACCAATCAAGGCGCCGTAGGCAAATTTACCTTGGCGAGTATAGGAGGTCGTCACCGGATCGGTAGCCATAAACATCATCGCCAGCGCAAAACCGCCTGTCACCAAATGCCAAGTCCACGGCATGTGCATCATTTGATTGCTACTAGAACCAATGTAATTACAAATAGTTGCCGTTGCTATCATGCCCAGCATCACGCCAACAACGATACGCCAGTCCGCTAAACGAGTGATAAGCAGCATCAATCCACCGAGTAAAATTGCCAGCGTGCTAGTTTCGCCAATCGCTCCCACGGTAAAGCCAAAAAAGTTATTCAACCAATTTGGGTCACTAAAGGCGCTAAACCATGAATAATCAGCAAAGCTCAGTTTACCCGCGGCGGTTTGTGCCAACGCCGTTGCGCCAGTAAAGCCATCGACAGCGACTAATTGTTGTACCGTGGCGACTTCTGACGGATAAGCAAAATAGATAAAGGCAAGACCTGCCAATGCAGGGTTGAGGAAGTTATACCCCATACCGCCAAACAGCTCTTTAGCCACCACCACACCAAAGGAAATTCCCATAGCGACCAGCCACAGCGGAGTCGATACCGGCAAAATCAAGGTAAACAGCAGTGCTGTTACAAAGAAACCTTCGTGCAATTCTTGGCCACGTACCCGTGCAAACACCACTTCCCAAAACAAGCTAGTGAGCAGTGCAGTGAGGTAAATTGGCAGATAAAAGCTAAGGCCATAGAGAAATAAGCCCAGTACGCCAGTGTCTTGACTAAGACCACCGAGCAAGCTATTAAAAATAGCCAGTTTCCAGATGTCGGGAGTCGCTAAACCACTTGCTAGCGCGGCTTGAGCCTGTAGGCCAATGTTGTATAAACCAAATAAAATAGCAGGTAGCAAACACATGCCCACCAGCGTCATGGTGCGTTTCACGTCAATCGCGTCACGCACATGCACTTTGCCCTTAGTACTGCGGCCATTTGCTATCACCAATGAGCGCAAAAAGCCCTTCATTGACTTACCTGTGGCGTAGTACTCTTGTTGTAAATCAGTGGCTTCCTGTAAATCAGGTTTTTTAACTTGTTTGGTCATTAACCTTCCCTCTCGATAACATCTAGACAGGCACGTAATTCTTTACCAAAGTCATATTTGCCGGGACACACAAAGGTACACAGCGCCAGATCTTCTTCATCTAACTCCAATGCCCCTAAAGCTTGCGCTTCATCGGTGTCACGCACGACTAAGTCTCGCACTAATAAGGTGGGTAAAATATCCAGTGGCATGACGCGATCAAGCTGACCAAAGGCCATCATGGCGCGCGCAGAACCGCCTTGATGCGTCGTAAACTCAAACAGCTTAGTTGCGCCAAATAAACGCGAAGTCACGGCGCGGGTGATAGAGAACTTATCTGTACCACCGCGTACCCAAGATAAAACCTCATGATGTGCATCTTCGGCTAATACTGAGATTTGGTTATGGAATCGGCCTAAAAAGTCATGCACATCTTTAGCGGTATGGCCTGATAGCACAGAGCCTGATACCACACGCTGATTGCCGGGTTTGATTTCATTGGCGACTAAGGGACTTAATTCAGCGCCCAACTGGGTACGCAATAAACGAGGATTGAGCACGCTAGGGCCACCTAAGGCCACAACGCGGTCAGTATACAACTCACCGGTTTGAAATAATTTACCGTAGGCAATTACGTCTTGATAACCGATATGCCACACCTGCCGCGCTAAACTCACGGGCAAAGTAAAGTGGATATGGGTACCGACTAAACCTGCTGGATGAACACCATCAAAACGGCGCACCTCAAGTTGCGGCAATGACTCGCTGACAATGGCTTCACCTTTATCCTGACACAGGTAAACTTTACCTTCCGTTAAACGGCTCAGCACTTGCAATCCCACTTTAAAAGCCTCGGCTTGCTCGGCAATAATTAATCGTGGATTAGCACATAAGGGATTGGTATCCATCGCGGTAACAAAAATAGCCGCAGGTATGGTATCCACTGCCGGCACCCTTGAAAAAGGGCGGGTACGTAATGCCGTCCATAAACCGCTATTTAACAGTTGCTTTTGAATCACTTCTCTAGATAACACTGAGACATCGGCGTGAATATCAAATCGAATCTGCTGTTGAGAGTCTAAGCCATCACAACGGATCACCACAGATTGCAGCACTCGGCGATCGCCCCGATTAATGGCCACGACTTCACCACTGGCTGGCGCAGTATAGAGTACGCCTGACGTTTTTTTGTCCTCAAATAATGGCTGGCCCTTTTGAACCTTATCACCCACTTCAACTAACATCGTCGGTTTTAAGCCAATATATTCTTCACCCATTATGGCCACTAGAGATGGCCTATTGCTGGGTTCAATGATCTGCAAAGGCTCGCCCGCTATGGGTAAATTAAGACCTTTTTTGATCGTTACAATTTGGTTTGAAAAATCTGCCATCACAAATATCAACCATAAAAATTTTTAGATACATTTAGGGTATAGGTTTATTAACAGAAATTCCGCTATTGGCGTCACACTCTGTAGCCAATTCGTAAGTTAAATACATCTATTTACAATTATGCGTGATGTAGATCGGCATATATGCCCGCTTAAACATGTAAATGTAGTTTTATAACCATTTATCAATTAATGCGTTATGGCTGATTTAGCGAAACCATATATTGGAGATATAAGCCCTAAAACAAGGCTTGAGCGCAATAATGTCCTAAAGCTGTTGAAACAGTGCGTTGACGAACAAACTTCAACCAACTAACCCTCTTAATCGAGAATAAAAGGGATAAGCTTGCTGGTTATTTTTAGCGCATTACTTTTTCAGCCAATGTTTTAGTCTTTGCTTTACAGTAAAAGCTTGGTAGCCTCAAACTAAGATAGTTTCCGTAGGAGAAGTAGATGGAATACAGACGCATACCGCATTCTAATCTCGAGGTCAGTAAAATTTGTTTGGGCACTATGACTTGGGGCGAGCAAAATACCCAAGCCGAGGCATTTGCACAGCTGGACTATGCCATAGGCAATGGCATTAATTTTATCGACACGGCGGAAATGTATCCGGTACCGCCAAAGCCAGAAACCCAAGGGGAAACAGAGCGAATTTTAGGGCAATATATAAAAGCCCGTGGCAACCGTGACGATCTGGTTATTGCCACTAAAATTGCCGCACCTGGTGGTAAGAGTGATTATATTCGTAAAAATATGGCGCTAGACTGGAACAATATCCATCAGGCCGTGGATGCTTCTTTAGCGCGGCTGCAAATAGACACTATCGATCTTTACCAAATCCATTGGCCACATCGTAATACCAACTTTTTTGGTGAGCTATTTTACGATCAGCAAGACGATGAACTACAAACGCCCATTCTCGAAACCTTAGAAGCCCTAGCGGAAGTTATCAGGCAAGGGAAAGTGCGTTATATCGGGGTGTCGAACGAAACTCCGTGGGGGTTGATGAAGTACCTGCAACTCGCCGAAAAGCACGGCTTACCGCGTATTGTCAGTGTGCAAAACCCGTATAACTTGCTCAATCGTAGTTTTGAAGTGGGTATGAGTGAAATCTGCCACCGTGAAGACCTGCCACTACTCGCCTATTCGCCGCTGGCCTTTGGTGCCTTAACTGGCAAATACTGCAATGATCAATGGCCCGAAGGCGCTCGCCTGACTTTGTTTAAGCGTTTCGCCCGTTACACTGGCTCACAAATGGCGCTTGAGGCCACCAAGGCCTACGTCGATTTGGCGCGCGAGTTTAAGCTTACGCCCGCGCAAATGGCGTTAGCCTTTGTTAACTCACGTAAGTTTGTCGGCTCTAACATTATCGGCGCCACAGACTTGTATCAACTCAAAGAAAATATCGATAGCCTCAACATTATGCTATCGCCTGAGTTACTCGTGCGCTTAAGTGAACTGTCCGAGAAATTTAGATTGCCTTGTCCATAGGCATGAGTAAGCATTAAGTGCGATATAACATCTGGTTACACTGCCAGATGTTATATCTATTATAAATTTACTCTGCCATCATAAACGGCTCTGCCACGCTCTGGCTTCTCACCCTAGCCTCGCTAACACTTGCATTCATATTGCAGATAACAGAAGATCTATTAGCCTTTTTCATTGCCTTAGCCTCATCCATGACTCAATCTGCCTTGCTAACACCCCACAACGCAAACATCCGTGCACAATTTCCTGTTTTAAAGCAGATACTTGATGGCTATCCCTTGTGTTATCTCGATACCGCGGCCACCAGCCAAAAACCACAAATAGTGTTAGATGCGATGGCGCAATATTACACCAACGACAATGCTAATGTGCACCGTGCGGCGCACCAGCTATCGGCGCGAGCCACCCTAAGTTATGAAAAGGTGCGCGACCAATTACAACATTTTTTAAAGGCCAAACACCGTGAAGAAATCATTTTCACCCACGGCACGACAGAATCAATCAACTTAGTCGCATTTGGGCTTACCGCACAATTAACCGCAGGCGATGTGATCTTGATCGACTCGGCGGCGCACCACGCCAATATTGTCCCTTGGCAAGAACTGGCAAAACGCACAGGCGCAGTGATTAAGCCGATTCCACTAGATAAACATTGCCGCTTAGATATCAATGCCTATCAAGCTTTGTTAGCACTTAAGCCTAAAATCGTCGCCCTATGTCATATCTCGAACGCACTAGGCACAGTCAATCCTGTGGCTCAGTTAGTGCAGTTAGCCAAAGCCCAAGGCGCTATAACCTTAGTCGATGGCGCGCAGGCTGCTGCGCACTTAACGCTGGATATGACTGACATCGATTGTGATTTTTACGTCTTCTCGGGGCATAAAATGTACGGTCCCACAGGCGTTGGCGTGCTTTACGGCCGTTTTGACGTGTTAGATAGTCTCGCGCCATTATTAACTGGCGGCGAGATGATAAAACGCGTGAGCTTTGAGGCAACAGAATTTGGTAGCCTGCCGAACCGCTTAGAAGCGGGCACACCGCCGATTGCTGAAGTCATAGGTTTGGGCGCGGCCATTACCTTTTTACAAACGGAGCTTACGGGGCAAGTTCAAGCCTATGAAGCCGAGCTGCTTAACTATTTACAGTGCCAATTACGCGCACTCGGGGAAGTGCACTTATACGGCGCCTTTGATGACAATATTGGCGTCGTCGCCTTTAATCTTGCCGATGAACATCATCAAGATGTGGGCATTTTATTAGATCAACAAGGCATAGCTGTACGCTGCGGCCACCACTGCGCCATGCCATTAATGCACAGTTTGAACCTTAAGGGCTGTTGCCGCGCCTCTATTGGTATCTACACCAATAAAGACGATATCGACCACTTTATTACCGCGTTAGCCTCGGTAAAAGACTTGCTGCTGTAAGCAGTATTTAGCCGTAGTTTCACATGTCACTCATACGATGCTCAAATAAGTAAGACAGGATGTAGCACCATGACAGATTCGATTATGCCTATGCCAAACGAGGCCGATTTCCACTATACAGTGCAAGATACAGACACCTTGCTGACGCGCTTTACCAAAGCACCTAACTGGCAGGAAAGGTATCGTCAAATAATGTTGTTAGGTAAGGACTTACCAAGCTTAAGCCCAGAGCTTCGCGTCGATGCGGTGCAGGTTAAAGGCTGTGAGAGTGATGCGTGGATTTATCATCTAGAACAAGCAGGAAAACACTATTATTTAGCCGACAGCGACGCCCGTATCGTGAAGGGTTTGATTGGATTATTGCTTGGCGCCTGCCATGGCAAAAGTCTCGCAGAGATCCAAGCGTTTGATCCTACAGCTTACTTCAAACAACTAGGGCTAGAAGGTCAGCTCAGCCCATCACGCACCAACGGCCTTAACTCACTGGCAAACGCTATGGTTGAAGCCACGCGGTCATTCTAACCAGAGGGGTTTGATTGACTGCGATAAGCGAGAAAAAAAGCCACTTAGCAATATCAAATCAACATAAGTTCAGCTCGGGGACAAAGGCCAACAAAGGGATTTAATCAAAGACTTCTACGTCCCAAAAAGGTATAAAGAAGATACATTTGCGTTATTGATAGGAACCGAGCATGCCCATTAAGGCAGTTAATCACTACCGTCGTACTCTCCTTAAAGGTTTTGGCGCAGCAACCCTGTTAAGCCCACTCGCCAGTTTACCTAGCTTTGCCGCCGAACAAAGGCGGTTATATGTTGATGGTTTGTCCTTCCTTCCCGATGACTTAAGTGATGTAACCGCCTCTAAACTCGATGCCTATCTTTGCGATATATCGGCAGTTGAGACCATAGAACAAGCCGATGGCACGCAAAACTATAAACGCACCTATAAAGCCTGCATGGAAAGCATTAAGCAAGCCGCTAAACGGGTCAGCGCGAGTCCTGATATTTTATTGCAAGGGTTGAGGGGACTCGATGTTCAACGTGCCCGCGATAGCCAGCGCACTGCAGTATTTTTTCAAATCCAAGGGGCTGATTGTGTCGAAGCAGACAGTGAAGCTAACCAATGGGCACGAGTGGATGAATTCCACCAGCAAGGGCTGCGCGCACTGCAACTCACTCACCACTATGGCAATACCTTCGCTGGCGGCGCATTAGATAGTGATGCCAATGGCGGACTTAATAAGCCGCTCACCGCCCACGGACGCGAGCTTATCGCCAAACTCAATCACGCCAATATCTTGATCGATGTGAGCCACTCCAGTGCCCAAACCGCATTAGATGTCGCTAAAATAACGAAATCTCCGATAGTACAAAGTCATGGCGCAGCGCGCGGTATTGTAAACAATGCTCGCTGTTCTCCCGATGAAGTGATCCGCGCCATTGGTGATAGCGGCGGCGTATTTGGCGTGTTTATGATGAGTTTTTGGCTCACCAATAAGCCTACACCTACAATTGACGACTATATTCGCCAGCTGGAATACGTGTCGCGCGTTGGCGGAGTGGACTGCGTGGCAATCGCTAATGACTTCCCGCTCCGTGGCCAAGAAAACCTACTGGCACTAAATAACGATAACCCCAAAGGTATTAAAGAATATCAAGAATGGTGGTACAGCCTGAGGGCAAAAGGCGTGCTCGGTTTTGATGCAGAGCCAAGGCACGTAGTGATCCCTGAGCTTAACCATATTGATCGCATGAGCCGTATCGACGATGCCTTAGCCAAGGCGCGCTTTAAAGCCACTGATCGTGACCGTTTTATGGGCGGCAACTGGCAACGCGTGCTCAACAAAGTGCTACTGTAATGACCCTTGGTACAATAAAAGAAATAACCTGAACTCGGGATAGTGGCTGTGTAACTGATTAATCTTATTACCTTATTCGAAAAATTAACTCTACAGAGGTAGTTTTTCCGTTATCAAGGCAAGTTTGCGTACCTAATAGCGGGCTATTAGTAGCAAAGTTAACGTAGATAAAGGGAAAAATAACCTGTAGAGACGCAGAGCTTATCCAGAGTTCAGGTTAACTAAGGTTATTCCTAAAAAACCAAGAAAACATAACGCAATAACATAGTTACATCTCTGTATGAGATCTGCTATTAACTCGGCTAACGACTACAGTGCGAACGTGGCGATCGTTTTTTGAATACCCACAACATCAGTGCCACGCTTGAGCTCTTTTACTAAAGGTTCACTCTGGCCTGAGATCCAGATTTTAAGCTCGGCATCTAAATCAAAATGACCCGTGGTTTCTACTTCAAAATGGGTAATAGATTTATAGGGTATAGAATGATATGTGACCTTCTTGCCAGTAAGCCCCTGTTTATCAATTAATATCAGGCGTTTATTGGTAAAGATGAATAGATCGCGGATCACTTTATAAGCGAGTTTTAACTCTTCTTGAATGCCCATAATCGGCCTTAGCTCTTCAGCTAACTCTTGCAAATCAACCTCAGCCGCATTACCTAGCAAGCCATCTAATAATCCCATACTGACTCTCCTTCCCGTTGATGCATAAAATAAATATAAAAAAAGTGCGATATTAATACACACTTTTATATTCTTTAAGACAGTAGGCGTTTTAGTTACGCTTCGGTCCAGAGATCCTTTTTGCCTCTGACTTGGCGATTCTCACCGACAACCATCATTTCGCATTTTTGACAATCAAACACCAGCTTAAGCACATCGTTACCGATTTCAAGCACCATAGGATCGGCTTTAATTCCAGGCACTTCTTTCGGGCATAAATTAAAATTAAATCGCAAACAATGCTTAGTCACCATTAATGGTACGTCTTCTGTTACGCCATTTTTCTCATAGGTATCTTGGATTTCAATCACGCCGTGGCGTTGATAAAAATCTTTCGCTTTTTCGTTTGCTACGTTGCCTAAGTAACTCAAATGTTTAACCGGATACACCGCATTTTGATTATGTTTCCACGGTAGTGGACGCACATAACCTTTCACGCGGGCGGCCTCTAACGCTGCAACGCCTTCACGGCGTAGGCCATTAAGTACTGAGGCGGGCAAGAACCATGCTTGCGCGGTATCAATACTAATACTGCGGGCAACAAAGTCGGTACTCCCGAGTTTACTCAACTGAGTGCGAGTATTTTGCAGCGTTTTATCAATATCGGTGGCTGGCGTTTTGTCGACCGCTAAGTTAACGGTGGCGCTTAATCCGTAGATATCAGTCAATGTCAGTGCTAGGCCATCATCGGTGTCACTCAAACGTAAATCAACGCCAATAATCCGTTTAGATGACTCCTTGGCTAACTGAGCTTCGAAGGCTTGGTTATGGTTACGATACAGAGTCATGCCGACGTTTAAGTCTCGTGGCACTTGTAATACGTGTAATTTAAGCCCTTCGGCACGGTTAACCCGCAAGCCTTGCAACTTATCATCGGACTGTTTTGCCGTGGCAAAGTTAGCCGGGAAAAACGCTAAACCATCACCATTATTAAACTCATGGCTTGAGCTTACTTGGATAAAGTCTTTACCTATACCGATGACCTTACCCACTTCTTCACCTATGTATTTAGGCGAACGGAAATCTTTAATGCCTTGGCTACGCTCATTAACAAAATAATCGGTACTGCCACGGTTAAAGGTTTTTTCGGGATCAGGAATAAAGCTGTGCTCACAATGACCATGGGACGACGCCTTGAACTCAGGGCGACGCGCGATAATCTCATCGAGCTTTTGGCGATAGTGCGCAGTGACGTTTTTAACGTAGCTTAAATCTTTTAAGCGACCTTCAATTTTAAACGAGCGAATACCGGCATCGATTAACGCATCAAGGTTATCGGTTTGGTTATTATCTTTTAAGGACAGTAAATGTTCGTTTTGCGCTAACACATCGCCTTGACGAGTCTTAAGATTGCCCGGTAAACGGCACATTTGTGAACATTCACCGCGGTTAGCACTGCGATTACTAAAAGAATGACTTAAATTACATAAACCACTGTAAGCCACGCAGAGCGCGCCGTGAATAAAGAACTCGAGTTGCATATTGGTGTGCGCTGCAACATCACGGATTTGGCTTAAGCCCAGTTCACGGGCGAGTACCACTTGAGAAAAGCCCACTTGCTCTAAGAATGCCACTTTTTCTGGGCTGCGGTTATCCATTTGGGTACTGGCATGCAGGGCAATGGGCGGCAAGTTAAGTTGCAACACGCCCATATCCTGTACGATTAACGCATCAACCCCTGCCTCGTACAATTGCCAAATCAGTTTTTCAGCGGCGCTCAGTTCGTCATCCATCAAAATAGTGTTGAGGGCAACAAATACTTGCGCATGATATTGATGAGCATAAGTACACAGACGCGCGATATCTTCAACACTGTTGCCCGCCGTTGCCCGTGCGCCAAATGCTGGGCCACCAATGTAAACCGCATCGGCACCATGGCGAATGGCTTCAATACCATAATCGGCATTTTTTGCAGGCGCCAATAACTCTAGGCGGTTATGAACGTGAGAAAGATTCTCAGGGGTGTAAATATCTGGCTGGCTCATGGCTTTACAGGCTCAAAATCATCAATAACGAAAAGGAGGTGAGTATAACAAAATCTAAAATTTAGCTCTATCAGCAAATCATCAACTAATACGCTTTACTTTTTTGCTTATTAACCTGAACTTGCACCCTCAAGCCTAGCAGGGTATCTTTGCCGCGCATTGACGAATAGGCCTCCTTATGACTGACTTTATATACCAACCACCGACCACTCCTTGGCTCGATATTCTTTATCAAGATAAAGACATTATCGTGATTAACAAACCTTCGGGGTTGTTGTCTGTGCCCGGTCGCTCGCCTGCCCATTTCGACAGTGTTTATGCCCGCGTTAAAGCCGAACATCCCCATAGCCAAATTGTGCACCGACTGGATATGGCAACCTCTGGTGTGATTGTTGTGGCCTTAATCCGTAGCGCTGAGCGTGAATTAAAACGCCAGTTCCATGATCGAGAAACCAGCAAAACCTACTTTGCTAGGGTTGCTGGCCATGTCAAAAATGACACGGGTAGTATTAATTATCCACTCATCTGCGACTGGCCGAATCGGCCTAAACAAAAAGTCGATCATCTTGTGGGCAAACCCTCGTTAACCCACTACCAAGTATTGAGTCGTGCTAAACGCTCAAGTCTTGTTAAACTCACGCCTATCACTGGCCGCTCACATCAATTACGCGTACACATGATGGCGCTGGGTCATCCTATTTTAGGGGATGGTTTTTATGCTGATCCACTGGCAAAATCATTAGCACCACGCCTGTTATTGCATGCAGCAGAACTCACGATTAAACATCCCTACTCAGGGATTAGTATGACTTTTAGCGCTGAACCGCCTTTTTGTGAGCCACAAGGCGAACAATGATCATTAATCTCGGCTAATACCGCCAAAAGCTATAGCAATCCTCTATAAAAAAACGTAACTTTATGATAATTCATTACGTTATAGAGAATTTAATTATGGATACTGCATTTCAGCGCGATCAACTTGATAACCATATCCTCGAAGCCCTGATGCAAGATGCGCGCACGCCGTTTGCCGAACTCGCAAAACGCTTCAGCGTGAGTGCCGGTACGATTCATGTTCGCGTAGAAAAAATGAAGCAAGCAGGCATTATTACCGGTGCACAAATCACGGTAAACCCAAAAGCCCTCGGCTATGACGTGTGCTGTTTTATTGGTATCAATCTGAAGAGTGCAGGCGATTACCCAGCAGCGATTGCGAAACTCAATGCCTTAGAAGAAGTCGTAGAAGCCTACTATACCACTGGCAATTACAGTATTTTTGTAAAGGTTATGTGCCAATCCATTGATGGTTTACAGCATGTATTGATTAATCGCATTCAATCCATTGATGAAATCCAGTCAACAGAAACCCTAATTAGCTTGCAAAACCCCATAGTAAGAGCCGTTAAGCCTTAAGCGAATACCATCAAAAAACGCACAAACAGCACAAAATACGGCAAAATGTGATTTACATCTTTTTCGCTACAAACTGTTAACTATATTATCGTTACGTGTTACAACTTCTAGTGCCATCGCCAAAGAGCGAAGCATGACAATAACAATTCGACCGTCAGCGCTTTAAAAAATAAAGTGCTAACGTATTAATTGACAAGGAAGAAGTTGTGAAAACAAAACTATCAATCGCTATCTCTGCAGCCCTTTTATCGGGTGCAGCACTCGCCGGTACACCAGCCCAATACAATACAACGAACCAAACAACGGACAAGTATGCGGGTCAGAGCGTCACTAAAAATCCACGTAATGAACAAAAACAAGCTTCGGCTTGGATGATCCGCTTAAAAGCCCCTTCGATTGCTCAGCAAAGTCAATTGAAAGGCATAAATCGTCAATCGGTGATGAGCAATATCGAAAGTTCACAATCGAAAGTTAAAAATGCCATTCAGAGCATGGATACCGATATTAAGGTTGTTGCAACGACCTCAAAATTGGTTAACGCCATTATTGTTCAGGGCGATTATAAAAAAATCACTTCTTTACTCAAAAATTCTGAAGTCGCCGAAATATTACCTATCTATGACTACAAGCTTAATGTTGAAGCCAGTGCTGAATACATAAAAGCTAAAGCCGTTATTGAAGCAGGCGTTGCCTCAGGAAAAGGCCAGCGTGTTGCCATTCTTGATACTGGGGTTGACTACACTCACAAAGCATTAGGCGGTTCAGGCGTAATTGCTGACTATAACACTGCAGCGGCGGCTAAGAGTGAAGCGCCTAATTGGCCACAAGGTAAAGTGATTGGCGGTTGGGATTTTGTTAATAACGACCCTAACCCGATTGATGTCACGACTAACCACGGTACCCATGTTAGCCACTCTGTCTTAGGTGTAGCACCAGACGTTGAACTACTGGTTTATTCTATTTGTGAGAAAACTTGTTCAGGTATTGCACAGCTCAATGCACTTGAAGCTGCAATGGACCCTAATGGCGATGGTGATATCAGCGATCGCGTTGATACCGTCAACATGTCTTTAGGCGGCGATTTTGGTGATACCGATGGCGGCGCCGTTCAAGTATTAATCGATGAAATGGTGCAGCTTGGCGTTAACCTGGTTATTTCTGCGGGTAATGATGGCCCAACCCCTTTTATCGTTGGCGGCCCGAGTACCACCAATAGCGCCCTGTCAGTTGGAGCGATGACACATCCCACCACCAAAGTTGGCAAAATAGATGCCATGTTCATGGGTGGGGCTGTTGATGCAATGGGCGCCGGATTTAATAAATCAAATGAATATAGTTTCAGCAATGCAACGGCGCCAATGGTATATCCTGCCGCCAATACAAATGGTTGTCTCGCATACACTGAAGATTTAACCGGTAAAACGGTATTGATCGATCGAGGCGTGTGTGGCTTTGCTGTTAAAGTATTGAATGCTCAGCTTAAAGGCGCATCATTTGTCGTCGTAGCAAACAACGCAGCTGGCACCATAGTGATGGGCGGTGAAGATGATAACATCACTATTCCATCAGTTATGGTGTCAAAAGAAGACGGTGATGCAATTAAAGCGGCTCTAGCAGCTGGCGATGTTGCCTTTAGTATTTCATCAACTGAAGTGACGACTGCGGGTGCTATTGCTACGTTTACATCACGCGGCCCCTCTATTGCGGGTACTTTAAAACCTGAAATTACCGCTCCAGGTACCGATATCCTTACCGCTGAACCCGGCAAAGGTGATGGCTTAACCCCAATTAGTGGTACTTCATTCTCTAGCCCTATCACAGCCGGTGCTATCAGTATCGTACGCGAAGCTTTACCCCATCGTAATGCCTTTGAAATTAAAGCAACGATGATGAACGCAGCAAATCTAGACGTAACACTTGAACCCAAAGCAATTAATCCAGATGCCGAATTAGCACCAATTAGCTATATTGGTTCAGGTTTAGTTGATATTGAAAAAGCGGTTAATTTACCCGTCATCGCGTGGAATAAAGAGACAAAACAAGCCGCATTAGCCTTTGGTTTGCTCGCTCTCAATAAAACCACTTCAGTCACTAAAACGGTTTCAGTAAAAAACTTCTCCACTGCGGAGAAAACCTATACGCTCAAAGCCGAGCAACGTTTCCAGAATGATATCGACTCTGGAGCGCTGAGCTTTGAATTACCAGCAAGTGTGACGATCCCTGCGGGGCAAACAGTTAGTTTCGATGTAACCGCAACGATTGACCCAACAAAACTACCTGAATGGACGCTCACATCTTCCTATGAGCTTGATGGCACAGCGGCAGATGCATCAACAGCACTTACGCTATCAGAATACGATGGCGCGATTCACTTCATGGATGGCGAAGAAAAAGCATTACATTTGGTTTATCACATTTTACCTAAAGCAGCGGCAGCCATTTCTGTGGCGACCGAAAAAACTGCCGATGGTTTAGTGCGTACACTAACCAACGTAGGTGCAACATCCATTAGCGATCCGTTTACAGCGCCGTTGTTAGCAACTAGCCCAGTAGATATCACCAAGCGTCACGACTTGCTCAATGCATCAAGTGAGCTTTTAGTGGATGGTTCATGTAATGCAGGTATTGCGATTTATAACACCTTCCAAATGCGCGATCCGATTATTCACCCTTTAGCGGGTAATTATTCGGTCGATTATGACCTCAATAATGATGGCGAATGGGATTACACCGTAGCCACGGCTAATTTGAGCTGGTTTAATGAGGCTTATCCTAAAGTTATCTATGGCGTAGTCTCTCCCTATGGCGATGAGGGTGCAATATTAGAGCCTGTGTACCATGTGACAGGTAATGACTTTTTAACTAGCACCGCCTGTTTTGAAGATTTAGGGCTAACTCAAGCCGATTTAGGCAAAACTATCACGGTTCGTTTTCGCGTCGAAGATAGCGACTGGGCGCCAACACCCTCAGGCGATGAGGACAGTGTAACCGCAACATTGCTATTGGATGGTTCAGGAACCTCAGCCATGCTGCTTGATACCGAAGGTAATGAAGTCACTGAGCTAAAACCGGGTGCTAGTGCAACCTTAAAAACTCAAGTTGGCGACAACGCTATCGGCTTTATGTTTTTATCCGACTCAGGTTCTATGTCAGTTACAGCCAATACTTCAGATGAAGGTAACTCTGCACCAACAGTAGCAGACGTGACACTTTCAGTGGATAAAGGTGCCACAGCAGGTACTGTTATAGGTACATTAACTGCAACCGACCCTGATATGATTACCAGCCCGTTCTCTGAGTTTGTGACCTTAAGTTCTAGCAGCAGTATGATCATAGTCGATAAGGATGGCACGGTACGTTTAAGTACTGACGCCGTGATTAATCAACAAAGCAAAACGATGGAAGTTGAAGTTGTTGCACTGGACACTATGGGTAACACTTCAGCACCTGCAACGGTAACTGTATTGATTAATAATACAAAACCCACGGTTTCACCGGCAGGTATGGTCAGCACAGAAGGCTATGTTGTCACAGCCGAGGCTAATGCGAAAGATGCTGACGGCGACACGTTAACCTATAACTGGGTACAAACTGGTGGCACTAAAGTCGCATTTACCAATGGTGGTAGCAAAATTAACTTCGCGGCTCCTGCTGGCGACCACGTATTCACCTTCTCAGTGACCGCTTCTGACGGAAAACTTGAGAGTGATCCAGGTACTGCAACGATTACTGTGAATGCTAAAAAAGTCGAATCGTCAGGTGGCGGTGCACTGGGTTGGTTAACAGCCTTGTTATTACCTTTGGCAGCAATTCGCCGCCGTATGAAATAACCAGTAAATCGACTGAAAAAGGCAATGTTGATGGCTAATAACGATTGTTGGTATAAAACACTCAGTTAGCCGCTTATTGGCCTAAATGAAAATCCGAATGTATTTAATACATTCGGATTTTTTATATAAAAAAGGGAATGAACCTAAGTCCACTCCCCTTAAATCACCGCTGCTTAGGTTTATCGAGTCGGTTCTCAATTAACCTTATTCAGCTTATATGTCTTATTTCATCGGCCAAGCACGGTAAGATTTGCCCTTAATACGGCCGCCCGTTAGTTTGTTCAACGCTTTTTTAGCGACTTGACGATTAACCGCCACATAGGCGCGGTAATCGGTTACTTGAATTTTACCGACTTGCGAGCCTTCAATACCGTTATCACCCGTCAGTGCACCTAAAATATCCCCTGGACGCAGCTTTTCTTTCTTACCGCCATCGATCTGCAAAGTGATCATGGTTGGCGCCGCGGGCGTGTTGCCGAGCAGGCTTTCAGATGGTAATGATTCGCTAGTGATTTCGCGATCTAAGTACTCTTCTAACAAGGCAATCTTGTAACCGTCTTGGTCGTTATAGAAGGTATAAGCCGCGCCTTTACTGCCCGCACGGCCTGTACGACCGATACGGTGAATATGGACTTCGGTGTCGTAGGCAACGTGATAGTTAAACACGGCATCGAGCGCATCGATATCTAAACCACGGGCAGCAACATCGGTCGCCACCAGCACACAAGCACTCTTGTTAGCAAATTGCAGCAGAGTTTCGTCTCGGTCTCTTTGCTCTAAATCGCCGTGTAGTGCCAATACGCTAAAGCCTAACTCTTCAAGCTCATCAGCTACTTTTTGGGTTTCGCGCTTAGTGTTACAAAACACTACCGCACTTTCAGGCTTATGCTCTAACAACAATAATTGCAACGCTTGCATGCGCGCCTTGTCATCGTCTAAGTGATAAAAATGCTGAGCAATACTTAAACTGTCGTGATTACCTTCCACTTTAACCATGGTCGGTTCATACATGATTTGCTTAGCAATCGATTCAATTTGTTCAGGGAACGTTGCGCTAAATAGCAGCGTTTGGCGCTCACGCGGGGCTTGTTCGATAATGGCATCGAGGGCGGGTTGGAAGCCCATTTCTAACATGCGATCGGCTTCATCAAGCACTAACATGTTGAGATTGCTTAAATCTAAGCGATTGCGATCTAAGTGATCGACGATACGACCCGGCGTACCGACAATAATGTGCGCGCCGTGTTCCAGCGAGCCAACCTGTGGCCCCATGGGCACACCACCACAAAGAGTTAGCACTTTAACGTTATGAATACCACGGGCAAGGGTACGGATTTCCTGCGCTACTTGGTCGGCCAACTCGCGGGTTGGGCATAACACTAAGGTTTGAATACGAAAGCGTTTAACATCTAACTTGTTCAGTAACCCTAGGCCGAAAGCGGCCGTTTTACCCGAGCCAGTTTTACCCTGACCTATCACATCCTGCCCCGCTAAAATGGGCGGCAAACTTTGCGCCTGAATTGGCGTCATCTCGTTGTAGCCCATAGAAGAAAGGTTCTCAAGCAGTTCGGGTTTTAGCTTAAGAGTCGAAAAAGCCATTGATGGATTAGGCTTAGTATCAGAGTTGCTCAAGGTGAATATCCTGTGGTGGGTAACGAAGCGGCTGCTAGGTTACTGAAATTGCGTTACTTATCGATTTAACTGATTTATTTACATTAAGGTTAGCTTTAGGCTAGATTAAAAATCTAAGCCAGCTCAACCCAAAAGCACGCCTATTGTAGCAACAAAGCGCGACTTTTACCTAAGCCCTTAAGCAATACCAACGCAGGATTGAACAGCAACAAAAAAGCCCTGCTAGAAGTCAGGGCTTAGATTTAGCTTCAGAATTAACTCAGTGTGGCTAATTTAATAAATTACGCGATGTAGCCAAAACGCCCTTCTTGATAATCGCGGATCGCCTGTTGAATTTCTGCTTGGGTGTTCATCACAAAGGGGCCCATCTGGACAATTTTTTCACGGATAGGTTTACCCGCAAACAGTAACATGCCAGCGCCGCGCTCATCAGCTTTAAATTTGATCACACTTTGACTATCGAGCACTAAAAACTCGCCCTGATGATATGACCATTGTGAATCTTCACCCTTGCTTAAGTCACCTTGGTATAAATACAAAGCCACAAACTCATGTTGAGACAAATCAAGCGTAGCCTCAGCATTTGGCGCTAAGCTCAAATCAGCAATAGCAGCTTCGCCCGCTAATCCTTGAATGGTCGCACTAATCAGCGGTTGATCTTTAAAGCCCCAATCACCCGCCAAGGCTTTTAAGCTAGCACCGGTGTCATTGGTCACTTCAACGCTCGCACTACCCGCAGTATCTTGGTACGTTGCGGGGCGCAACTTATCTTTGGCAGGCATGTTGACCCAAATTTGGAACCCATGCAGACCATCAACCGCATCGGCAAGTGGCATTTCAGAATGCACTACCCCGAACCCAGTACTCATCCACTGCACATCGCCTGCACGAATCGCCTTCACATTGCCCATTTGGTCACGGTGCTCAAAGCCGCCCTTGCGAATATAAGTGAAGGTTTCCATTCCGCGATGGGGATGTGCGGGGAAACCGCCAATAAAGTCTTGTTCATCATCGGATTTAATTTCATCGATCATCAAGAAAGGATCAAATTTAGTCGTCACAAAATCGGCGACACGGCGAATATTGACCCCATCGCCATCCATCGCGGCTTTGGCGGAAAACTGACTTAATACTTTCATTGCTGCTCTCCTATCGGTTGAGCAAAGCGGTGCGTGAAACGCCAAGATTATACGGCTAACACAAGACGCAAACACTTTGCTGATGGAGGCAGAATAACAAGGAAGTTTACAAAAGAATAACGCGAAATCACGGCCTAAACATTCGATAAAATAGAACGGTTGAAGATTGAGTACAAGGCATTCTAGCGAGCTTAAATTAGACTTATCACTTAAGCGTTTTGAAAGAAAACTGAATAACGTTTAATCACTGGTTCAGAGGTAATTGCCATTGCCTCCCCAGTGACACGCCGTAAACTCTTCCGTGAGGGCTCGACGGCGACATCCATGTCGCCAACGGTCACTGATGCCCCAATGGCCATTCTCACACCCCATACAACTGTATCGTCATCTAAAAATATGAAGCATAACCTTGTTAGATAATTTACTCTTAATTAACCAGATTCGGATTAGATATTCTATTAATAACGCCTCTTTCAACTACAAACCAATCAACACTTGATATAACTAGTCAGAATGGGCATAACAGGAAGATGAATCAGTTCTCTAGAGATTTGATTCATCTTAAGGGAAAAAAACCACCCCAGAATAGCCGCAAACGGGGGATTAGGACGGGTTTTAGGGGCTCGCGTGAATCAGACTGGTGTAGAGTGATTCACAGGCTCATTTTGGGACATAAATGAGTTTCGGAAAATAGAATATTAGAAACTCATTAATAACTACAGGTATTGCAAGCTCGAAATTAATTGTTAAATAAACCTTACGTCGACGATTTGAATCGAAGAGAAGACATCTCATAGTGCTTGATTTTTCCACTATTTCGACAGTAGTACGCCTGATAAAATTTAAAGCCATAATGCTCATTATCTTCAACTTTGTTCTTTATCACGTCAATGATTTTGGTTTTGTCCTCATCAGATGTTTTGATACCGAAAATAATCCCTTTCAATGTTTTAAAATCATATCGAAGAGTGGTATCTGCTTGTGAGTAGCTTCCAGACATATTGCATATCAATAGTCTATGCTCATTTTCGTATTCCCAGTCCATGGTTTTTTTTGTGACTGATTTGTAGAAGTTATCCCAATACCGTTGTCTCCAATCATCAGTGTAGCTCTGAGCTATAGAGCTAGCTATCCCATCCCATGAAAACCAACTCTTGTACGCAGAAGGCTCAGGAAGTTGAGCTATAGACTCAAAAAAGTTGATTGATTCGTACTTGTGCTCATATTCAATTGGATGAAACTTAAATGGCAATTTGCCTTTAATAACTCCTTTGTTTCCCCTCCCATTAATCGCTTCATCGAGGGAAAGATGGCTATTTCCATCGCTGTCGACTTCAGTTGAGAAAATCATGCACACACCAGTATG
This sequence comes from Shewanella glacialipiscicola, assembly GCF_023283485.1. Lineage (GTDB taxonomy): Bacteria > Pseudomonadota > Gammaproteobacteria > Enterobacterales > Shewanellaceae > Shewanella > Shewanella glacialipiscicola. The sequence goes on from NZ_JAKILU010000005.1 coordinate 83,726, forward strand.
GTTCTTTCCGTAATTTCCCCAAACAGACGAATTAGTACATTCGCTCATAAAACATGCTGTAAACCAATCAGGGAACATCAACTGTTCCAGTTTTTTAACGTATAAACTAGTGAACGCAGTAGTAAATAGATTCCTGCGAAATTTTGACATTCCACTTAAGAACATAAGAGCTACATTACTTTGATCGAAAAAGAAGGTGTTTGAGTTCTGAAATGTACGTACTTTATCCTCTCCGTATTTAGCTTCCAACATTTCGAGATCAGCAAAGTACCCATCATTGATCTTCTTCAGGGGGGAAATGTCTATATTTTTAAATGGATTATCTGGTACCGCAGATACTTCCTCTAGTCTTTCATAGATGCAATATAGTGCAAAGGGATGGATAATCCTCAAGTAACATTGAAGCTCGCTATCCTCAACTTTTCCTCTATGGATAGATATCCCGCCAATAAGATTTTTGAGATATTCACTGTGAATAAACCTCTCTGAGACCACTGAAAACTCTACTTGGAAATTTTCGTGCAGATCATCAACCGTCACACATGTATCGAAGTGTTGTTCTAAGTCAAACTCTTCTCCAATTATCTGAAATTCAATACACCATTTCATCAAGCACAAAAGATAGTGATTAAAAAGGTTCGTCCATAGAATTTCATCGCCTTGCCAGTAAATGTCCTTAAAGCCCTCCACAGGATCGTTAAGTAAGTGTGGTGGGGCAAAGAAGATAGATTGCCTTTCAAGCTCACAGTTGCGTCCGAAAAGGTTTTCTATGGCTCGAAAACGATAAAAGTTAGCGATTGACATGCGGAATTCCGTTTACAGGTATAGTCAGAGAGCCATGATAATACTACTGATAGTCAATATGTAAAATCATGCATAAGAAGGCTTACAATCTATAAGGTTAAACAGGAAAAATAGAATCATAGTAATAGTTATTTTGCCATTAGCTTATATATGGAAAATTGACTTTGGCAAAAACGGTTATCCATAACTCATAGCTTATTTTGGGGCATAAACGTGCCAGAACTGATCGGCATGACACAATTTTGGACCAAAGCGCGTTAGCCCGAAGCCATCGCAAAATGGCAGGTTTTGAGGCTTGAATCACTCTAGGCAAGTCTGATTCACTGTAACGATGTTTGCAATCCCTCATGGTCAGGTCTTACTTTTTAGTATCTATTACTTTTTGTATCTCTAGTTATCAAACAAAAAATGCCTAATCTTTGAGCCGTTGAGGCAATAGCTTTTCAGCTAAACGAACTGCGATAGGGTTAGTTAGGATTAGCATTATTACGGAAGTGGCCGTCGGTGGCATGGATGCCACCAACGAGCCCTCAGGGAAGCTTATTTTAAAAACAATAGGCGGCGTGTCACTGGAGTAATATTGCCAATTTACACTACGCATCGAAAAGTTTTTTACGAATCTAATTTTCTGGACTACCTAGCGAAACCTAGTCAGGTTTAAACACGCCGATCACAGCGCCGGTGGCTTTTTCAGCAACCTTTTCATCGGTTTGCTGTTCACGGTAGTCACACTCTGTGCATTCAACGGTTTCGATGCCGTTTTCCTTGTAGAGCAAAATAGTGTCTTTAGCGCTGCATTTTGGGCACTTAGCACCGGCTACAAAACGCTTTTTGATTTTAGTGTTTGTCATAATAGATAAAGGACCAGATAGCGAGGCCAAGTGATTCGGCCGAAGAAATTGCCGCTATTTTGCCACAGTGATGCTTGAATACCAGCGTTACCTTAAAGTATGAAGCCTTAGGGCGATGTGATGCGATTCACTAAAGATCATCCTGAAAAGTCGATTAATTGTTCGAGTTATCGAGTCAGGTTGTGGTTTGAAACAGGGTTGTACGCTATCATCTGTGCCCTGATAAATTCTCGTGTTAACCAAGTTGTAGTCAATGATCAGCATCAACCAAGCGCAATTAATCCGTGGCAGTAAAACCCTGCTAGATGAGACCTCTCTTACGATTTATCCTGGCCATAAGGTCGGGTTAGTCGGTGCTAACGGCACAGGTAAATCTTCACTGCTCGCATTAATTTTAGGTCACTTAAGCCTAGATAAAGGTGAGTTTAGCCTGCCTTCTGGCTGGCAAATTGCCACAGTGGCCCAAGAAACCCCTGCGCTCGACGTCTCGGCACTGGAATATGTCATCGATGGTGATAGCGAATATCGCCAATTAGAAGCCCTATTGCACAAGGCACAAGAAGATAACGACGGCAATGCGATTGCACTCTTACACGGCAAAATAGATGCTATCGGTGGTTATGCGATTCATTCGCGCGCGGGTTCATTATTAGCAGGGTTAGGTTTTAGTGAAGCCGACCAAAGTAATCCGGTAAAAAGCTTTTCGGGCGGCTGGCGTATGCGCCTCAACTTAGCCCAAGCGCTACTGTGTCGCTCTGACTTATTGCTCCTCGACGAACCGACCAACCACTTAGACTTGGATACCATGTACTGGCTCGAAGGTTGGATTAAATCCTATCAAGGCACGCTAATTCTAATCAGCCATGACAGAGATTTTATCGATGAAATCGTTGATGAAATCGTCCATGTTGAAAATCAAAAACTCAATTTCTACAAAGGCAATTACAGTGCCTTTGAGCGTATTCGTGCCGAGCGTATGTCGCAGCAACAGGTTGCCTTTGAGCGCCAACAAAAAGAACGCGCGCATATACAATCCTTCGTTGACCGTTTCCGCTACAAGGCAAGTAAAGCTAAGCAGGCACAGAGCCGCTTAAAAGCGCTAGAGCGTATGGCGGAACTATCACCATCACAAGCCGATAGCCCATTTTATATGGAGTTTCGTGCGCCAGAAGCATTGCCGAATCCGTTGATTAAGATGGAGCAAGTCGCCGTTGGCTATGGCGAAAAGCAAATCCTCAGTAAAGTGCATTTAAACTTAGTACCGGGTGCGCGCATTGGATTATTGGGCCGTAACGGCGCGGGTAAATCAACATTAATCAAGCTGTTATCTGGTCAACTGTCGCCACTAACCGGTTTGTATGAACCGAATCCTGGCGTCAATATTGGCTACTTTGCCCAGCATCAAATTGAGTTTTTACGCCTCGACGATACACCAATGCAGCATTTAGTACGTTTAGCGCCTAATGCCAGAGAACAAGAATTACGTAACTTTTTAGGTGGTTTTGGCTTTAACGGCGATATGGCGCTCTCACCAGTACGCCCCTTTTCTGGCGGCGAAAAAGCGCGTTTAGTGTTAGCGCTATTGGTATGGCAACGCCCTAACCTTTTACTGCTCGATGAACCAACCAACCATTTAGACTTAGAAATGCGCTACGCCTTAACCATGGCGCTGCAAACCTTTGAAGGTGCAATGGTTATCGTGTCGCATGATCGTCATTTGCTGCGCTTAACCTGTAGTGATTACTATCTGGTTGATCAGGGTGAAGTCCGCGCTTTTGATGGCGATTTAGAGGATTACCATCAATGGTTGCTCGATGCTGCAAAGGCAAGTTCTAATCAAAACAGCAATAACGATGAACTCAAACCTGCTGCGGATAAAAAGCTGCAGAAGCGTCTTGAAGCTGAAGTACGCCAAAAAGTATCGCCTTTAAAACGTAAGCAAACTAAGTTAGAAACCGATCAGCATAAGCTGAGCGAACGCCTTGCAGAGTTAGAACATTTATTGGCTGATAGCGAATTATATGATCAAGATAACAAAGCCAAACTAACCGCGGTACTTAGCGAACGAACTCGCTTGACGCAAACCTTAGAAGAAAGTGAAATGCAATGGCTCGAGTTGCAAGAAGAGATTGATGCATTGGAACTTGAGATACTGAGCCAGTAATGCGCGCACATAAAAAGTACAATGGTGTTTGAAGGAAAAGTATGTCAGATGTAACCCAATTAGACAGTCAAATTTGGCAATGGTGTGATATGAGTTATGGGCAAAATAAAGCCCTATGCCTCGAATTACAAGACAGTTGCCAGGTCAACGTAAACCTACTTTTGCTGGCGCAATATTTAGATATTACCCTCGATGTTGCGGGGCCAAGGGAATATAGCGTGCAGCAGTGGCAAATGCTGGCGACTGCAATTAACGAATGGGATGAACGCTTTGTGTCGCCCTATCGCCGCCTGCGTCGCCTAGCTAAAACTCGCCTAGCTGAAAACGAATATCAGCAAATGCTGGATGTCGAATTAATGATGGAGCGCAAAGCCCAGCGGACTATTTTAAATCAACTCAGTGGAATACTGCCAAGCGGCCAGTCGAGTAACCTAGTGAGTTATTTAAGTTTATTTGGTCTTGGTGATGCTGATGTCAACAGTATGGGCATGTTAGCGCCCTAGGCACTCGGCGCAGCAGTGATTAATGCTGCATGGCAAGATATTTAAGCTCTATCGATTAATACCTCTCGTCACTCGCTAGCGCTACAAACTTGTAGCGACAAGCGACTGTTTTATAAAACCGTTAACCATCACTAAATAGTCAATGATTATCACCTGTATGAGTCAAGATTAACCGACTGCCATTGTTAACGTTCGTGACTCAAACCATAAAAATATCGCAAACATTGACGCCAACCGTAAGATTAAGCGTCGATTTCTTGCTGCAACTTTTCTAGCTCATCCAAAATATGCAGAAATTTTTGACCAAAGTCTGTCACTTGATACTCAACTCGTGGCGGGAGTTCGTTAAAAATAATTTTATCTAAAATGCCAAATTCGATGTTCTTTTTTAAGCATTGGTTCAACACTTTAGTTGAAAGCCCATCAACGGAGCGCACCATTTCCCCCGGCCGCTGCACTCCGCTAGCCAAAAGCTGATAAACCGTTAATGACCATTTGCAGCCATAAATCGTCTCCACCATACGGGCAGAACGTTCTGGCGGCGTTTTTCTCACAATAATTTTTTCATTGTTATTCATAAAGATGTACCCAAAAGTACCTGACTTACCGATTTGTACTTACTGTTAAAATAGTTATGGAATTCATAAGATTATCACGTTGATCATTCTTAGGATAAAAATATGAAATTTAATAGCGCACATCTTGCGATTATTGTCGGTGGTAGCAGCGGCATTGGTTTTGAAACTGCGAAACAACTTGCTAAGCAAGGTGTGTCACTGCTGATTGTGGGTAATCAGCAAGATAAACTCACCACTGCAGTGACGACACTTAACAATGCTTACCGCGCACAAGGCGTGAAGGTTGAGGGTTTTCAAGCAAACCTTTACCAAGCTGCGGATATCAATCGCCTAATTAATCACATTGACCAGCTCGAACAAAAAGTAGGTTATTTGGTCAATGCCGCAGGTTACTTTAATCCTAAATCCTTTATCGACCATTCAGACTCTGATTACGATCTTTATATGGATTTAAATAAAGCGCTATTTAAAATTACGCAAGCAGTGACCCATAAAATGATCCAAGCCGGAGGGGGCAGCATAGTCAATATCGGTTCTATGTGGGCCAAGCAAGCTATAAAAGCAACGCCATCATCGGCGTATTCGATGGCTAAAGCGGGATTACATGCATTAACGCAGCACTTAGCCATGGAACTTGCCGACCAGAATATTAGAGTGAATGCGGTATCTCCCGCCGTCGTCAATACACCCATCTACAATGCTTTTATTGACGCGACACAGATTGACCAAGTGATGACAAGCTTTAATGGTTTCCATCCTATTGGTAGAGTAGGCACAGCGCTTGATGTGGCAAACAGTATTTGCTTTCTGTTGTCCGATGAAACCAGTTGGGTTACGGGTGCCATTTGGGATGTTGACGGCGGCGTGATGGCTGGACGAAACTGATTTAACCTTGCAGATTAAAAGTGAGCCACATTAAAACTGAGTTACATTAACAGTGGCTCAAATTTGAAATGCAGTTAATTTAAAGTGGCCGATATTTAAGGCTAATCAGTTTACATCACAGCGATTAAAATGAAGCCACTTAAACCACGACACTCAAGATAAATAAGGCGTAACACTATGCTCAACATGAACTTTAGCGAGCGCATCGTTATCGATACGCAGCAGCAAGCATGGCAGCCAAGTCCTGCTCAAGGCGTGTGGCGCAAACCGCTAGAACGGGAAGCTAAAGAATCAGGACATACCAGTAGCATAGTGAAATATGATGCGAACTCCCAGTTTGCGACCCACCAGCATCCGTTTGGCGAAGAGATTTTTGTGCTTGAGGGTGTATTTTCAGATGAAAATGGCGATTATCCTGCGGGTAGTTATCTGCGCAATCCTCCGGGAAGCCAGCATGCGCCCTTTAGTAAAGAAGGTTGCATCATCTTTGTAAAACTGAATCAGTTTGATCCACGCGATACTGACGTTGTTAAACTCAATACCCTACATACTCCATGGTTAACAGGAATGGGTGGCCTACAAGTTATGCCACTACACGAGTTTGAGCATGAGCATACCGCGCTAGTTAAATGGCCTAAAGATGAAGTATTTCAGCCCCATCGCCATTATGGCGGCGAAGAAATATTAGTACTAACGGGTAAGTTTCAAGATGAACAGGGCGAATATCCGCGCCACACTTGGATACGTAGTCCACATATGAGCGGCCATTTCCCGTTTGTAAAAGAAGAAACCATTATCTTAGTTAAAACAGGGCATTTACCCGTGAGTTTATCAAAGTGATAACAGTCGATATCACAATGCTGGGTTAAGCTGCGATAGTTTCTACTTACCCTACATTGTAGTAAAAAGAATAACAGTATCAGATTGTTGAGCGCACTTTGATACTGTTATAGGTGTGATGCTGTTATAGGTTCGATGATATTTGTGCTAAATATTTTAGCTGATAGTTAAGTTAAGCCAGCGGTCAACCTCTCGGCTAGCTTAGTGGCATTACGTGCCGTAATGCCATAAATCGATAACTGAGGATTGGCCCCAAGACTAGTTGGAAAAACAGAGCCGTCCATTACAGATAAATTAGCTAAATAGTGCGATTGACCATAACTATCGACCATAGAAAGCTTTTCATCTTCCCCAAAAGGGCAACCGCCCATCACATGCGCTGATGCAACCACAGTGCGCAGCGGTGCGAGCGACATATTAGCAATACTCTCTTTCGCCTCTTTCCACGACGACAAATATGGCATGCCATCACTGATCGGTAACACTTTTAGCGCGCCTGCCGCAAATTGTACTTCCGCCATACTGGCAAAGGCGCGGCGTGCGGCGCGCCAAAAGGCATCGGTCAACGGATAATCCAAATTAAAGCCTTTAGGGGTTAAGTGCACTTCACCGCCTTGACTGTCGGGATGATAACCATCACGGATAAGGGCAATAGTCACTTGCAACTGATTGAACTGCGACATTAATTCGGCATGACTTGCGCCATAGCCTAAGGTTTTAGAGGCGATTAAAATTGGGTGCACTGGCGGCACTTCAAGTTTATAACCCAGCTCACCATCGGCGGTATTTTTCCACACAAATTCATCGGAGTAGATAGATTGCGGTGCGCCGCTATGACCATTAATCGCATCGGCAAATACACCACCTGATAATAACGTGGGATGTAAAAAAGTACGCTTGCCTAATAACTGATAGGGATCGGGCACCTGCGATCGCATCAACAATACGGGTGTATGAATGGCGCCCGCACTCAAAATATAATGTTTAGCTTTAAATAGCAGCTCAACGTCAGTCGGGCGTAAATTGGTATCCAGCGCCTGTGCTTTTAGCGCAAAGACTTGACCATTATGGTGCTCAATCTTCATAACTTTAGCGCGGCTGATCAGCTGCGCCCCTTTATCAAGCGCTGCGGGTATCGTGGTGACTAACATCGACTGCTTAGCATTGACGGGGCAACCCATACCGCAGTAGCCAGTATTCCAGCACCCCACTACATTACGTTTAATAACGGTATAATCCCAACCGAGATTAATACAACCTTGTTTTAAGGCGGCATTATTCCGATTGGGTTCGTAATTCCACTCATGGATATTGAGCCTTTGCTCCATTTTTTCAAACCAAGGATCTAAGCTCTCGCGATTGAGTCCAGCAACTGATTTATGTTGCGCCCAAAAAGCTAATGCCTCAGTCGGAGTGCGGATTGAGGTAGTCCAATTCACCGTGGTTGAGCCACCAACAGCACGACCTTGAAAAATACTGATCGCTTTATCTGCAGTTTTCATCGCCGCCGCCTGTTGATACAAGTTAGGGTAAGCAACGCGCTCTTCCATATTAAAATCACTAGACGATTTAAGCGGCCCCGCCTCAATCATGATGACACTCAGCCCCGCTTGAGTGAGGATTTCTGCCGCAACGCCACCGCCAGCCCCCGTACCAACGATAACCACATCGGCTTCAAACGTTTGGTTCTCTTGCAATTGACTCGCATCGGTATGCAACCAACCTGAGTTTAAGCCATTCACTATGGGATCTATAATTGCCAACTTGGGTGCTCCACTGTCGCGGGTAAGGTTGTTATTATTCGACTTTTGATACGCCTACAGTCAGTTTTTATTTAATACTCAAGTTTTAAAAAACTCAGGTTTAAAGGGGCTTAGACTTTAAAACGCTCAAGATTTAAATAGCTCAGGTTTAGCATAATGCAAACGGCTCCAATGCTCTGGGCAGGCGTAAAAGCTGGCCATGATGAGTTCTCGTAGTCCTAAATAGGCCGTTTGTAATAGTGCAAAATAACTGTGACGCCACGTTTCCAACATTTGTGTTAACTCAGCGGGAGAACGCATTAATAACGGTGTCATACTTGAAGTAAGCACCAGTAATCCAAGGCGATTTTCAAGCATATCGAGTAGTTCAAACAATTCGGTTTGCTGCTCATCGGGTAATACTGCAATGGATTGTTTAATGGCATCTAAGGTGCGATTTTGCGCCGCTAGCTTGGGGAGCGCCACATCAGGCAAGGCGCCGTCGAGCATGACAGGTAAGAGTACGCTAAACAGCAAACGATAATCTTTAGCCTCACTGTCTTCAGGCAAGCTAAACTCGGGAGAATAGAGATTAACCCCTAAGGCTAACGCCGCCGTACCGGCAAACGCGCTCATTAAAAAGGTTCGTCGCTTCATCTGTCGCTCCTCAATATCAGCATAAAAAACAATTGTGCTACAATAGCGGCCTGTTTATACCTAAGCGACCTCAACATACGAGTTTCTACATTGCGAGAGAATTGGGTACAAATTAAACACACGTTTTAATTTTCAGCAATAGCCGATACCAAGATAAATACCCATGCCAAATACCTTTATGCCACCTTGGTGGGCCAAGAGCCCCCATATACAAACGATTTTACCCGTATTCACTAAAGTGGCTAAACCTAAATTACAACGCCAACGTGTAGAGTTACCCGATGGCGATTTTGTCGATTTAGATTGGCAGGATATGCCACAGGCGGGCAAACCGATTGTGATCATTATCCACGGGTTAGAAGGCAGTGCTCAGTCACATTATGCGCGGCGGATACTGCAAGCCTGTAAAGCACAACAGTTGGCAGCGGTAGTACATCATCACCGAAGTTGTTCAGGTGAGGCTAATCGACTCGCGCGTAGTTATCATAGTGGCGACACGGACGATTTACAGTTTAGCTTATCAACACTGAAGAGCGCGTACCCGCAATCGCCATTATTAGCCGTAGGTTACAGTTTAGGCGGTAACGTACTGACTAAATATCAGGGCGAATATCAAGATGACAGCCTATTAGCCCGCGCCGTAGTTGTCTCGGCGCCGCTGCAATTATCGGCCTGCGCTAAACGTTTAGAAAATGGCTTTTCAAAGATTTATCAAAGTCATTTGATTAAACAGTTACGACAAAAAATAAGCCATAAGCTGAGCGATCCCGACTTAGCTATATCTATGCCACTAAGCCAGCTAGAGGTCGAGCGTTTAAATACCTTCTATGAGTTTGACGATAAAGTCACCGCACCTTTACACGGTTTTGATGGCGTTGACGATTACTATACTCGTGCCAGTGGCTTGCCCTTTGTCAGCCGCATCACGAAACCGACATTGATCATACATGCCAAAGACGATCCCTTTATGACTGACGAGGTGATCCCGCATTCAAGTCAATTATCAGGATATGTGGAATATGAATTACATGCCTATGGCGGCCATGTTGGGTTTATTGATGGCGGCACACCTTGGAAACCTCATTTCTATCTAGAAAGCCGAGTGTTACAGTTTTTAATGGGCGAGTATAACCTTGAGCAATCGAGTGCCAGCCCAATCAATCGCGACGCTGTCGCACAAGGAAATACCGATGCTCATTCCCTATGAAACCCTGTTACAACTCCCTAAAGAAACCTTAGTCAATTTAATCCGTGAATATTTGTTAGGCCAAGTGGAAGATGGCAGCTTTGCCAGCCTTGATGAACAGGAGTTATCTCAAGCGATAGTCCAATGTCAACAAGCACTTAAACAGGGTAAGCTAAAACTAGAATACAGTGAGGACGATGAGTCCTTCGCCATACGCTCAGTGGATCAAATAGCACAGCAGCAAGATTGACCCGTCCTACCTCTGTACCGTATAAATAGTACTCGCGTTTTTATCGCTTCCCCATAAGCGGCTCTTTTGGTTGCTAGTTAGGTAGAATACATGTCAGCAAAACATCCCATTATTGCAGTAACAGGCTCATCAGGCGCTGGAACCACCACCACTACCACCGCCTTTAGCCATATTTTTCGCCAACTTGGGATCAACGCCGCCTTTGTCGAAGGTGACAGTTTTCATCATTTTACCCGCGCTGAAATGGAAGTGATGATCCGTAAATCTCAAGCAGAGAATCGTAACCTTAGTTATTTTGGTCCCGAAGCCAATAATTTTGCCCGCTTAGAACAATGCGTTCGCGATTACGGTGCCACCGGTCAAGGTGAAACACGCAGCTATTTACACACCTTCGATGAAGCCGTGCCTTTTAACCAAATGCCCGGCACATTTACCCAATGGCGGCCTCTGCCTGAAAATACCGATATGCTCTACTACGAAGGCTTGCACGGTGGCGTTGTTACCGGTGAAGCGGACGTCGCGCAGCATATCGACCTGCTGATAGGCATGGTGCCTATTGTCAATTTGGAGTGGATCCAAAAAATTATCCGCGATACCTCTGAACGTGGCCATAGCCGTGAGAAAGTGATGGGCTCGATTGTGCGCAGTATGGACGACTATATTAAACACATGACGCCGCAGTTTTCCCGTACACATATCAACTTTCAACGGGTACCTACGGTCGATACATCTAACCCATTCAGCGCCAAAAGTATTCCGAGCTTAGATGAAAGCTTTGTCGTGATCCGTTTTCGCGGTATCAATAATGTCGACTTCCCCTATTATCTCAATATGATCCAAGGATCGTTTATGTCACGAGTGAATACCTTAGTGGTTCCTGGCGGAAAAATGTCACTAGCAATGGAGCTTATCCTCACGCCTTTGGTTAAAGATTTGATGGAAAAACGCCAACAACTCAATAGCCCAGAAGCCAACTAAGTTCAGGTTAAGTAGATTAAAAACGAGCTAAATAATGCCTTTTACTAATGGATTAAGTTTTATTTAAGCCATTAACGTTAACCTTATCGGCATCGGGATTTCAGGCGAAAGAACGATAGTTGGCATACTCTTGGGAGTTAATTCCCCCATCTTGATCTGTTGATTTCCTTGAGTATGTCAGCAACCTTTTAACGTAACGTTAAGTCTTCAGAGTTAATTCCACATCCAAGCTTGATCTGTTGGCTCCTTTAGGTATACCAGCAACCTCTTATGAACAGTTAACTCCACATCCATGCTTGATCCGTTGATTCCCTTGAGTATGTCAGCAACCCCATTTTAAAGTCATTTTCTACGCTCTAAATTCTTGTACATCACCATACATTCTAAGGCTATACCTCTGGGCGAGCAGTAAATAGAGTCCTCTTCTAGGCCTTCACCGCCAAAACCACAGTGGCGATAAAAATCTACCGCATTAAGGGTTGATTCTAGTCTGAGTTGAGCAATACCCTGATTAAAAGCCATGGTTTCAATAAACTGCAATAAGGCTTTACCTATACCAATTCCCATGGCATCAGGGGCAACAAACAGTGCTTCTAACTGGGCATAGGGTTCGTCAAGCATAATACTACCGACCACGGTTTTAAGCTGCGTATTTACACTGAACTGCTCTGCCACATAAAAATGTGCGGCAACAATACGGCTAAACTGCTCGGTTAATTCACCCTCAGTCCAAATAAATAAATCACCCGCATCATAAAATCCGCTGCAGCCTTTATTAATGGCCGCGTTGCGAATATCCCAACAGGCTTGAGCATCATCGTTAGTCGCTTTTCGTATCGTTATCATCATGTTTCTCCAACACACCTTAGCCATAACATGCCATGGAGCCATATAATAGCCAAGCGGATGTTTGTCATCGGATTTCACCCAATAAAAAACCGCCCGAAGGCGGTTTTCATCAAGTCAGTAAAACCTCAACAGAACTTAGCTAACATATCTGACTTTGACCTAGGTTTAGCCTTTGATTAATTCACTGATGGTCAATACACCGTGAGTCGTGGCGCCAGCGCCCCACAGTGCAGAAGCTGAATCTTCAAAGGCGCCCGCTAAGTCAACATGCAACCATTTTGCTTCTGGTGCAACAAAGCGCCATAGGAAACCTGCCGCATTAGAAGCGCCGCCGGCACCGCCGCCTTTCATTGCGCGGCTGTTGGCTGTATCAGCATAGGCCGACGGGCACATTTCTTTATGCCAAGCGTCCAGCGGTAGCGGCCAAACACGCTCGGCAACACTGATGGCTTTTTGCTGAGCCAGTTGCAATACATCAGCCTGTGGCGAGAAAATTGCGTTGTAGTTTGAGCCAACTGCCATTACAGCAGCGCCCGTTAATGTGGCGGCATCGATAATAAAAGGTGCACCAGTAGCAGAAGCGGCCTGTAGACCATCGGCTAGCACTAAACGCCCTTCTGCGTCAGTGTTAACCACTTCAACAGTTACGCCATTTTTGTAGGTCAGAATATCACCTAACTTATAAGCACGGCCGCTGATCAGGTTTTCAGCACAACATAAGAACAGTTTAACCCGTTTATTTAGGCCAGATTTGATCGCTAAACCGAGCGCGGCGGTCACAGTGGCGGCGCCGCCCATGTCGCATTTCATGCCTAACATGCCCTCGGAGGCTTTGATGCTGTAGCCGCCAGAATCAAAGGTGATCCCTTTACCCACAAGGGCAACCGATACAGGTGCATCAGCGGCTAATGGGTTAAAGTCTAACTCTAACATTGCTGGTGGACGTTCACTGCCACGGCCCACGGCATGAATACCAATCCACTGCTCTTCAAGCAGCGCTTCACCTTCGATAATCCGATAGCTCACTTTGTCGCCACCGATTTCAGCCAACCATTTCGCCGCTTGTTGGGCGAGCTTCACTGGTGACAGGTTTTCAGGCGTATCGTTGATAAGCTTGCGGGCAAAGCTTGCCACATCAAATCGGCGTTGCAATTCAGCTTGTACCGCTTTATTACCACACCAATGGATTTGATAGCCTGTTTTGGCAGTAGCAAAACCTTGGGCGAATACCCACTGGCTATTGAGATCCCACAACTGCCCAGCCAATACCACACAGCTAATGCCTTGACTGCGCAGTTTACGGGCCGCCATTTGAATTTGACGCAGTTCATCGCCACCGGCTAAATGAATTTGCGCGCCGTCTGTAGTAAAAGTTACATCGGCTTTACCCCAATGGGCAGCGGGCGCATCTTTGGTTAATTGTACTTTCATCAATTCAGTTACTTTTAGTTCACTCATTTGGGATCCTTATTTTCGATTCTTTTTAGAACAATCAATTAGAACAAACGGTATGACGGCAGTTTACTGCTAGCCGTCAGCAGCGCAAAGCAATTGAGCGAAGTTACTCAGGTAAAATCTGTAAACATTTGCGAAATTTGCTAGGCTTTGCGGCCTAGAACAGCCGAGATAGGTCTACTGATGGAATTTGCTCCGCCACTACAACAGGGCATTTTATTGCGCCGCTATAAACGTTTTCTGGCCGATGTGCAGCTAAGCGATGGCAGTGAAATTACCCTACATTGTCCTAATACGGGATCGATGCGAAACTGCCTGTATCCTGGTGAAACGGTGTGGTTTTCGACCTCTGATAACCCTAAACGCAAATATGCCCATACGTGGGAATTAATGACTACGCCCAACGGCGGCTTAATTGGCATTCACTCCAGCCAAGCTAACGCCTTCGCGGAGGATGCGATCAATAAAGGTATCATCAAGGAGCTCACGGGTTATGACAGCCTAAGCCGTGAAGTAAAATACGGTGATGAAAATAGCCGTATCGATATCCTGCTGCAAGCTGCTCAAAAACCCGCCTGTTATATAGAAGTCAAAAGTTGTACTTTGCTTGAGGATGGTCAAGGCTATTTCCCCGATGCAGTGAGTCTGCGAGGCCAAAAACACTTACGTGAATTAATGCATATGGTTAGCCTTGGCCATAGGGCGGTGCTGTTATTTGTAGTACAACATTCAGAGATAACCTGCGTCGCTCCAGCGGCACATATCGACCCTGAATATGCTAAGCTACTGAAAGTAGCCGTATTAGCCGGAGTTGAAGTATTAGCTTATCGCTGCGAAATATCCCCCACAGAGATTAACCTAGTCCATGCCTGCGTTATCCGAACATAATGTTAATTCTGCGTTAAACATTATTTCGTTTACATTCGCGAACGCAGTCAAACAATTCAAACAAAGCACTATGAAAAGTTTGCCTCGATGTAAAGATTCTGGTATAGATAGCGGCCGTTCTTAAGGACGCCCTACAAACGCAAATGATTACAGGAGATGCGTTATGCCTGAAGGCACCAAAAAACTTGGCGTACTCGCTATCGCAGGTGTAACTCCCTACCAGGAAAAACCGGGTGAGGAGTACATGAACGCTAAGCAACTGGGTCACTTCAAGACAATTCTTGAAGCTTGGCGCAATCAGTTGCGTGAAGAGGTCGACCGTACTCTTAACTACATGCAGGATGAAGCCGCAAACTTCCCCGATCCTGTTGACCGTGCAGCACAAGAGGAAGAGTTCAGTCTCGAACTTCGTGCTCGCGATAGAGAACGTAAGCTGATCAAGAAAATCGAAAAAACACTGCAAAAAATTGAAGAAGACGACTTCGGCTTCTGTGATTCTTGCGGTGTTGAAATAGGCATTCGCCGTCTCGAAGCGCGTCCAACAGCCGATCAATGTATCGACTGTAAAACGCTTGCAGAGATCAAAGAGAAACAAATGGCTGGTTAATCAAACATCATAGGCGGGGATTTCCCCGCCTATTTTTTTGTAGCCAAACAATTTCAACACTTCAACTTCGATATCTCAATTTCAAAATCCGAGTTTTAAGAGCTAGGTTTTAAAATCTAAGTTAACGCCATACTCGCCTCCATACACCAGCATTCGCTTTTATTCTTATCTGCCTCTAAAATACGTCAACTTTTATTACTCCCCAGCTTTCAAATGCTTGCTAGATATTATGCAAAATCCATTGCACTGTGATTTATCCCGCCAACCCTATGTCGGCCGTTTTGCACCTTCGCCTTCAGGCGCCTTACATTTTGGTTCGCTTATCGCTGCCCTTGGTAGTTATTTGCGCGCCCGTTCGCAACAAGGTAAGTGGTTAATCCGCATCGAAGATATTGATCCTCCGCGTGAAGTCAAAGGTGCTGCCGATGATATTTTACGCACCCTAGAAGCCTATGGGTTTGAATGGGATGATGCACCTTTATATCAAAGCCAGCGTACTGAGGCCTATCAAGCTCACATTGATGCGCTACTCGCTCAAGATAAAGCTTATTTCTGCCAATGTAGCCGCAAACAAATTCAAGCCATGGGCGGTGTCTACGATGGTCGCTGCCACCGATTACCCGCCGCTCAGGCTTTAAAGATGGGCGCCGTGCGAATCGTCAATACGGCCAGAGTGCAAGAATTTGATGATAATTTAATGGGCCATATTAAAGTCGACAGCCATTTTGCAGCAGAGGATTTCATTATCAAACGCAGTGATGGCCTGTACGCCTATCAATTGGCCGTGGTGCTCGACGATGCCTATCAAGGGATTACTGAAGTGGTTCGAGGGTGTGATTTAATCGAAGCCAGTTGCCGTCAACTGAGCTTGTATCAAAACTTTGGTTTGACTGCACCGCAATGGTTGCACCTCCCGCTGGCCTGTATCAGTAAAGGCTTTAAGCTTTCCAAACAAAATCACGCACAGGCGATTGATACGCAGAATCCACAGGCGAGTCTCAATGCGGCACTGGTTTTTTTAGGCCAAGCACCGGTTGAAAACCAGACTAATGTGGCACAAATGCTCGCGCAAGCAGTGATTCAGTTTCAATTATCTGCAATCCCGCAACAATCTGAGATACTGATCGAGCCCTGATATACTCATTAGGCTGCATTTGGTATATGATAGCCGCCAGATTTTTAATCAAATAACAGATCATATTTCGAGGTGTCCCATTTTTCGCCGTATCAGCCAATTCTGCAAACAGCTATTTGAAGACGCGCCTAAAACGACCGCTCCAACTCAAGCTCAGACTGAACCCACCACGCCCGAACAAAGTTCTGGTGCGCTAAGCTTAGAGTTAGTGCCAAGAGACGCCCATACCGTCTCGCGCAAACAAATTAGCGAAAATGCCCTTAAGGTATTATATCGACTGAATAAATCAGGTTTTAAGGCCTATTTAGTCGGCGGCGGCGTACGCGATTTACTTTTAGGGATTGAGCCGAAAGATTTCGACGTTGTCACCAGCGCAACGCCAGAAGAAATCAAAAAGCTATTCCGTAATTGCCGTGTTGTCGGTCGTCGTTTCCGTCTGGCGCATATCGTTTTCGGCCGCGATGTTATCGAAGTCGCGACCTTCCGCGGTCACCATGGCGAGAACAACGAAAAAGTCTCTAAAGCCAATGCCGAAGGGCGTTTGCTGCGCGATAACGTCTATGGTGAAATCGACGAAGATGCCGAACGCCGCGACTTTACCGTTAATGCGCTCTATTACGATATCAGCGACTACTCTATTCGCAGTTATGGCGGCGGTATGAGCGATCTTAAAGCCGGCACCTTAAGGTTAATTGGCGATCCTGAAACCCGTTACCGTGAAGATCCCGTGCGCATGTTAAGGGCCGTGCGTTTCGCCACTAAACTCAACATGACTATCGAACCCATAACTGCAGCGCCAATTAAACAATTAGCCCCACTGTTAAAAGATATTCCCGCCGCACGCATGTATGAAGAAATACTAAAACTCTTCTTTGCAGGCAAAGCGTTAGCCAACTTTGAGCTAATGCAAGAATATAAGCTATTCGAACCACTGTTTCCGCAAGTGGCAGCACTGCTAAAGGATGATCCGAAAGGCGCTCCCATGAAGATGCTACAAGCTATCATGAAGAGTACCGACCAACGCGTTAACGAAGATAAGCCGGTCACGCCCTCTTTCTTCTATGCCGCCATACTTTGGTATCCACTACGCCAACGCGCTGAAGATATTGCGCTTGAAAGTGGCTTAACTTTATATGATGCTTTTTTTGCTGCGATGGGCGATGTAATGGAGCAGCAATGCCAAACCATTAGCATTCCACGCCGTTTTAGTACGCCAGCAAAAGATATTTGGCAGTTACAGTTACGCTTTGACCGCAGCCAAGGTACCCGCGCCTTTAAACTGATGGAGCATCCTAAGTTTAGAGCCGCATACGATTTGCTATTGCTCAGAGGTGAAGTCGAAGCAGGTAATCTGGCTAAGAGTGCAGCTTGGTGGCAACAATTTGTCGAAGCCGATGAAACAGAGCGCCTAGCCATTGCCCGTGGCGGCAGTAAATCACCAAGCCGTAACCGTAATGCCACTCAGCGTCGCCGTCGTCCTCCTCGTGCGCCAAATGCCGATGGTTCTGCGCCAACCAGTGCGCCAAAAGTAAAAGCCGCTGAATAATGCCTCGCGTTTATGTTGCGTTAGGCGCAAATCTTGAACATCCCAAGACCCAATTGGACAATGCCGTTACGGCATTGTCCATATTAGCCTTAGAAAACCGCCTACACGTTTCCCCCTATTACCGCTCGGTGCCCATGGGCGATGTTGTGCAACCCGATTATGTCAATGCCGTGGTCAGTTTTGATACTGAGCTTGCGCCATTAGCCTTACTCGATGCACTGCAGCACATTGAAAACACTCAAGGGCGAGTACGCCTTGAGCGCTGGGGGCCTAGAACCTTAGATCTCGATTTACTCTTGTATGGCAATGAGAATATTGATATTCCCAGACTCAAAGTGCCCCACTACGGCATGAAAGAGCGCAGCTTTGTGCTCGTACCTTTAGCCGCTATTGCACCGAGTCTTATTTTGCCCTGTGGCACTGCAATCACAAGTCTCATCGATGCAAAAATGTTGTCCGAATTACAACAACTGGGCATTGATCATTGAAGTCCGTCTCCAGTTAGCTTATAACACCACTTCTATTTGGTTTGAAGATCATCCATATGTCTAAAATTACTAGCTCAACCCTGTTGAAATATAAGCGGGAAGGTAGAAAATTCACGGCACTGACAGCCTATGATGCCAGTTTTGCCAGCGCGTTCGATAGCGAAGGTGTAGATGTGCTGCTCGTCGGCGATTCTTTAGGTATGGTGCTACAAGGCCATGACGATACCCTGCCCGTCTCTACAGCAGATATCGCTTACCACACTCGCTGTGTCCGCCGCGGGATTGAACGTGCCCTGCTGATCGCCGATATGCCCTTTATGAGTTACGCTACACCAGAGCAAGCCATGGTTAACGCGACTGAGTTAATGCAGGCCGGTGCCAACATGGTCAAAGTCGAAGGCGGCCATTGGTTGCTAGAAACCGTGACTAAACTGACCGAGCGCGGTATTCCAGTATGTGCTCACTTAGGTTTAACGCCGCAGTCTGTCCATGTATTTGGTGGTTTTAAAGTACAAGGCCGCGATGCAGAAAATGCTCAACGTATTATTGACGAAGCCAAAGCGATGGAAGCCGCGGGAGCTCAACTATTGGTGGTTGAATGTATTCCAGCGCCACTTGCCGCGGCGATAACTGAAGCCTTAACGATTCCGGTGATTGGGATTGGTGCTGGCGCATCAACCGATGGCCAGATTTTAGTTATGCATGATGTACTAGGTATTTCAAGTGGTTATATTCCACGTTTTTCGAAAAACTACCTAAAGCAAACCGGCGAAATCCGTTCTGCCGTGCGAGCTTATATCGACGAAGTGGCCCAAGGGATATTCCCTAGCGACGAACACACTTTTAATTAGTCATAGATTTATGCAAGGTAAGGCTCAATGATCACTAGCGCCCATATTGATGATATTCGCACTCAAGTGCGTGCATGGCGTGCCAAGGGCGAAACCATCGCTTTTGTGCCAACCATGGGCAACCTCCATCAGGGACACATTACTTTAGTACGGGAAGCGGCGCAAAAGTGCGACCATGTGGTGGTATCGATTTTTGTTAATCCAATGCAATTTGGCCAAAATGAAGATCTCGATGCCTACCCACGTACACTTGCGGCCGATAGCGCGGCCATTACTGCAGCCGGAGCCGAACTATTGTTCACGCCAACGCCTGCGGTGATGTATCCTAAAGGTCTAGAGCAACAAACCTATGTTGAAGTCCCTGGGATTTCCAACGTGCTTTGTGGTGCTAGCCGCCCGGGACATTTCCGTGGAGTAGCGACCATAGTTTGTAAGCTATTCAACATAGTCCAACCCGATGTAGCTTTTTTTGGTAATAAAGATTATCAACAACTATTAGTGATCAAAACTATGGTTGAAGATTTGTCCTTACCGATTGAAATTATTGGTGTAGATACCATACGTGAGAACTCTGGTTTAGCCATGAGTTCACGTAATGGCTACCTCACTGCCACTGAAAAAGCCGCAGCACCAGCGCTCAAAAAAGCCATCGATGCCATGGAAAAAGGGATAAAACAAGGCGAGAGTGTTGACGCTGTGACTGAACAAGCGAAAGCCAGTTTAGTGGCCGCAGGATTTACGCCCGATTATCTTGAGATTCGCCATGCTCACACGCTTGAAGTAGCGCAAAGACAAGATCAAGCCTTAGTCATTCTAGCGGCGGCTTATATTGGTAAAGCGCGGCTTATTGATAATTTAAGATTTGATCGCTAACCCTGCAATCAATAATAAAAAAGGAGCTAAGAGCTCCTTTTTTGTGTTTTCAATACCATAAAAACCCAATATTCCCCAGCTTATCATCAACTTAAACTACAAAAAAATTGTCTTATCAAAAACTAGTTTTATTAAATAAATTACGTCATAGTATGGTGAAGATGTTAAATTAAGGTAAACTCACGCCCAAATAGAGGCTAAATAGCCATAACGAGTTATCTCGCATATTAAAAAGACGACCATCATAATCACTATGCTATTTACAAAGGATTTGTGGCCTAATGGCAAGACTGATACTCACCCTAATTTGTGTTATTTTACCAAGTGTCGCTCAGGCAAATACTATTTATAAATGCCGCAAAGATGACAAGGTGATCTTTAGCCAAACTGCTTGTCCGCAAGAATTTAGCCAGCATAAAATCGAGTATCAATTAGGAGTGACGACTGAAGTTGATTCAGATAAAAAAGACATTCGAGTCGACCCATTACAAGCTCTACTGAATAGCCAATCCATTTCAAAAGAAAAATTATTGCAACTGCTCGATGGCGAAATCTATCGTCTAAAACAAGAAAATAGTTATTTTGAAATTTTGCGCGCCAGTGAATTACAAAAATTAGAACGCAAACGTTATTGGCAAAACCAAGAGCAAAGTGATCCTGAATATATAAAGGAAATGAACGATATCAACAGTCACTTTACGACATTATCAGTCAATAATAATAAGGCGATACAGCTGCTGAATGCTCGAAAAAACCATATCACAACCGAAGCTAGCCCTAACGCTGTCAAAGAGTCTGAAACACATTAAGACTGTTTGAGGCGCCCATTTCTACTCCATCGATGATGGCAGCAAGCACTATTACATCTATTATGGCTAACTCCTCCCGCCTTTAACGTACCAGTCTTACCACTTATATCTCAGCTGATTTACTATAAAATATAATGTAAATAAACCAGAAGGTTAAACAAGATCTGAGTGCTATGGGCATATCAAATCCCCACTGTAAACCGTCAGTCATTACTCGCCATACTCCCTATATCATGTAAACACAAAAAACGACTCACGCAAAATAAGACTTAACTACTAGACCAACTAGGTTAGTCACACTCAATAAAAAGTCGACAGTGCAGATAAAAAGACTATTTAATCAATGTGATAATAAAGATAAACCAAAAATCCTCTTATATAACATTTCTATATTCATACCCTTTCGACCAATTGATTGATATTCGTATGCCCCGTACCTTTATGGCTGAACTTGGTTTATTCGTATTTTAGATAAATCAAAGTATTTGATGCATGCAGGGAGTCACACGTGCCAAATTTATCTCTACGCTTTTTGGTATCGCTCATCTTGCTATGTAGTTGTATGACCTCAGCACAAGAGTTGAATGTCAGCGAGTTACCCGTAACCCTTCAGGCATTACTGGAACGTTCTGGTCGCGATAACCTTATCGAGCTGGTTCAACAAGGCAATGCAAACCAAGGATTACTGTTCCAATCAGGTAACGATAACAAAACCGATGTAACACAAGTCGGCAATGATAACGATGCGCTAATTACACAGATTGGGTCAAATAATGAAGTTCAACTACTGCAAGTCGGCAGTCAAAATACGGCTTCAGTGACACAAATTGGCAATGACAATTTAGTGCAACTGAACCAACTAGGCAGCGGTAATTTTTCGATTCAACAGATTGCAGATGGTGCTGCAATCTCAATAACTCAATATTAAACAGGGAGTGTCACATGAAATCACAAGCTAAAAAATCTCTTATTGCTTTGGCCATTGCAACAGGTTTAAGCGGCAATGCGTTTGCAGCCAGCTCAGTGAGCGATATTAGCGTAGTGCAATCTGGCCAAGGTCAAGAAGCCACAGTCTCACAAACGGGTCTCATTAATGGTGCTTCAGTAGTGCAGACAGGTACAGATCAAGTCGCAACTGTGCAACAAAACGGTGTGTGGCACGAAGCGACTATTAATTCTACAGGCACAGATAACACAGTCAAAATAACGCAACAAGTTGACTGGCATGTGGCAAGTGCAAATGTTGTAGGTGACAGCAACAATGTGGATGTGTCGCAAAATGGTTTCTTTAACCAGAGCAGCAACGATGTTGCTGGTAACGATAACGTAGTGGGCGTAACTCAATTAGGCGAAGTCAACGACAGCCAAGTTGAAATCACTGGTACTGAAAACAGCGTATCGGTTAAGCAAGACGGCGATGCTAACTTGGCAGTATTTCGCGTTGAAGGCAACGATAACGACGGTAAAATCAAGCAAGTAGGTGATAACAACCAAGCGGGTTTAATTTCACTTGGCCTAAGTGCTAACGTAGGTAACAACAACGACGTTTCTGTTAATCAAGCCGGTAACAATAACTTTGGCGCGGCTAAGGGTATTGCTGGCGACAATAACACTGTAGACATGGTCCAAAAAGGTGATAACCATGTTGGTTTCGTTTACGCACTAGCTGGCAGCGATAACGATATTTCAATGGATCAAAAAGGTAAAGGCAACACGGCTTACCTTGCGATGACCACAGGTGATGACAACAGTGTCGATATTACTCAAAATGGTCGTGGCAACACTATTGGTGATACGCTAGTGGCTGATATCCGAGGTGATGATAACGATATTACTATCACCCAAAAAGGCGATGTCAACGGTGCTGAGTTCCAAGTATGGGGCAATAGCAACGATGTTGATTTAAAGCAAAAAGGCGATGCTAACTTCGCAACCTTTGGTGCATACGGTACAGATAACGATTTCGATTTATCTTCTAAAGGTGATAACAACGAAATCGTTGCCTTCGCTGAAGGTGAAGACAACAGCATCGAAGTTAGCCAAGAAGGTGATGTTAACTTCGCTTATGTAGATGTAGTGGGTAGCGATAACGAAGTAGATGTCGAGCAAGATGGTAATCAGAACGAAACATTGATCTCTGTTGCTGGCAACAATAATGCTGATGTCACTGCACTGCAAAATGGCGATTTAAACCTTATCGATTTAATTATCGAAGGTGATGAAAACACAGCACAAATTGCTCAATCAGGTAATGGTAACTGGGTAGGCGGTGATGATAATAGCTCATTTACTGTTGCCGGTGATAATAACAGCCTGTTGATTACTCAAGCTGGCAATGACAACTTGGTAGTAGGTTCTCAAGCGGGTAATAACAATAGCATTAGCGTTAACCAATCAGGCAACATGAACATTGCCAGTGTGGTGCAATACTAATCAACTGCAATAACGGTTAACAGCCAAATCATGTGGTGATTAACCAAAGCGCAGATCAAAAAGCGGAAATGTTGATATCAACATTTCCGCTTTTTACTGTGTCCATTTTATACAAAGGCTGTGACTGCAATGAGCACATCAGCTTAAGCCTATAAACTCACCATAAAACCCCTAAATTAGTAATAAAATGAGGGGGGTGAGAATTGTTAAATATTAGCTGCACAACTCGAAGTGAGTTTGATAAGTTTGCGCCCAACGCAATAATTCAACACGGTTTCTAGATTGAGTTTTACGGAAAATAGAGGAAATATGCGCTTTCACTGTATGTTCGCTAATACATAACCTATGGGCGATTTCTTTATTCCTCGCACCACTAGAAACAAATTGAATAATGGTACGCTCACGAGATGTCAGCATCTGTAACATAGCGACTGTGTTTGACGATATTTCATTATTACCATCTAGTTTTTGCACTACACGCCGAAACATCTTACTCAACAATGTTCTATCGTACCAAAGCTCTTCAGCCACCATTTTACGTAACCCAGTCAACATTAAATCCATACGTTGATCGGCAAATAAAATACCTCGAATGCCCAGCAACATGGCTGACTCTTGGTCCAGAGAGTCGCGCTCAACTTGATACAAGGCAACAGGGAAGTGCGACACTAAACGCGAAGCTAGTAAAGGGATCCCTTTATTATCTAATGCAGCACCTTTTTGGGTAATCAAATAAAAACTGCGACTACTTTTATCTAAATCTAACTCTGCGGTATTCTTCACTATGCGGGTTTTCAGTCCGATGGATTCGGCGAGTAAAGCTAAATGACATGGAGCAGCCATTTGATGTAAAAAAACCAATTCATTAATCGTGCTCACAGACTCTTCTCCCTGAAAAGTATGATGTCTTGATGCGCAAATGAGGATGCTTTGACCAACCTATGTTGTTTTAATTTTAAACATCTTATTAACCTTGTCGATTCTGACGAGTTAAGGAGGTAAAAACATCACCCAAATGTACTATTCCCGACTTTGCTTTGGTAAAAAAGACTGTTTTACCCCAGACAAATAGCATAATAGTGTAAAAAACCACAAGATAGGACACGTCTATTATTCCTAGTACATTTTGACTATGCAGATAACGCTCGCCAGTTGCAACATAAAATCAACACTAAAATAGCGCTAGAGTGTGACAACTGAATGTCATCACACGACTGCTTTAAAACACTGAGGGGAAATAGCTTATCATTCCAATGTAATGCAGTAATCGCGGCACTCGATTAGGCTGCTTATTGAAGCTTAGCGATTTGTTTATCTTGAACGCGAGACAATAAAACAAGTGCAACGATAGCGCCAATCAAGGCCATTAACATGTCCGATTGCGTGTCCCACACATAACCTTGGGTTCCTAAAAAGGCTTCAGCACCTTCGCCAGTTGCAACTGCAACCCACCATTCAATCAACTCATAAAACGCCGAAAAAGCGAGAACAAAACAGGTCACCATAAACGCACACCAAGCACCAGGTTTGATCGCTTGATTACGCAGCATAATTTCTCGCGCCAACATGGCAGGAATAAAACCTTGGGCAAAGTGACCTAATTTATCGTAATTATTGCGCTCTGAACCCATCCAATTGGCAATGGTGTCGAATAATGGCACTTCCGCATAGGTGTAATGCGCTCCAACAAACAATACACAGCAATGTACTAACACTAAAAAGTACACCAAGGGAGTTAATGGAAAGCGTTTACGGGTAAAAAATAACAGTGGTACTGCCACTAATGCTGGAGCAGCTTCGAGCCACCATGTGAACATATCTGCGGGGTTGATCACTGACCAGACCAATACACTGAGATAAATGCCGCACCACACGATTTTGTTATTCAACATTGGTTCCTCTTATGCGATATTGTTCTAAATTTAGAATATTAACTTTAGCCATCTAGCCCTCCACAACAAGCAAAAAAAGTGCTACTTTGGTCGGCGAAGGTTGTCAGCATATCATAAGAAACATTTCTATTAATCAGAGGGTACCCATATCATGGCGAAACATTCGCTGGACAAGGATAAGATCAAGATCCTGCTGTTGGAAGGCGTCCACCAATCTGCGGTCGATGTACTGGAACGTGCAGGCTATACCAATATCGAATACCACAAAGCCTCATTGGGCGACGAAGCACTACTTGAGTCGATTAAAGATGCGCATTTTGTTGGCCTTCGCTCGCGTACCCAATTAACTGCAGAAGTGCTAAAACGCGCCGAAAAGCTGATTGCAATAGGCTGTTTCTGTATTGGTACCAACCAAGTTGATCTTGCTACCGCCGAATCCTTGGGTATCCCCGTATTTAACGCGCCGTTCTCCAATACACGCAGTGTTGCTGAACTCGTTATTGGTGAAATCATTATGCTGATGCGCGGCATTCCAGAACGTAATGCCATTGCCCACCGTGGCGGCTGGATGAAAACGGCCGCAGGCAGTTACGAAGTCCGTGGTAAAACCTTAGGCGTAATCGGTTACGGCCATATTGGTACTCAACTGGGTATTTTGGCTGAGACTTTAGGCATGCGCGTCGTATTCTTCGATGTTGAAGATAAGCTACCATTAGGTAACGCACTGCAAATCCATTCGATGGAGCAGCTATTAGCACAAGCTGACGTGGTGAGTTTACACGTTCCCGAAACCCCACAAACTAAAAATATGATAGGTGCCGCTGAGTTTGCCGCTATGCATAAAGGCAGTATTTTCATCAATGCTTCACGCGGTACTGTGGTGGATATTGATGCATTAGCTATCGCCTTAAAAGAGCGTCACCTTGCGGGCGCGGCAATTGATGTTTTCCCGATTGAGCCGCAATCAAATGATGATGAATTTATCACCCCACTGCGTGGTTTAGATAATGTGTTACTGACGCCTCATATCGGTGGAAGTACCGCCGAAGCACAGGAAAACATTGGCATTGAAGTAGCGGGTAAGTTAGCTAAATACTCAGATAACGGCTCAACCGTCTCTGCTGTTAACTTCCCCGAAGTCTCATTGCCAATGCATAAAGGCACTTCGCGTTTACTGCATATTCACCAAAACCGCCCGGGTGTACTGATTAAAATCAACCAAGCATTTTCGGAAAAAGGCATCAACATCGCTGCGCAATATCTGCAAACAACCGCAGAGATTGGTTATGTAGTGATGGAAGTGGATACTAACCAAGCGGAAGAAGCGCTGGTTGAGCTAAAAGCGATTGAAGGCACACTGCGCACCCGCGTATTGTTTTAAGCTTTAAGCTCTGCAATTAAGCGTATCGACGCTTTACAACGATGGTACCTATATTAAGGCGCGCATATCATTCACAGATATGTGCGCCTTATGCTGTTGAGCCTGCAGGAATTCCGTTACAATCTAACCTCTCTCATCGTCTTCGTTTTCAGGATCTCGCTATGACTATTTCAGTTTCTACGCCCCATTGGGATCTGGATGCTTCTTTGCCTCCACTTATGCTAGCTAATTTATCTCACCTTGGACTTATCAAAGTGGTTGGCGAGCAAGGCCGCAGTTTCATACATGGCCAAGTGACCACCGACATCACTTCATTAGCTGACGATCAATGGCGCTGGGGCGCACATTGCGATCCCAAAGGTAAGATGCTGGCCACTTTCAGAACTTTTGCCATTAAAGATGCACTGTTTATGTTAATGCCAAGAGACACCATCGCAGTAGATTTACCGCAACTGCAAAAATATGCCGTATTTAGTAAGGCAACCCTAAGTGACGCCAGTGACGAGTGGACATTGCTGGGTGTTGCTGGAGAACAAGCAGGCCAATTTATCACTGAACATTTTGGTGAAATAAATCAAGAGCTCACAGTCATTGAGCATGGCGCAATTTTAAAAGACGCTGAGCGTTTTATATTAATGCTCAGCCCTGATGCTGCATCCACCTTAGTGGCTCAATCAAAACTCAGTGTATTTGATGCCCATGCATGGCAAGCGTTAGAAATTGCAGCTGGTTATCCAAACCTTGCCGCTAGTCATGCTGGTCAGTACGTACCGCAAATGTGTAACCTACAAGCGATCAACGGTATTAGCTTCAACAAAGGCTGCTATATGGGGCAAGAGACTATCGCGCGGATGAAGTATCGTGGTGGTAATAAGCGCGCCCTGTATATTTTACGCGGTCACACAGATCTGCAAATCAACTTAGAATCAGGTTTAGAAATTGCCCTAGAAGATGGCTTTCGTCGGGGCGGCCAGATTATTGAGTTTGTACAACGCGGTAGCCAAGTGTTATTAACCGCTGTGCTGGCCAATGATACCGAAAACGAGACTAAACTGCGTTTTGCTGGCGATGAACACTCAAGCCTAACGATTCAAGCCCTACCCTACTCATTAGAAGAAGCATAAGGCTTAGATTTAATAAAATAGCGATAAAAACTAAAGGCGCCATTGGCGCCTTTAGTTTATTCAACTGCCACTCAATACTCTAAATGCGTGTCTCGAATTTCGACGACTTGTAGCAAGATTTGTTTGAATTCTGCCACCAACTTAGGATCAAAGTGTTTTCCAGCTTCGCTTTCCAATAATTCCATGGTCGCTTCAATGGTCCATGCCGGTTTGTAGGGCCGCTGTGATGTAAGCGCATCAAACACATCTGCAATTGCGACAATACGCCCCTCAAGGGGAATGTCCTCACCGGCCAAGCCATAGGGATACCCTGAACCATCCCACTTTTCATGGTGAGTTAAAGCAATACGACGAGCCATAGTTAATAACGGATCATCGTGCTCACCAATAATCTCAGCGCCAATCACGGCATGTTGTTGCATGATCGCCCACTCTTCAGCATTGAGTTTGCCCGGCTTTTTCAATACGGCGTCAGGTGTACCTATTTTTCCAATATCGTGCATCGGCGCGGCGTTAAAGATCAAGTCGCAGAAAGTATCCGGCAAGCCTAATTTTATGGCCAATAGGCGAGCATAGTGGCTCATACGCACCACATGTAATCCTGTCTCGTTGTCTTTATATTCAGCTGCACGCCCAAGCCGGCGAATAATCTCAAAACGGGTCGCTTCTAACTCTTGGGTGCGAATTTTAACCTGTTGTTCAAGGAGGCGTTTTTGATCATACAAAGCAAGATGTGTCTTAACGCGCGCTTTAACGACAGCTGCACTCACAGGTTTGGTGATGTAATCCACGGCGCCTAGTGCAAAACCTTGAGTTTCATCAGCCACCTCAGATAAGGCGGTCACAAATATCACCGGAATATGGCTAGTCAGCGGATCTTGCTTAAGTAGCTTGCAGACCTCATAACCATTCATCCCCGGCATCATGACATCGAGCAGAATCAAATCAGGCCGAGATTTTGCTACCAGCGCTAACGCTCTGGGTCCGTCAATCGCCACTTTGATTTTGTAATCATCACTTAATATGCCGACCAAAATATCGATATTTTCCGGTGTGTCATCGACGATTAATACTGTTGCCTTATCCATTAACAACTCCAATCTATCTCATTTATTGGTCATTCGCGGTGTGACTCTTTTAGTCTAACTGACTAAGAGCATCATCAATTAAGTCGATAGCTTCATCAAACCGATATTGATTAATCATAGACAATATTGGCTTTAAAGCTTGCCACATTGCACTGCTGACTTGGGGCTTTAACGCCTCAATTTTAGCCACAGCGCTAGCATCCGCCTCATCGAGACTTTGGCGCAGGGCATGTAATTCGGCCTTCAAATTTTCATTAGATAATAAATCAGCCGCTTGCGGCTCAAGCTGATTAACGGTTGCAGGCTTAGCGCACTCGATTGCATCGCAGATAGAACTCACTAGTAGTTGAATTTGTGCAAGCTCATCGTCAAAGGCCGTCTTTTCAGTTAAATGTAACTCCAATAAACGTGCTAACTCGACTAACTTAGGTGAACTTAAATTACCCGCTAAGCCTTTTAAAGTATGAGCAATACGTACGGCATCGTCGTACTGTTCCGCAGCAATAGCTTGTTGAATTTTCGCCACCACATCACGCTGGCTCATCACAAAACGGTCGAAAATACGCTGGTAGAGCCGCGACGAATGCTGTACTAACTGTAACCCTCGATCAACATCTAGCTCTGGGTGTTCTGGCCACTGAAGTAACGGCGCTTTTTCTATGTTTTTTGCAGATTCATACAACCGCTTCGATATTATCGATTGTTTTGGGGTGACAGCACCTTCGGTAGTAGAACCGTTATTAGAGGGCGCAAGATATTTTAGTAATGTTTGATATAGCATATTCACATCGATGGGTTTCGCAATATGGTCGTTCATGCCTGCCCTGATGCACATTTCCTTGTCGCCAGCCATCGCATTGGCCGTCATGGCGACTATGGGTAAATCAGCAAACTGGGGGATTTTCCTTATGGCTTGAGTGGCTTGATAACCATCCATCACCGGCATTTGGCAATCCATTAAGACCAGATCAAAATATTGTTGAGACAGTTTATCTAAGGCGATTTGGCCATTCGTCGCAATCGAGAGAATAATACCGACTTGCTCTAAAAACTCGCTCGCCACCTCAAGATTCATCTCGTTATCTTCCACTAATAAGATACGTTTTCCTTGTAGTGGTAATAACAATTGAGGGTCTAACTCTTCACTGCTGCGCCTTACGGGTAATAAACCGCTGCGGCCAACCGCATTCATAATACCATCGAGCAAACGTGAGGCGCTGATGGGTTTACTGATGTATCCCGCCAATGCTAATTGCTCAATCTGCGTGAGAAAATCATGATTGGCGTGGGCTGATACCATCAAGATTTTAGGCTCAGGCAAAGCCCGTGATTTAGCCTGTAATTGAATTTTATGAGCGGTTTCTATCCCGTCCATCTCTGGCATTTTCCAATCAATTAGCGCCAAGGCATAGGTTTGCTGAGCACAACGTGTCACGGCCTCTTCACCGCTGCGTACGGTGTCAACGCTAAAGCCCATACTTTCGAGTGTGGTTCGCATAATGTCCCGAGCGGTAGCATTATCATCCACCACCAGCACTGGCATGCCTTCTAACTCTTGCTCAAGTACCAGTTTTTGACCATCAGCGATTTGTAACTTCACCGTAAAATAGAAATTACTGCCATGACCCAGTTGGCTCTCAACGCCTATGGTGCCGCCCATTAGCTCGACTAACTGTTTAGAGATGGCAAGGCCTAAACCTGTACCACCATATTTACGGGTAGTTGAGGTATCGGCCTGGCTAAAGGAGGTAAACAATTTATCCTGCTGCTCAGCGGTTAAACCAATACCCGTGTCGCGCACGCTAAAACGTAACGTCACATCATCATCTTGTTGCTCGACTAAATTCAGCGACAGTAATACTTCGCCTCGCTCAGTAAATTTAATCGCGTTATTCACCAAATTTATCAACACTTGGCTTAAACGCAGCGAATCCCCGTATAAGTACCGAGGCACATTAGGAGCAACAGCAAATAACAGCTCAAGCTGTTTATGCGCCGCTTTTTCGGCAAACATATCACTGAGATCTTCAAGTAGGGTATCAAGCTGAAATGACACGGCATCGATTTCTAATTTACCCGCTTCTATTTTAGAAAAATCGAGAATGTCATTAATGATTGAAAGTAAAGATTTTGAGGCTCGCTCGATTTTCTCTACATAGTTTTTTTGTTTTTTATCGAGCTCAGTCTGCAGGCATAATTGAGACATGCCAATAATGGCATTCATCGGCGTGCGTATTTCATGGGACATATTCGCTAGAAAGTCACTCTTAGCCTTATTGGCAGCATCGGCTTGTTCTTTAGCTTGTAACAATTGTTCGGAGAGTAATTTAAGCTCTGTCATATCAACCATACTGATCACGGCCGAATCAAACTGACCGTCAACATCTACCAGCGCGGATACATTAACTGTCATCCATAGCGTTTCACCCGTGGGGCGAATAAAGCTTCTCTCAGCACGATAATGGCTAATTTTACCAGCGGTTAATTGTGTAAATTGCATCTTAGCGATGACTTTATCTTCTGCACTGAATAACTCAAAAATCGTGCTCTGGCATAAGTCATCACGGGTGCGTGTCATATCGGTGCAGAATTGGTCATTACAATCTAAAATAACGCCCTTGATATCCACATTAACTATGCCAATTGTCGCCCCATCGAACAGCGCCTTAAAGTGTGCCTCGCTGAGCGCTAACTCTTGCTCCATCGCTTTACGTTGGGTTATGTCCATCACATAACCATTCCAAGTAATCACCCCATCAGTGTCTATATTCCCACTGGCGCCCGCTTCCATCCAACATATGCTGCCATTAGGATGGTGATAACGGAACTCGCGGATCCACTGCATCTTGTCGTCACTCTGACCTGACAGCGCTAATACAACATCCGGTCTTTCCTCGTCAAAAATCCGCTCCGATATCATATTAAAGTCATTCATTAACTCATCACGGGGTAGCCCTAACATTTTCATCGCTGCGCCAGAGAGAAAAGTAAATTGACGTTCTGATGCCGAATGCCATAATAATTGGTACACAGTACAAGGAATAGTCTCGGTAATATTGGTCAATTGCAGCCGCGATGCCTCCAATTGCCCTAAGGCAAACTTACTCTCTGTGATGTCATCGATACTACCGTCAAACCACTGGGCGATACCGTTTTCGGTGTAACTTGCCTTACCTTTGTCATGTACCCAACGAATACTGCCATCTCGATGGCGGATACGATATTCCACTTCGAAGGTTTCTTGTTGCGCTAAAGCAGCATCGATATGTTGATAACACAGGGCTCTATCTTCTTCCAAAATCAATGAAGAATAGGTGCGCTGACTATTATCAATAAACTGGCTCGCCGCATAACCAGTAATGTCAGCAATATTGTCACTCACATATTCCATCACCCACACTTTGCCCAGACGAGTGCGATATACGGCGCCAGGAATATTCATCACTAGTCCGCGAAAACGTTGTTCGCTATCACGGATTTTCTGCTCTATGGCGAGCTTTTGTGTCATGTCGCGTATTGAAGCAGCCACTTGCCTGTTGCCATCAATATCTGCAGGGAGAATACTCAACATAATTTCTGCAGTAAACTCACTGCCGTCAGCTTTTAACGCCCTTACATGACGCGCACTTGCCATCGCGCTATCAAAGCCAGAGCGCATAAATTGTCGCTTTTCAAGTAAGCTTTTATCACCAAGAGCTTGGGGGATTAATGTATCAACCTGCAAGCCCAGCATAGTTTGCGCATCGTAACCAAACAGTTGCTGGCAACGACTATTACTAAAAACAATATGGCCCTTTTTATCAACAATCAGCATGGCTTCTGGCGCAGCCTCAAGCACGGCATTTGACCAAGCTGCCGCCGAAAATTGCTCGGTCACATCCGTGAATAACATCTCCACCGACACCAATTCACCCGTATCCGAAACCAAGGGCTGCATAAATACATCGAGCCTTTTCACATGCCCATTAGCATCAAGCATTTCGACTTGATGTGAGGGGACGTTTTCGCCGTTTAAAGCCAAATTAGTGTATTGCCAGTTTTTTTCATTAAGAGGGTTAACCGAAAAGAGTCGTTGATATTTACGTTTCAGTAAATCAGGAGGGATACCCAGCACTTTAGTCACGCCTTCACTGACTTGCGCTAAATTACCGTCTGGTGCGAGGGAGCAATAAAAGGATTTATCACTCATACCATCAATTAAGCGAGCAAACCGATTGCCGCGAGAATCAAGAATCGCTTGTTCACGTTCAGCGAGCAATGCTGCCATATGATTAAAAGCATGGCTTAACGTCACAATCTCACTCACCGCACCTTTAGGTACCGTTAGCGGCGCTAATTTACCTTGCCCAAAAGACATAATGCCGGCTTCTAATAACTCTAACGGCCGAGTCAGGCGCTTAGCCGCCAAATAACAGGTCAGTAATAACAACAGCATTAATAAACTTAAATCGAGAATACTCGCCATCACATCATCGAGTAATGAATTAAATAAATCTTGCTCTAGCGCTAACACAATCACTCGCCAATTCAACTTTGAAACGGTAGCAATACTCGCAAGATACACTACATTTTTATCATCGATAAACCGAACCTGACCATCAAGCCCTTTATCCTGCAACGCCCAAAAGTCGGTATTTATAGGTTTATTTTTATCTAACCATGCTGTTGAACTGCTCGCTAATATTTTGTCCTTATCGAGGTGGTATATCAGCCGTCCCTGATTATCTAAAATAACTAAACGATTAGGAGTAACCCCTAATTGCTCAGGTAACCGCTCTAAGGCTAAATCAACCGTCGTCACACCAAAATACTGGTCTACCGCACCAAAGGGGGCTGAGTAGGTCACCATCAGTGTATTGCCAGCACCTTTATCAAAATAGGCTTCAGTCCAGTAACCGCCAGTTTGATTAATGGCTTTGCTCCACCAATCCCAAGTACCATCGGTATAATCGTAACCTTCAACGCCAATATCGAGATAATGAAGTTCACTATCATGACTCGTATCACGATAAACATAGGGTGAGAACAGTTTTCGAGTTGTGAAGGTATTGGGTTTGAATGCGACTGCAGAACCAAAAAAATCAGGATTACGTTGAAGTCGATTAATTAAGACATGCTTGAGTTTCTCGGCGTCGTTAATGTCTTCTTTACTAGACAAAAAGCCGATGAAGTCTGCGAGACCTTGAGTGTTGGCTTGTGCATATTCGAGTAAACGCTGTAGGCGATAAGCCGAATGGCCCACCTCTTGTGTCAGACTATGGTACAGCCTCTTCTCAGTAGAGAGATAACTAAACCAAGCATTGACAGCATAAACGCCCGCCATAATTAAAATCAAAGGCAAGGCAATGCGGGATAAAATTTTACTGCGAAACGTACGAAGTTCATTTTTATTCATAACGCCGCCTTAAAGCCTCCGATTTTATAAGCACTATTTTAAAATAGTGCTTATAAAGTAAACGAAGAACTTAGTGGCGACAATGTTAAAGCTAAAAATACATAAAGTAATTTATTGTTTTAACAACATTAATAAACAGTGTCTAAGGTGCGATTAGGTAAAATACGGCCAAAATAACTCTGCGTTTCAGCAATAATGATATGCCTTAAGCCCACAATTGCGATCAGGTTTGGTATGGCCATCAAGCCATTAACGGTATCAGCTAGCAGCCAAATCACGTCTAATTTGATAAAAGCCCCACCGGCAATCAACACTAAAAACATCACTTGATACCCGCGCAGTCCACGCTCACCGACTAAGTAATACCAACAACGCTCACCGTAATAATGCCAGCCTAAAATAGTGGTAAAGGCAAAGCACACTAAAGCAACGGTTACCACATATTGACCCACTATCGCAGAGCCTCCGAGGGCAAACGCCGCGCTAGTCATTGCAGCACCTGCCGTTTCACCACTCCATACGCCTGTGATGATCAGCACTAAACCTGTCATAGTGCAAATAATAATGGTATCGAAGAAGGTGCCCGTCATGCTCACTAGCCCTTGCTCAACCGGCTCATTCGTCTTAGCCGCAGCCGCAGCAATAGGCGCGCTGCCAAGCCCTGATTCATTAGAGAAAACACCGCGGGCAATACCGATTTGAATCGCCTGTGCCACCGTAGCCCCTAAAAAGCCTCCCGCTGCCGAGAGTGGTGTAAAGGCCGATTCAATCACTAAACCTAAAGCGGGTAAGATTTCTTCGGAAAAACCAATAAGGATCCACACACACGCCAGCACATAACCCACTGACATGGCAGGCACTAGTTTTTGCGCCACATTCGAAATACGTTTAACACCGCCTAATGTCACCGCCGCCACTAAAAGCGTCAGTACCGTCGCCGTGAGCCAAGTTGGCACCTCAAAGGCAATGGTCAGCGCATCGCTAATCGCATTGACCTGCGCAAAAGTACCAATACCGAAAAAGGCCACGCCAACCCCGAACATGGCGAACAATTTGGCCATCCAAGGTAACCCAAGGCCACGCTCAATATAATACATGGGCCCACCAGCAATCTGCCCGCGGGCATCGGTGGTGCGGTATTTTACCGCCAACATGCACTCAGCATATTTGGTCGCCATACCAAAAAATGCCGCCAGCCACATCCAAAATAACGCGCCCGGACCGCCCATTTTGATGGCTGTCGCCACGCCGACAATATTGCCCGTACCAATGGTGGCGGACAGTGCAGTACACAGCGCCGCGAAGGAAGATAAATCCCCGTGGCCCTTTGCCGGTTTAAATAACAACCCCAGCGCCATAGGTAAGCGAAACACTTGAATAAGTTTGAGACGAACGGTGAGATAAACGCCAGTGCCCACCAGCAAACACAAGGTGATAGGGCCCCAGACAATGCCATTAATGCTGGCAAGAAAAGCTTGAAAACTCATGATATTCCTCGAATATTAAACAACAAAATTAATAAACGGAGGAGGAAAAGAAATGGCTGTGACGCGCCGCAGTCGGACGCTATAGCAAACTATTTTAAGCCTGTTCTCAGTTTAAACTCGCCCACGCTGAACGCCAAAAGCGTTGCAAGTAAGTAGTCTAAACGAGTGCTTTTAATGGCGGCAAAATGCGCCATTGCAAGCAAAAGGTAAAAATAGCCCACGACGACAAACGACAGGGACTGTGCAGTCATCCTCTCCTCTGTCCTTTTGCCTGAGCGTTTCGCGTCGTAGTGTTTAACATCACGACACTTTCGCCTTCGGCGCCACCTGACTGCACAAAAAAGGCAATTGGTAGTCTCTCCAGAGGCTCGTCCAGTAACAGTCCTCGCCTTTGGGCACCTGAAAGAGTGCTTTGTTTTTATCAGAAGATTTGCTTCGATAAAACCAAAGTTGCCTCGTCGGTGTGGGGTCAATTCCCCACTCTCCTGCTACCTTCATCCGAACGGATTGCTAGCCTAAGATATCAATCTCACGCTAGCAGGCGCACAGAATGCAACAAACACGGCGTCAGCTCAAGCCGTTTACCCACTGTTGGGAGTAGATTTAATTCAATTGATTATTTTTACGGCAAATGATGATTTACAGTTAATTGTTATGTTTATGATCCCATAACAGGAAAAACCAGTATCTATTTGAATAGAAAATGCTTTATGTTAAA
Source organism: Shewanella glacialipiscicola (assembly GCF_023283485.1). Classification (GTDB taxonomy): domain Bacteria; phylum Pseudomonadota; class Gammaproteobacteria; order Enterobacterales; family Shewanellaceae; genus Shewanella; species Shewanella glacialipiscicola. Next base: position 120,183 of record NZ_JAKILU010000005.1, read on the forward strand.
CACGAGGTTGCAATGCTAAGTTATCGCCATACTTACGGCTTACCTCACACACTGCCAATGGATATGAAGGAGTGGCTCAATGGCCGACGTCGCTAAACTTAACCAAGTTACTAAGGGCTTTCGCGATGGCGAGCAATATCATCAGGTACTGCAAGCGGTCGACCTGCAAATTAATCGAGGCGATACCGTCGCCCTCACAGGCCCCAGCGGCAGCGGTAAGAGCACCTTACTCAACTTGATTGCCGGTTTTGAAATGCCAGACTCAGGAGAGATTTTACTCAACCAAGCGTCCACATCACATTGGCAGGATAAAGATTGGAGCCATTTCAGACGCCATTCTTTAGGGGTGGTGTTTCAACAATTTAATTTACTCACGCCACTCAACGTCAAAGATAATATTGCCTTTCCCTTAAGTTTAACGGCGCAGCCATGGTCAGCTTGGTGCGATTATCTGGTTGAAAAACTGGGGCTGCTGCCGCTACTGCATCGACAAGTTGAGGCGCTATCTGGCGGTCAACAACAGCGGGTCGCCATTGCCCGTGCCTTAGCTCATAAACCGACGCTGCTATTAGCCGACGAACCCACAGGTAATCTAGATGATGTGTCGGGTAAACAAGTGATGGCACTACTGTGTGAACTGGCTCAGGAAAGCCAAACCAGCATCTTAATGGTCACCCATAGTGAAGAGTGCGCCGCTTTTATGCAAAAACGTTGGCATTTATCCCAAGGCACAGTGGCTATCTATGAAAAATAAACAGCTCACTAAGGCGGCTCCAACAAAACTTGAGTCACGTTCGCTTACCCTAACTTGGCTCAGTCTAAAGGTCTTTATTGCCCATTACCGCCATGCGCCATTACAAGCCGGCGCCATTTTGCTCGGTATTGCCTTAGCCGTGACGCTGCTGATTGGGGTAAAAGCGACCAACGATAATGCCGTGCGCAGTTATAGCGACGCAACTGAGCTTTTGAGCCAGCGCGCCGATGTGCTGTTAACGCCGCCACTTGGAGAAAACAGCTTAAATGAGTCAGTTTATTTTGCCTTAAGAACTGCCGGATTAAGTCAAAGTCTCGCCGTGGTGAATGGCAAAATAAGCGGTAAAAACGGGCTATTTTGGCAACTAGAAGGTAGCGATCTGATTGCTGCATTAACGCTACAACAATCCAGAAATAGCGCCTCGAGTGAAACGTCGCCCACCTCCTCGCCGCAGATAAATGACTTACCGCTTGCCGAACTACTGAGCGGCGCGCCCACCGTCATCATGAGCCAAAGTCTCGCCGCTAAAGTAGCGCCAGATGGTAAACTTATTTTAGAAAATAGCAGCTTAGACGTCATTAGTATTGACGACAGTTTTGGTCTGGGCAGTGCCATTTTGGCCGATATCTCCCTCGCCCAGCAACTACTGAATATGCAAGGCCAGCTCAGTTATATCGCTATGTTCAGTGAACGAGCAGACCTACCTCAACTAAAATCCCAGCTCGATGCCTTAGGAATTACGCCGCAAAAGGCCAGTTTTAGCCAACAAGATCAAGGCCAAGCACTGGTAGCACTCACCCGCAGTTTTCATCTTAATCTCAATGCCATGAGTATGTTAGCCTTCGTTGTCGGCCTGTTTATCGCTTACAACGGTGTGCGCTACAGCCTAATGAAACGGCAAAAACTGTTAGTGCAGTTATTACAGCAGGGAATTGAGCGCCGCGCCTTAATGACAGCGCTGATGCTTGAATTAGTCTTGCTGGTGGTCATAGGCTCAAGTTTGGGTTTTATCAGTGGCTTACAGCTTAGCCACTGGCTGCAACCTATGGTCGCCATGACCTTAGAGCAAATGTATGGTGCCCACTTGCTGCCCGGGATTTGGCAATGGACTTGGCTTTTTGAGGCGATTGCCCTCACCTTAGCCGCCGCCCTCGCCGCTTGTTTACCGTTATATCGAGATCTCACGCGCCAAGCGCTGGCACAAGGGGCGAACCGTTATCAGCAGATGCAGGCGCATCGCAAAACTCACAGTATTCAATTTGCCTCAGCTTGTGGTCTGTTGGGCATAGCGGCGTTGCTGTTTCCCTTCAGCCAAAGCTATAACATCAGCTTAGTATTACTCGGTATCGTCACTATCGCTATCCCGCTACTGTTGCCACAACTATTACATTGGGGCGTCAGTGCCTTAATGCCCTTGGCACGCCCTGGATTATGGCAATATCTACTCGCCGAAACCCGCGAGCTTATCGCGCCGCTCTCCTTAGCTATGATGGCAATCTTGCTGGCGCTAAGCGCCAATGTGTCGATGAACACGCTCGTTGGCAGTTTTGAACAAACCCTGCGCACTTGGTTAGAGACCCGCTTACATGCCGATCTTTATATTCGTCCACCGAGTCAGCGCATCGATACCATACAAACCCAGCTGATGCACGACTCTAGAGTTAGCGGCCTGTATCAACAGTGGCAAATTGAAGCCGAACTTTCACTGCCTGTATCTACAGAGAATCCGAGCAAACAGACGATTCCCGTCAGTCTACTCAGCCGCGATGGTTATTCGGTTCGCCACACCAGCGCCCTTAAAGAAAGCCTACCTACACTATGGCAATCCTACTTTAACGCCCACGTCATTTTGGTGAGCGAACCCCTTGCCCTCAAATACCAGCTCAAACTGGGTGATAGCGTGTCATTAGATGCGCTTGCAAAAACCGGTAACTGCCAAGCGATTATTGGCGGTATTTATTATGACCATGGTAATACCCGCAACGAGGTCATTATTAGCCAGCCACTTTGGCAACAAGCGCAATTGCCGCCACTGCCCATCAGCTTGGCGGCGAGTTTTCACGGTGATAAGCAAGGCCGTAAAATCACTGAGACAGCGCTTGACCAACTCCAAGTTGAATTGGCGGCCGAGCTAGGCTTATCCCAAGCACAAATTTACAGCCAGACTAAGATTAAAATTCAAGCTATCGCCATGTTTAAACGTACTTTTTCCATTACCTTAGTGCTGAACAGTTTGACGCTAATTGTTGCGGCTATTGGCCTTTTTAGTGCCTGCTTAATGTTGACGCAGGCAAGGCAAGCGCCACTGGCGCGTTTGTATTCCTTAGGCGTGAGTCGTAATGCGCTACGCGGCATGGTGTTTATGCAGATGCTGATTGTAGTACTGATCACTTGCTTGCTCGCTATGCCCACGGGCGCACTGTTAGGTTACCTACTCATCAACAAGATCACCTTGCAAGCCTTTGGTTGGACGATAAAAATGATTTGGGATTGGCAAGCCTATGGCCATGCCATATTGATTGCTTTAGCCACGTGTACATTAGCCGTGCTCTTGCCACTGTATTGGCAAACCCGCAAACCTCTCGTCGCCAGTCTGCAACAGGAGACCCTGTGATGAAGGCTCTTAATTTGAAATGTATGTTATGGACCGCCATTGGCTTAATGCTTATCAGCGGCTGCGGCAAAGCACCATCGACGCAAAGTAGTCAGCCAAAATCGATGGCTAATGTGGTAGGAAAGACCTCGGGTACTCAAGATGACCTGGCATACACCCCGGTCGTTCCAGGCTATAAATTTGAATTCCCGCGCGATCACTTAACACATAATGGTTTTCGACAAGAATGGTGGTATCTAACAGCTAATTTAACTACCGAAAAAGGAGAGCAACTCGGTGCCCAATGGACGCAATTTAGAGTTGCCCTTAAATCGTCCAAACCACCAGTAAAAGATATGCTGCCTAAAGACCAATCCACTTGGGCTACAGACCAACTGTATTTGGCCCACAGCGCACTCACTTCAAGTGCGACTCACCTTGCCCACGAAAAATGGTCACGCCGTCATAACGAGTTTGCCGATGTGACATTAAGCCCCTATCAAATCCGCCTCGATAACTGGCGCTGGCAGAGCGAGACGAATGCCTTATTCCCCGCCACATTAACGGTGGAAAACCCTGACTTTAGCTATCAACTAAAGCTGAATAGCCAAGCGCCACTGCAATACCAAGGCGATAACGGCTATAGCCTCAAAAGCCGCGACGGACAAGTCGCATCTTACTATTACAGCCAACCCTTTATTGAAATCAGCGGTGAAATTAGTCGTAATGGCAAAGTTGAGCGAGTGACGGGTCAAGGCTGGCTCGACAGGGAATGGAGTTCGCAGTTCCTCACTAAAACGCAACAAGGTTGGGATTGGTTCGCGCTCCGGTTAAACGATGGATCGACGCTGATGTTGTTTCAGTTACGGGATCAATCACCAACAGAGGCCACCACCAATACCCCTATCTCGGCATTTTATAGCGCCAGAAGAATGTTTGCTGATGGCACGGGGCGTAATATCAATTCTACCGATAATCCTAATGATATTCAGATGACGCCGCTCAAATGGCAACATACCGTCAATGGCGATTACCCCGTCAGTTGGCAGGTTAGAATCCCCAGCGAGAATATCAATCTCACTATCACCCCACTTAACCCTAATAGCGCCATGCCATTATCGACACCCTATTGGGAAGGCCCAGTACAGCTCTCTGGCAGCCATACTGGCACGGGGTATATGGAACTGACGGGATATTGAGTGAATAAAAAACTTTGGGGGCATTTAAAAACAATTAGATCATGCAGCTAGAGCCGACGTCAGCATCGATGTTTAGCTGTTGCTCTAACGTATCTTGTAGCAAGGCGCGGGTTGAAAGTGTGCCCAGATTTTTGATTCGCACAATATCAGCTAATATCGACAGAGCAATTTCTGCCGGAGTTTTACTGCCAATAGCTAATCCTATCGGTGCATGAATACGTGATAACTGGTCTTTTGTCAGCTCGCCAATGCGTTCTAGACGTTCACGGCGTTTGGCACTGTTACGTGTTGAGCCCATAGCACCAATATAAAATGCGGGGGTGTTAACCGCTTCCATCATCGTTAAGTCATCCATGCGCGGATCGTGAGTCAGGGCGACGATGGCGGTATTGGAATGGCAGCCATGTTGTTCCAGATATTTTGCAGGAAAGCTGTTGATCACATTCGTATTGGGTGGACATTGCTCAGCCAGCGTTGCCAATACATTTTCGCGGGGCTCCAACAGCACAGTTTCAAACCCCAAAGCATGGGCAAATTCTAAACAGTAATGCGCTACAGGTGAGTAACCGGCCACTAACAGGCGCGGCGCGGCGGCAATACGAATTTCAATGTCGGGATGTTGGTAACAAATAGCAGTAGTCCCGGTTAACTCTTCGGGTACTATCGCGCTACAGGCTTCAGGCAATCGCAGTTGTTTACGCATAGCTTGATAACCTTGCACGGCTTTAAGCTGCTGCTGTAGATATATCACGCTCAGTTCGCTTGCCGGCAGATACTCCACCAATATCTCTAAAATGCCCCCACAAGGTAGCGATACATCGGGTGCCAATTCACCATCGCCATAACGGATCACTTGGCTGGGTTGTTGCCAGCGACCTTTCGCTATCTCGCGAATAAAATGATCTTCCACACAACCGCCAGACAAGGAGCCCACTTGTCGCCCATCTTGCATAGCCACCAATAAGGAGCCTGGTGAACGCGGTGATGAACCCCAAGTATGCAGCACGGTACAAAGCCATACTGGGCTGGATTGCACCCAAATTGCGGCTTGTTGTAGTACTTTGGCATCTAATGGTTGGGAGAGATACGACATGAACAGTTCCTGTATAAAAGTAAACGGCGTTAACGCTACCGTTTACTTCATAAGAATATAAATAAGGCCCGTATTAAAAAACGGGCCTTTAGGGTTACGCTTTAATCAAGGCGGCTTTAACATCATTCGCAGTCATTGGAATTTTACGCAGCCGTACACCAATGGCTTGATAAATCGCATTAGCAATGGCGGGCGCAACGGGTGTTACTGCCGGTTCACCCAAGCCTGATGGAGCATAGGAGCTCACGATAAATTCAATATTTACCTCAGGCGTTTGGCCAATACGCAATGGTGTATAGCTGTCAAAGTTCGAATCTTTGAACTTGCCATTAACCAACTCAGTACCCTCGTACAGTGCCATCGACAATCCCCACAGAGCAGCGCCCTGACACTGAGCTTGCGCGCCATTGGGATCAACGATAATGCCCGCATCCACGACCACTTGCAGTTTTTCTACATGCACAAGTCCGGTGCTTTTATCAACCCGAACTTGCGCAGCAACGGCAACCCAAGTGGGCATATCACGCTCTTGTCCAAAGGTCGATGCTATCCCCATACCACTGCCTTCAGGTAAAGCAGTCCCCCAACCAATCATCTCGGCAGCTTTTTGCAATACCGCAGCTTGGCGCGCGGCGCCACCAGAGGCAATAGGGCCGCTGCCAGCATTACGGCCTTGTGCGGTCAATAGTGCTAAACGAAATGCCAAGGGATCTTTACCCGCATGGTGCGCGGCTTCATCCATAAAGCTTTCGAGCGCCCAATTGGTCCACCCTGGGCCGACTGAACGCAACCAACCGGGGCGGAATGAGGCATTAGCAAGATCGTTAGAGACCGCTCGCACCTTTTGTGCGCCAACACTGTACCAATGATCGGCGCCAGCAATAGAGAATGGATCAAACGGTTGGCCATTCACCCCTTTAGGCATAAAGACAGGGATCATCACCTCAGTCGGCCAACCCGCAGTGGCATGATGTTCCATTGCAATAACCGTTTTATCGGCGTTAAAGGCCATTTTCAGTTGTTGCACAGAAGCCGAGCGCGGACTATCAAACTGCAAATCTTGTGCACGCGTAAACACCAGCTTAACAGGCTTACCACCCAGAGCTTTAGACACCAGCGCAGCAGGCACTGTGTAGTCACCGTTAAGACGACGACCAAAACCACCACCGAGCATATAAGCGCGAATAAGAATGTTATCTTCCGCGACACCTAGGGCAGCTGCCAATACCGAGGTCGTTAACGACTGCCACTGGCAACCTGAGTGGATTTCCCATATACCATCTTCGTTCTGAAATACCAGCGCATTGAGCGGTTCCATCTGCGCGTGTAACACAGTGCTGGTCAGGTATTCATACTCAATAATCGATGCGGCTTGGCTAAACACTGGCTCAGTGTTGACATCGCCCGTATCAAGAATGGCGCCTTTACTGTTGTCTTTTAGCAGCTCGCGGCCGTGGTTGATAATATCGACCTCTGACACATTAGCCGCAGCGCCCGCTTGCCAACTGACTTTGACTAACGCAGCAGCTTTATGCGCGGCGTAATAACTGTCGGCAATAACAACAAGCCAGCCAGGTACCGTCTGACTTGGATCTTCAAGCACTAATGTTTGCTGATAACCTTTAACTGCTTTGGCAGCTGAGTCATCCATTGCCGTAACAGTTGAGCCATAACGAGTCGGCGGCAAAATAGGGGCAGCGTAAACCATACCGTCGATTTTGGCATCAATACCAAATACGGTCTTACCGGTAGTTTTATTGCTGATATCGAGCGACGTTACCTGCTTGCCGACTAATTTCAAATCGTCATTAGGCTTAAGCGGCAACGCTTTAAGCTCTGCTTCAGTGAACTGGCGATTCACCCCTGCGGCAATAAGATCACCATAACTAATCTCTTTGTTACCACAGATAACTTTGCCGTTACTGGCGTGGCATTTACCCACAGGTACAGCCCATTTTTTGGCAGCCGCCTCAAGTAATGCAGTGCGACCCGCAGCACCTGCCTGACGGTATACTGACCAACTTTGTGACACAGACCAGCTGCCACCTGTGACCATTAAGCCCCATTTTTTATGACTATCAACGTGGACAATTTCTACATCATCCCAATTGGCTTCCAGCTCATCGGCTAAAATGCGAGCGATGGAGGTACCCACATGCTGGCCCATTTCGGCGCGAATGATATTGACCTTGATTTTGCCTTTAGCATCAATCGAATACCATAATGATGGTTCATACAGCGAGCCGTTATCGGGTAATAGTGCCCCACCTTCAGTAGCAGGATCCATCGCACTCCAAGACGTACGTGGAAAACCAAAACTCACACCCACTGCGGTCATTGCAATTAAAAAGCCCCGGCGTGTCATGCCAGAATCTTTATTTTTATTAGGCAATCTTGACATGGCTGGCCTCCTTCATTGAGTCAGCAGCTTCGTGAATCGCTTCGCGAATACGCACATAGGTCATGCAGCGGCAAAGATTACCGCTCATTACCGCATCGATCTCTGCATCCGTTGGCTGTGGAATATCTTTCAACAGCGCCGCTGCCTGCATAATTTGCCCTGACTGACAGTAACCACATTGTGGTACCTGATGTTTCTGCCAAGAAATCTGCAGTGGGTGAGCCCCTGTTTCAGACAAACCTTCAATCGTGGTAATACTGGCACCTTCAACGGCAGAGATAGGCGTCACACAAGAGCGCGTTGCTCGGCCACCAACATGTACAGTACAGGCTCCACAAGTGCCAATACCGCAACCAAATTTGGTGCCAGTCATATCCAGTTCATCACGGATAACCCACAACAGCGGGGTTTCTCCGTCTACATCGGCAGCCACAGGCTTGCCATTCAAAATAAATTTAGCCATTGCTCACTTCTCCCGTGATTAATGTTCAAAGCGTGGTTGAAGACGGATCTCAGCCACTTTTTGTTTTAGGTTAGGCCAAGGTTGTTCACCGGCAGATTGACGTAGATAGGTTGCAATCGCAGTTATATCTTCATCTGATAATGCGTCACGGAACGCGGGCATAACCACCCCAGTGATACCTTGATTAGCACGGAAGCCGTCAAGCGTGACATTAATAAGATTCGTAGGATCATCCAAATGCAGCGCACTGCCTAATGCCAGTAGTGGGCGTCCCTTGTTAAGCTCGTTACTACTGTAATGGCACGACTGACAAGAAATCGCATACAAGCGAGCACCATTATCGATACGCGGATCGGGCAGCTGTTGTGACTCTAGAGCCGCTTTAAGCGCTGGGCTACTAGCAGGATTATCATTATGATTGCCCGCAAGTGCGCCAAAATAAACACTAATCGCTTTAAGATCACTATCAGACAGGGCCGATAGACCTGCATGCACAACAGGCGCCATCGGGCCTGCTGCACTGCCGTGGAAAGAAGAATTACCAGTACGTAGATATTCATCAAAATCAGCAGCGCGCCACTTCAATGGTGCTTTACTGCTCGTGGTCAACGATGGCGCAATCCAACCATCAATAGCGGCTCCGCTATACATCTGGTCACGTTTTTCACCACCAAGCGCATTACGTGGTGTATGACATGCCCCGCAGTGAGCAACGCCTTGTGCGAGATAAGCACCACGGTTCCATTCTGCTGATTCATCGGCTTGCGGTTTAAACGGGGTGGTGTCGGCAAACAACAGTTTCCAACCCGACTGCAAGAAACGAATATTAAGTGGGAACGGGATACCATTATCAATTTTTTGCTGACTAACAGCGGGGACTGACGACATGATATAAGCATAAACCGCCTTAATATCCTCATCCGTCATCTTATTAAAATGCTCGTATGGAAATGCTGGCAGCAAGTGGTGCCCATCACGGCTCACGCCAGTTCGCATCGCACGAATAAATGCTTCTTCTGACCAATTGCCGATACCGGTCTGAACGTCAGGGGTAATATTACTGGAGTAGATAATGCCAAAATCGGTGTGCATTTCGTAATTACCTGCATACGGAGATCCACCTGGCGTGGTATGGCAAGTGCTACAGTAACCGGCAGCGGCCAGCACTTTACCTTGCGCAATCACATCTGCAGCAAACTGGTCTTTGACGGGTGGCGTTATCGGTGCCATCGATGGATGCCAAGCATAAATGCTAAAAGCGCCCACAGCGACGATAGCAGCAATAAACACGCTATATAAACTGCGTTTACGCATATTACATTGCCTCATTGTTTTTTGGTTTTTAATGGAAAAAAAAGACGAGGCAAAAACCTCACATTCCGTTTATAAATATCACTTGGTTATGTTTGCACGAATAAATGCTGACGATCGCGCTCACAAAGTACGCATAAACTGTGATCAAGTTTACAAAAGTACACTAGTGTAAACCTATACTCCCTTAGCCGCTAAGAGTAATGCCTTATAACGGGTGATTTTTTAATGATAGATGAAGAAACAAGCAACGATAGCTAACATTGCACCATGGCTTTATCGGCGCTGATTAAAAATCGTATTAATAGAATATAACTTGGACTGATATGGCGTCATTGCGACGGTAAAGAAATGTATATCCAGCTAACTGCTATCAACAAAATATATTATCCAGTTTATGTGTTGTAGTCAGTATCATCCGTGATTACACCACTTATTAAGCACAGCGTTTATCTCTACATCATTATTAAAGCTACTTCCATCGATGATAAAATTCACGGCTTACATTCCAAACTGAGAGTTAGATCACTGGCGAAAAGTTGATCCGGATCGACTATCACTTTCAATACCTCTTCAGAGGTATTCACACACTATTTATGCGGTCTACACTCGCCAACATTAAAGCCTATTCATCCCTATCCAGCGTGTTATCTACCCGTTTGATATATCAGTAAGCTGAACCTTAGCGCAAAAGAGTGAGGAAAGATTATGAGCATAAATCGCCGCGAGTTTCTCAAGGCTAACGCAGCAGTTGCCGCTGCGACCGCCGTTGGCATAACGCTTCCCATTAAAATGGTTGAAGCTGCAGAGCAACCCGACAATATCAAATGGGATAAAGCTCCGTGCCGCTTTTGTGGTGTTGGCTGTAGTGTGTTAGTCGGTACTAAAGCGGGTAAAGTCATTGCCACTAAGGGCGATCCAGAAAGCCCAGTCAACCGTGGTCTTAACTGTATCAAAGGGTATTTTTTATCAAAAATTATGTATGGCAAAGATAGATTAACCACGCCATTACTACGGATGAAAGACGGTAAATACCATAAAGAAGGCGCGTTTACTCCTGTGAGCTGGGATATAGCCTTCGATACCATGGCCACTAAATGGAAACACAGTATCGCCACCAAAGGACCCACTTCTGTGGGTATGTTTGGCTCTGGTCAGTGGACAATTTGGGAAGGTTATGCCGCCTCTAAACTCCACAAAGCAGGCTTTCTCACTAACAATATCGACCCCAATGCGCGCCACTGTATGGCATCTGCCGTGGGTGGTTTTATGCGTACCTTCGGTATTGACGAGCCCATGGGTTGTTATGATGATTTAGAAGCTGCTGACCAGTTTGTACTCTGGGGCGCGAACATGGCCGAAATGCATCCTATCCTGTGGGCGCGTATCACAGATAGACGTTTAAGCAGCCCTACGTCGCGTGTGCATGTACTGTCTACCTTCGAGAATCGCAGCTTCGACTTAGCCGATAACCCTATGGTTTTTCGACCACAATCGGACTTAGTGATCCTCAATTTTATCGCCAATTACATCATTCAAAACAATGCAGTCAATACTGACTTCGTTACTAAGCATACTAACTTTGCCTTAGGCGACACCGATATTGGTTATGGCCTACGCCGAGAACACCCACTCGAACAAAAAGCAAAAAATCCTGGTAGTGGCAAATCTAAGCCGATTAGTTTTGATGAGTATGCCAAATTTGTTAGCACCTATACGCTAGAATATGCGGCTCAGATGAGTGGTGTTGAACCTGAAAAACTGCAAACCTTAGCAAAAGCCTATGCCGATCCTAACGTTAAAGTCATGAGTCTGTGGACCATGGGCATCAACCAACATGTTCGTGGCGTATGGGCGAACAACATGCTCTACAACATCCACTTACTCACAGGTAAAATTGCCACTCCAGGTAACAGCCCATTTTCATTAACGGGGCAACCATCAGCCTGCGGCACCGCCCGTGAAGTCGGTACTTTCTCACATCGTTTACCCGCAGACATGGAAGTGACTAACGAGAAACATCGCGCTATCACTGAAAAAATATGGCAACTACCTGAGGGCACCATTCCGCCTAAGCCAGGTTTCCACGCTGTGCAACAGAGTCGAATGCTCAAAGACGGCAAACTCAACTGCTACTGGACCATGTGTACCAATAACATGCAGGCGGGCGCTAATATCAACGAAGAGATTTATCCGGGCTTCCGTAATCCAGAAAACTTTATCGTGGTTTCAGATCCTTATCCCACCATCACCGCTATGGCGGCAGACTTAATTTTACCCACCTCAATGTGGGTTGAAAAAGAAGGCGCCTATGGTAATGCCGAGCGCCGTACCCATATGTGGCACCAACAGGTTAAAGCCCCCGAAGGCGCGACCTCAGATTTGTGGCAATTAGTCGAGTTTTCCAAACGCTTTAAAGTGTCCGAAGTCTGGCCTGCCGAGCTCATTGCTAAGCAACCTGAATACGCGGATAAAACCCTTTATGAAGTGTTATTCGCCAATGGTGTGATTGACAAGTTCCCCACCTCTGATTGCAAAGCTGAGCTCAACGATGAGAGTGAACACTTTGGTTTTTATCTGCAAAAGGGTATTTTCGAAGAATATGCCTCCTTTGGCCGCGGCCATGGCCATGACTTAGCCGATTTTGACCTTTACCACGAAACCCGTGGCCTACGCTGGCCAGTGGTTAATGGCAAAGAAACCCTGCGCCGTTTTGTGGAAGGAAGCGATCCTTATGTTAAAGCCGGTGAAGGCTTTAAGTTTTATGGCAAACCCGATGGTAAAGCGGTGATCTTCGCCCTACCCTACGAGCCTGCCGCCGAAGAGCCGAATGAAGAATACGATCTATGGATGTCGACTGGCCGGGTGTTAGAACACTGGCACACAGGTTCAATGACAGCTCGCGTACCCGAGCTTTATCGCGCCTATCCTGATGCACAGATATTTATGCACCCAGAAGATGCCAAAGCTCGCGGCCTGCAACGCGGTGACGAAGTCGTTGTAGCATCGCCACGCGGTGAAATTAAAACGCGCGTTGAAACCAAAGGCCGTAATAAACCACCACGCGGCGTGGTATTTATGCCTTTCTTCGATGCGCGCCAGTTAGTCAACAAACTGATATTGGATGCGACCGATCCCCTGTCAAAAGAAACTGACTTTAAAAAATGCCCAGTGAAAGTCTTCAAGGCGGAGAATAACCAATGAGAAAAATACTCACCTTAACTGCGTTACTCGTCGCCATTACCGGCTGTTCAGGTCAGCAAACCGACACCAACGTAGCACCCGTTAATATTCAATCCCTCGCAGGAAACATGGCGATCACCGACATTCGCCCAGCCGATGCTATGGCGGTTTACCCTAGTCGCGGCTCCGCCATTGAGCGCAGCTTTAGCGAGCAACCACCGCTCATTCCGCACAAGGATGATTACAAGATCACCTTAGATAAAAATGGCTGTTTAAACTGTCATAGCTGGGATAAAGCCAAACGCATGAAAGCCACACCAGTCGCAAAATCCCATGTGATTGATGATAAAGGCACGGTTAACGGGCATAACTATGCCTGTACTCAATGCCACGTCGCTCAAGCTGAAAATAAGCAACCGCTGGTAGAGAATCAGTTCTCCACCCAATAAATCACTTTCCCCTGCAAAGCAAAGCCACCCAAATTAATCTGGGTGGCTTTCTCTATTTACCCCCCTATTAAAGTAGCTACTTAGCAGTACGCAAGTCAGTGTTCGAGTAAATAAAATCAAAGATAGATATAGCTAATTTTATTGCTGGTTAAAAAACGCTGGCACTATATTGCTGAGTGATAATTATCGAGAAGGGAAGATTATGTGGGGTTTTAAAAGACGAAGTCAGCACTATGAGGAATAAAAAATACACTTTAAATTGAAAGCAGAAAAATAAAACCCAGCCTAGGCTGGGTTGACTTGTTGTTTTGCTTTATGCAAAACACTCACCGGAGCCGCTTTAATGACTTGCGCCACTTTTGCTGTTTGCACCTCTTTTGCCACAGGCATAGCTGCCTGCCACAAAGCACTCACCCATAAACTTGAAGTGGATTTCATCGGTATTCCCCTGTTTTGTTAACAAGGTCAAAGTAATACTTGAGCCATGATTAGTAAAATGAATAAACTCCATAATATGGATTCCATTTAAGCATGAATATTCCAATCAAGACCTTACAGTGTTTTCTAACCTTAGTGGAAACCGAAAACTTTACCCGCGCCGCGCAAAAATGTTTTATTACCCAGCCCACACTGAGCAAAATGATCCAAAGGCTGGAAGAAAGTCTAGGCGAAACCTTGCTCATCCGTAATAACCAGAAGGTAGTGTTAACTCAAGCAGGGCAGCTATTTGAACACAGTGCACGGGAAATTCTAGGCCAATGGCATAGACTACAGGAGGACATGAGCAACCTCAGCGGTCTAAAATCGGGGCGATTACGCTTAGGTGTGTGCCCCATGATGAGTAGTCTTATCATTGGGTTACTCACGAGCTATCGTAAGCGTTATCCTGGAGTTGAGCTGCAAATGTATGAGTACGGTGGATTTGGCTGCGAACAAGCCCTGCTCAACAACAGTCTCGATATCGCCTTTACCGCGCTACCAACAACCCATGAAGCGCAGCTCGTCAATCAACCACTGACTAAGTATCCTTTGCTTGCTTGTGTGCCTGAGGGGCATCCCTTAGCCGAGAGAGACCACTTAAATTGGCAGGACTTTGAACCCTATCCTTTCATTCTCTATAACGAAGATTTTTCCCTCGCTAAACTAATTAACCGCCTCAGCCGCAAAGCAGGTGTTCAGCTCAATATCGCCTTTCGCAGTGGCCAATGGGATTTTCTTGCCGCTATGGTTGAAGCAGACATGGGTGTCGCCATTTTACCTGAGCCTATTTGTAACCGATTAAGCGCCAGTAAATTAATTTTTAAACCGATGCACCCCGCCATGACATGGGATCTCGCGCTTATTTGGCGGCAAAATTTACCCTTGACCCCTGCGGCTAATGCTTTACTGGAATTGAGCAAACAAAAAATTGAGCGCTGAGAAGTCGCACCACAACAGGCGTTATGATAAACAGGGTCAAGGTTGAACTTGGTCATTAGTCGTAAACGATTTAGCGGAATGTCATCCATAAAAAAACCGCTGTTAGCCTAAGGGCCAACAGCGGTTTTTATTAGCTAATTAAATCAGCTAATAGGAGGCAAGAATTACTTCTTAGCTTCAGCAGCCTTACGTTCTTTAACCTGAGTTACAACTTTCTCAGATACGCTAGCTGGACATTGGCTGTAGTGTGAGAACTCCATAGAGAACTGACCACGACCAGAAGTCATTGTACGCAGTGTACCGATATAACCGAACATTTCTGATAACGGTACGTCAGCTTTAACACGAACACCCGTTACACCAGCAACTTGGTCTTTGATCATGCCACGACGACGGTTTAAGTCACCGATTACGTCACCTACGTTGTCATCTGGGCTGAACACGTCAACTTTCATGATTGGCTCAAGAAGTTGTGGTTTAGCTTTAGGTATTGACTGACGGAAAGCGCCTTTAGCAGCGATTTCGAACGCGATAGCTGATGAGTCAACTGCGTGGAAAGCACCGTCAGTTAATTCGAACTCAACGTCTAACACAGGGAAGCCAGCGATAGTACCTGTGCTCATCATGCTCGCGAAACCTTTCTCAACTGCTGGCCAGAATTCCTTCGGAACGCTACCACCAACAACTGTAGATTTGAACACAAAACCAGTGTTTGCTTCACCTGGACGGATGATATATTCGATTTTACCGAACTGACCAGAACCACCAGATTGTTTCTTGTGTGTGTATTGATCTTCAACCATTTGAGTAATGGTTTCACGGTAAGCAACTTGTGGCTCACCTACAATCAACTCAACACCATAAGTACGACGTAAAATGTCTACTTTGATATCTAAGTGAAGTTCGCCCATACCTTTAAGGATGGTTTCACCTGAATCTTCGTCAGTTTCTACGCGGAATGATGGATCTTCAGCGATCATCTTACCGATAGCCACACCCATTTTCTCACTGCCGCCTTTATCTTTTGGCGCAACAGCGATAGAGATTACTGGCTCAGGGAACACCATAGCCTCAAGAGTACATGGGTGTTTGATATCACATAAAGTGTGACCAGTTTGAACGTTCTTCATACCCACGATAGCGATAATGTCGCCAGCTTGAGCAGATTCAATTTCGATACGGTCGTCAGCATGCATTTCGCACATACGGCCGATACGTTCAGTTTTACCCGTTGCGCTGTTCAGGATGGTGTCACCCTTCTTCAAACGGCCAGAGTATAAACGTACGAAAGTCAGGGCACCGAAACGGTCATCCATGATTTTAAACGCTAACGCTTTCAATGGTAAATCAGCAGAAACAATAGCAAACTCGCCAGTTTCATTACCTTCTTCGTCAGTCAGCGGCTGTGGATCAACTTCTTCTGGTGATGGCAAGTAATCAACAACTGCATCAAGAATAAGTTGCATACCTTTGTTTTTAAAGGCAGAACCACAGTATGTTGGGAACAAAGCCATAGTACGTGTACCAATACGGATACAACGCTTAATGTCTTCAATAGATGGCTCTTCGCCTTCCATGTAAGCTTCCATGATTGCATCGTCTTGCTCAACAGCAGTTTCGATTAACATTTCACGGTATTCTTCAACCATATCAACCATGTCAGCAGGGACATCTTGAATGCTGAAGTTTTCTGGAAGACCTGAGTCATCCCATACGTAAGCTTGACGAGTTAATAGATCAACAACACCTACAAATTGATCTTCTGAACCGATTGGCAGAACCATAACCAATGGGTTTGCAGCTAATACGTCTTTAGTTTGCTTAACAACACGCAAGAAGTCAGCACCGATACGGTCTAACTTGTTTACGAAGATGATACGAGCAACTTCTGAGTCGTTCGCATAGCGCCAGTTAGTTTCTGACTGAGGTTCTACACCGCCGCTACCGCAGAATACACCGATACCGCCATCAAGCACTTTCAGAGAACGGTAAACTTCAACGGTGAAGTCAACGTGTCCTGGTGTATCGATAACGTTGAAACGGTGGTCTTTCCAGAAGCAGCTTACAGCAGCAGACTGAATGGTAATACCGCGCTCAGCTTCCTGTACCATGAAGTCAGTTGTAGATTCACCATCGTGAGTCTCACCGGCTTTATGAATTCGGCCTGTTAGCTTAAGGATACGCTCGGTGGTCGTGGTTTTACCCGCGTCAACGTGAGCGAAGATACCAATGTTTCTGTATTTGGATAATTCGGTCATGATTCAACTTTAAATGAGTAGTTTAAGGAGTAGACGGAGTATGCGACAAACACCGACACACCGCACATCAGATTATTTAGGCGCATATTGTAAATTGGAACCCTGCTCGGCGCAAATGGCTAGAGTACTTTTTCACGACAAAGTCACGTAATAATTTAGCAAAATGCCCGTAAACATAAGTTAAAACAAATAAGTAAAACACTTCAGCTTATTTTTTAACCTTAAAATAAAAGCCATTAAAAAAGCCTGACATGCGTTAATAATGACATTTTTTAACGGCTTCCAACGGTAATACGTTAAAAAATATCGTCATAAGCACTATAGACTAACAATAAAACGGCAAGTAAGCGGCTTAGATAACCGCGCTTAATACCTCAAAATCACCTCCCTTAATCCGCACTAAACTAGTGCTTGTTTGTTAATAAATAATCGGCCTGCATACTTTTAAACTTGGCATTCAAATTCTGCGCTTATAGCCTTATAAACGTATTATACCAATCGTATTAAATATCTGTTCATTCAGCGGGAGTTCAACGCGCTTTAGACAAGGCGAAGGATTGAAGACATAGTGGTGCTCTGTCGAAAGCCTTAAACGCAGTATAAAGCGCTTTGAAACCCGCCCTTTGGGAGCCTCACAGGTATCCCACTCCCGTGTTGCATTGACTTAAAAGGGAATAACCATTTCTACGCCAATACGCCTCGGATTGAAATACCTGTGAGGCTCTGAACTGATTAGATATTTAATGTGATTGGTATTAAACTTAAGGGTCACGTTTATCAGATTTATGTAAAAAAATACCCGCCATTGGCGGGTATCTTCAAACTCATCTGTCTCATTAACCGCTAAGGTTTACTCTTCGACGGGTGATACTACGAACAGTAAGTCACCTTGCGACACTTGCTGACCATTACTGTTCAGGATGCGCTCAATACGATACTTTTTGTCTTCAGGGTACAAGATTGCACTCTGACGATTAAAGCCGGCTAAGGTCACTTGCGAGAACATTTTCATCGCTTCTGTCAGTGCAAGCGTTTGATCGACAGTAACTATATCACCTTCTTTAACGAAGTCAGGTTCACCCGGGGCAGAAGAGGTATAGAAAATACCAGCGCCTTGGGCTAATACTTTCAGCTCGTTACTTTCACCTACACGCAGCGACTCAGTATCGACTTCGACTGTTTCAGCAGCAGCTTCCATTTCAGCGATCAACGCAGGAATGTCTAGCTCGGCCATTAAGCGTGGCAGATAGTTAGTGTCGTAAACACCTTCGTTGAAGGTACCATCTTTCAGAATAAGCTTAAGTAACGGAATGTTAGTGGCGATACCTTTTAGCACTACGCTGTTTAAGTATTCATACAGCTTGTTAATCACATCCTCACGGTTTTCACCGCGCATGATGATTTGCGCAATCAAGCTATCGTAGTATGGCGACACTTCTTTACCTGGCGCAGCAATCGAAATGATTTCCACATCAGGATGGTCAGGGAACACGCACTCAGTGATCTTGCCAGGATTAGGAATAAGTTGCAGTATGCCATGGCTATCGAGCGCCGCTTTCTCAGCCGTCACACGAACTTCCATCGCATAACCAATATCTTTTGGCTCTAACGCTTCAATCGAACGGCCAGCAGCAATATCAAACTGGGCGCTAACGATATCGATACCTGAAGTTGCTTCAGTGACTGGATGCTCAACCTGTAAACGAGTATTCATTTCCATGAAGTAAACTTCATTGGCATCTAAGTTATAGATAAACTCAACAGTACCCGCGCCCATGTAGTCAGTCGCATCACCTAAAGCACGGGTATAATCCAACACCCGCTTTTTAAGCTCATCTGGCAACATAGTTGAACCAGACTCTTCAACCACTTTTTGGTTATTACGTTGCACTGAGCAGTCACGAATACCCAATACCTTGGTATTACCAAACTTATCACGCAGTAATTGCACTTCGATGTGACGTAAAGATGTCACATATTTTTCTAGGTATAAGTCACCGTTACCGAAAGCAGCGGCCGCTTCTGTCGCCGTTTTTTGGAATAAACCAATCATGTCTTCAGGACGCTTCACAACCTGAATACCTTTACCACCACCACCTTGTACCGCTTTAAGCAATACTGGATAGCCGATTTCAGTTGCAACATTCACCGCTTGTTCAGCATTGGTCAAAATACCGTGCGAACCAGGGACAACAGGGACATTTTGCGCTTGTGATGTCTTAATCGCATTCGACTTGTTACCCATAGTCGTCATTGAATGCACACTTGGGCCAACAAAGTTAACGCCGTTATTCACACACAATGCCGCAAACTGAGGGCTTTCAGATAAGAAACCAATACCTGGATGCAAGGCATCAACTTGCTCGTAATCTGCCACTCTTAATACTGAATAAGCGTTTAAGTAACTTTCATCCGAGGTGTTACCCCCTAAACAAACTAACTTATCAGTGTCTTTTAGCATATCTGCAGGTACAGATGTCATATCAGGATCAGACGCGACTAATACCACATTGATATTATTGTCGTGAGCCTTACGGATCAGTTTCACTGCAGTACAACCACGGGCATGAATCAATACTTTATTAATGGGTTTCATTAACTTACGTGGATCGTTCTGTATGACCACTTCTTCTTCAACGGCCGCTTCAACCACTAAGGTAGACAGTGCATTGATAATCACGTCGTTAATTTTAACCGTTGGCATTGGCATCAGAGGATCGATACCTGCCAGCTGGCTATCTAAAGTGTCGCTAAATGGGTTATGCACTAAGCTCGCCATTGCGCCAGGTACTTTTGACAGATAGTTCGACAGCGTGGCTGTAGATGGTAGGTAAGCTGGTACCACCATTTGACCCGCGAACGGCATGTTAGTACCTGACAAGTAATAGGTTTGCACTAATGGGTGAGTCACAAAGCTCGCCTGTGCACCACCGGTACAGTCACCAAAACCAAACATCAGTACAGGCAATTCGTTATCACGAATAAAGCGCGTAATACGGTCGTTCACAACAGCCATAGAGAACAGTGCCGCAGCACCTTCTTTAGTCTGCATACCACCCGAGCTGATAAAACACACCACAGGTAATTTATGCTTAGCACACTCGATCAGTAATGCTGAGAATTTCTCGGCACTGGCCATATCAAATGCACCCGCTTGGAATGCCGTGTTAGACACAGCAACACCTACACGGACTTTTTGACCTTTTTCTTTAAAGTTGGCTATCCCCGTAATCAAACCACAAGGACGAATACCTTTATCTAAAGCATCTTCAATCGATAAACGGAAACCAGGGAAGTTGAGCAAGTTCGCCGACATCTTGTCGCCATTGATCTCTTCAAAATGGGTAAAGAACTGCTTAACCACATTTTCCCATGTCATGTTGCCTTTACGTTTTTCGTCACGCAGCACTTTTTGGATTAACAGATCTTGATAACCCATGGTCAAGCGGTTCCAGAAGTCTTTACGACGACCGATACGCACAGGGTTAATTGCGCCAGTATATTTACTGGTATCGCTCTCGCTATCAAAATACTCAGGCAGTAAACGTTCAAAGAAGTAAGTCAGCACCACGAACAAACTGTCGTTAAGCTGCGGGAAACCCACGCTCTTCCACTGTTCTACACGCACCAATAAATCGGCACGGTTCGATTGTCCCATGAAGTACTTGAGCCATTTATAAAACTTAGTTTTGTCGTTCGAGGTATCTTGCGTCGACATTGCATGGTCGATTGACTTGTGCAGTAAGTTGTTCACTGAGTTACGTGACAAACTTTTAGACATCATGGCTTCTTTAGCGATTGACGCTAAACTGCCAACAACGTTGTCGTACAGGGCGTTGAAAATGAGAATGTTATGACATTGCCAAATAAAATCTTCGCGCAGCTCTTCATTCACCACCACATCGAGCACAGTCAGTTGATTTAGCTCAGGCCATTTAGCTTGAGTTACTGACTTTGGCAGACTTTCTAAGTGCTGAATTAGCCCTTTGAAGTTGTTGGCCGCGTTGCTCTTCCAACGGTGGTATAAAGACCAGCTAATGTTGAATAGCAGCGCTTTACGTGCTTTTTTATAGTTCTCTTTTGGTTCACCCAAAATCAAACGAGTCAGCATGTTACGTTCAGTAGACACTTCATCACGCTTAGCGACAAAGGTAGTCCACAGTTTATTTAAATCTTCGTCATAAACCAGTTTATCTGGGTTAGATAACCAAGCTTGGAACACACGATCTTGCTCTTGCTGAATACGCGCCAACAAGTCACCTTCTGGCACGCTAGCACGCGACAGACGACCGTATTGCTCTTGCGAAATAGAATGGATACGGCTACGTAGCGTCAAATAACGTAAATAACGGTAGGCGCTACCAAACAGGTTATGGTGACTGGTCGGGCTGCTTGCCACTGCCAATTCTGCGTTCAGTTCCAAAGCCATCAAGTTTTTAGATGGATTTAGGAAACGGGTCAAGCTGCGGTCATAATGCTCACGTAAATCTTTAGAATCACGCACAAAATTTATTGCAGCACGCTCAACAGCCTCTACGCTGCTAATAATAGCGCGACGCAGATTGTGCTGACGCTCGTCGCGATCGCCCGGTGAAAAGTCGATAATACCGTCGATACAACCTGAGGTATAAAGCTCTTCTGGTGATACACCCACAGATTTTGCACATTCTTGCCAAGATAAGTTGTACTTACGGGCAATACTTTGCATACCTTGCGGTTGAATTGTGTTGAAAATACCATCACGCAGTGACAACAAAATGTTTGCCGCAGCTAATGGAATTGCGCCACCAGAATAACCAGCACCGATAACAATACCGACTGTCGGTACGTCAACGTTGGCACTTTCTGCAATGGCTTTAGAAATTGAATGTGCTTGGTTTTGGCTGTTAGCAATTTCGCCAGCATCCGCGCCTGGTGTGTCAATTAAATAGATAATTGGCATAGATAATTCGGCAAAATGACGAATGGCTTTACAGGCGGCGTAATGATGCTCAGGCATCCAAGCACCGTTAGCGGTAGTGCGTTCTTGGGCGATAAAGCCAATACGACGAGTGCGTGAACCAAAGTTCAGCTCGACCTCAGCACTGTAAAAAGAGCCCAAGTGAGTTTCCGTAATCAAACGACCTTTAAGATCGGCAATGATACGCTTTGCACCAGGACGACCTTTATCTTGGGTCGGCTGGATCACTTTAGCAACGTAACCGTCGACATCTAATAATGCCAAGTCTTTTAAGTTCGCTTGAATGGCATCCTCATTTAAAAGACCTTTAATTTCTTCTGATAAACTCTGTTTGCTGTGCTTAGGAAACAGAGAAAAATCCTTTGCCAAGTGCTCGGCCTGTAAAAAAAGCGGATCGGGCGTTTGGGCTTGAGTCATGTGTTTGGGCTGATTATTGCTGGTCATCAAAAGATCCTCTGCTTAGCCTCTGAAAATTTTTAGCCAATAAATATAACTTTGTTATCCCGTCTAATGCCATTAAACTGCGTAAGACGCTTCGTTCCAAATATGAGACAGTGGGAAAAACATGCCAGATTTAAACGGTATGATGCTATTTGCAGCCGTGGTAAGAGCCAAGGGGTTTTCCCAAGCTGCCCGTGAAACCGGCCACCCAAAATCCACCATTAGTCGCAAAATCGCCCAACTTGAAGAACAACTTGGGGTGCGATTACTGCAACGCGACACCCGTAATTTGAGTCTAACTCAAGTCGGGGCACTGTTTTATCAACACTGTGATTCTATTCGCAATGAGGTAGAAGCAGCCAAGGCTGTTATCGAAAACACTCACGATGATGTATCAGGATCATTACGGATTGCGATCCCTGTGTCATTTAGCCAAGAACTGATTGCTAACCTCTGTAGCGGGTTTATGCGTTTATATCCTAATGTGGAATTAGATGTCCAGTTTACCGATAACGATATTGGGTTAGTCGGAGAAGGATATGACATTGCCATCAAGTATGGTCCACTGCAATCTTCAGACCTCGTCGCCAGATTACTGTTTGAACGCCAACCGATTTTAGTCGCAAGCCCGGGTTATTTAAAACTCAAGGGCACGCCCGCTACGCCAAAAGAACTCAGTCTGCACAGTGGCATTTTATTAGGGACTTCTCGTTCGGCACCCATTTGGCCACTGGGTAAAGGATCGCGTAAAACCATGGCGAACTTTCAGCGTAAAGTACGGGTCAACAGCCCGATAATGGTGAAGCAATTAGCCATAGATGATTTTGGCATCGCCATGTTATCTAATTCAGCCTGTAAAACAGAGCTCGCAAATGGCTTACTCGTGCCAATTCTACAGGAATGGCCGATTGAACCTTTTAAGGTGTACGGGGTTTATTCGAGCAGGCGCCAACTGGCTACCAATATCAGTGTTTTCTTAGATTTTTTCGTCAAACGTTTCAGCAGCCAAGAAAGCCTACAATCCTTGATGGGTTAGTTATCCGCTATGCATCAACAAAGCCTTATTCAAAAACCCAATAAAAAGCCTAGACGGTTATCTAGGCTTTTAGCGTCAAAATTGGTTTTAGGCCAACACACAACTTAAATTAACGCTGTAATCCTTGGGCGATATATCAAACATAGATTAAGGAATGACATGCTCCAGTTTCAAGATTTCCTTAGTGATAATTTGACGTAGTGGCAAGTTATCCACCGCAGGAATATCCATATTCATCGCGAAAAACCATACATTATCATCGAGTTCTACCCAGCCAACCCACCAGCCGATACTCGGCTCAGCTCTAACGGCATAACCAGTTTTTGCGCGGATAATATAATCGCCATTAACTTCAGTGAGCATGGCCTGCTTGACAATTCGTTGGCTGCGCTCTGAGGCATGTATTTTGTTGTGGTATAACTTGCGCAAAAAATTAATTTGCTCAATGGCCGAAATCCGTATAGCGCCATCGAGCCAAAAACTATCTAGATTTCCCGAGGTATCCTCATTACCATAATCAAAAGAGGCGATCATCTTCGACATTCGCGCCTCACCGATTTGGCGGGCAAATTCTTGATATACAGGCACCACTGAATATTTCATCGCGGTAATTAACGTTTGATCCCGATTCCAATTATCGATATCGCGGGTTTGACCATCCCATTTAAAAACTTGATGCTCATCTTTAACGATACCCAAATCGAGTGCGATTAGGCTATTGGGGATTTTAAACGTCGATGCTGGTAAAAAGCCTTGATTGGCGCGTTTAATACTGTTGGTAAATCCCTGCTGCTTGTTTTCGTTCCATAACGCCACCACACCCTGCGTTTTTTGTGGCTGAATTTGTTGCAACTTAGTGGGTTGCACCTGAGTTTGGTACTGAGTAAAAATAGCATCCCAACTACGGGTTTCTTGCCATGCTTTAGCCGTAGTTGATGCAAAAGTCGGTGAACCGAAGAAGGGCGATATGACTAGCACAGCCGATATGACGAACCAACGCATAATATTTCCTTGTAGATAAACCGCTGATAAGAGAAAAACAATCAAGGCTATCACCTCATATTTTGGTTTGTCCTAGCAAACTGCTGAGCAATTGTGGCAAAAAAATGACATTGAGCGGCTAAGATCACTGAGGTTAACTTTCTTCCCCTCTGCTTGTAGTGCATACTTTTTGATACAAACGTCCAGCCGCCACAAAAAGAGACGCCTCATTTCGAGTGTATGAAGCAAAATAACGACAGGAAAACCAATCATGTTAAAGCCAGTATTCTCGCTCATTCTTGTTTGTAGCTTTATCAATACGGCCAGTGCCGTACAACTCCTGGGTAATGTCGAAATTTCGCGCCTATCGGCAGCGGAACAAACGATGAACCAAGTCGTTGGTCGCTATCAAGCTCTAGATGAGGGGTTAACTCAAAAACTAAGCACCAAAAAAAATGAAGTCGATGCCACTCAATTAGCGGCGCGCCAAGGACATAGATTATGGCAACAGGCGGTGCGCGATGTGCAGTCTGGCCATGCTGACGACCGTCCTTTATATTGGGCTCGTCTTGCCATGCTGCATAGCCTTAACACCCCCCACGCCGACTTCAAAATGGCCGATTGGCAACAGGGCATATTAATGAGTGCGGTAGAAAAAGCCTCACGGGGCTTTAGTGATATTCAGTATGGAGATGATGTGCAAATCAAAATATTCCTTACTGGTTTCGATCCTTTCTTCCTTGATAAAGACATTAGCCAAAGCAATCCATCTGGTTTAGTCGCCCTTGCCTTAGATGGTTGGCGTTTTGAGGTTAATGGTAAAATAGCGCAAATCGAGACAGCGATGATCCCAGTACGTTTTGAGGATTTTGATCAAGGCCTTATCGAGTCACTATTTAGTCCAATTTACCGCGACCCTAACACTAAACTGGTGTTCACCGTCAGCATGGGACGCAACGACTTTGATATCGAACGCTTCCCTGCCCGTAATCGAAGTGCGGCCGCCTTTGATAATCAAAACGTTCTCACCGGCGGCACTAAAACCTCACCCGTTGCGCCTAAGCTCAATGGACACGATTTTGTTGGCCCCGAGTTTGTTGAGTTTTCTCTGCCAGTTGCCGCAATGCAAGTTGAAGATGGCCAATGGAAAGTCAACGATAACCGCACTGTCACCACCCTTGCCCACGGCGAGTTTAGTGCCACGTCATTAAGCGAACTGCAAAACGAAACCTCTGTAGAAGGTTCAGGCGGCGGTTATCTTTCTAATGAAATATCCTATCGCGCCATAGTGTTGCAGCAAAAGTTCAATAGCCATGCGAAAGTCGGCCACATTCATACCCCAAGAGTCAAAGGCTATGATGCCGATACCGAACAAGCCATTGTTGAACAAGTTCGCACTATGGTTATGCAAGCCGCTGCGAGTTTATAGCAAGGCTGCACTGGTATACTATTAGACCGTTCGTTATGATGCGAGCGCCTAAACGCTAAAGTTTACTTCCCTTTAGTTGAATGGGTTTTAAATAGGTAAACTGGTAGCACTACTCTTTTACCTTTAACCGATAAGACCTAAGGTTAATCTCATGTTGAAACCTGCTGATTTATTCAATGCCTTACGCCGTGGCGGCAGTAAAGCTCTTGCACCGCAGGTCTCACCGACATTTGCAGCTTTGGGTCAACATCAGCTAGATAGCAAAACGGACAACGCCGCAGCACATTCGCATAGTTTTTCAGGTTCATCGCGCCCACTCTCGTCACTGCAAATCCAAATACTTGAACGAGTCGAAACCTGTTATCAAGAGGCTGAAATAGCGCTTAAACGTACTTTTCTACGCCCCGTTACTCAATTTAGTCTCAGGGGCAAAAGTGCAGGTACGGCGCATTTGCAGCAAAATCGTTTACGATTTAATGCCGTATTACTAAGTGAAAATAGTGAAGCATTTTTAGCAGAAGTCGTGCCGCATGAAATTTGTCATTTACTGTGTTTTCAACTTTTTGGTAAAACCAAACCTCACGGCAAAGAATGGCAATCTTTAATGCTGACTGTATTTAAAGTCAAACCAAACACCACCCACAGTTTCAATACCACTTCGGTTGCCAGTAAAGACGTTGAATATCGTTGTGATTGTGGCCCCATGCGCTTGAGCATCCGCCGCCATAACAAGGTACTACGTGGTGAGAGCCGCTATATTTGCAAACGCTGCAAAGCCCATTTAATCGCAGCATAACAGGCTACAGCATAAAAATTTCACACCTAAGTACAACTCAATTTGCATAAGCAACGGCATTTCCCTTACCATCACGCCATAAAAGACGAGCCAAAGGCTCGCGTAGTATTTGTTATTTTGGGATGAATTTTGAACAAAACTTTTTTAAGTGCTCATTCGCGGCACATTTTGCTGTGCCTATTAACTTGGGTCGCTATCTTATCTACCCCAGTCAAGGCTTCACCATCGCATCCAAGTAGTTTCGGTCAAGCTAAAACCAAGTCACAGGCACTTTATGTTGGTAGTCGCCAAGGTACGCTGCCTGCCGTCAGTTTTTACTGTGGCTGCGATATCCAAATCAAAGGCAAATCCTGGAAGCCCGATTTAGCCAGCTGCGGTTACCAAGTGCGCAAACAACAAACCCGCGCGAATCGTATTGAATGGGAACACGTTGTGCCTGCATGGGAATTTGGTCATCAACTCCAATGTTGGCAAAAAGGTGGTAGAAAAAACTGTGCTGGCAACAACAGAGAATTCAATAAGATGGAAGCTGACATGCACAACCTGGTTCCCACAATTGGTGAAGTGAACGGCGATCGCAGTAACTTCCGTTTTAGCCAATGGAACGGTAAAGCCGATCAATATGGCCAATGCACTATGGTGGTCGACTTTAAGAATCGTCAAGCGCAGCCGCCCGCCAAGGCTCGCGGCAAAATAGCCAGAACCTACTTATATATGCAGCATACTTACGGGCTTAAAATTGCATCTAGCCAATTAAAATTATTTAAGGCATGGGATAAAACCTATCCAGTTGATACTATTGAGTGCAAACGCGATAACGCGATTGCATTAGCCCAGGGCAACCATAATCCCTTTGTGCAAAATGCCTGTAATGCGCCGCCACAGCGTCAACAATTAGCCGAATAAGGTCAACAATGAGAGTCCCAAGAATTTATCAATCTCAGCCATTAATCATCAACCAATCGTTGAACTTAGACGAAGATGGCGCGGCCCATATCGGTAAAGTGTTGCGTATGGGCAACGGCGAACATATCAGCCTATTTAATGGCGATGGCAATGATTATCTTGCTGAAATTATCGATGCGGGCAAAAAATCAGTCACGGTTAACATTATCTCTGTTGAGGCAAACCTCACCGAGTCGCCGCTTAATCTGCATTTAGGCCAAGTGATTTCCCGTGGCGATCGAATGGAATTTACCATTCAAAAATCGGTTGAACTTGGTGTCAATACTATTACGCCGCTGTTTTCAGATCGCTGCGGCGTAAAACTTAATGGCGAACGCCTTGAGAAGAAAATTCAGCAATGGCAGAAAATTGTTGTCAGCGCCTGTGAGCAATCGGGCCGCAGCCATGTGCCAGAAGTACGCCCTGCTATGGATTTACACGATTGGTGCAGTGAGCCAACCTCGGCGCTAAAACTTAATCTACATCCACGCGCCGCACACGGTATCAATGGGTTAGACTTAACCCACACGCGGGTGCGTTTGTTAATTGGTCCTGAGGGCGGTTTGTCGGCAGAAGAAATCGCCATGACAGAAACCCATCACTTTACCGATGTGTTGCTTGGCCCCAGAGTGCTTCGCACCGAAACCGCCTCGCTAACCGCCATTACCGCATTACAACTCAGATTTGGTGATTTAGGCTAAACCACTGCACTAAGCTGCGCTGGTGTGACAATCCCCCTATCTAATAAATACTTTTTTGCCAACAAACGGCGATAAATAAGGAACACATTAATGATAAAACTCGGCATAGTGATGGACCCCATCAGTGAGATCAACATTAAGAAAGACTCCAGTTTTGCTATGTTAATGGCCGCGCAGCAAAGAGGTTATCAGCTGTTTTATATGGAAATGGCCGATTTAGCTATGGTCAACGGCGTGGCGATGGCCAATATGCGTCCGTTAACGGTTATCAATGATGCCAGTAAGTGGTTTGAGCTAGGCGAAGCTGTGGATACGCCAATGAGCGATCTTGACGTGATCTTAATGCGTAAAGACCCACCATTTGATACTGAGTTTATCTACGCCACTTACATGCTTGAACGCGCTGAAGAACAAGGCGTGCTGATAGTTAATAAACCGCAAAGTCTACGTGACGCTAACGAAAAGCTATTCACCGCATGGTTTAGCGAATTCACCCCAGAAACTATTGTCACCCGCGACGCTAAACGTATCCGCGCGTTCCATCAAGCTAAGGGCGATATCATTCTAAAGCCGTTAGATGGTATGGGCGGCACTTCGATTTTCCGCGTCAAGCAGGACGACCCTAATCTTGGCGTCATCATCGAAACTTTGACCAGCTATGGTCAACAATATGCGATGGCACAAGCCTTTATTCCTGAAATCACCCAAGGTGACAAACGTATTTTAGTGGTCGATGGCGAACCAGTACCTTACGCGTTGGCCCGTATCCCAATGAAGGGCGAAACCCGTGGTAATTTAGCCGCCGGCGGTAGCGGTGTGGCGCAGCCTTTGTCTGACAGTGATTGGGCAATTGCCCGCGCCATTGGTCCTGAGCTTAAAAAGCGTGGTTTGATTTTTGTCGGATTAGATGTGATTGGTGACAAACTCACCGAAATTAACGTGACAAGCCCAACGTGTATCCGTGAGATCCAAGCAGCATTTGATGTTGATATTACTGGTATGCTGATGGACGCTATCGAAGCACGCCTTAAAGCATAAGCACAGCAATAAAATTACACTAGACAGGTTGTTATCGTTTGTTATGTAAGGCGCTTTACTTAGCCTGCGCCCAGTGACTCTATAGGGATGTGATATGAGTTTTACCAAAGCACCATTCTTGCTACTCGGCGTAAGTTTACTATTTTCGACGCCCTCTTTTGCAAAAGAAGCCGGCGCCGACGAAATAGGCCCAGCCAAAGCGCCTTCGCGCCCCAAAAATATTGTCATCATGATTGGTGATGGTATGGGGCCGTCTTACACTAGCGCCTATCGCTACTACAAAGATAACCCTGACACTGAAGAAGTCGAACAAACTGTATTCGACCGCTTATTAGTAGGTATGGCAAGCACTTATCCCGCCAGCGTCAGTGGCTATGTTACCGACTCGGCTGCTGCGGCAACCGCGCTCGCAACAGGCGTTAAATCTTACAATGGGGCGATTTCGGTCGATACCCAAAAGCAACCGCTGCCGACCATACTCGAAAAAGCCAAAAGTCTTGGTCTGAGTACCGGAGTGGCCGTTACATCACAAATAAACCACGCCACGCCGGCGGCTTTTTTAGCTCACAACGAAAGTCGTAAAAACTACGACGCTTTAGCGCTGAGCTATTTAGACACCAATGCCGATGTGTTTTTAGGCGGTGGCCAAAAGTATTTTTCTCCTGAGCTATTAGAGCAGTTCAAAGCAAAAGGTTATCAACACATCACTCGCTTTGAGGATCTTGCCAGCATCACCCAACCTAAAGTGTTAGGGTTATTTGCGCAGGTGCAATTACCCTGGGTGATTGATGAGAAAGAAGCGAAAAAGCTCAGCACCTTAACCCAAAAAGCGCTCAGTTTACTGTCGCAAAATGATCAAGGTTTTGTACTGTTAGTAGAAGGTAGCTTGATTGACTGGGCGGGTCACAATAACGATATCGCTGCAGTAATGGGTGAAATGAGTGAATTCTCCAACGCCATCGAAGTCGTTGAACAATTTGTGCGCGAAAACCCCGATACCCTCATGGTCATCACAGCCGACCATAATACCGGTGGACTTTCTATCGGCGCAAATGGCCAATACAGCTGGAACCCTGAAATTCTACGCAACATGTCCGTCAGCTCCGATACTTTAGCCTTGGCCGCCATTAATGGTGAGCAATGGCAAGCTGATCTTGCCCGTGGTTTAGGGGTAGAGCTTAGCGCAGAAGAACTAACCGGGTTAGATGCAGCCAGAATGCAAGGGCAAGAAACGTTAGCAATCGCGATTCGTCACCTGATTGATAAACGTACCAATACCGGTTGGACAACTGACGGCCATACCGGTACCGACGTACAAGTGTTTGCCGCAGGCCCGGCATCGGAGCTATTTAACGGTCATCAAGACAACACCGATATCGCCAATAAAGTTTTTAGCTTATTGCCTAAGCCTAAAAAACCTAAAAATTAAGCTTGAATCGATATCGTTAATTAAAGGCAACCGCATAGTCATACTGCTGTTGCCTTTTTTATTAGTCGCAGCATAGCAACTGGCTCAGGTGTAAATAACGGGTATAATGCCCGTACTTAAGTCTATCGGTGCCTACAACTGTGTTAACCAATCCATCGCAAGTCATTATTCGTAATCAAGACAGCCTAAACCAACATAAGGTATTAGTGCTCAATCATGAAGCCGATCTACTGCCAAAAGCCTTGCTTGATATCGCGGCATCGGTCGATGCACTCGCCTTGGATTATCACCATCACTTACACTTAGCGCCGCACGCCAATTCAAAACTACGGTGTTATTTCGGCCATGAGTTGCCGCAACAAGACCCGCTTACACCTGAAAAATACGATACTGTTATTGTTTATTTCCCCAAGGCGAAACCCCTTGCGCCTTATCTTTTTAACCTCGCAGCCAATCATCTGCTACCTAATGGGCAATTGCTCGTTGTAGGTGAAAACAAGGGCGGTATTAAGTCTTTGGTTAAGCTTTTACCTGAATACTTTACCACGGGGATGAAACTCGATAACGCCCGTCACTGCCTGCTATTTGGCAGCAATTTAGAAGGCAGCGCACCGGCAATGAAACTCAGCGATTGGGTCAGCCAGTATCAGCTCACCACACCCCAAGGTGAGATTAACATCTGTAATTTAGTCGGGGTATTTAGCGAAAAACGCTTAGATTTAGGTACTGAATTATTACTATCGCACCTACCGACGTTATCGGGCCGAGTACTCGATTTTGGCTGTGGTGCAGGCGTGATTACTGCAGCACTGCTCAAGGCACAGCCAAGCTTAGCCCTAGAATGTATCGATATTAATGCGATGGCACTGGCCTCTTGCGAGCTCACGTTAGCCGCCAATGGCATGACCGCCAAAGTGTATCCCTCCGATGGACTCGCACAAACCACGGGTAAATTTAACGGTATTATTTCTAATCCACCGTTTCATGATGGCCTCGCCAGTACCACCAGCATAGCGCAGAATTTTGTCAGTGACAGCGCTAAACAATTGCAGCATAACGGTATTTGGCAAATCGTCGCCAACCGTCATCTGCCCTATTCAGATATTATTGCCGCTGAATTTGGCCAATTAAAGGTGGTTGCCGATAACAACAAGTACAAACTGTATTATTTTCAACAAAAGTAACGTCTGCTCCCTAAACGCGCTTAGGCTTTAGCACTAAGCGCGTGGCTAACCGCTCTATCTATTTGTACCCTGAATTGAAATCCCTCAGTTAAAGCCACACTTTTTAAGCGTTATAAAATGCAATATTGTGATCTGCAGCATGCCGACACTTTGGATAAAAAATCTACAACAGCCGCAATCCCTTCATCCCTAGCGCATGTATTAACATTAAACCACCAAAATCGAACGGAATTAAAAAACCACACCTGTAGTTATTTTTACCATCTTGTAGTCAAAAACCAACACATAAGACTAACAAATCCACCATTAAACCTATAAAAAACTACTCATCGATTTTTGCGTAGACTATAAAAAACAAAATGGCAACATTTACGCGCTTTGCTGCCCAAAGGGCTTCTTTACGTAAAGAGTCTACTGGTATACTCAAGCAGTAATTCAAACAATAATAAAACAAACGGGTAGGAAGCTCTCTAATGTTGGATCCAGAACTCCTTGAGTTAAATAGCGATAAGAGCAAAGCCGAGTTGCGTTTAATTCCGAATATCCATGGCCCTGTGACTCACGACGCCATCATGCGTTTGCTGTCTTTACCCGAATTTGCCTCTTTATTCCCACTTGAAACCACCATCACTAAAACCGTCGCTAAAATTAACTCCGTTTGTAATAAAGACGAGGGTAAATTTGAACTATTTGCTGTTTTAGCCGAACGACGTGATGGCAGTATCGCTATCGAAATTTCGCCAGATAAAATGCAAGCTAGCCTTACGTTAACAGCAGCGTGGGGCGGTAAAGAAATAGATCTACCGGCAATACTCACTTACCTGAAAAAAAATAATGTTTGCATGGGCTTGAGTAAGCTAAAAATTCAAGCGCTACTGCAACAACTCGGTACACTTAAAGCCGGTGAAACTTGCCAAAGTGAAATCGCCCAAGGTAAAGCTGCCGTCAATGGTAAAAATGCTCGATTTGAGCGAAAAGTATTTCTCGCTCGCGAGCGTTTGTTACAGCCGCAAGAACGTGAAGACGGCAGTGTCGATATGCGCAACCTCGGCTCAATGATTATGGTCAAAGCAAACGATGTGCTGATGATCAAACACCCTGTCACCGAAGGCGCTCCGGGCTACAATATTAAAGGCGAAGTGCTCAAGCAAAAGTCTGGTAAAGACATCGTACTCCAAGCCGGAACAGGCACGGCTTTTCACCCCAAAGATCGCAATATACTGATTGCCACCGTGGCGGGCCAACCCGTTGAAACCCGCACAGGAATGAATGTGGATGATGTGCTAGAACTTAAAGATGTCGATATTGGCACCGGCCACATTACGTTCAAGGGCAGTATTTTAATTACCGGTGATGTGCACGAAGGCATGGTCGTAAAAAGTTCTGGTGATATTACCGTGATGGGATTTGTTGATTCGGCAACCTTAGAAGCCGAAGGCGACATTACCGTCAGTAAAGGAGTCATTGGCAGACAAGTAAAAGTGAATGAATTTTCCACCAATCTTTATGCTCAAGGGCAGATCAGCGCCCAGTTTGTGCAATATTCCCATTTAGTTGCCAAAGGCAATATCTTAGTCACTAAACAATTGCTACACAGTAATACCAAAACGGCGGGCAGTTTAACGGTGAGCGATCCTAGCGGTCGTCGTGGCGATCTGGTTGGTGGTATTGCCCATGCTGAAAAAGGTATCACTGCGGTGGTTATAGGTGCCACAGCAGGAACTAAAACCGACGTTTACTGCGCGATGGAACAAGCTGCGCTTAAGCAAGATCTCAAGCTACTCGATGAGAGCGTTCAAGCTATGGTAGTTGCGAGCTTAGATATCACAGCTCGTCTAAATAAATTACCACCCAAGTCAGAGTGGCAAGCTGATGCCATTATGATTGAACAAATCAAAATGATGCTCGATGAAAAAAATCGAATAATGGCTGAGCGCAC
Organism: Shewanella glacialipiscicola; assembly: GCF_023283485.1. Taxonomy (GTDB): domain Bacteria; phylum Pseudomonadota; class Gammaproteobacteria; order Enterobacterales; family Shewanellaceae; genus Shewanella; species Shewanella glacialipiscicola. The sequence continues at coordinate 154,185 of NZ_JAKILU010000005.1, forward strand.
CCGTGAAGAGCTTGAATTTGATAACTTAAAGCTGGAAGTTGAAGGTTATTACGAGAAATATCGTATCGATGCCCTCAAGCATGTATTTCTTAACGTTGAAGTGCATATCGGTCCACTCAATCATCGCACCGCACGCGAACATGGCACTTGTTGTATCGCCAATGTAAATCAAGAAATTAACTTCGATTACAATGCTAAAGCCGTTGCACCGCCCACGGTATAAAATATGAGCATGGCATGATGCAAGTCTTGCCCTGACGGAGAAACCACCGTTAAGTGCTTACTAAATAGCCAAGCCGCGCTAACCTCTATCTATCTTCTCTAAGCATGGCATACTGCTCAATAACAACATTGGCTGCAGTATGTCAAAGCCTCTTCTTAAATCCTCATCCTTGTTACTGCGGCCAATAGGATTAACATCTTAAGGATCTAAAATGACAAGCGTTAATATGTCGAGTATTGAATGGCCTGCAATTGTAAAACTCACTCAACATGATGAATTACTCTACCTTGAACACCAAAGGGATTGGCTCGAATTAGCCTGTCTTTATCAGCATCATTTTATTGAAACCGATCAATTATTGGACTCAAAAAGCCAGCTTTATTTTATCAGTGCCACCCCACAGACAATCCATGAAGATCCCGTAGGCGAGCTGCCTCAACTATTGCGTCAACAACAAGTCTTACCGCTTACAGAGTTTATTAAATGGGTACAAAACCATGCCCAAGCATTAGGCCAATGTTGCGTTGCTAAACTCGCCTTTACCACCATCAGTCAAGGGTTTGAAATCGTCCGCACTCTCGAAGAATAAGCCACATAAAATTGATGGATGCTGGCGAGTACAGGTCAATAGAGACAGTAATAGATCAGTTAATCAATAAAAAAAACAAGAGGACTCTAAAAGCTAATATCCTCATCATCAATTCGCAGGCATAATTTGCAGCGGCGTAACAACGCTAAATATTGAGGCAGTAATTAACCTGCCAACACGCTAAAACATGCAATTTTGGGTGTTAACTCAAACAATAACTGATGAGTTAGCACTCAGATATACGAACAAATGGAACCGAAATTGGAACTACTTAAGATTGACTGTTTAGGTAAACAACTGCGCTTAGAAGGCTCGCTCGCAGGTTGGCAACAACTCTTCTGGGATAACAACTTAGTCTCACAAAAATCTGCAACTGCCGATAATAGCGGCCTCAAAGTGCATGTCTTTGAGCTAACACACCATAGCAGTATTCCTGCCCTCGAAGGCGGCGAGTCGGCAAATACTGTCGCAGTAACGCCCATCCAAATGCGCCTTGAAATCGATCTCGTTTGGCAACCTTTTCGCCTCGATTATTGCTTACTTCAAGACGATAAAGTCATCGCACAAGGCCAACGTACCGAAAAAGATATCGAACGCCAAACCCCTGAAACACCTATCGTTAAACAGCAAAAACTTAGCATGGTGGGGTTAGCGTCTCTCGGTTTTAAACTGCTAAAAAGTGCTAAAGTCATCAAGGTTGTATTAGCCGGCGCCAGTATTGCTGCCTACTCTTGGCTATTTTCATTCCAGTTTGCTCTAGCACTTATCGCCTGTTTAGTGTTTCACGAATACGGTCATATCCGTGCAATGAAATATTTCGGCATGAAAACCAAAGGCATTTACCTTATTCCCTTTATGGGTGGACTTGCGCTCTCAGATGAAAAAATTAACACCCGCTGGCAAGATGTAGTGATATCCATCATGGGGCCGACCTTTGGTCTATTGATGTCGATAGCCTCGCTCATTGCTTACCACGCGACAGGCAATGTATTTTTTGCGGGTCTTGCCGCCTTCAACGCCCTGCTTAACCTGTTTAATTTATTGCCGATTTTACCCTTAGACGGCGGCCATATTTTAAAGAGCATTAGCTTTTCAATGAACAGCATTATGGGCTTAGTCGCCTGCGCCGCGGGCGCAGCTTTTGGCGTATATATCAGCTATACCTTGGGCTTAGCATTATTAGGATTTTTACTGTTAATCGGCAGCTTAGAAATTATCTTTGAGTGGCGCACTCGCCACCAAAGCCATCTGTTACCGTTAGACAGATACGGGCAAATATTCTCAATTATTTGGTACTTACTGACTGTCGGCGCCTTGATTGGCATTATCTGGCACTTAGCGAGTTCGGGCGATGATATGCTCAGCCTACCGCTGCAAATATTACGTAGTTAATGGGTTAACAACGTCTAATTGAACGATTCAAAAAACAAAACCGCTATTAATAGCGGTTTTTTGTTTTTCGGTATAGACGGTTATTCCTGCGCTAAAGAAGGGGCGATATCGCTACCGCCAAGCGCTTGATAAAGCGTGGCTTGTGCCGTGAATTGGTTATAGCGGTTTTCAAGTAAAGCCGCCTCAGCGCTGCGGCGTTTCTCTTGCGCGTCAATCCAATTTTGAATACCAATCGCGCCGTAACGATACTGGCTAGCATAAATGGCTTCAACCTCAGCGGCAGCCGTAAACTGCTGCATGAGTTTATCGCCTTGATAAGCAAATTGCTGCTTTGCCGAAATCGCATTATCGACATCTTTAAAAGCGGAATAGAGTGTCTTGCGATAATTCACTACCGCAGTTTGATAATCGATATCTGCAATATCGTTATTGATCTGCATTTGATTCCACTGCAAAAAAGGTAACACTAAGCCTGCGCCTAAACTGCCAATGGGGTTACGTAGTAATTCCTTTAACTCAGCGGTCGATTCACCAACACTGCCGGTTAAACTGAGGCTTGGAAAGTAACTCGCATAGGTGGCGTCTTTACTTGCCAAGGCTGAGCGCAATTGATACAAGCTCGCCTTAACATCGGGGCGGCGCACCAATAAATCAGCAGGAACGCCAACGCTAATTTCTGGCACCGCGGTTTTTGGGAGTTGCGTTATATCAAGCCCATTCTCACCCGATATTTCATTAACCCCAGGCGCCTTACCCAATAAAATAGCGAGGGCATTTTGCGTTTCAGTTAATTGCTGCACTAGCTGACTGTGAGCCGCCTCTTGCCCTGCTAGGCTGCGTTTTGATTCAAGCACATCCAATTGAGTGACGGCGCCGGAATCATACTGCCGCTGAGTTAATGCGAGAGTTTGTTGACTGTACTCTATGCTTTTTTGGCTCAAATCCACTCGTTGATGCAAATAGCCTAACTGCCAGTAAAGAGATGCAGTCGTTGCGACTAGGCTTTGGGCGGTGCTTTCTCTATCTTCGGCACTGGCCAAAGTCGCCCATTGAGCTTGGTCGATATTAGCCGAAACCTTACCCCATAAATCGACTTCATAACTCACCGATAAATTGGCTTGATAACTTTTTGTCGCATCGCCACCATCAAGGGGTTGGTTGCGTGAAGCGCTCAGATTTGAAGATAGCTGCGGATATAAATCATCCCGCGTTAACCCCGCCTGTAAGCGGGCTTTTTGCAGTGTTAACGTGGCAAGCGTTAAGTCATTATTGGTGCTTAATACTTGAGTGATTAGCTTATCAAGCTCTGGCTGATGGAACTGCTGCCACCAAGGGTCAAGCTTCACTTGCTCGTTCACAGTAATATTTTGCCAATGGGCAGGCATTGTCAGTGCGGGCGGCTCAAAATCTGAGCGCATAAAACTACTGCAGCCACCAAGTACTATCCCAACCACAATCGCAGCAGCGCAAAGAGTCAGTTTTCGATTAAAGGTTTTATGTTCCATGGTGTTATTACTCTCTTGCTAATGCATCAACGGGATCTAATCGCGCCGCATTGCGGGCAGGTAAAAAACCAAACAGCACACCAATTAATGTTGAACAGGCAAAGGCGGCAACGATGGATGTTGTTGAGTAAATCATTTGGAAACTGCCACCCGCCGACGCAAATATAACGCCAATCAAATAAGCTAAGGCAATGCCTAAGGCACCTCCGCACAAACATACCAACACAGCCTCGATAAGAAACTGGCGCAAAATATCACTCTGACGCGCACCTACAGCCATACGCACGCCAATTTCGCGAGTACGTTCGGTAACAGATACCAACATAATATTCATCACCCCAATACCACCAACAATAAGGGAAATCACCGCAATCGCCGAAACCAACAAGGTCATAGTGGCGGTAGTTTTTTCGATATTCTGTCTTATGGTATCGGTATTTATGGTGAAAAAATCTTGAGTCCCATGACGCATTTTTAGCAAGCTGATAATACCCTGCTCAGCGGCATTACTGGGTACGGATTCATCGAGCCTCACGGTTATCCCATCTAAGTATTTTTTACCCACCATACGCCCTGAAACTGTGGTGTAAGGTACCCATACGTTCAGCGCATCACTATTACCAAAAGCACTTTCTTTTGGCTGTGTCACACCGATAATTCGTACAGGCAAGTCACCTAAAAAAATCACTTGGCCAATTGCTGAGCCATCGGGGAAAATTTCTTTACGGGTATTATCATCAATAACGGCATCTTGAGCTAAGGCAGTTACACTGGCGTCATCCCAAAATTGCCCCTGCGCTAATTCATAACCGCGTACCCGAAAAAACTCAGGCCCCACCCCATTTATCGATGCTGATACGGCTTTATTACCAAAGCGCACCGTTGCACTGGAGCTAATGCTCGGCGTGACACTATCAACATAGGGCAAGTTTTTAAGGGCACTGGCATCATTACCCGTTAAGGTACGTACCCGTGCAGAACGCCTATCACCAAAGCCAGAGCCGGGGCGAATATCAATCGTATTAGTTCCCATCGAACTGATACTTTTGAGAATTTCCCGCTGAGAACCTTCACCCAGCGCCACAACAGATACTACCGAAGCAATACCAATAATAATCCCCAACATAGTAAGAAATGTACGTAATCTGTGGGTCGACATAGCAAGCAAGGCCATTTTGAATGCTTCGATATATCTGTCCCACGAAGCCATGCGTGTCGGTTTTACCGTTTGAGTAAGATCAGCAGCACTCGTAGTGTGAGCCCCTTGCAGATCTGTATTATCACGCGTGCTACGATTAGGTTCATCGCTGATAATAACGCCATCTTTAATTTCAATAATACGGTCAGCATGCTGGGCAACTTGCATATCGTGGGTCACGATAATGATGGTATGGCCGTCGTGATGTAGCTCTTGCAATAAGCGCATCATCTCTTCGCCGCTATGGCTATCGAGTGCACCAGTAGGCTCATCGGCGAGGATCACATCGCCGCCATTCATCAGCGCCCGCGCGACACTCACCCGTTGTTGTTGACCACCACTGAGCTGGTTTGGTTTATGATCTAATCTATCGCCTAAACCTAAGCGCGTTAATAAATGCTCGGCTCTTAGCTTACGTGCGCTACGTTCTTTGCCCGCATATACAGCGGGCACTTCGACATTACCTATGGCGGTGAGATCGCCAAGCAAATGATAACGCTGAAAAATAAAGCCAAAATGCTCACGGCGTAATTGCGCTAGTTCATCCACATCCATAGTGGAAGTATCTTGGCCGTTGATAAAATAGGCGCCCTTTGATGGCTTATCTAAACAACCTAAGATATTCATTAAGGTCGATTTACCCGAGCCAGAGGCGCCGACAATCGCTACCAGCTCACCACGGCCAATCGACAAGTTAACATCTTTCAATACAGTAAGTTGCTGATCGCCTGCTTGAAAGGTGCGGTAACAACCTGAAATTTCAAGTAATGCCGTTGTCACTGTTAAAACCTCATGCCAGGTGGACGACGCAGCTTACTGCTGCTGTCTGAAGATGGCATACCCAACACAACCTGATCGCCCTCTTTCAACCCTGCAGTAATTTCAGCATTGATTTTGTTATTAATACCAATGGTGACATCCACATATTGCACTTGGTTATCAACCAACACCGGCACTTGATACTGCGGACCACGGCGAGTTTTGCGCTCACTAGGCTGATCTACTGCCACTGATTTATCCCTCGGCTTGATACGTAATATTTGCGCGGGTACTAACAGCGCATCCTCAGCCTTAGCTAACACGATGGAAACCTGCGCCGTCATACCGATACGTAAGGTGCGATCAGGATTTTCTACATCAAACAAGCCATGGTAGTAAATCGCATCTGAGTCACTTGAGCTCATCTTGCTGTCGTCACCATTCATCGAAATCGGCCCCGGCTCTATCGCCCTTAATGTGCCAAGGTAAAGATGATTGGGCTTACCCAGAATAGTAAAATACACGGCTTGACCCGAATGGACATTGACCACGTCAGCCTCGGAGATTTGCGCCTTAACCGTCATAGTTTCGAGTTGCGCCATTTCTACTATGGTTGGTGTGGTTTGATTCGCGTTAACGGTTTGGCCGACTTCCACCGCCGAATACACCACAGTACCGTCCATAGGCGCGGTAATTTTGGTATAACCCAAATCAATTCTGGCACTATCAACATTAATCTCAGCCTGTTGTTTTTGCGCCTCTAATTGTTCAAGTTCAGCTTGGTAAACTGTCAGAGTAGCTTCTGCAGTTTCATAGCTGGCACGGGAGCTGGCGCTATCGGCGAGCATGGCTTGCTGGCGAGTAAACTCCAATTTTGCTTGACGAATTTGCGCCTGTTTAGCACGGAACTGGGCATTGATGCTCTTAAGTGATGCGAGCGCATCTTTCAAATTATTCTGTTGTGCCAGGCTGTCAATCTGGGCAATTAAATCGCCTTTTTTCACTTCATCCCCGAGCGCCAAAGGCAAACTTAAAATCTGACCCGATACCTGCGCGCCCACACTTACCAGTTTAGATGCTTGCAACATGCCATTGGCGAGTACTGAGTTTTCAATATCGCCACGGCGTACTGCTTCAGTCACGTAAGTAGGCGCGGTATCAGGCTTATGCCACAGAAAATATGCACCGCCGCCCAGAATAATTAAGCCGCTAAATGCGAGCAGTAAGTTACGCTTTGAGGATTTTTTCATCGGTATTGTCATGTCCATCAATGCTAAAGACAGCAAGCCATTATCTGGCTCAAGCTTGTTAAGAAACCAAAATTATTTCTGCAGTATATAGAGTTAGCCAAAGAGAGTAGACGAAGGAAGTGTCGTTAACAGGTAAAGATATGCAAATATCTGTGTTGAAATTGATAAGGCACGACTGAGTGTGATTAGGAGCAATGCCGATTGCGATACCGAATCGGCGAGTGGTAAATTTTAGAGCCTGCATTCTATAGCGGTGTAATTTCAGCTGTACTCATTATTCTTCGTTTAGTTCATGCTGGCGACAATCACCTGCGTTGCATCAAAACAGGCAAAACAGGACTCACCAACGACCAGATCTTGTGTTTGGGCGAGTGGCATCACTGAATAGATGATGTCTTTACCATCAATATCTATGGCTAATTCGGCTTTATCATCAAGTTCAGTCACGCTCAGCAAGCGACCGTTTAAGCAATTTTGACCATCAACGTGACAGGTGTTTTTACTGGTAATCACCGCTGGCGCTTTAAATAATAACAACACCGACTTATCCATGATCAGCTGCAACCGCTCGCGGCTCGCATGAGTGACTGAAATCTGGATAGACTGTCCGCCTGCTAAGGTCACACTAATGTTGTCATTTAACCCTAATGAATCAATACGATTAATACGTCCAGTTAGCTGATTACGGGCGCTGGTATTGAGGGAAAAATGCGCCATTACATCTAATAGACTATGCATATCGACCGATTCATCAAGTAAAGCCGCTAAGGCCATGGCTTGTACTTGCGAAGTGATCGAATACACCTTGAGTAAACGTTTGCCAAATTCGGTGAGCTTAGCGCCACCGCCACCTTTACCGCCCTTCTCGCTGTTTACTACCGGTTCTGGCATCGCGGTGTTCATTTCATTAATCGCGTCCCACGCGGCTTTGTAGCTTATTCCCGCAAGCTTTGCGCCTTGGCTAATAGAGCCCGTATTGGCAACCTGTTCAAGCAAGTTTATCCGCCGTGGATTGGCAAAGGTTTTATCATCAAGGGAAAGCGTGAGTAAGGCATGTAAATCCATCGTTTATCCAGCACCTAAGTCTGACTTGAGCTTTATTGTCCCCTATCGGCCATACGATACCAATAAGATTACCGAGCTATTTCCAACTATTAATACAATTTATCCACCCAAAACCGTACATAGATCACTAATTGTGCGCTTAGGACTTGAATTGTCGCTATATAGATTGGTATACAACGATAACTTTTTATTATGGAGCAACACAATGAAATCAACTCAGCTAAAACAGTTTTTGCGTTTTACCACAGCTTCTATCTTTGGTATGGCGCTGATATGCAGTCCTAGTTTTGCAGCAGATAACGAACAAGTCACTGTCTTTGCAGCAGCGTCACTCACAAATGCGCTTAATGAGATTGGCCAACAATATGAAAAAGAGCACAAGACTAAGGTGATCTTTTCCTTCGCTTCTTCGTCAACGCTAGCAAAACAAGTGACCAATGGTGCGCCTGCCGATTTGTTTATTTCAGCAAACCAAAAATGGATGGACTATCTCATCGAGGCCAAAGCCGTTGATGTAAGTAGCCGCAAAACCTTATTGAAAAATACATTGGTGCTGATTGCTGAAAAAGATAGCCCAATCACCGAAGTCACGCTCAATAGCGATTGGGATATTAAAGCCGCATTGCAGGGCAATCGTATGGCCGTTGGCGATCCTGACCACGTACCTGCGGGCCAATATGCTAAACAAGCATTAGAAAGCCTCAATCTGTGGAAAACAGCCGAACCGTTACTCGCCCGCGCCAATAACGTCCGTGCAGCACTAGCCTTAGTTGAACAGGGTGAAGCGCCATTTGGTATAGTGTATGCAACCGATGCTAAAGTGACCCAAAAAGTTAAAATTGTCGCGACTTTTCCCGCCACCAGCTACAGCCCTATCGAATATCCTATTGCTTTAGTCAAACAAGAATCAACAGCGAGTGCTAAAGCTTTCAATGAGTATTTACAGGGCACAAGCGCAAAAAACGTGTTTGAAAAATATGGCTTTGGGGTTAACTAAGTGCTGAGTGACTTTTTCTTAGATAGCTCTGTGTTAAGCGGCTCTGTGTTAAATAGATTTCTTTTAAGCGACTATGAAATTGCCGCACTGCTGCTTAGTTTAAAGGTTTCGTCCATTGCCGTTATTGCCAGTTTACCTCTGGGCATTTTATGCGCTTGGTTACTAGCTAGGGTGGAGTTTCCCGGTAAAGCCATCTTCGACAGTATTCTCCACCTACCACTGGTGTTGCCACCCGTGGTAGTGGGTTATCTGTTGCTCATCAGCATGGGACGTAAAGGATTTATTGGCCAATGGTTATTTGACTGGTTTGGCATCAGCTTTAGCTTTAGTTGGCGCGGTGCAGCATTAGCCTCTGCCATAGTATCTTTTCCACTGATGGTGAGAGCTATACGCCAATCCTTTGAAACGGTTGATATTCGACTTGAGCAGGCCGCGCGTACTTTAGGCAGCAGTCGATGGCGAGTATTTCTGACCATCACATTGCCACTCACGTCTCCCGGGATTGTTTCGGGCATGATTATCGCCTTTGCCCGTAGCTTAGGAGAGTTTGGTTCTACCATTACTTTCGTATCTAATATTCCCGGCGAAACCCGTACTATTCCACTGGCAATGTACTCTTTTATTGAAACCCCTGGCGCTGAGTATGAAGCAATGCGTTTATGCATTATCTCGATAATTATCGCCTTAGCCTCTTTACTCGCCTCGCAATGGCTAACTCAAAAAGCCTTACAGAGGACCGCAAGTGCATGTTAAGCATCAATATTGAAAAACGACTCGGTCAATTACAACTAAAAGTAGACACGCAATTACCCTTACAGGGAATTACCGCTGTTTTTGGACGTTCAGGCGCAGGTAAAACCTCGCTGGTAAATCTGCTCGGCGGCCTTTCTACCCCTGATAAGGGTGAGATTCGTTTGGGTGATAAACTGCTATACCAACAAGGAAAAGTTAATCTTCCGCCAGAAAAACGTAACATAGGTTATGTATTTCAAGAGGCCAGACTCTTTCCGCACTACAGCGTTAAGGGCAATCTCAACTATGGTGTACGCCAAGACAACCCAGTATTATTTAATAAAGTTGTGCAACTGCTTGGTATCGAAAAACTCTTAAGCCGTTACCCCATTACGCTATCTGGCGGGGAAAAACAGCGCGTCGCAATTGGCCGTGCACTGCTGACATCACCCGATATGTTGTTAATGGATGAGCCCTTAGCCTCACTCGATTTACCCCGCAAACGCGAATTACTGCCTTACTTGCAAACGTTATCGCAGGAGTTAGCACTGCCAATTATGTACGTGAGCCACAGCCTTGATGAGATTTTGCAACTGGCCGATTATATGCTGGTGTTACACCAAGGAAACGTGATTGCTCAAGGCGCACTCAGCGAGGTGTGGAATAGTGAGCAAATGCGTCCTTGGGTGCCAATGCAGGAATTAAGCTCACTGCTCAGCGCTAAGGTTGCCGATAGGCATCCCGATTATCCCATGACACGTTTAGTGATGGATGATGGTAATCATCTGTGGGTTAGCGGCCATCTTGCTGCAACAGAAAAAAAACTCAAAGTACGTATTCAGGCAAATCATGTTTCAGTTTGCACCGAGATCCCAAGGGGGTCGAGTATCCGTAACTTATTGAAAGGTGAAATTAAAGAGGTATATACAAGCGATAATGGGGAGCAAGTTCAATTAAAAATCGCACTAGGCCGCGATGAACTCTGGGCTAACATTACCCCATGGGCTTGCCATGAACTGCAACTCACTCAAGGTAAAGCGATTTATGCTCAAATCAAAGGCGTAACCATGACACAAATGGATATCGCCGAATCCCACTAAATCCACTTTAATCCAAATTTTAGATACAAACAAAACGACTCTAAGTCGGTTTTTGTCTTCATCAGAAGGATTTAGTACCAGTAGACAGAATCGAACTGTGTAGTGGTTTATTGCAGATAACAAATTAACTCTGACATTTGATTCAAAACCACGCCAGTGCTGACGTTTACTGACAAGGCAAGAGATAGGAAAGGATTGAATTTCAGCTATAAAAAAAGCCCAGTTCAATTAAGAAACAGGGCTTTAAATAATGGTACCTGAGGTCGGACTCGAACCGACACGTCTTGCGACAGGGGATTTTGAATCCCCCATGTATACCAATTTCATCACTCAGGCAAAAACTTAACAGCTGTATTAGCTTTGTAAAGTAATCTAATCACGCTAAATAACTTTGCAAAACTTAATCTAAAAAAATTCACATAAAACGATGTAATTTAAATCTTTTTATCTACTGATTTACCAAGACTGCCATATCAAACATGCACTTATAGCCAGTCAAAAACCAAGCTTTCTAAGTGGTGTGGATTATACCTTTGCCGATGACAATGGCAAGTCTTTTGCCGCGTCTTTAATATAAATTATATTTAACCGCTCAAAAATAAGGCGTTAGAGGGTTGTTCAGCCTAGATAGAATAATCAATAGCGCTAACTCTGGTTATTCATCTTCAGATATAGCCACCTTTACTGATCAAATTCTCAGCACAGAACCACTATCCTCACACCACAAGCGCCAAACAATAGCATCGCGCATAAAAAATATCGATTTCATTGCATGATTTGAGTCTGCCATTAAATCAAGATTTAAGCCTAGCAATTGAGCAGCAGAACTTTTACCAAGACGCACCTACAACACATAGAGAAGTTTGAACTCAGTAAGATTAAGTGCAAGCAGAATATGACCACGATCACAGAGTTAATTAACAGTGATGCTTTCGGTCTCTGATGTCGATTTTTTATTGATCGAGATCAGTATTTACCCCATTAAATCCAGCTAATTTAGAGAAGACTTCACAGGAAACAGGATTTCAGTCATGGCATTTTGGTTAGATCTGATGTTTGGTAACCCGATAGGCTTACTTTCAATGATCGTTATCTTTTGCACTATAGGGATAATGGCTTATATCACTTGGATGTTTATTGCGAAGTCGGCACCAAAACCATAGTTTTGCTCCAGTTGTTCTTCATGCTCTTGTATAAATGCACAACTTTGGGGGTTTATTAACCCCCACTTTTTATTTTTTGTTCTGCGTAATTCTAATCATCAAATGTCATCATCGCATCGAACTCGCCTATGCGGTGTGTTTTCTATTTTGTACCAGACCATTTAAAAATTGCGGACGTGCTTTAATTAATGACTGCATCTCTTCTTGGCTTGGCTCTCCCGCAGGCAAACGCAGCACATCACGGTTGAGATACATACGCGCTTTCATGGCAATCTTATAATCTGCGGTTGGCCCCTGAATCGCATAATGGCGCTCATTACCTAGCTTTTCTAAAATACAGGCATTCACTAAACTTTTTACTGCAGTTTCATTTTGCGGCAAAGTCAAAATAGTGGCACCTTGTAGAAAAAACTCTCGCACCAACGCCCGCTCAGCAGGATCAAGTAAATTAACTTTAGATTCGATAGTCTCAATAACTCGCTTATCACTTAAATGGCGAATTGACTCATCTAAACCTAAATTGATCAACTGACTCAAAAAATAAGCAATAGACACGATTAAGCCTAAACCCACAAACTCGGCATGCTCTGCTACAAACGGGTCTAGGGCTATCTTAGCCAGTAATTGGGGGGGCGTAAGCAATAAAACTGAACAACTCACCATAAGCCACAACATGACTCTAAACATGATTTTTTTCGGGCTAAAAGCCTTAACAGGATCCAGTTTGAGTTTGAACATAATATTATCCCCGCGACAAAAAATTGAACTTATCGACCATTAAGCAAATTTAGTGCCATAAATGAGACTCTATTTTACTGATTTTATTCGTTAATAAAGCACACTTTTATGCCTTGTTCGAACTGTAATAGTGCTTATTGCCTGCGGTGATGGGTATTAGACATGAAGGAAGATGTTGATATTCTTTTGCGACTCGGCCAACATCCATTTATAGACACATTGAAGAGCCATTTATTCACATTGAATTGGAGTTGATGTTTACCTTCACAACATCAACGCCTACTCACTTTAATAAAACGAACGCTAAGAACATAATGAATTGAATTTAAAAAATAAAAAAAATAGCATTAATTACTTAAACAGCATCTTGTGCCTGTTGCGCCAATCGCGCTAGCACTCGACTTGCAGCCACAAACCCAAATGTGCCCGTCACCATAGTCACGGCCCCAAAGCCTGAAGCACAATCCATTCTCATACTGCCATCGGCCGCCGCTTTCGTACCACAGACTGAACCATCGGCTTGCGGATAAACTAACTGTTCACTGGAAAAAACCGCATCGATAGCAAATCGGCGTTGTACATTTTTAGAGAAGTTATATTCGCGGCGCAAAATATTGCGTACTTTGGCCAACAAAGGATCTTGATAGGTTTTGGCGAGATCGGTTAACTGAATTTGAGTGGGATCTGTCTGTCCACCCGCGCCGCCCACTGTCACAATCTTAATTTTTTGACGCTTACACCAAGCAATTAACGCAGCCTTTTGCTTTACCGCATCAATACAGTCAACGACATAATCAATGTTGCCGCCTGCTTTAGCCCCGAGTAAATACTCGCCTAAATTGTCTAATGTAATAAAATCTTCAATCTCATTCACTTGGCATTCAGGGTTTATTTCGCGGATGCGGTGCGCCATCACAGCCACTTTAGAATGCCCTATGGTGGAACTCAGCGCATGAATTTGCCGATTGGTATTTGTCACACAAATATCATCTAAGTCCACCAAGCTAATCTGGCCTATGCCGCTACGCGCTAAGGCTTCTGCCGCCCAAGTACCTACGCCACCGATACCAATCACCACCACATGGGATATGGCAAATTTAGCCAGTGCCTTTTGTCCATACAAACGGCCAATTCCACCAAATCGATTTTGATAGGCCTCAGTCATAAATACTTACCTTATATTACGCAATAACAGCAGAAGCGCTTGCTTTAGCACCGAGTCGGCACTCGCCAAGACAACTTAATAACAACACTAAAAATATGCCGTGGATTCTAAACGATCTCGACATAAATCGAAATCACATCGACCCATGTTGCCAACTAATATATAAAACAACACCCGTGCCCAAATGATGAAAATCAACTCACAAAAAGTCTGAGGCGCATTAATGGGTGACTAGTCTTATCCATCACAATAAGCATTGATGACTCACCACAGTAACAAGGTCACCACGAGTGTCAAACACCGCGATAAATAGCGAAACATTTAAAATCCACAGCATTATTGGCTATGCACCTATATTAAAATACTAAGACTATGGTCTATGGTCGCGAGATGCGTTTTTATAAAATACGATACAAAACTATATAAAGCCGCGGCTTTATAGCAACAATGATTCACATTGTTAGATATTGATTTAAAATGGATATCAAGCATAAAAACATAAGGTTTTTTTGATAAAAACGTGTACTCAGCCGCTTTAGCAGTTCAAAACATCTTCTAAACCATAAATCCTACTCAGATATCACTGATTTGCTAGAGTATTAGTATATGCTACAGTTATTTCCGCCGATGTACCGCTTAATACTATTTAGTCACACCTACCACTTAAGTATTATGTAAATAAAGCGGTTTTACCTTCTTTAGATAAATTTGTCGTCAAGATATGCAAAAATGTCCTAGAAATAGCCTAATTAGAGGCAAGGATAGCCAAAAACATGATCTGTACCACAGCTAAAGAATCGTAAAACTGTAAAACTCGGCCACAACTTTTGTTACCAATATTAAGTAGCAAATGTGTTAAACCACACAAAAACCATGAAAAATGGATAAGAACTTAGGTTCGAGGGAGCACAAAACATGAAAAAGACACTCATTTCTGCATCAGTTGCATCTGTACTGGCATTGGCTTCATTCGGTGCGCTAGCCGAAGGCCCAAGCTTCTATGGTCGTTTAGAGCTTGCTTTAACCAATACAGAAACTGGTGCCACCCTACAAGGCGGAACTAACGGTGTTGATACAAAAAACTACGCCGATGAAAACAATTCAGGCACTTATTTAGAAAATAACTTTTCTTTATTAGGTGTTAAAGGATCAGAAAAGATTGCTGATGGCTTTGAAGCTATTTATCAAATGGAATTCCAAGTTGAAAATACATCCACTACCGGTGATGTATTTAAAGCGCGTAACACCTTTTTAGGTTTAAAAACTAACGCAGGTACAGTGTTAGTGGGTCGTAACGACACCGTATTTAAACAAGCAGAAGGCGGTGTGGATATTTTCGGTAATACTAACGCCGATATCGATCGTTTAATCAGCGCTCAAACTCGTACTGCAGATGGTGTTTGGTATTACTCACCAAAAATTGCTGGCTTGGTAACATTAAATGCCAACTATCAATTTGACGATAATGACACAACAGCTAAAACCTCTGAAAGCTTATATGCTCTGAGCGCTACGTTAGGTGATAGCAAATTTAAAGAACAAATGTATTATGCAGCTGTTGCATACAACAAGGGTATTGCAGGTGTTGATGCATATCGCTTAGTTGGCCAAGTAAAGTTAGGTCAATTCAAAGTCGGTGGTTTATTCCAGAACGCAGAAGATGTTGTAAATAATGATATCGATGGTAATACTTACTACGTCAACGTATCTTATGATTTGAACGGTGTAAACCTGAAAGCAGAATACGGTGCTGATGATGCTGGCTTCGGTAGCTACTACAAAAACGTAAACACCATAGGAAAAGATATTAACGGTAAACCGATTATTACGACAGGTACTGATATCAACGTACAAAACTTCAACGTAGGTGCTGACTACCGTTTAGCTAAATCAACTATGGTATACGGCCAATACGCTATGTACCGCGGTGACCATGTTGTTGCTGGTAACAAAGTTGATCTACAAGATGACAACGTATTCTCTGTAGGCGTACGTTACGATTTCTAATCTCTGACTAAAGAGATAATTAAAAACCTACTGTAGTCATACAGTAGGTTTTTTTATATCTCGAATCTGACTAGCGATTGACATTCGATAATGAAAAACAAAAAAGCCACCGAAGTAAGACTCAGGTGGCTTTAGCGAATCTATTACGAATTGATATATTGCTGGTTAGTGCATCGCACTCTTGAGCACTTTTAATCCATCAAAGCATTAGATGCTCGTTAATGGCTCACCGCCGTCACCGAGTTCAATGCTATCAACACGTTGTAAGCCTCGCGGTAACTTGGCCCCACGGCGACCACGCTCGCCACGATAGTGCTCTAAATCGCTCGGCTTAAGTGTGAGCTTGCGCTTACCCGCCCACAGAGTGACGGGCGTATCGCTTGGCACGAGCTGCAAGTGCGTCATTAACTCGTCGCGACTCTTCGCTCTTTCTGTCGGGATGCCGATAATCTTATTGCCTTTACCTTTAGATAACTGTGGCAGGGCATCAAGGGAGAACAGCAACATCCGACCTTCGTTGGTAATGGCTAAAAGTGACATTTCTTTAGTACGATCAATCAACTTAGGTGTTAATGATTTAGCGTTTGTAGATAAACTGAGCAAAGCCTTACCCGCTTTATTGCGCGATACCATATCGTTGTATGAACAAATAAACCCATAACCAGCATCAGTTGCTAACAAGTAGCATTGGTCCTCTTCCCCCATCAACACATGCTGCATGGTTTCACCAGGCGCCATATTAAAACGAGTGGTAATTGGCTCGCCTTGGCTACGTGCAGAGGGCAACGTATGACTGTCGGTTGCAAATGCCCGTCCAGACGAATCAATAAATACCGCCGCTTGATTGCTACGCCCCATGGCGCTGCACAAATATTGGTCACCAGACTTATAGGACAGAGATAACGGATCAATATCATGGCCTTTAGCACAACGTACCCAGCCTTTTTCAGATAAAACGACTGTTACGGCCTCTGTCGGAGT
Organism: Shewanella glacialipiscicola; assembly: GCF_023283485.1. Classification (GTDB taxonomy): domain Bacteria; phylum Pseudomonadota; class Gammaproteobacteria; order Enterobacterales; family Shewanellaceae; genus Shewanella; species Shewanella glacialipiscicola. The sequence continues at coordinate 171,049 of NZ_JAKILU010000005.1, forward strand.
TAGCTCTTGCTCAGTTAAGGCGCGTGACTCATTACGCAGTACTATGGGTGAGCGACGATCGTCACCATAGGTTTGTGCATCTTGGATTAATTCTTTTTTGATTAAAGTCTTTAGGCGACGCTCAGAGCTCAATAGCTGCTCGAGCTTTTCACGCTCGGCTTCAAGTTCATTTTGCTCGGCGGTGATTTTAAATTCTTCTAGCTTGGCTAAGTGACGTAATTTTAACTCAAGAATCGATTCAGCTTGTTTATCACTCAGTGAAAAACGTGCCATTAACTCGACTTTAGGTTCATCATGAAAACGAATAATCTCAATCACTTCATCAATATTGAGAAACGCGATCATTAATGCTTCGAGAATATGTAGCCGCGAAACCACCTTATCTAAGCGATATTCTAAACGGCGCTTAACCGTATCGACTCGAAATTCTAACCATTCAGTTAATAAGGTTTTTAGCCCTTTAACCCGTGGTCGACCATCTAGACCCAGTACGTTTAAGTTAACTCTAAAACTCTTTTCTAAATCCGTCGTCGCAAATAGATGCGCCATAAGCTGATCACAATCGACACGGTTTGAACGGGGCACCACCACCAGACGCACCGGACTCTCATGGTCAGATTCATCACGTAAATCCGCCACCATAGGCAACTTTTTTGCCAACATTTGGTTGGCGATTTGCTCTAAAATTTTGCCGCTACTGGCTTGATGAGGCAATGCAGTAATAATAATTTCACCGCCATCAACGGTGTAAACTGCGCGCGCACGCAAGGACCCGCGCCCAGATTCATAAATTTTTGCAATATCGGCCGAGGGGGTAATGATCTCCGCTTCAGTTGGGTAATCAGGGCCCGGTACAAAGGCCATTAATTGCTCGAGCTCAAGCTTTGGATCATCAAGCAAGGCAACACAGGCCGAGACCACTTCTCTGACGTTATGCGGCGGAATATCTGTCGCCATACCCACGGCAATACCCGTGATCCCATTGAGTAATATATGCGGTAAACGAGCTGGCAACACTTTAGGTTCTTTTAACGTACCGTCAAAGTTTTCGCCCCATTCAACCGTGCCTTGACCCAACTCACTGAGTAACACTTCAGAAAACTTAGATAGGCGCGCCTCGGTATAACGCATGGCCGCAAATGACTTTGGATCGTCAGGTGCCCCCCAGTTACCTTGACCGTCAACCAATGGATAACGATAAGAAAATGGCTGCGCCATCAATACCATCGCCTCATAACAGGCGCTATCGCCGTGGGGATGATACTTACCTAATACGTCACCAACTGTACGTGCCGATTTTTTATGTTTCGATTGAGCCGATAAACCTAACTCACTCATTGCATAGATAATTCGGCGCTGTACAGGTTTAAGCCCATCGCCAATATGTGGCAAAGCGCGGTCCATAATGACATACATGGAATAATTCAGATAAGCCTCTTCGGTGAAGCGCCGTAATGGCATTTGCTCCACCCCATCGAGACTTAACTTGATTGCGTCACTCATTGTTTTCTAGTTCCTGTGGTGCTTCAGTGCTATCGTTATTCGTTTCATTTTTGAAGAACAAACGATAAACGTTACCTTTTAAATCATCTGAAATGTACATCACGCCATCATCGGCGGATAACAATGCAAAGGGACGAGCGACGGGAAATTCACCATCGAGGAAACTGACAACCGTTTCACGGCTCACCACTTTTTGATCTTCAATCTTTAACATAACCACTTGATAGCCCACTTTACTCGAGCGATTCCAAGAGCCATTTTCGGCAATAAACAACTGGTTATGATACATAGGTGGAAATTGACTGCCGCGATAGAAAGCTAACCCTGTTGGCGCGACATGTGCGGGTAGCTCATATACAGGGACGGTAATTTTTAAGCTTTTAGGTTTTTCATAGGCGGGTTCAACAACCGTGCTGGCGTGTAAATAAGGAAAACCGTAATGACTACCAATGACATCCACACGATTGATTTCGTCGGGGGGTAAAATATCGCCCATCCAATCACGACCTTGGTCAGCAAACCATAATTTGCCATCGATGGGCGACCAATCAAATCCACTGGCATCACGTACACCAGCAACAATTTGCTCACTGGCACCAGTATCGACATTAATCGCTATAATGCTACTATAAGGCACTGGGGCTTCACATACGTTACAAGGCGCACCAATCGATACATACAAACGTCCATCTGGACCAAAGTTAATCGCCCGAGAGCTCTTCTTTTCTGAGTAAGGTAAATCGCTATAAACTTCTTTTGGCCGACTTGGCCGACGCAACCTTTGTTCGATATCAATAAAGCGTACAATTTGGTTCTCAGTAGCAACAAATAAGTCACCATTGTGAAATGCGATAGCATCTGGTGACGTCAGACCTTTAGCAATAACGTAGCGTTTATCAACATTGCCGTCTTGATTACTATCCACTAAAGCGTGAATAGTGCCGCTCTTGTTGGAACCGACAAATAACGTACCATTGGTACCCATTGCCATCTGCCTAGCATCGCCCACATCTGAGGCATACAGTGATAAACCAAAGCCTTTAGAGACGGTTATCATTATCGACTGAGAAGCCGCTATCGCGCTATTACTCGTCAATAACGAGCTGCTTATCAATACCAGCAAACAACTAGAGAGCAAGATTAAGCATCTATAATTATTAGTTTTTTTATACAACATTGTCATTTTATGCCTATGTTTTATTGTTATCGGCAATAGTGCACAACATTAAAGTAAAGCCATGTCACCCTTATCTTCAAGCCAGTTTTTCCGGTCTGGTGAACGCTTCTTCGCCAGTAGCATATCCATCAAAGCATCGGTCTCTTCGTTATCATCTATGGTTAACTGTACTAAACGACGGGTGTTTGGATCCATCGTTGTCTCACGTAATTGTAACGGATTCATCTCGCCCAAGCCTTTAAAGCGGGTAACTTGTACCTTACCTTTTTTATTCTCTGCAGCAATACGATCTATAATTGCAGCTCTTTCTGCTTCATCCAGAGCATAATAAACCTCTTTACCGATATCGATACGAAACAGTGGTGGCATGGCAATATACACGTGGCCCTGCTCAACCAATATGCGGTAATGCTTCAAAAATAGCGCACATAGTAAGGTCGCGATATGCAGTCCATCGGAGTCGGCATCGGCAAGAATACAAATCTTGCCATAACGTAATTCAGAGATATCACTGCTATCTGGATCGCACCCAATTGCAACCGAAATATCGTGCACTTCCTGCGAAGCTAATACCTGCGAGGCATCGACTTCCCAAGTATTGAGGATTTTGCCTCGCAGCGGCATGATTGCTTGAAACTCACGATCGCGAGCCTGTTTAGCACTACCACCCGCAGAGTCCCCTTCAACGAGAAATAACTCTCCTCGCATCGGATCTTGGCCGCTGCAATCGGTCAATTTACCCGGTAGCGCAGGGCCTGAGGTTACTTTTTTACGGGCGACTTTTTTGGCAGCCTTTAACCGACGCTGAGCATTATTAATGCACATATCGGCTAAGGATTCAGCTAATTCGGTATTCGAGTTAAGCCACAGTGAAAAAGCATCGCGCACAACGCCAGAAACAAAAGCGGCACATTGACGACTAGAGAGCTTTTCTTTCGTTTGGCCTGCAAATTGTGGTTCTTGTATCTTCACCGATAAAATAAATGCAGCTCGATCCCAGATGTCTTCCGGTGAGAGCTTGATGCCACGGGGAATTAAGTTTCTGAACTCACAAAATTCCCGCATAGATTCCAATAAACCTTGGCGAAAACCGTTTACATGGGTACCACCAAGCGGCGTGGGGATTAAGTTAACATAACTCTCACCGATTGACTCGCCGCCCTCTGGTAACCAAGTAATCGCCCAATCGGCGGCTTCCAACTGTGCTTTAAAGCTGCCAACAAAGGGCTCTTCAGGCAACATCAAATTATCGCCGATAGCAGCTTTTAAATAATCAGTCAGGCCACTTTCATAAAACCATTCATGGACTTCATTGGTTTGCTTATTGGTAAACTTAATCCGCAAGCCTGGGCACAATACCGCTTTAGCGCGCAGTAGATAAATCAGTTTCGAATTAGAAAAATTCGCCGAATCAAAATAACTCGGATCGGGCCAAAAATGCACTCGAGTACCCGAATTACGGCGACCACAGGTGCCAGAGGGATGTAAGTCCTCAACCTTAAAACCATTTTCAAAAGCAATATCATACACTTGACCATCACGACGAACGGTCACTTCAACACGACGCGATAATGCGTTGACGACTGAAATACCAACGCCGTGTAAACCACCCGAGAATTGATAGTTTTTATTGGAAAACTTACCACCAGCATGTAGTTTGGTGAGGATCAACTCAACCCCAGGAATACCTTCTTCAGGGTGAATATCCACCGGCATACCACGGCCGTCATCGGTGACTTCAAGGGAGTTATCGCTATGTAAAATGACTTCAATTTTAGTTGCATGGCCCGCTAATGCTTCATCAACACTGTTATCGATAACCTCTTGGCCTAAATGGTTGGGTCTGGAGGTGTCGGTATACATACCTGGACGGCGTTTAACAGGATCGAGTCCGTTGAGAACTTCAATGGCGTCAGAGGTATATTGATTGGTCATAGGGCACGCTATAGGTTATATATCCGGCCATGTTGCGGCTGTGGATGTCGGTTTGTCAAGGTAACTGTAAAAATTGGCTTACAGTTTGCAAGTGCGATGCATAACCCATAAAACTATGATCGCCCCCTGCTTCAATTCGTAATTGACAGTGATGATATTTATTAAGTGCTTCACGATAATCGAGCACCTCATCACCTGTCTGCAATAATACCAAAAATCGGTCCGGATTGTGGATAATAGTCGTATTAAATTCAGCAACTTCCGCCTTATATTCCGGTAACACGACATAATGTTGTTTTGTATAAGGATTAAATTGTGGCCCCATAAATTCATCAAATAATTCAAAGGGTTTTACCGCGGGATTTACCAAAACAGCTCGCCCCCCATAGGTTTCAGCTAAATAACTAGCAAAATACCCCCCTAAGGATGAACCTATATACGCTAATGGTTCATTAGCATCAATTGCCGCCTCAACATAAGTCGTTAACAGTGCCATTGCAGCCCGAGGTGTATTGAGCAATTGTGGCTGATGAAAGGTCACACTAGGGTGATGCAGCGCCATATATTTAGCGGTCATCACGGCTTTGTCTGAAAATGGCGAGCTATTAAATCCATGAATATAAAGCAGCATATATACCCAAATATCCTCAGGCTGCGGCTATTCTACTTAATAACCGCTAGAGTTGTTGTCGGGGGAAAAATGGTTACCAGGTACGCGATACACTTTAGTATTGATGCTACCATCGGCCTTTAACTCCAGCAAACGATAACCTGGCTGGATGCTATCTAAAGCAAAATACGGTGATAATGGCTTAAATTGAATACACGTGGAAGGTGTCGCCATCAACTGTAAATTGCCATGAGGCCCTTTGTGATAGGTATCGATACATTGATGCACATGCCCCCAGAGTAATCCTTTAACCTGCGGATATTGGGCTACTCGCACTAAAAATTCGGCACCATTATCCATACAGTGCTGATCAAGCCAAGTGCAATTAACGACTATGGGGTTGTGGTGCATCACCAGCAAAGTGTGCAGATGAGGATGCGCTGCAATAGCTTTGTCAATTAATTCAAACTGACTATCGGCCATATTGCCGCCAGGTTTGCCGCGCACAGTCGAATCCAACATGAGTATTTGCCAATTGCCTGCGAGAATACGTTGCTGGCCAAAGATCTGCTCACCTTGCATATGTAAATACATGATCCGCGGATCGTCATGATTCCCCGGTAGATAATGACAAGGTAAATCAACAGGTGTAACAGCTTTTACAAATTGTTGGTAGGATTCAGCGGAATAGTCTTGGCTCAAGTCGCCAGTGGCGAGCATCAAATGAGCCGGATAATCCACAGCTCTAATGGTATTTAGCACAGCTGCCAAACTCTTTCCGGTATTGACGCCTAAAAGCTGAGCTTCAGGATCGGCAAAAAGGTGCGGATCAGTGATCTGCACTATACGTACACTTTCTCCTTCAGTTATGGAGTAAGAGACAGCCTCTTTCAGCACATTGAATACCCAATTCTAAGGTTGGCACACTACGCTATGTTGGTAACCAATCTTTAATAACTCTTCCAGGAATGCATTTACCTGGTACTTTTCATCACTTTGATACATACGGACATTTGGGTAATCATACACTGGGCGTAATTGATAAATCTGCTGACTAGTTAACACTTCTGCTAATTTAGCATCATGATAAATTCTCACTAACACCTTGGGAGTATTGATAAAGTCTCTAATAGCCAGTGGGCGTGATATCTCAACTAATTGAGTATATTTGGTATTTTCTAAAATACGCATCACTAATATACCAAACTCGCCTTCGAGGCGCCATGATTCACCGACAGCAATCTCTAACGGTAACCATTTCAACATATGACTATAGTTACGCCCGCATAGCGCAAGAAAGTGGCTAACGTTGGGTTTATAGCGTTGTTTTAACTGTAGATTCGAAGCTGTCAAATTATTCCCAACTTAACGCAGTTGTTGATAGTTTAATTGCAACCATTGCAATCCAATCACGGTCGATGCATTGTCTATCTCACCGTTAAGCATACTATTATAGGCTTGCTCACGGCTCATGACATGCAATCGAATATCTTCATGCTCCTCAGCTAATCCATGCAATCCACGGGCATTACTCGAGTCGATATCAGCCCAATAAAAATAGAAACGTTCTGTGCTACCACCAGGGCTCGCCAAATAACTATTAATAAAATGCATACTGTTAGCGACAAGGCCAGTTTCTTCGAATAGCTCGCGGTGGGCAACATCCACAGCCGTTTCTTCGGGCGCAATCATACCCGCGACGAGCTCCATAAGCCAAGGAGATTTAGTGGTTGCTAATGCAGGAAAGCGTACTTGTTCGATAAGCACTATCTTATCTTGTTTAATATCATAGGGCAGCACCACAACAGCATGACCCCGCTCAAATACTTCACGGGTTACCGGCTGACTCCAACCACCGGCAAATAATTTATGTTTAAAGGTGTACTCATCCAGTGAAAAGAAACCTTGATACAAGGATTTTTTCCCTATGATCTCAATATCTTTTTGCGAAAAAATAGCGGGGTTCATGCTCTATCCTCAAAATTAAATTTGCGCCTATAATCAAGGTAATTTGACACATTTTTAAAATAAAATCTGTTACACTTCGAATTTGACTTGAAAGCGTTAGAGTTCTTAGAATCTAGGTCATTAAGTTTTAGCTGTATCGGGAAGCGTCGGGAAGCGCAAACCGCCTTGATAAAGGCATTACTAGTCTAAACAAAGTTAAAATGTTCTCCCTTGGGGGGATTTTGTCTAATAAGGACAGCAAATGAAATTTAAGATCCATACTTTATGCGCAGCATTAACGCTTGCGGCTTCTGCTTCAGTGGTACAAGCTGACGATTTACTACAAATTTATCAACAAGCACTGACAAGCGATCCACTGGTATTACAAGCTCAGGCTCAGCGTAATGGTTTGTTTGAAGAAATCGAGCAAAATCGCGCACCTTTGTTGCCAACCATTAGTGCTAACGTCGGTTATGACAAAGCATGGAATGATCCAAAAGTTGATACCAGCGGTCTAGTCGGTAGTCTTACATTAAATCAAGTCATCTATGATCACAGTGCTTGGGTAGGTTTAAGCCTAGCTGAAAAAGCCGCATCTCAAGCGGATTCAGCTTACGCATCAGCACTACAAAACTTGATTACGCGCATTACTAAAGCCTATTTCGATGTATTAACGGCTAAAGATAATTATGAATTCCAAGGTGCTGAAAAGCGCGCCATCGAACGCCAATTAGAGCAAACTAAACAGCGTTTCGCGGTAGGTTTAACAGCCATTACCGATGTCCATGAAGCTCAAGCACAATATGACTTAGCCTCAGCGACGGAAATTTTAGCTGAAAACAGACTGGCTAATAGCTATGAAGCCTTGCGTGAAATCACCGGTATCGATCATAAGACCATTAATGTATTAGATACTAATCGTTTCTCGGCTGTCACACCTGCGCCAGCATCATCGAGTGAATGGTTAAAAATCGCTGAAACCAATAGCATAGATCTCATGACTCAGCGTATTGGTAAAGATATTGCCCAAGAAACCATTAAGCTATATCAAGCGGGCCACATGCCATCTTTAAGCTTAAATGCGGGTTACAACAAAGGGCTTGAACAAAAAACCGGTAATATCAACGATCCTGATTTCGATAATGTTAACGTTGGCGTTAACTTAAGCATTCCGATTTTTGAAGGTTTTAAAGTCAGTTCACAAGTTAAGCAGGCGCAATTTCAATATGTAGAAGCGAGTGAAAAACTTGAACAAGTCTACCGTGGTGTAGTGAAAGATGTTCGCAATAACTACAACAACGTCGGCGCATCGATAAGCTCAATCAAGGCTTATGAGCAATCAGTATTGTCATCAGAAAGTGCGTTAAAAGCCACTCAAGCCGGTTTTGAAGTGGGTACTCGTACTATCGTTGACGTATTAAACCGTACCCGCGACTTGTACGATTCAAAGCGTCAATTATCAGATGCACGTTACAGTTATATCAACTCGATTGTGGCACTAAAGCAAGCTGCTGGCACATTGAATGAAGATGATGTTATTGCTATCAATAATGGTTTAAAAGCCGAGTAATATCGCTCTCGATATTAAAGCTTGCTTTGAGACTTATTTTTGAGACATAAAAAAACCGCCGATTAGCGGTTTTTTTATGTCTAAACCCTAACGTAAAGGATTAGAAGTCGATTTCTACACCAGCAAAGTATCCCTTGAATGTAGTATCAGCACTCACACCCGAGAAATTGCTCACATCAAATAGAAACTCACGATAACCCACACGAACACGTGTATCGACGGTCACCCCGTCAAATTCCCAGCCAAGACCAACTGCATAGTCATAGACACTTGACTCGCTAGCGCCAACCATCAAATCTGCAAAACCAAACAAACCTATGCCAGGAATACCCACTTCGCCGCTGGCGTAACCCATGATGATACCACTATCGATATCTTTCTCTTCTGGATGACCTGCATCTTGCACTCGAAATGAACCATTCATTAATTTGTAAGCAGCACCTAGGTCCAATGACACTATGTCATTGTCCAATATTTCATAATACAGCACAAAATCGGTATTACTCAGATCAGCATAAGTGGTCACGTTAGTTTTAAAATCATAACCATTAAAGTTGAAGTTAGCATTAGAAATGCCGCCTTTTTGATCTAAGCTATTTTCACGAATTTTAACATTAGGGATAAATGGAATAGGATGCTCAAGCGCAACCCAATAACTCCCCTGTGCAGATGAGTTATAATTAACGTCTTGTTGCGGTTGGCCTTTATCAGCAAAGGTACCATTAGTATCAGCATACCAATAATCTCCACCCACTTTAAAACCAAGTACAGTCGCCGCTTGGGCAGACGTTGCAATACAACATCCGAGTATCGCACTAACGAGAAGAGTCTTTTTCATAATTAACCTTGAGATAGTAAGTTCGTTAAATCAATCACCGCGGCATTCGCACGGGATACATAGTTAGCCATAACTAATGAATGATTAGCGACTAGGCCAAAACCGTTGCCGTTGAGAACTATGGGGCTCCAAACCGTTTGCTGAGTTGCCTCTAGCTCACGAATGATCTGTCTTAGGCTTACTTCAGCATTTTTCTTCTTCAATACATCTGCAAAATCAACTTCTACAGCACGCATAAAGTTGAGTAACGCCCATGAGGCACCACGGCTTTCATAAAAAACATCATCAATTTTCCACCAACTGGTTTTGATTTGATGACTGACTAAGTTCGGCGTAGATTGACGGGCGGCATTATCACCAGCCAAGTCAGTGTTTAAACGCTCTTGCCCCACACTGGCAGATAAACGCTGCGACATACTACCTAGACGCTTTTGCACCTCTTTTAACCATTCATTAAGGTTGTCGGCGCGGGCATAAAACTGCGCATCTTGGTTATTGGGGTCCATCATTCGCACGCGATACAGCTTCAACAATTTTACCGCATGACGATATTCGCTTTCAGCACTCGGGACTAGCCAGCTGGTATGATCGATATTGAGTTTAGATTGGGCTTCACCTAAATCTTTATCGGCAGCAGATTGTGACTGCGAACGACTAAACTCTTTACGCATAATTAAGGCTAAATCACGGGCTTGCTCTAATGCGCCATACTCAAAAGCAGGCATATTATCCATAAAAACAGAGGGTGGCATCACATCGTTTGATAGCCAACCGCCTTGTTTATCAAGCAGGTTTTCGATGGTGAGAATGAGTGAGGTTGTTGTTGCATATCCGACCACATTTTTATCACTAGCCGTCAACTGTTGAGGATTGATAGGATCGGGTTCGATACTCCACCATACACTCACGCCATAGCCAATAAGCACTAAAAACAAACCGACACCGGCAACTTTTTTCCATGTAATTTGCATCAAGCTACTCCTTAATGATGGTGATGATGCTCTTGCTCTGCGGCGATATCTGCTTGTTTACTTACAGGCAAGGTAATCACCATTTTTTCGCCATCGTCGAACTCTAATTGTAGTTCAACTTGTTGCTCCAACACCAATGGCGCTTTTAAGCCAAGCAACATGACATGATCTCCAGACGGAGTTAACGTTAATGCACCATGAGATGGAATATCAAAGCCTTCAACATGGCGCATTTTTACCATGCCTTGATCTTCAATTATCGTGTGTAATTGAGCATCTTTAGCCACATTGGAACTCACAGCAATAAGACGAACTGCTTTATCTGTGTGGTTTTCAAGCGTAAAGTAGGCAGCTGTATTTGGCACAGTATCTGGCATGGCACGTACGTGACCTTCCGTCAGCACTACACTCGCCAATGCGGAGAATGATGCACAAGATAAAATGAGACAATTAAACAGCTGTTTGAATATTGGTTTCAATGTCTTAAACTCCATGTTTACCCAATGTCGTCGTAAAGGAAACAACCCATGAGTCATATACAGGTCCAGGATGATCAGGGCGTACGTATTATCAGCTTTAATCGCCCTGATAAACGCAATGCATTTGATCTTAATATGTATAAACAACTGACAGAATACCTGATCGAAGGTGAAGCAGACAACGACATTCGTGCCTTTATGTTATATGGTAAAAATAATTGCTTTACTTCAGGCAATGATATTGCAGACTTTTTGAAAAATAGTGACTTAGGACCAAACCATCCGGCAGTACGTTTTCTATTTTGTCTACTGGAACTCAAAAAACCGCTAGTCGCTGCCGTTTCTGGCGCTGCTGTAGGTATAGGTACAACCGTGCTACTGCATTGCGATTTAGTGTACGCAGATAGTACAGCCAAGTTTCAGCTACCGTTTGTCAACTTAGCTCTCGTGCCAGAAGCCGGGGCAAGTTTACTGTTACCTGAACTTGTTGGTTATCAAAAAGCAGCAGAGCTGCTGTTGCTCGGTGAAAGTTTTAACGCCCAGACAGCCCATAGACTTAATATGATCAACGAAATAGTGGCTGATGAAGACTTATTCAGTTATGCGCTATCACAGGCAAAAAAACTGGCGAAGCAACCACCACAAGCCCTGCAAATTACCCGTCAACTCATGCGTCCACATAAGAACCGCGTACAACACCAAATGCATCAAGAATTAGAACAATTTAGCGCTAGGCTAAAAAGTGATGAAGCTAAAAGCAGATTTCAGGCTTTTTTGAAAAAGTAATCTGTCAGCTACGTACATATACATTTCACATGAGGGTCAAAGTGCCCTCTTGTTGCTAAACGTTTACTTTTATTTTAAAGCCACTGCAAGCCATTTAACTTATCAAATATAAGTCCGTTCAATAGGCTTAAACCGGTCTTCTCCATTGCTCAGCTAACAAAGCTAAAACAAAGTAAATCAGCAAACTCACACTTGGCATAAATACCGTCACGCCTGCCCACGCCATACGAGTCCAAAAGCAAGACCAACCAAACTTTGATGCCAAATCAGCGGCAACGCCACATACTAATCGTTTGGGGTTTTGCAGACGTATTTTAATTTGCTTCATCTAACACCTCGGCTCAGTGAATCATTAATTTACTAGCACTCATTCTATGCCACTGAAATCCATCAATAACATCATCTGCAAACAACATAAGATTGATTACAAATAACAGCAGCAAAGTCATTACAGGCAAACCACATCTGCGGTTCACTTAATTAGCACTATATTCATCAGCACTCACCAACTCACTTTTATGTTCAGCATTTAAGCCAAGTTGACTATTAAAATCATAAATAGTTTCTGCAAGCTGAGTATGTAGCGATAACACTAACTCACGCTTAGCGCTGACGAGTAACTCTTGTGTTTGCTTGGTTAATGTTTGTTCAATAGCTCCAGCAACATCCGACATTGGTGTAGCTTCTGCTTGTACTGCAACGCTTCCAACTAACGCACCGAGTAACACACTCACTTGTACTGTTTTTTTAATGGTTAATGTAAACATGATGGCATCCCTTTCGATTAATTTACTTGACGAAAGGAGTATTACAAACTGCATGCCAACTTAAAGATTGAAATTAAGCATATGATTTTTAATAAATTAAAATCAAAAGGTAAGTGATGAGAGATAAAGGAATGGATTAATAAAATGTAAGTGGTGAAAAATACTATTCAACTTAGTAAATCTCACCACTTTTAATATAGGAAAAACTACACAGCTGTTTCAGCTTGAATATTTTGAAATGCTTGTTTTACCACTTCAATGCCTGCACCGTTTTTATGGGCATTTTCACTCAAATAACGACGCCACGCACGGGCACCTGGTAAACCCTGGAATAACCCAATCATATGCCGAGTAATGTGATTGAGCCGGCCACCCGACTGCAAATGTGCTTCGATATAAGGCAACATAGCCTCAATGACATCTTCACGGCTTATCACCGCCTGTTGGCTGCTACACAATATTTGATCCACCTGCGCCAGAATATAGGGATTCTGGTAGGCCTCACGCCCCATCATCACCCCATCAAGTTGCGCCAAATGGGTTTGCGCTTGCTCAAGTGTGGTAACACCGCCATTAATACCAATATTAAGCGCAGGATAATCACGCTTAAGTTGATATACGCGCACATAATCAAGCGGCGGGATCTCACGATTCTCCTTCGGACTTAGTCCCTGAAGCCAAGCTTTACGTGCATGAATAGTAAAATCCGTACAACCTTTTGCGCTAACAACATCAATAAACTGCGTGAGAAACTCGTAACTATCTTGCTCATCAATTCCAATACGCGTTTTAACTGTAACGGGAATATCAACGACCTGCTTCATGGCATCAACGCATTCCGCCACCAACTCAGGTTCGGCCATCAAGCAAGCGCCAAAACGGCCATTCTGCACACGATCAGAAGGGCAACCGACATTGAGATTCACTTCATCATAGCCACGCTCAGCCGCAAGTTTAGCGCAGCGCGCCAAATCAACAGGATTAGAGCCACCTAACTGCAACGCCAAAGGATGTTCTTCTTGGTTATACGCTAAATAATCACCGCGACCATGCAATATCGCCCCAGTGGTCACCATTTCTGTATATAACAATGCATTAGCCGACATCAAACGCGCAAAATAACGATAATGGCGATCTGTCCAATCCAGCATGGGCGCTATGGAAAAGGTGCGATCGAGTGATAGGTTGTCAATATTCTTGTTTTTCAACATATTACTATTTATTTCGTTCAGGGACATAATTAACCGTTTCCAACCGCTTTTTGGCTTACGAAGTCCATATTATCCCTGAGAAAGTGCGAATTCATTCTCAAGTTTCAATATGACTAGATGACCATCAAAATATAACAACAGTAGAACAGAGCCGCTATTGCAGTTTCGTTCCAGCGCATTAGGCAGTGTTGTAGTATATCGCGAATAGCCTATTCGGGGGAGGTTTAAGATATCCAGCATCTTAGCGGTTTAAGCTCTGCGCTAGGCAGAGCGAAATACAATAAGGAACAAAATATTCAGTGAATGAGGTGTATTAATTACACCCTATGGAGCCTAGAGTCGCACTTTGATGTTGAAGTCAGCTCACAGAAATATTTATAACTCACTCCAACGTCTTAATAGATTGTGGTAAACACCGCTCAAATTAAATAACTCTTGCTCTGCAGCCTGCTGAGTGGTCAAAGTTTGAATAGATTGGTCTAACTGGAACAGTAAGCGGCGCTGGCCTTCGTCGCGCACCATACTTTGTAACCACATAAACGCTGCTACGCGCTCACCGGATATCACGGGAGTCACTTGGTGCAAACTGGTGGACGGATAAAGCACTAAAGATCCCGCAGATAACTTGATGCTTTGCTGCCCGTAGGTATCTTGAATCGTTAATTCGCCCCCTTGGTAATCCTCAGGTTCACTGAGGAATAATGTCGCAGAAAGATCAGTACGTACCATACCCTCGCCAGTTGAACGGATCGCATTATCAATATGATATCCAAAGGTTTCACCACCTTGATAACGATTAAATAACGGCGGATAAAATTGCAATGGCAATGCTGCTGAGACAAATAATGGATGAGCAAGTAACCTTTGCATGATTTGCTGACCTATCACTACCGCAACCGGATCGTCCTTATCTAACTGTTGATTACGCTTACGCGTGCTCGCCATCGCCCCTGAGGTTTGGTTGCCATCTATCCAACGGCGGGCATCTAATTGTTCACGTAATTGACTGACTTCTTGTTTAGAAAAAACATCAGGGATTTTAATAAGCATCTCATTATTCCATTATACAAAAACACACGGGTTGACATGATTTATAAGGATTATAAACATAAAAGGCAGCCCGAAGGCTGCCATAACATTAGCGCAATTCCAGCATTAAAAATGCATATCGGCACTTAGCATGACTAAACGTCCTGGCGCCATATTCGCAAAATGCGCGGAATAAGCTTTATCGTAATAACGCTCATCCATTAAGTTTTGCACATTCAAACGTAGGGTCAAAAACTCGTTCATTTTGTAAGATGATAATGCATCAAAACGCCAGTACGATGGGATTGATAGCGTATTAGCCGTATTACCGTAAACTTCGCCCATGTAATACGCACCACCCCCTAGATTAAATGCCTCTGTAATGTCATAGGTCGTAAACAAACTAACACTGTTTTTAGCGGTATTAGGGAAACGATTACCGTCATATTGCACATTGAAACCGTTGCTTTCTAAGGTTGCATCTAAGTAAGTGTAACCACCAAAACCATGCCATTCATCAGTAAAATCACCCGAAAAACCAAATTCAAAGCCTTTGACGTTTTGTTTGCCTACGTTTTCTTGCGGCGCGCCACGGCCTGCTTCGGTCGCAACGCGAGCATTATTTTTCTCAATTTGGAAAATCGAGCTGGTCAGCGACAAGCGGCCACTGAATAAATCCCACTTCACACCGAGCTCATAGCTTTCGGTATCTTCAGGTTTTAAATCTTGGTTTGCTGTGGCTAAACCGTCGGCACCATCGCCATTAGAAGTACCCGGTGGGTTAGAGGATGTGCCCCAGGCAGCATAAATACTGCCATTTACGGTCGGTTTATATAGCACTGATAATTGATAATTTAGAAAGTCGTCCTCATTAGATAGCGCCAATGTGCCGTTATCGGATTCTGTTCTGAAATCATCCCAACGAATACCACCGTTTACCATCCATGCATCGCTTAACTCAATCGTGTTAAAGGCATAAAGCGAACTGGTGTCGGTTTCCGTTTCAGTCACGATACCTTGAGTGATAGAACCGACCCAAGGATCATGCGGATTAGGATTGGTCAACGAGGTGCAGTTATAGCTCGCAATCATCTCAGCCGTACAGCCACCATTACGACCGTTGCCAGCATCAACGACATAAGGCTGGTTACTGGTACGCTCATTACTGAACTCGGCGCCAACTGCAAAACGATTTGGCATGCCCGCTAACTTCGCCTCGCCAGCTAACTGCAACTGAGTTGCTAGGCTTTTCGTCTCGGAATTACGCGATTTAGTATTGCGCCACACATTACCATTAACAACGTTACCCGCCGTGTCATCGGGGTTGGTGACAATATAATCGTTACTGTTGCGGCTATAAATAGAGGTAGACGTAAACTGGAAATCGTTGTTTAAATCATGACTTATTAATACTGAAGCGGTGTCGTCTGTATTATCACGAAAATCACGCGACAACAAACCATAAAAATTATCAGGATTAACATCAACGGGCTGGCCCGTACTTTGATCGTAAGGGATACCATAATCAGGCACATCGTGATTTTCAAAATGATAATATTCTAATGTCACCTTAGTCGGTGTCGTCAAACCCAAAGTGACTGAAGGCGCAATACCCCAACGATTACCTGAAACCTCATTACGTCCAGGTGTGTCTGCATCATGGGCCATCACATTGAGGCGTACTGCGGCCTCATCTGCAATGACGCGGTTAATATCTAGACTAGCGCGAGTTAACGAATCTGTACCGACGGCTAAGTCTAAGTTTATTGCGTCTTCTGCATTCGCTTTTTTGGTGACAATATTAATACTGCCACCTACCGCACCGCGGCCGCTATACACAGAACTAGGGCCTTTAAGCACCTCAATTTGTTCTATATTGAACGTTTCACGGCTTTGCGAACCCACATCGCGCATGCCATTAATAAAGGTCGATGACTGCGCATCATAGCCACGAATAAAAGGTCTATCACCATAAGGGTTACCACCCTCGCCAGTGCCAAGGCTAATACCGGGGGTTGCACGCAGGGCATCTGTAAAAGTTTGAGCGCCCATATCTTTGATAAGATCTTGGTTTATAACAGTTACTGTTTTTGCGCTATTAAGCAGATCTTCAGTAAATTTCCCTGATTGTACTTTACGGTTGTTATAGCCCAGATACTCGCCGTTAACTTCAATATGTTCGACTTTTTTATCTGTTGTAGGTGCCGGTTGATCTGCTGCCATCGCTGAAGCAGCAGAAACTGCCATCCCTAAAGTTAACGATCCCAGCATGTGAGTGCCGAGTCGAACTCGACCATTACGACGTTGAGCTATTTTCATCAAGAAACATTCCTATCGCGAAGAATTAGTTATTGTCGTGAGCAATGTCACGTATTTGCCGGCCGCTAATATAAGGAAATATCACCACCTGATCAATAACTATTATCATTTGCATTACTAATCAATAGGCTCTGCAACACCCATGAGTTTAAAATACAGATAGACTTACAGATGATCATTAGATTTAAATATAGAATTAAATTAGCTAGTTAGGAATAATTTTTGAATGGGAACACATACTTACTATACATAATGATACGTTTTTTTATGTCACAACATCATGTAAGATAATTAAAAAATAATTAGGAGGGATAACATCAACTAACAGTGTATAAAGCAAAAAACTTTGCAGCATAGGGACACATGCACCATTATCAATGGGGGGTTACGGCTTTAAGATGAAACAAGGTAAATGGCTCTATTGCACAATTTTATTGATGTTTGACTACGCAAACCTCGGATAAATGATTAAATACCTATAAACTAGCCTCACATTTATAGCGACCTCATCTAAGCTATAGACTGTAATCAAGATTGCTGTTGGTAGGCAACTTTTCTAATAGCCTTGTACATGTCATCCCGCCATGATTTAGGCTCACAAGAGGACAAATTTAGGCATGAACGTCAATTTTATAAACCCTTTTCTTCAATCTCTGCTTAATGTTCTTTCGACCATGGCGAGCATGGATTTAACACCTGGCAAGCCCCAGATCAAATCAGATAATTTAGCAAAAGGAGATGTGTCAGGCTTAATCGGCCTCGTAGGCCCTCAAACTAAAGGGTCACTGTCGATTACATTTGAACAAAAGCTGGTTCTGCAAATTATGCAAAATATGCTCGGTGAAAATCCAGGTAAAATTAACGACGAAGTGACCGACCTAGTCGGTGAAATAACCAATATGGTCACTGGCGGTGCAAAAAACTTATTGGGTCAAAAAGGCTATGAGTTTGAAATGGCCACCCCTATGGTGGTATCAGGAAAAGGCCATACTATTTCCCACAAAGCCAGTGGCACTAAAATTATCATGCCATTCACCAGTCCATACGGAGCCGCTTATATTGAAATTTGCTTTGAAAAATAGCGACGCCTTGATTAGCCGTAATTGTTTACCCCCATTCCGCTAAAGAAAAACGGTGTTCAATACACCGTTTTATCATTTAAAGCTTGTTCATCATTGCAAAATTAGTGATTACACTAAGCAAACTGCCACCCTTGGCGTGAGCTTTGTAACAAGTTCGTAAGCGATAGTCCCTATGCGCTCGGCGACTTCTTCCACAGGGAGAGCCTTACCCCATAGTAATGCGCTATCGCCAACCTTATCCTGCGCATCTTGACCTAAGTCGACCGTTAACATATCCATAGATACACGGCCCACAATCGGCACTCGCCTACCATTGACCCACACGGGCGTACCTTCGGGTGCATTGCGTGGATAACCATCACCGTACCCAATCGCCACTACGCCTAAACGCGTATCTTGCTTCGCGGTCCAGAAACAACCGTAACCCGCGGGTTGATTCGCCTTGTGATCACGCACCGCAATTAATTGCGACACTAGCTCCATTGCGGGCACGAGCCCATGATTAGCCCCGCAATCACCAGTAACAGGTGACACACCATAAAGTGCAATACCGGGACGTATCCAATCGCCTTGGCTTTGTGGCCAATAGAGTGCGCCAGCTGAGTTGGCTAAGGTTCTAAACCCTGGCAAGCCGGTCGTTAATGTATTAAAAGCCGCCATCTGTACTGAGGTATAAGTGTTATCAGGCTCATCAGCACAAGCAAAATGCGTCATAAAATGAATTGGTTTTGCGACATTTACACACGCCATTAAGCGGGCGTAAACCGTTGAAAACTGCTCGGGCGTAAAGCCTAAACGATGCATACCTGAATCTATTTTTAACCAAACTGTAACGGGTTTCGCCAGTTCAGTTTGCTCTAACATTTCAAGCTGAGAGTCGTGATGCACCACAGTGTCAATATCATGCTCGACCAGCAAAGGCAGGTCGGTAGCGCGAAAAAAACCTTCTAGCAATAACAAACGGGCTTTAACACCGCCTGCTCGCAATTCTAAAGCTTCATCTAAACGCGCCAGCCCAAAGCCATCGGCACTGACTAAACAATGGGCAACATTTAATAATCCATGACCATAGCCGTTCGCTTTAACGACAGCCATAACACGACTGGTTGGTGCCTGTTGGCGCAACTCAGCTAGATTGGTTTGCAGTGCACTACTGCTAATTTCAGCACGGGGAAAAGGGTTCAAAATTTACCTTGTTTACTCAGGAAATAAAAAGTCACGGATAATAAAAACAACACATCAGCACTGTCAGTCTTCTGCAAACGTAAATCTAATTCAATAAAAAAGCTTAATCTTCTTCAAACTGCGGACCCGCGTAATTATCGAAACGCGAAAACTGCCCTTGGAAAGTTAATCGTACCCGACCAATAGGGCCGTTACGCTGCTTACCAATAATGATTTCAGCCGTACCTTTATCTTGAGAATCGTTGTTATACACTTCATCGCGATAAATAAACATGATGAGATCCGCATCCTGCTCGATAGCGCCCGATTCACGCAAATCCGAGTTTACTGGACGTTTATCAGCACGTTGCTCGAGCGAGCGGTTAAGCTGCGACAGGGCAATAATCGGGATTTCTAACTCTTTAGCTAACGCTTTTAAGGAGCGTGAAATCTCAGAAATCTCTAAGGTACGGTTATCTTTCAAGGCGGGTACCTGCATTAACTGCAGGTAATCTATCATGATCATCGATAAACCACCGTATTCTCGAGCGATGCGACGCGCGCGGCTACGAACTTCGGTTGGCGTTAATCCGGAGCCATCATCGATATACATTTTACCTTGCTCAAGCATAATGCCCATGGTCGATGAGACTCGCGCCCAATCCTCGTCATCAAGTTGACCGGTACGAATTTTAGTTTGATCAACGCGGCCCAAAGAGGCCAGCATACGCATCATAATCTGTTCTGATGGCATCTCAAGGCTGAAGATAAGCACAGGCTTGTCTTCATTCATCGCCGCTTGTTCGCATAGGTTCATCGCGAAGGTAGTTTTACCCATAGAAGGACGCGCGGCCACAATCACTAAATCGCCGGCTTGGAAACCTGCGGTCATTTTATCCAGATCATTAAAGCCACTCGATACACCTGTCACGCCGTTATGGGGATTATTGTAAAGTTGCTCAATCTTATCGACAGTTTTTTCGAGGATCGTTTTAATGTCCTCAGGACCTTCGTTAACATTGGTACGCATCTCGGCAATTTTAAAAACTTTACTTTCGGCTAAGTCGAGTAACTCGCTCGAATCGCGACCTTCAGGATTGTAGCCTGCATCGGCAATTTCGTGTGCAACGCGGATCATGTCACGTACAACAGCGCGCTCACGGACAATTTCGGCGTAGGATAAAATATTGCCTGCACTCGGCGTATTTTTAGCAATTTCACCTAAATAAGCAAAACCGCCTGCATCATCTAGTTGATTTTCTACTTCTAGTTGCTCAGAAACCGTGATCAAATCGATTGGTTGTCCCTGTTCAACCAATCTGTGCATGGCAGCAAAAATCATCTTGTGTGAGCGGGAGTAAAAGTCCTCTTTGACTACGGCCTCAGCCACTCGATCCCATGCTTCGGCATCTAACATCAAGCCGCCTAATACCGATTGTTCAGCCTCAATTGAATGCGGTGGCAGCTTGAGTCCATCTAGCTGCAAATCTCTTGGCTTACTTTTAGGCTTAAAAGCACCTTGTTGTGACATTAACACTCCCGATTTCCAACAACTTAACAAAATATGATATAAAACCCGCGTCAAGCAAACAGGATGCTTACACTTGCCTGTTATTTCATTCCAACGGACACTCTAAAAAAACAATAAGGAAAGAACATGCGTATTGCATTGGTTACTGCCCTAGCACTAACATCCGGCGTAGTAACCGCCGACGAAGGACAATGGCAACCTTATCAAATGCCTTCAATTGCAGACAAACTCAGTGAACGCGGAATCAATATTCCAGCAGAACAATTGGCCGATCTGTCACGTTACCCTATGAACGCCGTTGTAGGACTGGGCTATTGTACCGCCAGTTTTGTCTCGCCCCAAGGGCTAGTTGTGACAAACCATCATTGTGCCTACAAGGCGATACAATATAACACCAAGACAGAACATAACTATCTAGAACAGGGCTTTTTAGCCACATCAATGGACAAGGAACCCTCGGCCGGTCCTAACGAGCGTTTATACGTTACTGAAGCAGTAACGGATGTCACTGCCAGTATCATGAAAGATCTCAGCCAAGATCCGTTAACGCGTTATGAAGACATTCAAAATCACAGCAAAGCACTGATTAAAAGCTGTGAAGCAGATGACAACTATCGCTGCAACGTCCGCAGTTTCCATAACGGCTTAGAATACTACTTAATCAAGCAATTGATGATCCGCGATGTGCGCTTAGTCTACGCACCACCTGAAAGTGTTGGAGGCTATGGTGGCGATATTGATAACTATGAATATCCACGCCATTCGGGTGATTTTGCCTTCCTACGGGCTTATGTTGGTAAAGATGGCAAACCCGCCGCTTATAGCGACGATAATATTCCTTACCAGCCAAAGAGTTACCTTAAGATCAATGCCGATGGCGTAAAAGCCGGTGACGGCGTGTTTGTGGCGGGTTACCCAGGCACGACTAGCCGTTACAACCTGACCAGTGAACTTAAATTTGCCAGTGTTTGGTTGTACCCAACCCAAGCTAAACGCTATCAATTACAGATTGATACGATTGAAGCTATGGGACAAGAAGATACTGACATCGCCATAAAGTACGCAGGCAACATGGCCTCAATGGCCAACCGGATGAAGAAACTCAACGGCCTATTAGCAGGTTTTAAAGCAACGGATATCATTGGCATTAAGCAAAGCCGTGAAGATAATTTTTTAGCTTGGCTTAAACAAAACCCTAAGCTAAATCAAAATCTCATTGCTGAGTTAGAAGTGTTACTCGTAGAGCAACAGCAAGCATTTCAAAGTAACTATTACTTTACCAATGCCCAATCGAGCACATTGTTAACCGCAGCAAACAGTCTCTACCGTCTTGCTAAAGAAAAACAAAAGCCCGATGCCGAGCGTGAGCAAGGCTACCAAGAGCGTGATATTGTGATGTTAAACTCACGCCTCAAACGTATCGATTCTAGTTTTGATGTCAAAGTCGATAAAACGCTCTGGCTACAAGATTTAACGGCTTATCTTGGCCAATCAAATCGCGTGGCAGCGCTCGATATAATGTTAAGTATCAATAATAAAGATGCTGATCTCGCTACTAAACTCGATGGTTTGTACTCACTCACTACCCTCACAGACCAAGCTAAGCGCCTCGCGTGGATGGATGCCGATGCTAACGCTTTTGAAACCAGTGCCGATCCCTTTATCCGTTTAGCAGTCGCGCTTTATGAAACCAATATGGCTCAGGAAAAGTCAGAAAAAATCTTAGACGGTAAGTTGTCTAGTGCTCGCCCTGATTATATGGCGGCCGTAATCGCATACTATAAAGCGAATAACTGGCCAGTCTATCCTGACGCCAACGGCACACTTCGTATCAGTTATGGTATGGTCGATGGCTATCAGTCTCGCGATGCGCTCTATAAGCAGCCATTCACTCGTCTGGATGGCATAGTCGCGAAACACACAGGTGTTGAGCCCTACAATGTGCCGAAAAAACTACTCAATGCGATTAACGAACAACGTTTGGGCGATCATCTAGTGAAATCCGTTTACCAAGATCCCCGTGGTTGGATTTGCAGACTCTTCTCTTGCTTAGACAAACCAGAGGAATTTAACTCAGTACCAGTTAACTTTTTATCCAGCGTCGATACCACAGGTGGTAACTCCGGCTCGCCAGTCTTTAACGGTAAAGGGGAGTTAGTGGGTCTTAACTTCGACTCAACCTACGAGGCTATTACCAAAGATTGGTTCTTTAACCCAACTATCACCCGCGCAGTACACGTGGATATCCGCTATATCCTGTGGATGATGGATGAAGTCGATCATGCGGATAACCTAATTCAAGAACTGGATTTAGTGAGAAATTAATACTTAGCGCTAAACACTGACGCAATTAAACTAAACCAAAGCCGCATTATAGCCAATGCTGTTAGCGGCTTTTTTAACTATTCAGACACTAGCAGCACAGCCAGATTGAATCAGCGCATATCACTACTGCATTACTTCATCCGTATCAAAAACAAAGTATCTTCGCAACACTCAAAGACTGAATTACAGACATAAAAAAACACCGCCTAGGCGGTGTCTCTTATGTATTAAAGCGAGTCGTAATTAAGCTTCTGCAACCACAGAAACTTTAACAACAGCTTTAACTTCAGTGTGTAACTGAACTTCAACTTCGAAGTTGCCAATAGTACGCAGAGCGCCTAATGGTAAACGAACTTCTGATTTAGCCAGTTGAACACCAGCAGCAGTTACCGCATCAGCGATGTCACGGTTGCCAACTGAACCAAACAGTTTGCCTTCATCGCCAGCTTTAGAAGCGATAACAACAGCTTCTAGTGCAGCGATTTTCTCAGCACGTTGGTTAGCAGCAGCTAAGTCAGCAGCTAATTTAGCTTCTAATTCAGCGCGACGAGCTTCAAATACTGCAGTATTTGCAGCATTTGCAACTACCGCTTTACCATAAGGTAAAAGGAAGTTACGAGCATAACCGGCTTTAACTGAAACTTGGTCGCCTAAGCTACCTAAGTTTGCAACTTTATCTAGTAAAATAACATTCATTATCAAATCCTCTATATTCGATTAGGAATACTGCAAATTACTGATGTAAATCAGTATATGGCAGTAGAGAAAGATAACGAGCACGCTTGATAGCGCGAGCTAGTTGGCGCTGATATTTAGCACTAGTACCAGTGATACGGCTTGGAACAATCTTGCCGCTTTCAGTGATGTAGTTCTTTAAAGTAACGATATCTTTGTAATCAATCTCTGCAACACCTTCAGCGGTGAAACGGCAGAACTTGCGACGACGGAAATAACGTGCCATGTTGACAGTCTCCTAAGTTTTCAATTCGACATTTTCGGCATGGATAACTAAGCGGTTTTGACCATTACGCCCCTGTTGAAGCGTCATAAAGCCTTGCACTTGTACTTCCACACCTGCTTTCAGATCATCTGCTACGCTTTCAAAGCGTGGGCCACTCAATATCACTTGAATTTGTACGTAGACGTTGCGGAGCATATCTGCTTCATAACGCTGCGATTTGTGTTCCAACATCATTACACTGTGTGCAATACCTGCTGGGCTTTTAAAGCGTCTTGAACGAGTTATCGTTCCAGATAACACCAAGTTATTGGTGGTCACAGATTACCTTACTCAGCGTTTTCTTCAGCGTGAGCTTCATCATATGAGCGTTCGCCAGCTGGGCCACGACGTGAATCGCGCTCATCTCTAGCTTTAGCCATTGGCGATGCTTCAGTAACGGCAACTTTAGTACGCATTACCATGTTACGCAGAACTGCGTCGTTGAAACGGAAAGCTGTTTCTAGCTCTTCGATCGTCTCTGCTTTAGCTTCAACGTTCATAAGAACGTAGTGAGCTTTATGCAGATCAAGAATTGGGTAAGCCAGTTGACGACGGCCCCAATCTTCTAAACGGTGAATTGTGCCGTTAGCTTCGGTGATAACACCTGTGTAACGCTCAATCATACCTGGTACTTGTTCACTTTGATCTGGGTGAACCATAAATACGATTTCGTAATGACGCATTTATTGCTCCTTACGGTTATGTAGCCTCGGTATTGGCTCAGTCAGACCAAATGGAGGCAAGGAACGAAAAATAGTGACTGATTTGAGCGCGAGATAGTACAGAAAGCAAGCCAGAAACTCAAGCAATAACTTTGCCTCGCTAATCAATACAGGTATGATGGCGCCTCACATATATTCGGACGTCTGAAATCAGCTAATCAAGAATTAAACATAATGCTAAAAGCTATCGTGCCAATCAGTTTATTTTGCCTTTCGTTTCCAGCGCTTGCGCTTATACCTCCTGACTATCAAGAACCGCCAAGTGATTTTACTGCAGAAATCGAGGCCGGTTTGCAACTGAATACTGGCAATAATGAATCAAGTAGTTTTAATGGTCGCACCCAACTGATTTATGATACTGAACGAACCAAGCAAGAAGCCACGCTAAAAGCCTACTTTGCCTCAGAAAAAAGCCAAACAACCTCAGAGAAATATGAACTACAGCTACAGTCAAACTATAAATTGACTAAGGGCTATGTCTTCGGTCGTGGTGATTTTACTTGGGATCAATTCGGTAGTTACACACAAATATCAACTCTTTCTAGTGGTTACGGTTTTAATGCCATCAGTAGTTATAAAACCAAACTCAGCCTCGAAATCGGTCCCGGTTACCGATATAACTTACCCGCAGAATCAGTCGATATTCCTAATCCTGATGCTGAAAAAGATATCATTCTACGTACAGCGGCTAAATTTTCCCAAAAGCTACAGGAATATAGCAGCCTAAATGCGGATCTAACTGCGGAGGTAGGCGAGAATAACAACACCCTCACCTTAGATATGAACTACAAGAATCTTGTGTTCCAAGATTGGGCATTTAAGATTGGTATGAACATTAAATACACTGAAGCCGTACCAGAAGGTAGCCAACAGACGGATACCATCACCACCTTCAACCTGCTTTATACCTTTAGATAAATCCATACTCAATAAAAATGCGCTTATAACGCGACTCGCGGGTTCTCATTTTAAAACATGCTTGAGTGCGCATACCTTGTGTCATCAGGTCTTCATAATCTTTCACGTAAAAACGGGGGCTTAATCAAGATTTTCTAACAATTTGCAACACAACATAAACACTAACCCCTGATATACTCTCCCCACGTTGTTATTTTTGTTGTGTTTTCGGAGTTGTATATGACTAATCCGCTACGCACTTTCGCCTCCTTATATAGCACTACTTTATTAATGGTATTGGCTGGCGGTTTACTCACAACCTATCTTGGCCTTAGGCTCTCTGTAATGCATGTGCCACAGATATGGATTGGCGGTATGATGTCAGCCTACTATATTGGTCTTGTTGCAGGCTCTAAAATTGGCCACAAACTGATCGCTCAAGTAGGGCATATTCGTGCCTTTGTTGCCAGTGCAGGAATAGTCGCCGCCTCAGCATTAGGCCATGCACTCGTGGATGAGCTATCGGTTTGGCTACTGCTGCGGTTGATTGTTGGTATGGGAATGATGTGCCAATACATGGTGTTAGAAAGCTGGCTTAACGAACAAGCAGAGAGCAACCAACGCGGTACTGTATTTGCCAGTTATATGATTGTTTCTTACTTCGGCTTAATCTTAGGCCAAGGTGCCATCAGTATCTTCCCCGAATTAGGTTTAGAGCCATTACTGCTTATCGCCATTTGCTTCTCACTCTGTATTGTACCAATTTCACTCACCCGCCGTCTTCACCCCGCGCCTTTGGTACCGGCACCGCTTAAAATTGCCCATTATTGGAAAAAAGCACCGCAAGCACTCACTACCATAGCGATTGGTAGCATGATAGTCGGTTCGTTTTATGGTCTCGCGCCCGCCTATGCCAGTAACTTAGGCTTACCACCAGAAAAAGTCGCCACTTATATGACAGCAACTATTTTAGCGGGATTATTGGCGCAATGGCCGATGGGAAAACTATCTGACATTATGTCCCGCAGTCGTCTTATTCGCATCAACTGTGTATTGCTCGGTGCCTTAGCTTTAGCAATCACCTTCATCCCCTACCATCCCGTTATTTCACTGGTAATGACTTTTCTATTTGGCATTTTAGGCTTTACTTTTTATCCACTGGCTACAGCGCTTGCCAACTCACGAGTCGAGCAAAATGAACGAGTGGGTTTATCCGCCACCATTCTATTAACCTTTGGTTTAGGTGCCAGTATCGGCCCTCTCATCGCCTCTACGTTAATGCAATGCCTGGGTAACAGCATGTTATATGGCTTCATGTCGGCCTGTACCATAATTCTGTTTATACGTTTACATTACGTGCATTCAAAACAAAAAGTCGAAACCAATGTGACCCAAGATTATATGATGGCAACAGGTGATTTAGTCTCCTCACCACTGGCAGCAGCATTAGATCCACGAGTTGATGTTGAGTCGATTCAAGAACATATGACGCCATCGTTTAACGCTGATGAGGACGAATATGATTTAGGAGCTGATGGCGTAGATAATGATGACGCGGTTGAGTGTAATGAAGAACAACTCACCTTTTGTTTCGATACTTGGCAAACAGACGTAGAAGCGACTCAAACCGATAGCACTGATGATAATCAAGCTAACGTAGAAAAAGCCTTTAGTTAAAAAATGCTCATAAAAAAACGGCTTGACTGTAGATACAGTTAAGCCGTTTTTGATTACCACAAGCGTGGTATCACTGCGTAGTTTAAATATTAGCTACGACGCTGACGTACAGCCTCAAATAGACAAACACCCGTCGCTACCGATACGTTCAAGCTAGATACACTGCCCGCCATCGGAATTGAAATCAGCGAATCACAAGACTCGCGACTTAAACGGCGTAACCCTTTATCTTCGGCGCCCATAGCAATCGCTAGCGGCCCTTTAAGATCGGCTTGATAAAGTTCGCAATCGGCTTCACCGGCAGTGCCCACAATCCACACACCTTTATCTTGTAGGTGGCGCATAGTGCGCGCTAAGTTCGTAACTTGGAATAACGGTACAGTTTCTGCTGCGCCGCAAGCCACTTTACTCACAGTCGCAGTTAAGCCGACTGAGTTATCTTTAGGCACGATAATACCTTGCACGCCAGCCGCATCGGCATTACGTAAGCAAGCACCTAAATTATGCGGATCCGTCACGCCATCCAAAATCAACAGGAAAGGTTGCTCAGTATTAGCAAGCAGCACATCTAAATCTTGTTCATTTAACACTTTAGCGGCTTTGACGCGCGCCACAATACCTTGATGTTGGCTGCTTTCAGCTTTGTCATCCAAAACCTTACGTGACGCCAGTTGAATGGTTGTCCCGAATGATTTGGCTTCATTAGCCAAGGCCGTTAAACGCTCATCATCGCGACCTTGTAACAACCATAATTCAATAATGCGCTCAGGGCTGTGCTTTAACAGGGCTTCAACTGCGTGGATCCCAAAAATAATATCTTGTTTTTTCATTTATTTCTTTCTCGTGCTCCGCTTAGCGGCTTTTGGCTTGGTAGCCGGATCTTTTTCTACTGTTGTCTGAGCTTTAGTCGCTGCTTTAGCCTTAGTGCTAGTTTTAGCTTTAGGCTTAGTACTCGTTTTAGTACTAGCCTTAGGTTTGGCTTTGGCAGCTTCAGTCTTAGCTGTAGATGTCGCGGTTTTGTTCGTTTTGCCTTGCTTAGCGCCTTCGCGATTAACGCGTTCACGGGCGGTAATCGGCTTATCACGGCTAGCTGACGACTTACGCTTACTACCTTTGCCATCGTCACCCAACATCACTAAGTCAATCTGTCTGTCATCTAGGTTAACCGCCGCGACTTTCACTGTCACAGGATCGCCCACTTGATAAACTTGCTTAGTATGTTCACCGATGAGTCGTTGGCGCATAGAATCAAACTGATAGTAATCGCTACCTAGGCTTGAAATATGCACTAAGCCATCGATAAACAACTCATTTAAGCGCACGAACAAACCAAAGCTGGTGACCGATGCAATCACAGCCGCGAAAGTATCGCCGACATGATCTTGCATAAACTCGCACTTCAGCCAATCGCTGACATCACGAGTCGCTTCATCAGCACGACGCTCAGTGGTTGAGCACTCTTCACCTAATTTTTCGAGCTCATCGAGTTGATAATGGTAGCCACCATCCTGCGTCCACTTCTCAGTGGTTTCACCCTGTTCTTTTGCCAGTAAATAACGGATCACTCTGTGTAAGACTAAATCCGGATAGCGGCGAATAGGCGATGTAAAATGCGCGTATTCTTCTAGTGCTAAACCAAAATGACCTTCGTTATCAGGGGTGTAAATTGCTTGGCGCATAGAGCGCAGCAACATCACTTGGATAAGCTCAGCATCGGGACGTTCGGCAATTTGTAGCATTAAATTTTGATAATCTGACGGTGTCGGTTCTAAACCGCCACCCATCGTTAAACCACGCTCAGCAAGGAACTCTTTAAAGTTTGCCAGCTTTTGCTCCGATGGCGCTTCATGCACGCGATACAGCACTTCACCTTTATGTTTCTTGACAAACTTAGCCGCAGAAACGTTGGCTAAAATCATGCATTCTTCAATAATTTTATGGGCTTGATTACGACCACGCGGGACGATTTTATCAATCTTACGTTGCTCATTAAAAATGAACTGCGTTTCCATCGTCTCAAACGCAATCGCACCACGTTCAGCCCTTTGTTCATCAAGTGCTAAATACAAAGATTGTAAACATTGCAGATGCGGGAATAGGGCTTCATGCTCAGGCGCAATTGGGCCACCTTCTAACATATCCGCGACTTGGGTGTAAGTGAAGCGAGCGTGTGAATACATCACTGCCGGATAAAATTTATAGCCCGATAACTTACCTTTAGCAGACACAGTCATCTCAGCGACCATACATAAACGATCGACGTGAGGATTTAGCGAACATAGGCCGTTAGAGATTTTCTCCGGCAGCATAGGGATCACTTGCGACGGGAAATACACTGAGTTACCACGAGCACGTGCTTCTGTATCTAAAACAGAGTCGGTACGTACATAGTAACTTACGTCTGCAATCGCAACCCATAAACGCCAGCCGCCACCGACCTTTTTCTCTGCATACACGGCATCGTCAAAATCGCGGGCATCTTCGCCATCAATAGTCACTAAAGGTAAATGGCGTAAATCGACACGGCCAACTCTATCAGCATCGGTCACTTCATCGGGAATGCGGCGCAGTTTTTTCTCGATTGCCGGAGACCAAGTATGAGGTAAGTCATAGTTGCGCAGAGCGATTTCAATTTCCATCCCCGGCGCCATTTGCTTACCGAGTACTTCTGTCACTTTACCCGCAGCCTTAACAAAACGACCTGGGCGACGCGTTAACTCCACCACCACAACATCGCCTTGACGGGCGCCATTACGATCTTCATCCGCGACTAAAATTTCTTGAGTAATACGCTTATCATCGGCGATGACAAATGCCATACCGCTATCAACATGATAACGGCCAACAATTGCAGCGCTTCGTGGCTGGATCAGACGAACTAAACGCGCCTCACGACGTCCACGGCGATCTGTGCCCGCTTTTTGCGCCAGCACTTTATCACCGTGGAAATACATCAGCATATCGCGGTTTGAAATAAATAAGTCATCACCACCTTCATCGGGTTTAAAAAAGCCAAAGCCTTCTCTGTGCCCGATAATAGTGCCGGAGATCAGATCCATCTTCTCGGGCAAGCCATAGCTCTGCCCGCGAGTAAATACCAACTCGCCATCGCGTTCCATCGCACGTAAGCGACGACGCAGGGCTTCAAGTGGCTCTTCCTCATGGATGTTTAATGCCGCGGCAATACTGTCACGAGTGATAGGTGATTTCTGAGAACGTAAGTAATCGATAATATACTCACGGCTTGGGATAGGGTTTTCGTACTTATCCTGTTCACGCTCAAAATGAGGGTCTTTTATCATTCAATATCCAAATAATGTGTCTCTAGATTGAGAGACAACTTAACGGCTTCGCAGCTGTTCTTGCTGGGCCCGCGCCACTGCACTGGGGGGCATTTTAGCTGCTAACGCCTTCAGTAAAGACAAGGCTTTTTTCTGTGTCGCCTCGTCCGTAAATACATCGTTATATAACCAGTGATAGGCGATCTCGTAATCCCGAGGGCTACCATAACCTTCACTGAATAAACGCACTAACGTCATACGAGCGGATAAATCACCACTTGCAGCCGCAGGCAGTAAATAATGTACTGCCCTTTCTTTATTGCGGATGACAAATTTCCCACTCTGATAATACTCGGCAAGCTTTAACATCGCTTCTGAGCTACCTTGTTCGGCCGAGTCACGTAACAAAGCAATACCCTTTGCAGGGTTAGCTTTTACACAGGTTCCATGGTTGAGCATTTCGCCCCATAGAAACTGATATAAAGGCTGTTTTAAGACTTGGGCTCGCGCCTCAATGTCTTGGACTAGCTGGCAATCATCATGTTTCACTTTTGCTAAGTATTGATTGCTACGGATCAAATCAAGCAATTGATCTTGGCTATAAATATCCACCGCCTCCGTTTGTGCAAAGCACATTGAAGAGATTAAAGATAATAGCGCGACCAGTGCTGTACGTAGCATAACAACTCTCAATGACAATAGGATGAATACATACATCGGCAGTATAACCTATTTCTTGAGTTTGAGCTGGATTTCTAACCGTTGAATTAAACAGAGAAAAGCGTATATCTTTGTAGAAAAGGCTAGAAACACAGCCTTAATTGAGCGGATTCACTAAAATCAGGGGATAGCTACGATAAGACCCTATATCAATATAGTCTATTGGTGTTTCTAAATAACCTCAAGACGTTTGATATGAGTAATAACAGTAAGTATGTCGTTGTTCAGCATACCGCAATTCTGCCATATAAACGCACTGACTCTGCTGATAATCAGCCATTGCAGGTGTATCGACTAATATATGCTCGTGACCTATAACTTAGACGTGCAGAGCGCAGCGATATAATAGCGAATTCAATACCGAGGTCGATGATATTACAACTTCTTTACCATGGATTTTTTATACAAAAACCACAAATATGACAATGCCAATTGTCACCAACACGCCGCCAAACCGCTGAATAATGTGCTGATGTTGATGAGACAGTTCATTTAAATAGTACCGCCATTTATTAGGGAATAACAATGGTCCAACCCCTTCCAAAATGAGCACTAATGCTACCGCCAGCATAAAAACTTGCAAGGTCATACTTACCCCAAACTGAATCGTTGAATACCAAAAAAAGAGTATATCTGCACATTTAATTGCGAGAGCATAATGGTAATATTATAAATTTTAACCAATAAAAAACCCAGCAAAGCTGGGTTTTTTGATATTCCAAAAACGAATTAACGCTTAGAGAATTGTGGCTTACGACGTGCTTTACGTAGACCCACTTTCTTACGCTCAACTTTACGAGCGTCACGGGTAACGAAACCAGCAGAACGTAGTGATGGACGCAGAGCTTCATCTAATTGCATCAGAGCACGGGTAATACCGTGACGGATTGCGCCTGCTTGGCCAGTGGTACCACCGCCTTTAACAGTTACATAGATGTCCAGCTTATCAGTCATTTCAACTAACTCTAATGGTTGACGAACAACCATACGAGCAGTTTCACGACCAAAATACTGATCCAAAGGACGTTGGTTTACAACGATGTTGCCACTTCCTGCTTTAGCGAATACGCGAGCAGTAGATGTTTTTCGACGGCCAGTGCCGTAATACTGAGTTGCAGCCATTTGCTTAAATCCCGTTTAGATATCAAGAACTTGAGGTTGTTGTGCAGTGTGGTTATGTTCTGCGCCAGCGTAAACTTTTAGTTTACGGAACATGGCACGGCCCAGAGGACCTTTTGGTAACATACCCTTAACTGCTTTCTCGATGATCATTTCTGGCTTTTGCGCTTGCAGCTTTTCAAAGCTGATTTGCTTAATGCCACCAGGGAAGCCTGAATGCGAGTAGTACGTTTTGCCTTTCGCTTTGTTACCAGTCACAGTCACTTTTTGAGCATTAACAACGATGATATAATCACCGGTATCAACGTGTGGCGTGTATTCTGGCTTATGCTTACCGCGTAAACGGATAGCGATTTCAGTTGCGATACGACCTAAAGTTTTGCCGTCTGCATCAACGACGAACCAGTCACGAGTTACGGTTTCTGGTGTAGCAGTAAAAGTCTTCATTATTACAAAAACCCAAAGTTAATTTTCTGTCTCACATGTTATCTGCGCTTGCAAATAACACAAAATTGCCTTTTAGCACCCCTTCGAGCACTGACTTCGGCTTACAACTTCCGCCCAATTGGCGGAGTAACGTGGGCAGGCTGCGGAGTATAGACAAAGCTGAGTTAAAAATCACCTGATATTTTGATAAAAACAATAAAACATCGCCCTATAACAGCTAGCAATCTAACGATTAACCCGTTGTAGGTGATTTACTACAAGCACTAAAGCAAAATGTTGACGTTGGGCCGTTAAGGGAGGTGCTCTGTTTTTAAATAATCGTGGGATTGCATTTCAATCAAACGTGAGCAACAACGCTTAAATTCAAAGTTTAATAGGCCATCAGCGTAGATATCTTCAAGTGGCACTTGGGCAGATATAATCAACTTCACATTACGCTCATAAAACTCATCTACCATTGCTAGAAAACGCCTAGCAATATCGTCCCCCGTTAAAAATGCGCCCATTTGTTCGACGCCACTGACGAGCACTGTATGGTACTGCCGTGCCAATTCCATATAGTCGCGTTGGCTACGAGGACCGTCGCACAGCGCTCTAAAATCAACCAACAGTACGCCTTGCGCTTGTTGACGAATACCAATGCTACGCCCATCTATTTCGATGTCTGCGGTAAGCACCTCTGACTCTGGTGCTAACTGGCTAAAATAGCGTAATAGATTAGCATCTGCGGCGGCATCTAATGGGTAATGATAAATCTCAGCTTGCTCAAGTGTTCGCAGCCTATAATCTATACCAGAATCCACATTTAATACTTCACAATGCTGATTAATTAATGCTATCGCAGGTAAAAAACGCACCCGCTGTAATCCATTTTTATAGAGATCATCGGGAATAATGTTAGAAGTTGCAACGAGCACAACACCTTCTTTAAATAACGCTTGAAACAGCGTTCCCAATAGCATCGCATCGGTAATATCTGAGACAAAAAATTCATCAAAACAGATAATGCTATATTGAGCCGCCATTTTTTTTGCGATGACTAACAAAGGATCGCGCACACCTTTTAATTCATCCAAATTATGATGTAATTGATGCATGAAACGATGAAAATGTGCGCGTAATTTTTTATCGCCAGGTAAAGCATCAAAAAACGTATCCATCAGATATGTTTTACCACGGCCAACACCGCCCCAAAGATAGAGCCCCTTTGGTGCTGCTGGTGCTGATTTAAGACCCATAGCGGCAAACAATTTTCCAAGACCAGAACTAGGCGCTGCCGATGTCGTTAAATCTTCAAAGACGCGTTGTAAGGCTTTAACTGCCATTTCTTGAGCCGGATCATGGGAAAAACCATCACGGGTGAGATCTTTTTGGTAATGTTGCCAGGGGCTTAACTGAGGCACGTTTTGATTCTCTTATATGTCAGTTATTAAAACTAACGCAATATTAACACGGCCAATGTGGCGCAGGATATATCAATACAGAATGCAACTCTGGTAAAAAACGAGCTCTGTAGCATAAAAAGCGAGTAAATTGTGTTCAAAGGACTATGCTGTAAATCATTTCAGTTTATTGTGAGCTAAATAAACTCTAACTTGAATAACGGGTTACCTCTCCCATTTTTGATATTACAACGCTTATAAAAACCGTAGAGGTCGTCAGTAAAAAATTAACATTTTTTAATATTAATGAACTTTTTCAACAAGGTGCGTGTCAGAGTAGCTATCGAAGCAAGGAGCCGATACAGATTTGATCTGGCGCTCGTAAAATTGTTAATGCATTACATCTGGATCGATTAACCATTATTTGGAGTTATGAATAGATGAAAATAAAATTATCTGTACTTTCAGCGGCAATGTTAGCCACAACCCTGACTATGATGCCCGTTGTTTCACAGGCTACGATTCCTCAGACGGTTGATGGGCAATCTATGCCAAGCCTTGCGCCTATGCTTGAGCGCACAACTCCAGCGGTAGTGTCTGTTGCCGTCACTGGCACTCATGTTTCTAAACAAAGAGTACCTGATGTGTTTCGTTACTTCTTCGGCCCTAACGCACCGCAAGAGCAAGTACAGGAGCGTCCTTTTAGAGGCTTAGGCTCAGGTGTGATTATTGATGCGGAAAAAGGCTATATTGTCACTAATAACCATGTGATTGATGGGGCTGATGATATTCAAGTCGGCCTTAACGACGGTCGTGAAGTAAAAGCTAAATTAATTGGTACTGACTCAGAGTCTGATATTGCATTACTGCAAATTGAGGCCAAAAATCTGGTCGCAATAAAATCCTCTAACTCTGATGAGCTGCGGGTTGGTGACTTTGCCGTTGCTATCGGTAACCCCTTCGGCTTAGGCCAAACCGTTACATCCGGTATTGTCAGCGCGTTAGGCCGTAGCGGCTTAGGCATTGAAATGCTAGAGAACTTTATTCAAACCGATGCAGCAATTAACAGTGGTAACTCCGGTGGCGCACTTGTTAACTTAAACGGCGAGTTAATTGGCATTAACACGGCAATTGTGGCGCCAGGCGGTGGTAACGTAGGTATTGGTTTTGCTATTCCAGCCAATATGGTGAAAAGTTTAGTTGCACAAATTGCTGAGCATGGTGAAGTTCGCCGTGGTGTATTAGGTATTTCGGGACGCGACCTTGATAGCCAACTCGCACAAGGTTTTGGCTTAGATACTCAGCACGGTGGTTTCGTTAATGAAGTCACAGCGGGCAGCGCAGCAGAAAAAGCGGGGATTAAAGCGGGTGATATTATCGTTAGTGTCGATGGTCGTGGCATCAAGTCCTTCCAAGAACTACGAGCCAAAGTCGCCACTATGGGTGCGGGAGCCAAGGTTGAATTAGGCATTATTCGCGACGGTGATAAGAAAACGGTTAAGGTCACATTAGGCGAAGCTAGCCAAAGTACTGAGTCAGCAGCAGGCGCGGTGCATCCTATGCTGCAAGGGGCAACCTTAGAAAACTCCTCTAAGGGCGTTGAAATTACTGAGGTTGCTCAAGGCTCTCCAGCTGCGATGAGTGGCTTACAAAAAGGCGATGTTATTGTTGGTATTAACCGCACTGCAATTAAAGATCTTAAGGCACTTAAAGCTATGCTAAAAGATCAAGAAGGGGCGGTAGCACTGAAGATTATGCGCGATAAGAGCATGCTGTATTTAGTATTACGTTAATTCCTACATTGACCACATTTTCAGCCTAAGATAAGCATAGGGAGCCTAGCCTCCCTATGCTTACATAGATTAAACATGTTAATCTAACTCACCTTTTTTAAGATCCATCCTGCCATGACGATAAAAGACACTCTGTTATATCTCGGTAAAGCTACCCTCTTCGGTCTTATCATGGCGGCTATCTTTTTATTGGTGACTCGTTATTTCGATAACCCATCATTGGGAAATAATCTGCTACAAACCCGTGCCAACAACACTGTTGAACTGTCTTTTGCCAAGGCGGTACGCCGAGCAGCACCTGCCGTAGTAAATATTTACAGCCTCAGTATAGATCAAACTCGCCCACTTAATTCGGGGTCACTGCAAGGCCTAGGCTCTGGTGTGATCATGAGTAAAGAAGGCTACATTCTTACCAATTATCATGTCATCAAGAAAGCTGATGAGATTGTTGTCGCCCTGCAAGATGGCCGTAAATTCACCTCAGAAGTCGTAGGTTTTGATCCTGAAACTGATTTATCAGTGCTCAAAATTGAAGGCGATAATTTACCCATTGTGCCAGTCAACCTAGAAAGTCCACCTCAAGTCGGTGATGTCGTACTCGCTATTGGTAATCCCTATAACTTAGGCCAAACCATCACCCAAGGTATTATCAGTGCTACGGGCCGTAATGGTTTAAGTTCAGGTTATTTAGATTTCCTGCAAACCGATGCTGCAATTAATGCCGGTAACTCAGGCGGCGCGCTCATCGATACTAACGGTAGCCTTATCGGTATTAATACCGCGGCATTCCAAGTGGGTGAAGAAGGCGGCGGTCACGGAATAAACTTCGCCATCCCCATTAAATTAGCCCACAGTATTATGAATAAGCTGATTAAAAATGGCCGAGTGATCCGTGGTGCGTTAGGTATTTCTGGCGAACCGATTAACCCTGTGGTAGCACAAATACTGAATCTGCCCGATCTCAAAGGCGTACTCATCACAGGTGTCGATCCTAATGGCCCAGCAGCACGCGCGCTGCTGATGCCAAGGGATGTCATTATTAAATACGATGGTGAAGATGTGCCGGGCGTTGAAATGCTGATGGATCGCATTGCAGAAACCACACCGGGCAAAAAAGTGATGATGACGGTAATACGCCAAGGTAAGCAACAGGAGTTACCTGTCATTATCGATGAAAAGATTGTGGTCGATAACTAGAGCAGCGCTCTGCATTAGGTATGATGAACAAAACACTGACAACAAAAAACCAGCTTTAAGCTGGTTTTTTAATATGTCGAGATTTTAATATCGAAGGGCTAATCAGTCACAATTACTGAATGCGTACAACTTCAGCACCTAAACCCTGAAACTTATTTTCAATATGCTCGTAGCCACGATCTAAATGGTAGATACGATCCACGATTGTTTGCCCATCGGCGACTAAACCCGCAATCACCAGACTCGCTGATGCACGTAAATCCGTCGCCATTACCTGAGCGCCACTTAAAGATTCAATCCCATGGATAATGCAGGTGTTACCTTCAAGCTCCATAGTCGCGCCCATACGGATGAGCTCAGGCACGTGCATAAAGCGGTTCTCAAAGATAGTCTCAGTAATTGTAGCTGTGCCTTGCGCTAAGGCATTGAGCACACAAAACTGCGCTTGCATATCGGTAGGAAAGCCAGGATAAGGCGCCGTTTTGATATTGACGGCTTTAGGACGTTTACCCTGCATATCGAGCTCAATCCAATCTTCACCCGTAGTAATCGTCGCGCCCGCATCTTCAAGCTTAGCGATAACCGACTCAAGTGAAGCAGGATCGGCTTTTAAGCAACGAATACGGCCACGAGTGACCGCCGCGGCAACCAAGAATGACCCCGTTTCGATACGATCTGGCATAACGCGATAATGACAGCCCTGTAAACGCTCAACCCCTTGAATACGCAGTGTCGCACTGCCTACACCGGTAATTTTGGCGCCCATTGCAATTAAGCAATTAGCCAGATCGATCACTTCAGGCTCACGAGCCGCATTTTCAATCACGGTTTCGCCATCGGCTAATGCCGCGGCCATCAGCAAGTTTTCAGTTGCACCAACGCTGACCATATCCATAAAAATATGAGCGCCTTTAAGACGTCCATCAACACGGGCTTTAATATAACCTTCTTTCACTTCAATCTTAGCGCCCATCATTTCAAGGCCATGTAAGTGCAAATTCACCGGTCTTGCCCCAATGGCGCAGCCACCCGGCAATGAAACGTCTGCAGTCCCATAACGTGCCAATAATGGCCCTAAGATCAAGATAGAGGCACGCATCGTTTTGACGAGATCGTAAGGAGCACAAAACTCATTCAAATTAGTCGTTGAAATCCGAATTTGTCCGTCGCCAAGTTCAGTCACTTCGGCGCCGAGGCAGCGTAATAATTTACAGCTAGTACTGACATCACGCAGATTGGGCACATTAGAAACCACAAAGTCGGTTTCAGCTAATACGCCTGCCATTAAAATAGGCAAAGCCGCATTTTTGGCACCTGAAATGATCACGTCACCGGCAAGCGGAGGGCTCGCCTTAATTGTTAGTTTATCCACTTTTCCTCACTAGCTAGGCATGTTGAAAACTTTTTCGCGTTTCCATTGAGTCGGCGTGAAAGCTTTAATCGTTAATGCATGTAATTCACCGTTGGCAATGTGTGCCGTCAACGGTGCATAAATGGCTTGTTGCTGTTTAACTCGACTCATCCCATCGAAGCACTCACCTACGGCGATCACTTTATAATGGCTACCATCCGAGCTAGCGTGGACTTCTTCGAGTCCTAACGCATCACGTAAAATTTGTTCTATTAAGCTGCATTCCATGACATCTTTCACCTTATTTTTAATGCGCTTCTTCGGTAAAGAAGGCATGTAAATCATATAAATCAATTAACTTTTTCAGCTGGGGAGACGCTAAACTCAATTCAAGCTGGCGGCTATGTTCACGCACTAGCGCCAGTAAAAAGGCTATGCCAGCGCTGTCACTGTATTGAAGCTCAGACAAAGATAACGTCTGTATCGCATCACTCAGTAATTGCTGCCGCTGTGGCCATAATGTAATGACATCAGCTTGGGTTAGACGCCCTTTGAGGTGACAAACTGTGCCTTGTTGCACAAACTCAATCACGACTGCGACTTCCCTGATTTAGCCTTGATGACGACTTTTTCTTTCGTGCGTTCGTCAAGCATCTTAATCACAGGATCGATACCCTGCTGGCGAATAAGATTTGAAATTTCAGATTGTTTAGAAGACAGTAAACTCACCCCTTCGGCAACC
Organism: Shewanella glacialipiscicola; assembly: GCF_023283485.1. Lineage (GTDB taxonomy): Bacteria > Pseudomonadota > Gammaproteobacteria > Enterobacterales > Shewanellaceae > Shewanella > Shewanella glacialipiscicola. Next base: position 210,621 of record NZ_JAKILU010000005.1, read on the forward strand.
AAATCAAACGCTTTCCATGTGTCATCTTTCAAACGGCGTGCCTTAAATAGTAATTTAATCGGCGGACGACCGGCTTCAATGATCTGTACATTTACATCGACTATTTTCTCTTGGCTGAAATCTATCCCCGGTGAAAACTCCACTTTTTGATTGGTGTATTCAGTAAAAGCTTGGGCATAGGTAGAGACTAAATAACCTTCAAAAGCATCAACGAAACGATTGCGTTGATCTTCGGTTGAATCCTTAAGATATTGGCCTAATACCTTGTAAGAAGCATATTTATAATCGATATAAGGCATTAATTCTTCACGAACAATAACCTTTAAATGATCAGAGTCGGCATCGATAAGCGCTTTATCTTTATGAAAACGATCAAAGGTTTTATTTGCAACGGCTTTTACCATGGCATAGGGATCTTTGGTGTCCACAGCCACATCAGCGGCGATAGCATTTGTTGTCCCTAAAACCATCACTAACGGCAATAAAAAGCGAGATAAGATGTTAAACATAGCGGTAACCCCTATTTATCCTTCGAACCCATACTATATAAGAACTGACCAATCAGCTCTTCCAATACCAATGCTGAACGAGTGTCGTCAATTTTATCGCCATCTTTTAGCATACTGACATCATCATCAACAAAACCGGGTGTTAACCCTAAGAATTGCTCACCCAACAAACCCGAAGTTAAAATAGCTAAACTACTGGTTTCTGGGAATTTATCGTAACGCTTATCCATCACTACTGTGACGACAGCGACTAACTTAACCGGATCTAAATCAATACTACTGACTCGACCAACCACCACACCACCGACCTTGACGGGCGAACGTACCTTTAAGCCACCAATATTGGTGAAATTGGCTTTTATGGTATAGGTGCTGTCACTGCTTTTAACTTCAATATTGGCGACATTAAAGACTAAGACCAAAAAAGCGGCCAGTCCGGTTAAAAGAAACACACCCACTAATAATTCAATTTTCCGTGTCAACATGCTTAGCTACCACTCTGTTAATCCATCAAATCCTGTGTCGAAATCCGCGATAATTTATTAGCGGCCAAACATCAGGGCTGTCAGTAAAAAATCCAATGCCAATACAGCAAGGCTCGACTGAACTACCGTCTGCGTCGTTGCTCGGCTGATGCCTTCCGGATTAGGGATCACTTGATAACCGCGATATAACGCAATCCAAGTCACCACTACGGCAAACACACCACTCTTGATCAAGCAGTTAACTATGTCCTGACGCCATTCGACCGACGCCTGCAGAATCGACCAAAATGCCCCACTATCGATGCCCTTCCATTCCACGCCAACAATGTGACCACCGTAAATACCGACAGCGGTAAACATCAATGTCAGCAATGGCATACTAATAACCCCAGCCCAAAAGCGCGGTGCAATAATCTGCCTTAATGGGTCGATAGCCATCATCTCTAAGCTCGAGAGCTGTTCAGTACTTTTCATTAACCCAATTTCAGCGGTTAATGCAGAACCCGCCCGTCCGGCAAATAATAACGCAGTCACGACTGGCCCTAACTCACGCAGCAAACTGAGCGCGACCATAGGGCCTAAGCTTTCTTCAGTGCCAAAGCCTACTAAGATATTGTAGCCTTGCAGCGCAAGCACCATGCCGATAAACAGCCCAGACACTAATATGATCACCATAGATTGCACGCCGACCACATAAATCTGCCGTACTAATAATGGAAAACCTTTACGCACACGTGGCCAGCGAAAAATAGCGCCCCATAACATTAGTCCTGCACGGCCAAAGCCAAGTACAAACTCAATGGCACTACGGCCCAAGTCAGCAATACTATCAATTAACTTCACTTGCCAACTCCTTTTGCTAACAATTCTTGTTGGTAATCCCTAGCCGGATAATGAAATGGCACAGGGCCGTCTGGTGCGCCTTGAATAAACTGTTTCAATTGTGGATTATCGGCGTGCTTTAATTCCTCTGGCGTGCCGTGGGCGATGACTTTTTTACCGGCCACCACGTACACATAATCGGCAATGCCAAGCACTTCATCCACATCGTGGGATACCACAACAGAGGTAAGATTGAGCGCATCGGATAACTCACGAATAAGCTTCACTAATACGCCCATTGATATTGGGTCTTGACCTGCAAATGGCTCATCGTACAGCACCATTTCAGGTTCCAGTGCGATGGCTCTGGCCAATGCGGCTCGGCGCTGCATACCACCGGATAATTCGCTTGGCATCATCTGCGCGGCTCCACGCAAACCCACAGCTTCGAGTTTCATCAGCACTATGGTGCGAATGATATCCTCTGGTAGCCCTGAATGTTCACGTAACGCAAATGCGACGTTATCGAACACATTGATATCGGTAAACAGCGCGCCGCTTTGAAACAGCATGCTCATACGCTTACGTAACTGAAATAACTCATTGCGACTCACGCCATGGATATCGTGGCCGTCGAATAACACTTGCCCATGGTCTGGCGTTAATTGACCGCCGATTAATTTCAGCAGTGTCGTTTTGCCTATACCACTGGGGCCCATAATCGCCGTCACCTTGCCCCGAGGAATGGACAGGCTAATATCTTCAAATATTACGCGCTGACCGCGGCTAAACCCCAAGTTACGGATCTCAACCAACGGCGTTTGTTTTTGAGTCATGCTTGATTCCGACATTTGCAAAGAGGCAATCCCAATCTTCCGAGACAGACCAAACAAAGAGCCGCAAATTGTACGTAATTGCGCTTTAACCTACAACCGAATCGACACTATCGGCCTGCGATACTTTCAATTTGCCTCATTTACAGCGAAAATGCGCCTTAAGTTTTCACTCTGCACCGGTCAAATGTTACTTAATGTTTTAAATCTAGTTGCAGAATTGGCTGTATTGGTTATTTCATTTGCACTTAGCTCGCTCCTCATCCAATTTTAAATACGGATACGCCGCGACTTAAGTGTCAATTTAGCAACATCCAATGGGATAATACCCGCCGTGATGTCGTATAAATCCATTGAAATAAAGCACAAAGACGATGATATTGCTCAAGACGGACTATCGCGATACCCGTTATTCTGAATGAGTAGCGGATAGCGCTTAACTTGACGAATAAGCTCAATCGCCCTAGCCTGCCGCAATTGTTTTACGCTTTGAGATAAATCATCGTCATAAAACAGTCGCTAAATAGCCTGAAAACAAAGAATACTTGGCAGAACGCCAACTAAATATCATCTTTATCGCGTACCAAATTGTGCTATTCCAATCCCATAAATGGGGCGACAAAGACAATGCAAAAAGAGAGATAGACATGGTAGATAAATCACAACTGCGCCAATGGGGCTGCAAAGTTATCGACATTGAAAAGTCAGCCCTAGACAATCTTTATCAATATGTAGATTCAGTTGAATTTGCAGAAGCTTGCGAGTTAATTTTCAACTGCACCGGTAAAGTCATTGTGATGGGAATGGGCAAATCAGGCCATATCGGTAATAAGATTTCTGCCACCCTTGCCAGCACTGGTACGCCAGCATTTTTCGTCCATCCCGGTGAGGCTAGCCATGGCGACCTTGGCGTATTAGCGGATAATGATGTTATTTTAGCCATATCAAACTCAGGTGAGTCGAGCGAAATCCTCACCTTAATGCCCGTTATCCAGCGTATGGGTGTACCTGTGATTGCTATAACAAGTAAGCCAGAGTCCAACATGGCGCGCTTATCAAAAGTCCATTTGTGCATTGGAGTACCTGAAGAAGCTTGCCCACTAGGACTGGCACCCACGTCAAGCACCACGGCAACCTTAGTTATGGGTGATGCCATCGCGATTGCATTGTTACAGGCCAAAGGCTTTACCCGTGATGACTTTGCGATGTCCCATCCTGGTGGTGCACTTGGCCGTAAATTACTGTTAAAGGTCAACGATGTAATGCACAGCGGTGATGACTTACCGCTGGTCAACCACGATATTTGCATCACAGAAGCCCTGTACGAAATCTCCAAGAAAGGCTTAGGCATGACAGCGATTATTGATGATCAGCGCAAGCTTGTCGGCATCTTCACCGACGGTGATTTGCGTCGGGTCATTGATGCTGAAGTGAATCTACGAACAACACCCATTGCCGATGTAATGACCCGTAACTGCGTTACCATTATGGATAACATATTGGCGGCTAAAGCACTGCAAATAATGGATTCGAAAAATATTAACGGTTTGATTGTGATTGATAAAGATCGCCATCCTATTGGTGCACTTAACATGTTAGACATGGTTAAAGCAGGAGTCATTTAATGCCACAGCAAGGATTTTACGGCCCCATCAGTGAGGATGTGTGGCAACGCGCGCAAAAGATTAAACTGTTGATTTGTGACGTCGATGGCGTGTTTTCTGATGGACGCATTTACTTAAGTAATAGCGGTGAAGAATTAAAAGCTTTTCATACCCGAGACGGTTATGGCGTGCGCTCACTGCTCACCAGCGGTTTTCATCTTGCGGTCATTACTGGACGCCAATCTAAAATCGTTGAAAATCGTATGACAGCGCTCGGCGTTACCCATATTTACCAAGGTGTAGATAATAAATTTGCCCCCTATGAGGAATTACTCGCGCTTTATGGCGTAGCGCCTGATGAGGTGGCTTATATTGGTGACGATATGGTCGATTTGCCAGTCATGAACGTGGTGGGTTTAGCCGTTAGTGTTGCCGATGGTCATCCTTATGTCCGTCAGCACGCTCACTTTGTGACTACGCTCAATGGTGGTCATGGGGCATTGCGTGAGCTCACCGATCTGTTACTGCTGAGTCAAAATAAGTTCACGTCGTCCCATGGTATGAGTATATGAGCCGTGTGACGCTGGCGATTATTGCTTTTTTCGGTACTGCACTGGTGCTGTATTGGCAAGTGCAAAATAAGCATAACAATGATGCCGACAATAAGGTAAAAGATCAAAACACGCCAGATTTTGTCGTGGAAGATCTACGCAGCGTCGAGTTTAATGAACAAGGATTCGTCAACAGCCGTGTTACTGCAAAACATATGGAACATTTTGATTCTACGAATCAAACTTTCTTTACTCAACCTGTTTATCTTGTCTATCCCGACCAAGGTAAAGCACAATGGCAACTCAAGGCTGATGAAGGCAAGCTCAACAAAGAAACCGGCAAGGTGGTATTAGAGAATAATGTTATTATTGATGCTATTAGCTCAGAAGAACCCATTCAAACCTTGTCCACCAGTTATCTGGAACTCGATCTCAATACGATGATAATGACCTCTGACCGCACTATTTACGTCACAGGAAAAGATTTTAATATTCAAGGCCAAGGCCTTTTTGCCGACCTCAATGCACAAGAAGTGCGATTGACCAGTCAGGTAGTAGGAACATATGAAGCAAAATAACGTATTACTTGCCAGCCTCATGCTAATGATGAGCATGAGCGCCTTCGCGAAAGTGGATGACTTAAAACAAGAAGTCAAAATTAAAGCCGTGAGCCAAACAGCAGATATCAAGAACAACCAAATTATCTTCTTTGGTCCAGTTGAAGTCACTCAAGGCTCAATCAAAATTATTGCAGATGAACTGCGTGCATTTTCTGCTGAAGGTGAAAATAGCAAAACGTTAGTGGCCACCGGTAATCCAGCAACTTATACCCAAATCCTCGACGATGGCCGCCCAGCATCGGCGAGCGCGAAAGAAATTCGTTATGACATGGCAAGCCGTACTCTCACCCTCAAAGGGTTAGCTTCATTAGATCAGGCGGGTAGCCAAGTCCGAGGAAATTTGATCCGCTACAATATTATCCAACAAAAATTGATTGCCGAAAGTACTGGCAGCGGTGACGATCGCGTGATCACAATTATTCAGCCAGAAAGCTATCAAGATGATGTAAAGCCCAATACGCCAACTGATAAACCTGTTAAAAAGCAGGACCCTCAATGACACAGATCACTCTAAGAGCACAAAACTTAGCGAAAAGTTATAAGAGCCGCCAAGTCGTTAAAGATGTTAGTTTGACGGTAAAAACCGGTCAAGTTGTTGGTCTACTCGGCCCAAACGGAGCGGGCAAAACCACGACCTTTTACATGGTTGTCGGGTTGGTAAAGAGCGATAAAGGACATATTTTTATCGATGATGATGATTTAACCGCCGACCCTATGCACTTACGTGCCCGCAAAGGCATTGGTTACTTACCGCAGGAAGCCAGTATCTTTCGTAAGCTGAGCGTACATGACAACATTATGGCTGTACTACAAACTCGCAAAGAATTAACGAAAGAACAAAGAGATGAAGAATTAGAACATCTGCTTGAAGAGTTCCATATCACCCATATACGTGACAGCCAAGGTATGTCGTTGTCGGGTGGCGAACGTCGTCGTGTAGAAATTGCACGGGCTTTAGCGGCTAATCCTAAGTTCATTTTACTTGATGAACCTTTTGCTGGCGTCGATCCGATTTCAGTTATCGACATCAAGAAAATTATTGAGCAGCTTAAAAGTCGTGGCCTTGGTGTACTAATTACCGACCACAATGTTCGCGAGACATTAGATGTGTGTGAGCATGCCTATATTGTCAGTCACGGAAACCTAATCGCAGAAGGAACTCCGGCAGAGATCTTAGACAATCAGCAGGTTAGGGCTGTGTACTTAGGTGAACAATTCAGGCTATAGTTAACCAAAGGGAGTTGATGGCCGTAAATTATACCGCCATCCGGCTCGACTCAAGAGGGTAATCAGCGACCCCATCTAACAATAATAACTTAGGGATCTGCGGTAACATGAAAGCGTCACTCCAGCTCAAACTGGGTCAACAGTTAACCATGACGCCACAATTACAGCAGGCAATTCGCCTGTTGCAACTATCGTCATTAGAACTGCAGCAAGAGATCCAGCAAGCCTTAGATTCTAATCCCCTTCTCGAGCTGGAAGAGGATCAATTCGACGCAACTAAAGACCCTGTAAACCAAACGCTATCGGATACCGATTTCAGTGAATCCGTCGCTCCACCACCAGAAAAAGACAGCTCTACCGTCGACACTGCAGAATCTTTAACTCAAGAATCCATGCCGGACGATCTTCCCATGGACACGACTTGGGATGAAGTATTTACCGCGTCACCTAACTCAGGTCCAGGTGGGAGTCGCGAAGACGACATGCCCTTTCAAGGTGAGACCAGCGACGGTTTATATGAGCACTTAGAATGGCAAAAAAATCTCACCCCCTTTTCTGAAACCGATTTAGCCATTGCGACCGCCATTATCGAAGCAATAAACGATCAAGGTTATCTCACTCAAAGCACTGAAGAAATACTGGAAGCTATAGGTAACCCAGAGGTCGAACTTGATGAAGTTGAAGCCGTGCTTAAACGTATTCAACATTTCGACCCAATAGGTGTTGCCGCCAGAGATTTAAGCGAATGCCTACTGATCCAACTGTCACACTTTGCGCCCGATACGCCCCATCTTAATAACGCCCGCATGCTGATTAAAGATCATTTAGATCTCATTGCGGCACGTGACTTTAGATTATTGATGCGTAAGACTAAGCTCAAAGAAGATGAGTTAAGAGACGGCATAGCGCTCATCCAAACTCTTAATCCTCGCCCGGGTTTATTGATTACCCCCAACGAGGACGAATATGTTATTCCCGATGTATCAGTGTCAAAGAAAAATGGCCGCTGGGTCGTTGAACTTAACCCTGATAACATGCCTAAAATCAATGTAAATCAACATTATGCCTCTATGGCGCGCAGCTCTAAAAACCAAGCCGACAGCCAATTTATTCGTGGGCATCTACAAGAGGCTAAATGGTTTATTAAAAGTTTAGAAAGTCGCAACGATACCCTGCTGAAAGTGGCGAACTGTATTGTCCAATACCAACAAGGCTTCTTTGAATATGGTGAAGAAGCGATGAAACCTATGGTACTTAACGATATTGCCGAAGCAGTCGAGATGCATGAATCCACCATCTCGCGAGTGACCACCCAAAAGTACATGCATACCCCAAAAGGGCTTTTTGAACTAAAATACTTCTTCTCTAGCCATGTTGGTACGGATGATGGTGGTGAGTGTTCATCAACGGCAATCAGAGCCTTTATTAAAAAACTGGTTGCAGCAGAGAATCAGAAAAAACCATTGAGTGACAGTAAGATGGCACAACTTCTGGCAGCACAGGGAATAAATGTAGCACGCAGAACCATTGCGAAATATCGAGAAGCGATGCTTATTCCCCCTTCTAATCAGCGTAAGAGTTTATAACCTACAGTGAATATCGGAGGACGTTTCTATGCACATACACCTAGTTGGGCACCATATTGAAATTACCGAATCGTTACGCGCATATGTAGAAGAAAAATTTTCAAAACTTGAACGCCATTTCGAACAGATCAATAATGTGCACGTTGTGCTCAATGTTGAGAAAATACAACAAATTGCTGAAGCGAGGATAAACCTCATCGGTGGTGAAGTATTTGCTACTGCCGAGCATACTGATATGTATGCAGCTATAGACGCCCTGATAGACAAACTTGATCGTCAGGTTATTAAACACAAAGAGAAGTTAACAAAACACTAATAATGGAACTTTGTAGCATACTGCGGCCGGAGTGCACGACCTGCGCCACTCCGGGCAGCAAAAAAAAAGTACTGGAACTCATCAGCGACCTAGTCGCTGCCCAGTACCCGACCCTCTCATCTCAAGAGATATTCGAAAGCCTAGTGGCGCGCGAAAAGGTGGGGAGCACAGGTATAGGTAACGGTATCGCCATTCCACATGGTCGATTAGCCGATATAGATAAGCCCATTGCCGTACTGATTAAGTGCGAAGAGCCAATTGCATTTGATGCTATTGATAAGCAACCGGTTGATATTTTATTTGCATTACTGGTGCCTGCTGACCAATGTCAGCAGCACTTAAGCACCTTGTCTTGCATGGCCGAAAAACTGAGTGATAAGCAAATATTGAAACAATTACGCAAGACACATGATGAAGCAGAACTCTATCAGGTAATCACGGGATGAAACTGGTCATAGTGTCAGGCCGCTCAGGTTCAGGTAAATCCGTCGCCCTTAGAGTACTCGAAGATCTCGGCTATTATTGCGTTGATAATCTTCCGCTACCGCTAATCGGTGCGTTACTTGATCAGCTTAAAGGCAGTAACGATCTCGTCGCCATCAGTGTCGACGTACGTAACCTGCCTGAGCAAGATAAAATATTGACTAAACAACTCGAAAGTCTGCCACCAGGCACAGAACTAACGAGTTTCTTTCTTAACTCTAGCGATAAAGTTTTGCTCAAGCGTTACAGCGAAACTCGTCGCCTCCATCCTTTATCCAAGAGCCAAGTTTCATTGCAAGAAGCAATAAAACAAGAAGGTAAACTGCTCGAGCCGATGTCACAACTGGTCGATCACTACATAGATACTTCAAATCTGAATATTTATGATTTGAGCGACCAAGTAAGGCAAATCCTGCTTGGCAGTGTCGATAAAGAATTAGTGATTAACTTTGAATCCTTTGGGTTTAAACATGGTATGCCAACAGAAGCAGACTTTATGTTTGATGTGCGCTTCTTACCTAACCCTCATTGGGAATTAGCGCTGCGCCCACTAACAGGCTTAGATGAACCCGTGGCTGAATTTTTGAATCGTCAACCACTGGTTAATAAACTCATCTGGCAAATCGAGAATTTACTCGAAACTTGGCTGCCACACCTTGAGCGTAACAACCGCAGCTACTTGACTGTGGCCATTGGTTGTACTGGCGGACAGCACCGATCGGTTTACGTTGCAGAGCAATTAGCTAAACGCTTTAGCAATAGTAAACACCAGGTTTATGCGCGCCATCGAGAGCTGAATAATGCCAAAGCTTGAGCGTGAGATAACCATCTGCAATAAACTCGGATTACATGCCCGTGCCGCCACTAAATTGGTGGTACTGGCATCTGAGTTTAATGCGGTGATTACCTTGATCCAAGGCAATAAACAGGCATCGGCTGCTAGCGTGCTCGGCTTATTGATGCTTGAGACTGGTATGGGTAAAACCATTAAACTGATTGCTGAAGGCCCAGATGCACAGCCTGCTCTAGATGCCATTTGCGCCTTAATCGACGCTAAGTTTGACGAAGCCAGTTAATTTTACTTTATCTAAATCACTCCACAGTTGGTGTCAAAACTGACTTTTTAGACACTGCATCAGATTTGTCGCTCGACGGCACAAGCTAAGGGACTTTACACTAGCGAACATTGCCGCTGCCCCATAACTTAAGCCACTCTTTATGCGCCTTAGTTCATGCAAACCCGCATATTCTATGCAAGAACAAATCGTCACTAAGCCAAGCTCAAGCTGTTACACACTCAACCCTAGTTGCCGCACAATGGAGGACAAATGCCCGTAGACAATACCGAAAACGATCACCCCGGACATAGTCTTGACCAGTTAAACCAAGCACTAAGTAGTGGTATGTTTGTGCATGTGCGTAACATGCTGCAGAAAATGGCCGCCTCCGATATTGCGCTGATTTTAGAATCATCGCCGCCAGATGTTAGACAAGTACTATGGCAATTGATCGATCAAGAACACATAGGCGACATACTTGATGAATTGAGTGAGGAGCTAAAAGATCCACTGATCCGCAGCATGAGTCCTGAACGAGTAGCAAAAGCAACCGCAAGTATGGACACCGATGACCTTGCCTATGTTTTACGTAGTCTACCCGACGCCGTTTATAAACAAGTGTTGCAATCAATGACGGAACAAAACCGTCATAGGGTTGAACAGGCCTTATCTTATCCCGATGAGACCGCCGGCAGCTTAATGAACACAGATACTGTGACCTTAAGACCCGATGTCAATATCGATGTAGTGCTACGTTATCTTCGTCAACGAGGCAACTTACCCGACACCACGGATACACTTTATGTAGTTGATAAAAAAGATAAAGTTCTTGGCGGTGTTAGACTCGCCGATTTACTCACCTGCGCGCCAAACACAACAATCCGCAATATTATGGATCCTGATATTGAGAGCATTCCGGTCAGTATGTCTGACAGTGAGGTGGCAAAAAAATTCGAACGTAATGACTGGGTCTCCGCGCCTGTCGTCGATAATGATGGCAAGCTGCTCGGACGTATCACTATCGATGATGTGGTCGATGTTATCCGTGAAGATGCAGAACACTCGATGATGGGTATGGCAGGTATGGACGATGATGAGGATACTTTTGGCCCAGTGCTTAAAAGCACCTTACGTCGCTCACTCTGGCTCTCCATTAATTTGTTCGCCGCCTTGCTCGCCTCGTCAGTCAGCAATATGTTTGAAGGCACTATTGAGCAATTTGCCACTATCGCTGTATTGATGACGATTGTCCCGAGTATGGGTGGCGTTGCTGGTAACCAAACCTTAGCATTAGTGATCCGGGGTATTGCACTAGGTCATATAGGCCAGAGCAACGCACGCTGGCTTATCGGTAAAGAATTATCGATTGGATTTCTTAATGGCTTAATGTGGTCAATCTTAGTTTTTATCGCGGTATTCGTGTGGAAAGATGATATCGCACTCGCAGGGCTCATTGGCGGCGCCATGTTGATTAATATGACGATTGCGGGGCTTGCTGGCGCAAGTATTCCATTGATATTAAAACGACTTAAAATCGATCCTGCGCTTGCTGGCGGTATGGTATTAGCCACAGTAACCGATATAGTGGGTTTATTTGCCTTCCTTGGTTTAGCAACAATCTACTTGACGCACTAATGCGTTAATATTTAAGCCAACACAATAAAAACGGCACCGATAAGGTGCCGTTTTTATCTCAATCTATATACCTAAAAATCATTTATTTAGCCGGCGGCTGGAAACCATAATGAGTCAAAATCGCTTGTCCTTTAGCGGATAAAATAAACTCAGCTAGCGGCGTAGCCGCATTGTTTGCGCCTTGCAGTACCACTAATCCATAGTCAGCACCGACGGCAAGCTCCTGAGGTAAATCGATAACCTTTAAACTAGGTACTTCTTTTTTAGCCAATACCGCATTGGTGCAATAGGTTAAAAAGATATCCGCTTGCTTATTTTCCATCACCCAGCCGTACGGATTACGATCTTTAGGCGGCTTAGCACTCTCTGGGCCCCCCGTCAGTTGTAATGCTTTTGTCTCTAGTTCAAGTTGAGCATTCGGTTTTACCGCCTCGGCCTTCGCGAATACGGCCCATGCATAATCACCAGCAGGATCGGCTTTCGGGGTTGAAATCCCAACTTTAATCTTTGGATCTAATAAGGTATCGAGTAAATTAGTGCTTGTGACTGGAACATTGTCTTGGACAATGGCACAAAGTTGGTTACGTGCAAACATCTGTACTGCTTTACCCTGACCTACATCGACCAAAGCCTGTGGATGCTTCATGTTAGCGGAGGCAAAAATATCAACCTTCTCGCCTTCTTGGATACGCTTTAGGAGTAAACCTGAGGGGGCATATTGTGCCGCTACACTTGTTTGCGACTGTGCTTGATACGCAGCAATAATCTCATTCATCGCCGTCTTCAAGCTGCCTGCAGCACGCAGTTCAATCGGCGGGATCTGCACTATCGTTTCAGCCTTCATCGGCGCTCCTTGCACTGCAGCAGCCATAATTACAGGGCTTAAACTTAACGCTGCCAACATATTTTTGCTTATCATACTGATATTTCCTCTAGGCGGTAAAAGTCATACTTGTTACTTATCCCCATACAGAACGTGAAATAGATAAAGGGATCAAGCAGAACGGCCCCCAAGGCAAATAGCTGTGATGTAATTGCGGCGTTAATCACTCAAACAGCATATTGCAGAGGACAAAATGTCTCAGCGTAAGCTATGCATCACCACACAAAAAACAAATTAATATCGACAAAAAAGTCGCCCTTAGGCGACTTTTAATAATATACATCATTGTTAAATCAAACTATTAGCCCGTTGGGATTAATACGATCTCAACACGACGGTTTTGCGCGCGGCCGTTCGCATTCGCATTCGATGCTATTGGGCTGGCTTCACCCATACCTTGAGATCTAACACGAGATGAGGCAACACCCTTACTCATCAAGTAGTTACCGACTTCACTCGCACGCACTTGTGATAAACGTAAATTGTAAGAGTCTGAGCCACTGCTGTCGGTATAACCTAAGATATTCAGTTGCGTCTTACTGTATTCTTTCGCCACTAACGCTACCGAATTGAGTACTCGTTTAGCGCCATCACTTAATTCAGTTTGATCAACACCAAAGGTCACTTCATTAGGCATGTTCAAAATAATGTTATCGCCACTGCGAGTCACACTCACACCCGTTGAGGCTAATTGTTGGCGCAATTTAGTTTCTTGCACGTCCATGTAGTAACCAATACCACCACCCACTGCGGCGCCAGATGCTGCGCCAATTAATGCGCCTTTACCGCGGTCGCTCTTACTCGAAGAGGCAACACCAATAGCCGCACCTGCAACAGCACCAATTAATGATCCTGTGGTTGCTTTGGCTGTTTGTTCTTCATTTGAATAGGGATTAATTGTGGTACAACCCGATGCAACTAATGTGGTAGTCATTACCACTATGGCTAACAAGGACGGCTTAAATTGCGTTGCCTGAAAACACTTCATCATTAAAAAACCTCTATATATAATTGATAACTGTGAATCCTGCTCAAAAAAAGCTAGAAATATCACTTCCATTCACTAACTCAATAATCGAATGGATTGCCATAAGGCTGGCAGTATATAAGCAATTGTAACTAAGGCCATCTTTTATCGACATTCAATTCTGTTAATTATCTATTTAGTCAGCAAAAGTACAGACTTCTTACTTCATCAAGCTTTTATCTTTCCAAATCATACCAATACAATGGCACCAAAAGAGTGCATATCGCTCCTTTGTTGTTATCCATGAAGATTAGCGACACACACGCAGATAAACCCAAATCTAAACTGAATTTTTGGTATAAAAAAGACGCTACTCTGAGCGTCATTTTTATACCAAATTTTTTATTAACAACGAGTGGTTAATAATCTTCTTCATTAGCCTCTTGAATACGCTGTTTACGTTCTTGCGCTTCTTCAAAGGCCGCTTGGATTTCTTCGAGTACCGCACTCACATCAGCTTCAACTAACACTTCAGTAAATTCGCCCGTTAATGGGGTATCAGGTTTTAATTCACCCGCCTCAAACAAAGCCCAAATCTCTTTAGCGTATTGGGTTTTTAATAGCTCAGGCGCATACAGGCCATAATACTGGGTCATGTTATTTACATCGCGCGCTAACATCCATTTGGCATGGTTATTAGCAGCAGCATCAACCGCCTGAGGTAAGTCAATAATGACTGGCCCTTCACTATCCACTAATACGTTAAACTCAGATAAGTCACCGTGTACCAAGCCTTCGCACAGCATATACTTAACGTATTCCATCACTAATGCATGATCGCGTAGCGCTTTTTCTGCCGACATGCTGACATCGTTCAATCTAGGAGCGACATGGCCATCAGCATCGGTGACTAACTCCATTAGCAATACACCATCAAAACACCCATAGGGTGTAGGCACACGAACGCCTGCATTCGCTAAACGATATAACGCATCGACCTCGGCATTTTGCCAAGCTTCTTCCTGTTGATCACGGCCAAATTTAGAGCCTTTTTCCATCGCGCGCGCGCGACGACTATTACGCACTTTTCGGCCTTCTTGATATAACACAGCTTGCTTAAAACTACGTTTGTCAGCTTCTTTATAAACTTTGGCACAGCGGATATCATCACCACTGCGTACAACGTACACAGTCGCTTCTTTACCGCTCATTAACTGGCTAATGACCTCATCGACCAGTCCTTCATCAACCAGGGGTTGTATTCGTTTCGGAGTTTTCATAGCGCCCTTATACCTTACTTAGGCATGATATGGAATACTGCGGGCAAATCTTCATACAAAAGCGGTCTCCAGCGGAAGTTTGATGAATATTGTTCAGGGTTAATATACGAATTAAAAGTAAAAAACTAAAGCACTTGCGTCTTAAACACAATACCAGATTTGCCCAAGACTTTGGCAAAGAAAGCCGTTTTAACTCAAACTTAAACTAAAAAAGCGTTTTTTGTTTACCGCAATAAAATAAGACTCAAAATAACTACTACTATTCTCGGCTACCAACATTGAGCACTAAGATAACTTAAATCGGTTTGTTGCAGCTACTACGGAGCCAGTATTAAAATTAAGCACGTAGAAATAAAGGCTTAACCAGATATATTATTTAAAAGACAATACCGAAAACACCTAAGTCATAACGGCATCAATTGTGGTCGATAACACTAGATCTCTTGAGTTGCAGCCTTTATCCTAAACGTCACAATATACAGAGAGCTTTCCAATGCGTCATAGCAGCATCTTCCTCGCCTTTTCAGTCTTATGTATGACGCAATGTAGTAGCTTATCCATTGAAGAATGTACTCATAGTGATTGGTTTTCACTTGGGCTCGCCGATGGTAATCGAGGGACGAGTACAGAGCAACTCAATCAATATCAAAAAGATTGCCGCGAATTTAATCTCAATGTCGATACGGCGCAGTGGAAGCAGGGATATTTACAAGGATTGGCCAATTATTGCCAACCTGAAAATGGCTACCGTATTGGATTGGCAGGACAAAGTTATTATGGCGTTTGTAGTAGTAACGAATTTGTTGAACGTTACAATCAAGGGCATCAACAATATCAAATTAACAAACGTATGGCGGATATTGTCGAACGCTTAAATTCCATTGATAGAGAAATCAGCAGTATTGATGGCAAGCTCAATAATCTCACTGATAAAGCGAGCTTATTGAAACAAAAAAACAGCCTACTCAATGAAAAAAACCAACTGTTAGATGAGGGATACCGCCTGCGTAGACCCGATATGCGCTTTGAATTTAGATATTAAGCGATAAAAAAACACTGAGGCCAATAGGGATCAGTGTTGAGTCATGCTGCCATTAGCCGCTATTTAAGCCGTTCTATTATGGGCTGATTTAATGAATGATATATTTCCGACCATACTCGGCAACTTCGACGCCTGAGGCCGTAGAAAAAAAGCATAATAAAGCAAGCTAGAGGAGGTCCACGCAATCGCTAAACTCCAAAGATCATGAGTTAAAAAGTGCGCGCCCCGCAACTCTTGAGCAATACCAAAAGCCAGTCCTAACATAATGCCAAACGCTAATCCAAATTTGGCTACATCTGGACGATACTCCTTAAATACATAAAATAAAGCGACCCACGCAAAGCCACCACTGGTATGGCCGCCAGGGAAGCATTGACCAAACTCGGCACCCTCAGGTAAACGCGCAAATAACGATGAGTGCAGCATGCTGCCGCCAAACTCGACGACATCCCACGGGCAGGTCATATGGGTCACGCTTTTACCTATTCGCACTAATAGCACGCTGGCTAACACACTACAGAAAAGAAAAATCAGCCCTTTCCGGTACGGTTTAACGGTGTCATTGCGAAAACTCATGGCAATAGCGATAACAACACACACCGCCAGTAAAATAACAAAATGGTGCCCTGCAACGTGTAGCACATCTTCCGTGAGCCAATGTCCCCTTAAGGGCCAAGAGTTTACACCACCTTGCCAATGAAATAGCTCGCTGGCTAACCTCATATCCATATGTGTCCATTCAAGTACAAAAATAATGGCGGCAAAAAAGCACAGTGGCAGCAGTAAATGCCCTTTAGCAAAACTAAAAAATGTCACGCTGACATTATGTTGTGTTGTGTTATGCACTCATCTATCCCATCGCCAAAATCTCAGCTCAGAATAAAGATGAATTCTTATCAAAAACTTAAGCCATTAAAAATCCGAGAGGATAAATGAAACTGAAGATAAATGGCTTAAATGTAAACTGACGCCATCGACACTTAAGCCGTCAGCACAAGATTGGTCACAATCGCAACAGCAACGGACATAAAAATCACGCCAATCACCACGTCAATGATCGGCGTCAGCCGTTGTAATTTCAATTGCACCTGCGCCTTTGACAACATAACGGCAAGCAGCCCAAACCAAGCCAATGACAGTACAAATAACAATACAGCGGATACCAACTTAGTGCTCGCGGTAACATCGGGCGTAATGAGTGCTGAAAATAGCGTTAAAAAAAACACCAGTGCTTTGGGATTTAATAAATTGGTATACAGCCCCGTTAAAAAACCTTGTCGTTGCGACATAGGTATCACACATATTTTGGACACGCTATCCGCGCTCGTGTCTTGTACATTGTCATTCGCTTCATCATCAACACTGGCAAGGGGTTTACGCCATATCGCCATGCCAGAACGCAGAGCAGAAAACCCCATCCACGCTAAGTAAGAAGCGCCCGCAATTTGCACCACTAAGTATAAAATATACGAGCTTTTAATCACTAAGCTCACGCCTGTTAGACTTAAAATTGTATGGGCCAAAATCGCCACCGAAATTCCTGCGGCGGCGGCCAATGCGGTATTTCTGTGTTGCTGGGTGGCTATTTTGACCATAATGGCGAAATCGGGCCCCGGGCTAATCAAAGCGACGGTATGAATGACGCCCAAGGTCAGTAATAAAGATAAATCCATGGGTAATACGACTCCGAACTAATGCGGTTAATGAAACTATTGAAAGACCAGTATTGCCATTTAATTGAGAGCTGAATTGTCATCAATTACATAACTAATCGATACTAAAAATACAGATGGAGTTAGAGCATGCGACGCTGAAACTGCACTGGCGAAAGTAAAAAGGCATGTTTAAAAGCTTTATTAAGATGGCTCTGATCGAAAAAGCCCAACTGCTGCGCTACATCGGCCACTAGCACGCCACGGCTAAGGGACTTTTTCGCCAGCTCTAACCTCACTCGTTTTAAATAAGCATGAGGTGTCATGCCAGTGGCTTGTTTAAACTGACGTAAAAACTGAAATTTACTTAAATTAACTTCAGTGGCAAGTGTCGCAAGCTGGGTATTCTGCCAAGGTTCATCGTGAATACGCTGTTTAATTACATTCAGCTGTAATGGCGATAAACCTTGCTGGGGACTTAATTTTATCGCTTGAGCGGGATGTCGCTGGAGTAACAAATGTAAAAAATAGAGTAGATGGGACTCGCTAGCCAGTTCAGAGAATTGACCTTGAATCAGTTGCTCATGTAATTGGGTAAAATAGTGATATAAGCGAGCATCCTCAACCATAGGCGCGGAGAAAAAATGCTCTTTAATGCCTAACTCTTGGCTGATTTCATTCATATATGCCACCGGAATAGACATCACGTTAACGCAATATCCCTCTGCATAGCAGCTTTGACCATCATGGGTTTCATCAGGATTGAGAGTCGAGAGACTCTGTTGTCCAAGTTGATAGCTGCAGCCCTTATTCACAAACTGCTGAGCGCCTTGAGTAACTACGCCTAAGTGGTAATCCAGATGCACATGTTTATCAAAACTAAAATGAGTGAATTTTGCCTGACTCAGTTCTATGCCTGCCAAGCTAGGGTGACGCCAATAATTAATATTTTCAACGGGGATTACACAGGTCATCGGTTAACAAGGCGGCCAGCAACAATGGTAAGCGCTATTCTAGCCGCCATAGCAAACACCAGAATAGTAAATTATTGCACCAGCGGGCTAAAAAATCTTGGTCGCGGTGAATAAAAATGATGCCGCACACATTAAAAAAGGCCGTACTTTGACGGCCTTATCATCATCTACCGAATCATCAAGAATAGGCTTAAAAACGATAACTGACGCTCACTCTCACCATACGTGGCTCAACGGGATGATAGTGTAAATCTTCAACACCTTCTGCAGCTTCACCGGGTAAGCGTGAAGAGTAAAAATAATCAATGTCGTGATCTTTACTATCAAACACGTTCAGCAGTTCAAGCTTAGTATCGAAGCGGCGGAACTCGTATCCTAACGCGAGGTTAACTAATGTGGTGGCATCGGCTTTGTGCTCATTAAAACTATCGAGTACTCGCTCACCCAAATGTCGTACACGGATACTGGAATATATGCCTTCATTATCGGGTCGGTAGGTTATCCCTGCACTACCCACAAAGGGAACCGCACCATCAATATACTTTCCTTCTTCAAACTGATTCTCGGTGAAGCGAGCTTCAGTCCACGCCAGTTCCATATCAATACTCAGTTGGTCGTTAAGCCAATAATAAGCAGTTAACTCAGCACCATAGCGCTCTGACGCTCGACTAGACTCTGTATTCCCAGCATCGCCAACAAACATCAACTCTGAATCTAATTGCAGATACCACAATGCCGCTGAAAAGTTGATAAAGTCTCGATCGTAATACTTAACCCCAAATTCGCCCCCATTGGAACGTACTAATAAGTCAACTTTATCGGTATCCTCGCCAGTCACAGGATCTACATTGATGGTCGCGCCACGGGCATCATTAGAATGTAATCCTTGGCCAGCATTCACATACAACTCAAGATGATCGCTCCATAAATAAGACGCTCCCGCTTTGAGGCTGAACATACCATCGGACGAATCGCCACTGTTAAGCGGATCATCACTGTCGACCTGCACATCAAAATAATCGTAACGTAGCCCAAGATTAAAACGCCATTGTTCAGCTGGCAGCCACTCAACTTTACCAAAGATGCCACTCGACAACTCTTGCACTTCATCAAGCCTTACCGTATTCAGCCGTTGTCGCGCCTGAGTGTTATACAAACCCACTGCGCCAATATCGTCATAACGCACATCGCCGCCCACACTGTAATTCAGTTGAGTGCCACCAAGTGAAGTCTGCCAATCACGCTTAAGATCGCCGCCCCAAATCGTGCGTTCATCGACTTGTTCAAACTCATCACCATTGATGGGATCGTTTAAGAAATAGGTAAAATTAGAGAATAAATTCATAGTCGAGCGAATGGCGTAGACATTTCCCTGCCAATCACCCGCATCGTAATTAGCTGAAACGCTATAACGGTTAGATTCACCGCCGACGTCTTTATCTAAAGATCCGTAAAAATCAATTAATCCAGAATCCACCGCACGGGAGGGGATCTGATCCGCCGAATTCCAGCTGTTGTCGTAGGCCATCATAGTGACGCTTAAGTCACCCTCACCGAGCCGAGTTAAATAACGCCCGACGACACTGATCTTACTCACATCCTCATCAATATCCGTCCACGGGCCATCATAGGTTTGTGCCTCACCACCCCAAATAAAACGCCCCATGTCAGTATTCAACTCCTGAGTCGCCACGAGTCGCTGGTAGCCATATTCACCGAAGGTGACGCCGACTTGATTAGCAGGCAACTCATCGGCCAGCATTAATTGAGCCGCACCCGCCGCTGAAAAATCGGCCACTTCTGGATAATAAGAGCCTTTGGCATAGCGGATCTCACCCAAAAGTTCTGGGATTACAAAGTTAAGATCGGTGTAACCTTGGCCATGTCCATGGGTACGCATATTGACCGGCATACCGTCAACTTGGGTATTGAAATCGGTACCATGATCCAAGTTAAAGCCGCGTAAGAAATACTGATTCGCCTTACCCGAACCACTGTGCTGAGTCACTATCATTCCTGGAACAAATTCTAAAATTTCTCCAGTACGTAATAAAGGACGGCTGGCAATTTCCGCCGCACCAACAATTCCCTCCGATGCGGATGTACTATGGCCTAAGGTATTAATTTGTCTGCCATGAACCTCAAGTCGTTCAATATTATCCGTAGCTGTTTCGGCAATAACGGCACTTGATAAACCACAAAGTGGAAATAACCAGAAGACCAGTTTCATCCTTTATATCCTTATGCTGATAATCGATGGTGCCGATTTAACCCGCTAATGGCATATAAAAAACAGATCTTGCTCAAACTCTAGCGAACAAAAAACCAACAAAAGACAGGAGAGTTAGCTTTCTTTGTGCGATATCGCACGTTTTTATTCATTGAAGGACAAAATGTCCGTCGATATATCACGTTTCTTTAGCGTATTAAATTAATAAATAGAGATAAAAATGGGCTGGCTTTAACCCTAAAAACACGCAAACTAGACCCATAAATTCATACCCATCGCAATTTAAAAATGGCATCACATGCACACAGATTTAATCCAACATATTGACTCAGCTGAAATGCTTGAATCTTTATTGACTCAGCATGCTGCTATGTTGCTGTTATTTGGCGCACCACATTGCGGCGTGTGCCAAACGCTCAAACCGAGAATTGCTGAGCTGTTAGCGCAAGAGTTCCCGCTGATGCAGATGGCCTATATTGATTGCCAAACCCAAGCAGAGATAGCAGCGAGCCACAATGTATTTACCCTACCTGTGGTGGAATGTGTGTTTTATGGCAAAACCTTTGGACGGTTTTCTAAGGTTTTTTCGTTAGCGGATATTAAAGAGGCGCTTGCCCGCCCCTATGGTTTAATCGTGACGGAATAATCCAAATTAAACGGTAATATTATTTGTTTACCAACGGTCTAAAACCGGCGTAATGCACTGACTTGTCGAACTTTACCTGTGCTACTGGTGCTTCTATAAGGCGTGATGGGCTAGCTTTACTACCGCAACCACAACCGTCTCCTGTAGAGTGACAACATCCTCCCTTGGCGGCATGCTTTAGTGATGCTCGGCCTTGGGATGCATCCGTCAACCTAAGGTTAAGATCCGCTGTTTGCGCCAGTAAAGCCGCCACTGTTTGACTCGCACTCCCTTTACTCACACTGATCCCCGCAGCCAATAACTTTCCTAACATCCGCTCACCGATATTCTGTGCAATCACAATATCGGTACCCTGTTGAATAATCAGCTCAAGCATGACTTTTTTGGCACTACAGTCCCCCTCAAGCGCTGGGTTATCAAGCAGTTTAATCAGCTGAGACTGTTCGTTATAAAAACCAATTTGTAGGGCTTTAGTAAAGTGACTGGCGAGCCGCTCACGGCTCATTGGCATGGCAATAATCATAATAAATCCTTATCTGTTTGGGTTGGCAGCCTCAAAGCTTGACCTTGAGTAATCGCCGTCGCCACTTTTTTACGGGCATTGGCGAGCAGGTAACCAAAGGTTTGCCGAGAAATCCCCATTAAGGCTGCGGCTTCAAGTTGGCTTAATCTTTTAACATCCCCTAGGTCGAGGGCTTCAAACTCATCGGCCTCTAATTGAATATGGGTTAATTCAATCGCGGGGATCCCATTAGGCTTAAATAGACTACAGGGTACACAGCTTGATAATTGGCGGCATTTTTTAGGTCTTGGCATAAATGTTTTTATCTTTAAGTCGTCTTACATGTTTTTAAATCGTCTTTTAGATCTTGGTGCACTTCTTGTTTACAGCGCACGACACTCGGGCTCATCTAGCTAAGGGAGTCCATAGCTCTGGATTCTCAAGCCTGATAACTGACTTGAGAATAAGTTCAGTGAATGAACCATAAAACTGCCACGAGTTTCTGGCCTAGGCCAAAAACTATTATTCGCGCCAACGACATTAAAAACTGTAAGACGGCTCACAGTTACCTATATCAAGCATGACTAATTAACAGAACTACTGTCTGGCGAATGGGGGATTGAACACTAGGGAGATACCATCATTATCGATATATGGTGCATCTCAGTTTTCACTGGAATATGAAAATCTTTCGCACCACAGGTATATTGCCATTGAGTGTGACTAACACACTCAATGGCAAGCACCCAGTAAGGCCAATCTTAACCTGCATTGGGGTGCCGAGGGATACTGACAAACTCTGCAAACAAGTAAGCAGCCGTTAACCTGCTGTGATTGATGACGTTTACTGATTAAAACGGGTTAAATCCTCAGACTCGTAATCACTCACCTGCACCGAATAACCGTCGCCCTGCTTAATAAAATCCACGAAATGATGAATAGCAGGCAACGCATCTTCCCTATGGTGCGACACGTACAACAGCTGACTTAGATGATGCTCGGCAATCATCTCCAGCGCCCGCATCACTAAGGTGCGATTGATAAAATCTAAGCCTTGATACGGCTCATCTAAAATCAGCAATAATGGCTGTTTAATCAAGGCGCGACCTATCAGCAATAACCGCTGCAGACCATAATCGAGCTTCCTAAAGCTAGTGCTCGCAAGCCCGCTCATATGCAAAATGGTTAGCCATTCCTTGGCCAAATCTAACTGAGGTTTAGTGGGTTTATGGTACAAACCAATCGAGTCAAAAAAGCCTGAAAGCAGCACATCTAGTGCCGAACAGCTAACGCGATATTGCAAGTGCAGCGCCGATGACACTATACCAATCCGTTGTTTAATCTGCCAAATACTCTCGCCACTTCCTCGAGGTCGACCAAAAAGCGTAATGTCGTTGCTATAGCATTGGGGATGGTCGCCTAAAATCAGCCCTAGCAAAGTGCTTTTTCCGCAACCATTTGGACCGCGAACTTGCCAATGCTGCCCCGCTTCGATACGCCAATTCACCCCACTAAAAATCAGCCCACTGACATATTCCACTTTGCCATTTTTAATCTCCACCAGTGGGGAAAACGCCTCGGCGTTATGCCGTTGCCGCTCCATCAAGGCCAAGAGTTCATCACTGCGCTGCGCCGATAACGCATTAAGCTGCGCCGATAACGCATTAAGCTGCGCCATCACCGGATGATTGTGCCATTGCTCAATTAACATAGGTGG
Source organism: Shewanella glacialipiscicola (assembly GCF_023283485.1). Lineage (GTDB taxonomy): Bacteria > Pseudomonadota > Gammaproteobacteria > Enterobacterales > Shewanellaceae > Shewanella > Shewanella glacialipiscicola. The sequence continues at coordinate 234,243 of NZ_JAKILU010000005.1, forward strand.
GCTGAGTTTATGCACACTCTGCCCCGATTTGAGCATCTCGCCATTAAACAGCGCCACATGGCTTATGCAGGGCGGCAATTCTTCTTGGCGTGAGGTGATGATCAGCAACTGAGTATGCTCAGCTACCTCACTCAGCAGCTTAGATAAACTCGTTTGATGCTCAGTATCAAGCCCTGCGTAAGGGTCATCTAAGATCAGCAATTGCGGTAACATTGCCAGCGCGCGCGCCAGCATAACTCGGCGCGTCTCGCCAGTTGATAACTGCTGAAAACCACGCAAACGCAAATGTTCAAGCCCAACTTTTTTTAATAACACCGGGAGTTGGCTAGCGTCTTGGCAGCATTCAAGCACTAAGGATTCAACACTTGAGCCGTAATCTAACTCGTCTTTTTCTAACTCGCGCTCCAGCAACGCTTGCTGCTGCCCAAGTGACACCCAACCGATACGTTGCGGCAGGCCAGTAATCATCCCTTCATCGGGTTGAATATCACCGGTTAATATCCGCCCAAGCAAAGAACCACTGTAACTATCAGTCGCAAAAATCGCCCAGTGCTCTGCAGGGTGCAGTTGCCATTCATCGACGACTAGCACCTCATTGTCACGCCCGTATCGCAACTGTTTAACCACAATACTTTTGTCTTGGTTCGCGACAACATCAAGCATAGCCACAGTTCCTTCTATTTTTAAGGGGATGATAAAAGCGGCATAACGTAATTGCACAAAGCAATCCTGTTAAGTAACACAATCACTTCGCACGAAAATAGCTCAAGCTTTTATCAGTAGATTAATAAGGGATAAGTCATCAGAGTAAAGCTTATTGAAAATAAAATCTAATGCGCTGAATGGCATAGATAAGGGGCTGTATAATGCAATGGTCAAGCTGGTATGAGGCAACCACTCTGACAGAACTGTGATAAAATCAGCCCCTATTTAACTTTCATATCAACAAGGTATTGTAATGAACCCCATTATTGCCATCTTAAAAGAACATAACGTCAGCGACGCTAAAATTCACGAGCTATTTCAAACATTAACCGAAAATCCATTAATGGCGATGGGCACGCTCGGTCAATTAGGTATCCCAGCCGAAAAATTACAACAACTGCTGGGGTTAGTGATGCAGAAACCAACTTTGATTAAAGAAGCCGTACTCGAACTCGGTTTGGATTTCTCAAAAGTAGAAGCCGCAAAAGCCAAACTGCAACAATAAGCGCCAACTTTTGAAGTCTGTCGCCATCATGCGCTAGGGGAATACGCGTAACTCAGCTCCCCTAGCGAATGTTAAAACCACTAAACCGCAAAGTAACTAAACCTCACAGCAACAAAACCCCACAGCCATTGACGCTCAAAATGATCAATACCAAGTGAACTAACTGTTTTGCGCCTGCCACTCCTCAATCGCCTCTTTTGCCGTTCTAAAAGCTTCAATCCCCGCGGGCATACCGCAGTAAACGGTGCAATGCAGTAAGACTTCTTGAATTTCTTCAACCGAGCAGCCATTTTTTAGCGCCCCCCGCACATGGCCCTTTAACTCAGTCGGCGCCTTTAATGCTGCCAGCGTCGCAATGGTAATCAAGCTGCGCGTTTGCCTTGAAATGACATCACGCACCCAAACCTCACCCCAGCAATTGGCCGTGACTAAATCTTGCAGCGGTTGCGTAAAATCCGTCGCACTACTGAGCGCCTTATCTACATAGCTATCGCCCATCACAGCACGACGCACCTCAAGCCCCTTCTCGTATTGCTCATCGTTCATCGATGCATCCTTCTTCTTATGTGATTAAGCTATGTGATTAGACTTATTGAACCGCCGCGAAAGCTTGGAATACTCAAAGACACCTATATTTTTCTTGTAAATAGCTCAGAAAGAAATGTGTCTGCTGAGATGGTCACCTCGGCCTCGGCATCGCAATGTGCCATGATTTAGGTGCACAAAATCTGACTCGAGGTGACCGATATGAACTATAA
>NZ_JAKILU010000006.1 GCF_023283485.1 Shewanella glacialipiscicola
CATTACAATGCAGGATTAAGCCCAAATGAATCAGAGCGAAGATTTTGGGAAGATTCTAAAGCCGTGGCCAAATTTAGTTGACCACTTCATAGGGACAACACATCGGCAACGTTGCCGATAAAAGCGAGTTAGATTAGGAGAAACATGATGAAATTGAATACGTTATTAAGTGCTGCAGCCCTGTCATTAGCACTTTCCATTAGCTCATTTAACGCCATGGCAATGAGCTCACCCCAGTTAATAGGACTCGATACCCCCATGATCAGCATTCAACGTTTTGGCCAAACAGATTACAGCCCACAGGAAGTGACTAAGATGTTTCCCGCGCCTTCGGCAGGGATAGTGCAACACATTTTGACATTGCCTAAGCTAGAAAATGAAGATGACTATATGATCGAAATTCAAATTGGTCAGACGAAAATGGTTGATTGTAATAAACATCGATTAAATGGCGAGTTAAAAGAGCGCACAGTCGAAGGCTGGGGCTATAACTATTATCAAGTAGATGAAATATCGGCAGGTCCAAGCACTATGATGGCTTGTTCTGATACAGCAAAACAAAGTGCTTTTATCCAAATCCCAGACGAACTTATACTGCGCTATGACAACCGCTTACCTAAAGTTTTTTATCTTCCTGAGGGAACAGAAATACGCGTTAGAACCTGGAAAGTAGACTCAACATATCAATATTCTAAGTAAAAATAGTTCCAATGCGCTTCGAGTCTTTGCTAATCATCACGAGCAAAGGCTCGAAGCACATTAATCAAAATCTTTTAATTCTAACAACTTGCATAATCTCTATTTCAAAGCCAGCAACAGTCTCTGTTTCTGGATAATAAATAACGTTGATTTTTTGCCCTTGCAAATTTTTATACTTTTTGACGCGGCGAAATTTAAACGGCACATCACAATCTTCAATCATCACGGTATGTTGTATCCAGTCAGCTTTTTCTCTTTGCATGTGAGAAACCACAGTCACACCTTCAGAGTGAACCAAATGCTCATGGGTAGCTAACATCTTTTTTACGGCCTTATTCATGATCAACTCTTTTCTCATCTAGTTGCGACAACTGCGACGCAACTTTCTGTTTAATTTCAGCATATCTCAATTTTTCACAGCGACCGAAGCCACTTAACTTGCGCACTTGAAAGCGACTGACCAAGGGAACCGCCATACCAGCAAGATAACGACAGTAGGTATCAAGGGATATAGCATTAATACCCTTGGCGATTAAATGCGTTTTTAACGCAATCAAATCAGCGAGTATTTGCTGTTCAGTGGGCCAAACGGGCTCTGTTGAATAGCGTAACTGAGCAATATTTCCACGACAAACACTACAATGACCACACAAGGTGGGTGCCTGATTATCATCAAAATAACGCGATAAATTATGGCTTAAACATGTTTCAAGTTCAAAAAAGCGCACTAATTGTGCTATTCGTGCAATTTCTTTCTGTTCTTTATCGTTAAAATAATGATAAAGCACATCAACCAAATCCGCTTGCGCCAATGCGTTCGCATCTACCTGATACACATCTGTTATACGCTTAGTTTCTAACTCAATTAACTGCTGTTCTGCTAAATATTCCAGTGCTGCTAACACGCGGCTACGCTCATGGCCAGTGGCACTGTATAGAGCATCAAAATCCAATGCGCCCCATATTTTTTTCATTTGTGTATGATTAAAAATCTGCGACAAAAATGCCTGCCGCTCTGGATTAAATCGCTCCAAGATGGCTTGCTTATCTGCTAGAAATTTATAGTTTACATCAGCGTAGTAAGCAAACAACGGCTTTACTACGCCTAATATTTCTAACTGAACGAGCAAAGTTTTCAAGGGCAACTGGCGAATATTACTCGCAGTGGAGAGGCCATTTAACTGGCATTCCCATTGACCTAAATGCTGTTCAAGTTTAATCGTGTCAACTACTTGTGCGATACCATCCCGCTCTGGAGTATCTCCATAGACAAAATTTTCAACGGTATTTAATCCATCAAGATTGGCTAAAGTTACGCAGTGAGATAACTGACCATCGCGCCCTGCTCGACCTATTTCTTGGCTGTAATTCTCTATCGATTTAGGTAAATCATAATGGATCACAAAACGAATATTACTCTTATCTATCCCCATGCCAAAGGCGATAGTGGCCACAACGACTTGTAACTTATCTTGCATAAAGTCATTTTGGATTTGTTGACGCTTTTCATCTTCAAATCCAGCGTGGTATGCGCTGGCAATAATCCCATGTTGGCTTAATAAGCGCGCTACCGTTTCAGCAGTTTGCTGTAACGTCACATACACAATACCGGCGCCAGAAAATGAGGCGATTTGCTTAACCAGCAAAGCATCTTTTTCTTGTGTGGAGATAGGCAGTACTGTCAAATCTAAGTTAGGTCGATAAAAACCCGTTTGCACTATGTGCTCAGGCGCGATATCAAACCGTTTTGCCATATCCAGCTTAACTTTGCGCGTCGCCGTAGCGGTTAATAACAATACTAATGGGATTTGTAACTCACGGCGATAATCAGGCAATTTAAGATAATCAGGACGAAAGTTGTGTCCCCATTCTGAAATACAATGTGCCTCATCAACCACTAACATAGATAAAGTAACTGATTGAATAAATTGCCTAAAACGCTCATTTTTAAAACGTTCTACCGACACCATTAAAATCTTAAGTGTACCAGAACGTGCATCTACCATCACTTTTTGACTCTGTTCGGCACTCAATGTGGAGTCGATGCTGGCAGCATTAATACCTTTAGATTGCAAAAATTCCAGCTGATCTTTCATCAAGGCCAATAGTGGTGAAATCACTAGTGTCAAATGAGGTAACTGCAATGCCGTAAATTGATAACAAAGGGATTTACCCGAGCCCGTTGGGAAGATAGCTAAGCTCGACTGTCCACTCAATAGTTGCGCTATGGTTTGCACTTGCCCAGGACGAAATTCAGAGAAACCAAAACCTTGTTGCAATAAACTTTCATACGGGTTGGTCTCTAGAATAGGATTAAGCATCAAGCGTCCTTTACACTCATTCTTACCCGCCTAAATGTTAAGACCTAGTGCAAGAAAAAGATTTAGCATTTAATTAATCGCCTAGTTTAGCAAATTTTAAGATACTTTATGGAGTTAATTACTCACAAGCGCATTTAAAACCGCAAGTGAGCTGATAAAAAAGTAGGAGGACATCATGAATTGAGAGTCATTAACTGATTGATAAAAGAAGAATTAACGTGACCTTTTAGTCAATAATAAAATGCTAATAACTAAATAAGTTTGCTTAATGAAGATATTAGAAACCTATCATTTTTATAAATAATGGTGAGCTTATTGCTATAACCAGTGCTGTTATAAATTATTGATAATTTATGATTTCCTCGCTAAATAGAGACTAATTAAAGCTGTCAGTTTATCTTGAAATCTTTCTTCAAAACTCTCAATATCGCGCCCAATTAATTGGAAATATCTGGTTGCTTGTTCATGTGAAAGTAATTTATTAGCAACACTGTACTGCATCTCTTCAAGGCTTTTATTATACCTTGGGGTCAGTACCCAAGTGCCGACATTGACGTCAAAGTTTTGCATCGCCTTTTGGGCCAAAGCACAAAAAGCTTCAATATGATCTAAGCCATTGGGGCCAAGACAGCCAGGTTCAATGCGGCACAATACTGCAATTTGTCGCTCGCTAACAATACTTACACTCATCTTTAGCCCTCAATGTGATACCGTAAAAACTTAACATATCGCGTTAAGCTTAACCATTATTTTCAATGCCGATACACATAAATATAAAAAACCGTAAATTAGTGTCGCTAATAATAGTTTTTTATTACTTAGTCCATTATGTAGCCGGCTTGAGAAATATCTAATGCTGATATTTCATCATGCTCTGATAACAAGGTATCTATCGCCTGATCAAAGCTGTCTAATTTTTGTGTTTCCATATAGTGCTTCAACCTTTGAATAATATCCCTACTAACCTCAATATGAGATTTTTTTTGGCGTTTTTTTATTTGAGATAGTTCTTTACGAACCATACGCCAACCAAAATCAGAGAAATATTGATTAAGCATATTATTTGCTTTGGTGAGTTCGTTATCGAGTAGCTGCCCTTTTTTGCGTAAACGAACCACTTCATTTAACAGAGTGACCAACTCAGGGTAAGAGTTTAGATTATAAAACCACGTTGCTTTCGAGGCTGCAGCATCAGGGTTTATAAGTCGATAAATTAAAGGTAAGGCAAAGATTAACTCACTCTCCTCAAGCAACAATAATTTTCTACCTGCTGTTGGCTTACTCTCATGATACTTCCAAGCTTGTGCTGCCATAAATACTTTTTATATCTAATATGCTATTAATTAAATGACACCCAATACTAGTACAAATCGCCGATCATTAATATATGGTTCAACCATTTTATAGGGTTGTAAACGCCAAAATGCTGTTTTAGGTATTTTTATGCGGAATGAACAAAACAATAATCAGGTAACTCACTGTAACTCATCGGTTAAAAAGCATTCAAACCTACTCTCTCGTTTAATGTTAATCATATAGACGTCACATAGAATGGTTAAACCATTCTTTAAAAATAAGGAGTATTCAGCTAACTTGACTAAAGCACGAACCCATGTTGTGCATGATTTTAATACACCTGTTCTCTTCTATTATATTTTCGCCTTATTATCGACCATTATTACAGCGCTTAAACTGTGTGTTATTTTTAAGCATAAATAACAAACTAAGCATTATTTAAAACATTACTCTCAATAAAAGAATACTTTTTAATCAAATAGCATATCTACCAGTGATAATGACGATTATCACTGGTAGATATTACTATGATTTGCGTATAATTACGCCTTATTATTCGATATAAGGTAATACGAGCAGTATGTCTAAAATGATCCGTGTAAATTCATCTGGTCAAAATAACCACAATATATCAAATGAAAAACTAACCGGATCAGAGAATAATCACACCGAAAACCCGCATTTTTTTGAGGAATCATATCTTCCACAATCTGTACGTAATGACTATTTAAGCGCCGCCGAAGAAACGGAATATGAAATTTCAACTAACACTCGCCGTGTCTATAACACGAGCTTTAGTTTGTTTAGCCGTTATTGTGCTGAACATAAACTTCAGCCCCTCCCAGCCGATCCCCGTAGTGTGATTTCATTTATCGGTCATCAAAAAGAATTAATTCAAGAAAACACGGGCGTACAACTGTCAAAGCAGACTCTTACGACAAGATTGGCAGCGATTCGTTATTATCATATTCAAGCCGGATTCCATTCTCCAACCGAGCACCCTTTGGTGATCCGAGTGATGCGCGGCTTAAGCAGAAACCAATCTCGTCATGTCAGTGATTATGATCAACAACCCATTATGTATGATGAAGTGGAAATGTTAATCCAGGCAATCGATGAACAAGTGCATCCTTTAATACGAGCGCGAGATAAAGCCATTATTCAATTAGGATTACAGGGCGGATTTCGTCGTTCTGAACTTGCAGATATAAAAGTACAGTATGTCAGTTTTTTGCGAAACAAATTGAAAGTACGCCTCCCTTATTCTAAGAGTAATCAGCAAGGTCAAAAAGAATGGAAAGATCTTCCAGATCATGAACCCTTTGCCGCATTTGATGCTGTTAAATATTGGTTAGCGTTAACTAATATTAAAGATGGACATTTATTTCGTTCGATATCCCGTGATGGTAAAGATTTACGCCCATATCAGATTGTCGAGCGTAATTTAGATGCAAACTCAACCTTAAATAAAAATAGTGGTTTCCTCACCGGTGATGATATTTATCGTATTATCAAAAAATATTGTACTAAAGCAGGATTACCCGCAAGGTTTTATGGTGCTCATAGTTTACGTAGTGGTTGTGTTACGCAACTTCATGAAAATAATAGAGATCATTTGTATATCATGGCAAGAACCGGACACACAGATCCTCGTTCATTACGTCATTATTTAAAACCTAGGGACTAGATGTTAATACTTATAAGATAAAAATCAGCCATCAAGTTATTAGTTTTTTCTATCTTCTATTTTTCAAGCATATAATTTACTGCTTAAAAAGAAATAATCACTTATACGTCATTAAGATTATATTTATATTTGAATAATATTTTTATGATAAAAAAGTAGTGGGTTAAATCATAAAAGATTAAGTTAATATAGATGTATATATTATATATTCATTCTTCCTTACCTAGCAATGTCAACTTCAATGACGCTCATCATTTACTACATTCCATCATGTATAGTCGGAACTTAATGGCATTCAACACGTAACATTTTTGAAATGTAAATTCATTATTTTTGTCATATTGATACTTTAACCTTAAGCACGAAAGTTATTTTATTGTCTTAAGCGGAGTAAATATGAGCAAGGCTACCTTTGACCCCACACTGTATAATAAGAGTAATAATATCCCATTTAATCAAGTGTTGGATAAACACTTATCTCGTCGGAATTTTGTCAAAAGTGGTTTAGGCCTCAGTGCTATGACCGCTTTTGCGAGTGTTGGCTTAACCGCTTGTGGCTCCGATAGCGCATCAAGTCCAAAACCTATCACTCCTGTCACGCCATTACTGCCAACTAAAAGTAGCGCTAAACTGAATTTCACCTCAGTTGCGGGTTCTCGCTTAGATGCGGTTGTTGTTCCAGAAGGCTACATGGCGCAAGTTTTAGCCCCTTGGGGGACGCCATTAAACGCCAAAGCGGCGCCATGGAAAAGTGATGGTAGTAACACTGCCGATGATCAAGCCAACTCAGTTGGAATGCACCATGATGGTATGCATTTTTTCCCTTTAAATGAAGCGGGTGATGATGGTTTGCTTTGCATTAATCACGAATATATTGATGAAGATGCATTACACCCTAACGGGCAAACATTCGATCCCGCTTCTGGCTTACGTACCATTGTCGATGAGGTACGCAAAGAAATTAACGCTCACGGTGTATCAGTTGTACGAATTAAGCTGATGAATAATCAGTGGGAAGTGGTCAACAATGATAACCATAACCGCCGCTTCACCGGCGCGACTGTGATGGATGTTAGTGGTCCACTGGCCTACTCTTCCCTACTCGAAACCCGCTATTCTCCCGATGGTAGTCAAACACGTGGCACCTTAAATAACTGTGGCAATGGTTATACGCCTTGGGGCACTTATCTTACCTGCGAAGAAAATTGGCCTGGTTATTTTGCTAATCGTAGCAGCTTAACGGCCGATCAAAGCCGTATTGGGATCAGCAAAACCAGTACTCGTTATGGCTGGGATGATCTTGCTGGCCACGATGAAGAACGTTTGGATGAATTTGCCCGTTTCGATGTAACGCCAAAGGGCTTAAGTGCCCAATACGACTACCGTAATGAAGCGAACGGTCATGGTTATATCGTTGAAATCGATCCTTATAATGCGACATCGCGCGCGGTCAAACGAACGGCACTTGGTCGGTTCCGCCATGAAGGTTGTACCTTTGGTAAATTAACCGTAGGCAAGCCGGTTATCTTTTATTCTGGCCACGATTCACAATTTGAATACTTATATAAATTTGTCTCGGCGGCGGTTTGGGATGAACAAGATGCCAATAGCACTAATCGCCTACAAACTGGTGATAAGTATATGGATGAAGGGATTTTATATGTCGCCAAATTCAATGAAAATGGCGGTGGTACTTGGTTACCGTTAACATTAGATAGCCAAACTACAGACGGCAAAACCTTAAGCAATACTTTCGCAAGCTTAGCCGACATGATTTTAAATACTGCTGGTGCTGCAGATTTAGTCGGTGCAACACCAATGGACCGCCCTGAGTGGTGCGCGGTTGACCCGTTTACTGGTTCTGTTTATTTAACCTTGACGAATAACTCAAAACGTACCGAGGCGAATCCTGCAAACCCAAGATTAAACAATAATTTTGGCCATATTATTCGTTGGGATGAAGGTGAGAAAGACACTGAATTTACATGGGATATCTTTGTATTCGGCGCTCCTAGTGATGCGAATGCCGACACTAACTTGTCGGGTTTAACAGATCTTAATCAATTTGCCAGTCCAGATGGTTTAGCTTTCGATCAACGCGGTATTTTGTGGGTTCAAACTGATAATGGAGCAAAGGAAGTCGCTGAAGATACTAACGATCAGATGCTCGCTATCGTGCCATCAACACTTACGGATAGCCAAGAAAAGCAGCTTGGTGTAACAGCAGATAACCAAATGGAATTAAAACGCTTTTTCGTTGGCCCCAATGATTGTGAAGTCACAGGTTTTGCGATTAGCCCTGATTACACCTCCATATTTGCCAATATTCAACACCCAGGTAACTGGCCTTACTCATCTAATGCCGCAGAGCCAACACCCACGGGGACAAAATTACGCCCACGCGCTGCCACTGTGGTGATCCGTAAGTTAGATGGTAAAGAAGTCGCCGTATAAACAATAATCTTGTTAATCAATTTCAATCATAAGTACTTAATTTTAGGCACTTAATTAAAGCTAAAAATTATATATAAAAAGCTGCTCACAGTGAGCAGCTTTTTATTTTTATGGCGATTTATCGCCGCAGTAACGAGCGTATTAACATCACATAATGGTTAATTATGGCTGCTATTTGCCTGTTCAAAGGCTTGCTCAAACGCATCAGTGAAGTTTGTAATGGGCAGTAAATCTTCACGACAACGACGATTACGCCCTAATAAAGATGACTCAACAAATAAATCAAACCATGTACTTAAGGCCTTACCATTAGCGGCCTCCCCCATTGCGCCTAATGCTAATGAAGCGACCTCAGCGGTGCCAAGTTGAAAATCATGGCTACCTTTACGCAATGCATAAGTTGCCAGCGTGTCAGGATCGAAGGACAACAGCGGCAACGCGTGTAAGTAAGGACTCTTACGAAACATCTTAATCGCTTCTCGCCAACTGCCATCGAGCATGATAAGTAATGGCCGCTTACCTTGTGTTAGCATCGGCGGCGGGACTTGGCTCAAAACCGTTTGTCCTGGTTCTGCATACTGGGCTGGAAAGACTAAAAATGGTTGATATTGTGGTGATGCTAATAGCGCCAATAACTCTGGCTCTGGGGCGAGTCTTGACCAAAGAAAAGCATGGGTATCAGGGATTAAATCGGCAATTAAGCGGCCGCTATTGGTCGGTTTTAATACTTCGTCGTTATACATAATTAGCAAGAAACTGGCTTGAGTCTGTAACTGACGCCGTAGCGCACAGGTACAAAATTGCTCGCCTAATAGGCATAATGGACAACGGATTAGGCTTTTACCACGGGCACCAAAGGGCTTAGTCGAGATTGATTTTCGATATTGATATAAACGATGTACAGCATGGGGGGCTAAAGCCATAAAAACCAATTCTCTGTTAAAACTTAATCGGGATCGCGATAATTAAGGGCCTAGATTTATAGCCTAAGCTATCTTCTATCGCAGCGTTTCAGTTTATCTCTTGCTGATAAAAGGTGCAATTCATCGAAAATAAAAAGCCACATTTCTGTGGCTTTTGGGTTCATCAATAACTGTGTTCCGCTTAAAAAACTATAAAATACGCCGCAGTAAAAAGTCGGCTTTAAGGCGACGAATTCGAGTCATGATCTTTTTCACTGGCGCAGGATAGCTCTGTAACGTATCCACTTGGCTGTAGTGATATAACCGCTGCGTGTGTTCCAAAATATGGGCTTGCTCTGCTTCAAACTGGCTTTTCCAGCAGCCGGTTTCATCTTGGATCAATAAACCATTCTCTAAATCTAGCGCCCAAGCTCTTGGGTTCAAATTAGAACCCGTGATCAAATGCTTATTACCGTCAGCACTGATACCCTTGAGGTGATAACTGTTAATGCCATGCTTCCACAGATGAATATTTAACTGACCATTATCAATTGCCCATTGTTGCCGTTTAGCAAATTTACGCAGAGATTGCTCATACATATAAGGCAGCGCACCTATTGTAGAGAAATCCTGCTCAGGCGGGATATAAAAATCGTTAGCCGTTTTATCACCCACTACGATATCGATACGTTTGCCTTTACGTAAGTGCTTAGATAAAGCACGTACTAAAATATAAGGAGGGTTAAAGTAAGGAGTGCAGATAAACAACGACTCCTTGGATTCCTCCACTAAAGCCACCACCACTTTATTGAGCAGATTTTTCTTCCGCCCTAAACCCAGTAACGGGGTAATTCGATTACCTTCATGGGTTTCTTTAAATTGGTACTCAACGTCAGATAATCTCAACTTAAAGCTACGCATATCTGCTTTAGGGGGGAGTACTTCTTCTGCCGCTTCTTGCGTGAGCGAACACACCGCAGGATCAGCAATAATATTCGTCTGGATCATAGCACGCATACTGCGGGCTAATTCCGCCGACTCAATCAAATGATAACGATCGAATCGATATTTATCATGTTGCTGTAAATAAATATTGTTAAGACTGGCACCGCTATAGATCACCGCATCATCGATAATAAAACCCTTAAGATGCAGTACGCCCATAAATTCGCGCGACTTAACCGGCACGCCTAAAATCTCAATAGGATGTTCAGCTTCAGCCATCACCCTACGGTACATCAAATAGTTACCGCTATCGCCTTTATGACCAATAAGACCACGCCTAGCACGATGAAAATCGACTAATACTTTTATATCGAGTGCAGGATTGGCCGCTTTGGCAGCCATCAGCCCTTGTAATATCTCACGGCCAGCTTCGTCATCTTCTAAATACAGCGCCGCAATATAAATACTCTGCTTTGCGCTTGCAATGCGAGCAAGTAATTCTGCCTTGAAGCGGCATGGCGTGAGCAACCACGTTAAAGCCTCGGGTTGAACGGCTATTCCACCAAGCTTATCTAGCAAGGCATCCTCCTTTAAACATGCTGACCACCCCGATAGGAAGTACTAGGGTTAAGTGATAAAAACATCACCGCAATATGAGTTAATTCTGGATAGGCATCTATAACTGCCAGCCTGATCGTTTGTTCGACTTTTAGATGGATATCAGGATCTTTAGGAAACCAGAGTAATTCAACTTGGACGAAGCGTTGATCAATTTTTCCATTTCGAAAACTGATGCTTGGGATCCAATCTAATGTGAAACTCTCTACATTACCTTTACATATATCCGCCAATGACTGCAGTAATGTTTGGCTGAACGCTGCAACGACCGTTTGTGGTAGGCCGCGCATACTAATATGTGGCATGTTTAGTTGTTACCTAAGAACCTAAAATCGTAAGGATTAGAAATTACCGACTTCACCCCGTCTCGGCAAGACTTTTCTCCCAAAAGTCCCCTTAAACCTCGCGGTTTTGCTGGTAATTTGACCTTAGACGATTTTATGCCAGCAAATTGAACACATTTAGGCAAAATATACCCGAATAGCACCTTTATGGCTGTCCGCTCAAAAAGAGACTTTTTCAGTCTACGGAGCGGGCTCTTATGCTTTTTTATCACCGTATTTACTTCCTATTAATGATGTAATATGCCACTGAAATGCTGATAACCTAGTGGTTAAATCACAAAATACTCCTTTAAAACACTTGCCTTTCACCCTTAACAAGGTGTTTTAACGTAAACTAAAGCGACTTTTACTGATTAAATTACTGCCATAAAAGAGACTGAGAATGAATAAGAAAATCTTACTCACCCTAGCGCTAACATTGTTATTTGCTTGGGGTATTTTTCACTTTAAGGCCCAACTGGGATTATTCATCCTGCCACTGTTTATTGGACTGGTATTATTTGTTACCTTACGTTTATACCGCTTAATGGAAAAGGATAATAATGAGGATTAGCCCAGTTCATGGCTCTATCACTACTCGGTTCCTTTTTGTGTTGATTTAGACTGATTGGGTTGCTCGTTAAATGGATATGTTATTAAGAACTACACTGTATGCAGGATTCATCTTAACTGCGAGTCATAATCTCGCCTATGCTGAGCAAACTCAAAGTGCTCCAGCACAATCACTAAGCCAAGCCGTCAGCGAATTAAGCCCTCGGTATTCTCAAGTTGCGCTGCTTGCAATGGATATGGCTAATCATCAAGTCATATATAGCCAACAGGCTGAAACACTTTTTATTCCTGCCAGTACTCAAAAGCTGCTCACGGCGGTAAGCGCTATGGCTCAGCTTGGTGCTGATTTTAGATATGTCACTGAATTATGGAGCGATGCTCCTATACGTAAAGGCCATATCGCTGGCAGTGCCTATCTGCGTTTTAGTGGCGACCCAACGCTCACTCAGGCCGATCTCAAAGCCATTTTTGCCAGTTTAGTCAAACAAGGCATTAACCGTATTGATGGGCATCTGTATTTAATCGGCGATAAACAGGAGCAATTACAAGCTCCAGGCTGGGTATGGGATGATTTAGGGATTTGCTTTGCTGCGCCAGTATCGAGCTACATTATTAACCAGAATTGTGTCTATGGTCAGTTTAGCCCTAGCACCGCCAACAACCCCTCGCTGGTAAGTCTGCGAACGGGGAGCTTCGGTATAAAAATCAGTAGTGATGCCGTGTTTGATCAAAAAGCGAGTCGCGAATTTTGCCAGCTCGATTTGATGCGACTAGGCCAAAATAGTTACCATCTACGTGGCTGTTATCCAGGTGCAGAGGCTATTCCATTAGCGATTGCTGTGACTGATCCACTTAAGTTTGCCCAAGATACTCTGACCTTTCAACTCAAGGGGGAGATGTCGCTAGCAGGTAAGGTTCAACCTGGGACAAGTTTACCTAAAAAGGCGAAGCTTATTGCCAGCCATAGTTCAGCACCGCTACCAGCATTACTTGATACTATGTTACTTAAATCAGACAACTTAATCGCCGACAGTCTGTTTAAGCAACTGGGTAAAAGTTATTTTAATACCCAGGGCAGCTTTACCAATGGCGCGGTGGCGATGAACCGCATTTTAACTGATTTAGGGATTGATTTAACCAATGCCAAGATTGTCGATGGCTCGGGATTATCACGCTATAACCTGCTTAATGCCAAGCAACTTGCGGCCGTCCTTACGTTAATGCATCAAGATAGTCGCTTTAGTCTATTAATGGCCAGTTTGCCGCAAGCAGGTGTGAGCGGTACTTTAAAATACCGTTTAGGCTACAATAAGCCTCCCCTTAAACAGCAAATTTTTGCCAAAACGGGTTCAATGCAAGGCGTATCTAATTTAGCGGGTTTTATTCGATTGCCACAGCATAGCGACACGCTATTTGTGATACTTGAAAATGGCATGAGTCCTGATGTCAAAAAACAGCATAAAATATCTTTTAATGCTAAGTTTCTTCAACACTTAATTTCAATATTACAACTGCCCTCACCGACCACTGAAACGGTTAACGCCCCAATATACTAGCTTATATTTCAGCGCAAATTGCTGCTACAACTGCAATAAAAAAGCACTGAAAATTCAGTGCTTTTAATTTACTAAAGCTAAAATATATTGGTTAAAACAACTCTGCTGGCATCGCCATAGTGGTTGTGTCACCCGCGCGTACTTGGGCGATATGATAATCCGCTTTAGGCAATAACTTATCAAAATAGAATTTAGCTAAGTAGTTTTTCTGCTCGGCAAAGACTTTATCTTCGTGATCGGTCACTTTATCGACCATAGCTAACCAGTAAAATCCATAAAGCGTGTAACCAAAGGCATCTAAAAAATCGACCGCGCAGGCATTAATTAGCGCAGGCTGAGCTACTTTATGCTGATTAACTGACTCAGCAACAACGACTAATGCATCTAAACGTGAGCTCACTGCCGCCACTTTTACAGCATCAACATGGGTAAATGATCGCATTTGTGCCTTTAAGTCTGCCACAAATTCGTTTAACGCCGCTAGATTATCGCCAGTGACTTTACGACCAAGGAAATCAATTGCTTGAATACCATTAGTGCCTTCATAAATCTGTGCGATACGAGTATCGCGCACTAATTGTTCGATACCTGTTTCGCGAATATATCCATGTCCACCAAAGACCTGTTGAGCCATGATAGTGGCATCTAAACCGCGATCGGTTAAAAATGCCTTAGCAACTGGGGTTAATAACCCCACATAACGCGCCGCTTTGGCTTTAACATCATCTTGAGCATATTTTGCTAAATCAAGCTGTTGTCCTGTAAATACCGACAAAGCACGACCGGCCTCTGTCATCGCGCGTATGGTCAACAGCATACGGCGCACATCGCCATGCACTATTATAGGATCGGACTCACTACCTGTCGGCGATCCGCCAGCGGCAACGCCTTGATTACGCTCTTTAGCGTAATCGGCTGCCATTTGATACGCCGCCTGAGCACTGCCAAGCCCTTGAATACCAATGGCTAAACGCTCGTAGTTCATCATAGTGAACATACACACTAGACCGCGATTAGGTTCACCAATCAAGTAACCTTGGGCGTTGTCATAATTCATCACACAGGTCGCAGAACCTTTAAGACCCATTTTGTGCTCAATAGAACCCACAGATACACCGTTTGGATTAGCTAAACTGCCATCGGCATTAATCGATATTTTAGGCACGAGGAAAAGTGAAATCCCTTTGCTATCAGGCAATTTGGCTAACACTAAATGAATGACATTTTCAGTTAAATCATGATCGCCACCCGTGATAAAAATCTTACTCCCAGTAATGGCATAACTACCATCGTCTTGTGGCAGTGCGCGCGTGCGAATACTACGCAAATCAGAACCTGCTTGCGGCTCTGTCATATCCATAGCACCCGCCCATTCGCCAGAATATAACTTAGGCAAATAAGCTTGTTTCAATTCTTCGCTGCCGTGTGCATTGATACATAAAGCCGCACCCGCAGTTAACGAGCCATAAAGCGTAAAGGCATTACAGGCACTGTAAGCCATTTCGTCAACTAAGATCCCCAGCATTTTGGGCATGCCCATGCCACCAAACTCAGCATCACCACACAAACCAATCCAGCCGCCCTGCGAATACTGTTCATAAACGGCTTTATAACCATCAGGAGTAATCACTTGATTATCTTGATGTAACACGCCCTGCTCATCTCCGGTCCGGTTCAGTGGATGGATTAAGTCACTGCTAATTTTTGCCGCTTCTTCAAGAATGGCATTTGCGGTATCAATATCGACTATTTCAGCAATATCAGGCAATTGTGCCCAAGTGGTAGGAGCATCAAATACCTGTTCTAACAGGAAACGCATATCCGTCAACGGGGCTTGGTAAGGGTTCATTAGTAGACTCTTAACGTAGAATTAAAACAGTTGTTTTAATTTATACCAGTTCAATGTAGAAAACAATCTCATTACAAATACAACTGCGAATAATATATCCCTAACCCACCTCTATTTTCGAACTGCGGTATCTTTTAAGCTGGGTTAGATATAAAAGTGCGTGAGCTAAGTACAAATTAAACTCATAAAAAACCCTTAAGCATCTTAAGGGTCTCTATTTTATAAGTTTTACAATTAAATTGTCGCAGCGTTAGCTCACGCTTACAATTATTACCACATTAAATCATCTGGAATCGCATAATTAGCATAGGGATCATCTTCAACCACTACGGCTTTAGCACTATCCTGTTGCCATAAATAACCGCACCACTGCGGCACTAACAGCTTCACTCGCTCGGCTAACTTATGCGGAACTAAGTAACTCTTGTCTTCGTAACGTACTATACCTAACTGCCCTTTGAGCAATTCCGCCTGTAATTTTTCATCTATATATAAAGAATAGATTTTATTATCAAGAGTATAGTTAAATTTAACTTCAGCATAGGTAGGGATTTTAATCGCAAACTGGGTGAACTCAGTGATTAACCCGCGCACTTGTCCACGCTCCGATGCTTCGGCAAAACGTTGCTCATTCAGCGCTTTATCTTTCTGTGCCTGCAAACGTTTTTGATCTGCGACTTCTTGCTTAAAAACACCTGAGCCATCGTCTATGCGCGATTTTTTGTCGCGGCGTTGTTGGGTTTTAAGGTCACGCGCCTTTTGTTTACTGGCAAGCCCAGCTTTGAGTAATTGCTCTTGTAATGCATTAGCCATGGATCATTACCTATTTAATCTATTTATAAACACAAGAGGTCGATGTGAAATTAATTATCGACGCTTAAAACTAAATTACATTTTTGCGGCTAATTCGCCAAGTTCTGTCATTGCGATACTGGCGCCGCCCAGTGACCAACCGCCATCTACTGGTAACACCACTCCCGTAATGTAAGATGCCAACTCAGAGCCCAAGAATAGCGCGGCATTGGCGATATCTTGACCTGTACCATTGCGTTTTAACGGGACCGATTGGGCTACTTTTTGTTGTAATACTGCACTAGGAGCCAGACGATTAAAACCTTCCGTATCAGCAATTGGTCCTGGAACAATAGAGTTTATCCTTAATCCTTCACAACCCCATTCTAATGCAAGTGTACGCGTTAACATATCAACGCCCGCTTTAGCAGCACAAACATGCACTTGCATTGGCATCGCAATTGAAGCTTGCGGCGCTGAAATCTGAATAATACTGCCATTGGGACGACGTAACAAAGGGTAAGCTTGTTTGAGGACTTGAAAGCTTCCCAGTAAATCAATATCCATTACTGACTTAAATCCATTAGCGGAGAGTTTAGCCGCACTAGCCGGGAAATTGCCCGCTGCGCCACTGACGAGTATATCGATAAAGCCGAACTCTGAGGCAATTTTATCAAAACCTACTTCCAGTGCAGTTAAATCACGTACATCAAAACTCACACCTAAATGAATGCCATCAGGATTGGCCTGTTTCAGCTGCAATACGGCGGCATCTATTTTATCTTGCTTGCGGCTCGCAACGGCCACATTGGCGCCAGCCTGTGCGAACGCGATGGCAATCGCAAGATTAATCCCACTGGTCCCACCGACAACGACAACATTCTTACCGTGATAATTAAACATCGTAGCATTAAACATAGAAGTTCTCCGTAAACAACAAAATAAGCATTAATCCTGTGTGGGTATTTTTATATTGCTATCAAAAATACAATGTCAATCGCCTTACCCTTCAGTTCGTGAATCATGTATCAACAATATTATTCAACCGTGCTAATCGGTTACTTCAACGATTGATGAATCGCTTGCAACGCAGCTAAGGGATCGGCTGCTTGGGTAATCGGCCTGCCAATCACCAAATAATCCGAGCCCGCTGCGATGGCTTGAGGCGGCGTCATCACCCGATGTTGATCGCCAGCGTCACTGCCAACAGGGCGAATACCTGGCGTGACTAAGTTAAATTCTTTACCCAGCAGTGTTTTTAATACCGTCGCTTCTTGTGCTGAACACACCACGCCATCAAGCCCTGCTTGCTGTGTGAGTTTAGCTAAACGCTGTACATGCTCAAAGGCAGGCACGTTGATACCAAGTAATTTAAGATCAGCATCACTCATAGACGTTAATACCGTCACAGCAATCAACAGCGGCGCTTTGTCACCATAAGGCAGCAATGCCTTTTTGGCTGCTTCCATCATCGCTAAACCGCCACTAGCGTGTACATTCGTCATCCACACCCCCAGCTCTGCGGCCGCTGCCACGGCTTTAGCAACGGTATTAGGTATATCGTGAAATTTCAAATCGAGGAATAAATCAAAACCACGGTCATGGATATCTTTTACCAATTGTGGGCCAAATAAGGTAAACATTTCTTTGCCAATTTTAAGGCGGCACATGTTGGGATCGAGTCTATCTATCAATTGTAAAGCGTGGTTTTTATTATCGTAATCAAGTGCTACGAGGATAGGTTTAGTCGTCATTATCTCTCCAACGGGGGGTACACTGAGTATAGATATGTTATGGTTTACTCGCCATCCAGGCCTCTTATCCGCTTAATGCTGCCCCAGTTTTTACAAGAAGGACAATGCCAGTAAAGCGCATGAGATGGGAAACCACACTCTTTACAACGGTAACTTGGACGGAATTTAATTTGTTGCTCAACGAGCTGTTCTAGCAGCGTTAAACTTTGTTTGGCTTGCCCTTCTTCAGCTTGGCGTAAATGCATTTGCATCAAGTGCTGAAAGCCTTTCATGGTCGGATGACGATATAACGCATCGAGAACCATGCTTTCTGCTGCTTTTATCTCATCTAAACTGATCATGTGCTGCGCTAAAGCGACAACGACAGATGCCCCAGCGCCATCAGCCATAGCGCCTGCCAGTAATTCTTGGAAACCTTCTCTATCGTTAGTATCACGGTACACTTGTTTTGCCGTCGGAATCGCATCGGCAAACAGCTCAATATCAGCGTTCTTCAACTGCAGCAGCATTTGTTTACATTGATCATAATCTTGAATATCGAGGAATTTTTTAGCTAAGGTTAATAAAGCTCGGCCACACTGAGGATCTTGTTTGAGTGCCTGTTGTAGTAATTTAATTTTTTGTGCATCGTCGCTCGCTTCATCAGCTAACTGGCAATAAAAATGTGCAGTTAACGGCTTTAAAGCTTGCTGGCGCTTACGACTCAAACGCTTAGTGATATCAATCGCTTTTTGCCACTCTTTAATCACTTGATAGATTGCAATAAGTTGGGTTTCAGACTCTTCACTATGGTCGTCTTGACTGACGAGATTAATAAAAATTTCTTCGGCGCGGTCATAAAACCCGGCTGCCAGATAATCTTTGCCAAGTTCCATCATCGCAATATCGCGTTGTTCGTTGGTTAGGCTGGGGCGCGCGATTAAATTTTGGTGAATACGAATGGAGCGATCGACTTCGCCGCGTTTGCGAAATAACGAGCCAAGCGATAAATGAGTGTCGATAGTTTCATCGTCAACATCGAGCATACTAATAAACAAATCAACTGCCTTGTCGGATTCATTGGACAGCAGAAAGTTGAGCCCTGTAAAGTAATCACGGCTAAATTGTTTACGTTGATTAGATTGATTCTGCCTTATGCTCCGTCGCCCCATATACCAACCGTAAGCGGCGGCGATAGGAAGCAACAGAAAGAGGATCTCAAGCATATTAAGCGTCTATATCCTGAGGGGCCTTGGCAAGTACTTGATTTAGCTTTTTCTTCGTCGCTGCTAAGCTCAATTTCAAGCGAACAATATAATAGCTCGCCACTAACCAACTCAGCATAAAACCTACAAAAAAGACCACAGCAAGCACGACTGGCAGGCGGTACTCACCCTGTGCGACAAAATAGCTAATTGTCACAACTTGTTCGTTACGTGCACCAAAAATCAACGCCAAAATAAATAATAGTGCTACCAGCACAGTTGCCACAAATGATTTCACGCTGCACTCCCTATTCGCGTTTCAATTTAATGATTATCCAAGAAATTTACTGAGCTGACCAGCAATAGATACAAAAAAGCCTCCTAACGGAGGCTTTTTACTATGCGGTCAATCACACATTAACGGCGTCAACACGCTCGCGCAGTTCTTTGCCTGGCTTAAAGTGCGGGACATATTTACCTTCCAAATCGACAGATGAACCTGTCTTTGGATTACGGCCAGTCCGCGGTGCACGATAGTGAAGAGAGAAACTACCAAAGCCGCGGATCTCAATACGATCACCGCTTTCTAATGTTGTTGCCATTTGCTCCAACATTTCTTTGATTGCGCCTTCAACCTCTTTCGCCGACAGCTGCGACTGCCTGGTGGCGAGTTTTTCGATAAGTTCAGATTTCGTCATCTTAGCTATCCCCTATTATCAAGCCAAACACAGTCGCCTAATGGGGAGATAAGTCTCCCCAAACAACAGGCGATTATTTACGAGCTGCTTTAAACGCTTCAGCCATTGCATTGCTAATAACAACGTCATCTTGCTTGTTCAACGTCGCCATTACTTCTTTCTCTTCAGCTTCGTCTTTCGCTTTGATTGACAGGCTGATAGAGCGGTTCTTACGATCAACACCCATGAACTTAGCTTCGATTGCATCGCCTACATTGTAGACAGTAGAAGCATCTTCGATACGCTCACGTGAAATGTCAGCTACACGGATGTAACCTTCAACAGTGTCGGCCAATTCAACAGTTACACCTTTAGCATCAACAGCAGAAACAGTACCGTTTACGATAGTGCCTTTCTTCTTGTCAGCTAAGTATGCGTTGAATGGATCATCTTCAGTTTGCTTAACACCTAAGCTGATGCGCTCACGCTCTGGATCTACAGACAGAACCACTGCATGGATTTCATCGCCTTTCTTGTATTCAGAAACTGCGTCTTCGCCAGTACCGTTCCAAGAAATGTCAGACAGGTGAACTAAACCGTCGATACCGCCGTCAAGACCGATAAAGATACCGAAGTCAGTGATTGACTTGATCTTACCAGAAACCTTGTCGCCTTTATTGTAACGAGTTGCGAAGTCATCCCATGGATTAGTCTTACATTGCTTCAGACCTAGAGAAATACGACGACGCTCTTCATCGATGTCCAGAACCAGAACTTCAACTTCATCACCTAAGTTAACCACTTTAGATGGGTGAATGTTCTTGTTAGTCCAATCCATTTCAGAAACGTGAACCAGACCTTCAACGCCTTCTTCGATCTCGACGAAGCAACCGTAGTCAGTTAGGTTAGTGACGCGGCCCGTTAAACGTGTGTTTTCTGGGTAGCGCTTGCTGATTTCTAACCATGGATCTTCGCCAAGTTGTTTCAGACCTAGAGATACACGAGTGCGCTCACGATCATACTTCAGTACTTTAACGTTGATTTCATCGCCAACATTGACGATTTCTGATGGATGTTTAACACGTTTCCACGCCATATCAGTGATATGTAGCAGACCGTCAACACCACCTAAATCTACGAATGCACCGTAGTCAGTCAGGTTCTTAACGATACCTTTAACAGCTTGACCTTCTTGCAAGTTTTCTAACAGTGCATCACGCTCGGCGCTGCTTTCTGATTCGATAACTGCACGACGAGAAACAACAACGTTGTTACGCTTCTGGTCTAGTTTAATAACTTTGAATTCTAATTCTTTGTACTCTAAGTGAGCGGTGTCGCGAACTGGGCGCACATCTACTAGAGAACCAGGTAAGAAAGCACGGATACCGTTTAATTCAACAGTGAAACCGCCTTTAACTTTACCATTGATGATACCGATTACAGTTTCAGCATCTTCATAAGCTTTTTCCAGAACGATCCAAGCTTCATGACGTTTCGCTTTTTCGCGAGACAGTTGAGTCTCACCGAAGCCGTCTTCAACAGAGTCAAGAGCTACGTCAACTTCATCACCAACAGCAATTTCTAAAACACCTTGAGCGTTTTTGAATTGTTCAGCTGGAATTGGGCTTTCAGACTTCAGACCGGCGTCAACCAGTACCATACCGTTTTTGATTGATACAACAGTACCACGAACGATAGAACCTGGACGGAACTCCAGAGTTTGAAGGGATTGTTCAAATAGATCAGCAAAAGATTCAGTCATGTTTAGGTTACTTTATTTATTAAACCACTGTCCGTCCTAGACGTGGAGTCAGTCAAATTATCCGTATCATCCTTAATACGAATACCTACCCGGTGGGCTAACTTAGTTAGCGTCGGATAATTTTTGGTTGATAAAGCTAAGCGCAAGCGCCAGCACTTCATCAATACCCTTACCGCTAGTATCGATAATGAGCGCATCCTCGGCGGGGACTAAAGGAGCCACCGGACGATTCATATCGCGCTCATCACGTTCGATAATTTCACTTAAAAGGCGGTCGATATTAACATCGAAGCCCTTGTCCTGCAACTGATTATAGCGTCTTTGGGCACGCTCTTCAGCTGAGGCGGTTAAATATAATTTTGCCAGTGCATTGGGGAAAACAACCGTTCCCATGTCGCGACCATCGGCAATTAATCCTGGTGCCGTTTTAAAAGCACGTTGACGACGCAGTAATGCTTCTCTCACCCTTGGAAATGCAGCGACTTTTGACGCGGCATTCGAACACTCTTGGGTGCGTATATCGGTGGTGACGTCCTCACCTTCTAATATGACTTGAACCGGATCTTTATCAGTGCCTGTTAGAAACTTCACATCAAGGTGTGCCGCTAACAGCGTGATAGACTCTTCATTATCCAGTTCAACGTTATGATGAATTGCTGCAAGCGCAAGAACTCGGTAAATAGCACCACTATCAAGTAGTTGCCAGCCTAAATGCTGGGCTAATAATTGACTAATCGTACCTTTCCCGGCACCGCTTGGGCCGTCGATTGTGACTACAGGAGCCCGTTCAGACATATATTCCTCCGCAAAAAATAACCATCATCCGTGAGTTCATCAAGTGAGCCCCGAAAATGAGCGCGCAGCATTGTACAATAAAAGACAAACAAAAACCGTGGATTTTTTTATGAGGAGTAGCAGCCGTATGTATACGACTGCTTCTTTTGCGTTGAGGCTAAATTAAGTTTTTAGGTCTTGACAACTTAATGCTGAAGACTCGCAAATTGTTTAAAATAGTCGGGGAATGTCTTAGAAGTACAATCAGGATCGTTAATGGTAATACCGCAATCGGCGAATGCTAACATGGAAAAACACATGGCCATACGGTGATCGTTATAGGTATCAATTTCAGCAGTATTAATCACGGCTGGCGGGGTGATTTTAATGTAATCATTGCCCTCTTCAACCTCGGCGCCAACTTTTCGTAATTCGGTCGCCATTGCGGCTAAACGGTCGGTTTCTTTAATACGCCAGTTGTAGATATTACGAATAACCGTCGTACCTTTGGCAAATAAGGCGGCGGTAGCAATGGTCATGGCTGCATCGGGAATATGATTCATATCTAAATCAACCGCCGTTAATTGAGATCCGCGGGCGATAATATAGTCATCGCCCCACTCGATATCTGCGCCCATTTTTTCAAGCACATCGGCAAATTTTACATCACCTTGAATACTCAAACGCCCCACGCCCGTCACTTTAACTTCACCGCCTTTAATCGCGCCTGCGGCTAAAAAGTAAGATGCTGATGATGCATCGCCTTCTACCAGCACTTTACCCGGTGACACATAATGTTGATCTGCAACAATTTCAAAACGGGCATAATCATGGTTAATCACAGTGACGCCAAATTGCGCCATCAAGGCCAGTGTAATATCGATGTAAGGCTTAGACACTAACTCGCCTTTCACATAGATATTAACTTTGCCCTTGGCAAGCGGTGCGACCATTAATAATGCGGTTAAGAACTGGCTGGATAAATCACCGGCAATCTCAACATCGCCGCCATTAAGACCCGTCGCGTTAATCGTCAGCGGTGGAAAACCGTCATTTTTGAGATAAACGATATGGGCACCCAGTTGCCTTAAGGCATCCACTAAATCGCCAATCGGGCGCTCTTCCATGCGAGGCTCGCCCGTTAAGGTAAATTCGCCTTGGCCTAAGGTTAAGGCGGCGCACAAAGGACGCATGGCGGTCCCCGCATTGCCTAAAAATAATTCCTGTGCAGATTTTGAGGAGATCACGCCACCTAAGCCATCGAGTTCACACACAGTATTGTTATGCGATAAACGGTAATTCACGCCTAACTGCTTTAAGGATGCCAACATGTGACGAATATCATCTGAATCGAGCAGATTAGTGAGTGTGGTCGTACCTTGGGCTAAAGTGGCCAATAATAGGGCGCGATTCGAAATACTTTTTGAGCCCGGAATATTGATCTCACCGCGGACTTGCACAACAGGTTCAAGACGTAATTGCTTCATGAATAAATCTTCTTTCTCTATAGGGCGTCATCATCACGATCACGCGGGCTAAATACGTAAATGGCAACTTAATGCTACACAGCGTCAAGTTAAGATTACAAATAAAGGGAGATTGCGGCCTTGTTAATCCTTCGTGGTTATAAAATTACCGATTGCAGCTAAGGATTCAACCGTTTTTTCGATAAAAATGGTTTTTAGGTCAGATTATTTGCTGAAAACAATATAAAAATACCAAAATCTATAATATAAGCCGCCAACTTATGATTTAAGCGTATTTTTGCCTGACTTTGTGAACAACATAACGAGCGCTTAATCACATTTTCACTTTAAACACTTAGCCTTTCCGCGCTATCCTAATGGTCAAACAATAAATAATGCATATCTGATACATCATCACGTTTGCTAAATAACCATAAAGGTAGATGGAGCTATGTTTAACTCACTTATTGCAATGCAAGCGGATCCGATCCTTGGCTTGTTGACTCAGTACCGCGAAGACACTCACCCACTGAAAGTCGATTTAGGTGTCGGAGTTTATAAAGATCCTACCGGCGTGACTCCTATTCTTAGCTGCGTTAAAAAGGCAGAAAAATTTCGCCTCGATACCGAAACCACCAAAGTGTATATCGGACCAACGGGCTCACCACAATTCAATAGCTTAATGACAGAATTAGCCTTTGGCGCTGGCCATAGTGCCATCATAGCTAACCGTATTCGCACTGTTTCTACACCCGGTGGTACGGGCGCACTGCGCGTTGCGGCTGACTTTATTAAACGTTGCAACCCTAATGCGGTGTTATGGGTGAGCGATCCGACTTGGGCAAACCATATCGGTTTGTTCGAAGCGGCGGGTATCACTGTTAAAACCTATCCGTATTATGACTACGATACCCAATCATTGAAATTTGATGAGATGCTTGCAGCCCTATCGCAAGTGAGTCCTGATGATGTGGTGTTATTCCATGCCTGTTGCCATAACCCAAGTGGCATGGATTTAACCACAGAGCAATGG
This sequence comes from Shewanella glacialipiscicola, assembly GCF_023283485.1. Classification (GTDB taxonomy): domain Bacteria; phylum Pseudomonadota; class Gammaproteobacteria; order Enterobacterales; family Shewanellaceae; genus Shewanella; species Shewanella glacialipiscicola. The sequence goes on from NZ_JAKILU010000006.1 coordinate 24,666, forward strand.
GATAAAGTCGTTGCCCTAACTAAAGAGCAAGGCTTTACTCCGCTTATCGATATGGCATACCAAGGTTTTGGTGATGGCGTTGATATTGATGCCTACGGTGTGCGTCAAATGGCGGCAGCGGTCGATAATATGATCCTTTGCAGCTCATGCTCGAAAAACTTCGGTTTGTACCGTGAGCGTATCGGTTCGTGTTCTGTGATTGCCAAAGATGCCCATAGCGCCAATGTTGCGCAATCGGTACTGCTTTATGTGGTTCGTTGCCTCTACTCTATGCCTCCAGCCCACGGCGCGGCGATTGTTGAAACGATTTTAGGATCAGCAGAATTAACTCAAGAATGGCTTGATGAGCTGAAAGTGATGCGCGATCGCATCAACGGCAACCGCGCCATTTTAGTCGATAAACTTAAAGCCAATGGCGTAGACCGTGACTTTAGCTTTATCGCCCGTCAAAAAGGCATGTTCTCCTTCCTCGGGGTGAATCCAGAGCAAGTGGCGCGCCTGCAAAAGGAATTCAGCATTTATATGGTGGGTTCAAGCCGCATTAGTATTGCTGGGATCAGTGAAGATAATGTCGATTACTTAGCTCAGTCTATCGTTAAAGTGCTTTAAGCACGGCTGAGTTTATCTGCACAGCTCACTCTGCTGTATCGTCACGATTCAGCAGAGTTTATTTACCTCTTACAAACGTTAAAATTTTCAATCATCCCACTGCGTCAGCGTTAACAAACCTTCCCTTCAGCTCTAATCCCTAAAACCTTATCAAGCAAAGCTATATCTCTCTGCTCAAGCTTTTATTTTTAATCGTAAAAACCACACTCTATCGTTTTAACAAACGGTCGTTTAATGCAATAAATCGCAAGTTGTGATCTAGGTCGACGGATTTCCATTTCACCAATCAGGGCTGCGGCTATTTTCACTTTTTAAAGCCAGAGCTGCCCAGTAGATTAGTAGTCATCATAGAACTTATGGATATTCCACCATGCTATTACAAGATAAATTAGTACAAATAGTGACAAATCCTCTGCTTTCACCCAAGCAAAAATCGAATTACTTGGCCCTAGAGGCAGAGGCGAGCTTGCCCTATATGCCAATATCAGCAGAAGTGAAAACGGCTATAAATGACGGCATTATTTGCGATATGTTTGAAGGCCATGCGCCGTTTAAACCGCGCTATGTGTTGCCAGATTATGCCCGCTATCTTAAGCAAGGATCGGAGTATTTAGAACTGCCAGCCGCACAGGACTTGGATGAAGCTTTAACCGCATTAACTATTCTTTATCACCACGTACCGTCGGTGACCAATATTCCAGTGTATTTAGGCCAGTTAGATGAAATATTAATGCCTTTCACCCTCGGGGTTAGTGACGAAGTGCTTTATCGTAAATTAAAACTGTTCTGGATCATGCTCGACAGGACGTTGCCCGATGCCTTTATGCACGTGAATATTGGTCCTACGGATAATATTGTTTGCCGCACTGTGTTACGTATTGATGCCGAGTTAAAACAAGTTGCCCCAAATTTAACCTTTATGTACGACCCCGCCGTCACGCCTGATGAATTGCTGCTGCTTGCCACCACCAATATTTGTCAGTGCGCTAAGCCGCATATCGCGAATTACCCACTGCATGCCAAGGCATTTGATGAACGCGGTTTTGGCATTGTAAGTTGCTATAACGCTTTACCTTTAGCGGGCGGCGCCAACACCTTAGTTCGACTTAATCTTAAAGAAGTCGCGTTAAAGGCCACTTCCATTAATGACTTTTTCGATACTGTATTGCCCTATTACAGTTCACTCACCTTCAAACTGATTGAGGCGCGCTCAGCATTTTTGCATCAAGAATCACACTTCTTTGACAGTTTTTTAGTGAAAGAACAATTGATTGATGAGTCGCGTTTTGCGCCTATGTTTGGCATTTATGGTATGGCAGAAGCCGTTAATATTTTACAAGCGTTATCGCCAAGCGATACCAACACAACATCAACACCCAGCAAGCGAGAACAACGCTATGGTCATGGGACTGATGCAAATCAGCTCGGTTACCGGATCTCGTCAATGCTCGATGCCATTGTTAAATCAACACCCGTTACACATGGTTACCACAATCGGGCGCTACTGCATTCTCAAGGTGGGATTAGTATCGATAAAGACATTACACCAGGCGTACGCATTCCCTATGGTACTGAACCTAACCCCATCGCTCACATTCAAGCCTTAGCGCAGCATCATCAATATTATACGGCGGGGATAAGCGATATTTTAACCATAGATGAAACCGTAAAAGCCAATCCTCAAGCTATGTTTCAACTGTGTAAAGCGGCGCTTAATTTAGGCTTTAGGGAATTTACCGCCAATGTCAGCGGTAGTGATTTAATGCGGGTAACGGGCTATATGGTAAAACGGTCAGACATTGAGGCATTTAAGCAATGTGGCTCGCGCACCAACACCACAGGTTTAGCAACAGAAGCGGCAATTAACACCGGAATATTACAACGACAAGCACGAGTGATTGCCCATGAACAATCCCCCTACGTCACTCAATAAAAAAGCGATTATTAATCAGATATTACCCTTTTCATGTGTCGACGGGCCTGGTAGCAGGCTCGTTCTCTTCATGCAAGGTTGTAATTATCAATGCAAAAATTGCCATAACCCCCACACCATAGGATTATGCGATGCCTGTGGTGACTGCATTACTCATTGTCCTCAAAATGCGCTGTCACTGATAAACCCAAATAATAAGCCCCATATTGTTTGGGATAGCGAACGTTGCAGCCAATGCGATACCTGCATTTCAGTGTGTCCGAAACAAGCAAGCCCTAAGGTCCTTCATTACAGTGTTGAGGACGTGCTAGGCATCATTCACAGTCAACATCACTTTATCAATGGTATTACGGTTAGCGGCGGCGAAGCGAGTCTACAATTGCCTTTTATTGTTGAACTTTTTAAAGCGATTAAGACATCCACACAACTATCACACCTCACTTGCATGCTCGATACCAATGGCAGTTTGAGTTTAACCGGTTGGCACAAACTATTACCTTTTTTAGATGGCGCTATGGTGGATCTTAAAGCGTGGCAGCAAGATACCCATAGGTACATTACTGGTCGCGACAACCATGCTGTATTCAAGTCAATCCAGTTGCTTGCTCAACATCAAAAATTGTATGAAGTGAGATTGTTACACATTCCTAGCATCACAGATTATGAACAAGAAATAGAAGAATTAGCGCGTTATTTACTGCAATTAGGCACGGGTATTCACATTAAGCTCAATGCTTTTCATCACCATGGTGTGGTTAATGAAGCCTTGATGTGGCCTAAATGTACGTCAACGGATATCGAAAACTTAGCGGCTCAACTTGCAAAGCGAGGATTAACCAATATTGTACTGCCATCTACGTTTATCTAATGACTAATTTAATGGCTACAAAGCAATATTTGTGCGTAAAGCCAGCGATGGGCGGGATCGTTCATACTTTGTCGATGCCAAACTAGACTATAAGCCACCTTGCCATATTCAATGGGCAAAGGCTTAATCGTTAGGCCTTTAGCTTGACTGGCAATACTGGCCCAGCGGCGCGAACAGGTAAATAGTAACTCGCTGTGGTGACACATTAATGCGGCACTGCCAAAATCAGGCACTGAAATCGGTACGGCACGCTTTTTAGATTGCTGAGCAAGTAGAATATCAAAAAAAGGCGTACTGAGATCAGTATCTGTGATGCCAATATGACTGTAATTAAGATAGTCATCGAAGCTGATATTTTGCTGTTTGGCCAATGGATGGGACGCGTTCATTAGGCAAACCATTTCATCGTTGAACAAGGTCTCCCATACCAGATCGTCTTGAAGAGGATTAGGTTGGCTCAAGTCATGGGGCAACAGAACAAAATCTAATGAACCTTTGCTTAAACCATCAAAACCAATATTGTCCTTACTATAAAACTCTAAGCGGATATTAGGCGCCAAATTGAGAATATGCGCGCTGAGTTTAGCGGCCAGCAGTTCAAAGGTGCTTTCTCGCATCGCGAGCGAAAACCGCCCCTGATAATGTGTAGGGTCAAACGCATCCTGACTCAGGATTTGATTCATATCATTGATCATTTGCTGCACGCTTGGGCCTAATCTTCTCGCTAAGGGCGTGGCGATTAATGTATTGCCATGACGATAAAATAACTCGTCATTTAAGCTGTCTCTCAGTTGGCTCAGGGTTTTACTGACGGATGAAGGGCTTAGGCATAAACGTTCAGCACTCGCAGTCACGCTAAGAGTGTCAAGCATCACATGTAAGGTAATCAAATGCTTCATGCTGATACGTGAAAGTTTTGCTAAATCCATTGCTTATATCCCTTGAGCTGGTCAGACAGTTTATCGCGATAACTATAAATATCATTTGAGAATAGGTACTATTACTTGCAGATTATAAGGGATGCGCTGTTTTAAAAGATGATACAAATCAATAGAGTGTGATATCAACCTAAGGTATAGCACTTACCATAGTAGATAATGTCTACCCATAAATGTTGAAATACACTGAATCGCTACTCAGTGTATTAAGTGCAAAAGCCACCCTAAGATGGCTAATGCATTTATGTATCAAAAGGTTAGCTTTGCGGGCCTAAAAATCGTCGCTCCCAGGCGCCTATTTCTGCCAAGTAACTTTGAAATTCAATCTCCTTCACCGACACAAAACCTGCCACAAAGTCATCGCCTAATAAACGTCTTGCCGATTCGCTTTGGCGCATTTGCATTAATGCTGCTAAAAAGGTGGGGGCTAAGTCATGACTATTATCATAAGCGTTGCCTATTACGGGTTCGGTGGCGGCTATTTTTTCTTCCAGTCCTGCCAAACCTGCAGCAAGAGAAGCGGCAATCATCAAATACGGATTCGCATCGGCGCCAGCAATACGATTCTCTACCCGTCTCGCAGACGGAACGCTTAATGGCACACGTAAGCCTGTCGTACGATTATCAACCCCCCAACTTAAGTTAATGGGCGCTTGGCTACCCGATATGTAACGTCGGAACGAGTTGATATTGGGGGCAAATAACAGCATCAAATCAGGCAGATATTTTTGTAAGCCGCCAATGTAATGATGAAACCGTTCAGTGTCGCTACCATCACTGTGACTAAAAATATTAACACCGTTATTATCGACCACACTTTGATGTAAATGCATAGAACTACCAGGTTGGCCCGCTATCGGCTTGGCCATAAAGACGGCGTTCATTCCATGCTTAATCGCAATTTCTTTTGCCGCATATTTAAACATAAACGCTTGATCGGCTAAGGCTAGTGGATTGCCATGCACTAAGTTAATCTCGTATTGTGATAAACCCATCTCATGGATCCAGGTATCCCCCTTGATCCCCATCGCATCGATAGTGGCATTAAACTCATCCCAAAATGGCGCAAGCTCATTTAGCATATTCATGCTAAAGGCAGATTGTCCATTTTCAGTGCGACCGCTTTTTGATATAGGTGCCTTAAATGGCACATTAGGATCGGTATTCGCCTCAGTAAGATAAAACTCAATTTCTGGCGCGACCACAGGGGTTAATCCAAGCGCTTGGTAACGTGCTAATACGTTTTTCAAGATAGAGCGCGGTGCAAATGGACATAAACGGCCATCTAATAACACGCAATCATGGATGGCAAAGGCGCGTGGCACCGTGCTCCACGGGATCATTTTTAAGCTACTGTAATCAGGGATTAACAGAATATCAGGATCGGCATCAGGGAACACAGCATCATAGGAATACTCGCCTGTAATCGCCTGCATTGAAATCGCTTGGGCAATACGCAGTTCAGCCCCTTTTACAAAACTTTGGGCTGGCATAAGTTTACCCCTAGGATAACCAGAGATATCAGGGAATAAACATTCGACATCACGAATAGTACCGTGCTTAAAAAATGCAGTAAGAAGAGTTGAGTCCATTTGATTTGTTAGCCACTAATTATTGAGAACAGCACCATGAGAGAACGAAATTATAATCAGGCTTTCGTTTAAAAAGCCATACAGTTCGTTTAAATATGTAAAATATAAATGACAGGTGAAGGTGGTAAAACTAACCTCAACCGAAAAAGCCTGATTAAGTGGGATTAGGCAGACACGATACTAATATTGGACTTAATGCTAATGGTGTCATACCTTACTCGAATGACTCATTATCAAGACATGCACAGATAAAAATAGAGTGACATTAGAGATGATTGGGTGTGGATATCGTTCATTCGGGGGATGCAAAAAAAAAAAGCGAATACTCAACGTATTCGCTTTTTTATTTATCAACATATTTTACAAAAGATTTCTGGCACTCGCACAAGGTCAATACACACATAAAAACTACACTATGTGCGTTTAGAACTATGCGCGCTTAGCTATGCTTAGCAGCAAATTCATTCATAAACTTGACTAGCACAGCTACGCCTTCAAGTGGCATCGCATTGTAAAGGCTCGCGCGCATACCACCGACAATACGATGGCCTTTTAAGGCGACGAGTCCAGCAATTTGTGCTTGTTTTAAGAACTCACTATCAAGCGCTTCGTTAACTAACTGGAAGGTCACGTTCATTTGTGAGCGGTTAGCAGCAACGACACCATTACGGTAAAACGCATTACCATCAATACATTGATATAACATCTGCGCTTTTTGTTGATTAACTTTCGCAATGCTCGCAATACCACCAATGGATTTAAGCCAAGCAAAAACCTCTGCGGCAAGGTACCAAGCAAAGGTAGGTGGCGTATTGAACATAGAACCGTGCTCGACTTGGAGCCGATAATCCATGATGGACGACTGCGGTAAACTCGGCAGTTTTAGCATGTCATCGCGTACAATCACTATCGACAAACCCGATGGCCCAATGTTCTTTTGCGCGCCAGCGTAAATCAAGCCATAGCGGCTAACGTCGATTTCACGGGACATAATGGTTGACGATAAATCGGCAACAATCGGCCAAGGTGAATCTAGCTCATCAAAAATTTCGATACCATCGACGGTCTCATTTGGACAGTAGTGAACATAGCGATAATCGGCATCGATTTTATGTAAGTCAGGTAAGACAACTGCATTGAGTCCATTGTGTTTTTCAACAATATTGAGACTGTCAATTTGCGCTTCACTCGCGAGCTTTTGCGCTTCGGCTAATGCGGCTGACGACCATTGACCACTGGTTAAATACAGGGCTTTGCCCTGCTCACCGAGAAAATTATTCACGACAGCAGAAAATTGTCCACGACCACCGCCGTGCATAAATAGCACATGGTAATTAGCAGGGATTTGCATCAGTTCACGTAAATCGGACTCGGCTTGCTCAGTCAGCGCGATGAACTCTTTACTTCGGTGGCTGATTTCCATCACGGAAACGCCTTGGCCATTCCAATCAAGTAATTCCTGTTGTGCTTTTTGCATTACCACTGCGGGTAACATTGCTGGTCCAGCACAGAAATTATAAATCGCGCTCACTGATACTCTCCTTAATCCCAACCATGATTAATGTTCTTAATGACAAATAACCCATCAAAAAAACGAGCGTCCAATTGGACGCTCGTTAATGTGACACTTAATTACTCTTCGTCTTGCTCATCATCAGCAAGCTCGTCGTCTTCATCCAACTCTTCTTCGTCATCCAGCTCTTCGTCAAGCTGGTCATCGAGAGGTTGGTCGGCTAATTCGCCCTCAACCACGACGGGAACAATCGGTAAACCGTTTTCATCCAGCTCGACTTCATCCTCATCAATTTGGATTTCATCGATACGTTGCAGGCCAACCACTTTCTCGTCACCCGCAGTGCGGATAATCGTTACACCTTGAGTGTTACGGCCAATAATAGACACGCCACTTGCCGGTGTACGCACTAAAGTGCCTTTATCGCTGATGAGCATCAGTTCGTCGTTAAGACCGACTTGAACTGCGCCAACGACCGCGCCGTTACGCTCGCTCACCTTGATTGAAACCACACCTTTAGTCGCACGGCTCTTCGCTGGATATTCAGATAATTGAGTTCGTTTACCATAACCGTTTTCGGTCACAGTCAAAATTGCACCATCGCCTTTAGGTACGATAAGTGATACGACTTTTTGACCTTCTTCTAAACGGATACCGCGAACGCCAGTTGCTGTACGGCCCATTGGACGTAAGGACAAGACTTCTTCGCCAGTTTCGGGATCCGTTTTCACTTGGCCGGTTTCTGAATCACGCACTTTCTCACCAAAACGAACCACTTTACCTTCGTTTGAGAACAACATAATTTCGTCATCACCATTAGTAATGTCGACACCGATCAGTTGGTCACCGTCTTTGAGGTTAACGGCGATAATGCCGTTTGCACGTGGGTTGCTATAAGCAGTTAATGCGGTTTTCTTCACAGTACCGTGTGAGGTCGCCATGATGATGTACTTGTCAGCGGCGTATTCACGTACTGGCAGAATCGCAGTAATGCGCTCGCCATCGGCTAACGGTAATAAGTTAACAATAGGACGGCCGCGGGCCGTACGGCTCGCCAGTGGTAATTGATACACCTTGAGCCAATACATCTTACCAAAGTCTGAGAAGCACAAAATGGTGTCATGGGTATTAGCAACGAGTAGCTTCTCGACGAAATCTTCGTCTTTTACTTTCGTCGCGGCTTTACCTTTACCACCACGGCGCTGGGCTTGGTAATCGGTCAATGGTTGATACTTGGCATACCCTAAGTGTGACAGTGTTACAACAACGTCTTCTTCGTTAATCAAGTCTTCAAGACTCATATCCACTTCGTTGGCATTAATCACTGTACGGCGGGCATCGCCATATTCTTCAAGAATTTGAACAAGTTCTTCTTTGATCACTTCCATCAGACGTTCAGGACTACGCAGAATAAACAGTAAACCTGCGATAAATTCGAGTAGTTCTTCGTATTCAGCGATGATTTTATCGTGTTCTAAACCGGTCAAACGGTGTAAACGCAATTCAAGAATTGCCTGAGCTTGTTGTTCAGTCAGGAAATATTGACCGTCACGGATGCCGTATTGTGGCTCTAACCACTCAGGACGCGCAGCGTCATCACCCGCTTTTTCAAGCATGCCTTGAACGTGACCTAATTCCCAACCTTGTTCAACCAATTTAATTTTGGCTTCAGCCGGCGTAGGCGAGGCCTTGATCAGTGCAATAATCGGGTCAATGTTGGCCAGTGCAACCGCGAGAGCTTCCAGAATATGGGCGCGTTCACGGGCTTTACGTAATTCGAATACAGTACGGCGCGTTACCACTTCACGACGATGCAGAATAAAGCATTCGAGCATTTCTTTAAGGTTAAATAGCTTAGGCTGACCATTGGTCAGGGCCACCATGTTAATCCCGAAAGAACACTGCATTTGCGTTTGAGCATAAAGGTTGTTTAATACTACCTCGCCCACTTCGCCGCGCTTAATTTCGATAACGATACTCATACCGTCTTTATCAGATTCGTCGCGTAAACCGCTGATCCCTTCAAGCTTTTTATCTTTAACTAGCTCGGCAATCTTTTCGATTAACCGCGCTTTGTTCACTTGATAAGGGATTTCAGTCACGATAATGCGTTCACGGCCATTATCTTCGGTTTCTACACTCGCCAACGCACGCATAATTGCGCGGCCACGCCCAGTGTTATAGGCATCAATAATGCCTTTACGGCCATTAATAATCGCAGCTGTTGGGAAATCTGGACCAGGAATGTATTCCATCAACTGTTCAATCGACAGCGAAGGTTCTTCAATCAGTGCTAAACAGCCCTTCACGACTTCCGTTAAGTTGTGTGGTGGGATGTTGGTTGCCATACCAACCGCAATTCCCGATGAACCGTTAATCAACAGGTTAGGGACGCGTGTAGGCATAACCGCTGGAATGAGTTCTGTGCCGTCGTAGTTAGGGACGAAATCAACCGTCTCTTTTTCAAGGTCAGCCAGTAATTGGTGCGCTAACTTATCCATACGGATTTCGGTATAACGCATTGCCGCCGCACTGTCACCGTCGACCGAACCGAAGTTACCTTGGCCGTCAACTAAGGTGTAACGCAGTGAGAATGGCTGTGCCATACGGACAATAGTGTCATAAACAGCAGAGTCACCATGGGGGTGATACTTACCGATGACGTCACCGACCACACGGGCAGATTTTTTGTAAGGCTTGTTCCAATCGTTCTTCAATTCACTCATGGCAAACAAAACGCGGCGATGTACAGGCTTTAAGCCGTCGCGCACGTCTGGTAATGCACGTCCCACGATAACGCTCATGGCGTAATCAAGGTACGAATTCTTTAGTTCGTCTTCGATATTAATTGGCGAAATAGATGATGCCAGATCAGTCATAAACTGCTCGTTCCCCTGAAAAATAGCCGACAACGTATAATCCGTATCATTGCCTAGCCCAAAAACGTGATTTGGCATTCTAACACAGTTATTTAATGTCGCCAGACCTATCCTTATCGAATTGGGAGTCTAGTGCTTTAATCGATGAAAACACTATCAATTTAGCCATTTTAACGGTAAACAACCGTTCGAATTAACCGCTGAAGGTCAGAAAAAATCTTCAAATAGATGACCTGAAAAGTCGATGTGGAGCACAACAATTTACATAAAGCCGGACAATTGCTGAAAATTCAATCAACCACAAGGACATGGCTTAGTCGAACACTTTGTTTATCAACCATAGTCGTTATAATAGCCGCACAAAACAGCTTCTTTCAGGTAAATAGCATGCATCAAAATACCAATGTTGATCCGCAGGAAATCGCAAAGTTTGCACGTATGGCCGAAACTTGGTGGGATCTCAACGGCGAATTTAAGCCGCTGCATCTATTAAACCCGCTGCGCTTAAATTACATCGATCAAACTGCTGAGGGGATTTTCGGTAAAAAAGTACTCGATGTCGGCTGCGGCGGCGGAATTTTATCTGAAAGCATGGCACGCATCGGCGCCAAGGTTGATGGGTTAGATATGGGTGAAGCGCCCTTAGAAGTTGCGCGCCTACACGCTCTGGAAATGGGCGTCAACATTAACTATGTGAAAAACACAGCCGAGGCCCACAGCCAAGATCATCAAGAGTACTATGACGTGGTGACTTGCATGGAAATGCTAGAACATGTACCCGATCCGCAATCGGTTATTAAAGCCTGTTGCGACATGGTAAAACCCGGCGGCTATGTGTTTTTCTCAACCATTAACCGCAACATTAAATCCTATGTGCACACCATTTTAGGTGCCGAATATTTGCTAAAAATGCTGCCTGTTGGCACCCATGAACATAAAAAATTTATTAAGCCTTCCGAGCTGATTGAGCTGGTGGATAACACCGACCTTATCTGTATCGATGCGTTAGGTGTTAGCTACAACCCATTGACGGGCATTTTTAAATACACGCCTAAGGTTGATGTGAATTACATGATAGCGACGCGTAAGGTTGATTAGTATGAGCTTGACGCAGATTAAAGGCGTACTGTTCGATCTCGACGGCACTTTAGCCGATACCGCGCCGGATCTGGTGCAAGCGCTCAATTTAAGTCTTCAAGATGTTGGCATTGCACCGCAGCCGTTAGAAGCCATGCGCTACGCCGCTTCCCATGGTAGTTTTGCCTTAGTCGATGCGGCAATACCCAATGCAGCGGATGATCTTCGTATTCAGGTTCAGCAAGGGCTGCTCGCCCACTATCAGCGCATTAATGGCGATCACTGTGAACTATTTACAGGCATAATGGCATTACTCGATTGGCTCGAATTAACGCATGTGCCATTTGGGGTGATCACCAACAAACCAGCGCGCTTTACCCGGCCTTTATTACGAAAGCTAAATTTGCACTTGCGTATGCCCGTTATTATCAGCGGCGATTCGACAAAACATCCCAAACCCCATACAGCGCCAATGTTGTTAGGCGCACAACAACTTGGCTGCGCCCCATCGCAGATTTTGTACCTTGGGGATGCTGAGCGCGATTTGCTGGCAGCCAAAGCTGCAGGCATGTTAGGCGGCGTGGCACTATGGGGTTATTTAGGGGAGAACGATAAGCCGTTACAGTGGCCAGCTCACGCCTACTTTGTAAGCCCTGAACAGCTACATCAAACATTAATCGAGCGGCTAGCCTGTTAACGCAAGCATTAACATTATACTGAGTCATTGCGCTAATTTAGCCTAAAAACGGTGCTTACCATCTATTATAATTTGTGCCATTTGCGGTGAACTAGAAAGGAACAGTAACGTCGCTCAAAAAATGCTAAGCCAAAAACAGCGATCGCTGCTTATTGTAGCGATCGCGATCTCAGCAAGAGATCGCTTAAAAGATATTCAGCAACTGTGTATGCTACCCTGAAATTGACCTACAAGGTTAGTCACTACTAACGCATCGACTTACCCCCAAGATATCCACAAGATACCCCCTGAATTCAGGCTTGCAAATAGGGGCAAACCTCACTATCTTGTATCCCAGATAATTTAAAACACCATATCTTGTGTATAGGTAGCAATCAGACACTCTATGAAGTTCGCCGCTTAATTGACTTGTTTTTACTCAGTCATCGATATTTAAGGGACGGTTATTGATTGTTTTACAAGGATACGTTCGGTGAACTTGCTCACCTAAACAGATATAAGAACCAAGGCCTATCTTCAAATGAAAAGCACTATGACAGTCACAAAACGTTGTGGCGATCGTGAAAACATCGATCTCGACAAAATTCACCGCGTAATTACTTGGGCAGCCAAGGGATTAAAAAACGTTTCTGTTTCTGAAGTTGAACTACGCTCACACCTACAGTTTTTTGATGGCATCCCTACTGAAGCTATCCACGAAACGATCATCAAAGCAGCGGCGGATTTAATTTCACCAGAGGCACCTGACTATCAGTTCCTTGCCGCCCGTTTAGCGGTGTTTCATTTACGTAAGAAGGCCTTTGGTCAGTTCGAACCGCCAGCATTGTATGCTCATGTGACTAAGCTGATTGAGCTGGGTAAATACGATAAACATATTTTACAAGATTACACCCGCGAAGAGCTGGATGTAATGGATACCTATATCGACCATTGGCGCGATATGGACTTCTCTTATGCTGCAGTAAAACAGCTTGAAGGTAAGTATTTAGTTCAAAACCGTGTGACACACGACATCTACGAAAGCGCGCAATTTCTGTACATTTTGGTGGCAGCGTGTTTATTTGCCCGTTACCCAAAAGAAACGCGCTTGAAATACGTTAAAGATTTCTATGATGCTGTGTCGACGTTTAAAATTTCGCTACCAACGCCTATCATGGCGGGTGTACGTACACCAACGCGTCAGTTCAGTTCTTGCGTACTGATCGAATGTGGTGACAGCTTAGATTCAATCAACGCGACAGCTTCGTCTATCGTGAAATACGTCAGCCAACGTGCGGGTATCGGTATTAACGCTGGTCGAATTCGTGCATTAGGTAGTCCAATCCGTGGCGGCGAAGCTTTCCATACGGGTTGTTTACCTTTCTATAAGTATTTCCAAACCGCGGTGAAGTCTTGTTCTCAAGGCGGCGTGCGTGGTGGCGCTGCGACGCTGTTCTACCCAATTTGGCACTTAGAAGTCGAATCACTGCTGGTATTGAAAAATAACCGCGGCGTGGAAGACAACCGTATCCGTCATTTAGACTACGGTGTGCAGCTGAATAAACTGATGTATCAACGTTTGATCAAAGGCGAAAATATCAGCCTATTCAGTCCATCGGACGTACCTGGCCTGTACGATGCTTTCTTTGAAGATCAAAACGAGTTTGAGCGTTTATATCTGCAGTATGAACAAGACAGCAGTATTCGTAAAAAAACCATAAAGGCTGTTGAGCTGTTTTCACTAATGATGCAAGAGCGTGCTTCTACTGGCCGCATCTACATACAGAACGTGGATCACTGCAATACTCACAGCCCGTTCGATTCAAAAGTCGCGCCGATCAGACAATCTAACCTGTGTCTTGAAATCGCCCTGCCGACAAAACCATTGAACAACATTGATGATCCTGAGGGTGAGATCGCACTTTGTACCTTGTCGGCGCTAAATTTGGGTTCTATCAAAGAATTATCTGATATTGAGCCATTAGCCGATCTGGCCGTGCGAGCGCTAGATAACTTATTAGATTACCAAGATTACCCCATCAAGGCGGCACAACGCGCTTCGATGAATCGCCGTACTTTAGGCATAGGCGTGATTAACTTTGCGAACTACTTAGCGAAAAATGGCCTGAAGTATTCTGATGGTAGCGCCAATGCACTGACCCACAGAACCTTTGAAGCGATTCAGTTCTATTTACTGAAAGCCTCAATGAACTTAGCTAAAGAACAAGGTGCATGCCCGTTATTCCACGAGACCACTTATTCTCAAGGCATTTTACCTATCGACACCTATAAACGTGACCTAGATAAAATTTGTGCTGAACCATTGCACTTAGACTGGGAATCACTGCGTAGCGATATTAAACAATATGGCCTGCGTAACTCAACACTGTCGGCATTAATGCCATCAGAAACCTCATCGCAAATATCTAATGCGACTAATGGTATTGAGCCACCACGCGGTCTTATCAGTGTAAAATCGAGTAAAGATGGCCAGCTGAAACAAGTAGTGCCTGACTTTGACACTCTAAAAGATAGCTATGAATTACTGTGGAAAATGCCAAGTAACGACGGCTACTTACAGCTAGTAGGTATTATGCAAAAGTTTGTTGACCAAGCGATTTCGGCCAACACTAACTATGACCCTTCACGTTTTGAGGGCCGTAAAGTACCGATGCAAACACTACTGAAAGATTTGCTCAATGCTTACAAGTTGGGTGTTAAAACGCTTTATTATCATAACACTCGCGATGGTGCGTCAGATTCTCACGATGACATTACCAGCCTTGAGAAAGAAGACGACGGTTGTGCCGGCGGCGCATGTAAAATATAACTTTTTACATTAACGGTACTCTTACACATAAGAAGTGTAGGGATCCACTTAAGGTGAGATCCCTACCCATTGGAAAATAGCAACATGGCCTATTCTACCTTTTGTCAAACACCTAACGATGCCACCCGCGAACCGATGTTTTTTGGTCAATCGGTCAATGTGGCTCGCTACGATCAACAAAAATATGAAGTGTTCGAAAAACTGATAGAAAAACAGCTATCGTTTTTTTGGCGTCCAGAAGAAGTAGACGTTAGTCGTGACAAAATCGACTACGGTGCATTACCTGATCATGAAAAGCATATTTTTATTTCAAACCTGAAATATCAAACCCTGCTTGACTCGATTCAAGGTCGCTCGCCAAATGTAGCCTTTTTACCCTTAGTGTCACTACCTGAATTAGAAACGTGGATAGAGACGTGGTCTTTTTCTGAGACGATTCATTCGCGTTCATACACACACATTATTCGTAATATTGTTAATGATCCTTCGGTGATTTTTGATGATATCGTGGTAAACAAAGAGATCTTAAGTCGTGCAACCGATATCGCCGCTTATTACGATCACTTAATACAATTAACCCAAGCATTCCATTTACTCGGCGAAGGTACCCACGTTATCGATGGCAAAGAAATCATCGTTAACACTCGCACGCTGAAAAAAGCCTTATATTTATGCATGATGTCAGTCAATGCCTTAGAAGCGATTCGCTTCTATGTTAGCTTTGCCTGCTCGTTTGCCTTTGCTGAACGTAAGCTAATGGAAGGTAACGCAAAAATCATTCGCTTAATCGCCCGTGATGAAGCCTTACACTTAAACAGCACTCAGCATATTTTAAGCATCATGCAAGGGGGTAAAGACGATCCTGAAATGGGTGAAATTGCTGCCCAGTGCCAACAAGAAGCCTTTGATTTATTTTTCAAGGCGGCAGAGCAAGAAAAAGAATGGGCGAAATACCTGTTTAAAGATGGCTCTATGATAGGCTTAAACGAGCAAATTCTTTGCCAATATGTGGAGTTTATTACAAACCAACGCATGAAGTCGGTTAACCTACCACAACCGTACCCAGAAATAACCAATCCATTACCTTGGATGAAAAGCTGGTTAGAAAGTGATGCTGTGCAAGTTGCACCACAGGAAGTTGAAGTTTCTTCTTACCTTGTTGGCCAAATCGACTCTGCGGTTGATGGTGATGAGTTTCTTGATTTCGATCTGTAGTCCAAAATGATCTCAAAAACATCACATAAAAAACTGTTTACTAAGGCGCCGATTGTGCGCCTGCAAGGTCAGCCCCTATTACTCTTTAGTGAGCAATACGGCACTTTGCTGCAAGCGCTCGAAACCAAAAAGGTCAAAATATTCTCAGAGTGTCGCAACGGTTTTTGTGGTGCCTGTAAAACACGTATCATCAGCGGTAAAGTCAGCTATTTAAGCGAACCCTTGGCCGAGCTCAAACACGATGAATGTTTGCCTTGTTGCTGTATACCGGCCACGGATTTAGAACTAGATTTATCAGCAGAAGGTGCTGCCGTAGTTAGCTTTTGTCAGCCAAAGCAGATAAATAACACCGCAACAACTCTAACACTACAGAAAGAAGTATTTGAGAATTAAGCAATTTGAAGAGCTGGCACCGTTATTAAAACTTGAGCTAAGAAAGGATTAATTATCTCTTTCATACAGATAGACATTTTAACTAGTGTTGATTTTATGAACGTAAGCATTTAGTGTTACCACTGTTAATGCTATACACTTCACAATAAATAATTAACCGCAACAACGCAGTAAGTAATCGCATAAATTAAACCGATAACGCCACAAAAAATATCTACCGCGAAATAACATTCAACAATAGACTTTATATCAATCTAGCTTAGATTTATATCATACAAAAAACCTAGTTCCCCCTCCAATTTCATATTTATATAAATTTATAAAACCATCAACATTCAATATATTCAGATAGATTAGTCGTGTGGAAAGAATAACAGCTCAGCCCCAAGCCGCTGAACCATATAGGAATATATTTAAGTCTAAAATATTCATTATAAAAAAATAGACTCTATGTTCCATATTCTAGTTAAAGTAATGACGTATTGATCTGTTTCAACATTTACTTTAAAAGGGAAAGTCTGTATATTTATTTTGGCTGTATCATTATTATCATTGTCAGCGTATTTTTATATTTCCGCAAGGCCGATTGTTGTATTTATGCTAGAGAAACGTAATGAAATCATTTCTTACTGGCGTTAAGCCTATATGTAAACCAACGACATTACTGATCATTATCAGTATTTCAGCAATGCTATATTCGATGCCGTTTATAGGAAAGTTATTCTGGCTTGCACTTGTGTTACTCTGTTACACCCTGCTTTAACAACCGCCAATAATCGTACTCGATATTATAACAATATAAAAAGAACTCGAGTTAATTTGGTTAAACTTAGATGATTAAACCTGTAATCATCGCTATTTTACTCAGTATAAAATCAGTAAGCACTCCCTTTACAAATAGCAGCTATAAAAAAGCCCAAACTTAAGTCTAGGCTTCATAAAATACTCGCTTTTATTTTACTACAAACGCATAGCTAGCTCAGCGCCTTGTCGAATAGCGCGTTTAGCGTCAAGCTCTGCTGCGACATCAACACCGCCAATCAAATGCACTGGAATACCCGTCGCTTTCATCTCATCTAGTAATGTGCGATTCGACTCTTGCCCCGCGCAAAGGATCACGTTATCAACCGCAAGCACTTCACTCGTTTCACCTACTCGGATATGTAAGCCTGCGTCATCAAATCTATCGTAGCTTACGCCAATTTTCATTTTCACATCATGTTGCTTGAGCACGAGACGATGGATCCAGCCGGTAGTTTTACCTAAACCTTTACCCATTTTTGAGGTTTTACGTTGCAGTAAGTACACCTTACGATGATCGGTATTATCAGTGTGAGGCACTGTCAGGCCGCCCGCATGTTGGTAGGTTTTATCTATGCCCCACTGCTGTAGCCATTTATCAGGATTTAGCGTGCTAGATTGACGCTCGCAAAGATAATGTGCCATATCAAAACCAATGCCACCCGCGCCAATCAAAGCGACAGTGTTGCCAACAGTGACTTCACCCGAGAGCACCTTTTGATAATCCACCACCCGTGGATTATCAAATCCTGGCAACACTAAATCCCGTGGTACAACACCCGATGCAATGACTATTTCATCAAATTTTTCTGTTGCGAGTACACTAGCATCAAGGCGAGTATTTAATCGCAGATCAATTTTATGTAGCTTAATTTGGTTGATAAAATAACGAATAGTTTCGTTAAACTCTTCTTTGCCTGGAATTTTGCGGGCGAGATTAAACTGCCCACCCACTTCAGATTTCGCTTCAAACAGTACTACCTCATGGCCACGCATTGCGGCGTATACCGAAAATGCCATACCCGCAGGACCAGCGCCCATAACAGCAATGCACTTTTTATTGGATGTCGGTAAGAAGTTAATTTCAGTTTCGTAACAGGCGCGAGGATTCACTAAACACGTAGCACGTTTAAGGGCAAAGGTATGGTCTAAACAAGCCTGATTACAGCCTATACACGTATTAATAAGCTCTGGTGTGTTTGCGGCAGCTTTATTGACAAACTCAGGATCGGCTAAAAACGGCCGCGCCATCGACACCATGTCCGCTTGGCCTGATGCAATAATCTGCTCGCCAATCTCGGGGGTATTAATACGGTTGGTGGCGATTAGCGGCACTGAGACCGATTTTTTAAGTTTTTCTGTCACCCAGGCAAATGCGCCGCGGGGCACACTGGTGGCAATTGTCGGGACACGCGCTTCGTGCCAACCGATACCGGTGTTCAAGATAGAAACCCCAGCTTGCTCTAGCCATTGTGCCAATTGCACCACTTCATCCCAAGTTGAGCCGTTATCCACCAAATCGAGCATCGATAGACGGAAGATAATGATAAAATCTTTCCCTACTTTTGCTCTGATTGCGTTAACAATCTCAATGGGAAATCGAGCCCGCTTTTCAAACGCGCCGCCCCATTCATCGGTGCGAGTATTCGTGCGGGAACTGACAAACTGATTGATCAAATAGCCTTCAGAGCCCATCACCTCAACACCATCGTAACCCGCTTTTTTCGCAAGCGCAGCTGAGCTAGCGTAATCCTTTATTGTTGAGCGTACTTGGCGACTAGACATCGCAGACGGCGTAAAAGGGGTAATTGGTGATTTAATCTTGCTCGGTGCTAGGGAAAAAGGATGATAACCATAACGGCCAGCATGCAAAATTTGCATACAGATTTTACCACCTGCCTCGTGCACCGCCTGCGTTACCACACGATGCTTGCCCACTTGCCAAGGGAAACTTAGCTGACAAGCATGGGGCGTAAGCCGACCACGCAGATTAGGAGAAATACCGCCCGTTACAATCAGACCTACACCGCCTTGAGCGCGTTCTTTATAAAACGCTGCCAGTTTCTCAAATCCGCCCTTTTCTTCTTCTAAACCTGTGTGCATTGAGCCCATAAGCACGCGGTTTTTGAGCTGGGTAAAGCCCAGATCTAAGGGTTCTAATAAATGGGGAAACGACATTCAAACATCCTTTTAAAACAAGTGATTTAAATCAGCATACCTTGAGTCAAATCTAAGCTCAACCGTTGTGTAAAACCCTCGAGTCAAAATCCTTTACAATTGTGTTTAGCCTGTCGCGCTATTTTCAGTTAGCATAAACAGATTGGACTTATAAAGGAGTGGCAAATGTCCGCTAACCCATCGTTTTTCAAAAGAATATGTTTATTTATTTGGCACACCCTGAACGGGACTCGTAAACTCATCCTCAATTTAATCTTTTTTGGTCTCTTAGCTGCCATCATTATTGCCATTGGCAGCAGTGAAGATATCCAAGTTGAAGATAACTCGGCATTAGTGCTCAACCTGGCCGGTACTATTGTTGATCAGAAACAACAGGTCGATCCCTTAGAGGCGGCATTTAAACAAGGAAAAAATGCGGATACAGATGGCGAAATTCTGCTAGCCGATGTGCTTTATGTGATTGACAATGCAGCACAGGACAAAAGGATTAGCACGCTCGTACTTGACCTTGCCGATCTTAAACGCGCGGGGATCAGCAAGCTGCAATCTATAGGTGATGCACTCACTCGCTTTAAGGAAAGTGGTAAAAAAGTCGTCGCTATAGGCAATTACTACGAACAAAACCAATATTTCCTCGCAAGCTTTGCCGATAATATTTATCTCAACCCCCAAGGCGGTGTATCACTTGATGGTCTGAGTATGTACAACCAATACTTCAAATCAGCCTTAGATAAACTCAAAGTTAACGCGCATATTTTCCGCGTAGGAACCTTTAAATCCGCCGTTGAACCCTACATACGTGACGATATGTCAGATGCAGCGCGAGAAGCCAGCAGTGCACTATTAGCCGATGTATGGCAAAGCTATACACAAACGGTAGCGGGTAATCGCAACATAGACCCTAATTCACTGGTACCCGACGCCAGCACTTATTTAGCGGAGTTAGATAAAGCCAATGGTGATTCAGCGACGATGGCTATCAACATGAAATGGGTTGATGGCTTAGCGACTACGGAAGATTTTCGTAAAACCATGCTAGAAGCCGTTGGTAAAGCTAAAAAAGGCGACAGTTTCAAGCAAGTAAGTTTTTATGATTACTTAACCTTAGTCACGCCATTACCAAGCTTTGTTGAGCAAGATAGCGTTGGCATTATTGTCGCCAGTGGTACAATTCTGAACGGGATTCAACCTGCTGGGCAAATTGGCGGTGAAAGCACTGCCGAGCTACTCCGTAAGGCACGTTTTGATAAGCATGTTAAAGCCTTAGTATTGCGCGTTGATAGCCCTGGCGGTAGCGCGTTTGCATCAGAGCAAATCCGGCAAGAACTGTTAGCGTTAAAAGCCGCTGGCAAACCTGTGGTTGTTAGTATGGGGAGCTTAGCGGCCTCAGGCGGTTACTGGATTTCAGCCAGTGCGGATTATATCTTTGCTACGCCGACGACGCTCACGGGATCCATTGGTATCTTTGGTATGATTGCCACCTTTGAAGATTCACTTGCCAGCTTAGGCGTGCATACCGATGGTGTATCAACATCAGAGTGGGCAGGGTTATCTGTCACTCGCGCGCTTTCACCCCAAGTTGAAGCGATTATTCAACGCCATATAGAACGTGGTTATTTAGACTTTATCTCGCTAGTCGCCAAAGAACGTAAAATGACCATAGAACAAGTCGATAAGATTGCCCAGGGCCGCGTTTGGAGTGGTAAGAAAGCCCTTGAGCTTGGTTTAGTCGATGAACTGGGCGATATGGATGCCGCAATTGCTAAAGCGGCTAAATTGGCTAATATGTCGTTATTTGATACCCGTCTCATTGAACAAGAGCTGACTCCTGAGCAAATGTTTATGCAACAGATGCTCGCTTCAGTATCAAGCTACCTGCCAGCCTCACTGAGTCAATCATCGGTGTTAGAACACATGCTACAGCAGTGGAGCAGTAGTTTGAAAACGCTCACTTCGTTCGATGATCCAAACAATGTTTACATCTATTGTGATAATTGCAACTTGATGAACTAAATCTGTCAGTCTGTGTTACTGCACGCAGCATCAAACAGATCATAAATACAAAGCCCGAACCTTCGGGCTTTTTTATTGGGTTTATACGCATAAAATCGTATAATTCACCCACTTGAAGCTAAGAAAATGATAATAATGACTAAACGCTCCATTTATGTTGCCTATACGGGCGGCACCATAGGTATGCAAAAAACCGATAACGGCTTCGTTCCTGTGGCGGGATTTTTAACTCAGTGCGTGCAATCAATGCCTGAGTTTTACCATGAAGAAATGCCGGCATTCGTAATCCACGAATACAATCCACTTATCGATTCTTCCAATATGGCGCCGACCGATTGGCAGATGATTGCCAACGATATACAAGCTAATTACCATAAGTATGATGGCTTTGTAATCCTCCATGGCACTGATACTATGGCGTATACGGCTTCGGCGCTGTCATTTATGCTGCAAGGCTTATCAAAGCCTGTGATAGTAACCGGTTCACAAATACCTCTAGCGCAGCTGCGTTCAGATGGGCAAATAAATCTATTGAACTCACTCTATATTGCAGCGAACTACCCGGTTGCTGAAGTGTGTTTGTTTTTCAATAATAAACTCTTTAGGGGTAATCGCTCGACTAAGGCCCACGCCGATGGCTTTGATGCCTTCGCCTCACCTAATTTTCCGCTATTGCTCGAAGCGGGAATTAAAATTAATTTGCGTGCAGGCAAGATAACCGTCGCAAACGAGACCCCATTAGAAGTATCAAACATCAGTCCGCAACCTATCGGCGTGGTCACTTTATATCCTGGCATTTCAACACAGATTTTTGAGAACATCCTGCAACAGCCAGTTAAAGCCCTAATATTGCTGACATTTGGTGTTGGCAATGCGCCGCAAGATGCTGGCTTACTCAACACCCTAAAGCAAGCAGATGAGCGTGGCATTGTCTTGGTTAATCTCACCCAATGTTTCCAAGGCAAAGTGAACATGGGCGGCTACGCTACCGGCAATGCGCTAGCTCAAGCAGGCGTGATTAGTGGTGCCGATATGACCATAGAAGCAGCATTAGCAAAACTGCATTATTTGCTATCTAAAAATTTAAAACCAGCAGAGATAAAAGCAGCCATGCTGCAAAATTTAGTCGGTGAATTGAGCATAGATTAAAGACACTCTCTTTGAAGAAATGTCTTTGACCATAATCATATTATTAATTGCTATAAACAAAAAAAGCCCATGTTTAATGGGCTTTTAAAATGTTAATTCAAATTATATGACTGTCAAAAAGCACTTATTATAGTTCAATTTACCAGACGTTATTTATATTGAAGTTATTTGATATCAATTCAATATAAACGTCAATCAAACAGTGATCTTAATCTTTATCTAACTTCTTATAAAACATAAACCGTTTTTGAAGTCAGAGCCATTTATAAATCCTGTGCTTTAAACTCGGCAATCGGTTCACCGCGGAACTGCTTTTGTAGCTCAGCTTTAGACAGCTCATTAATTTTACCATCGGGTGCGATGGTGAAATGCTCCGTTTGTTCAAGCTTACGGGCTTGATACAACATCACTACCTGTAGGGTCGATTCACGCTGCGTTTCACTTAACACAGTACCATCTTCCCACTTACCTAATTCAGCCGCACTGCGAAGCCTTTCATAGACTTCAATGGGCATTTGCTCGATCACTTGATTAATATCTGTCATACACTTTTCCGCTTATGTAACACAATTCTGACTCGTGTAATGAGATAGCCTACAAAGCCAAACACAAAACATATTCCAGCGATATTCGCCCGCATACCTTCGGCAGGCTCTCCACCCCAAAACCAAATTACCACCCCAGCAATAAACAAGGTCATAGCAACGAAACTTTGATTCATTAGGCTGCTGGACTTTTGAATATGACTAATGCGCGATAAGGATCCGTTATCACCATTAGTGCTCGCTTGGCAATAAGGACATGATGTCGCCTTGCTCGACATACGCTTGCGACACACTGGACATTCAATTAATGCCATATCTACCTCGACCTAACGCAATCTATCAACAACGGCAAGCATAGCGATAAGCGATGCTTCACCTAGATAAATACTGCGTTCTGGCGACCAACCCACAAAAGGATCCGCCAGATTGTTATTGTCTTTAAAAGGCATTTCAAGGGTATTGGATAAACACTCGAAGGTCTGTGCGACCCAATTCGATGCAACGGTTAAATTAGCTTTGCCTGGCTCGTCTTTGTCATAGCCAAACTGAGTTTGGAAATCGGCACTGGCTAAGGTCAATGCTTGACTGAAATCCGCTTGCAGCTGCGCCAATTTATCGTTGTAAGCAGGCACGCCCTCACAACCCGCCAAAAATACATAAGGCAGGCCTTCATCACCATGTACATCGTAAAATAAGTCTACGCCCGTTTGTTGCATCTTGTTGACGACGTGGTACACCTCAGGACTCTTCTCTAAACTCGGGGTTTGCCATTCACGGTTGAGATTGACACCAATGGCATTAGTGCGCAGATGACCTCTAACACTGCCATCGGGATTCATGTTTGGCACAATATAGAAATTGGCTTTATCGAGCAGCGCCTTTGCCGTTGGGCAATCATTATCGAGTAAACGATTCACTAAACCTTCGACTAACCATTCTGCCATGGTTTCGCCCGGATGTTGTCTGGCAGTGATCCAGATATTTCGCTTAGAAGTATCGCCATTACCCACTTTCATTAACGTAATATCGCGACCATCTAAGGTCAGGCCTAAATGTTCTAAATTGACATCAGGGTGTAACTGGGCACTGCTGAGAAAATCTAGGTGGCGTTCATAGCTGTATGGTGCAAAGTAAGCAATTTGAATCGCATCGCAATCCAGCTCTATGCTCATGCTCAGTTTGCCATCTTGATACTGGGTTGGAATACGAAACCAATGCAGGCGGTCGTAGCTTGCGACTGCCTGATAGTCTTCCCATCCCTTGGTATAGGAAGCCGTTCCGGCATTAATGATATTTAAAGTGTAATGGTTACCCACTTCACCTTCAAATCGAAAATTAAACCATTGATAAAACTCGCAGCCCGCGTCTGGACGGATAGCAAGTTGAATATCGTCTTTATTATCAAGATTGACGACTTGGATATTTCCGCCATCAAAGTTGGCACTGATCCGCATAATGATTCCTAACAGGTTGTTAACGCTAAGGGCAATTAATGCTACGAGACTGATAGCACACGGCATATTTTATTATATGGCCGATAGGATAAACCAAAACATCCCAAGGGGAAAATGAAAGCCAAAAAATTCAATCAATACGGTTTTAGGCGCACTTTTATTAACCCACTTTCAACCTTAAAATTCACAAATTTTAGCCGCTCACTAAGCGTCAAATGATGTTAAGCCATGAAGCTATAACCTTGACCTCGCACGGTATTAATTAAGTTACGCGGCAAGCTAATATTGGCTAATTTACGGCGAGTGTTGCTAATGTGCATATCGAGATTGCGATCAAAACGTCCTAAATCCTTCTGCAACACTGAGCGTTGTAACTCTTGCTTGGTGATCACTTGGCCTTTTCTTTCAAAAAGATATTTAAATAACCTAAACTCAGTTTGGGTTAAATCAACACTGTTCATACCTATTGTGATGCGATAGGCAGCATCGTCAAAGTCAACTGGCAGCATTCCTATTGCAGTCACTTTGGGTTGGCGTAGTGGTGTTGCGTATAGACGCCGCTCAAGCGCATGCAATCTCACTAGCAATTCTTTGATACTAAAAGGTTTGGCTAAAAAGTCATCAGCTCCAAGTTCGTAACCAGTTATTCTATTTTCTTCGCTATCAGTGGCTGAAATCATAATAACAGGTGTGACACACTCGCGCGCTCTGAGCAGCTCAAAACCGTTCATTTGTGGCATGACTAAATCTAACATAATGATATCAGGTGCAAAGCTGGCTATTTTAGCCAATCCGTCAATACCATTTACCGCACATTCCACCTCATGTCCTTGCACACACAGTGCTTCAGTTAACCACCCTCTTATCAGGTGATCATCATCGACCAACAGTATTTTACTCATCCCTAAAAGCCCAAACGAGAATCGATATCATTTATATTAGCATGCGTTTATCTCTGACTCTAGTGTTAATCACATCATTCAGTTCAGTTATAAGTAAAGTGTGATATGTAACAAGATTACCTTTGTTCTATCTACACCAAATGCCGATATCATCGGTTTA
Organism: Shewanella glacialipiscicola; assembly: GCF_023283485.1. Taxonomy (GTDB): domain Bacteria; phylum Pseudomonadota; class Gammaproteobacteria; order Enterobacterales; family Shewanellaceae; genus Shewanella; species Shewanella glacialipiscicola. Next base: position 50,391 of record NZ_JAKILU010000006.1, read on the forward strand.
TTTCACTTAGTTTTTAATGAAAATAATCCCATAAAAAAAGCGCCTTTCGGCGCTTTTTATGAGTCATAACAGAATTAACTCTAATTAGAACTTAACGGTTACACCACCATAAATAGTACGACCGATTGTGTCGTAAACTTGTGGTACTGTACCGCCGTCGCTACCGTTTGAAACTGCAACAGGGTCTTCATCAGTAAAGTTTTTAATACCTAAACTAACAGTCGTCATATCGTTGATGTGATATGTTCCTGAAATATTGTGGTATAAAATCGAATCAACATCTGTACCTTCTGCTAAATCAGTCATCTCACCAATAAAGCGGTTGAAGTACATTACACTCCAATCATCTCTACCAGCAGAAAGACTAAAGTTGTTACGAACGCGGGCATATGCACCGAAGTTACCATCGATAGTGCCAGTGTAATCCTCGCCATCCTGTTCAAAGTTAACTAAGTAAGTTGTATCGTTATTCACTTTCCAATCTAGACCTATTAACTCGAAGCCATAAGCTAAGTTGAAATCAACACCACTAGTGTCTTGAGTACCTACGTTAGTTAAAGCATTGGTTAAGTTATTTAAATCGCCATTAGCGCCAATGTTAAATATCTCACATGATGCTGCATCTGTACTACTACCAGTTGTTTGAAATTTATGACAAGCGTTTAAACCAGCCTGAGTGTCCATACGCGCAATCGCGTTATCAACTTTAAAACGCCAGTAATCCAATGTTACTGACATGCCCTCAATATAGTTTGGTGAGTATACTAGACCAGCAGTATAAGACTCAGACTCTTCAGGCTGTAAATCTGGATCAGAAGTACGATTTACTAAAATTTGTGGATCTGGAGCATTACCCCATGGATCGTCTAAGTAATCGTATGAACCTGAGTTACCACCATAAAGCTCACTTACACTTGGAGCTCGGAACCCTGTAGCAGCAACAGTACGGAGCATTAGATCATCCGTTGCAGCATAAGTTAAACCAATCTTCCAGGTGGTCGCTTTACCGAAAGTAGAATAATCATCTAAACGTAGTGCAAACTCACCGGTTAACTTCTCAGTAAAGGGTACGCTAACTTCTTGGAAAATAGAGATAACGTTATAGTTACCGTCTGTTGGATCTTGTTGTGCTGAAGTACTTTCACCCGCAACAACTACTGGATCTGGATTGTAAAAACCACTTTCACGACGATATTCTGCACCAATTGCAAAACCCACAGCTCCAGCACTTAAATCAAATAACTCTCCATTTAAGCCCGCTGATAGTGTTTGTTGTTCGTTACCACCATTTGCATCTTCAGAATAACTAATATCATTGACCATTTGCTCAGTTAGCGGCACACCACTAAACCATGCATTTGGATTAGCGTAAATGGAGTCAGCCATATCTGATGCATTAATAGAATTACCAACAGAAGTGTTAGCTTTGTTTTTACCAAAAGTATAAGTAAGATCCCAGTTCATACCAGTGTGGACATCTACAGTACCAGCTAAACCACCAGATAAACGCCAAGTATCAATATCTTGAGTGTAAACACGTGGTCCAACATCGTTAGTACGACGACGATAGTTAACTAAACCCTTATCATCAGCTTTAATGCCACCGGCAATCATCGCGCTATCAAGTGTTACGCATGATGCCCCTGCAGGCACCCCCGCAGCACCACAAACATTTAGCATGATATCACCAGGTTGAGGAGCTAACTGTTGGTTAGAGCGACGATTTGTATATATAGCATCCGCAGTTAATACGACATCATTACCAAGCTCTTGTGTCATATTAGCGAATAAACTACGACGTTCACTTGGTGTTTGATAAAAACTATCTTGAGTGAAATCATAACCTGTTGTTCGTGCGACCCAGTTACCATTGGCGTCTTGAACTTTACCACCTAAAGTACCAGTAGGAATAAATGAGCTTGCACCAGGTGCAGTCCAATTACGATCACCTTGAATCACACCACGGCGGTCAGCATAGGCAGCACCAAAAGTATAATTACCACCATCAGTATTGAAACCATACAGTGCACTTACATCACCGTTTTCGCCGTCACCTTTATCTGTGCCGCTGCCATTAACATCGAACTGGAAGCCTTCGAAGTCTTTTTTGGTAATAATGTTGACGACACCCGCAATCGCATCTGAACCATAAACCGCTGATGCACCATCTTTTAATATTTCAACGCGGGCAATCATAGCGACAGGAATAGAGTTTAAATCGACAGAGCTATCGGCGCCTGATCCTGAGTTCACCATACGACGGCCATTCAGTAATACAAGCGTGCGCTGTGCACCCATACCACGTAAGTCAACCTGCGCAACGCCATCTGCACCATTGTTTGTCGTTGAACCCACAGCGGCACCCGCCATAGACGTTTGTACTTGCAGCATTTGGTCTACCGAAGTAAAACCTTCTGCTTTAATCGCTGCTGCATCGATAACAGTCACAGGAGAAGCTGTTTCCATGTCTTGGCGTTGAATACGTGAACCTGTTACTTCAATACGCTCAACTTTTGCGGTTTCTTCAGCAGCAAATGCGCTTGATGTAACAAATGCACCTGTAGTGATAGATGCAACGATAGCTAAGTTAATAGCTGACGCTACTTTGGTTCTTTTGATCATGTATGAATGCTCCCTAAGATCTAACTATTATTTTTATGCTTACAGCTTGTACAACAATTGCTGTACTAGTGTTGCACACGATACTGAAGATTCACTTTGACTCCGTCAACGCCCAATAAATTAACTTAAAAACACAAATGGTTAACCATTAGTTGCATAAAAGTTAACAGCTATAGCTATATTTTTTTATTGATTTAATAAGTTCATTTTTTGCAGTTTATAACTCCAGTAATCACCAACTTAATAGTGATTAAAACTGTTAACAAGAAACATACCTGCAACATCGATATCATTAAAAAATGTGATATAAGTCACACATTTTTGAATAAGTAAAAATAGATAACAAGTATTGTACCGAGTAATGTTGACTAAAATTGCATACCTATTTAATTCAACACTGATTGAAGAACACGCTCAAAGTCAATCTCTGCTTGATAAATCAACATATCAGTCAAAATTCAGTGAATAAAATCATCGTTACTTATGCACCTACATAGTCGTCTAAATGAAAATGAAACAATTTTAATACAAACTATTTCGCATTCAATCACGGAACAAGCCCATTCGTTTCTTTTGATGGTTAATTGTTCACTCATAATCTGTAGAAAATAAAAAAGACATCTCGGTCATTTAATTAAACCAACAACAAAAATAGATACATTTATTACAAGCTTGTAATTTACTATGGGCAAATTGAAATTAACATAATTAAGTTAATAATCACTCTGCCACCGTCGAACTAATCAGCTAAAAATAAGTGCTGGCGTTACATTTAGGATTCGATTAAAAATAATAAAAGAGATACAGGTAAGATCTTTAACTTTAATTATTTGGGTATTATTAATATAAATTTCTGCACAAAATAATCTGCTGATATTCCAAAATACGTAAATTTAACAATAAAAAAAGGCGACACACAGTGTCACCTTTTTTCAATACATTAAGCTAACTCTTATTCGGGTTTAATCAATTCAAAATGCTGATATGCCCGCGCGGTAGCAATACGGCCGCGTGGGGTGCGCTGGATAAATCCCTGCTGGATTAAGAAAGGTTCCAGCACATCTTCAATGGTTTCACGCTCTTCACCAATAGCAGCGGCTAAGTTATCCAGCCCCACAGGGCCGCCCATAAACTTATCGATAATTGCCAACAGTAGTTTGCGGTCCATATAATCAAAACCTTCGCAGTCTACATCTAGCAAGTCTAAAGCGTGCTCGGCCACAAACTTGGTAACTGCGCCATCATGCTTCACTTGCGCATAATCCCGCACGCGGCGAAGCAGTCGGTTGGCTATGCGCGGTGTTCCACGTGAGCGACGGGCGATTTCAAATGCGCCCTCAGCATCAATATCTAATTCCATTACCTGCGCTGAGCGGGTGACGATTGTGCTTAAATCTTTGATGTTATAGAACTCAAGCCGTAGTGGGATCCCAAAACGCGCCCTCAATGGTGAGGTTAACGCCCCTGCCCGTGTTGTCGCGCCCACTAAAGTAAATGGCGGTAAATCGAGTTTAATAGAACGCGCTGCTGGGCCTTCACCTATCATGATATCCAGCTGATAATCTTCCATTGCCGGATACAATATCTCTTCAACCACAGGGCTTAATCGGTGAATTTCATCGATGAATAACACATCACCGGATTCAAGATTGGTCAGAAGTGCGGCCAGATCACCGGCTTTTTCAAGCACGGGTCCAGATGTCGATTTAATGTTTACGCCCATCTCATTGGCGACAATCATAGCCAAGGTGGTTTTACCTAATCCTGGCGGGCCGTAAATCAACATGTGATCTAAGGCTTCATTACGATTCTTTGCCGCTTGAATAAACACCTTAAGCTGCGCCCGAGTGTCATCTTGACCCGTGTACTCATCGAGCATTTTAGGGCGCATTGCCCTGTCAATGGACTCATCTTGTACTTGGATCTGCGGCTGGATAAGTCTGTCTGCCTCAATCATTATTATTCCTTATCGAAGCTTTCATCTTAATTATCATCATTATTCAATTAAAGCATCGACTTAAGGGCTGCTTTAATCAGCGTTTCTGAATCCATGCCTGCTTTATAGGCTGCAGAAACGGACTTACTCGCTTGCGGTGGTTTATAACCTAATGAAATCAAGGCTGAAATAGCGTCTTCTTCGGCACTATTAACCGTTGGTGCTGGCGAATAATTGGATTGCAACACAAATTCACGCTCTGAACCTGCAGAAGCTGCCATTAAACTCTTGAGCTTATCGCGCATTTCTACCAATAAACGCTCGGCGGTTTTTTTACCTACGCCGGGTAATTTCACTAAGGTGACAATATCGTCACGCTCTACACAACCGACAAATTCTCCGGCGGTCATGCCAGATAATATGGTTAGCGCGAGTTTAGGACCCACACCATTGGTCTTGATCAGTAAGCGAAATAACGCTCTTTCCTGCTTAGTGATAAAACCATAGAGTAACTGCGCATCTTCACGCACCACAAAGTGGGTGTAAACCATGGTTTCATGGTTAATCTCAGGCAGCTCGTAAAAGCTGGTAAGCGGCATCTGCAACTCGTAACCGACACCATTAACATCAATCAACACTTCTGGCGCTTGTTTCTCAACTAAAACGCCCCGTAAACGACCTATCATTTGTACCGTCCGTATGTTCTTGCCGTTGCCCGGCCGCTTAATGCTATTAAGCTCTGGTTGGTGTGATAGTGACACACTGCAACACCGAGTGCATCTGCAGCGTCAGCTTGTGGGGCTGCAGGTAATTTAAGTAGTTGTTGGATCATATGTTGTACTTGGGCTTTTTGTGCCCGGCCCGTGCCAACGACTGCGCTTTTTATTTGAGTCGCGCTGTATTCTGCAACCGGTAAATTCGCCACAGTAGCGGCAACGATGGCCGCCCCGCGTGCTTGACCAAGCTTGAGCGCAGAATCGGCATTTTTTGCCATAAATACCCGTTCAATCGCAAATTCATCTGGCTGATACTGACGAATAATTTCAGTGATGCCATCAAATATTTGTTTGAGCCTGCCAGGAAGCTCTTCGGACGAAGTGCGAATACAACCACTGCCGAGGTAAATCTGCTGTCGCCCCACACATTGGATCACGCCATAGCCGGTGATCCGTGAGCCAGGGTCGACACCTAAAATAATTGCCATTACATGCCTTATATGCGATCTGAATTTTGATCTCGAACCCTATGTTAGTGTTTGTGAGCCGGACTTGGCCAAAATTGCTATGCTATCCAGCTCACCAACTATCTAGCCTAGGTTTGCCATGACCTCATCGGAGATTTCCGCATTATGATACACCTCTTGCACATCGTCATGATCTTCAAGGGTATCGATAAGACGTATAAACTTTTCAGCGGTGTCGAGATCAAGCTCTGCTTTGGTTGCTGCTATCATTGCGATTTCGGCGTTATCGGCCACAAAGCCCGCTTTATCAAGTGCCTCTTTCACCGTATAAAAATCAATGGGAGAGGTGAATACATCGATTGCGCCATCATCATAGCTGACAATATCTTCTGCGCCCGCTTCAAGCGCCGCTTCCATCAAGGTATCTTCATCGGTACCCGGCGCATAGGATAAAACCCCACGCTTAGTGAACAAATAAGCAACCGAACCATCGGTGCCTAAATTGCCCCCCGATTTAGTAAACGCATTACGTACGCCGCTCACGGTACGATTACGATTATCCGTCATCGTTTCAACCATTACAGCCGTGCCGCCAGGGCCATAGCCTTCATAGAGAATGGTTTCGAGTTGCTGACCTTCTAATTCACCGGCGCCGCGCTTAATCGCGCGCTCAACCGTATCGCGGGTCATATTGCCACCGAGGGCTTTATCAATGGCGACACGTAATCGTGGATTTGAATCGGGATCTGAACCGCCTTCACGGGCTGCTACGGTTAATTCACGAATAAATTTAGTAAAGAGTTTACCGCGCTTAGCATCTTGAGCTGCCTTACGGTGCTTAATATTGGCCCATTTACTGTGACCTGCCATGGGAAGTCTCCTCTAGTTTGGCTATATCATCGCACAGCTTATCTATAGCCGATTATTTATAGCTCAAGGTGTAATCGGATTGAATAACGGCTATTTACCTAAAGGATTGAACTAAAAAATATTGATAAGCGATGAAATGACATGTTACTAAAATAAACCGAGGCTTATGCCTCGGTTTACGATACGACTGATAAAAGAGGACTAATCAAAGACAACTTACCAGAGTCGACTTATTAGAGCCCTCTTCCCAAAAATCAGTCTTCCGTTTTAACGGCTTTCTCAACCACGGCAATGCCAAGTTCAGCTAACTGCTGCGGATTGGCAAACCCTGGTGCATTGGTCAGCGGACAAGCTGCTGTGGTGGTTTTCGGGAACGCCATCACATCACGAATTGAGCTTGCACCCGTCATCAACATAATGATGCGGTCTAAACCAAATGCTAAACCAGCATGTGGCGGTGTGCCGTAACGCAGCGCTTCTAACAGGAAGCCGAACTTCTCTTTAGCTTCATCATCACCAATACCCAAAATACGGAATACCGCAGACTGCATTTCTTGGTTATGAATACGCACCGAACCACCACCTAATTCGCAGCCGTTTAACACCATATCGTAGGCATCAGAAACGCGATTAGCGGGGTTGGCTTCAAGTTCTGCCGCCGTTACGCCGCGCGGTGCGGTGAACGGATGGTGAACTGCATGGAAGCTGCCGTTGATTTTCTCAAACATAGGGAAGTCAACCACCCACAGTGGACGCCATTCGCCTTGTAATAAGTTGAAATCTTCGCCCACTTTAAGGCGCAGTGCGCCCATAGATTCGGCAACCACAGTCGCTTGGTCAGCACCAAACAGAATAATGTCACCGGTTTGCGCGCCAGTGCGGCTGACGATTTCATTGACTATGCTTTCGTTTAAGAATTTCAGCACAGGTGATTGAATGCCCTCTAAGCCAAGGCTTAGGTCATTAATCTTCATCCACGCTAAGCCTTTAGCACCATAGATGCCAACAAACTTAGTGTAATCATCTATTTGCTTACGAGACAGTGCAGCGCCGCCTGGAATACGCAGTGCAGCAACACGGCCTTCTTCGTCGTTAGCAGGACCAGAGAATACCGCAAATTCGACTTCTTTGAGTAAATCGGCAATGTCCACCAGCTCTAATGGGTTACGTAAATCTGGCTTATCTGAACCGAAACGACGCATCGCTTCGTTGTAGGTCATGCGCGGGAACTCGCCCAGATCGACATTCAGCATTTCAAGGAACAGACCGCGCATCATCTCTTCGGTTTTCGCCATCACTTGCTCAGAGCTCATGAAAGACGTTTCGATATCGATTTGGGTGAATTCTGGCTGACGGTCGGCACGTAAGTCTTCATCACGGAAGCATTTTACGATTTGATAGTAACGATCAAAGCCTGACATCATCAGCAACTGTTTAAACAGCTGTGGCGATTGTGGCAAGGCAAAGAACTGACCTTTATAAGTACGGCTTGGTACTAAATAATCGCGGGCACCTTCTGGGGTTGCCTTGGTCAGGATTGGCGTTTCTATGTCTAAGAAACCGTTTGAGTCGAGGAAACGACGCACAGAACTGGTCACTTTAGCGCGAAAAATTAACCGTTGCGCCATTTCTGGGCGACGTAAATCTAAGTAACGGTACTTAAGACGTTGCTCTTCGCTGTTGTTCTGGTAGTTATCCATGCTCAATGGCAGTGGATCAGCAGCATTGATGATCGTCAAGGCTTGGCCTAAGACTTCAATCTCACCCGTCTTCATTTGACCATTAACTTGGCTATCGGGGCGAGCGCGAACAAGGCCTTTAACCTGAACGCAAAATTCGGCGCGCAGCGTGCTGGCGACATTGAATACCTCAGGTAAGTCTGGATCATAGACCACTTGGATCAGACCTTCTCTGTCTCTTAAATCTAAAAAGACAACGCCACCCAAATCACGGCTACGATTAACCCAACCTACCAAGGTAACTTCTTGTCCAACGTGAGACTTATTGACGTCCCCACAATAATGACTGCGCATCTAACTCTATCCTTTATCCGGAAACCGGTGCTTTGGAAATAATCAAAACGAGATAAAAGCGGCATTATAGTAAAATAATGCCGATTACCAAAGTACTTCACACTTAGGCGGTGAAGTATCAAACAGTTTTACGCCCTTGACTAGAGCCGAGTGTACTATCGGCGCATGAGCGTTCAAAAAAACATCAAGCTAAGCGATAACAACGTCCACCATCACTTTTTGCTTGGTACATTCGCTGATCGGCTTTTTTCAACAAACTTATCGCGGTGTCGCCATCTCGAGGATAAACCACCACCCCAATACTAACCGCTATGCTGACACTGACGCCTTGAATAATCAAAGGGTTCGACAATGCCTGTAGAATATTATCAGCAACTTGGGTTACAGCATCGAGATCTTGCACACGATTTAGCAGGATAACAAACTCATCGCCGCCAAATCGCGCGACGGTGTCTGAACCACGGATAACCTTGCTAAACTTTTTAGCTATCCATACAAGTAATTCATCACCAATGGGATGGCCATATTGATCATTGATTTGTTTAAAATTATCTATATCAATGAATAACAATGCGAAATGTGCTTGTTCGCGCTGATGTGACAATAATGCTTGGGCTAATCTATCATCGAGTAAGGCGCGGTTAGGTAACTGAGTTAAAGCGTCATGGTTCGCTATATGCTGTAAGCGTTTTTCGGCGATTAAACGCTGGGCTATCTCAAGATTTAAGCGGCGATTGACTAACAATACCGCCGCCATCACTAAGCACAAGGCTATACCACCAAGCACAATATAATTTATCCACTGTTGATATTGGTTGTTATCCGTCGCAACAGAAAATGACACCCAACGGGCATAAATGCGTTGCTGCTTTTGAGCATTAATCAAAGCCAGGGTTTTATTAATCAGTGGTACTAATGGCGCAAACTGAGGATGAACGCCAATATGGCTGTGCTGATCGGCTAAATCACTCAGTAACGACATTTTCAGTGTTGGATATTGCCCTGTTTTAAGATTAGAGGCCAATATCACTACTTTATCAATAAATACATCGGCATTACCGTTAGCCACCGCAGCGAGCCCAGCCTGTGTATTAGGGACAAGCACCAACTTTAGCGATGGCTCTAGACTCATCAGTTGGGCGACTAAATGATAGCCTTCAATCACAGCCACCCTTTGGCCTGCTAGTTGTGCAATATTAAATAGCGAAACTTGTTCTAATTGTGACACTAAGGCCCACGGTGATGGCCAGTAAGCCTCGCTGAACATTAAGCGTTGCTGCCTATCCGCCGTTTTAGCAACACTGCCAGCTAAATTGACTTCGCCTTTCTGTAATGCCTTGATAAGTGAGTGCCAATCGTTAAATGCCACTGCGGTAACTTTAAGATTGAGTTGATCTTTGAGCAAATTAACCACATCGCTATTGATCCCAGAAAATTGTCCTTGCGGATCCATAAACTCCATCGGTGGCCATTGCTTAAGATAACCTACCTTTAACTCCCCTAAACCATCGACATAGGCCTTCTCGGAAACACTTAAACTGACATGGGGCTCCGCCTGAGTAAAAATATGATCTTTTGGATTAAGCATCCATTTTTGTTCAATATTGGCAAACTCTTGGGGACTGATACTATTAAAACCATTGGCGATCCGCTCGGTAAGCCCAGGATCATCACTACGGGTTAGCACATAGACATCGGTAGCAAATTCTAGCCCTTGATACTGATAAAAATCAGTCCAGCTTTTATTGAGTAACAAGTAGTGGGATGTCCATGCCCCTGCGGCAACAAAACCGACAATATCCCCCGCGCGTGCGCCAGTCACCATGGCATCCATACTATCGTAATAACGCAGTGAAACCTCAGGTAAAGCTTTACGAAGTTCCACCAGATAAGGCGCAGTCGGCACCACGCCAATACGTTTCCCTTTTAAACTGTTTAAATCGGTTAACTGCTGTTGATACAGAAACAAACGACTCTTTAAGCTATATAAGTGCCAAGCACGCTTAAGGCCTGTTTTTAAATCATCACTCTCAGGGTAGCCAATATGCGCATCGGCTAGACCACGGCGGACATCGTCGACACTGGAGTTCATATCACCGGACATAAAATCAATCGCAATACCTGTTTTTTCAGACCACAACTGCCACATATCCACATACAAGCCATGGGGTAAACCATCTGCGCCAATATCGACAAAGGGTTCAACGCCTTGCTGCATAGAAATAACTAATCCAGATTGCTGACGTTGAAAGCCAAGCCAACGTCGCTCCGTTTGTTGGATAAAATCGGCTTTGAGTAAAGCAAACCCCGTATTAATTTTATTAACTAATGCTGTATTTCCCTTAGTTACTGCGGGAGCCAACTGCATCGTTTTAATTTGAATACGCATAGTATTAGGAAAATTTGCGCCAATCACTTGCGATGAAGCCGGATCTTTCAAATAACCTTCTAAGCCGGCAAACACCATAATCTCGCCTGCAGCTACACCCGCCAGTAACGCCTCACGGCTTTCGTAGCGTTTAAACACTAGCTGAGGTTCGATACGATGTAATTCCACGTCATGGGACGAAGCCACCACGATGCCAACTTGAAAGGGGATCAGTTCTTTAATCGATTTTTTACCCTGTAAGGATTTATGCAAATACAAAAAGGTGCCCACATCAGCGAGAGGCTCAGCAAAGTCAAACTCTTGCGCTCGCTCTTGAGTTTTACCCATGCCGATATGCACTTGCGCTTTATGTTGCCTCAGCTGTTCAAGGGACTCGTGCCAGTGGCGCGCCACAAAAACCACATGAGTCTGAGTTTGTTTGGCCCACTCTTTCCATAAATCGACCAGCAGCCCCGTTGGCTCACCATCGTTATCAACATATTGATAGGGAAAGCTATCCTCACCCATAACGATCACTAACGGCTCAGTGGGCAGCGAACTCGCTTGCCCCATAGTGCAAAAAAAACCGCTACACAAGATCACAATTAAATGGATCAAAAACTTCAAGTTGAACCCTTAGTACGTAAGGTACATGTAACGGTTTTGTTATAAGTAGCGTATTAGACAAAAAATTAGCGCAAATTACTAGATGAGACTTGCTGCTAATCAATAGGATTCGTTAAAATGACAGGTCGAATTCCCATGAAAAATCTCAGATGACCGTTTCTCAAGACACTATCTACGCTCAAGCGAGCGACAATATTAGCGATTTCCAGTTTGATAACCGCGTGGCGGGTGTGTTCAGTGACATGATCCTCCGCTCTGTGCCTGGATATACGCAAATTATTAATACCATAGGCGATTTTGCAGATCGTTTCGTCAAGCCCAATACGCAAATTTACGATTTAGGTTGCTCATTAGGCGCGGCGACGTTAAGTATTCGTCGTCAAATCCAAGGCCGCCAATGTCGCATTATTGCCGTAGATAACAGCGAATCAATGGTGGCGCGCTGCCAAGAGAACCTAAATGCCTATGTCAGCGATACAGAGGTTGACCTGGTTTGTGGTGATATTCGCGATATCGATATCCAAAATGCGTCACTGGTGGTACTGAACTTTACGTTGCAATTTTTACCACCAGAAGACAGAGAAACGCTGATCGCTAAAATTTACCAAGGGTTAAACCCTGGCGGAATATTAGTGCTATCTGAAAAAATCCGCTTTGATGATGCTTCTATTCAAACCTTACTTGAAGAGCAACATTTAGACTTTAAACGCGCCAACGGTTACAGCGAACTTGAGATCAGCCAGAAGCGTAGTGCGCTGGAAAATGTGATGAAGCCCGACACATTAACCACACATCAACAACGTCTAACCGACCAAGGATTCAGTCACTTTAGTCTCTGGTTTCAATGCTTTAATTTTACTTCCATGGTGGCCATCAAGTGATCAGCTTTAGCTCGTTTTACCAACAAATCGCCGATTCAAATCTACAACACTGGCTTGAAACCTTACCGAGTATTTTAGGCAAGTGGCAGCGGGAACATAAGCACGGCAACTTACCAAAGTGGGAAAAAGTGCTGAATAAACTGCACTATCCTGTGCCAGACCAAGTGGATTTTATTGATAGCGTGACCATAGGTAGCGGCGAGCAATTAAGCCCAGGTGAAAAAGAGAAACTAGAGAATCTACTGCGTCTATTTATGCCATGGCGTAAAGGACCCTTCCACATTCACGGTATCCATATTGATACCGAATGGCGCAGCGACTGGAAATGGGATCGCGTTAAACAGCATATTTCACCGCTAAAAAATCGTACTGTGCTTGATGTTGGCTGCGGTAGTGGTTATCACATGTGGCGCATGTTGGGTGCAGGTGCCAAACGCGTGGTGGGCATTGATCCTTCACCGTTGTTTTTATGTCAATTTGAAGCTGTAAAACGCTTAGCAGGCACACATCATCCTGTGCACTTGTTGCCCCTTGGTATTGAAGAGTTGCCCCCGCTTGATGCATTCGACACGGTTTTCTCGATGGGTGTTTTATATCATAGGCGTTCACCTATCGATCACTTGTTACAGCTGCGCGATCAGTTACGTACCGGTGGTGAACTAGTATTAGAAACGTTAGTTATCGATGGCGACGAAAATGCGGTACTCGTACCTGAAGATAGATATGGCAAAATGAATAATGTATGGTTTATTCCATCCGTTGCGGCGCTAATGCTGTGGTTAAAAAAATGTGACTTCACCGATATACGCTGTGTTGATACCGATATCACGGCCCTTGAAGAGCAACGTCGTACCGACTGGATGCCCAACGAGTCGCTGGTTGAATATCTTGACCCAACCGATATGACTAAAACCGTTGAAGGCTATTCTGCGCCAAAACGCGCCACTATTATCGCAGTGAAGAATCAACCTAATCAAGATTTACTGGGCTAAATCTAAGTTGTCACAAAGGGGGCGCGTTATGCTTAAGCCAAGCATGTTGATGCCATGTCAGCTCACTCTATAATAGTTGCAAAACATGTCGCCTATATTAAAGCCCACTTTACTGATTAGCTTATTTAGTTTAAGCCTTTATAGCTTGGACGTTGCTTATGCGGCGCCAAGCCCTGTGCCGCTCTTAGTCGAGCAATGTTTACGTTTGCCCAGTATTGAGCTTGGAGCGGCGTTTGCTAATACACGTTCAAATACACCTGAAGCCACCTTAGCTCAGCAAGCGCTGATTTTTGAGCAACAGACAATAGGCCTCAATAACATCAACGATAGGCTCAACTATTACCGTCGTTTTGATTTGCCAAGTGCAGAACGTCAAGGTTTACTGCAATGTCAGTTACATCTTGCTGACACCTTATCGCAGTTACTCAATCAAGCCGAATTTAGCCAGCTTAGCCAAGCTTTAGCTCAAGGTAATGCGGAACAAGTCTTATTGAGTCAACAGCTAACACTATTGCTGCAACAACATTGGCCTGCAGAAGATAAAGCCAAGCTTTATACCGCTCAGGCCAGTGTTGGTCAAGGCTTAAGCAGTCAACAATTTAATCTTGCCTTCAATAACAATCAATGTGAGCCAGAAGCGACCCAAGCAAAAAATAGTGTGCTTAGTGAAGAAGATAATCAAAATAGCGAAGCTAAAAATACAAAATTTTCAAACACTATTGCCAGTTATTTGCTCACACAAGAAAACGCAACATGTCGACAGAATGTGTGGCAGGCTTATCAAGCAAGAGCAAAAGAAACGAATCAGTTGGCATTACAGCGAATTGCGCAGCAACGCCAAAATGCCGCAGTCACAAGAGGATTTAACGATTACACGGATTTAGTGCTTAGTACCCAGCAGTTATCATCCCCTGAATCGGTTAAAGCGTTTCTCGATAGCCAAACTCAAAATTTAAACATTGCGCCTTGGGATATTGGACGAAACCTATCGCAGCAGGCTTTGGTCAAAGGTCCAACATTACAAACGGCTGAATTATTAAACCAAATTTTTACCTACCTGCAAAACTTTGGTTTACAGTTTGAAACCATAGCAACCACACATACTGAAGATAATCTTAATCAGCCGTATACGGTGAGGGTTTACCACCAGCAAAGATTGTTAGGTGAAATTTACGTGGCTTATCACGCTCAATCGCAGCAGATCCATCATCAAACACTGCGTCAAAGCGTGCTAGGACAGCAATTTGGCCAGCAAGCATTAGATCTCAAGCCAAAGCTCAGTAACTACAAAGACATTGAACAGTTAAGTGAAGCCATAGCAGAAGCAGTAACATCGTTAGCCAGATCTAGCCATTTTTACCTCAACAATGCGATGGGACAAAGCCAAGATAGCCATTTTGTAGCTAGCCTCTGGCTAGCTGAAACATTACGCCAACAAGTCTTCCCGCAATTTGAACAGACCTATCTACATGAACGCGAAATACTCGCGAAAGCGTATGCCAAACAGCTCAAGGTCTTTCGTGCTAAGGTAGCGGTTAACTTTTATCAGCGCCAAGATGCACAAATTTATCCTAATCTTGATGCAGAGTTCAATGCCAGCTTTGGGCAGGAGTGGCCGCATAGGGAGGATTATCAATATAGTTTTAATGCTATCGCCAACGAAGGTCCACTTCACTATCAATCCCTTTGGCAAACATCGTTAGCGCAGCTGATTTATCAAACCACATTAAACAACCCAGACAAGCTTGGTTTATTCAATACGTTAATAATCAATGAAGCGTCACTTAGCTTTAGCGAACAATTGACTGCCACTATCGGTGTTCCGGTCGATAGTGCATCGTTAATTCAACGCATATCTCAACTATCAGAGACTGAGTAAATCAATAGGTATTCCATCAAACACATAAACTGATGTCCTCTATAACTTAGCGCGACAACGATAAAAGCAGAGAACACACAATATCTTTGATACAGATTTAATTGAAAAATAGTAACAACTGGCCACTATGAGCCGCAATCTATCATTTTTGAGATAATAATAATGACTCGAGCTAAATCCACCTTAGAGCAATGGCGTATTTTGCAAGCGGTCGTCGATTTTGGTGGTTATGCCCAAGCGGCCGAAAAACTTAATAAAAGTCAATCGTCCCTGAACCATGCCGTTGCCAAGTTACAGCATCAGCTTGGGATTGACTTGCTCGAAGTCAAAGGCCGTAAAGCCTATCTCACACAACAGGGCGAAGTATTACTGCGTCGCTCACGGCACGTCACCCAAGCGGTTAGTGAATTAGAGCAGCTCGCCAGTAACCTCGAACAAGGCTGGGAGCCTACTCTGACTATCGCCCGCGAAATTATTTATCCGATGGAATCCTTGGTTTGTGCCCTCAATGCTTTTCTTCCCGATAGCCGCGGTACCCGTATTATCATGCTGGACTCAGTAATCACTGGCACCCAAGAGCATATTTTGCAAAATAAGGTCGATATTGCTATCTGTGCAGGAACCCCACCAAAGGGATATTTATCTGAACCGTTATGTGAACAGGAACTCTTTCTTGTTTGTCATCCAAGCCATCCTCTGGCTGATTTAGGCATAATCGAAGACGATAAGCTACTGGCGCAGCATTTACAGTTAGTCATAAAAGATACTGGCGTACAATCTAATGCCGATATCGGCTGGCTGAAGGCGGAGCAGCGTTGGACAGTGTCTAATTTTCATGAGGCAAAAGTAATTTTGAATCAAGGTATTGGTTTCTGTTGGATCCCTTCTTTCTTAATCCAAACGGAATTAAGCTCAGGTTATTTAGTGCGTTTACATTTATCGGGTAACCAAAAACGTCGCATCATGCTCAGCCTAGTGATCCCAGATAGAGACCAACAAGGTCCCGCATCAAAACTGCTCACCTCATTGATTTTAAAACAGCATGGGATTGAAACGACAAATAGCAATCATTAGAAAAGGACTACCCGCGCGACTATCATTAATAGCCATATATTTGGGGGGCTGGGTATCGTTTGTGAGCAAAAATTACGGATTGGCTTGGGCAACAGCAGCATAATAGCGACTCGCCATGCTATTAGATGTTGAGATAAAACTCGCGGCTAAATCTACAGGAGCCAAGGTCATTGCCGATGCTAAAGTGGCGGTCGGTGGTTCAATCGATTCCACTGTCGTTTTTGTATTGGCTGCGCTGCTGCCATTCACAATATCAGGCGGGATTTTAGAGAGAGTATCGGTAACAGTTTTGGCCGTTTGCGCTTCAATACCTTGTTTTATCCTATCGAGCGCATCAGATACCAATGTTGAAACCATCTCCTCTTCCTTCGCAATATTTCCACTCTCATCCACTTTCCCCGTAACTACGGGTATACGTTCTTGTAACGGCGGTAGCCCTTTAATCTGTGCATCAGCACCCAATAAGGTTTGAGTCGTTTGTGAATCTATAATCTGTTGCTGGCGCTCTTCTGTAAGCTTCACTTTCGCTTCATTCATTTTTTGCAAAGCTTCAGCAGCAACCCTAACATCGGCAGATGAAGGGTCAACAGGTGCCATTGCCGCAGCGTACACTTGTTTCATCTTATTCATTGTTGCAAGCGGATCACCTCCAACGGAAGATACATCTATTTGTACCTCACCATCGGTAGCATAACGTTGGCCATCGGCGCCTTTTTCATACTTAAAGCTTGGGCTCTGAGCATATTGCCCCCCGACCGTGGCATGAGCATGCTCATGAGCTTTGACTTCTGAATCTCGAGTTTTAAGTGCATTGACCTGCTGTAGATGTTGAGCCTGAGCTTTTTCTTGAGCTTGTTTGACTTGTTCTTGAACCTGTTGTGCCTGCGATTGTTCCTGCTTTGCTTGTTCCGCTGCCGCGACTTGCTGTTTCTGCAAAGCCTCTTCCTGTGCTTGCTTTTCAATCTGATAATCATTTTTACCAAAAACAGCAGCGAAGGCCTGCAGAGGATCATCTGAGTTAGGTACAACCAAAGGGTCTGTAACTGCTGTGGCTTGGGCCTTAACTTCACCAAAAACCTGAGTAAATTGTTCCAATACCGAAGGTTTTGCAACTGCATTACTCGATGATGAAGAAGTTTGAACAGCTGCACCTATTATTGGATTATTATCCGTTGAACTAGCCGTTGAAGGTTTAGCTAAAGTGCCTCCCGTTAAAGGTATCGGTTTAAATACCGCAGCCAAAACAGGCGTAGTAGCGGAAATACTGCTCGTACTTGCAAGACTGATAACAGGAACGTCGATTCTACCCGCACCGGTTATTCCACTCATATCCGTTAATGGGCTTAAATGGATAAAAGTATCGCGGTTAATAAGGCTTGTTGTATTGAGACTCGATTTCGGCAAAGAATTTGTCGCTAAGCCACTACTATCCGCCGCATTCAATAAGGACGATGAAACTGCTGGAAATGCCGACGTAGACGTAGGTACTGCAATTTGCCCCGCGCGCACACCCGAAATGGATCGTGGTCCAGATAATAAACTAAAACTCGTATCAGCATGTAAGCTTGCCCGATTGTTTAACGTACTGGGCTTAAGTGAATTGACCTGTGGTGTAGCTTCGACAAGGGGTACATTAGGTGATGAGTGTAGAGAGGGTAAAATTTTGGTGGCTAAATTAGAAGCTAACGAAGCCACTGGCGCAGCTTGAACCGAAGCAGTTAAAGCTCCAGTAAAATGGGGTTTATAGGCACCACTCGCTTCAATTTTAGCGGAGCCCACTGTTTGAGTGCTAGCTCCTTGGTAAGTGCTATTAGCATGACTCTGGCTTAGATTCGGGCTTAGCGTCTTATCCTGCGCCGAAAATGAAGAGGATGGTGCGCTAACCTTAGGAGATAGCGCCACAACCGACATGATATTTATACCTTTATATCAATGATCGAGCCTATTGTTTCTGATCCAGCTTCAATCACTTTAGTTGATGCTTCGCCTTGTCTTAATGACTCATTTGCAGACAGCAAGGCTGAGGTTTTATCAGGCTGGGCAACTTCTCTTGTGGCCGCTGCCGGAGTCGAACTTTGAGTCGGTGTGGGTTTAGCCACATCTATGGTGGCTTGAGTTAGCCCTGATTGAGCACTTTGCAAGCCTTGCATACCAGATGATTGGATTTGCATAATGATATTCCTGCACGCTGTGATTGATGGGTTGATTATTGACCAGTCACCCGCGGATGTACAGGTTTTATCCATATTCTTGCTATTTATGGCCAGATTTATCCTGTGATCCAATTAGCTTCCCAATCTTTAAATACCGGATTAAAGCCCTCGCGTTGCATCTGTTCAATGACTTGCTCGACACTGCGAACATCGCTTATCTCAAATTGATCGAGTTGACTGTTAGGCGCTTGATAGCCCCCCGGTTGCGTCGAACTGCCCGCACTCATTTGAGTGATCCCAAGAGGTAAAAGATTATCCCTAAGCAAGGGACTTTCCCTTGTCGACATGCTGATATCAAGCTGTTGATTAAAAAGTCTAAATGCACAAATAATTTGCACTAAACCTAGATCGGATAGCATGACTTTTGGGGTAATCCCGCCAGTACAAGGTCGTAACCTTGGCAGCGAAATACTAAAGCGGGTGCGCCAATAACGTCGCTCTAAATAGTCGAGATGATATCCCATCATTAACGAATCTAAACGCCAATCATCCAGCCCCAGTAACACCCCAAGACCTATTTTATCGACGCCCGCCGACGCGATTCTGTCAGGCGTTGCTAAACGATAGGCAAAATCCTGCTTTTTACCCCGAGTATGGTGATTGGCGTAAGTCTCTGGCTGATAGGTTTCTTGATACATCATCACCGCATCTAAACCTAGCGCGACTAACTGACGATAATGGTCCTCGCTCATGGGCTGAACCTCCATCGCCACATGGCTAAATTGCTGTTTTACCAACGGCAACATTTGCTTAAAGTAATCAATACCAACCTTAGTTTCATGCTCACCCGATACCAATAAAATAGAGTCAAAGCCTCTGTCTTTGATAATGGCCATCTCGGCCATCAATTCCGGCTCATTCAAGGTTTTGCGTTTGAGTTTATTGCTCATGCTAAAACCACAGTAATCACATTCGTTGGCACACAAATTTGAGAGATATAAAGGTAAATATAAGCCCAAATTCGCGCCAAATCGCTGCCGCGTAAGCGCCGCAGAGTGCTGCGCCATGGTTTCGATATAAGGTTCCGCCGCAGGTGATAACAAGGCCAGTAAGCTACATAAATCCCCTGCTGGACTCACTAGCGCCCGCTCAACATCTTGGGCAGTGCAAGAATACAAATCGAGTAACAGTTTATCCCGTGGGATGTTGGCAAATTCCGCTACAAAACTCATTGATTTAAAAATCCCGTAAGAGGACTGGTATGTACCGCGCCCGTTTGTACTCGGCCAAGCCCAGCTTCAAAGGCCCGTCTACCACATTGCACCGCCTCCTTAAAGCACTCGGCCATCACTATCGGCGCAGCGCTGCTGGCGATGGCGGTGTTAACGAGCACCGCATCGGCGCCCAGCTCCATTGCCCGCGCAGCCTGTGAAGGTGCGCCAATGCCGGCATCGATCACCACTGGCACCCGCGCCTGCTCTATGATGATTTTTAAAAAGCTTTCAGTGACTAAACCTTGATTACTGCCAATCGGACTCGCCAGTGGCATAACCGCAGCGCAGCCCACTTCTTCCAAACGACGGCACAGCACAGGATCGGCATGCACGTAGGGCAACACGATAAAGCCTTTCTCACAGAGGATTCTGGCCGCCTCTAAGGTTTCTATCGCATCGGGCATTAGGTACTTAGGATCTGGGTGGATTTCGAGCTTAATCCAATGAGTTCCCAGCATTTCACGGGCAAGCTCTGCCGCAAACACCGCTTCCTTGGCGTTTCTCGCCCCCGAAGTGTTAGGCAATAGCCGGACACCCGCTTGACGTAACGGCGTGAGTAAATCATCAAGCCCCATTTTAAAATCAATTCTTTTCATCGCAACTGTCACTAACTGCGATTTAGAAGCCGTTATCGCTTTAATCATCACTTGGCTACTGCTGAACTTTCCTGTTCCGGTAAATAACCGTGATTCAAACTCCACATCGGCAATCTTTAACATACTAGCCTCCCGCTACAGCTGAGAAAAGTTCTAATTTATCTTCATGTTGACAGAGAATGGATTGCCAGCGATTACGCGGAATCAACTCTGCATTCAACACGATAGCAACTGAGTCGAGGGCAATATCTTGCGCGAGGATCACCGCCGCGAGAGAAGTCGGTTCCGTTAATGATTGCGCAACATTATTTATATGAATTAAAATCATATCAAACCTCAGCATTGTTTATGTTAAATATGGAATTGCCTTTCTAACACCGCATACATCGCAATAAGGATCACGCGTTAATTTAGCTGATGTCCATGACAGAGATTTAGCATCAAAGCGCCAAAAATGCCCGAGTAAAGGATGTAGTGCTCCATCACAACGACTATCCATACCCAACAAGAGTTGCATAGCCACCAATGATTGCATCGACGCCATCACTCCCACACTCGGTCCAAGTACGCCTTGAGTACTGCAACTGTGGGACACTCGAGTATGTGCAGGGAAAATACAGTGATAGCAACCACTTGAAGGGAAAGATATTTGATCGACCGCGAATAATTGGCCGCTAAATGCAGCTATGGACGCGCTCACTAAGGGTAAATAGGCTTCGACACAACTGCGATTAATCAATTGGCGAGTCTCAAAATTATCGGTGCAATCAAGTACCAATGTACATTTCCCCTGCCTTTTTTTCTGTAGAACACCATACAATTGTTTAATGTTAAAGCTCGTTTCATATGCAGTAATAGTGCAATTCGGCGCTAAAAATTTGAGTCTTTCTTTAGCAACTAACGCTTTATTGAGCCCGATATCGGCATCGCTAAATAACAATTGCCTTGGTAGGTTTGATACTTCCACTTTATCCATATCAATTAGCGTTAATTCACCCACTCCCGCACAAGCCAAATACTGCGCTGCTAATTGTCCCAAACCGCCGATGCCAATAATCACCACATGGGCATCGGCCAATCGTAATTGGCCGGCCTCGCCCACTTCTGGCAGTAGGACTTGCCGTGAATAACGCATAAAATCTTTATCATTAAGCGTGTTGCACTCGGTAATAGCGTCAGGCTTATTCATAACTTGCATCAGCTTTGCTCCCATATTTGGCTTAATTGAATAAACGCTGCAAGGGGATCCGATGCTTGTGTGATTGCGCGCACCACAGCAATATTACTAACCCCCGTGGCTTTTACCTTTGCCACATTATCGATATCAATGCCGCCAATGGCGACTAAAGGATAGTGATCTTTGAGTAACATTACATAATGTTTGAGTTTTGCTAATCCTTGAGGGGCTGAAGGCATTTTTTTAGTCGTGGTTGGAAATATATGCCCAAGCGCTATATAGGATGGAGAGTATTGGTGCGCCAATAACAGCTCGAAATAACTGTGGCTGGATAGACCTAACGCGAGCCCCGCGGCTTGAATGGCCGCTAAGTCGGTAACGGCGAGATCTTCTTGGCCTAAATGTACCCCAAAGGCATGGTATTTTATCGCTAACTGCCAGTGATCATTGATAAAAAGCTGCGCATTAAAATGCTTGCCTAAGGCAATGGCCGTTTGAATTTGTACTTCTAATTCAGAGCCAATTAACTCAAATTTGCCTGACTTAGATTTGCCAAGCGCAGACTTGCCTAAATCAAATTCGGCTGGCGCGGTAGTAGTTAACTCGCTGATGTCAGTTTTTATCCGTAACTGCACGGTTTTAACGCCCGCAGCTAACAAACTCTCCAGCATGGCTAGGTCATTCACTACGGGATAAACACCCAGATCGGCATCGAGCACTTTAAAACCGTGGGATAAAATATTTTGAAATGGCGTCGAGGCTATTCTTACCTGAGCGGTTGCCTGATCTGTTGCAGATAAAACTGTTGCAACTAAATAATTAACAAAATCAAGGTGTTGGTTGAGTTGATGACTAATAAAATTGCCATCACACTGCCTTATCTTTGCATAGCGGGATAAATCATTAGGCCAACCCGTTCGGGCCAACGGGCCTGGACCTTGCCCTAAACCAATCGCTGCGCTTAAGCCTTGACTCACATAGGCTTTCGCAACCACCATTGCATCTTGCAATACAAAACCTTGCGCTAACACAGCGGCAATGGCCGATGACAAAGTACAGCCGCTACCATGGTTATGACGGGTATTAACCCGCTGGCTGGCTAACCAGAAACGCCCATTTTGATGCAGTTTAGAGCTCGCGCGCACTTGACGACAAACCAGATAATCCTCGGCAAGCGCAAGATCCCAGCCGTTGCTCTTGTGAGCGTTAGCCTGAGTTTGAGCATAAGTGCTAGCGTGAGTTTGAACATGAGTATCATCAAGAATGTCAGTGCAACCAAAGATCACATCGCCACCTTTGGCGAGCACACTGCAATCAAGGCTCTGGGATAAAGCCAGTGCCGCGGCAGCGAATTGCGCTTTCGTGGAAACATCACTGTGAGTTAACCGCCCAAGTTCAAGAACATTGGGCGTGATAAGTTCGATTAAACCTTTGAAAGGCCTAAAATCTAAGGTTGATTTGGCCGTACTTTTTATATCCTGACAGTTATCTGCTGCTAATGTATCGCCGCAACTGGCGACCATCACAGGATCGACAATCACAGCCACCGATGGATAGTGGATTTTAAAACCTGCTATCCAATCTGCCAGCAATGCCACTTGAGTTTGATCTGCCAGTAAGCCGATTTTAATTGCTTTGGGTGGCAAGTCTGAAAGCAAAGTCGTCAGCTGAGCCATTAACATCGCCGCTGATACGGGCTCGACTAAAGTGACCGCCACTGAGCTTTGCGCCGTCACTGTGGTGACCACACTGCAACCGTGACAGCCCAAATCTTGAATTGTCGCCAAGTCCGCCTGAATACCGGCACCGCCGCCACTGTCTGAACCAGCTATAGTCCAAACAAGCGCGGGACGCTCGGTATTAATGGGCGCATTATCCCCATGAATACCCAGCATAATTAGGCTTCCCCGACTTCAGTAATAAGCTTATTTTTGGCATGATAGATCTCGGCGCCCGAAGCAGCAAACTCTGCCGATTTTAGCGCCATTGCCGCTTCCAACTCCTGCGGCGTCTTGACTGTGACTTGCATGGCTTGGTCAGCAGCTTCAACTTGCTCCGCCTTCGCTTCTGCCGCCTCTAAACCCGCAGCATAGGCGCGCACATCTTGGGTGATTTTCATCGAACAAAACTTAGGGCCGCACATAGAGCAGAAATGCGCGACTTTAGCAGATTCCTGCGGCAAAGATTCATCGTGATAAGCACGCGCAGTTTCAGGATCGAGCCCTAGGTTATATTGATCTTCCCAGCGAAATTCGAACCGCGCTTTTGCCAGCGCATTATCACGAATTTGCGCACTTGGATGACCTTTCGCCACATCGGCGGCGTGGGCGGCGATCTTATAAGCAATCAAACCTTGCTTAACATCTTGTTTATTCGGTAATCCTAAGTGTTCTTTTGGCGTGACATAACACAACATAGCGCAGCCGTACCAAGCGATCATGGCCGCGCCTATGCCGGAGGTAAAATGATCATACCCAGGTGCGATATCGGTGATTTGCGGGCCAAGCGTGTAAAACGGCGCTTCATCGCAGTGAGCTAACTGCTTGTCCATGTTCTCTTTAATCAGCTGCATCGGGATATGTCCCGGCCCTTCGATAATGGTTTGTACGTCGTATTCCCACGCGATTTTGACTAGCTCACCTAAGGTTTCAAGCTCTGCAAACTGGGCGGCATCATTGGCGTCGGCAATAGATCCTGGACGCATGCCATCACCCAAAGACAGGGATACATCGTAGGCGATGCAAATCTCACAGATCTCACGAAAATGGCTGTAGAGGAAGTTTTCCTTATGGTGGCTCAAGCACCATTTGGCCATGATTGAACCGCCACGGGAAACGATCCCAGTAACGCGTTTAGCCGTCATCGGCACGTAACGAAGCAGCACACCAGCATGAATAGTAAAGTAATCAACACCTTGCTCAGCTTGTTCAATCAAGGTATCGCGGAACACTTCCCAGGTTAAATCCTCTGCCACGCCGTTCACTTTCTCCAGCGCTTGATAAATCGGCACTGTGCCGATGGGCACTGGCGAGTTGCGGATGATCCACTCGCGGGTCTCGTGGATATAACGCCCCGTGGATAAATCCATTACCGTATCTGCGCCCCAACGGGTTGACCAGACGAGCTTTTCCACTTCTTCCTCGATGGAAGAGGTCACCGCAGAATTACCAATATTGGCGTTCACTTTCACCAGAAAGTTACGCCCTATGATCATAGGTTCGGCTTCGGGATGGTTAATATTCAGCGGAATAATCGCGCGGCCACGGGCAACTTCGGCGCGGACAAATTCGGCGGTAATCGGTTCGCCGACTAAGGCACCAAAAGCTTCGCCTTTGGCTTTACGATTGAGGATTTTATCCTGTACTTCGGCAAGTGCCATGTTCTCACGGATCGCCACATATTTCATTTCGGGAGTGATAATCCCTTGACGGGCATAGTGTAATTGACTGACTCGTTTGCCCTGCAGCGCTCTGCGTGGGCGGACAATGACACTCGAGCCTGCCTCAAAACGCAGATGGTCTAAACCATCATCGGCGAGTCTTTGTTGGGTAAAATCTGAGGTCGCGCAGGGTAATTGCTCTGTATCGTTGCGGGCTAGGATCCAGTTTTGTCTTAATTTACCAAGGCCTAGACGCACATTGATGTCGGCATCTGGATCGGAATAAGGTCCGGCGCAATCATACACGCGGATTGGCGGATTTTTTTCCATGATAGGCGCATCACCTGTTCCGCCGACCAGCGTGTCAGTCTGCAGAATTTGCCGCATACCAACGCGAATATCCGTACTGGAACCTTCGAGATAAATCTTTTGTGAATTAGGATGTTGCAGTGGCGCTAAGGTATCGATAAAGGCTTGCGCCTGCGCGCGGGTTTCGCGGCGACTCGGCGCCTTAGGCACTGTTGATTGACTAGACTCAGCCGATGTATTAGCCACTGTCGATTTATTAGGTATTGTCGATTCTGGCGCTGTGATTTCTATCGCATTGGCAGCTACAGCTGGGTTTGGGTTTGAACTGGACATAAGCAATCTCACGTTAAAAAATGGAGTTGCTTGTCTGGAGAATTGAGTTGTTGATAGCTGGACATGGCTATCAATTTTTGTGGCCAAAACTGGCTTCAAAAATTGAGTTACCCTGCTCAATAACAATTAAATCTAAACATTAAGGCTTAAACCCCTGCTGAGTAAACAGGTGTTAAAGCCGTCTATTTTCGATTTAATCTGTGTTATTACGCTTGTTTCCTTCGCAGGTTTTAACCTGATCAGGTTCAACGGATCCCGAATAAACGGTCTCAGCCAAGAGGCACTCCGACAAGATGAGTGCGCAGTATAGACAGAAGCGGCAGCAACAAACAAGGAAAAAAGTAATTAAAAACCTTAACTATCAATCCGAAATAAAGATTCATAATTTATTGTTTTTAATTGATTAAATTAAATTAAAATAAAAATGTCATAATTAGCATGAAAATAGATCATAAAAGAAAGTCACTATTTATGGGGTTTAAGCATCATTTTATTTAATCGAGATTGAATGGCATCATCAATAGCTTGATTGATTTTTTTGCCACTGCAGTCAAATGGGAAGCCTAAATTTTCGGCGTAAGGATTAACTTGAGTGCCGACTTGTACCACGCGATAACAAGTATCCCCTTTACGCACAATACGATTTGGATCTAAGGGTAAATCGTGACTCGTTGTGCCACCGAAATCATCGGCGTTAGGGACAAATAACACTTCCATCTCAGGGCTCATTTCACTCATATTCGATTTCTGGGTGAATTTATCGGCCTGTTCAATGACGAGAGCATCGAGCGCTTGCTCACGCTGACGTTCAAAATATTACTGGGTGAATAAACTCATGCTTGAGCTTGTCGCTATTGTGCTCTCACCTTCTGCTGCGGGCGAACTCTTAGCGCCAAACTGCGGCTTTATTTCTGTGGTATCAAGCGCATTAGTTGGTTTTTTTGCCGTCACTTCAGCGGGTTGAACTTCACTTTGGGCACTTGATTGAGTTTTATTAAATTGAGATTGGCTCGATTGAGTGATGTCGGATTTAACAGTCTCTGACTTCACTTTTCCCTGCTCTATTTTTTCCGGCTCTACCTTTTCAAGGACGGCTTTTTCAGGTGCTATTGATTGAGGCATGACCTTTTCAAGTATTCGCCGAAACTTAACTTGAGTTGGAGGCGTGGGAACAGGTATAGGCGCAGTAGTTTCAGCCTTCTCTACCGCGGGATCATAAATATAGTAAGCCTTGAGCGCCGTCACTTTAGAGCCACGGCTTTCGCTTGCCATTAATTCAAAAGGATTTAACTGTGGGCGTCACAAAATTCAGATAAGTAAAAATAAACACGTATGCACTGAGAACACAAAAAATAGCAGGCTTAATACTTTGCAATACGGCTGGCGAACACGCAAAACTGATTCTGTCCCCAATCTTTGAATAGGGGTTTGTATCGTCCAAGACAGTTCAAATTTGGATTCAAGTGCAAATTTATCTTGATATTGAGTATGGTTTTTTTGTTGTACTACATCTTGAGCTTGCTCTATAGCTTGAGTGTCATGCTTAATGACTAAACGGCCTGCACCACGATTGAACGCTGACGGCTCGGTATCAATGGTAAAAACAGGCGTTTGAGTATCATTCAGATCACCGAGGTGATAAACAAATGCAATAAAAGTCTCACCTACTGGCTATATGACCGAAATAAACAAAGCACTGTCCGCATCATCTCCAATCGCTGTACGTGATGCTGGAAATAAAGTCGCTGCTTTAGGTTGACGTTGAAAAGACAAAATCCATCCTTAGGTTTTGTATAGTATCCATTGATTTCGATGATGCGAGTGCACTTTGTAGATGAATATTAAAAGCGAATTATCCAATGATGCATTCACTTGCGGGTGCTCAATGCAGATTAGAGGAGACAAACAAGGCAGGGTTTAACGCAAATGCTACATGCTACAAACATAACGCTTACGCCCATGCTTGATAAGACACTTGCCAGTTGAGAAAAATAGGGCTGGGAATTGAGATCACAATTGCGCTAAATTAATGGGCAATGGTTTGTTAACTCTCATATCTTGAAGCGGATAACATCATCGATGCGCTGACGGGAATGCAAGACGGCGTTCAAAATCTAAAAGGTTAAAACAATATAAATCACCATATTTAAGCTTACAAGTGTACGCTTAAATATGGTGATTTATTTTCCTAACTGATAGACTCAGTCATTATCGTTTGCGAGTGTGTATCTACCATGTCGAGTCACAGTATTATCGAACAACAAAATACAGACACTGTCCCAGCTAAATCTGGGCCATATAGTATAAAAGAAGAGATCGCTAACAGTGCATCCCATGGCTTAGGTGTTATTGCAGGCATAGTGGCATTAGTGCTGATGTTACTAAAAGGGCAAGATCACCTGACATCAATTCAACTTGCCGGCGTTGTCATTTACGGTGCCAGCATTATCATGCTTTTTCTATGCTCTACTTTATACCACAGCGTTAGCCATTCAGGCTGGAAACATAAACTTAAGATTGCCGATCACTGCGCCATTTACTGTTTGATTGCAGGGACTTACACCCCTTTAATGCTGATAAGCTTACAAGGCACACAATCGACAGTAATTTTAACGGCAATTTGGTCACTCGCGATGGGCGGGATCCTGTTTAAGACACTGTTTATTCACAAATTCAAAAAGTTAAGTCTAGTGTTATATCTCGCCATGGGTTGGCTATGCGTCACTGTAATAGGCGATTTAACCGCGGCGATGTCAGAACTGGGGTTTAATCTTTTGATTTTAGGTGGTTTATTTTACACTCTGGGCGTAGTGTTTTACGTCGGTAAACGTATTCCATTTAACCATGCTATTTGGCATCTATTTGTGCTCGGCGGCGCGATAAGTCACTTTTTGTGCATCTATCTGACGGTAATTTAAACTAAATCAACGCTAATCGTGATGTCGTTATCATTGATGCTTTATCCCAATACTTTTTAAATTTTTCTCACACATCCCATTACTGACGGGTATTCAACTGAGCAAACAGCGATGCTAATACTGTCGCTTGTTCGTCACAGCCATATTGGCGCCAAAGCGTAATAATACATTCTGCGGTGCACAAGCCCCCTTCTTGTTGATTACGTCGCAATATAAAGGCAGATTGCGGTATCAACGACGGCAGGCTTACTCGTGCAGCAGTTTTAAGATAGGGGCTTTGCCGTAGCATTTTACGAGCCTCCTGCCACGTCGCATCTAAAATCACCACGTGCTCAGGCATTACCTGTTTTGCAATAACCTGAGTTTGCATAAATTGTAAGGTATCCTCAGGTAAGCCAGTCTCTATAGAGTCATCTGCAAGTTCGGCATCCTCATTTGGAAACAACAATTTAGCTTGCTGCGATGCAAGCATTTCGATGAGTTTTTTATCGGCAGCGACTCTCGACCAAACAATACTCACCACCTTGGCTGGAAACGCTTCTAAGGCTAAACGGCCAGTATTGGTTTTACGGGTTAGCTCGCGTTCATGGGTAAGCAAAATTATCTGCATTGGCTTCCTGACTGCTTAAGAATAGGTCGCTGTTAACTCAATGCTTTTACTGAGTTAACAATCATAAGCACTCTAAAACGATTTGTTTGAGTAAAAAAGTTTCTCGCTCAATCGATTGGCCTTTTTGCGGATGATTACGCTGTATTGCTTCATTGTGGGCAATGGCTTTATGGATGTTCAACCATTTTGGCCGCATACCATTTTTAATCTCGTGGGCTTCGAGCCGAGTCTCACCTAAGCCCCGCTCGCCAAGATTGGTATCAATGCGGCACACATAACAGAATGATTCCATGTGTACTACGTTCGCCCCTTCACGGTACCAAGGTCGATATTCTTCGTAACGACCAAAGGGGGCTAACACTTGAATATCCAAAGCCCCGGTTTCTTCCTGTAACTCGCGGATAAGACCGGCTTCGAGGCTTTCTCCGTCGTCAACCCCACCGCCAGGTAAACTGTAATCACAATATTTTTGGGTATAAAGCAGCAAAATATCATCGCCCGATAACACAATAGCACGGGCAGCTCTGCGATAAAAAACGCGAGCGGTTAGCAGGTTAACCGCGGGATCTTGGGTAGATTTGAGTAGACGCATGCTCATTGCTCGAGATTAAAAAAGGGCAGCATAAACGAAAAACGTACAATTTCAGAGAAAAAACTGCCTTACATCCAGTTCAACTAGGCCCTTTCCTCTATCGTTCAATCGCATTTTATCAATATAAAAATAAATTTTTGTAGGCTATTACATTAGCTTAACGTCATAGCCACTATCTTAAGTGGATGATTGTCATCGAACGAGGGGAAATCCTCATGGGGATCGAGCCAAGTATGTGCAGTAACGGTGCGGCCTTGTTTTTCAACACAGCGCACTAAACTGTCAAACCATGCTTGACGATCGACTTTCGCCACATTGTTGCAGCAAACGATAGTGCCACCCATTTTAGTCGTCATTAACGCAGGTTTAAACAGACCTTGATAATCATTGATTAAATCGACAATACCAAAGGCACTCTTGGCATAACGCGGCGGATCGAGGAATACCAGATCAAACTGGGTTTGCGGTAATTTGGGATAACTCGGTAATTTTTGATTACGCCGCCCTCCCACACTCAAGCCTGCTAATTGGCGCAATGCAGGAAACGCGTCACTCTGCACGAACTCACACACATTCGACACCTGATTTAACGCCGCATTGACTTTGCCCGTGGCCAAAGCAAATGAAGAAAAGTCGACATTCATCACGCGGGTTGCTCCGCCGATGGCAGCCGCAGTACCAATGCCGCAAGTGTAAGAAAATAAATTCAGTACCGTTTTATCTTGGCTGTTTGCCCGCACATATTCACGCCCAATACGCATATCGAGAAATAACAGCGGATCTTGTCCTTCATGGCGCAGTTTAGTACTGAACTTAATGCCATTTTCCTGCATCACCCGCTCAGAACTCGCAATCTCAGCCAGTTGTGGCGATAACGTATTCAATACACGAGAATTACCTAATGAACGGTCGTTATATACAATAGGCAAAGCGGCCTGTTGCAGCAAAATGGCGCTAACATCGGTCAACTCTTGGTCAGTTAAGGTCTGATGAAAACTCTGTACTAGCCAAGTATCGCCGTAACGGTCGATATTTAAGCCACTCACACCTTCAACCGTGCCATGGAACACCCGAAAACAATCGGTTTGATTATCTTCTGCATGTTGTAAAAAATCATGGCGTTTCGCCAGAGCCGTCGATAACAGCGTTTGAATAGACATAAAAAGCAAGACTCGCGCAGCGCAAACCTGTTTAAGGTTGGGGAAGTAAAACGGCATAATACCAAACTAAGTCGCAAAATATCGGAGAAATTAACCAGCATAACCCGAAATAATGAGCTTTGGCGAGGTAGTACAAGGTACGCCAACTTTATTATATCGCTTTCGTTAGACGCCTTTTAAGACAAAGGCTAAAAGCAGGCGCCGACCTAAAATTGATATGTTTCATCACTGGTGGCTGAGGCTCCAATCGTTTCCTCCCACCAAGCGATAACAAAATACACGGATTAATATTTTAAAAAACGATAAAAATTAGATCTTTTCAATTAGCTGTTCTAAACCAGCGGCGGTTTTGGTCGGCACAAACTCAATCACCTCAAACTCAGCAACATCGGCAATAGCAAAAGGATCTTGCTGTAAAATCAGTTCTAATGCCGTGCGAGTTGCGGCTTTAGCTAAAATGATGCCACCGGTACGTGGCACTTTACGACCCGAGGCTATAAAAGTTCCTGCGGCATAATACTGTTCAAGATAGGCAATATGGGCGGTTAAGTGTAACTCCACTTCCGCAATGGGCTTTTTATAGGTGAGCGAAACAACAAACATAAAAATCCTTTAATCGACTGAAACAATGAGAAATAATTTAGCGCTTAGCGCTCAATAAAGCGACCATAACCCTCTGTGTTTTAATCTGAGCCAGCGGGTATTTAGGTTGGCGATATAATGCATAGTGTGTAACTTGGAAGCCGAACCATCGGCATACGTTCTGGAAATTGATTATATAAGGATTTAACATCAGAACGTTAATCTTAAGCCGTAGACGAATAAGCAGCTTACCGCCGAGCACTGGCTAATAGTCAATAATAATACTGATAGTGAATTTACTAACATATTGAATTACAATTGCCTTATCACTAAGCATTTTCTTTTTACTGCATAAAATGTTGATTCATTATTTTAAAGCCAAGGTAAAATCTATGCCTCAATCCGCCGCTAACACTTTGGTCGTACTCGACTTTGAAACCACGGGGCTATCGCCTAATCAAGGGGATCGCGCGATTGAGATCGGGGCGGTGTTGATTGAAGATGGTGTGATCACCCAAAGATTTTCAGAGTTAATGAACCCGGGATTCAGAATAAGTCGCTTTATTGAGGACTACACGGGGATCAGTAATCAAATGCTCAGCGATGCGCCGCCTTGCGATGAAGTGATGGCGCGCTTTGCCCGCTTTATCGCCAACCATAATTTAGTCGCCCACAATGCAGCCTTTGACCAACGTTTTTTAGATGCCGAGTTTGCTAAAATTCGCCACCGTTATCTTGGGCAATTTGGCTGCTCCTTACTGGTGGCAAGACGTTTATATCAAGCGGCACCCAACCATCAATTGGGCACCTTAGTGCGCTATAAACAGTTACCCACTGATGGCACCTTTCACCGTGCTTTAGCCGATGCTGAAATGACAGGCCATTTATGGCTGGCGATGCTAGCCGATCTAAAACAAGATTTTGGCCTCTGTTCACCGACCTTTGAATTACTGCAAAAGCTCACCAAGAAAAGCAAAGCCGATGTACCACGCTTTTTAAGTCAGCACGCCGTTAAAGTCTAGCGGATAAAAAAGAATAAATTCACGAGTCATTAAATGCCAAAGTATGGCTATTTTGAGTGTGACGATTCTGGTATTTTCATTTAACCAGCAATCAAAAAATTTAGCAAAACCTTGAATATTTTGATTAATATCCACATTAACATGTCGATGACTTGTAGGTGCGCGGGACGCTATTGACCAGGGATACCCACGCGCGATAAGCAATACCAATCGAGGTCCCTATCGTGTCATAAAGAGCATTCTACCTTAGTCATATATTGCGATGATGCTAAAACAGTTCAATTAGCTTGTATAGACGAATGCATTAACATCCGTCTTACACTACTATTCCTGCTTAAATGCCAAGTTGATCAAGTAAATCATCGGCTTCGTTATCAATTGTGTGCGTCGCGATTGCGGGCTTATCAACATTTTTGACCAACGACGAGACATTTGAAGCTGAGCCCTTATTTGCCCCTATCGTGCTGTGCAGCTCTAAAAGACTGTCGGGATCGAACTCTTCATCATATACAAACTCATCTAAACGAATGAACTCGGTTTTGTCCATGGCAAATTCAAGGTAGAAAATATGATTATTTTCAGTTCTAAATGACACTCTGCGAGCAACGGCATCATCAAGATTTGCATCAATAGAAATAGTTAACTCTTTATTAATCGTTAACATTTTTGGCTGGCTTTGGCTGATCGATGTTTGTAATTCCTTAGAAATTTTATTAATAAAATCCCCTAAAATTTGGTTCATCAGCTCACCTATCACATTACCCACTTCATCCGACGTATGTGAAAACGCGAGTTCAGCTTCAGGCATGCCCATATTCAGCATGTAACGACGGTAAATTTCAATTGCAGCAGATGAGGAAAAATTAATCACTACCAGCCCAGAAAAACCACCATCAAAAATTGAAAAACAACCAAGATCGGGCTTAAGGCGAGTGCGTGCAATACTCTGCACCATACCCGCGTGGGTGACATGACTGGCACTGGTACTGGATAAGACGTGGGCGACTGAATGACACAGCTTCAGTAAAATATCATCCGACGTTACGATAGTATTATTGGTCATAATTGATTCTCAAACTGAATAATGGGTTAATCTTGCGCGTAAATGCGTTAAAAATCAAAGTTAAAACAATTAATTAGCCTAATGCTATCATATTAGTGGTGTTAACATAAACCTAACGTGTTGATATCTAATAGAACAGATAAAACGTCGTCAACTAAGAAACTTAAAAAATAGCGACACAAAAACAAATCTGGCTAATAAAGAAACACATTCAAATTGACTCTCCTTAATAATCTGCTTTAGATCAAATAAATTGATCTTTATTAAGCGGGTTAATTGAATTTACAGATTAGATGATTCAATTAAAAATGATTCACGGGTATATTAACCTTCAATAATAATACCTTAAGGAACACCCATGATCACATTTTTGCGCCGATTTACCATTTTACAACGCTTAATGATGATGCTCCTTATGGCAGCTTTAGGCACGGTCTGTTTTGCTAGCTTTTCGATTAAGGAACAATACAGCAATTTAATCGAGCAAAAATGGCTACAGATCGATGGTCAACTCTCCAACGTATTAAGCATAATAGATGCACACCATCAAGATGCCATTAAAGGTAGGTTTAACGAAGATGGAGCTAAAAAAGCAGCAGCTAACTTAATCAATCAGACTCGCTATTCAGGCTCAGGCTACTTCATTGTGATTGATGATAAGAATCAAATTCTGGCCCACGGTGATAACGCGAGCTTAGTTGGCACCTCAGCATTAAATTTCAAGCTACCTAATGGCACCAACCCATTAGCCACTATGCTGCCATTAGCACGGGCTCAATCGAAAACCACCCTCGAATATCCGATTACCGATCCCATGACTAGAGCCATAGAAGATAAGCTCGCACAGGCCAGCTATTATCCACAATGGGGCTGGACGGTGATAACGGGCGCCTATTTAAACGATGTAAAAGCCAGTTTGCAATCTATCATTATCGATTACTTGATCATCATGTTTTTGATTTCGGTCCCAATTTTTGCTTTCTTTTTGGTACTCAACCGTTCTATTACCTCGCCTTTAAATGATGCCATTGATGCCCTTGAAAACATTGCCCAAGGCGAAGGCGATTTAAGTCAGCGCATTAGCACCCAAGGTAAAGATGAAGTTGCCCACCTCGCCCGCGCTTTTAATCTGTTTGCCCAAAAAATTGGCGACATGGTGGGCCAGTTACAGCCTTTAGGCCAAGCATTAGACACTGATGCAAAACAACTGTTGATTGCGGTAGAAGAATCAAATCAAAGTACCGACCATATATACAAAGAAACCAGTAGTGTAGCCACCGCTATCAATCAGATGCTCTCTACCACGCATGAAATGGCGAGCAATACACAACAAGCGGCCGATGCAGCCAACAGTGTGAAACATCAAGCGCAGCAAAGCCAAATTGTGATCGATAACACGGTTAATAATACTGAAAAGCTGGTGGCAGAATTAAAAGCCTCTGAAGTCGTTACCCAAAAGCTGGCTGTAGCTTCTCAGCAAATCGGTAACATACTTGATGTAATCCGCAGTATTGCCGACCAGACAAATTTGTTAGCCCTCAACGCCGCGATTGAAGCTGCGCGCGCGGGTACTCATGGCCGAGGTTTTGCTGTGGTGGCCGATGAAGTTCGCGCCCTAGCGACTCGCACGCAAGCTTCGACGAATGAAATCCAAAACATCATCGGTGAAATCCAATCGGGCGTGAGCTCAGTGATGAAAAGTAATAATCAGACTCAACTGCAATCCGATGAATTACAAGCACAAGCCTATGAAGCGGGTAAAGCGATGGCAGCAATCCTGCAATTAATCGCGCATATTAGTGATATGAATACTCAACTGGCCAGTGCCACTGAAGAGCAATCCCTTGTAACTGAAGAAATTAATCGCAATATTTGTAACATTTCTGAGTTAACTGAAGTCTCGGTTAAGGCTAACGAAAGTAACCGCTATGCCGCGCAGTCATTGCAAGACATTAGCCAAGGTATGTCTGGCACTTTAGGGCAGTTTAAAATCTAATGCTCTAACAACATGATGACTCAATAAAAAGGGTGCGACTAAGCACCCTTTTTTATTAGCTTTTGTTGAATCACTTATTTTTAAAGCCCTGCAGTTGACAACAAGGCAGCCAGCTCAATACAAATTCAGTGTCACACTCTGGGTTTGATATGCGGTATGCTTTAGTTACAATACCCTAACGAGTAATTGCCATGCGCATGACCTTAGCTGTTCTTCCCGAACAATATACCATTCATAGCTTTAGCCCGAATGCCGTATTACCCAGTGAAGTCTTTGCCCAAGAAATCTATTTCATTGGCAAAACACCAGAAGGCTTATCTTTGGTTATTGACAGTGATGTCACACTCGATAGCTTAGAGCAAGAACACGGTTGGCGCTGTTTTGAAGTGCTAGGTCCACTCGGATTCTTGACAACGGGCATTTTATCTAAAGTGTTGAGCACCTTAGCAGACGAACATATCAGTATTTTTGCCATGTCGACCTTTGATACTGATTATATTTTAGTGAAATATAATCGGCTCAGCCTTGCCATTGATGCCTTGAGAAAACAGGGCTATCACATCATAGAATCCAAAAGTGAAGTGTAATATCCCCTTAAATATGAGCTCAGTTACTATGTACGAAAAAACAGTCACGATTATTGCTAAACATGGTATTCATACTCGTCCTGCGGCCCTATTAGTCAAAGAAGCCAAAACCTTTGACTGTGATGTCCTAGTCGAATGTAATGGCAAACAAGCCAGTGCTAAGAGTTTGTTTAAACTACAAACCTTAGGCTTATACTATGGCGTGACGGTTAAAGTATTTGCTGAAGGTGAGCAAGCACAAGCTGCGGTAGAAAAGGTTTCAGAACTCCTTATTACCCTAAGCTAGTCCAATTATTGTCACGCTTTAATGCATTTATCCCCACTCTTTACAAACTCAGCAGCACTCAATTAGACTCGCTATCGGCGAAAGAGCACTAAGCTCAGTGGTTAATTTAGGAATGAATATGTCAATAACGGGGATTATAGTGTCATCGGGAATCGCTTTTGGTCAGGCGCTTCACCTTATTCACACCGAACATCACCTTGATTATCGTCCGATTCCCCTGTCTAAAACTCCTCAACAACAGGGTAAGTTTGTTAAAGCATTAACAGAGTTACAAGCACAGCTGACGCATAGCCAAACAACATTAAGCCACGACTCAGATAACTATCAATTGATTGAGGCTGACTTACTCTTATTGCAAGATGATGAGTTAATTGAACAAGTTAATGACGCTATTCGGACGCTACAATTGTCAGCCAGTGTGGCGGTCGAGCGTATATTTGCTCATCAAGCTAATGAGCTAGAGTCATTAGACGACCCTTATCTTGCTAATAGGGCGCAAGATGTACGCGCGTTGGGCCAAAGAGTCGTGGCAGCCATTAACGGTCATTTAGACCCGGGTTTTGCAAAGTTCGACACGCCGACGATATTACTAGCCCAAGATTTAACCCCTGCAGAATTTGCATTACTCCCCCGGGAAAACCTCTGTGGGATTGTGCTTAAAACTGGTGGCTTAACCAGCCATACGGCTATTTTAGCCAGAGCGGCGGGTATTCCTGCGATGTTAAGTTGCCAGTTTGATGCCGACGCCATCCCCAATGGCATACCCTTAGTGCTCGATGCGCTTAATGGTGAACTCTGTATTAATCCAAATCCTGAACAACAGGCAAAACTCACGGTTACCTTTCACCATGAACAGCTGCGCCGCGCAGCACTACAAGCCTATAAAGATGTCCCTGCACAAACCCTAGACGGCCACCAAGTGGGGTTAATGGCCAACGTGGGTAACCTGAACGACATCATCCATGTGAGTGATGTCGGTGCAGATGGCATCGGTTTGTTTCGTACTGAATTCATGTTGATGAACGTAAGCACCCTACCCGACGAAAAAGCCCAATACAGTTTATATTGCGAAGCTCTGCACGCGCTAGGCGGTAAAACCTTTACGATTAGAACGTTAGATATCGGTGCAGACAAAAAGCTTCCCTGCTTGTACCAAGAACAGGAAGAAAATCCCGCTTTAGGCTTGCGCGGTATTCGCTACACCTTAGCCCACCCCGAATTATTTAAAACCCAATTAAGAGCCATTTTGCGCGCCGCTAACCATGGTCCTATCCGCTTAATGTTTCCTATGGTTAATCAAGTCGAAGAGTTAGATGAGGTGTTTACATTAATAGCCCAGTGCCAAGATGCCTTAGAAGAGGAAGAAAAAGGCTACGGTGAACTCAGTTATGGCATCGTTGTTGAAACTCCCGCAGCAGTGCTGAATTTAGGCGCTATGCTACCAAGGCTTGATTTTGTCAGCATTGGCACGAATGACTTAACCCAATATGCCATGGCAGCAGATAGAACTAACCCGCAATTAACCCGAGATTATCCTTCTCTGTCCCCTGCCGTTTTAGCGTTAATTAACATGACAATAATCCAAGCTAAAGCCGCCAATGTTAAAGTCTCACTTTGCGGCGAACTCGCCAGCTCACCGCACATTACGCCACTGCTCATTGGCATGGGGCTTGATGAGCTCAGTGTTAACTTAAGCTCGCTCTTAGAAGTGAAAGCGGCGATTTGCCAAGGCAATATGCAACAATTTACCGCACTAGCACACACAGCATTACAACAAGATAGAATTTCAAACCTGCAGCAGTGTATAACAAGCTATAAATAGAGACATTTATTCGTTATGCTGCATCTATAGAAGAAAAACGATAACCAAAAAAAGTATAAGAGGCATGACATTATGGGATTTTTAAGCCGAATAAGGCGCTTGGTATCGGGTCAGTCTCAATTAGCGGGCGGTATCATGGTATATGCGCCAGTATCAGGCGATATTGTGGCAATCGAAAAGGTTCCCGATGTGGTTTTTGCCGAAAAAATTGTTGGTGATGGCATCGCTATCGCCCCAAAAGGTGAATTAATTCTTGCTCCTATCGACGGCACTATTGGTAAAATTTTCGAGACTAATCACGCATTCAGTATTGAATCGCCCCAAGGTTTAGAATTATTTGTCCACTTTGGTGTGGGCACAGTTGAACTCAGGGGAAGAGGTTTTACACGCTTAGCCGAAGAAGGACAAGAAGTTAAAGTCGGCGATCCTATTTTGTCGTTTGATCTTGATTACCTTAAAGATCAAGTCGACAGCTTACTAACGCCTGTCGTACTTGCGAATATGGAAGACATTAAATACCTCGACAAAGCCCAAGGCAGTGTCGTTGCGGGTAAAGATGTTATTTTTACAGTACAGCTTTAAATTTTTCACAGTGCAGCTTTAGGTTAATGATTGCAATGCACTCTTTACCAGACGATATGATTTACCAGACAATATAGTCGGGGGAGCGATTTCCATGATAAGTGCCCTTTATGTTTTAGGATAAATAAACAATATCGTGATAAATACCTGCAAAATCAATGCTTGCTAGTCAAGCGTCCATCCACACTGGAGCATCATTTTGACCCTCTACGGTATTAAGAATTGCGATACAGTGCGTAAAGCACGTAAATGGATTGAAAATCATCAACTAGCGGTTAATTTTCACGATTTTAGAGATGACGGCTTACGTCAAGAAGACCTCGAACTCTGGTGCAATACCTTAGGTTGGGAAACTGTATTCAATAAGCGCAGTACCAGCTTTCGCGCCCTGAGCGACGCTGACAAAACCGATATTAATCAAGTAAAAGCCATTAAACTCATGTTAGCGCAGCCAACACTTATCAAGCGTCCCGTCCTTGTATCTGGTGAACACGTATTAGTGGGTTTTAATGAAGCCGATTATAAAAGAGTATTCTCGCTATGATATCAGCTGATAATTACCCCGTAACAAAGCTCACTAAAGCATTAATCGCTCGCCCTTCGGTGACACCGCTTGATGAAGGCTGCCAAACCTTAATGGCAGAACGCCTCAGTACACTCGGCTTTAATATCGAAGCGATGATATTTGAAGACACCACTAATATGTGGGCACGACGTGGCAATGAAGGTCCACTATTTTGTTTTGCAGGCCACACAGATGTGGTTCCAACAGGCGATGTGAGTCGCTGGCACACGCCGCCTTTTGTGCCCACTATTATCGATGGTTATTTATATGGCCGCGGCGCGGCAGATATGAAAGGTTCACTGGCGGCGATGATCATTGCCACCGAACGCTTTGTCGCAAAACATCCCGATCACCATGGTTCTATCGCCTTTTTGATTACCAGCGATGAAGAAGGCCCATTCATCAACGGCACAACGCGGGTAATTGATACCCTAGAGGCCCGCAACGAGAAGATTACTTGGGCACTCGTCGGTGAACCTTCCTCAACGCTAAAGCTGGGCGATGTCGTCAAAAATGGTCGCCGCGGCAGTTTAACGGGCAACTTAACTGTTAACGGGGTTCAAGGTCATGTGGCCTATCCGCACCTCGCCGATAATCCCATTCATAAAGCGGCGCCTTTTTTAGCTGAACTCAGCCAAATGCACTGGGACAACGGCAATGATTTTTTCCCGCCTACCAGCTTTCAAATCGCCAATATCAATGGCGGTACGGGCGCATCAAATGTGATCCCTGGCGCACTCGAGGTGATGTTTAACTTCCGCTATTCTACCGAAGTGACCGCTGAAATATTAATTGAGCGTGTTGAAGTATTATTGAAAACCCATGAACTGGATTATAATATCAGCTGGATTTTCAATGGCCTGCCATTTTTAACCGGTGATGGTCCATTACTTGATGCAACGCGTCACGCGATTCGCCAAGTCACTGGTTATGAAACCGACCCTCAGACCACTGGTGGCACATCAGACGGACGTTTTATCGCGCCAACGGGTGCTAAAGTGTTAGAACTGGGCCCGGTTAACGCCACCATTCACAAAGTAAATGAATGCGTTAAAGTGGATGATCTTGAACAGTTAGCCCTGTGTTATGAAATTATCTTGGAACAACTGCTGTGCTAGCACATCTTAATATCCGCCCCGAAAATGCACGGCTTTATGGCTTAACCTCCTCAGACTTAGTGGAGTATTTAAGTCCACATCACCATGGGTATCATAGCTTTTGGTTAGAGCCCAACACTGCGATTGCCTTTAATGCGATGGCGGAAAAAGCTAACGAAGCGGGCATAAAACTGGCTATCTGCTCCGCCCACAGACCATTTGAACGGCAACTCGCTATTTGGAATGCTAAGGCAAGCGGCAAACGTGCGGTGTTGGATATTAATGAACAAGTGGTAAATATTCAGGGGCTGAATGATGATGCTATCGTCGACTTGATTTTACTCTGGTCGGCGCTTCCGGGCGCATCCCGCCATCATTGGGGCACTGATCTTGATGTATTCGATGCGGCGACGATTGATGTCAAAGCGCTGCGTCTTATTGAAGCAGAATATGTCGAAGATGGCCCCTGCGCCAAACTGCATGCTTGGTTGCTAGAAAATGCCTATGATTTTGGCTTTTATTTTCCCTTCCAACGTGGACAAAGTGCGGTGAGCCCTGAGCCTTGGCACATCAGTTATTTCCCCGAATCACAATTACTATTGCCTCAATTTGATCGCACTGAATTGGCCATCCTATTAGCCGACAGTGATATGTTGCTCAAACATGCTGTACTTGTCCGCTTAGATGCGCTCGTAGATGAATACGTACTACGTATCGCCCAGTCCTAACTACGAGTGTTCGCCAAGGTTAGGCCAATAACATCGTCAAGGTTGGAGCTTAACATAATGATATATTTGATTAAGTAGGTTTTATGGATTTTTCTTCACACTATCAACAATGTACTATTGCCGAGCGTAATTTAAGTTATCTCGATATCGGCACTGGCCCAGTATTGTTGTTCGGTCACAGTTATTTACGGGATAGCGCCATGTGGGCGCCACAAATCGCGGTATTAAGTGCCCATTACCGCTGCATAGTGCCAGAACTTTGGGGCCATGGTCAGTCAGATTTACTCCCCGATAACTGCACGACCCTACTTGATATTGCTGATCATATGTTGGCCTTAATGGATGCCCTCGAAATTGATAATTTTAGTATTATTGGGCTTTCTGTTGGCGCGATGTGGGGCGCTGAACTGGTGCTCAAAGTGCCGACAAGAGTTAACGCTTTAGTCATGCTAAATAGCTTTATTGGTTTTGAACCCGAAGTGACTCGTGCTAAATATTATTCCATGCTGGATACTATCGCTATGGCGAACGCTATGCCTGCGGCGCTTATCAGCACCATTTCACCCTTGTTTTTCGCTAATCATGCGATAGATAACGCACCTGAGCGTGTCGCCGCTTTTGAGCACTCTCTGGCAAATATCACCGCAGAAAAAATCCCGACAATCGTTAAACTGGGACGGATGATTTTTGGTCGACGCGATACGATGGAATATGCTGAGCAGTTTACGCTACCTTGCCTTATCATGGCGGGGGTTGAGGATAAGGTACATAGTGTATTAGAAAGCTATTTGATGAGTGATAGTATTGACGGTAGCCAACTAGTGCATATTCCGTCAGCAGGACATATTTCAACGCTTGAGCAAGCTGAGTTTATCAATCAACATTTAGTCACCTTTCTCGCGCGTTATTTATAAAACCGCCCCATATAAGGGGCCTGTGTTATAAAAAATAGCAAACATCATAAAGATTCAATCCGTTAATATTGTCACGAATTGGATAGACCAGCACAGAAAAATTTACTGCTATACTCTTATAAAAAGAGTGCTACCAGCAAGAGCTAGAGCGTCATAAGACTTTTATGTGTCAACAAAACAATAGGTTATAATGAAACTACTTAAACCGCTATTTGACAATAACCGCCGCTGGGCCGGACGTATACGTCAAGAAACCCCTGATTTCTTTGAACAATTAGCTAAACAGCAACATCCTGAATATCTATGGATTGGTTGCTCTGATAGTCGCGTACCGTCTAACCAAATCATCGATCTTATGCCTGGTGAAGTCTTTGTTCACCGTAATATCGCTAACATGGTGATTCACACCGATCTTAACTGCTTATCAGTACTGCAATATGCCGTTGATGTACTCAAAGTGAAGCACATTATGGTTGTCGGTCACTATGGTTGTGGTGGCGTGCGCGCCGCTATGGGTCAGCAACGCTTAGGGCTTATCGATAACTGGCTCGGGCATTTACGAGATATTTACCGTATCTATCAAGAAGAATTGTTACAGATGGATGAAGCCAAACGTTTTGATCGCCTGTGCGAACTTAACGTCATTGAGCAAGTTGCTAATGTAACCAGTTCAACCATAGTGCAAGAAGCATGGGATCGCGGTCAAGAAGTAGCGGTGCACGGCTGGATTTACGGTATTGATAACGGCTTACTCACCGATTTAGATGTCACGGTTGACCGCGAACATGGATTAGCCCATCCACGCTAATGATTCGCTTTTGGGCGGGTGGCATCATG
Source organism: Shewanella glacialipiscicola (assembly GCF_023283485.1). Taxonomy (GTDB): domain Bacteria; phylum Pseudomonadota; class Gammaproteobacteria; order Enterobacterales; family Shewanellaceae; genus Shewanella; species Shewanella glacialipiscicola. Next base: position 93,438 of record NZ_JAKILU010000006.1, read on the forward strand.
CTAAGTTCGCGTAAAAATTAGATAAAACCTGCCTCTGTGCAGGTTTTATTTTTACATGGCTGTTTTTAACAATTAAACATCGCAAGGGGCTTTTACCCCAGTTATAATCCGCCTATACGTCAAAACGCTAAAGAAAACCCTACATAACCTGAACTAGGGATAGTGGCAGTGGTAACTGATTAATCTTATTACCTTATTCACAAAATTAACTCTACAGAGTGAGTTTTTCGTTATCAAGGCAAGTTTGCGTACCAATAGCGAGCAATTAGCAAAGTTAACGCAGATAAAGGGAAAAGTAACCTGTAGAGACGCAGAGTTTATCCCGAGTTCAGGTTACATACTCTGCTTTCAATAATAGAGACATAGGCGTAGGAAATCATAGGTAACATGTTGACGACTTTTTTCTGCCGCATCTAGGCTCTATTACATATCAAAAGCGCTCATCACGAGCTCTTTTGCTGACTAAACTGTATGCATTTGATAAAAATAGGATAATTTGATGAATGTCACTCTTTTAATCCCCGCTCGTTATGCTTCAAGCCGCTTTCCGGGTAAACCCTTAGCACTGATTAATGGCAAACCTATGATCCAACATGTGTATGAACGCGCATCGTTAGCCAAAGGTCTGACTAACATTTATGTCGCGACCGATGATGATCGCATTAAGTCTGTTGTTGAAGGTTTTGGCGGTAATGTTGTTATGACCAGCCCAGATGCAGCATCAGGTACAGATCGCATCAATGAAGCGATAAGTCTCTTAGGGCTAAAAGATGAGGACTTAGTGATCAACCTGCAAGGCGATCAGCCACTAATTAATCCCACTTCTATTGAACAGTTAATCAATCTATTTAAAGATCAACCTGGTGAGTTTGAAATGGCCACTTTAGGTTTAGTGATTGATAATAAAGCTGAGCTTGATGACCCGATGCATGTGAAGGTGGTTTTTGATAACAACGACTTTGCCCTGTATTTCTCCCGTGCTCGCATTCCCTTTGGTCGTGATACGCAAGATTACCCTGTTTATAAGCATTTAGGCGTTTACGCTTATACCCGCAAATTCGTACAAGCTTTTGCCGCGCTGCCATTAGGTCGCCTAGAAGAACTGGAAAAACTTGAACAATTACGCGCCCTAGAACATGGTTATAAGATCAAAATAGCGATTAGCGATTTTGATTCCGTCGAAGTCGATGTGCCAGATGACATTCGTAAATGTGAGCAAAGATTAGCGGCTAAGTAATTGCATTGTTGGTCTTTTTGAAATAGGAGCTGAGTATGTCAACCTTAGAAGTTTGGATCCTGATTATTTTGATCCTTGGTGTCATTGCCAGTAATCTTGCCGCACTCAAATACAGTGCTAAGTTTAAGCTGCCGCAATTTGGTCAGCATGACAAAGATAAGCAGTTGAAGACAGGGGCAAACGCTGCCAATGACGATCCGGATAAAATGCCTAGTGAAGCAGGTAGCGACACACCATTACAGCCAACCTCAGCGATAGAGACGAGTTCTGAGCCTAATACAAAGGATCGCAAAGAGTAATCAGTGCTTAAGCGTGTTTATTTTATTTTTAAAAAGGCGTTAAATGCGCTTTTTTTTTATAAAATAATTCAACCAAAACGCTTTAAAGCCAATTGTTATAGCGGGGCTTTTCGCGCAAATACACAATAAATAATGAAAAAATGGCCCGAACAAGTCGGGCCATAGTACACATTATATTAATGACTCATGCAGTATGCTTTATACCACTGGTGATTTTTTCGCGTTATTTTTCTCGGCGGCGAGTCGACGCTGTGCTTCTTTCTGCTCGCGGCGGGCTTCAATCACTTGATTTACATCGCTGCCGATATGCGCTTCATTACGGGCTTTGGCTAGATTCACTTGGCGTTCACGCTCAACAAAACGTTTACGCTGCTCGTCGGAAATCTTATCAATACAATGTGGACAACTCACGCCTTGCACATAAGCAGGGCTCTGTTTCTCAACTTCTGTGATGGGCATACGACAAGCATTACATTGATCGTATTGGCCTTTCTTTAAATCATGATTTACCGCAACACGATTATCGAATACGAAACACTCGCCTTCCCACAGGCTTTCTTCGGCTTTGACTTCTTCAAGATATTTAAGAATGCCGCCCTCAAGATGGTAGACCTCTTCAAAACCTTGCTCTTTCAAATAGGCTGTTGATTTTTCACAACGAATACCGCCAGTGCAGAACATAGCCACTTTTTTATGTTTGGCAGGATCAAGATTCTGCTTCACATATTCAGGGAATTCTCTGAAGGTTTCAGTTACTGGGTTAACCGCATTTTTAAAGGTGCCGATTTGAACCTCATAGTCGTTACGAGTGTCGACTAAAATCACGTCGGGATCTGAGATCAGCGCGTTCCAATCTTGCGGCTTAACGTAAGTGCCAACAACTTTTAAAGGATCAATACCTTCAACGCCCATAGTCACTATTTCGTTTTTCAATTTGACTTTAGTGCGGTAGAACGGCATTTCATCGTCAAATGACAGTTTATGAACAATTTTGTCTAGGCCATTTTGGCTATTAAGCCAAACTAATAGTGCTTCGATAGCTTGTTCAGTACCTGCGACAGTGCCATTAATCCCCTCACTTGCCAGTAGTAAAGTGCCTTTGATTTCGGCCTGTTCCATCATCTCGAGCAGCGGTGCTCGAATCGATTCAAAATGCGGTAACGACACAAATTTATATAACGCACACACGACAACTTTAGCCATAACACCCTCTTTGCTGGCTGGAACTTCATTTCCAGTGCATAAACACATTAACCATCTGTAGATTTGCTACAGATCTCAAAATAGCGCAGAATTCTACCTGAGTCACAGCCAGATAAACACAGATAAAATGCAGGGCCTGTTATTCTTTACGTATATGAGTGATAAAAATAATGTGTTGAATACAAATATGCGTATTAACACGGTACTATCTGCACCTTTCATAAGCCGCATTCCTGCCAAGGCTTTTTCAAACTGATAACACAAGTGAGGAGTCCTACATGGCTTTAGCCGTTCTGTATACTTTCCGCCGCTGCCCCTATGCCATACGAGCGCGTCTTGGATTATTACTCGCTCAATGTAATGTAGAAATCCGCGAAATTACACTTAAAACCAAACCGCTAGAGATGCTGGCCGCGTCATCTAAAGGCACAGTGCCCGTATTAGTGCTAGTGAACCGCGATGTCATTGCCCAGAGTCTTGATATTATGCGCTGGGCACTCACGCAGCACGATCCATTAGATTTGTTATGCCATAAAAACCCTGCTGATGCCGATAAAATGGCAGCACTTATTGAGCAAAATGATGTGCAATTTAAACCATGGCTTGACCGCTATAAATATAGCGATCGTTACCCAGAGCAAACACAAACGGACTATTACCAACAGGCGAGCCGTTTTCTCATACAGCTGGAACAGTGCCTTAGTGAAACGCCATTTTTAGTGAGCCATACACCTCGCCTCGCCGACTATGCCATTGTACCTTTTGTACGCCAATTTGCCGCAGTAGAAACCAAACGTGCGCTGAGTGATGACTTTCCCGCTGTCGCTGTATGGCTAGAGCGATTAATGTCGAGCGAGATATTTATTCGCGCCATGCATAAACATGTGATCTGGAATGCTAGTCATGCACCGATTTACTTGTTAGAGGACTTGTAAGTAAATAAATTTAAAGGATTATTGTGGTTTTATGTTATGGCTATTAATACGCCGTTCGAGTAAAGTGCTGATTACTTGGGCAACATAGAGACATAAAAAGCAACCGCTCTTCATCTCTCAAAAGCGTGAATGATTAAATACAAGGATACGTAAGTTGGAACATATGGATATCAACATCATGATTATGCTGGCAGGATTGCTGTTATTGCATTGTCTATTCGCCTTACGAGCCTTCAACAGTAGAGTCAACCTCAGCACAAATAAGAAATGCTTCTGGTGTTTACTCAGCCTGATACTCGGCCCTATGGGTTACTATGGTTACCACGGTTTTATTCCGCTAGATAGAATTCTTAAAGACTAAACGGTAGCAAAACCTCATACCCTCTATGGATAAGTTACTGGCAAGCAAAAAATAGCGCAATCTCAGTTACGCTATTTTTACTAAAATATCATCATCAAGGATTAACGATAGCTGTACTTAAGCAGCTTAGTGTTAACTACAAGTGACTGTGTAGTAATACTGAGTCATCGGGAACCTTTTTAATCACTGGGGCTTGGCCTTCTGCCAACGCCTGTTTGTAGCTCTGATTCATTTTAAGGGCTAAGTATAAATCAGGGCGGATCAAAATCCCTCCTTCCCCAGTATGCATACCCGCTTGCTCGAACCAACTCAGTATTTGTCGCTTACGCCCCGCTAACACTAAACGCACCCCGCGCTTTTTAAGTAACTGATGTAAATCAGCTAACATCGCCATCACACTTAAATCTAAATGTGTAAAACATGGCACTGCATCAATAATAATGCAATCAACTGGCTCTGATTCGCGCACAAATCGTTCTAACAAGCGGCGCTTAAAATAGGTCGCATTAAAGTAGGTTAATGGAGAATTAAACCGATAGATAAACACGCCAGGAACTGATTTAGCTTTATCCGAATCATCAATGCTACGAATAACGCCCTTATGATCTAAACCAAGCACTTGATCTGTTGGGCGCATGACTGTGGCTAAGAATTGGAATAATCCTAACAATACGGCCAAGGTTATCCCTGGAATGACCCCGATAAACAACACCGAAAACAACGTAATTGAGGCTAATAAAAAAGCAGAACGGTCCCTTATGCGCAGATTCCATAACGACTTTAAGTCAATGAGTGAAATAGAGGCAATCACTAGTACCACACCTAAGGCGGCACTCGGAATATACTTTAGCGGCTCGGTAAAAAATAATGCCACGACACCAATCAACACTGCCGCAATAATAGACACTAGCTGACTTTTACCGCCATTAGCATCATTAACAGCGGTACGAGAATCCGCGCCGCTAACGGCAAAACCTTGGGATAATGCCGAAGCTATATTGGCTAACCCTAACGCCCTAAATTCTTTATCTGCATCGATATCATAACCATTTTTTGCGGCGAAGCTTCGCGCTGTCAGCATCATACTGACAAAGCTCACCATGGCTAAGTTAAGTGCAGGGACCACAAGTTCACGGGCAATACCCAAATTGAAAGCCGGTGCTTGAAACGACGGTAATCCCGCAGTAACCTCCCCCACAACGCTAATATCAAAGCTTGTCAGATTAAACATCCACACCAGCAAGGCTGCCATCGCCATTGCGCACATAGAAGCAGGCCATTGAGGGCGAAAACGCTTAATTAAGGCATAGGTTGCCAGCGTCACAATCCCCATCGACAGTGTTGGCCAATGGGTTTTTGATAAATAAGAAGGCGTACCGCTGAGACGCTCAATGAGATAACGTTCGTCAAAAGTGAAGCCAAATATTTTTGAAAATTGCCCAACAATGATGGTAATCGCGACTCCGTTAAGTAACCCCATAAGAATTGGCTTCGAAAGAAAATCAGCCAGCACGCCAAGCTTAAACCGGCTTGCAATGAGACACCAAAAACCCGTCATCGCCGTCATGGTCATGACTAACTGCCAATGCTTCATGCTATCACCTGCTGCAAGCGGCGTAACCACAGCCGCAATTACTGCGCAAGTTGCCGCATCAGGCCCCACGATAAGCTGCCTTGAAGTGCCAAAAAAGGCATACACCAACATAGGTAAGACACAGGAATACAAGCCAACAGCGGCATTCACACCGGTTAATTGGGCATAAGCAATCGCAACGGGTAATGCTACAGCAGCAACAGACAGTCCAGCACGGACATCATCCCTTAACCATTGTTTTTCATACTGCAGCATTTGCGCTAAACCAGGCATAAACGAGACTAAACTGGGAAACTTCACGCGATAACCTCCATATATTCACTCCCAAGGTAACTAACCTGAACTTAGGATAAGCTCTGCATCTCTACAGGTTAGTTCTCCCTTTCTCCGCATTAACTTTGCGACTAAGTAACCCGCTATTAGGTGTGCAAGCTTGCCTTGATAACGAAAAAACCACTCTGTAGAGTTAATTTTGTGGATAAGGTAATAAGATTAATCCGTTAGCACAGCTATTATCCCAAGTTCAGTTAAATAATACTTGAAATGCCCTAGGTTGAGTATAACCATCCCCAAATGATGACCTAGAGTGATCCTTATTCAAAAAGTTACCAATATTAAGTTGCTTATGACATAAAGCCAATCATTACCCGAGTTTGTTTTGTGCAAACTTTTCTACAAACGATAAGCTTAGTGATATTAAACGCCATTAGCGCAAGATCATCGGCAGTGATACTAATAATAAACTACCCATAAACCAGTTGAAATGGCGTTTACGTTTATCGGTATTCAGTTTTTTACTGATTGCAGCCCCCACAAATACCCAAGTGAATGAGGCGGGAAATCCCACTAAGTTAAACACCAACACCCCCAAAAAAGCACTTAACCAAAAACCATCGCCACCTAATGTAAAAGCACTGCATAGGGTAATTGTCGACATCCAAGACTTAGGATTAATCCATTGGAATAATGCGGCTTCAATCATCGTCATCGGCTTTCTACCGTCATCTACATGCGTATTGTTCACTGGCGAGGTCACTAATTTGTAAGCTAAATAAAGCAAATACGCTAAAGCAAAATACTTCAATACTTGATGTAATACAGGCAGTGCTTCGAACAAGGCCCCGAGTCCGAATAATACCGAAAGATGTAAAGACGTCGAGCCCAAGCGGATCCCAGTGATATGCGGTACAGTACGCAGCACACCAAAGTGCGCCCCCGAGCTGGCTAACAACACATTATTAGGCCCAGGCGTCATCGTCATGGTGGCGCAAAACAGGGCCGTGGACGCCATCAAAGTCCATAACTGTGGATCATAGAGTAATGCGGTGTTCATAATCGACTTAATATTGTATGCATACATTTATTGACATAAACAGAGTCAATAAATAATATACGGACAATACTAGAGATCAATGGATTTATTGTCATGGGTACAATCTGGACGCCGGATCTAACCGAATTTTCAGGTCCTAAATATCAACGCTTAGTCAGTGCCATAGAAAAAGGCATACTACACAAGGTGTTATCCCAAGGCAGTAAACTGCCACCGCAGCGTCGTTTAGCCGATGCTTTAGGCATCACTGTTGGCACTGTGACCCGCGCCTATGCATTAGCGGAGCAACGGGGTTATGTGCAAGCGCGTGTGGGAGACGGTACCTATGTTAATGCCGCCACGGTGCCTGAGATTGGTAACATACAACTGAATATGGCGACCTGCCAACAACCACTCACAGATCAAATCAGTACCCTAAGCGATTGTCTCAGCCAATTAGCGAAAGACCCGAATAAACTCAGTCAGTTACTCGGTTATCGTGCTAGCCCATTAGATCAACACCAACAAGTTTTTCACCAATGGCTTAATCAACGTGGTATAGAGCAAACTCCCGAGCAATTGATTTTTACCCATGGTGGCCAGCAAGCTATTTTTGCCTGTTTAAATGCTTTTTTAAAGACGGGCGATGTACTGTTACACGAGCAATACAGCTATCCTGGTGTGAGAATTTGCGCTAAGCAACTCGGTATAAACAGCATTGGTGTACCGCTCACTCATGAGGGGGTCGATCTCACCCGCTTTGAGGCATTACTACAAATCCACACACCGAAAGTAGTTTATCTCACCCTAAATAATCAAAACCCAACTTGTATCCAATACAGTGAGTCGCAGCGACAAAAAATCCTCGAACTGGCAGAGCAATACCAGTTCTATATTATTGAAGATGATGTGAATTATTGTTTGCCTGAAGAATGGCATTCGCCCCTGTGGCAATTAGCAAAGCAGCTGGCTATTCCACGGGTCATTTATATTTCTAGCTTATCGAAATTATTTTCTGGTGGTTTAAGACAAGGTTTTATTCTGGTCCCAGAACCCCTTATCGCCCAAGTGCGCCTCGCGATCCATAGCCAATGTTGGATGGTGTCACCACTCAATATTGAAATTGCATGTCAGTTGATTAAGAAAGGAAAAATCACCGCAGATAGAGATGCCATAGTGCGCCAGCGCCAGCGCCTCTGTGTTGCTATGGGTGAACGACTAGGATTAATCCAGACTTGGCGAGGACTCAACGGCTGGTTACAACTACCCGAAGATATTAAAGCGCATCACCTCGTTACCGCTCTGGCCGCAAAAGGCATATTAATTCGTAATGGTGATGACTTTAATTGCCATGATAATTTTATTCGCTTGAGCCTTGGCGGCGCCGAAAATAATGCACAATTTCAACAAGCGATTGATTGTATCGAAGCGGCCATTCATTCTTTGGTGCAAAATGCTTATTCTGTAGTGTAAGGATGATTAAAATCATAAAAACAACTGATTATTATACATAAAATAAGATGAAATTAATTCATACCTATAGATAATTTAACCATGTTTGGTATCAAGAACTACGCTATTACGCGACTTACTCACAAAGCCCGCATTATCACGGAAGTCATCTTAGTTGCAATTTAAGCGGTAAAACGTGGTAAAGAAATCGCCGTAAGGATTGGTTTATTTATCTGAGCACTCTACTATGCTATTGCTTAACGCCAAAACAATATGAATCAGCAACGCTATTGCCCTAAATCCTGTCAATTGTTGTAATTATAGCGTTGATATTAATGCAAAGTACGGGCTGATATAGTCATGGCAGTAATTGCACATTGTCATAGGACAATTTACATCACCGAATCAATCTGAGAAAACTATTTTCATTTTTTATCACTCGAGGTAACCGTGGGCCCACAATCACTGTCTTCAGCTAATAACGGTAGACGTATACCGAATTTAGCTCTGCTTATTCCCATGCTTGCGGCGATTGTAGCTATCACCCCATTAGCCATCGACATGTACTTACCCGCGATGTCGACATTGGCGCTCAGTTTTCAAACGGATGTCACCACGGTGCAACAATCCCTGAGTATTTACTTAGCCGGTTATGCTCTTGGCATGTTGTGTTTTGGCCCTTTAGCCGATCGTATTGGCCGCCGGCCAATGGTGATCATTGGGCTAAGTGGATTTATGCTGATCAGTTTATTGATTGGTTTTGCCGGTCAAGTCGAAGTCTTTCTGGGACTGCGTTTTTTGCAAGCTTTTATCGGCGCCGCCGCAACTGTAGTTGTACCGGGATACATCAAAGAAGTCTATGGTGACAATACCGCTAAAGGTATGTCATATGTGAGCTTAATCATGATGTTGGCGCCATTATTAGCCCCAAGCATTGGCAGCGTGATCCTTGAACTGGGTGATTGGCATTTAATCTTCTTTATTCAATCAGCTTATGCCGTCACCTTACTCTTGCTCGTGCTGTTTGCGCTAAAAATGCCCAGTGATAAAGATATGGATACTCGCAGCCAAAAGTCGTTCCTTGGCGCCTACGCAACGGTATTAACTCGCCAAGGTGTTAAGTTGAATATTGCCAGCGGCGTACTGACCTCCTTTGCTTTTTTCTGTTATCTCACCGCATCACCCTTCGTTTATATGGAGGTCTTTGCCCTAGATAAATCCTATTTCGCCATCTTATTTAGCACCAACGTTGGTGCCTTGATGTTAGCAAATATCATCAATACTCGCATTGTGAGCCGTTATGGCTCGCTGCGTATGTTGCATGTATCGACCTTTTTTGGCGCCATTGCGGGAGTCGGTTTATTAACCGTCAACCTACTCGGTATGAGTTATCACTTTACCGTGATGATGCTTATTCCTTTGATGGGTTGCCTTGGGGTTATGTCAGTGAATGCCGATGCGATCGTGTTGATGAAGTTCAAACAAGAAACCGGCACGGCAACGGCGGTTATTGGCACCTTAAGATTTGGTTGTGGTGCATTGGCTGGCCCCTTATTGGCGATGTTTTATGATGGTACCGCAGTCCCCTTTGCCGCACTCATGTTAGCGGCGATTTTATTAGTTGGGATTTGTCAGTTTAATCGTCCAAAACATCAACTACCGCCAACGATTTAACCACTATCAGATACCGAGATCTTATGAGTCTGGATGTTGTGCTAAATAAGAAGCTCACATTAATGTGCATAAAAGCAACAAACCAATAACGCGAAATAATCATTAGTTAAGGTCTCCCTTATTTAATGTCTTATACAAAAAAGGCACTTCCAGTGCCTTTTTTGCTCATTAAAAGTATAACCTATTGAAAGTAAGTAAATAAAAAACAATACACTCAACATCACTTACTCTTATTTATACATTCTAGCGCGACTCAAACATGAAATTGTTTCAAGTTGGTTAATTTTTGGATAAAAGTCTTGAGTTATAGTATTTTTTGAATATGATGAAATTCTGTTCATTGCAACAGTCGCAGCATCCTAAGGGATAAGTTACTTGTCTTTTACAAAGTCGATGCCGCATTTTGCAGTCTGGATTACCGTTCAGGCTTAATTTTAGAGCGATTACCGTCGCTGTAACAAGTTACTGTTTACCGTAACGGTACTATGCAATAGGAGTTTCACATGGAGATGTTATCCGGCGCCAGCATGATAGTGCGTTCTTTGATTGATGAAGGCGTACAACACATATTCGGTTATCCTGGCGGTTCAGTTTTAGATATCTACGACGCCCTGCACGTTATCCCCGGTATTGAACACATACTTGTCCGCCACGAACAAGCTGCCGTACACATGGCCGATGGCTATGCCCGTGCTACGGGAAAAGTCGGCGTGGTATTAGTCACCTCAGGCCCTGGCGCAACAAATGCGATTACCGGTATCGCTACCGCTTATATGGATTCAGTTCCGCTTGTCGTGTTATCAGGCCAAGTCCCAAGTAATCTTATCGGCAATGATGCTTTCCAAGAATGCGATATGATTGGTATCTCACGGCCCGTCGTAAAACACAGTTTTTTAGTCACTGATCCAACCGAAATCCCTGAAACTATTAAAAAAGCCTTTTATATTGCTTCCACGGGTCGCCCAGGCCCTGTGGTTGTCGATCTACCGAAGGATTGTTTAAATCCTGCCTTATTGCATGAGTATTGTTACCCCAAGAGCGTCAAAATGCGCTCGTATAATCCAACCACCGTTGGCCATAAAGGTCAAATTCGTCGTGGTCTACAAGCCCTATTGGCCGCTAAAAAGCCAGTACTCTATGTTGGCGGCGGCGCAATTATCTCAGGTTGTGATAAACAAATCCTGCAATTAGCTGAGAGACTGAATATTCCTGTTGTTAGCACGTTAATGGGGCTTGGCGCCTTTCCAAGCACCCACAAAAACAGTTTAGGTATGCTAGGGATGCACGGTCGCTACGAAGCCAACATGACGATGCATAACTGCGATTTGATTTTTGGTATTGGCGTACGTTTTGATGATAGAACCACTAATAATGTGGAAAAATATTGTCCGAATGCGACCATTTTGCACATCGATATCGACCCATCGTCTATTTCTAAAACTATCCACGTGGATATTCCTATCGTAGGCTCAGCCGACAGTATTTTAGATAGTATGTTAACGCTACTAGATGAATCGCACGAGCACAACGACAGCGAAGCCATTGCAACTTGGTGGACCGATATTGAGCAATGGCGTAGCCGAGATTGTCTGGCCTACGACAAAAAGAGTGGGCGCATTAAGCCACAACAAGTCATTGAAACCCTATACAAGCTGACCAATGGCGATGCCTATGTTGCCTCTGACGTTGGCCAACATCAAATGTTTGCTGCCTTATACTACCCGTTTGATAAGCCGCGCCGCTGGATAAATTCCGGTGGTTTAGGCACGATGGGATTTGGCCTACCCGCGGCAATGGGCGTGAAGATGGCGATGCCTGATGCCACCGTGGTATGTGTCACCGGTGATGGTTCAATCCAGATGAACATTCAAGAATTATCTACTGCATTACAATATGATACGCCAGTTAAAATTATCAACTTAAACAACCGCTTTCTTGGCATGGTTAAACAGTGGCAGGACATGATTTACTCTGGCCGCCACTCACATTCCTATATGGATTCAGTGCCTAATTTTGCCAAAATTGCCGAGGCCTATGGCCACGTTGGTATGACGATTAGCGATCCAGCCGAACTTGAATCAAAAATGGCTGAAGCACTGGCGATGAAAGACAAATTAGTCTTTCTCGATATCATGGTGGACGAAACTGAGCACGTATACCCCATGTTGATCCGCGGTGGTGCAATGAATGAAATGTGGCTAACCAAGACGGAGCAATGCTAATGCGTCGAATTATATCTGTATTATTAGAAAACCAATCCGGCGCCCTTTCTCGTGTGGTCGGCTTATTTTCACAGCGCGGTTATAACATTGAAAGTTTAACCGTGGCGCCTACGGACGACATCACCCTATCGCGCCTTAACATCACAGTCGTTGCCGATGAAATGGTGCTAGAGCAAATCGAAAAGCAGCTGCATAAGTTAATCGATGTCTTAAAAGTCTCCAATATTACCGAGTCTGCTTATATTGAGCGTGAATTAGCACTGGTTAAAGTCCGTGCTCAAGGTGAGTTTAGGGAAGAGGTTAAGCGCATGGCGGATATCTTCCGCGGTCAGATTGTTGATGTCACCGCTAATTTATACACTATTCAAATGGTCGGTACCTCAGACAAGCTCGATGCCTTTATCCATGCTCTGGCTGAAGTAACAAAGTTAGTCGAAGTTTCTCGCTCAGGCGTGGTAGGTCTCGCCCGCGGTGAAAAGGCGATGAAAGCTTAACTCTCCATAACATCAATACAAAGGGGAGCATAATGCTTAATGCCGTTCACTCTTAAGTGAACGGCATTTTCATTTGGTCTAATTGGATACTTGTTTTTGCTCATTTTAAGCACTCTTGGATAAGCCCTTTCCCGTTTACCATCCAACTTAAATTGCCGTGCATTACGTTCTATATCCAATACATCTCTCGGGACATTCCCCGGCGTTTGTGATGGCAGTTGTGTCAGCTTGAAGATGATATGACTCGCAGCATCCCGAAAACTCAGTTGATTGGGATGGACCGATGGCAAGCTTTTGGCCATCAGTAACATCTTGTATCGGATAAGATTATAGGCCAGCAACACGCCCCACAGCTCTTGAGTCACGAGTTCCGGCACTTGACTGCGCAGCGTAAAACGACTCTCCAACAAGTGTTGCTTCATCTCTCTGTAGCCCAGTTCGATTTCCCATCGATGGGCATACAAGTCGACAATGTCTTCGCCGGGGTAACGCATCGGGTCAGTCAACGAGGTTAAAATAGCGACTGGCTTACCTTTCACTGTCTTAGTAAGTAAACGGACTAGGGAGCTGCGGCCATTTCTTTCTGGCTTGAGGCGTGGTGGTTAGCCTCACCCGCTGGTCATGCTGACCCAACGTTCGAACCACCTCATATTGAGTGCCTTTCTTCAGCGGCAACAACCAGTGGCTATCAGGTTGCGCTTGCTGCCAAGCGTGCAGAAGGCCGAGTGCTAGAAAATAAAATAGCTGCGGATTCAGCGGTGTGTAGCGATGGCTTTCTTTCCTACCTAAAAATGACTCAGGATATGAAAGTAGAGCATAAGATACTCAATGCAGGTCATGGCAAGCGAGTCAAGGAGGGTGTTTTTCATATTCAACATATCAATGCTTACCCTAGCCGACTGCATTTATGGATAAATACCTTTCGGGGCGTAGCAACTAAATATCTTCCGAACTACTTAGGCTGGTTTAGATTCTTTGAAGCCCATGATAATCCAAATGAAAATAGCATATTGGCTATGCAGACACAGTTAACGTGAACATAGCCAATACGATTGGTATTAAAGGGGCACTTATCTTAAAACATTAAGGATAAGTTTTTCTAACCGTAAAACCAATAGCAGACAGCGATAGCAGCACTTATACCCGCAAAATCGGCGGTTAATCCACAGGCTAAGGCGTGACGGCCGTGACGAATACCCACTGATCCAAAATACACCGCTAAAACATAAAAAGTAGTTTCAGTACTGCCCTGAAAAATCGCGGCTAATCGCCCTGCAAAAGAATCGACGCCATAGTGATCCATGGTTTCTAACATCATAGCTCTGGCGCCTGAGCCACTAAAAGGTTTCATCAGTGCAGTTGGCATCGCATCGACAAAACGAGTATCGAAACCTAATAAACGTACGCCAGTGGCAATCAGTTGCAACAAATAATCCAGAGCGCCAGATGCGCGTAGCAAACCAATGGCCAATAACATAGCGAGCAGATAAGGAATAAGCTGAATTGATTGAGCAAAACCGGCTTTTGCCCCGTCAATAAATTCATCATAAACCGCCACCTTGCGAATACCAGCAACAATAACAAAGGTAAACACCAGTAACAGTAAGATACCATTCCCCATTACCGTCGATACTGTGCCTATCGCCTGTGCACTTAAAGTCATTAAATAAAATCCACTCGCCACTAAGCCAGAGAGCATCAAGGCGCCGTAACCGAGCACCACCGAGTTCAATAATGAAATCCGTTGCACTAATGCTACAACTAGTAAGCCCGCCAGTGTTGATGCTGAGGTTGCCAGTAAAATCGGTAGGAAAATATCCGCAGGCGCTGCCGCGCCTTGCTGAGCGCGGTAAAGAAATACCGTTACTGGCACTAAAGTGACAGAGGAAGTATTGAGTACTAAGAATAAAATTTGCGCATTAGTCGCCACGGTTTTTAATGGATTTAAACTCTGCAAATCATGCATAGCCCTTAAACCAAGCGGCGTGGCAGCATTATCCAAGCCAAAAATATTCGCGGTTAAATTCATGGTAATGCTGCCAAAAGCAGGATGCCCCTTAGGGACTTCTGGCATCAAACGGCGCAGTAATGGCTCAAACACAAAGGCGATAGCACCAACCACACCGGCCTTTTCACCGACCTGCATCAATCCCATCCACAGAGAGAGCACGCCAATCAGCCCAAGGGATATTTCAGCGGCAAGCTTAGCGCTAGCAAATAATGCCGCTACCGAAACCGATAAAACGTCAAAGTGACCATTGAACAACTGCACCGCAATTGCGAGCAGTGCCGTGATAAAAAAAGCTAACCACACACGATTTAGCACACCTATCCCCTTTATTTTACTTATTTTTATTCTATTTAACTTAACGCTGCAGTGCGTTAACTTTGGCGGTTCAATTCAATATCTGTACTATTGTCAGTGCCTATCGCGTTAAGTGGCCACATCCACAGAGTATCAAAGGAGAAAATCTCAGCCCTAATAAGGGATTATGATATACTTGCGCCCGTTGAAACACAGTCTATTTCCCTCTCGTGCAATGAAATCAATGGTCCAATAACGTCAATGGTTCAATTAAATCAAAATTTTATCAACACAATCACCCAAGAACTCCCCGCCCATTTATCCATGGACGAGTTTATTACCGCCTGTGACAGGCCGCTTAGACGCTCCATTCGGGTCAATACCTTAAAAATCAGCAGTGATGATTTTAAAACACTGATGCAACCTAAGGGTTGGACGTTCGAGTCGATTCCTTGGTGCGCTGATGGTTTTTGGATAAGCTACGATGAGGAAGAACAACTCGGCAATGCTTTAGAGCATATTCAGGGCTTATTCTACATTCAAGAAGCCAGCTCTATGTTGCCGCCAACAGCACTTTTTACACACTATGCAAATTGGCAATGCGTACTCGATCTTGCCTCCGCACCAGGTTCAAAAACCACTCAAATGGCCGCGTTAATGCAAAACCAAGGTTTATTGGTGGCCAATGAGTATTCGGCAAGCCGCGTGAAAGTCTTACACGCCAACGTACTGCGTATGGGCGCAAGCCACTGCGCACTGACCCATTTTGATGGCCGTGTGTTTGGTGAATACTTGTATGAAAGTTTTGATGCTGTGCTCATCGATGCGCCATGTGGCGGCGAAGGCACGGTGCGTAAAGACGTCGATGCGCTAAAGCATTGGAGCCTAGACGATGTGGTGGCGATTAGCGAAACTCAAAAAGCCTTAATTGAATCCGCTTTTCTCGCCCTGAAACCCGGCGGCAGTTTAGTTTACTCGACCTGCACCTTAAATCGCCTCGAAAACCAAGGCGTATGTGAGTATTTAAAACAAGCCTACGGCGATGCCGTGCAATTTGAATCCTTACATGATTTATTTGATGGTGCAGAAAAGGCCACAACTGCCGAAGGTTTCTTACATGTCTGGCCACAGATTTACGACAGTGAAGGTTTTTTCGTCGCAAAATTAACCAAAACCGCCTCAGTGCCGCGTTTACTGCCCGAGCCTAAACGGCAAAAAAACTTTCCTTTTACGCCCGCTTCAGCAAAACAAGCTCAAGAGATTAAAGAGTATTTTCAGCAAGATTTAGGCATAAACTTGCCGGACGAACTCATTATGGTTCGCGATGATGAATTTTGGTTATTTCCGCACGTGTTCAACAACTTTATCGGTCGTATGCGATTTCAGCGTATTGGTATTAAACTCGCCGATAACAGTAAGCACGGCTTTAAAGTGCGCCATGAAGCAATTATTGCATTAGCGGGAAAGCAGCTTAGCCCAGCGTCAAAAACGGTCGATGTAAGTGATGTTGAAGCCAAAGAGTATTTAATGGGACGAGATATTCCTTTAAATACAGCAGTAAAAGCCCAAGGTGAAGTGATTGTTTGTTATGGCGGCGCTCCATTAGGCATGGCGAAACACTTAGGCAATAAATTAAAAAACAACCTGCCCAGAGACTTAGTAAAAGATAAAGTGTTACTGCTGCCAGAACAGATAAAATCGTTATAGTATCGCTGTTTTTTAGCGATAAATAACCTAAAAAAGGGGAAGGATAAAAAACTCGAGGATAAAAACTCAGCTACACTGAATCTATTGTAAAGCGTGCTGCATGGCGCTTTCATCTGTAGCGCACGGCTCTTCAATGAGCCATTCCCCTAGGCCCAAACAGCTTTAATCGTTTTGGGCCTTTTTTTATGTCTGTATAGGCAATCACGCCAACATATCGCCTTGGGTAGAGCACACTGTTATCGGCCAACCAAACGCGCCGCATCTTTGAATAAATTAAAGAAGTTATTGCTAGTGTACTCTGCTAGCTCTTCGTAACGCTCACCTCTAAGCTCGGCTACGAACTCCGCGACATCACGCACATAGGCAGGCTGGTTCTCTTGTCCACGATGCGGAATAGGTGCCAAATAGGGGGAATCAGTTTCAACTAGCAGGCGATCCTGAGGCACTTTACGAATCACGGTACGCAGGTCACCAGCATTTTTAAAGGTGACTATGCCTGACACTGAAATATAAAAGCCCAAATCAATCGCCGCTTTCGCCATTTCCCAGTTTTCAGTAAAGCAATGCAACACACCGCCTACTTTATCTGCGTTGCCCTGCTTTAACATATTGATGGTGTCTTCACGTGCATCACGGGTATGCACAATCAAAGGTTTATTTACTTCTACTGCAAGGGCTATTTGTTGTTCGAAACATTGTTGTTGCAGTAATTTTGTATCATCAGCATAAAAATAATCTAAGCCAGTTTCACCAATCGCAACCACTTTAGGATCAGTAGCGAAGCGACGAATTTGCTCAACATCGAGTCCTTCTTTCACATCTAAAGGATGCACGCCCGATGATAAAAATATCTGCTCAAAGGCTGCCACCTTATCTCGCATCGACTCAAACCCTTGTTGGCGCACATTGACGCACAACATATAATCGACGCCACGAGCTTTAGCACTAGCAAGAATATTTTCAAGAGTTTGTTGATCAGGCGCCGCTTTGAGGCGATCAAGATGACAGTGTGAATCAATAAGCACAGAGATTTCCAAGCAGAGTAACAAAAGGACGACAAGGATACCCAGCCAAGGGATCGAGGTCAAATTCGACAACACTGAATAATAGGTTTGGACAGCGAGTAAACATTAAAAATACGGCAATAATGCAGTGGGATATACCTACATAGTACAGGTTAAATCCCCAGAGGCGAGTTCGCGGGACAGTAACTTTTCGATATGATGCTTATGACTATCAGGCTCAGACACAATTTTAATGCCAATGCCCACAGGACGCCCACCCGAAGCACCTAAAGGGTTTATCCAGACCACTATACCGCGAAATTCATTCATGAGTGTTGCACCCGGTAAACGATACGAAATCGTCAGGGGTTGACCAAGATAATGGCTTTCGCTGGTTGCAATGAATAATCCTGCCGGCTTAATAAACGGCATATAGGCGCGGTATAGCTGATGTAAGGTATCAAAGTTAACGACGAGATCTACCATGGTATATTTCTTATTTTATTATCTCTCTATATTCTAAGACATAACTTTGACACAAGGCCAGATAATTGACGCTCGGCATTGTACTCAAACTATGACACATTCCCATGATCTTCGCCGCCAAGTTCCCGATCTGCGCTTGAATAAACGCATCTTGATGGCTGTTTTTCAATAAAACCTGTCGCATAAGTAGGTATAGAACCTTAAGAACATCAATTATTTGTTGTTCACTTATCATTAACAAACTAGCACACAGATGACCCGACGACAAACTTTGAGCCCAATCTTTGCGAAACTGTAGCAAGGATTGATAACGGCTTTGTTGCACGTCGTCAGATAGCAAACTCTCTGCCAACTTTAATGGCCCGCCTACAACACTAAGGCACCAAGTCACATCTTCTTGGATGGCGCACTGTTGCGCTAACCAATTTTTAATCATTTCTCTGTTCGGTACCACAAAAGGAATCCGCTGACAGCGGCTACTGACCGTCGCCATCAAACGTGCAGGCGTATCTGATTGCAATATGAGTAAAGTGTCTTTACCGGGTTCTTCAAGGGTTTTAAGTAGCGCATTGGCAGCGGCGGAGTTGAGCCGCTCACTATGATGAATAACCGCAACACGTCGGCCATTTTGCTGTGCAGTGGCGGTTAGGCGAGTGCACAGTTCACGAATTTGATCGACCTTAATTTGATTACCGTCGGCGGCAATATGGTAAAAATCAGGATGATTACCCGCATCAAAGAGCTGACAAGACTTACAAAAACCGCAGGCTCCCACTCGCGTAGGTTGCAAACACATGGCCGCACGCGCCATAAAAACAGCCAGTAACTCGCCGCCATAGGCAGAATCAATACCGACGAGCTGAGCATGGGGGATTTTTTGCCCAGTTAATTGCGCTAAAAATGCTTGTCTTGGTGCTTCGAGCCAAGGCAATTGCTCAGCCGTATATGCTAACTCAGCTACCATGCCATCGCCTGTAGCACAGCTAAGATATCCTTATGGACTTCGGCCATGGTTTGACTAGCATCAATAACAATAATACTATCATCTTCGCAGGCAAGTTTAAGGTACGTAGCGCGAGCCCGCTCAAAAAAGTCAATCGCTTGCTGCTCAATTCTATCCAGTTCACCGCGCTTAGCTGCGCGTGTGAGTCCAAGCTTAGGATCTAAATCGAGGTACAAGGTCAAATCAGGTTTGAATCCTTTTAGCGTGGCATGACTCACCGCCTCCACTAATGGCATTAAGCCACGACCACCGCCCTGATAGGCCAGCGACGATAGATTATGCCGATCGCCCAATACCCATTGACCCTTTGCAAGCGCGGGTTTAATCACATTAGCAATCAACTGAGCTCTAGCGGCATAGATAAGTAAACACTCGGCTTCATCACACAGAGGATCGCTTGCATCGGCTATTTTGACTAAATCGCGGATACGTTCAGCAAGCGGCGTACCACCGGGCTCACGGGTACAAACAGGCGCTTGTCCAGTGTGTTTTTCAATAAAATCACGAATCAGGGCAATAGCACTCGACTTACCAGCGCCTTCTAAACCCTCAATAACAATAAATTTTGCATAAACTGACATGGGATTACTCTGCGTTTTTTACTCGGGTGACTTTTCTGGCGTCGCCGGTTTTTTCTTACGCTGATATATATCAACGGCGCGGTTGTGTTCTTCAAGCGTAGTTGAAAACACATGGGTACCGTCATTACGCGATACAAAATAAAGATAACTCACGCTGGCAGGCTTAGACACGGCCGCAAGTGACGCTTTACTTGGCGCCGCAATGGGCGTGGGGGGTAAACCAAAAATACGGTAAGTATTAAACGGTGTTTCTTCAACTAAATCTTTACGGGTGATATTACCTTTATAACGCTCGCCCATACCGTAAATAACGGTAGGATCGGTTTGCAGCCGCATACCTTGATTTAGACGATTGACAAATACTCCCGCTATTTGTTCACGCTCATGGGCTTGGCCAGTTTCTTTTTCAACTATCGATGCCAAAATCAGCATTTCATAGGGTGATTTTAACGGTAGATTGGGCGCACGTTCAGCCCACGCTTTAGCAAGCTCCTGCTCCATCATTTTATAACTTTGAGTCAGCAAGACTTTTGCATTAGCCTCAGCGGTATAATGGTAAGTATCAGGAAAAAATTTACCTTCGGGTAACGCTGAATCATCGCCCTGCTCCATCAATACCGCCACAAAAATCTCTGGTGACAGCTTTAAATGCGGTGCACTGGCTAATTGTTGTTCCCACTCTGCAATAGTTTTCCCCTCAACTAACGTCAAACTGAAGGTTTTAACTTTTCCGGCTATCAGATCATTAAGCAAATCAGTAACGGTTTGTGATGGCGACATTTCGTAAAGACCTGTGCGAATATTAGCTAGTTCAGGGCGAAACTTGAGTAACCATTTGAGTTTCCAAGTATCTTGGATCACGCCGTCGTCTGTGAGTTGTTGTGCCAGTTGATTCACACTGGTTCCGCGTTCAACAGTGAGTTCTCTTGGCTCGTCTAGGTTTAACGGTGTTTGGCTGTATTCAATCACCGTTTGATAGCCCCAAAAGGCGCCCACACAGGCTAACGTCAGCAAGGTCAACAGGGTTGAACTGGCAATAATAATGATTTTTTTCATAGAGTAAGTGAAAGTGTCTGTCTAAGTTGCGCAGTAATAGGAGTGCGGGTGAATGTAAGCGAATCAATCGCCAGCACATCCACAATGCCTAAAATGCTGTTAGTGATAAACGCTGAGTCAAATTCGATTAAACGCTCAGCGCCAACGGGCAAACATTCGATATTTAGATGCTGTTCAAGCAAAGCCAGCATCACGTGCTCACGCATCACTCCCGCCACGCCGCACTGGGCTAATGAAGGGGTTAGTACCTGATTGCCTTTGATAAAAAATATATTCGCCATTGAAGATTCGATTATATTATCTTCAATATCAGCCACTAGCCAGTCATCAAAGCCCTGCGGTAGCGGATAAGATTTAATCAACACTTGCTCGAGTCGATTTAAGTGTTTTATTCCAGCCAATAAAGGCTGCAAACCTAAGCGTATCGACGAGGTTTTAAGGCAAATACCCCGTTGTTGCCACTGGGCATAATGGCTCGGAATAGTATGAACTGAAACAATTTCGGTAGGCTTAACTATTTCGGGTTCTGGCGGCGCATAGCCTCGGCCACCCACACCACGAGAAACTATTAGCTTAATACAATGCTGTGGATACTCAATGGCTAAAGCCTGAAGCTGTTGTTGCAATGCTTCATTCATTTGCCATTGAAATCTAAGTCTTGCAGCGCCTGCGGTTAAACGAGCTTGATGGGTTTCAAAAAATAAAATCCCCTCAGCGCCGGTTCGCATAGTCGCAAACAGGCCATCCCCGTAAGCAATACCTCGATCGGTAGGATCGACATTCGCCTGTGGTACGCCATTAACCCAAATCACCAGAACTAGTCCTGACTGATACGGCTAGCCACCGCTTCTTGTTGATCTTTATATTTAGCATTCTTGCGAGTGTTATAAGGACGGGCGACCGCATGATTTAGGCGTTCAAAATTAAGCGCGCCTATGGTCATACGTGGGCGTAGGGCTAAAGGTAACTTGCCACTGTTAAAAAACTCGAGCACAATTTTCCCCTGCCAACCCGGATCGATTCGGTGCGCCGTCACGTGTACCATTAAGCCTAAACGTGCCAGTGATGAACGACCATCAAGCCAACCGACGATATCGGCGGGCAGAGTCACGCTCTCATAGGTGACAGCCAATGCCAATTGGCCTGGGTGCAAGAAAAAGGCTTCTCCATCGGGGATTTCGATAATCTCACTCATCACCCGATCAAGCGCCGTCTGCATTTCAGCACTTGGGCCACTCAAGTCGATAAAAGGCGCGGTATGATCTTTAAATACACGAAACTGTCCACCTAAGCGCACGTCAACACTAACGCCTGAAATAGCCTCAATGCCGGGGCGAGGTTCTATTACAATAGTGCCGTTATCAAGGGCTTGTTCAATTTCGATATCAGTTAAGCGCATCTTGCCTATTACTCCTTGAGTTGCTATTTCGTTATTTTGCCAGTAAATGTTGAATACGCGTTTTTAAAATATCGGTCGCTATACGATTTTTACCGCCACGGGGCACGATAATGTCGGCGTATTGTTTTGATGGATCAATAAACTGTAAGAACATTGGGCGCACGGTTTTTTTGTATTGAGAAATCACCGATTCCATAGTACGGCCGCGCTCTGCCACATCACGGGTTAAACGACGTAAGAAACAAATGTCTAGTGGTGTATCCATAAACACACTCGCATCCATCAGTGCACGTAACTTAGGATCGGTCAGCAACAAAATACCTTCTAAAATGATTACCTTTTTAGGCGTCATTGTAACGGTTTCTGCGGTGCGGGTGTGTTCTGTATAGCTATAACAAGGGATATCAACAGCTTCGCCAGATTTAAGCAACTGTAAATGGGTGCACAGCAGTTGGTGGTCTAACGCTTTTGGATGATCGTAATTGGTTAATATTCGTTCATCCATGGATAAATGACTCTGATCGCGATAATACGCATCTTCATTAATTACCCCTATTTGATCTGTGCCTAAATCACGGCGCAATTCGTCAAAAATCGTTTTGGCAATTAAACTTTTGCCCGATGCTGACGCGCCTGCAATTGCGATAACGACACACTGCTGAGAATTCATACCCTTAAACCTTACTCGTCGTCTGACATGCTGATAGAAACTGCTTTTTGGCTCTGTTTGAGAGCCAATTCGGCGCCTACTTTACGGGCAATTTCCCGATAAAGTGCGGCTACTTCGCTGTCAGGATCCGCGACCACTGTAGGAGAACCGATATCCATTGCTTCACGAATATTAATATGTAGCGGCAAAGCCCCTAACAATGGCACGTTATAACGCTCGGCCATTTTACTGCCACCGTGCGTACCAAATGGGTGTTCTTTATGGCCACATTCAGGACATAAATGAAAACTCATATTTTCGACAATACCCAGCACTGGAATGTTCACTTTTTGGAACATGTTGATGCCTTTTTGGGCGTCAGCCAGCGCGATATCTTGTGGCGTTGTAACAATAACTGCGCCACTTACAGGCACTTTTTGCGACAACGTTAATTGAATATCCCCTGTACCTGGCGGCATATCAATCACTAAATAATCCAGCTCAGGCCACTGGGTTTCGTTCAGTAGCTGTGCCAGCGCGCCAGCGGCCATAGGACCACGCCATACGGCCGCCTCATCACCACTGAGCATAAAACCAATCGATTGCGCCGCAATACCATGGGCACTGGCAGCGGTCATATGTTTACCATCGGGAGAAAGCGGTCTGAAATTAGGAATACCTAACATCATCGGCACTGACGGACCGTAAATATCCGCATCGAGGATGCCGACTTGTGCGCCTTCTGCCGCTAACGCTAAAGCGAGGTTAACCGCAGTAGTTGATTTACCCACACCACCTTTACCTGATGCAACTGCAATCACTTGTTTTACATTAGCAATAGGCGCAATAGCAGATAAAGCTGAATAGACTTTAGGTTGAAAATCAATTTCGCATTCAACCTCATCAATAGCATCAAGGACAGCGAGCTTGTTGGTTAACGCCATCACAGTATCGCGATACTGTGTCATGCAAGGGTACGGATAAACTAAGCCAAGCAACAAACGCTTACCTTCCAACGCAAGTTTGTTTACGCATCCTGCGCTCACTAACCCCTTTGATAAATACGGGTCAACAAATGAATCGAGAATAGCCAGAACAGGCTCGAGAAGATCGTCATTTAAACGATAATCGGTTTGTATTGAAGACAAAAGAATTACCCCCACTGATAAATTTGTGCAAGTGTACCAGATAATGCAGAAAACATTAGCGCAGTTTTAGCTCAATCGACTCAGGTTTTGATGAAAATCATCCTGTAATCAGTTAGTATCTCTACCAATATTTTTGGCCCACCACGATATTTGAGAACAGATGGCAACTTCACAACGTAAAATTCTCGTGACCAGCGCACTTCCCTATGCAAACGGACCGATCCACTTAGGTCACATGTTGGAATACATCCAGACTGATATCTGGTCGCGTTATCAAAAACTTCGTGGACATGAGTGCCACTATATTTGTGCCGATGATGCCCATGGCACGCCAATTATGCTCAAAGCACAGCAATTAGGCATCGCGCCTGAAGATATGATTGCCCAAGTGAACACTGAACATCAGCAGGATTTTGCTGATTTCAATATTGCTTTCGATAACTATCACAGCACCCACAGTGAAGAAAACCGCGTATTGGCGAACGATATTTATCTCAAACTACGTGCCAATGGTTACATCAAGAGCAAGAGCATTTCTCAGTTGTTCGATCCTGAAAAATCCATGTTCCTGCCCGACCGTTTTGTTAAAGGGACATGCCCTAAGTGTAAGTCGCCTGACCAATACGGCGATAACTGCGATGCCTGCGGCGCAACTTATAGCCCAACCGAACTGATAAATCCTAAATCAGCGGTATCGGGTGCAACGCCAGTAATGAAAGATTCTGAGCACTTTTTCTTTGATCTACCCGCCTTCGAAGGCATGCTAAAAGAGTGGACCCGCTCGGGCGCTCTGCAAGTCGAAATGGCTAACAAACTCGACGAATGGTTTGAGCAAGGTTTAAAGCAGTGGGATATTACCCGTGATGCACCGTATTTTGGTTTCGAAATCCCCGATGCGCCGGGCAAATATTTCTACGTTTGGCTAGATGCGCCAATTGGTTACATGGGTTCATTTAAAAATCTATGTGACAAACGCCCTGAGCTGAGCTTCGATGAGTTTTGGGGTAAAGATTCTACAGCCGAGGTTTATCACTTCATTGGTAAAGATATTGTTTACTTCCACAGCTTGTTCTGGCCCGCCATGCTGCACGGCTCAGGCTATCGCCAGCCAAATAGCGTCTATGCCCACGGCTACGTGACAGTTAATGGCGCGAAAATGTCAAAATCCAAAGGCACTTTTATTAAAGCGCGCACGTATCTAGATCATTTAGATCCTGAATATTTACGTTATTACTACGCCGCAAAACTCAGCAGTCGTATCGACGACTTAGACTTAAATCTAGAAGATTTCGCCCAGCGAGTTAACTCAGATCTAGTCGGTAAATTAGTGAATTTAGCCTCACGCACCGCCGGCTTTATCACTAAGCGTTTTGATGGCAAGCTCGCAAAAATTAGCGATACCAGCTTAACTGAAGTGTTTTTAGCCAAACAAGACGTGATTGCCGAGTTTTACGAGACTCGCGAATATGGCAAAGCCGTGCGCGAAATCATGGCACTGGCAGATATTGCTAACGGTTTTGTGGCTGATGCCGCGCCTTGGCAAATGGTAAAACACGATGACCAACAGGAAGCCGCCCATCAAGTGTGTTCAAACGCCTTGAATCTGTTCCGTATTTTGGTGACTTATCTAAAACCTGTATTGCCACGTTTAGCGCAAGATGTGGAAGCCTTCTTCCAATTGCCACTGACTTGGGATGCATTGAGCCAAGATTTAGCGGGCCATGAAATCGCGCCATTCAAAGCCATGATGCAGCGTGTTGAGTTAGATAAAGTTAATGCTATGGTCGCTGATTCTAAGGATAACTTGCAAGTCACGGCCGATGTGCCAAAGACAGCAGTAGCTGAAAAGACGGCTGAGGCTTCAGTTGTCAGCAGTGAGCCGCTGGTTGACGATCCAATCAGTGAAACCATCAACTTTGATGATTTTGCTAAAATCGACCTGCGTATCGCTCGCATCGTTAAAGCCGAACATGTTGCTGATGCCGATAAACTGCTGAAGTTACAACTCGATATCGGTGGCGAAACGCGCCAAGTGTTTGCAGGCATTAAATCAGCCTATTCGCCAGAAGATCTCGAAGGCAAACTGACGGTGATGGTGGCAAACTTAGCGCCACGTAAAATGCGTTTTGGCATGTCAGAAGGTATGGTGTTAGCTGCTGGCCCTGGTGGCAGCGACCTGTGGATTTTAGAACCCCATGAAGGCGCGCAGCCTGGCATGCGCGTTAAGTAATCCGCATTAGACCATACTCAAAAATCAATAAGGCCGCATTTTATGTGGCCTTATTTGTTGGTATCGTTCGTGGACACTGAGTATCTCTTATTTTTTAAGCTGTTGAATGTAAATATTAAGTTTAAGAGACCAAGTTTACAAAACATAGTTTAAGGGATTAAGTTGATGCGCACATCTCTATCACCACAACATTTGCTGCAGTGTGGTATTCATATCTGTGACAAGTCTAAAATCGACAGGATTTTAAGTGAATAATTCAAGGAATAACTATGGAAATGATCATTGAGCAGTTACTGTTTTCTGCATCAATAACGGGTCCTATTTGTTTAATGTTAGCACTCGGCGTGCTCCTAAAACGCACCCAAATCATCAATGAAAACTTTATTGATGTTGCATCAAAATTAGTCTTTAACGTAACACTGCCTGCGTTGCTGTTTCTCAGTATCATCAGCTCCAATCACGATCTTGCCTCCAGCGCCCCCTTGATTGTCTATGGTTTAGCAGCCAATCTACTGTTTTTTATACTCTCCACTTATGCAACTAGGCGGCTATTTCCCAAGCACAAAGACCAAGGAGTGATCATTCAAGGGGGATTTAGGGCCAATACTGCCATTATCGGCTTAGCTTATGTTTCCAACGCCTATGGGAGTTCTGGCGTTGCCTTAGCCGCGGTCTATGTCGCCTCGATGACGCTGCTGTATAACATTCAAGCGGTTATTTGCCTAAGCCCTAAAGGCGAAGAATCCAGCCAACGTGCATTTGGCGTGATCATCAAGACCATCACCAAAAACCCACTGATCATTGCCATTATGGTCGGCATGTTGTTCTATTTGCTTGCTATTCCAGTACCGAAAATGGTACTCGATGCGGGACAATACTTTGCCAATATGACCCTGCCCTTAGCACTACTGTGCACTGGCGGTTCGCTCGATATTGGTTCACTCAAACATGAAAAGCATTCGACTTGGTTCTCAACCTCATTGAAACTGATCTTTGCCCCACTTTTTATCACGATTGGAGCCTTGCTGTTGGGCTATCGAGGGATTGAGTTAGCACTGGTTTTTCTAATGAGTTCAGCACCCACCGCAGCCGCAAGCTATGTGATGGCCCGCGCCATGGGAGGCAATGCGCCCCTTGCCGCCAATATTATAGCCCTAACCACAGTCTGCTCGCTGGTCACTTGCACTTTAGGCATCTTTATATTGTCCGCTTTGCGGCTGATTTAGTTACCTTGTTACTGCTCATCTTGGCCAATAGCAGCTTGTATAAACGCTAGAGAAACAGGTTTGAGTGACAATAGAATAATACAAAGCGAGCTAGGCTAATACCGTTCACTTAAGAGTGAACGGCATTTTTATTTGGTCTAATTGGATACTTGTTTTTTGCTCATTTTAAGCACTCTTGGATAAGCTCTTTCCCGTTTACCATCCAACTTAAATTGCCGTGCATTACGTTCTATATCCAATACATCTCTCGCGACATTCCCCGGCGTTTGTGATGGACCGATGGCAAGCTTTTGGCCATCAGTAACATATTGTATCTAATGAGATTGTAGGCCAGCAACACGCCCCACAGCTCTTGAGTCACCAGCTCCGACAGTTGACTGCGCAGTGTAAAGCGACTCTCCAACAGGTGTTGTTTCATCTCTCTGTAGCCCAGTTCGATTTCCCATCGATGGGCATATAAGTCGACAATGTCTTCGCCGGGGTAACGCATCGGGTCAGTCAACGAGGTCAAAATGGCGACTAACTTACCTTTCACTGTCTTAGTGAGTAAACGCCCTTCAAGGGTATCTGGGAGCTGCGTGCAACATAATCAATATATTGTGGCAAGACAATGTCGAGTTTGTTGATGAGTGACCAAACAGACTCTCCTCGGAACAAGGCCAATTCGATAACCGCCCAAATCATCAAATCCATCGGCAATTTACGCCGTCTGAGTGTGGTAACGCCCTGAGAGTCCAAACAGGATTGAATTAACTCAGGTTCTAACACATCAGCTAAGCAGGTGAATTCGGTTAGGCGGGTAATATGAGTGCGAGCGAGAGCTTCTGAAAGTTGCATAAAAAAATCCGATGACAAGAGGTCATCGGATTTTGATCTTTTCAGCGAGATCGTCAAGCGATCTGTCTTAACTGATCGGCATTATGCATTATGCTCCCCTTTCTATTCAATCGGTTACCGCTAAGTCAGTTATGATTGATTATCGAGTAAGCGCGATGAGCTGATCTCAATCTTGCGTGGTTTTAACGCTTCAGGGATCTCACGTACCAGATCGATATTCAATAAGCCATTTTCTAAACTTGCACCCAATACGGTAACATAATCAGCAAGTTGGAAGGTACGCTCAAAACCGCGCTCTGCAATACCTTGGTACAGGTATTTACGCTCAGATTGGATTTCAGCTTTATTACCTTTGACTAATAATTTCTCCCCTTCACTACTAATCTCAAGTTCATCCATAGAGAATCCAGCGACGGCCATCGTAATGCGATAACGATTTTCGCCTAATAATTCAATATTATATGGTGGATAACCTGTGTTGCCATTATTAGCGGCAGCATGCTCTGCTAATTGTGCTAAACGATCGAAACCAATGGCACTACGGTAAAGTGGAGTTAAATCATAATTACGCATGTTCATATCCTTGTCTTAAGCAATATGGAAGTTTGGCGGACAGTTTTCACAATGAAAACATATTAGGTCTCGCCGAGTTAAAGAGTCTGTCCTTGCGGCACAGACTTGATACTAAGATCCTCATAGAGCGATCCTGCAATAGATATAGGGACGGGAAACCACATTTCAAGCTATAAAATTAAAAAATTTTCAATAAAAAAGGAGCCTAAAGGCTCCTTTTTTAATCTTAGTGTTAAATTAACGTGTGCGTAGGCACAGTTCTTCAGCACTAAAGAAGTAAGCAATTTCGCGTGCTGCAGATTCAACCGCATCAGAACCGTGAGCAGCGTTTTCGTCAATGCTTTCAGCAAAATCAGCACGGATAGTACCAGGTGCTGCTTGAGCTGGGTTAGTTGCACCTAAAATTTCACGGTGAGCTAAAACAGCATTTTCGCCTTCTAACACTTGGACCATGATTGGACCAGAAGTCATGAATGCAACAAGATCACCAAAGAAACCGCGCTCGCTATGCTCAGCATAGAAACCTTCAGCTTGTTCTTTTGTTAGGTGAAGCATTTTTGCTGCAACGATCTGTAGACCTGCAGTTTCAAAACGATTGTAGATAGCACCAATGTGGTTTTTTGCAACAGCATCTGGCTTAATTATAGAAAATGTGCGTTCGATCGCCATGAAGAGCTTCCTTTAGTGAGCAAGTTAAAAAATTCGCGCGGATTATACGAAATTTAAACGCTAAATCCTATCTTTATAGCCAATTAGTCTGAGATTTTATGTTCATTTGCTTTATTGATAATCAGTTTACGCATACACAAGACCCTCACTAGGATTAAAAAATCTTAGCGAGGAATGCAAACTCATTAAAAATATGCTTATTTTCTATTCTTGGCCCACATACCCGCCCACACAATCAAAGCCACTAAGATGACTGCGGGAGCAAGATCTAGCAAGTGATGGAATAAACCAACACCGCCATGGCCGGGGTGAGCCCAAACCATGGAGGGAACAAATGCGCATAACAATATAAGTAAAATTTTCATGTGGACATCCTTGCGCTTGCAGCTGCGATAACAACGTAAATAATCTAAAATACTTAACCTAGTTATAACAAGGTACAAGATTCATTTACGGTGAACTTGACAGTGATCAAATTCTTACTAAATATCGCTTACGGCTCCGCAAAATCGTGACATGTGTCACTTCAAATAATCATTTAAAAGACACTTTGGCTCACATTCAAATATGCCTAGTCATGAATGTTACTTTAATCCTATAGAGGTAACCTATTGAGCAATTAAGTGACCCATCAGGAAATACATCAGTGTTGATATGACACACTCAAGGACAAAATATTAACCCTGCGCTTGAGTCACTTTTTTCACTTTAATTGCATTTTTTTCCACAAAATCAATGATAGCACCCGCCACATCTTTCGTGGTGGCGCCTTCTATGCCCTCAAGCCCTGGAGATGAGTTAACTTCCATGATCACAGGTCCGTGGTTTGAGCGCAGTAAATCAACACCAGCCACATTTAATCCCATGGTCTTAGCCGCGCGGATAGCGACTGACCGTTCTTCTGGCGTTAATTTAACTAAACTTGCCGTGCCGCCACGATGCAAATTAGAGCGAAACTCACCGGGCATCGCTTGGCGTTTCATGGCGGCAATGACTTTATCACCAA
The DNA here is from genome assembly GCF_023283485.1 of Shewanella glacialipiscicola. Taxonomy (GTDB): domain Bacteria; phylum Pseudomonadota; class Gammaproteobacteria; order Enterobacterales; family Shewanellaceae; genus Shewanella; species Shewanella glacialipiscicola. Next base: position 124,100 of record NZ_JAKILU010000006.1, read on the forward strand.
GCACAAAACAACGAATATCGGCACCATTGGCTTCTTTGATATATTCCTGCACCATGATGTTGGCTTTAAGGCCCATAAAGGCTTCAATCACACTCTCTGCCGCTTTACGCGTCTCGGCTAATACCACACCAATTCCTTGGGTGCCTTCGAGTAGCTTGATGACTAACGGCGCCCCACCCACCATATCAATTAAGTCTGGGATATCACTCGGCTTATTCGCAAAACCTGTGATGGGTAAACCAATACCGCGACGTGACATCAGCTGCATAGAGCGCAATTTGTCACGTGAGCGCGAGATCCCAACTGAATCATTTAGGGCATACACACCCATCATCTCAAACTGGCGCAATACTGCTGAGCCATAAAAGGTAATTGATGCGCCAATACGAGGAATAACCGCATCAAATGCAGGTAGCTCGCGCCCACCAATATGGATACTCGATTGCCGCATGTTGATATTCATATAACATTCTAAGGGATTAATTACATGTACTTCATGACCACGTAATTGAGCTGCTTCAACGAGTCGCTTTGTTGAATATAACTCAGGCCCTTGCGATAAGATCGCTATTTTCATTCAGGTCTCCGGCAACCATTAATTTTGAGCGCATAATACGCCTGCGCTGGGATAAATCAAACATCTATACCCATAGACAAGGTTAGTTGCACAAATGCTCAACGCCAAAAGTAAAAAACCAGTCGCTTGGACTGGTTTTCATCATACTACAACACAATTAATTGCCTTCGCTGACCATATTAACTGTGTATTTAGGAATTTCAATCACCATATCACTATCAACTACTTTAGCCTGGCAAGATAGACGGCTTTCGGGCTCTAACCCCCATGCTTTATCAAGCATATCATCTTCAAGTTCATCACTTGGCTCAAGATCGTTAAAACCTTCACGGACGATACAGTGACATGTAGTGCAAGCACAGGACTTTTCACACGCATGTTCGATATTAATGCCGTTACGCAGCGCTACATCGAGAATGGTCTCACCAACATTGGCCTCAAGTACTGCGCCATCTGGGCACAATTCAGCATGGGGAAGAAAGACTAACTGGGGCATCGTATCACCTATATATTGTCGATCGATTGGCCTTTAAATGCCACTCGAATAGAATTGTCCATACGTCTGGCAGCAAAGTCTTGGGTTTGCTCATCCAGTGTTTCAATTGCGTGTTTAATCGCATCGGCATCATCACCCGTGGCCACTTGTGCTACATGAGTCATGGTAGCATCAATCAGCTCACGCTCATCGGCATTCAGTAAATCACCATCTTTGGCTAATGCAGCATGTAAAGACTCGAGCACTCTGGCAGCTTCAACCTGCTGCTCCGCAAGCATACGACGGCCAATATCATCCTTGGCATACTTCATCGAATCTTTCAGCATAGTGGCTATTTCAGTATCGGATAAGCCAAAAGACGGCTTAACTTGGATACTAGATTGCACGCCTGTAGATTTTTCCATCGCAGTCACGCTCAGTAAACCATCGGCATCCACTTGAAAAGTGACACGAATATGCGCAGCACCTGCAGCTAATGGCGGAATACCTTTGAGCGTAAAACGCGCTAGCGAGCGGCAATCGGCAACGAGTTCACGTTCACCCTGCACGACATGGAATGCCATCGCAGTTTGACCATCTTTAAAGGTGGTAAACTCCTGCGCGCGTGCAACCGGAATAGTGGTATTACGCGACACCACTTTTTCCACTAAACCGCCCATAGTCTCAATGCCTAACGACAGTGGGATCACATCGAGCAATAACAAATCAGATTCAGGTTTATTACCGACTAAAATATCAGCTTGAATTGCTGCACCAATCGCCACAACACGATCGGGATCGATAGACGTTAGCGGCGGTTTACCAAAGAAAGCTTCAACTTGTTCACGCACTAATGGCACGCGCGTTGAACCGCCAACCATGACCGTTTCGAGCACTTCATCTGCGCTTACGCCTGCATCACGCAGCGTACGGCGACAGCAGGCGATGGTTTTTTTCACTAACGCTGCAATCAAAGCATCAAACTCAGCTTTGGTAACAATTTGCGTCAGCTCTGTACCGTCGGCGAGCGTCACTCTCGCTTCAGTTTGAACCGCATCAGTTAAGGCTTCTTTCACACGGCGCGACTCAATTAACAGTTGACGACTTAATTGCGAATCTATGTCTTTAAGCTGCCAAACTTGTTGCATATGTGCTTGCAATAAATGGTCAAAATCATCACCGCCAAGGGCTGAATCGCCGCCAGTGGCCAACACTTCAAATACACCACGATTTAAACGTAAAATAGAAATATCAAAAGTACCGCCACCCAAGTCATAGATGGCAATCACCCCCTCTTGCTTAGAGTCTAAACCGTAGGCAATGGCAGCCGCTGTTGGCTCATTTAATAGGCGTAACACTTTAACACCCAGTAAAGCTGCAGCATCTTTAGTGCCTTGGCGCTGGGCATCATCAAAATAAGCCGGCACAGTGATCACCACGCCTTGCAGCTCGCCACCTAAGGTCTTTTCAGCGCGGGCGATAAGCGGACGCAAAATTTCCGCAGAAACTTGCACCGGATTCACTTGGCCTTGAGGGGTAACAAATAAAGGTAAGCCATTTTCGCTAGCTGCGAACTCATAGGGGAATGATTGTTCGCCTGCTTGAATATCCGCAAGGCTACGACCCATAAAACGCTTCACCGAGACAATCGTATTTTGTGGGTCTTGCGCCGAGCTCAGAGCTGCGAGGGCGCCAACTTCAACTGTATCTTGGGTATAGCGCACTATAGAAGGTAATGAATGCTGTCCAAATTCGTCCGGCAGAGTTGCCGTCTCACCACTTCGAACCGCTGCCACTAAAGAATTAGTGGTACCTAAGTCAATGCCAACGGCAAGTCTATGTTGGTGCGGCGCGGCACTTTGTCCGGGCTCAGCTATCTGCAAAAGGGCCATATATATCCAACTTAGTAATGCCGACCCAAGCACGCTTGAGTCAGCAAGATAACGTAAACACGTAAAATTAATCTAACAGCGCGTCTTCAACTCTAGTTAATTCACCGTGTAATTTTGCCATAAATTTAAGTTTGCGAACTTGATCCGCCGCTAACAATGCATCTTCAGGCTGCTCGCTGCTTAACAATTGTGTCAATTGCTGAGTCAGTTGCGCGCGGTACTGTGCAAAAGATTGATATAACTCATCGATGCTGGCTTGAGGATCGGCACTGTCGCGTATGTCTTCTAACGCTTCACGCCATTCCATCTGCTGCATTAAAAAGGCCGTATCTTTCACCGTGGTGGTTTCATGGCTTAATTCAATGCCGCGAAGGGACAACATGTGCTCGGCACGGCGAATAGGATCTTTTAAGGTTTGAAAACCATCATTGACTTGCGCAGTGCGTTGTACTGACAGCAATTTTTGCTGATCAGTATCATTAGCAAACTTATCGGGATGAACCGCCCGTTGCAGTTCGCGATAGCGTTCTGCAAGTAAGGCGGTATCAATATCGAAGGCAGGAGAGAATTTAAATAACTCGAAATAATTCATGCGTTAACTTTAGCAGTTAAACAGTGAAACTTTCACCGCAACCACACTCACCTTTTGCGTTAGGGTTGTTAAATTGAAAGCCTTCGTTCAGCCCTTCTTTAACAAAATCCAGCTCAATCCCTTGAAGATAAATCAGGCTCTTAGCATCAATAATGATTTTCACACCTTCGATATCAAAAACTTCATCGTCATCATTCAAAGAATCAACGAACTCAAGTACATATGCCATACCTGAACAGCCTGATGTTCTTAAGCCGAGACGCAGGCCTACACCTTTGCCTCGGTTAACTAAGAAAGATCTGACACGATCGGCTGCCGCTGGGGTCATTGTAATCGCCATCTTAACTCCAGATGTTACTTAGCTTGTTTCGATTTATACTCGTCGATAGCTGCTTTAATGGCATCTTCCGCCAAAATTGAACAGTGGATTTTTACGGGTGGCAGTGCTAATTCCTCAGCGATATCAGTATTTTTAATCGCCGCTGCTTGTTCGATAGTTTTGCCTTTAACCCACTCAGTCACCAGTGAGCTAGATGCAATTGCGCTACCACAACCGTAGGTTTTGAACTTAGCATCTTGAATAATGCCATCGGCACCGATTTTCAACTGAAGTTTCATCACGTCACCGCAAGCAGGCGCGCCTACCATACCGGTTACGACCGAAGGATCGTTTTTATCGAAAGAACCAACGTTACGTGGGTTCTCATAATGATCTATCACTTTTTCACTGTAAGCCATGGTACTGCTCCAAAATTATCTATTGTAAAAGCCAGAATTAATGATGTGCCCACTGAACTTGGTTCAGATCGATTCCATCTTTGAACATTTCCCACAAAGGAGACATTTCTCTTAATTTATCAATAGATTGAGTAATAACTTCGATAGCGTGATCAATTTCTTCTTCCGTTGTGAAACGGCCGAGTGAGAAACGAATTGAGCTATGTGCCATTTCATCGTTTAAACCAAGTGCACGTAATACGTAGCTAGGCTCTAAGCTGGCTGAAGTACAAGCCGACCCCGATGAAACCGCTAAATCTTTAAGGGCCATCATTAACGATTCACCTTCAACATAGTTGAAGCTGACGTTGAGGCTACCGCAATGGCGTTGAGTCAAGTCACCGTTGATATAGGTTTCTTCGATGTGCTTAATGCCATTCCATAATTTGTCACGTAATGCACCGATACGGGCGTCATCAGAGGCCATTTCCGCTTTTGCGATTGCAGCCGCTTCACCTAAACCGACGATTTGATGCGTTGGTAACGTACCGCTACGCATACCACGTTCATGACCACCACCGTGCATTTGCGCTTCTAAGCGAATACGTGGCTTACGACGAACATAGAGCGCGCCAATTCCTTTAGGGCCATACATTTTATGGCCAGAAATTGAGATCAAATCCACTTTAGTGGCTTGCACATCGATAGGTAGTTTGCCCGCACTTTGCGCCGCATCCATATGGAAGATAATGCCTTTTGAACGGCATAACTCACCGATGGCATCGATATCGTGGATCACGCCGATTTCATTGTTCACATGCATAATGCTGACAAGAATAGTGTCATCACGCATTGCCGCTTCTAAACGTTCCATTGGAATGATGCCGTTTGGTGCTGGCTCTAAGTAAGTGACTTCAAAACCTTCGCGCTCTAATTGACGGCAGGTATCGAGCACCGCTTTATGTTCAGTCTTGCTGGTAATGATGTGCTTGCCTTTCTTGTTATAGAAATGAGCCACACCTTTAATCGCTAAGTTGTTAGATTCAGTCGCGCCAGAAGTAAACACAATTTCACGGTGATCAGCGTTAATTAACTCAGCAATTTGATTGCGAGCAATATCTACCGCTTCTTCAGCTTGCCAGCCGTAACGGTGCGAACGTGAGGCGGGATTACCAAAAATGCCGTCCATTGTCATACATTGGAACATCTTTTCCGCGACTCTTGGATCAACAGGCGTGGTGGCGGCATAATCTAAATAGATAGGAAGCTTCATAACACACTCCGTACTGAGCAGTCTCTGGTAGAGGCTACATACAACGTACAAAAATTATTTTTATATATAACAAATCGTCATTACAAACTGACTCTTTGTTCCTTTTGTATAGTGTCTTGCTTAAGAGAGATAAATTGCACATCTCGCTTCTGCATCAAGCCAGCAAGACTGATACCATCTAAAAAATCTGAAATTTGTTTGCTTAAATCGCCCCAAAGTGAATGGGTTAAGCAGCGAGTTCCACTCTGACAATTACCCAGTCCTTGGCAACGAGTCGCATCAACTGACTCATCTACAGCATGGACAACCATGCCGACAGAAATATCATTGGCTTCTAAGCCTAAGCGATATCCACCGCCGGGTCCTCGTACACTGGCCACTAAGCCATGTTTTCTTAGCTTAGCAAAGAGTTGTTCAAGATAGGAAAGCGAAATGCCTTGTCTTTCAGAGATATCCGCTAAGGGAACGGGTCCCGATGCTGAGTGGATTGCCACATCTAGCATAGCGGTTACTGCATAACGACCTTTTGATGTCAGTTTCATAACTACTATCATAGCTCCCGAAAAGGTATGCTTCATTTCAAACAAGTATGCTTTATTTCAACATACCCGAGTAAATCAGTCAAGTATTAAACCTACTAAAACACTCAGGTATTAAGAGTGCATCAATACCCTTTCATCTTGGTGGGGTATTTAACCTTTTTCCGCTCTAAGATTCAATGCTGAAAAAGCAATTTATCGACATCTAGCACGATATCCACAACGAATAAAAGCGTTTAGAAGGAGAAGCAAGTTATCGAAACTGAGCAGGACGTTAGCCAAAATCTAGTCAAACACTCGCTAAAACTGAGTAGAATCTTAGCGAAATCCTAGCCAAGCATGAGTTTGATAGCTGTATTGACATCAATCATAAACGCTGTCATCTCGCTTTAAACACTGGGATCAAACTCATCGCGCTTGTCTGTGGCGACTTTTTCAGCATCATTGAACTCACCCATATCAAGCTCAGGCAACTTTTCTGTGCAAACATTGCCACCCAGTCCTTGAATGGCTTGACACAACTCTTGTACTTTCGAGTCCATTAGATGCATGTGATCCAGCATCTGTCCTATCGCATTGGCAACCGGATCAGGGTTATCCGGTGATACCGCATAAGCATCAAAGCCGTATTTTTTTGCCATTGCGCTGCGACGTTCGGTTTTCTCTTTCGATTGCGCTGACGGTGTTGCCACCACGCGCCCAGGAATGCCCACAACCGTAGTATCTTTAGGCACATCTTTCACGACAACGGAGTTAGAACCGACACGAGCACCATCATGCATCGTAATAGGACCGAGGATTTTTGCCCCCGCACCGACCACCACATTATTCGCTAACGTTGGGTGACGCTTACCGGCTTGCCATGTAGTGCCGCCAAGCGTAACACCATGATAAAGTGTGCAATCATCGCCAATTTCAGCGGTTTCACCAATTACTACGCCCATGCCATGGTCGATAAAAAATCGACGCCCTATGGTTGCGCCAGGATGAATTTCAACCCCGGTTAGCCAACGGGAAAAAGTCGATAAACAACGTGCCGTTAAACGCCAATCGCGCTTCCAAAGCTTATGGCTTATCCGATGCAACCAAATAGCATGCATGCCTGGATAGTTAACCAAGATCTCAAAGGCGCTGCGCGCCGCAGGATCACGGTGATATATAGATTCAATGTCTTCTTTTAGCCTAGCTATCACGCCCATTATTTATCCTTTGCGGTCATTCTGTACGGTAATTATTGATGATTAGGATCTGGCTATTTATCTTTAGAATCGGTCACTTTCTCAATTGACGTCAAAATACCCCTAAGGATATTCATTTCAGGGCTCTCAATCCGTGCGCGACTAAATAAACGACGCAGTTTCATCATCACTTGTCCAGGATGATTCTTGATGATAAATCCAGTCGCTAGTAAGGTCGATTCAAGGTGGGCAAAAAAACGTTCCTGATCGGCGGCCAGCGGATACTCTGTTGGCTCCTCCTCTATCACTTCTTTTTGTGCCAGATGGGCAACGCGGGTTTCATAACAAATAATTTGTACCGCTTGCGCCAAATTGAGCGAGCTGTATTCAGGATTGGCCGGAATAGCTACATGATAAGTGCATTGTTGCAATTCTTCATTGCTTAACCCGTGGTTTTCACGGCCAAACACAATAGCAACAGGGCCGTTAAGTGCCTCGGTGGCTAACTTTACGCCCGCTTCTCTTGGCTCTAACATCGGCCAATCTAAGGTGCGGCTGCGCGCGCTGGTTGCAATAACTAAGCTGCAATCGGCTATCGCTTCAGCGAGTGAATCGACTTTTACAAGGTGTTTAAGAATATCCGATGCACCCGCGGCTAAGGCGATGGAATGCCCATCAGGTTCAACACGCGGTTCGGCAAGATACAAATTAGACAAACCCATAGTCTTCATCGCTCTGGCAGTGGAACCAATATTGCCGGGGTGCGATGTCCCCACTAAAACCACTCGAATATTACTTAGCATGGAATAACTTAATTTAATTCATAAAACGTTGGGGACGAATATTATCACAGCCATTGCCGAATGCTTATATGAAAATCGGTATTTGATATAACTATCAAATCGAGTATAATGCCGCCCGCTATTTAACGTTCTTTAACATCCAGGGGATTGCAATGCATCCGATGCTGACGATTGCTGTACGCGCTGCCCGCGCGGCCGGCCAAAATATTATGCGCGCCTATACCGAACTTGATCGTATTGAAGTGAGTTCAAAAGGTATCAACGATTTTGTTACCAGTGTAGACAAGGAAGCAGAAGCGACAATTACTTACCAAATTCGTAAATCTTATCCTGATCACACTATTGTGGGTGAAGAGAAAGGCGAAAACCGTGGTAGTAATAACGACTATGTTTGGATAGTTGACCCTCTGGATGGCACTAACAACTTTGTTAGAGGCATTCCCCACTTCGCGATTTCTATCGCTCTGCAACACAAAGGTAAAACTGAAGTTGCGGTTGTTTACGATCCCGTTCGCGAAGAACTCTTTACCGCAGTCCGTGGTAAAGGCGCAAAACTCAATGATTTCCGTCTGCGTGTGACTAACGTGAATGAACTTACCTCTACCATGATTGGTACAGGCTTTCCATTCAAGGCTCGTCAACACACTGAAACCTATATTGCTATTTTCGGCGAAGTCTTCGGCCAATGTGCAGACTTACGTCGCGCAGGTTCTGCCGCATTAGATTTAGCCTATGTTGCCGCCGGTCGTTTAGATGGTTTCTTCGAAATTGGCTTAAAGCCATGGGACATCGCAGCTGGCGATCTTATTTGCCGAGAAGCTGGCGGTACTGTGACTGATTTTACTGGCAACCATAACTATATGGTTTCTGGCAATATCGTGGCAGGTTCACCTAAAGTGACCACAGAATTAGTTAAAATCATGCGTCCATTATTGAACGAAGGTTTAAAGCGTTAATCTCTATCAACGCTTAACTTTAGATATCGCATAGATACACAGATTAAACACGAAAAAGGCCAGTGGCAGTCTCTTCTAAGAGCGCTCACTGGCCTTTTTGTTTCTATTGTTTTAATGCTAAATCATAACGCTAAATCATTATCTGTGCCGATGATAAGTACATTAGCGCAAATCAGCACTTTGATTACACACTAACGATTACACTCTAAAAGAGTGTGCACTCAATTCTGCACTCGTCCGCGAACAGAGCGAACATTATCTTAAATACGTTATCTACCCGCTAATGCTTGTGCTGGCGCAATTTGACTCGCCTTCCAAGCAGGATAAAGCGTCGCGATTAAACTCATTATAAATGCCATCGCAATGACTAATACCGCATCAGAGCTATGTAACTCTGACGGCAAAAAGTCGACAAAGTACACATCGGCTGATAGTAGTTGAATACCCAATAACCGTTCAATCGTGCTGGCAATCGCACTTAAATTTAGCGCCACGCTAATACCGATAATGCCGCCAAGACCGCAACCAAGCAGACCATTTAAGGCGCCCTGCACCATAAAAATACCCATCACAGCAATACGGCTTAAACCCATCGTCATCAAAATCGCAATCTCGGAGGCTTTATCACGCACCGCCATCACTAAGGTAGACACGATATTAAAGCAGGCCACACCAATCACGAGCACTAACACTAAGTACATTACAGTGCGAACTAACTGAATATCCTGATACAAATGCCCTTGGGTGCGGGTCCAATCACTGATATAAACAGACTGTTTTTGCGCATAACCCAGTTCGCGCACTTTTTCTGGCGCATCAAATACCTTATCAACGCTAATACGTACACCTGTTACGCCGTTCTGCAGATTCAAAATTTGCGCCGCGTACTGCAGTGGAATATAAGCCGTGGTCAGTTCAAGCTCGCCGCCAAGATGATAGGTACCAGACACTACAAAACGATGGCTTTTGGCCGCACGTAAACTGCCTGCAGTTTCTGGATCCATATCCTGCACATACAAAGCCAGCGTATCGCCAATCTCAAGCCCTAATTTAGTCAATAAACTCTGGCCAAGCACAATATTATTGTCATCTTGGCTCAGACTCTGCCAGCTGGTATCGCTCATAAATTGTGACAGGGTTGAAACCTTCATTTCCTCTTTCGGAAAGATCCCCACCACGGCTAAACCTTGAAACCCACCAGGCTTTTGCACTAAACCTTGCATGCGGATAAAGGGCGCCGCGCCGCGAATACCCTCAATCTGTAGCGCGCCTTTAGCCACATCTTGCCAGTTAGTAATGGGCTCATTCACACCAATAATATCCGCCTGCGGTACGACGCCAAGTAATCTTTGCTCTAATTCGCGCTCAAAACCATTCATCGCCGACAGAACTATGATCAATACCGCCACACCTAAAGCGATACCCGCAGTCGATGCGAAGGAAATAAAGCTGATAAAACTGTTGGCTTGGCGAGCGCGATAAAAACGCCAACCAATGGATAAGGCTAACGGGCCGTTCATACTTGGGTTTCCGCCGCTAATTGCAGGAAGCCATTTTTCATCATCAGTTGGCGATCCATACGGGCAGCTAATTTATGATCGTGAGTCACCACCACAAAGGCCGTTCCCAACTGATCGGCCAGCTCACGGATAAGCTCATACACCGCATCGCCACTATTGGCATCTAAGTTACCCGTTGGTTCATCCGCCAACACTAACTTAGGTTTATTAATCAAGGCTCTTGCAATAGCCACTCGTTGACGTTCGCCGCCCGATAACTCGGCAGGAATGTGCGTCAGGCGATGCCCCAGCCCAACGCGCTCCAGTAAGGCTTTAGCATCGGCAAGTGCTTGCTTACGATCTTTCCCTTGAATAAACGCTGGCATTGCTACGTTTTCTAACGCGGTAAATTCAGGTAATAAATGGTGGAACTGATAGATAAAACCTAAATCCTGATTACGGATTTGTGCTTGGCGCGCACTCGATACTTGATATAAATCTTCGCCTAACAGCAACACTTTACCGGCGGTTGGCTCATCCAACGTGCCCATAATATGCAGCAGCGTACTTTTACCTGAGCCTGAGCTACCGACAATTGCCAACTGCTCACCCTTAAAAACTTGCAAATCGACATTGGACAAAACTTGTGTGGTCACGGCGCCATCATGGTAACTCTTACTGACACTCTGCACTTGCAGTAACACGTCTTGCATTAAAGTTCTCTCTTAAACAGGTCTTGGCATCAATTTATTTCATCAAATAAATGCATGTAATCATTCATATATTACCCAATATATCACTTAGGTTAATATCTATAAGTGAATATGACTCATCAACATTTGCGTATTTACTCGTATCTCAGCGCGGTTGCTGGTTGCACATTGGCTGCCCGCAGCGCGGGATATAAAGTGGCTAATAAGGTCACCAACAAGGTGCCTATCACAATCACAAACAACTGCATAAACTCCAGTTTCACTGGCAAGCTCTGCCCTACACCTAAAATTGAAATCCCTAAGGTCGTCATAATCCCATTCAGATTCAAGGTAATGAGTATGCCGACTGCTAGCCCGAGCACTAAACCAAGTACGGCATTGAGCGTGCCTTGCACCACAAAAATGCCCATCACGGCAGGCGTGGTCACACCTTGGGTTTTCAGTACCGCCACATCGGTAGTTTTATCCACCACCATCATCACTAACGCTGAAACAATATTAAAAGCCGCGACTGCCACAATCAGGCTCAGCATGAGCGACATCATATTTTTTTCCATTTTGACCGCGCCAAACAAGTGGCCATAGGTATCGCGCCAGTCACTGGTTGTTGCCTTAACGCCTTGTTTAGCAATAACATCCTGTACTTTAGGCGCTAAAGCTGGCGCGCTAAAGGGATCGACCAAATAGAGCCTTAATTGATCGATGGCATCACTGGGTTGACGCATTAGGCGTTTCGCATCTTGATAATGGATATACGCCACGCCCGCATCGACCTGCGATCCCATTTCAAAAATACCCGATACTAAAAACTTACGTTGGCTCGGCACCGGTCCCAAGGGCGAATACACCACACCATCACCACTCAATAGCCGTATCGTATCACCCGGTGCGACTTTGAGTTGTCTTGCCAGTTCAGCGCCTAAAATCACCTTGTAATCGCCACTTTTTAGCTGTTCAAAAGCACCTGAGTAAGTGTGCTGGGCAACAGAAGATAGTTCTTGTGCTAATTCGGGAAACACACCATAAATTTGTACAGCGCGAATATTCGCTGCCGATTGCACCATGGCCTGAGTCGACACGCTCGGCGTTACGCCTAGTACGCCCGGCAAAGCTTTAAGCGCACTCGCCTGCTCAGTCCAATCGACTAAGGGAACTTCGCTATAAATAGTTAATTGCGGCACGGCCCCTAAGATGCGTTGCTTCAGTTGGCCTTCAAGACCATTCATCACAGAGCTCACAACAATAAGCGCGGCAACACCTAAAAAAATGCCCGAAACGGCAAATAAAGTAATGAACGACGCGAACGCGTTCGCTTTTCTGGCCCGCCAATAGCGGTAACCAATATAGAAAGGAAATCCTGGATTCATTGAAAGAGGGTTACGTCCTGTGTGCTGAACTTGCTAAATCATGAAGATGGGCACGATAATAGGGGTATTGGTCCTATAAATAAAGAGGCAAGACTTGTTCACTGACCCCAATCCGTATTTTAGTGTGCCTCACCACTTCACAGCCTATTTAAGCCAATGGCCTAATTCCCAGCCATTACCCTCAGAAATGACATTAAGATCAATGCAATCCTTGGGTATTCAGCTATTAAGTGAAGTTAAAACGCTCGAGGCTAACTGCCTGCTACAACTGCGTCATTTAGACAACGACGCAAAAGCCGTGGTGGACTTTTTAAAGCTACAATCACGCAAAGTCGATTTAGTACTACAACATGTATTAGAAAAAGAAACCCAAGAGGGTGAAAAATGCATTGGCAGTCAGTTCGGTGGTAGCGGCTTGCGATTATTCACGCCATCAGCCTTGACCATTGGCACCCATTATAAAATCACCCTATTTATTCATGACGAATTAGTGGCTATTTTGTGCTTTGGTAAAGTTGTTGCCACTCAGCCCATCACCGCCGCTCAATCACAGAATAATGAGCATAACATCAACGCTGAGTCTGCTGCCAAGCCCTGTGATGCACAATGGCAAACCGATGTTGAGTTCAGTCAAATTCTCGAAGCCGATGTCGAACAGTTAGTCAAAGCCAGCCTTAATGTACAACAGAAACAGCTCAAATTACGTAAACTCTCCCGAGACGAGCGTTAATAGCCGTTGACTTTTCACTGGCACCTACGCCCTCAAGTCTCTACAATGTCAGCAACTTTTTGTGAATGAATCAGTTTATCGTACGCCAATGACTCACATATCAGCCCTAGCGCCGCCAGCCGTTAAAACTGGCACTCAAATTCAAACCTTGTCCACTGTGGGCGGGGTTTGCCAAGCCGTTACACTCGCCAGTTTAGCGCGTCAACATAAGGGGACGACTCTGGTTGTCACCAGTGATACGCCAAGCGCCTTAACCTTAGAGCTAGAGCTGAGTTATTTACTCAGTAAAACAGGGATTAAGGTCAGATTATTTCCCGACCGAGAAACCCTGCCCTACGACAGCTTTTCGCCCCATCAGGATTTAATTTCCCAACGACTTGAAACACTGGCGCAGCTATCTCAGATTGAGCAAAATATCGTTATCGTTCCGGTTACGACCTTAATGATGCGCCTACCTCCTAAGGCCTATTTAAGTGCCAATGTGTTTGTGCTGAAGAAGGGCGACAACTACAAATTACACGATGTGCGCCAGCATTTAACCGACACGGGCTACCATGCGGTTGAGCAAGTCTATGAACACGGTGAGTTTGCTATTCGCGGTTCGATTCTGGATATCTTCCCCACGGGCATGAATATGCCACTGCGTATCGAGTTATTCGACGAAGAAGTCGAAACTATTCGCCGTTTTGACCCAGAAACCCAACGTTCATTGCAACCGGTCGACTCTATTCGGTTATTACCCGCCAAGGAATTCCCCACCGACAGCGCAGCCATAGAAGGTTTTAGGCAACGATACCGTCGCCGTTTTGAGGTTATCGTTAAAGAACCTGAATCGGTTTATCAGTTAGTCAGCCGCAATTTAATGCCCGCAGGGATTGAAAACTACCTGCCACTATTTTTTGATGACACCGCCACCTTATTTGATTATTTGCCCAAGGACACACAATTAGTCACCTTAGGTGATATTGAAAAGTCGGCGCGCGCGCATTTACAAGAAGTCGAGCATCGCTATCAAGACAGACGCGTTGATCCACTGCGGCCATTACTTGCGCCTAAAGAGCTGTATTTACTCATCGAAGAGTTATTTGCCGCCTTTAAACCGCTGTCACGTTACCAAATGCAAGTGCCTACGGCCGATAGCCCTGTCACAAGCAAAGCGGCGATTATTGCTGCCAGTACCCTGCCCGATATCAGCGCCAACCATAAATTAAAGCAACCACTGCTCGCGCTGCAAGATTATGCCAGTAGCGCCAAGCGCATGTTGTTTAGCGCTGAGTCCGAAGGTCGCCGCGAAGCGCTACTTGAATTGCTCGCTAAAATTCAGTTAAAACCTGCGCTGTTTAACCATTTTGATGAATTTATTCAAAGTGATGCCAAGTTAGGCCTTATCGTGTCGCCGCTATCCCGCGGTTGTTTGCTGCAGATCAGCGCCAAAGAAAGCATCAGTATCATTTGTGAAACTGAGCTATTTGGCCATCGTATTTCTCAGCAACGCCGCCGTGAAAAACAGCGACAAATTAGCAACGATGCCCTGATTAAAAACTTAGCCGAACTCAAAGTCGGCCAGCCCATAGTGCATTTAGAGCACGGCGTGGCGCTATATAAAGGCTTAGTTACCTTAGACACGGGTGGATTAGTAGCTGAATACCTACAACTCGAATATGCCGGTGGCGATAAGCTCTATGTGCCAGTGTCTTCATTACATCTTATCAGCCGCTACAGTGTTGGCGCCGACGAAGACGCCCACTTAAATAAACTCGGCAACGAGACTTGGGCTAAAGCCAAGAAAAAAGCCATTGAAAAAATTCGCGACGTTGCGGCCGAGCTTCTCGATGTCTATGCTCGTCGCCAAGCGCGCCCTGGCGAAAGCTGCGCGATTGACGAAGAAGAATACGCCCAATTCGCTCGCGGTTTCCCCTTTGAAGAAACCGTCGACCAAGAAAGCGCTATTATAGCGGTGTTAGCCGATATGCAATCACCGACCGCAATGGACCGATTAGTCTGCGGCGATGTGGGCTTTGGTAAAACAGAAGTCGCCATGCGCGCCGCATTTGTGGCCGTCAATGCTGGCAAACAAGTGGTGGTGCTGGTTCCGACCACATTGCTTGCACAGCAGCACTATGAAAACTTTAAAGACAGATTTGCCGACTGGCCAGTAGTCACCGAAGTGATGTCACGCTTTCGAACCGCCAAAGAGCAAACTCAAGTGCTACAGCAATTGGAAGAAGGCAAAGTGGATATCGTTATCGGTACCCATAAGTTATTGCAATCTGAGGCCAAGTTTGAAAACTTAGGCCTGTTGATTATCGACGAAGAACATCGATTTGGTGTGCGCCAAAAAGAGAAAATCAAGGCGCTACGTGCTAACGTGGATATCTTAACGCTCACTGCAACGCCCATTCCGCGTACCTTAAACATGGCTATGTCGGGCATGCGCGATTTATCGATTATCGCTACCCCACCCGCCAAACGGTTAGCGGTAAAAACCTTTGTGCGAGAATCAGATCCTGCGACTGTGCGCGAGGCCATTTTGCGGGAGATTCTCCGTGGCGGCCAAGTGTATTACCTGCACAATAATGTTGAAAGTATCGAAGCATGTGCCCAAGGCATTATCGATTTACTGCCCGAAGCGCGAGTCGTCGTCGCCCACGGTCAAATGCGTGAGCGCGATCTTGAACGGGTGATGTCCGACTTTTATCATCAAAGATTCAACGTATTAGTTTGTACCACTATTATCGAAACTGGTATCGACGTCCCGAGTGCCAACACCATTATTATTGAACGCGCCGATATGTTCGGTCTGGCGCAGTTGCATCAATTACGTGGCCGCGTCGGGCGCTCGCACCACCAAGCCTATGCTTATTTGATGACGCCGCACCCAAAACGTATCACGCCAGATGCACGTAAACGTTTAGAAGCGATTGGTGCACTTGAAGATCTTGGCGCAGGTTTTATGCTGGCGACCCAAGATTTAGAGATCCGCGGCGCAGGTGAACTCTTAGGTGATGAACAAAGTGGCCATATTTCTAAAATTGGCTTTAGCTTGTACATGGAAATGCTCGAAGCGGCAGTCAAGGCCTTAAAACAAGGTAAAGAGCCATCGCTAGCGCAAATGCTGAATCAGCAATGCGAGATTGAACTGCGTATCCCCGCCCTATTACCCGAAGCCTATGTAAGCGATGTTAATATTCGCCTATCGCTTTATAAGCGTATTGCGGGTTGCGAAACACAGGCGGCGCTAGATGAGTTAAAAGTTGAATTAATTGACCGTTTTGGCTTATTGCCGGAACCTACACGCAACTTAATGGAAATGACCCTCTACAAACATGAGGCGACTCGCTTAGGGGCCACTAAAATCGAAGTGCACAGCAAAGGCGGTAGCATCGAATTTAGTGATGATCATGTCATCGACCCGATGTTTATTATTGGATTACTCCAAAGCCAGCCACAAATCTATCGAATGGAAGGACCGAATAAGTTAAAGTTCAGCTTTGCGGCCGAAACCAGTAAAGACCGCCTCGCTTTAGTGAAACTTTTGCTTGAACAATTATCACAACATCGTCTTGGAGATAAATAGTGTTACGTAAACTCGCGGTCTCTATCGCTACACTCATTGCGCTATCACACACTCAAGTCGCCCAAGCACAAGCTTGGTTTGAGGTTGAGGTCTATGTGTTTGAACGCCAAAGTCAGTCAACTGAACAATGGCCCAATGCGCCTCTCAAGACTAAAACCGACAACGCAATAGATTTAATTTCACCCGTCGTCGCACAAGCGGTCACGCCGAGCACAAGCGCATCGACACCTTGCACTTTGGTATTTGACGCCGATGCGAACAGCCACTGCGCTGAAACCTTAAACGGCGCGACAGATAATGCGCGCGCCACTGTGCAATATCGCTATCCGTCAATCATTCCGTCAGAAATCAGTAGCCCAGAGCCACGTTATACTAGTGCCAACGGTAATCCAGTATTACTCACACGTAGCCAAGGCCAATTTGCCAGCATTATTAGCAGCATATCTCGTGAGCGAGGCACACGCAGTTTACTACACATGACTTGGCAACAACCTATGAGCGGTAAAAGCGGTTCAACACCAATACGATTATTTGCCGGTAAAGACTTTTCCAACACTTACCACTTTGATGGCCGAAAAATAGTTAAACAAAATCAGAGCGCGTCAACGCTCAGTACTGGAGGAATACCATTGTCTTCATCTGTGGTATCACCGGTATGGGAATTAGATGGCACACTAAATATCTACTTAAGCCATTATTTATATATTGAAACTGCGTTGAATTTACGCAAAGAAGGCCGAAAACTCATGCCCGTCGTGCCAAGTGATGGAGCAGATACCAGCGTAGCACTCACAACGCCCAAAGTGATGACGCCGTTTTTAATGTCGATTCCTTTAGAGCAAAATCGCCGCGTGAAGAGTGAAGAAATCCATTATTTAGATCATCCCGAAATGGGCATGGTGATCCAAGTGCGTAAAATGGCGCAGCCCAGTGCCCAGCAACAACCTCAAAATACCGAATCTATCCAAACGGTTGGGCAATACTGAACGAGTAAATACCAGCAAAAACCAAGTTAAAACACTGTTTTTATTCTGAAAACTCATGATAAAAACAGTGCGGTTAACTTAAGACGGTACGATCGATAAGTCGAGAAGATAAATATCATCAGTTTCGCCTTCTTGTACCGTCACGATTAATGTCTCTAAATAGGGCAAACGCCTCACCACCAATAGTGCATTAAGTGATTAACCGCAATATCGCCACTCCGCACCATCCATACTGTTTTCGAAACCTTGCCTTGGATTAAACTAAAAATATTAAACTAATCGAATTATATCCATCGTATTAAAAATGAATGCAAAGATCAGTGTTAATCGAGGGGCTTGTAGTAGAGGTGATTAAATTAGCAGTAAAAAAACAGCTAACTAGACTGCTGTTAGCTGTGTCGGGCGACATACGCAAAGGGATATCCATTCAATAGATAAATAGATTGAACAAGCTGTATTACTTTGTTACAAGTTGTTCAGATACGCAACTCTACACAAAAGATAATTATTTTCAAGTTTTTGAAAAATAAACGATTCATTTAAATCAATATCATACTTTTTACTGAAAATTGCCCTATTACCTTTCTATAGTGTTCGTCATGCCGCACTCTGTATACTCAAGAGACGCCACAATATTTCTCTTAAGCTTAGATTGGCAACACGCCCAATCACCTGTTAATAAATGGTCACCAAACTCATCAATTTAGTACTTAACCATTTTGATTTGGCTTCATCCTCTAAGGAGATAAACATGTATAACCCTAAAGACTTTACACTCAATGGAAACGTTGCCGTCATTACGGGCGCCGGCGCTGGCATTGGCCGCGCGATAGCAGAAACCTTTGCAGCAGCGGGCGCTGCCGTTATGGTCAGCGATCTAAAACAAGAGACGGCAAATGTCGTAGCGCAAGCCATTATTGCAAAAGGAGGTAAAGCGGTTGCAATTGACTGTGATATCACTCAGGAAGATGATCTCACTCGCCTCGTGGCACAAACCATTAGCGAGTTTGGTAAGCTTACTATTTTAGTGAGTAATGCCGGTGGCGGTGGGCCAAAGCCATTTGATATGCCAATGGCCGATTTCCGTCGTGCATTTGATTTGAATGTGTTTTCTTTGTTCCGCCTCGCTCAAATTGCCGCACCAGCAATGGAAAAAGCGGGCGGAGGATCCATCTTAGGGATTACCTCAATGGCAGGAGAAAATAAAAATGAACATATGGCCTCCTACGCATCGTCCAAAGCTGCGACCAACCATTTAATCCGCAATATTGCCTTTGATCTTGGCCACAAAAATATTCGCGTGAACGGCATCGCCCCCGGTGCTACCCGCACGGCCGCATTAGAATCGGTACTCACCGCTGAAATTGAACAACATATGCTAAAGAAAACCCCAATCCACCGATTAGGTGAGCCGCAAGATATGGCCAATGCGGCCTTATTTTTATCTTCTCCAGCAGCAAGTTGGATCAGTGGTCAAATACTTACCGTGTCAGGTGGCGGCGTACAGGAACTGGAATAAATAACCCGAAGGCATTGCTGGAGAGTTGTTGAAGGGAGTTATTGAAGGGAGTTATTGGGTTTCGCACGTGGCGAGCGAAACCCAATACATTACAAAAACTATTATTATGCGGTTTTAAATTGGCTAATTTTGGGTAAGTGCGCAGCTAATTGTGAGAACTTATGCGGCTGAACAGTATCCCACTCAATCGAATAATAGGGACTCAATTCATTTGCAGACAGAGTGTTATCGGTGACCTCATCGTGCATCGACAAAATGCACATGGCTTGATGACGGTTTTTCAATCTAAACCCAGACACACATTTACTCGCAATATCAGTATATTCCTCAGGGCGATCGATACAGCCTTGCATGGTAATTTCTGGATGCAAATTAGGGTTGATCAACACCGATTTTAGCCCCGTTAAAAAACCAATGCGCTCAGCCCAATAGGCACCTAACCCCACTCCGACCATTAAAGGGGCTGGATCATCGCTATGTTTCATTTGCTTGGCCACTTCCTTAAGCAAATGCTGCATATCGTTCTTTGGATGCAAAGTACTGTAACTGACCAAACGTACATCAGAGTCAATAAACTGCAACTGACGCATTTTTTCGTGATTACCTGGGCTCGTTGCATCAAATCCATGAAGATAGAAAATCATATCAGGCCTTTTAATCGTTTTTAATAACGTGAATTGACTAACCCTAGCAAAAGAATGATCTCATACCTTGCGCTACATCAAACTTTTACTTGTTGAGCTAAACAAATTTGCTCCGCAAGTTGTTTGGCATTTTCCCAGCGAGCCGTATTAGCCAGTGCCGCTGCAGTTTGTGCGGTATTAGGTTTGAGCAATCTTGCAGGATATTGCGGCGCGTTTGCAGGCCAGCTAAAGCCATCCAGAAGCGACATTACGCCAGCATTATCATTACACACCAAAATCATATCGCAGCCTGCAGCTAAGGCGGCGCTGGCCCTTGCACGGTAATCGCCGGCAAACCCAGCACCTTGCATGCCTAAATCATCGGAGAAAATCACCCCGTTAAACCCGAGCTCTTTACGCAGCACTTGTTTTAACCAGTATTGCGAAAAACCCGCAGAGTTTGGGTCGACCTTAGGGTAAACCACATGTGCTGGCATAACGCCTAATAATTTATCTTTTGCGATCAGCTCTTTAAACGGCAAAATATCTTTTGCAAAAATAGCATCGGCATCACGCTCATCAATAGGTTTCTCGTAGTGAGAATCCGCCACTACACTGCCGTGTCCAGGGAAATGTTTACCCACTGCGCCCATTCCCGCAGCCGCCATTCCTTCAATAAAGCTTTCTGCCAGGGCAATCACCTCGGCAGGCTCTGGGCTAAAGCTGCGTTTGCCTATCACTTGGCTAACGCCGTTTAAGTCTAATACTGGCGCAAAACTTAAGTCGATATCACAGGCCAATAATTCAATCGCCATTAAAAAGCCGAGTTCACAGACCCAACGTTTTGCCAGTACCATATCGCCCTTCGCCGCGGGTAAAATGTCACCCATGGTAGGAATGAGGGTAAAGCCATCGCGAAAACGTTGCACACGGCCCCCCTCGTGATCGACCGCTATCAGTATCTCAGGACGAATTTGACGTATCTGTTGTACGAGGCGACACAGTTGATCGCGGCTCGAAAAATTACGAGAAAATAAAATTAAACCGCCAACCTGTGGATGACGTAACATCTCAGATTCTGCTTCACTTACGTCCAATGCGAGTAGATCTAACATTAAATAACTCATATTTTTCCCTAATAATATTCATTTATACTCAAAAAATAGCCACTCACGTTATAAGTAGTCTACGCTCACAAAAAAGCTCAAAAAAGCGAAGCACCTACCCTTGTAGCGCCTTAAAAACCGGTATTCTCACTCAAAAATAGCTCGGGAATACGTTCCCAGTTAAGTTCAGCTTATGCGAACTATAACGAATTAAAAAAACTAATGTGAATTGTCACACTGATCTATGGGATACTGATAGTAGAGTATTACACAGGCACATCTTGCATGAAAGAGTGCCTCAATAGACCAGAGTGTTTGCAGAAGATTAACCCGCTTCAATTTATAGCGCGAGCAATCCCATACACTCAAACTAAAATAATCATCAAGACACAACAGGACTTCTATCATGATTAGCGTATTTGACATGTTCAAGATTGGCATCGGTCCATCGAGCTCACACACTGTTGGCCCAATGAAAGCGGGCAAAATTTTTATGCAGCGTCTTACAGACTCAGGTCTGGATAGCCAAGTTGACGAATTAAGAGCTGAACTGTTTGGCTCTCTTGGCCAAACGGGTAAAGGCCACGGCACAGGTAAAGCCGTTATTTTAGGATTAATGGGCGAAGATCCTGAATTTGTCGATACCGAAAGCATTGATGGCATTTTAGACAGTGCATCAAAAAATGAAACGCTAACACTCAGTGGCGGTAAAATCGTTAAATTTACCCGTGAACATGGCATTATCTATCACAGACGTAAATCGCTGCCCGCACATGCCAACGCCATGACCCTATACGCTTATAGCCAAGGTGAATGTGTTTACGAACGAACTTATTATTCTGTCGGTGGCGGATTTATCTTAGACGAAGATGAAATTAGCCAACGCAATGCTTCACCTGCATCACCGATTCAAGCTGCGCCGTTTGAGTTTGATAGTGCAGCGCAACTGCTCGAACTGTGTGGCCAACAAGGCCTCAGCATTTCATCTTTGATGATGGCAAACGAGCAGAGCTTAGCCAGCGAAGACGAAGTGAAAGCCAAGCTGTGGAATATTTGGCAAACCATGAAAACCTGCATCGAACGCGGTTATCAAAAAGAAGGTATTTTACCTGGTGGCTTAAAGCTGCGTCGCCGCGCCCCTGCACTTTATCGTCGTTTAAAAGCCGAAGGCCGTAACAATGTTGACCCGTTAACGGCAATGGATTGGGTGGATTTATTTGCTCTTTCTGTTAACGAGCAGAATGCAGCCGGTGATCGCGTCGTGACAGCACCAACAAACGGTGCAGCGGGAATTATTCCAGCCGTATTATGTTATTACGATACTTTTGTACAAGCAGTAGATATCGATGTGTGTGCACGTTATCTATTAACAGCCGCTGCGATTGGTATTTTGTACAAGAAAAACGCTTCTATTTCGGGCGCTGAAGTGGGTTGCCAAGGTGAAGTCGGCGTGGCCTGTTCAATGGCCGCTGGCGCACTGACAGAAATCATGGGCGGCACGGTTGAGCACGTTGAAAACGCAGCAGAAATTGGTATGGAACATAACTTAGGTTTAACCTGTGATCCCGTTGGCGGCCTAGTGCAAGTGCCTTGTATTGAGCGTAATGCTATGGGCGCAATTAAAGCGATCAACGCCTCTCGTTTAGCGTTACGCGGCGATGGTCATCATAAGGTTTCACTGGATAAAGTGATCAAAACGATGATGGAAACCGGTAGAGATATGCGCAGCAAGTACAAAGAAACCGCTAAAGGCGGCTTAGCGGTCAACATTGTTGAGTGTTAATATCATCTCGCTAATCGCTTAAATCGCACCATAAAAAATGCCGCAACTAATAAAGTCGCGGCATTTTTGTTTTCACTCATAGATACCGACTATGTAACACCGATTTCCGGCTTAAAGTACAAGCTATGGAATTTAAGATGTTCCTCAATAAAGCTCGCAATAAAGTAATAGCTGTGATCGTAGCCCGCCTGCATCCGTACATCTAAGGGGTAGCCCTTAGCTTGCGCGATATCCACCAAGGACTGTGGCATCAATTGGGTGTCTAAAAAGCTGTCGGCTTCACCTTGGTCAACCAATACCGGCACTTCGCTAATGGCGAGTTTAAGCAATTCACAGGCATCGTACTGACGCCAATGCTCGCGATTTTCACCTAAATACTCACTGAAGGCTTTAATGCCCCAAGGTGCATTACTCGGGTTCGAAATCGGACTAAAAGCCGAAATTGAGCTATATCGGTGCGGGTTACTGAGCCCAATCACCAAAGCACCGTGGCCACCCATAGAATGACCCGATATCGCTCGCTGTGTCGTCACGGGAAAATGTGCTTCAATCAAAGCAGGCAACTCGTGGACGATGTAATCATACATTTTGTAATGATGATTCCACGGCGCTTTTGTCGCATTGAGGTAAAAACCCGCGCCTAGGCCTAAATCGTAAGCTTTATCGGTTGCATCAGGCACATCGTCCCCGCGAGGACTGGTATCGGGGGCCACAATTGCCATCCCAAGCTCAGCCGCCATGCGCTGAGCACCCGCTTTTTGCATAAAGTTTTCATCGGTGCAGGTTAGGCCTGAAAGCCAATACAACACAGGCACAGGTTTATTCACCGCTTCTGGAGGCAGATAAATGGCAAAACGCATTTCACAATTTAGCGACTGAGATTGATGGCGATATTGCTTATGCCAACCGCCGAAACTCTTATTACAACTGATATTTTCTATGGTCATACAAGTCCTTTTAAACTCAACGTCATAAAGTTTATCGCCTCTTTAGATGGCTGAACAACAGACAGATTTGACTCTATCTGTCCGTTTAATACATCAATCTGAAGCGTCAGTTTAAAGTGTAAAACCGCTTATTTATCAAAATGGATCACGCTGCGGATACTCTTACCTTCGTGCATCAGCTCAAACGCTTCATTGATTTGCTCTAGTCCCATTGTATGGGTAATAAAGTCATCGAGCTTAAACTCACCGGCTAAGTAACGCTCAACAATGTGTGGTAACTCTGAACGCCCTTTCACGCCACCAAAGGCGGAGCCGCGCCATACTCGACCGGTTACCAGCTGGAATGGACGGGTTGAAATCTCTTGACCTGCACCCGCAACACCGATGATCACAGACTCGCCCCAGCCCTTGTGGCAACACTCTAAAGCGCTGCGCATCACGTTGACGTTGCCGATACACTCAAAGGAGTAATCCACACCGCCATCGGTCATCTCAACAATGACATCTTGGATAGGCTTATCGAATAATTTAGGGTTGATACAATCGGTCGCACCAAGTTTTTTAGCCAACTCGAACTTAGACTCGTTGATATCGATGGCAATAATGCGGCTGGCTTTGGCCATAGTGGCGCCAATAATGGCCGATAAACCGATACCGCCAAGACCGAAAATAGCGACGGTAGCGCCTTCTTCTACTTTAGCCGTGTTCATCACAGCGCCCATACCAGTCGTCACGCCACAACCCAGCAGACAAATTTCTTCTAATGGCGCACTTTTATTGACTTTAGCCAATGAAATTTCAGGTAAAACAGTATATTCAGAGAAGGTTGAGCAGCCCATATAATGGAAAATAGGCTTGCCATCAAGGTAAAAACGCGTAGTGCCATCGGGCATTAAACCTTTGCCTTGGGTCGCACGAATCTTTTGACACAGGTTAGTTTTACCCGATAAACAAAACTTACACTCGCCGCACTCAGGCGTATAAAGAGGGATCACATGGTCGCCCACTTGCACGCTCGTCACGCCCTCACCCACTTGCTCAACAATACCGCCACCTTCATGGCCTAAAATGGCAGGAAATACCCCTTCTGGATCGTCACCGCTCAGGGTAAACGCGTCCGTATGACACACGCCAGTAGCCACAATGCGTACTAACACTTCGCCCGCTTTGGGTAACATCACATCCACTTCTTCAATTTTAAGTGGTTGTCCTGGTCCCCAAGCAACGGCGGCCTTTGACTTAATAAACTGCGGTTTTTCGTTCGACATGGTTACCGTCCTTCAGAGGTTATTTGAGTAAGTTACATTAACAATAAATGAATAAGTAGATGAGTAAATGATAGCTGTCATCCGTTTCAATCTGCTCCCAACATATCATAGGGACCATTGAATAATGATGATTGTATTTGTTTCTCAGCAAGAGACAATCTACTATTTAAGCAATTTATTTTTACTGAGTAACAACAATGTACTTATGGGATGGCATTTCTGAGTTTGTCGCAGTGGCCGAGGCAGAAAGCTTCACCCTCGCAGCCCAGCGGCTTAATATTTCCACCGCCCACGTTAGCCGCCAAATCAGTGCGTTAGAAAATCGTCTCGGCACAAAACTGTTTTACCGCACCACACGCAAAGTGTCGCTAACCGAAGAAGGCACGATTTATTATCGCCATTGCCGTCAGTTACAAACTGGGCTTGAAGAAGCCGAGCGCGCTATTTCTAATTTAAAAGATTCACCCCAAGGCTTAGTTAAACTCACCGCGCCCGTGGCCTACGGCGAGAAATTCATCATGCCGTTACTTAATGATTTTATGGTGCAATATCCCAGCGTTGAGTTTAATGTCGACTTAACTAACCGCACCTTAGACTTGGTTGAAGGCGGTTACGATTTGGCTATTCGCCTTGGAAAACTTGCCGATTCTAGCTTGATGGCAAAACCACTCAGCAGCCGCACGCATTATGTGGCCGCCTCACCGAGTTACGTGGAAAAGTACGGCCAACCGCATACGTTATCTGAACTCAATCAACATAATTGCCTGATCGGGAATCATAATTACTGGCGCTTTGTCGAAAATGGCCGTGAGCGCAATATAAAAGTGCGCGGTGGTCTGAGTTGTAACAGCGGTTACGCACTAAGAGATGCGGCGCTAAAGGGCATAGGAATTGTGCAATTACCTGATTACTATATTGAACAAGACATACAAGCTGGGCATTTACTTTCCTTGCTTGACGGTCACCGCGAAGCTAAAGAAGGCATTTGGGCACTTTATCCCCAAAACCGTCATCTGTCGGCCAAGATCCGCGTATTAGTGGATTATCTTGCCGAAAAACTGATTGAATAGGCTCCAGCGACGATGGTCAAGGTTAACCATCGCGGCTAAAAACGGCGCACACTAGCGCCAGTTTTCACGTAAAGTGCAATACAACATACCTAACGCCAAAGCTTGATTACCAAACCATTCATTTAACGGTATGCGGATATGACGCATGGCGGCAAACAGATCAAATTCACGTAATTGTCCGTCGATCGCATTGGCCATGATCTCGGCCATAATGTGCGATGTCGCCAGTCCATGCCCTGAATATCCTTGGCAATAAAACACATTAGGCGACACTTTACCCAGCTGTGGGATACGGTTAATCACAATTCCCGCCATTCCCGCCCACGCAAATTCAATATCAACCCCCTTTAATTGCGGAAAGGTACGCTCAATCGCGGGCCTTAACTCTACCGCCACGTTTTTAGGATCGCGGCCGCTGTAATTAGTGCCGCCGCCAAACATCAGCCGTTTATCTGCGGTAAGGCGATAATAGTCCAATACAAAGCGGCAATCGTACACGGCTAAGTCCTGCGGATTGATTTGCAAAGCGATATCATCGGGCAAAATGGCTGTGGCACAATTCCCCAAAGAAGCAGGAAATAACATGCCGCGAAGTTGAGGCCGCGCGAGTTTGTGATAGGCATTGCCAGCAATCAGTACGCTATTAGCGTGCACTTTTCCCTTTGCGGTGATAACTGTAGCTACATCGCCTTCTTCAATATCGAGTACGGGCGAGTTTTCAAAAATTAACGCCCCAAGACCCGCGGCAGCGCGAGCTTCACCAAGGCATAAATTGACTGAGTGCACATGCATATTACGCCGATTGACTAAGCCGCCGTGATACAAAGGCGAGCCTAAATAGCCTGACATTTCATCGGCTGAGACCAGCGTCATAAACTCGCTCATGCCGCGGCGCTGCGCCTCATCGTGCATAGCCTTAAGCTCGTGCATGTGCTGTATCTGGTAAGCGGTTTGGATATGACCAAACTTTAAATCACAATCGATACCGTACTTGGCCACCCGATTTTTAATAATGTCATGACCGCGCCAACGTAAATTCCACACATAATCTTCAGCTTCATTGCCAATATGGCGGCGCAGTTGTTTTGTCATCGCCGCATCGCCGGACAAACTGCCCGTCACCTGCCCGCCGTTGCGTCCGGTTGCCCCCCACGCAACTTTGTTAGCTTCAATTAGTGCCACCTTGTAGCCCTTCTCGGATAATTCCAACGCCGTTGCTACACCGGTAAACCCGCCACCGACAATAGCCACATCGACGCGAATGTCACTTTCTAGCTCAGGATAATCAGACTCTTGGTTAATGGTGGCATTGTAGTAGGAGGCGCAACGCTCTGCTGGCATAGTCATTCCTTGATGTTGAAAGTTAACTGTTGGAAGTTGATGGCTGAAAGTGAGTGTTGAGCTTTAGTTTTGGACACGCGTTTTAACACGGCATTATGCCGACAGTTGTTTTATATTTTTTACAATTGTTCAGAATTTGTGAGTATATCTGAGTTGAGATCGAGGTCAACATTGGATTGTGCTCACCGCATGCGGACATCACAAAGGGAGTTGGGCTAGCTCCTGCTTGAAGAACCTGAAATGGAGGAGCTTGAGATGGAAGCTTCTGAAATCGCGGCAGCGAAGATTAAGGCGTGGCTCATTTTATCTTTTATGCCTTATGCTTTTTGCTGGTTTAAGATAGGCTTATACGGCGTTACCCTCTTTTAATCTCAGCAACCTAGAGTCCATTATGCCACTAATGCCAATTGCCCAGCCACTTGCCCAACTGCCGTTTTCACAAGCGTGCGAAAACAACAAAGCGCCGATTTTAGCGGTATTAACACAGGCATTCTCACTCAACCAGCATGTACTCGAAATCGGCAGTGGCACGGGCCAACATGCGGTGTATTTTGCCGCCAATCTGCCCCATTTAATCTGGCAAACCAGCGATCAAGCAGAATATATTGAGGTCATTAGCGCAAGGTGCACGCAAGAAGGCAAGCTATCCGATGTAGCGGCAAATCTAGCTTTACCCATTATCCTTGATGTTACCGCGCCATGGCCGGTGGGCGGCTTAACACCCGAGATTGACGCCGTTTTCAGCGCCAATACTTTGCATATTATGAGCAAAAACATGGTAGAAGCGTTTTTTAGCGGCCTTGGACTATATCTACCTCAACTTAACACCCTGTGCATCTACGGCCCGTTTAACTATCAAGGTGAGTTTAGCAGTGACAGCAATCGTCAATTTGATGGTTTTTTAAAACAGCGCGACCCCGCCAGCGGTATTCGCGATATAGAATGGATTTGTCAGCTCGCTAGTGAGCAAAAATTAACACTTCAGCATGATATCGCGATGCCAGCAAATAATCGTTTATTGCAGTTTGTACGCGACTCACTTTAGTCATTAAGCTTAATGTTTTATTTAGGGTAAAAAAACTCAGCACTTTATGTTTACTCCCAGTAAATAATCTCGGCAGAACCCATCTGGTATCGGTCATTTTTTGCCCTAGCGAACGCCCTTACTTCAGAGCTATAGGTTAAGGGAGTGACCTTACCGCTAAAAACGTAAAAGCGACGACAAAACTCATAGAATTACCATCTTGAATAAACAATAAAGTCATTTTTCATCATTTATATGACCAAGTCAGTATTTGCATAAATAGAATTATAGAAAAAAGATTAACTCATTAAGATAATAAACCCTGCGATATAACCTTAATCATAGTTTTTAACTAAAAAAATATTAACTCAGTCACTTTTGATAATGATCAATATTTTACCACTTTAAAAACTTATTATACCAACGTAAGGCGGCCTAACCCTAAACGACCTTAAAAGTAAAATCTATATTTTTATATTTCACCATAAAAGCCATAAATCGCATAGTAATGATAATGAGCGATATATTAAAACTGTGCAATAAAGGCTTTATAAAATACATCTTTAACCTTAAATAGAAATGTACATCAATAACATACTCACATAATGCAATAAGTGATATGCCGATATGCCGGTTTGAGAATGATGATTTAACCTAAAAATAAAAGAAGGAAAATGATATGTTTAAAAAGATGATGCTAGTCGCTGCACTGTGCTTGTCGACGAATATAATGGCGGCATCACTTGCCGATAGCCATTCTGAAAGGGCTGATTGTGAATCTTGCCACAAGGATAAGGCGCCTTCTGCAGATTTAGCGTTTGAAAATCAGCAATGTATTTCATGCCATGGTGAAATGAAAACCCTCACAGGGGAAGCTCATGCTAAGCATGATGGCGTAGTAGAATGTACGACTTGCCATATCGCCCACGAAGAAAAAGCGCCTGCGGATTCCTGTAAAGACTGCCATTAATTGACTATCATTATAAAAATTTATGTTGAAGAACGTCATTAGGCTAAATGCTGTTTAGCCTAATTTCAACGGGACTTGCCACCTACTGATTGTAAGTGGCAAGTTTCATCTACGCTTTAATGTTATTGATATATAACCAGTAAATATCTCATTAACCCTCAAAATATCCCTCTCAAGAAAGTCAGCGCTTTATCTAAGTCACGGGTGCGCGCCATCGGCGGCAAGGAATTTAAAAAGGCTTGGCCGTAATAGCGATTCACAATGCGATTATCGCAAAGGATCAGCACACCGCGATCTTTCTCATCACGAATAAGCCGCCCAACCCCTTGTTTAAGCGAAATAATGGCCTGCGGCAAGGACACCTCAGTAAAAGGATCGAGTCCCTGACGACTCACATTATCGGCTCTGGCACGATACAAAGGCTCATCGGGCGATACAAAAGGCAGCTTATCAATAATCACGCAGCTCAGTAGCTTGCCGCGCATATCTACCCCTTCCCAAAAGCTACTGGTGCCGAGCAACACCGCATTGCCGAGTTGGCGAAACTTAGTCAGCAGGCTTTGTTTTCCCGCTTGACCTTGTACTAGCAGTGGATACTGAGTGCGCGTTCGCAGTGCCAGCGCCGTTTGTTCGAGCATTTTATGGCTGGTAAATAAAATAAAAGTACGACCCTGCGCCGCATCAATCGCTTGCACGCACACATCCACCAACTGTTTTAATGCTTGCTGTTGATTGGTCACACTACCCAGTTGCCGCGGCACACAAAATACCGCTTGGCGGGGATAATCGAAGGGACTGTCGAGAATGCTTTGCTTTGAATCGACAATGCCCATCTCCCTCGCAAAATGGGCAAGACTACGGTTAACCTGCAAAGTTGCCGAGGTAAATATCCAGCAGGTATCGGGCATAAATAGCTGCTGGCACTCACGGGCAATATTAATAGGGGAAATTCGCAGCACTAAAAAGCGGCTACCAAATTCTATACTGTAGGCCGCCTGATTATTATCGCAGTTAAAAAACACACTGAGCTTATTGTTCAGCTCCGCTAATTTAATGGCAACATCGTCTAATAATTCACTGCGTCCAATATGGGCCATTAATAATTTTTGTAGCGCGGTTAATTCCGCTAATAAATCCCATGATGCACTTGCGAGCGCTTTATTACCCAACACTAAACGCCAATCAGATTCACCATTGGCATATAACTGATTATGCCAATCACTTAATTTAACAAGACAGCGCTGGCAAAATTGATCAAGTTGTCCGGTATCACTTAGTTCAGTTTGATAAATCACCAGTAACTTTTGAATAAAATCATCGATAGTGCGACTCGAACATTGCTGGCCAAAATAGTTAACACAAATATCGGGTAATAAATGCGCTTCATCGAAAATGACCACATCAGCATCGGGTAATAACTCAGCAAAGCCAGTATCTTTCAAAACGCTATCAGCAAAAAATAAATGATGGTTAACCACAATGATTTTGGCATCCATAGCCCGGCTGCGCGCCTTACGGGTAAAGCAGACATCATAAAAATCGCAGCGCTTACCAATACAAGTTTCCTTGGTGCTGACCACTAGCGGCAGCGCCGATGAGTTTTCAGGCACTGAGGTCAAGCCACCAATATCACCATCTTTACAGGTGCTCGCCCATTGATTAATTTTTAGTAAATCATCCAACAAGCGCGCCTCGATATGCGTCGCCTCGCTCATTTGCTTATCGAGCCGCCACTGGCACAGATAATTATTACGCCCCTTTAACAGCGCCAATTTGGGCTCAATTCCTAACATGGTGACCAGCGCGGGTAAATCTTTAAAAAACAACTGCTCTTGCAGATTTTTACTGCCCGTACTGACAATAACTTGCTTACCACTCAATATCGCGGGGATCAAATACGCAAAGGTTTTACCTACGCCTGTCCCCGCTTCTATCACCACATTGCCTTTTACTGCTATCGCCTCACTCACCTCCTGCGCCATCTGCATTTGGCTTGCTCTGGCACTAAACCCTTGAATATACTTAGACAAAACTCCATCTGGCAAAAATGCACGTTGCACTTCGCCCGCAAGTCGACTCACCGCGCCAGCGCCTTTTGAGGCAACAGGTTTAGCGGCTTTCTCTTTGGAGACAGCAGGCTTTGATGTCGGTTGGCGGGAGCGAGTCAAAGGGAAAATAAATCCTTTATCAAGGTGTTAGGAACGTCAGTGAAAACAGTACAGCAAGTCCACATAATAAATTACTGAGCGAGTGCATAGTGATACTTTATAAGCACAAACAATGGTTAGTAACGCAAACCACTGCCGTAAACTGTAGTGTTAAGCTTAACGGCTCGAAGCATTATGCTGATTTAAGATAAGACTACAAGTTAGCAAGGATAATTTCACGAGTTCTTTCCCTCGCGCCATACGAGCGTCGGCACTAAGCCCGTTTGTGGGTATGTTAGTTTTGACACAAAGCGCCCAAAGCGAGATAACATTGTCGTCAGTTGTGCTGCATTAATTGTCATTATTTCCCCAGTGACACGCCGCTCTTTCATTTTAAAAAAGTATCCCTATAGGCTCGATGGCGACATCTGCAGCACACGGAAGTGTAAATGCCGCGTTCACATCATCAATGATGTTCCCGACATCATAGTGACATTTCCCATATCCCTATGGGTCAGATGTGAAAAAGCGGCCATTGCGCCAACGGTCACTGTCGCAACAATGCCAATCTTAACCAAGTCCTTAATTCACAAATCCGCCCTAAACAGCTTTTGCCTCAAAGAGTGCCTCAGCTCGAAGAATAGAACTTTGTTGCCTGATAATTTGAGATACTAAAAGTAATGGATATCAAAAGGTAAAACCTGCCATAAGTGATTTTATAGATTGTTACAGTAAATCAGACTTGCCTAGCCTGACTCACAGTCTAGGCCTTACGTTTCAGGGTTATTTTTGCAGCGATTTGGCTGGCTTTTATGCAAGACAAAGCCCGTGCAGTGTAGTTATTCTACATAAACGGGCGATAACTCAGCAGAAATGCCTGCCAAACGCTGCCCGAAGGGTTCGTCTGGTAAGCTCTTGCTCTGTGTCACTCGTCATTTGAGTAGAATAACTACACGTCACTCCTCGTTTCGTGATCACGAGCTTGCCAGAGTGAAAAAAAATTTAATCTCGAAACGTCAATACGCCCTAGCATTTATTATTTAAAGCAGTGGCTAAATTCAGTTGGCCACTGCAATATGAACTATAGAATGGCAAATTGGCAGATAGAAAATTTGGGCGTCTTAGCAGGTACAATAACACCAGCGGTAGCAGGTCAATATTATGCGCTTGGGATTGGTAATTATCACTATTACTTAACCAATTTTGAGAGGAAACGCTAATGCTATACATTCGCGTAGGGCTGATATTAGCAATAAGTTTATTGCAGGGTTGTGCCTATTACGTTTATAGCCCCCATACTTCCTATGGTTTAACGAAAGTTGATACCGAAGAGTATTTAGGGCCGATTAATACGGGCTATTATTCCCCAATTACCAGTCCAGTACTTACCTTTGATAACGGCGTACAAGTCAAGTTTAGCATATCAGAGATGTATAATTCGCCTCGAAAACCACAAGACTTAGAGCATTTTGATAATGCAAGAATCGAGGTATTTATTACCTCGTTAAAAAAAGGAATTGAGCTAGATACACAGCATATTATACTAGAGCAGTATCGCATTAGTAAAAAGACATCTGTTAATTTTTTGGAGAAAAAACATTATCCAAGTTTAGCGAAAAATCAACATGGCTTATTGGTATGTACATATTCGGAATTAACACAAAAAGCTTTTTACGATTTTTATCAAGAGAAAAGTATTGAGGTGCCTTACATGACTGATTTCAATTTAGATTTAATAAAGGGTAGTGGGTTGATTTCTAATCCCAATATACTCTGCGGTGAATTAGTCGCAATGGATACGAACTTTGCTGACGAAAAAGGATATTTCACTATCACACTGCCCTTTGTTGAGACAGGAAGTACCAAGGAATATACAGTGTATTTTTATCCCGTAGGGACACGTTTTTTGGCGAAGTAGGCTAATCCTCAACCATCTTCGCATTGTAGGATAGCTCTCTTGTAGTGGCAATTTTAATTTGTCCACTTGATAAGAAATATTATGTTCTCATTTATTGCACACTTCACCACCAAATAGTGCCAGTGAATCACTCTAGCCCAGACTGATACACGCCCAAGCACGTGTCATTTACGCATCATTGCGACTAGTTATGCCGAACCATTAATGAGAGTAGATTAGTTTGCAGACAATAAAATAGTTAATCCGAATCTAGCTAATAAAAGTTAATTATCTAACAAGGTTGTGTCCAAAAGTTTGCTCAGTGTTTTTCAGCCTTAAACAAATCAGCTTTTCTAAGACACCTACAACTAATTTTAAAAATATTGACCACATAACTAATTGAAATAATAAATACAGTAATTGTTAATGTTAGCTCTAGTCATTTACAGCTACAGACAACACTAATGCTCGAAAGGTGAGCCATGGTGATTAGCGAGACGACCGTCGCCTCATGGACGTTTTTTGACATTCATTCAATCGCAGTATTTGTGAACCCCTTCACATCAGACGGGGCGGACTTGAACAACATCCCTGTTTAACTGCCAGTTCGCCGTTCATAAGCTCAGAAACCCTAGGTTTCTATTCACCGAGTCGACGAGCTAATACCATGGCAAGCTTGTGTGAGTTGGATATCAATAAAGACCTAATAACTCACAACTCAAGTTTCTATCCACTTGCAACATCCCCCAACAAGCATGCTCGACTTCTTTGCCCAGCGATAATCATCTGCCTTTTCACAGAAACGCATAAATATTCTCATTTAATTCAAATTGGCTGTTGCAAAGGCTGATAAAAGCGGTTAGTTTAAATCCACTTAAACGGATAGACGTCCGTAAATACAGAATTAAACATCTAGCCAATACAGAGACAATGATATGAGCCGATTACTGAACGCTATCCACCATCACCACCATATGCGGTAGCCTTCGGACGCTCACTGCCGGAGGACTATATCCTTCTGGCGGACTGATTCAAGATGATCATAAACCCCTGGAAGGAATTCCGGGGGTTTTTTGCATTTAGGCGTTAATTTGGGTTTTAATTTTGATTTTATTTTAAATAGGTAATTTTAGATATTTAATAAATTATCAATACGTTAGCTAGAACACTTGGCTAGATTTATTAGCGAGAGCCATTGAATGGCAAGGCGTATTAAACCGATTAAACAGCACACTTTTGAATCTTCTAATTTTGATACTTTTGAGCGAGATAACACTATGACTGAATCAACCCGTTTACGTATTGCCATCCAGAAATCTGGTCGTCTTTCAACCGAATCGCAACAACTACTAAAAAGCTGCGGTGTTAAATTTACCATTAATGAACAAAGACTTATCGCTCACTCTGACAATATGCCTATCGATTTACTGCGCGTTCGTGATGACGATATCCCAGGATTGGTGATGGACGGTGTGGTTGACATGGGGATTATTGGTGAGAACGTACTCGAAGAAGAACAAATCGAGCGTCAAACACTGAATAAACCGGCAGATTGCCTCAAACTGCGTCAATTAGATTTTGGTTCATGTCGCCTGTCACTCGCCGTACCAAAAGAGTTCAGCTACAAAGACCCGTCATCTTTAGAGGGATTGCGCATCGCTACCTCATACCCCAACTTGCTGCGCCGTTTTATGCAAGAAAAAAGCATAACTTATCGCGACTGTTTATTAAAAGGCTCGGTTGAAGTCGCGCCGCGTGCTGGTCTTGCCGATGGTATTTGTGATTTAGTCTCTAGTGGCGCCACCTTAGAAGCCAATGGTTTATACGAAACCGAAGTTATTTACCGCTCTATGGCCTGCATCATTCAATCAACTCAAACCCAAACGCCAGCCAAACAAGCATTAATCGATAAAATTTTATCCCGCGTGAATGGCGTTATTCGTGCCCGTGAAAGTAAGTACATTTTATTGCACGCGCCAACCGAAACCTTAGCTCAAATCGTCGCCCTACTGCCCGGCGCCGAAAACCCTACCGTATTGCCATTAAACGATGACACTAACCGCGTTGCTATTCACGCCGTCAGTACCGAAGATTTGTTCTGGGACACGATGGAACAGCTAACTGCACTCGGTGCCAGTTCGATTCTGGTGATGCCAATCGAAAAAATGATGGGGTAATGTATGGATATCCTAACTTGGTCAACATTATCAATCGCCGAACAGAAAGATGCCCTCAAACGTTCACCCTTAATTGGTGATAGTGGCTTAGAGCAAAGCGTTCGCGCCATTCTCGATGCAGTAGCAAGCCGCGGTGATGCCGCCATTGCAGAGTTTAATCAAAAGTTTGATGGCTTTAATAGCGCAAAAGTGGGCGAACTGCGCATGGGCGAAAGCGAAATCGCCGCAGCTTGTGTACGGGTGTCACCGGAGCTAAAAGCGGCCATCGCCAAAGCGATGGCGAATATTGATGCGTTTCACAGCGCCCAGCAATTTAGCCCGATTGATATGGAAACCGAGGCGGGAGTGCGCTGCGAGCTACGTAGCGAACCGATAGAAAAAGTGGGCTTATACATTCCAGGTGGCAGTGCGCCGTTAATCTCTACCGTGATGATGCTC
This sequence comes from Shewanella glacialipiscicola, assembly GCF_023283485.1. Taxonomy (GTDB): domain Bacteria; phylum Pseudomonadota; class Gammaproteobacteria; order Enterobacterales; family Shewanellaceae; genus Shewanella; species Shewanella glacialipiscicola. The sequence goes on from NZ_JAKILU010000006.1 coordinate 160,284, forward strand.
GCCCTGCCCGCCAAAATTGCCGGTTGCGAGCAAAGGGTGTTAGTCAGCCCACCGCCCATCAACGATGCCATTATTTATGCCGCCAATGCCTGTGGCATTGCAGAAATCTATCAAGTCGGCGGCGCGCAGGCAATTGCAGCGCTGGCCTTTGGCACAGAAACCATTCCTGCAGTCGATAAAATTTTTGGCCCAGGTAATCGTTATGTAACAGAGGCTAAACGTCTGGTATCTCAAGATGGTCGCTGCACTGTGTCTATCGACATGCCCGCAGGGCCTTCTGAGGTGTTAGTGATTGCCGATAGTGACGCAAATTGTGAGTTTATTGCCGCCGATTTACTCTCGCAAGCGGAGCACGGCCCTGATTCACAAGTGATTTTAGTGACAGACTCGCAAGCTATCGCCGCAGGCGTAAATGAGGCGCTGACAAGGCAGCTGGCCGCCCTGCCGCGTTGTGATATCGCCGCTAGCGCCCTGCTCAGCAGTCGCACTTTTATCGTCGATAATATGCTGCAAGCTGCGCAGGTATCTAACCAATATGGGCCTGAGCACTTGATCATTCAAACGCGCTTTCCACGCGAGGTGCTAAAAAAAATTCGCGCTGCGGGTTCAGTCTTTTTAGGCGCTTATACGCCGGAATCTGTCGGCGATTATGCCAGTGGTACCAACCACGTGTTGCCGACCTACGGTTATAGCCGCGCAGTATCGAGTCTATCTCTAGCCGATTTCAGCCGCCGCTTTACTGTGCAAGAGCTCAGTGCCAAGGGTTTAATCGGGCTTGGGCAAGCGGTCATGACGTTAGCCAGTAACGAATTGCTCAATGCGCATAAAAATGCCGTCGCCATTCGTTTAGCTAGCCTAGAAAAATGATCCGCTTAATAAGATGTGAGTGAATAAAATGAGCCAAGTAAGCAGCATGGAAAAGACAGCAGAACCCACAGCATTAGCATCACCGTTAACCTTAGCCGAGCGCTTAGCGCGCCCTGAGTTACTGGACTTAACGCCCTACCAAAGTGCCCGTAGATTAGGCGGTCAAGGGGATATTTGGATCAACGCCAACGAATCGCCGTTTAATAATGTTGATACGGCAACACTTGATTTGTCCAAACTGAATCGTTACCCAGAATGCCAGCCGCCCGAGCTTATCAAGGCCTACAGCGAATACAGTGGCGTAAGCGCGCAAAAAATTGTCGCGAGTCGCGGAGCCGATGAAGCCATTGAGCTGTTAATTCGCGCTTTTTGTATTCCGGGCGTTGATAGCATTGCCTGTTTTGGCCCGACCTATGGCATGTATACCATCAGCGCCAGCACCTTTAACGTGGGTGTTAAAGCGCTAAATCTCAGCGTTGAGTATGGCTTACCGACAAGTTATGTTGATGAGGTGCGCGGCGCAAAACTGGTGTTTATCTGCAATCCTAATAACCCGACCGGCACTGTGATTGAAAAAGCCATTATTGAGCAAGCAATCAAAGCCCTGCCAGACGCGCTGGTAGTGATTGACGAAGCCTACATTGAGTTTTGCCCCGAATACAGCGTGGCGAATTTGCTAGCAAGTTATCCCAATCTAGTGGTACTGCGCACCCTGTCAAAAGCCTTTGCACTCGCCGGCGCACGCTGTGGTTTTATGTTGGCAAACGAGGCTGTGATCGAAATCATTATGCGCGTGATTGCCCCTTACCCAGTGCCGCTGCCCGTGAGTGAGGTCGCCACGCAGGCGCTATCAAGCACTGGCGTTGCACGGATGAAAGAACAAGTTACCGAATTAAATAAGCAAGGCGCCAGACTCACAGCGGCGATCAGCGCCTATTGTGACCAATTCTGTGGTGAAAAGCTCGGCGGCGCCGATTCCCGCGCCCGCGTACTTAAGCCTAATGGCAATTATGTGCTGGCTGAATTTGATGATGTCGCCAAGGTCGCGGCTTTGCTGCAGGGCAGCGGCGTTGTCGCCCGTGCCTACAAAGACCCAAGGCTTGCCAAGGCTATTCGCTTTAGCTTTAGTTCAAAGGCAGAAACTGATTTTATAGTGAATTTATTTGAATCTCAACTTACTGATTAAAAATAAATAATAAAATTTTATTTAAACAAATTGAATCAAATTTAAAGGTAGCAGAATGAACCCTATATTTATCCCAAACGTTACACAAAAAATCTTATTTATCGATCGTGATGGCACCTTAATTGAAGAGCCTGTCACCGATAAACAGATCGATAGCCTGACTAAATTAGTGTTTGAGCCACAGGTGATACCCGCGCTGCTGCGTCTACAAAATGCGGGGTTTCGCTTCGTCATGGTCAGTAATCAAGATGGCCTTGGAACGTCGTCTTTCCCACAGGAAGATTTCGACGCGCCGCATAATATGATGATGCAAATTCTCAAAAGCCAAGGCGTTAACTTTGAAGATGTGGTGATTTGCCCACACTTTAATGATGAAAATTGCAGCTGCCGCAAGCCAAAACTTGGGTTGGTCAAAGAATATTTAACTCAAGGTTGTATCGATTTCACCCAATCGGCAGTGATTGGCGATCGTGAAACCGATGTCGAACTGGGCAATGCCATGGGCATTAAAAGCCTGAAATATCAACGCGACACTTTAGGCTGGAACGCCATCGCCGATGCACTGCTGAATAAAGGCCGCACCGCGACGGTAGTACGCACGACGAAGGAAACCGATATTCGCGTGACAGTAGATCTGGACAGTACAGTTAAAGGTAAAATCGATACTGGCATTGGCTTTTTCGACCACATGCTCGATCAAATATCTACCCACGGTAATTTTAGAATGGATGTGAAAGTCGATGGCGACTTAGAAATCGACGATCACCACAGCGTCGAAGATACCGCGCTGGCCATAGGTGATGCCCTGCGCCAAGCGCTAGGTGATAAACGCGGCATTGCCCGATTCGGCTTTAGTCTGCCGATGGACGAAGCCAAGGGCGAATGTTTACTGGATATTTCTGGCCGTCCTTTTATCAAGTTCTCAGCCGATTTTGAGCGTGAGCACGTCGGTGAAATGGCCACAGAGATGGTGCCGCACTTCTTTCGCTCCTTTGCCGATGGCCTGCGCTGTACACTGCATGTGTCGACGCAGGGCGATAACGATCACCACAAGGTTGAAGCTCTGTTTAAAGTGCTCGGCCGCGCACTGCGCCAAGCGGTTAAAGTCGAGGGTGATATTCTGCCATCGAGTAAAGGCGTGCTTTAAGGCTGCGTCAGCATAAATCGTTTAAGAGGTTAGGATGCAACAAGACTCGCAACAATCTAAACTAGCTCAACTAAGCGCTAATGAGCTACAAGATACTGATCTTACAAATAACAGTGCCGATACAGTGATAAGCGACGTCGCTGAAACCGTTATCATAGATACGGGCTGCGCCAATTTAAACTCAGTACGTTTCGCCTTTGAGCGTTTAGGCGCGAAGGTGTTGGTCACCGATGACAAAACTAAAATAAAAGCGGCAAAACGTGTGGTATTGCCGGGCGTTGGCACCGCGGGCGCTGCTATGGCGTCCTTGCATGAAAAAGGCTTAGTGGAATTGATTCAAGGCTTAACTCAACCCGTACTGGGCGTGTGCCTTGGTATGCAAATGCTGGCGGCGATTTCTAAGGAACGTGGCGGAAAAGGTCAAGATTGTCAGTGCTTAGGCATAATCCCTACCGATATTTGCGAGCTGGATACGCAGTTACTTAAAGCTGAAAGCTTACCTTTGCCGCACATGGGCTGGAATCAACTTAACGTCTCCAACAGCCCTAACGTTCACCCGCTGTTTGCGGGTATTGAAGATGGCAGCTATGTGTATTTCGTCCACAGTTACCGCGCGCCGTTGAGCGAATTTACCTTAGCCGAATGTACCTATGGTGAAGCCTTTAGCGCCGCCATCGGCAAAGACAATTTTATGGGCGTACAATTCCACCCCGAGAAAAGTGCCGCCGTGGGCGCGCAAATTCTGCGTAACTTTTTACAGATGGACGAAGTGCTGCTGAACGCATCGAAAAAGGATGCTGTGAGCGACTCTACTGACATAAAAAAGAGTAACTGATGAATAAAATACTTAATAAAAAAGTCAGCACTAATGGCGATTTCATACCAAAACTTGTCAGAGAGGTACACTTATGATCATCCCTGCGATTGATTTAATTGATGGCAATGTCGTGCGCCTCTATCAGGGTGATTACGCCCAGCAGACCACCTTTAATTTAAGCCCTTTGGCACAGCTGCAATCCTACGAGGCCCAAGGTGCTAAATGGCTTCATATAGTTGATTTAACGGGCGCGAAAGATCCTGCTAAACGTCAAATTCGTCTTATCAGTGAACTCGTTACGGGACTTAACGCCAACATTCAAGTCGGCGGCGGTATTCGCACGCAGCAACAAGTCACTGAATTATTAGCTATCGGCGTAAAACGCGTGGTGATTGGCTCTCTCGCGGTAAAAGAGCCTGAATTAGTTAAAGAATGGTTTATTAAATACGGTAGCGAAGCAATTTGCCTGGCACTCGATGTCAATATCAACCAAAGCGGCGAGAAAATTGTCGCGGTATCCGGCTGGCAAAGTGGTGGCGGTAAAAGTTTAGAATCCCTCGTAGATACCTTTAGCGCTGTCGGCTTAAAGCATGCGTTGGTGACTGATATTAGCCGTGATGGCACGCTAACGGGCGCAAATACCGCGCTTTATCAAGAAATTGCCGCTAGCTATCCCGATATCGCTTGGCAAGCCTCTGGTGGTATTGCCACTCTTGAGGATGTTGCCGCCGTGCGTGATAGCGGCGCCGCGGGCATCATCATTGGCAAAGCCTTGCTTATCAATCAGTTTAATGTGGCGGAGGCAATCCAATGCTGGCCAAACGACTAGTCCCTTGTTTAGATGTAAAAGACGGTAAAGTTGTAAAAGGCGTGCAGTTTCGTAACCACGAAATTGTTGGCGATATCGTGCCTTTAGCTGCGCGATATGCCGAAGAAGGCGCCGATGAACTGGTGTTTTATGACATTACCGCCAGCGCCCATGATCGCGTAGTCGATAAATCTTGGGTGAGCCGCGTGGCTGAGCAAATTGATATTCCCTTCTGCGTAGCAGGTGGCATTAAAACCATTAGCCAAGCCCGTGAATTATTGGCCTTTGGGGCGGATAAGATTTCAATCAACTCGCCAGCCTTAACCGATCCGAGTTTGATCTCACGCCTGCAAGATGAGTTCGGCCGCCAGTGTATTGTGATTGGTATCGACTCCTTTTTCGATGCCACCAGCAACAGCTATAAGGTAAAGCAATTTACCGGTGATGAAGCGGCGACTAAGGATACCCAATGGTTTACCCAAGACTGGGTTGAAGAAGTACAACAACGAGGTTGCGGTGAAATCGTGCTCAATGTGATGAACCAAGACGGCGTGCGCGGCGGCTATGATATCAAGCAGTTAAGTCTTGTTCGTGCTATCTGCGATGTGCCTTTGATTGCCTCTGGCGGTGCTGGCACTATGGCGCATTTTCGTGATGTGTTTATTGAGGCCAAGGTCGATGCGGCGCTGGCTGCGAGCGTATTCCACAAGGCAATTATCAACATTGGTGAGTTAAAGGCCTACTTAGCAGCCGAAGGGATCGCGATTAGACGCTAGAGCGATTCTAAGTTCTACAAATAGATTAAGAGTGAATATTATGTCAACGCAAACAAACACTAAGTCGGATTTTAGCCCTGTTCAAGTTAATGAGCTGGATTGGGACAAACAGGATGGACTAATTCCTGCCGTTATCCAAAATCACTTATCGGGCAAGGTATTAATGCTCGGCTATATGGATAAAGCGGCACTGAAAAAAACCTTAGAGACAGGTGATGTGACCTTTTTCAGCCGCTCAAAACAGCGCTTATGGACCAAGGGCGAAACCTCAGGTAACACGTTAAAGTTGGTCGCTATTGATAAAGATTGCGATAACGACAGCCTTTTGGTGCAAGTGATCCCCAACGGCCCAACTTGCCACAAAGGCACAGAAAGTTGCTGGTTAGATGACAATGCGCACCCCTTTTTGAATAATCTGGCGAGCTTAATTACCTCACGCAAAGGGCAAAGCGCCGATTCTAGCTACACGGCTTCTTTATTTAAAAGTGGCACTAAGCGTATTGCCCAAAAAGTCGGCGAAGAAGGCCTTGAAACCGCCCTTGCCGCCGCAACCCATGATAAAGAAGAGTTGGTGAATGAAGCCTCTGATCTTATCTATCACTTGCTAGTATTACTCGAAGATCAAAACTTAAGCCTTAGTGATATCACGGCCAACTTACTAGCAAGACATGAAAAGGCGCTACAACGTAAATGACTGATGCTAAAGCTAATTGATATTAATCTAGGATACTCAGTAAGATTGAGCTAAATTAATACCGCAACAAATGAACAGGTTAACTCATCAGTATCAGGTTTACTCGTTTAACTGATAACCCATGCCGCAGATTTCACTCAAGTCTGCGGCACTTTACTTTTTGCCAACCCTTCACCTGCGTTATCGCAACAAAATGAAAGGGATCCCGACGATAACGTGATGATAAAAAACCATCAAAATACTGTCGTAATGGTTGACAAGTACAGCTAGAGTCCCTATCGTAACCGACGTCAGGATATTGCGGTGTTAAGATAATGCAGCTGTTAAAACAGCACTCTGCTACTCTAGGCTCTCATATTCAAGACTCAATTAACCAAGCGACTAGTGCCGAATGTTTATATTACCGGCACCAAAAATACTCGTACTGTGGTTATTCATGTTTACTCAACCATTTTACTCAACACAGGCTAAGGCAAGTTTTATGTGTTTCTCACTATTCTATTATCTCTATCTGTAGCCGCAATGGCATAGATAGGCTTCCTCGCCTGACCTTCCATTGTGGCCATATCCGTTCGGATCCGCTGAGCGCCACTGTTATTTCAAAATGAAATAGTGACATGATTTACTGATTAAATGCTAAATCATTAAACGTTAAGTCATTAAACGTTAAGTCATTAAACGTTAAGTCATTAAACGTTAAATCGCGTCAGACTGTGTAAGCCAGCTATTTTGGGATCACCTCTTTATCTCCTTTTTTACAGCTATTTTTTGAGATCTCGTTATGACACAGAATAAAATACTCGGCAGTTTACTGCTTATCGCAGGCACCACAATTGGCGCGGGTATGCTGGCTTTACCTATCGCATCGGCGGGACTTGGTTTTGGTACTTCTTCAGCCATCATGTTGATCCTGTGGGCGCTAATGGCCTACACCGCGCTGTTAATGGTGGAAATCCATCAATTCGCGCCCAGTGACGCCAGCCTTAATCACTTAGCACAACATCTACTGGGTCGTAAGGGTCAGTTGATCGCCAATAGCGCCTTGATGTTTTTGCTGTACGCCCTTTGCGCCGCCTACATTGCTGGCGGCGGTGAGCAAGTAAACCAAAAATTGAGCTTTTGGCTAGGGTTAAGCCTACCAACACAATCGGGCGCCATACTGTTTACCCTGCTGATTGGGGCGATTGTGGGTATGGGCACCCATTGTGTGGACCTTATCAACCGCGGTCTTTTTGCCCTTAAATTATTAGCATTATTACTGATGCTCGCTTTATTGCTACCGCAGGTCGAAAGCCCGCACTTGCTCGAATTACCCCTCAACCAAGGTTTAATTATCTCGGCTATTCCGGTGATTTTTACCTCATTTGGTTTTCATGGCTCTATCCCTTCTGTCGTGCGTTACTTGGGCGTAGAGGTCAAAGCCCTGCGTAGAATCATGCTGTTAGGCTCGGCCTTACCTCTGGTGATTTATCTTTTGTGGCAACTGGGAAGCCAAGGCGTATTGAGCCAAAGTCAATTGCTTGAAAACCAGAGTTTATCGAGTTTTATCAACCAACTGGCAAGCGTGCTGCACAGCAAATATCTCAGCAGCGCGATTAGTCTATTTGCCGACTTAGCCTTGGCAACCTCGTTTTTAGGGGTAAGTTTAGGTTTATTCGATTTTATGGCTTCCACCTTAAGGCGAAAGGATAATTTTTCTGGCCGCAGCTTGACTGTGGCGATCACCTTTTTACCGCCCTTAGGTTTTGCCCTCTTCTATCCACAAGGCTTTATTACAGCGCTTGGTTATGCGGCAATTGCGCTGGTGATCCTCGCCATTTTCTTACCTGTCACTATGGTGTGGACACAACGCCAAAGGCGAGATATGGCCAATATGCCGACAGGTTACCGCGTTGCGGGTGGCAAGCTTGCCTTAATCCTCGCCACACTTTGTGGTATTGCCGTTATCGCCGCCCAGATTTTTAGCTAACCGACAAATTAGCTAGCCCAAATAAAATATTAGCTACAAGAGCCTGTAAATCCTCAACTATTAACCACAGGTTCTTGTCTATCGAATGCTGATTTCACATTAGTCAGCTAACGCTTTGAGTGTTAAACTGCCTATCTTAGTGCGTGCAACGGCTTAACAATATGTTCTTAATACATATACTTAAATACATAGAAAATGAGCCATGCTGCAATATTAATAACGTGCTCTGTTGATAAGGATAAAGTCAAAGCTCATGCCAATCCCCAACAAGCCCAAACCCCACAAGCCAAGCTCTCAAAGCGCCGCCAACCATCGGGCGCAACAAAATGAGGCGAGTGTAATACCCGCCGATGCGGGTGGCGTCACGGGGGAAAAGTCGGGCCAAGGTCGTGGTACATTTCCTTTCAAAAAAGCCCTATTGGTCACCAGTTTAAGCGGTATATTGTTTGGCGCAGCGTGCATTATTTGGATTATCAATACTCAAACTGAAAAGCTGATCATGCAGGCAGCTAACTATGCACTCAGTGGCATGGACAGCGAGCTGATTGATATTCAATTGGGAAACAGTCAGTTAGAACAGTGGCGCATTACGTCTGCCACTCTTAGGGTGCATGACAGCAATATCACGCTTAACAATCTAAATATCCAGCTAAAACTCGATTGGCCGCAGAGTTTTGCCGAGCTTAAACAGTACAGTCAACTATCTTATCTCACTCAAAAAATCACAAAAATCACCACCGGTGACATTGAGGTCGAGTTAGGGGAATCGTTGTTTTTACGCAATCGCAGTGCCATTGATGAACAAGGCCCTGCATTTGCCCTAGATATTAAATCATTACCTTTAATCGATATTGGTAAAACTCACTTTATCCTGAAAGTGCAAAACGACTTACCTGCCTATCACCTCGTTATGGACAAACTGAGCTTAAACAGTGCGGGGGAAGTTAATAGTGAATTTAGCCATGCTGGCGAAAGTATCGCGCAACTTAACGCACAGCTTACCGCCCGAGAATGGCAGCTAGAGAGCAAAATCGCATTGGCCCCCCTATTAACTAGTTTGCATCAGATAAGCCTGAGACAACATAAAGACAGTGTGCTGAGTCAGTTAAGTGAACTGGATCAACAGTGGCAAGCGTTAGCCATCGATTTACAAGGACTGCTCGTTTCCCATAGCCGCCTTGGGTTAATTTCAGGTGAACTGGCGAGCCAACATAGATTAGATAACCCAAAAGTCACGTTGAATCAATTAGCCGCGCTGCAGCTTACGCCTACATCCGGACTTGAATTTAAGCCTACGGTTGAATTTAGCATTGCGGGGCATTTCACCGAACTGGATTTAATCCTTGAGCCCTTTAGCTTGGCACTGAGTCCAAACAGTGAACAACAGCAGCAATTAATGCAGCTACTCGACGAGCCGGTTTCTAAGCCCGTATCTCAAACATCAACGCCGACATCGCAGCGAGTATTAACGTTACTCTCAGGGCTAAAAACTACCGAAGCGCCAATGGGAATAGCGCTGACATTAACTGAGCCCCTGCATTATCCGCTGACTCGCCCGCAGCAGGCACAGCCTTCTCCGTTAACGCAATCCACCCGTATCCAGTTGCCCCATGTGCAGCTAAAAACCTTAGGCAGTAAAATTACCACTCAGCTCGACCTCGATAATCTGGAAATCGAACATTCTGCTACTGCATTACAATTCAAAACAGATTGGCACGTTAATGCTGATCAATCATTTCCGCTAAAGTTAACAGACCTCTGGCTAACTGCGTCGCAGGATTTAGGCTGGAATAGTGGTAAATTAAGCAGTAGCGGGCAGTTTAGTTTTACGCGCTCACTCAATTTTACCGATTGGCAATTTATGACTGCGCCAATTAACCCAATCAAATCCAATGTTGCAAGTCAGCAACCCACTATTCAATTAGCGTTAGAAGGGCTCAAACTTAATAGTCAGGCTAAAAAACTAGCCACCAAAAGTACCGAATTAAGCCTTGGCAATATCAGCCTCGATGCCCTAGATCAGTTTCAACTGAGTTTTCAAACGCAATCTGCGCAGCAAAATAAAGGTGCAAGTTCAGCACCTAATGTAACGTTAAATGCAAGGTCAAACACAGGCTCGACTAACGCAAATGCGAGCAGATTTAAAATGGCCTTACCGCCATTAGCATTAACCCTCACGCAACTGAATTTTTCGCAAACGACACAATCAGCATCAACAATAAACTCAGCCGATACCGTCACGAGTCGCAGTGATATCAGTGCAGCAGCGTTTTCTATCACATCGCAACGGGGCATGTCCTTTGATTTATCGCATACCGAAACGCCAATCAATGACCTATTAGCGTTGCCGTGGAGCAATAAAATTGAATGGCAAATCAATCAGCTTAATATTGATAAACTGCTTAGCAGTAAAGGCCGAAGCCGCCAAGAAACCTTGCTCAAGCTGGATAAATCAGCACTGACACAAACCTTAGAGTGGAAAAATAATACCTTATTGGGTAATGAGCATTGGCAAGTTGGCACAGTTAAACTGCAAAGCCAACATAAACTGAGCTTCGCCACCACCACTAAACCGTTAACATTAACAGGCCAATGGGTCGTTGACACCAGCATGACTGAAGCCCTTGCGCTGCTTAATCAAACCCAGCCAGTGCCATCAGATCTCAATGTCACTGGCAATAACCAATTACAGGCACAGTTTACCTTAACCCAACTGCGCGATCAGGCGCAATTTGCCATGCAAATTACCCAATCAATGACCGAGCTTAATGGTTTTTATAAAGACATTATTTTTGAAGGTGGAAAACTGCAGGCGCAATGTGAATTCACTTGGGGGCTTTCCCGTAAACAAGAAGCGCATAAAAACTTTCAAGATAAAGGCAATGTGAGCAGTTTAAGTAAACTCAACTGCCCACAAACGCTGATGACCTTTAACCTATTCAATCCTGGCTTTCCGCTCACCGATATCGAAGTGGCAGCCGATATTGCACTGAGCAAAGATGCCGCAAAACTACCTGACAATTGGATACAGCAACTCACAGGATTAAGTGATACCGATGTATCCATGACGGCCAAAGGCAAAGTGTTGAGCGGCCAGTTTTTGCTACCAGAGTTTAGTCTTAAATTACAGGATAAATCCCATGCCTACCTGCTACTGCAGGGCATGAGTCTGGAAGAGGTTTTACGCATTCAACCGCAAACAGGTATTTATGCTGACGGTATATTTGATGGCGTATTACCGGTAGATTTAGTCGACGGCAAAGTATCCATTACCGGTGGGCAATTAGCCGCACGAGCACCCGGTGGCTTGATTGCTATCTCGGGTAACCCTTCGGTTGAACAGATGCGCCAATCCCAGCAGTATCTTGATTTTGTATTTTCAACAATGGAACACTTACAATACAGTCAATTATCAAGTAGCTTTGACATGAACCCAGCATGGGATGCCAAGCTACTCGTCGAAGTGAAAGGCCGTAGCCAAGGGGTTGAACGCCCTATTCACTTGAATTACTCCCATGAAGAGAACATGCTGCAATTATTCAAAAGCCTCCAAATTGGTAATGATTTGCAAGATAGAATCGAAAAATCCGTGAAGTAACAAGGAAACCTCAGTGAAGATAATTCAATTACAGCAAGTTAATATAGGTGCCAGAAGTGTTCTGGCCGTATTGGTCGCACTTGTCGCATTACAGGGCTGCGCACCCACAGTAAAAATAGAACCGCCAGATAAACCGATTGTTATCAATCTTAATGTCAAAATTGAGCATGAGATAAGAATCAAAGTTGATAAAGAGCTCGACCAACTACTGTCTGACGATAAGCTTTTCTAATTAAATAAGAATTGAGGAATATATTATGAAATCGAAACTACTATTGCTATTTACCCTCAGCTTCTTAAGCCTCAGCGCCTTTGCCATGTCACTTCAAGACGCTAAGTCACAAGGTTATCTAGGCGAGCAGCCCAACGGCTATTTAGGGTTAGTTCAAGCCAATCCCGAAGCCAAAGCTGTGATGGACGATGTCAATAACAAGCGCCGTGCCCACTACGAAACCATCGCCAAAAAGAACAAACTCTCCCCTACCGACGTTGCTAAACTCGCTGGCGAAAAAGCCATAGCAGCCACAGATAAAGGTAATTATGTGCAAGATTCAAACGGCAAATGGATTAAAAAATAATCTGCTAGAAGCTTTGCTCATCATGCAGCGATAGACCACATAAAGCCCGATATTTATCGGGCTTTAATGAATCTGACTTAGACATAACCGCTCAACTCGCAAGCAAGTATTCGCTTAGTTTTTTCAATGGTAAGAGTGGACAACCTTGGTATGACCATTCGGTTCGTCGCTGGTTTACTGGCATTTTAAAACGCGCCAAGTTACGCCACCGTGGACCTAACCAATGTCGTCACACCTTTGCAAGTCAGCTACTTTCTAACTACGTACCGCTTGAATGGGTAGCCCGTCAGCTTGGTCATAGTGATACTACGATGATCAAGAAACACTATGGCAAATGGATACCAAAAGACTCGCAACGCATGGCTAGCAGAATATCTGAAATGATGGGCTTTAATGCGGACACAAGCGGACAGGAAAACGCTGAAATGGTCCCAAAATGGTCCCAAAGCAACAAAGGGAATCAGTAAGATACTGATTCCCTTTGCTTTAATTTGGCGGTGAGAGAGGGAGTCGAACCCTCGATACGTTACCGTATACACACTTTCCAGGCGTGCTCCTTCGGCCACTCGGACACCTCACCATATTGTCGATTTATGTTTTCGTGGTTAATCTTTCACGTAAAAATTCGTTTACGATATAATTCAGTATTGCCGAAATACTTACACGTTAACGGAGCGGTACTGTACGCAAAAGCCTAATAAGGGTCAAGTAAAAAAGACTCAATTTCAGGCGGTTGCACAATTGCTAAGCAAACCGCCAACAAATTGATTCTTTAATCGATTAATTCACCGTAAACTTATTCACTTCTTTAGACATCAGATTGGCATCAAATGTCAGTGCTTTGGTGAGATCCCTAAGCTCATCAGAAATGCGTTGGGTATTGAGGTAAATTTCACTAATTTTTAACGCATTACGGTTAACATCCTCAGATACGGCAGATTGCTCATGTGTCGCAGTGGCAATTTGTTCATTCATACGGTCAATAATGTCTACCTGTTCAACAATACGTTTAAGCTCAAGGCTTGCCTGCTCGCCTTCTTTTACGCTGGTATAGGTCTGTTCAAGCCCTTGTTGCATTGCTTTTACGGCAATACTCGCACCTGATTTTAATCTGTCGGTCATATTTTTAATGTCGGCCGTTGAAGTTTGCGAGCGTTGCGCTAAATTTCTTACTTCATCGGCGACCACGGCAAAACCACGACCCATTTCTCCTGCTCTGGCAGCTTCAATCGCGGCGTTAAGCGCAAGTAGGTTAGTTTGTTCTGCAATACTGGTTATCACATCTAACACCACCACAATGCCGTGGATTTCTCGATCAAGATCATTAATCGCTTGAGATGCGCTATTGATATCATTTGCTAAGGCTTTAATCGCTTTACCCGTTCTATCGACCCCCATATTGCCGGCTTTCGCATCATCATTCGCTGCTGTTGAGGCTTCGGCGGCTTGCACTGCATTACTGGCAATCTCAGCGACCGTTGCGCTCATTTCAGTCATTGCAGATGCCACTTGCTCCGCCTCACTGTGGCCCGCCATGACATCTTGCTCCATTGCATGGGTACAAGAGTCCATTTGCTCAACAGCTTGTTGTAATTTAGCGCTACTCGCTCGTACCTGTAAGATAACGCCTTCAAAGTCATTCATCATGCCATTAAAAGCGATGGCCAGCTCACCAAACTCATCAGTGCTCGTTTGTTCTAAGCGCACACTAAGGTCGTAGTTTTTACGTGCATGGGTAACCGTAGAAAATAAATGATGCACGCTATCGTGTAAGTAACGTATCACAGACAAACTTAATACCAACACTACGATTAGCACTCCTATTAAGGTGGCTAATACAAAAAACATTTCTTGGTTTGCTGCTGAAAGTCGAGTCTGAGTGGTGTTGATTAAATCGGTTGAGACTTGTTGCTCAAAATCTCGCAAGCTATCAATGCGCAGTGTAGATTTTGTAAACCAATCTTCAGGGCTTTGTTGCTGAATTTTTTGGTTGTCTTGGGCTAATGCAGTCTCACGCAGTGCTTCTACATCTTGTACGACTTGAGAGGCTTGAATACGCGCCACGGCTTGAACCAGCTCCGGAGTCGCTAAGGCTTCAAAACGCTCGAGATAACTATTTTGCTCTGAGACTAATGTAATAAACTTTGCATATATCTTAGGTCTAAATCCTGCTTGACCAAAGGTGGAACTAAGCACTGCGCGCTCAAGCCCTGCCCGTTCTTTCATCTGTAAATAGGCACTAAAGGCAGCTGCTTTGATTGCAATTTCTTGGTTAGCACCGGTTTTTGCCGTTTCATCAACAATGGCTAATAAACGGTTATTAACCTCGGTATAATAAGCGACCTCATCGGCAATATTGATCGATAAATTATCAACTTGCGAGCGAATTACCGTAAGTTTCCCCAATAAGGTATTGAGTTCCCTGACTTTAGGTGCAAACACTGCAGGTAAAGTATTTTCAGTAATAAATGACTGATACAACTTAAGTTGTGTGTCGGTCATTTTTCTTTGACCGGGTATTTTATCTGCAAAAGTTTTGCCGCCTGAGCTAATAAAACCCGCACTCATACCGCGTTCTTTTTGTATTTCATGCACTAAATTGCTATTTGTGACAGCAAGCTCACTTAACTGTACAACTTGCTTTAAATCCTGACGGTATTCATATTTTTGGACTAAAAAGAGTGCGCCGTAAAGAAAACACGCCAATAGCGGGGGCAGTACAACCATGAGTAACTTTTGTTTTAAGCTAAGATTACCAATCCATTGCCATTTCATCGCGTTATTCCTTTTATTACACATTTGAACATAATAAGAGCCTAATAATGTATAGCATAGGATCGGATTGAGAACGACCCATACATACTGTTTTAGTTAAAATTAAATAGCCTAAAAACATGTGCTTGCGTTAATTTAATCTAAGTTAAATCTAAAATACATGAGCCGCTAGTAGACCTAAGTAAAACAAGTGCATAGAGGCTATTTAGACGGAGTTAATCTGTGAGGAAAATGATGACACCGTTATGTTAAGGCAACGGCGTTACGATAAATTTAGTCGTAATAATAAAAAGCAAACCCGTTTTAGGGTTTGCTTAATTGCGTTGATTTAGCTAAATAATTGTGGAAAAAGCCCTTTAATACCCGCGGCAATGACTTCGATACCGATAGATAACATAAGCAATCCCATTAAACGCGTAATCACGTTAATCCCGGTTTTACCAAGGATTTTATAGATTATAGATGCCATTCTAAACAGACCAAAGCTCACTAAACCAAACACAATCACTGTAATACACATGGCAATGATATTTGATAATGAATTATGTTCCGCCGCAAACACGATCACCGAACTAATTGCGCCAGGCCCTGCCATTAATGGCAAAGCTAATGGGACTACAGCTACAGACTCCATCGCTGAAGACTCGCGGTCTTCTTCTTGGTTACGCTTAACCTCACCTAATTTACCTTGCAACATCGACATAGCAATAATGGCAATCAGGCTACCGCCGGCAATCCTAAAGGCTGATAACGAAATGCTGAACATATTCAAAATATGTTGCCCAGCCACAATCGTAACTAACAGGATAACCACTACCGCAAAGTTAGCGACTTTTCCGGTTTGATTGCGCTCTGCTTCAGTTTGATGGCTGGTTAAACTCACAAATACCGGCAATAAACCAACGGGATTGATAATGGCTACCAAGCCAAGAAAAAACTTAACGTAAAGTGTTAACTCCAAGTTGCAATCCTTATATGCGCATCACGCTATTTTCAGCAAAGTAAACTTCAGGGTGTATATAGTATCTTAACCGCAGATAACTGAAAAATGAGATTTTTAGGCTAAACCACAAATTCGCATTATCTCCAATTATCCAATATTGATAATTTTAAATCAAAGTTATCGTAATAGATCATATTTTTTGTAATTTTATTACACATAAGCCCTATTCTGATAATGCGGTCACACTATTGCCGATACTTTTTGTGTAACTTTTTACCATCAAAGAGGATTTAGTGAATACGCCTATTCACTAAATCTTTTTAGGAGTGTTAATCATGACAGTGACAAATGCACAAGAACTAGACCTCATGGTCGAACGTGTGGCCAAAGCACAGGCCGAGTATGCGACGTTCAGCCAAGCGCAAGTTGATAAAATTTTTCGTGCAGCAGCCCTCGCGGCTGCCGATGCGCGGATTTCGCTGGCTAAAATGGCCGCTGCAGAAACCCGCATGGGTGTTGTTGAAGATAAAGTGATTAAAAACCACTTTGCTTCTGAGTATATTTATAACAAGTATAAAGATGAAAAAACCTGCGGGATTTTATCTGAGGATGTGACCTTCGGTACTATTACCATTGCTGAACCCGTAGGCATCATCTGCGGTATCGTGCCTACCACGAACCCGACATCGACCGCGATATTTAAAGCACTGATTAGCCTTAAAACCCGGAATGCGATTATTTTTTCGCCTCACCCAAGAGCTAAAACCTCAACCACCACCGCCGCAAAACTGGTGCTGGATGCTGCGATTGCTGCCGGCGCTCCCAAAGACATTATTGGCTGGATTGATGAACCCAGTGTCGCGCTATCGAACCAATTAATGACGCATCCTAAGGTTAATTTAATTCTTGCAACCGGTGGACCTGGCATGGTGAAAGCCGCCTACTCTTCTGGCAAGCCTGCCATCGGTGTAGGTGCGGGTAATACGCCCATTGTTATTGATGAAACCGCTGATATCAAACGCGCGGTCAGTTCGATTCTCATGTCGAAAACCTTCGATAACGGCGTTGTTTGTGCGTCAGAACAAGCCGTGATTGTGGTTGACAGTATTTATGAGCAAGTAAAAGAGCGCTTTATCTCCCACGGTGGCTACATGCTATCGAAGGATGAAACCGCGGCAATGCAGAACGTCATTTTAAAAAATGGCGGCTTAAATGCCGATATCGTTGGCCAAAGTGCTGCCAATATTGCACAAATGGCGGGCTTTGAGGTGCCGCACTGGACTAAGGTGTTAATTGGTGAAGTCGCTGATATTAGCGACAGCGAAGCCTTCGCCCATGAAAAACTATCACCGCTACTTGGCATGTACCGCGCTATCGACTTTAACGATGCGATGGACAAAGCCGAAGCCTTAGTGGCGCTGGGCGGTATTGGCCACACATCAGGACTTTATACTGACCAAGATACCCAAACCGAACGTGTGCATGCCTTTGGTTTTAGAATGAAAACAGCGCGTATTTTGATCAACACGCCTGCCTCACAGGGCGGTATTGGCGATCTGTACAACTTTAAACTGGCGCCATCGCTCACATTAGGCTGTGGTTCTTGGGGCGGTAACTCGATTTCAGAAAACGTTGGTCCGAGTCATTTAATCAACAAAAAAACCGTCGCTAAGAGGGCCGAAAACATGTTGTGGCACAAGCTTCCTGCATCTATCTACTTCCGCCGCGGCAGTTTACCTATTGCGCTTGAAGAACTGAGCGATAAAAAACGCGCTTTAATCATCACCGACAGATTTTTGTTCAACCACGGTTATTGCGACGAAACCATACGCATTTTAAAAGCTCAAGGCCTTGAAACTGAGATTTTTTATGATGTTGAAGCCGACCCTACCTTAGCCATAGTGCGCCAAGGCGCTAAGGTTGCGCAGAGCTTTAAACCTGATGTGATTATTGCATTAGGCGGTGGTTCTCCCATGGATGCGGCTAAAATTATTTGGGTGATGTACGAACATCCAGACGTTGATTTTGCCGATTTAGCGATGCGTTTTATGGACATCCGCAAACGTATTTACAAATTCCCTAAAATGGGCACTAAAGCCATGATGGTGGCGATTCCTACCACTTCAGGAACCGGTTCAGAAGTCACACCTTTTGCCGTAGTGACCGACGAAGTAACCGGTAAAAAATACCCGATTGCCGATTATCAACTCACGCCCAACATGGCAATTGTTGACCCAAATCTAGTGATGGACATGCCTAAATCGCTCACCGCCTTTGGTGGTATCGATGCGGTGACCCACGCATTGGAAGCCTATGTCAGCGTGATGGCGAACGAATACAGCGACGGCCAAGCCCTGCAAGCCCTCGATTTACTGTGCAAATATTTACCTGATGCCTACAATTTAGGCTCGCAATCGCCTGTCGCCCGTGAAAAAGTCCACAATGGCGCCACCATTGCAGGTATCGCCTTTGCTAATGCTTTCCTCGGGATTTGCCACTCAATGGCGCACAAATTGGGCGCCGAGTTCCATCTCGCCCACGGCTTAGCCAATGCGTTGCTGATCAACAACGTCATACGCTTTAACGCAACGGATCTGCCCACTAAGCAAGCGGCCTTTAGCCAATACGACAGGCCAAAAGCCCTGTGTCGTTATGCTGCTATCGCAGATCACTTGAAACTAGGCGGAAAAACGGATGAACAAAAAGTCGAAAAATTGCTTGAGAAAATCACACACCTCAAAAAGACGATTGGCATTCCTGCTTCTATCCAAGAAGCCGGCGTCAACGAAGCCGATTTCCTCGCCAAGTTAGATGAATTAGCCGAAGATGCGTTTGATGATCAATGTACCGGTGCCAACCCACGTTACCCATTGATTAACGAGCTGAAACAACTGTTCCTCGATAGCTATTATGGCCGTGACTATAGCGACAACACTAAGTAATCGTCCATATGTGTGCTAAGCGCGAGCTAAGCAAAATCGATGCGACATAAATGACAAAGCCCTCAAGTGAGGGCTTTTTATTGCATATTTAAATTATAGATAAATCATCAATAAATCAATTAACCGCCAATCACTAAGTCATAAACCAACTAACGCTGCGCCAGCACATAATCGATGGCGCTAGTAATAGCCGCAACTTGGGCCAGATTACATTCGGCAGGCGTGGCTGTTGAGCTATCAGGGTACACCTCTGTAGTTGTGTTATAGATACAACCCGTCACGCTACTGCAAAGCCCTAATGACTTAAGTGGATAGTTAATCACGCCATGTTGCACCACAGTCGAGCCAATAATCTCGCCTTTTTCATCGGCAGGGGCAATGTGGGTGACTTTGCTTACACCATCAATAATAGCTTTTTGGAAGGCATCAATTGAGTTTTCGGTATCACCCACTACATAAAAACCATCTGGAATAGTGCCTTTTTCATACTCAGTACCATCGCGAGCAGACAATGCTGGTCGAAACTCCGATTCATCTGAGTCGGTGGTTTCATGTAAATCCACATGCACATCAAAACCTTGTTCAACTGAAGCGACTAATGCCATTAAGGCCGCCGATTCTTCAGCTGGGCTATTGGCGTAGAACGAGCGATTTGGATCAATCGCTTTTGGGTTCCAACGGTTAATAGTCTCATATCCCCAAGGGCTCACGCACACGGCAACCACTAAATTGACCTGTTGCACATAATTCAACGCTTCGTTAGTTAAAAAGGCCAATGCGCCATGAACACCGCTAGTCTCGTAACCGTGCACGCCGCCTGTCACTAATACCGTTGGTTTTTGCGAGTCAAACTGTAGGCTCTTTACCGCCAGCAATGGGTAACGCTCTGCATTAATCGATAAAGCGCCATATTGCACTATGCCAAGCCCAAGGGCTGACAACTCATCTTGCATTGCCTTTAGTGGCGTCACGACATCATCTTGATATGAACGCTTGATTTGAGTGCTTGCAAGCCATGCGGCTTTTTCAGCTTCGCCCCATTTTTCGCCTGCGGTGCCGATGGGATAAAACGTTAAATTTGCCATGTTTCCTCTATTTTTTAGTTCTATTTGACTGAATAAAGTTAGATCGTGTTGCTGTGGTAAACAAGTGCACTTAGCTTAAAGCCAGAACAGTATTAAAATACGCTGACATCCTGTTTATAAAACACAATAAAAAGCCAGAACAGAGTCCTGGCTTTTTAAGACACTTGATTTAAAAACTTTTAATTGCACTTAACCCTTTAAACGCAGCGCCCGTGATAAATCATCAATCAGGGCGAGTGCGGTGTCTATTACTGCTACAACTATCATTGCTTAGTCCAGCGGTCCATCCAACCTAAGACATTAGCGTACCACTGTTCTAAGTTTTCAGGTTTTAAGATCCAGTGGTTTTCATCTGGGAAAATCAATAATTCCGATGGAATACCTTTACGCTGCATAAAGCTAAATGCAGCTAAACCTTGATCATAAGGGACTCGGAAATCCTTTTCACCATGGATAACCAACATAGGCGTTTTCCAGTTTTCAACATAATTCACTGGGTTAAACTTTTCATATAACGCTTTGTTATCTGAGTAAGTACCGCCAAATTCGTGCTCAGCGAACCATAACTCTTCGGTCACATGGTACATAGAGCGCATATCGAACAGACCCGCGTGATCAACAAGACACTTAAAACCGTCGCTCCAATTGCCTTGGATCCAGTTCATCATGTAGCCGCCGTAAGAACCACCAAGTGCACAGGCATTTTGCGGGTCAAGCCATTTTTGTTGTTGACTCACAGCCGCTAGGCCTTTTTGCAAATCCTCTAAAGGTTTACCGCCCCAATCGTGAGTAATCGAATCGGTAAAGGCTTGGCCGTAACCAGTAGAACCGTGGAAATCTACCATCACCACGCCATAACCCGCTCCCGCCCATAACTGCGCGTTCCAACGACCACTAAAGGCATTACCAAATGAACCCTGCGGGCCGCCATGCACTAAGTAGGCAATCGGGTATTTTTTTCCTTCT
The DNA here is from genome assembly GCF_023283485.1 of Shewanella glacialipiscicola. Classification (GTDB taxonomy): domain Bacteria; phylum Pseudomonadota; class Gammaproteobacteria; order Enterobacterales; family Shewanellaceae; genus Shewanella; species Shewanella glacialipiscicola. The sequence goes on from NZ_JAKILU010000006.1 coordinate 181,435, forward strand.
TGGAAGTTAGCCGGTTTGATCCAGTAACCATAAACGTCTTCGTTATTCCAACCCTTAAAGCTGAACTGTTCAAACTTACCGAACTTGATTTCGGCCAATTTGTCTTTGTTCACTTCGGTCAATCGCTTAAGGCCTTCACCATCGGTGGTGATACTGTAGAGATCGCCCGGCTCAACTAAGGTTTTATTGTCAAAAATCAGTTCATCGTTAGTGACCGCGAGTAAGCTATTGGTACCATCACTATAGACTGATCGCACATCACCAAATTGGGTATTAACTTGGAAAATAGATACTTGGCCCAAGTCCTGTGCCGTCACATATAAAGTACGGTTGTCCGGAGCAAACATCAGTGAACTTGGGCTGCGATCCCACAATGGCGCCACTTCTTTAGTTTGGCCAGTGCTCGTATCGCGCAGCATAATGCCGTAACGATCGGCTTCAAAACCTGGCTTCTTCATCGCTAAGTAGGCCATATAACGACCATCGCTCGAAAACGTTGGCTGTGCATCCCATGCGAGATTGTCTGGAGTTAAATTAGTGGCGACGCCGCCCGTGACCGGCACTTGCCACAAATCATAGTTTGTGGTCCAAGCTTGATCTTTGCTTGGCGCTTTGGCGCTATAAACAATAAATTTACCGTCTGGAGTGAAGGTTACTTCTTCCATGCCTGAGAAAGGTTTTGGCGGCGTTTCAGTGTCTAACCCTTGAGTGACATCTACAACCTGAGTAAGTTTTTCACCATTAAGTGCGCCAACAAATAAGTGGTTACGGGCATGATCTCCCCAAGTATCCCAATGGCGAACCATTAACTGTTTGTATTCACGCCCTGTCGATTTACGCTCAGATTCTGCGGTAAATTTAGTCTTTGAGCAGGCTAAATCTTTGCACTCAGGGAATACGCGCATACTGAGCACAACTTGTTTACCATCGTTTGATAATTTGTAACCATCAATATCCAGTGGTAAGTCAGAAGCTTGCACCGCTTCACCGCCAGTAAGTGGCAATTGAAATAGTTGGCTTGAACCATTACGACTTGCAAGGAAATAAATCGATTTGTCGTCGGTGGCAAAACTGACATCATGTTCAGTGCCTGCAGCCGAGGTTAATTGCAGCGGCTTTGCTTTGGTGTCAGTCAAATCCAATAGATACAGATCAGAACTGCCCTCTCCTTTATCGTTTACCGTTTTAAGACCATAAACTAATTTAGTGCCATCGTGGGACACTGTCGCAGAATGCATTTTATTGAGTTTAAGCAACTGCTGCACAGTAAAAGGCGTTGGATCGGCCGCATGAGCTGATAACGTTAATCCTGCGGCGCCAAGTGCCAGTAGGAGAGGAGCTATTTTCATTGTTATATCCGTCTTTTGTTAAACAGGTTCGAGAGTTGCATCCGTCATTGCTATTGTTGTAGTCGTCGCAATCAAACGCATGTTAAAAACGATCTTAAATCGTATCTTTCGAAGATAAGCTTGCCACACTATCGAAACAAAAACGCTCAAGCAAGCCAAATGGCAAACCTGAGCGTATTTTTTTGTGACAAAATGTCAGTAGCGCATTTATTCAGCACACCTACAGATATCACTGCATAAATTAAAGCAAAATGCTTTAAAAACCGCCTTACTCAACTGACTAAAGCCTACCGAGCACTATGGCTTAGGCTTTCGCTTTAGCGTTAGCGATATTGACTTTCCAAATGGCTGGACCGGTTTCGTGGGCATTAACGCCATTTGAATCCACTGCTACAGTCACTGGCATATCTTGCACATCAAACTCGTAAATCGCTTCCATGCCTAAATCAGCAAAGGCCACTACGCGCGAATGTTTAATCGCTTTAGACACTAAATACGCCGCGCCGCCAACTGCCATCAGATAAACCGCTTTGTGCTTTTTGATAGACTCAACCGTCGCAGGGCCGCGCTCAGCTTTACCTATCATGCCCATTAGGCCGGTTTTTTCTAACATTAAGTCAGTGAATTTATCCATACGGGTTGCGGTTGTTGGGCCCGCAGGACCCACAACTTCGCTGCCAACTGGGTCAACTGGGCCAACGTAGTAGATAAACTTACCCGTAAAGTCCACGCCTTCTGGCAGACCTTCGCCACTTTCAATCAGACTTTGAATGCGCTTATGGGCAGCATCGCGACCAGTGAGCATTTTACCGCTCAGCAGAATGGTTTCACCGCTCTGCCACTGTTCGATATCCGCTTGCGTAACAGTATCTAAGTTAACGCGGCGCACATCATCACCCACTTCACGGGTAATTTCTGGCCAATCTGCCAGTGATGGCGGCGTTAAATCAGCGGGGCCTGAGCCGTCTAAATGAAAGTGCACGTGGCGAGTAGCCGCGCAGTTAGGGATCATTACCACAGGCTTTGAGGCCGCATGGGTTGGCGCCGATTTGATTTTAACATCTAACACTGTGGTTAAACCGCCAAGTCCCTGAGCACCAATACCTAAATTGTTAGCACGCTCAAAAATATCTAAACGCAACTTTTCTTCGGTAGTTTGGGCGCCGCGAGCAATTAACTCATGGATATCAACGCTTTCCATCAGTGCTTCTTTGGCTAATACAGCGGCTTTTTCTGCCGTGCCACCAATACCGATGCCAAGCATGCCCGGTGGACACCAACCCGCGCCCATCGTTGGCAACGTTTTTTCAACCCAAGCGGCAACATCGTCTGATGGGTTTAACATTGCCATTTTTGCTTTGTTTTCACTGCCGCCTCCTTTGGCCGCAATGGCAACTTCAATGTGATTGCCTTGCACCATATCGATATGCACCACAGACGGCGTGTTATCTTTGGTATTTTTACGGCTACCGGCAGGATCTGACACAATCGATGCACGTAATGGGTTATCAGGATTGGTATAAGCACGACGAACACCTTCGTCGACCATTTCCTGAATGGTCATATCGGTTTTGTCCCATTGAACAGCCATGCCTACTTTAACAAAAGCAGTCACAATTCCCGTATCTTGGCACAAAGGACGTTTACCTTCGGCCGACATACGTGAGTTAATTAAAATTTGCGCAATTGCATCCTTTGCCGCAGCACTTTGCTCACGCTCATAAGCTGCGCTCATGGCATCGACAAAATCCTTTGGATGGTAATAAGAGATGTATTGCAGGGCATCTGCCACACTTTCAATAAAGTCGGCTTGTTTAATCACAGCGTTTTCAGAAGTTTTATGGTGAGTTGACATAGTAGGAGCGCTCCAGCAGCCTATGTGGCCTGACTTGTTTTTGTTTAATTCTTTCTGGGTCAATATGATACTCTTTCACATCTTTTTGGGCTACATCACATTTTAGATAGGGTTAATCGATGGCAATTAGGGCGTCAACACAGCTTGCATCACGCCAACTTGACTGGACATTAAGCACCACGGCACTTTTTGAACACTTTGCTGGTGACACTTGGGCAATCCTGTTGGATTCAGCGAACGCGCCGCATCAAGACGCCAGGTTCGATATTATTTGCGCCAATCCCATCGCCACGTTAGTCACTCAAGGCGAGCAAAGCGATATCAAGCTTATCGATAAAAACTTGAGCATACCCGAGGCAATAGAGCCAAACCGTGATCCCTTCGACCTGCTCAACACTTTATTAAGCCATTGGTATGCAAAATCTTTTGAATGTAATCTGCCCTTTAGTGGCGGCGCCATGGGCAGCTTTAGCTACGATTTAGGCCGCCGTATTGAATCTCTGCCAGCAACGGCAAAGCAAGATATACAGCTGCCAGAGATGAATATTGGCTTTTATGACTGGGCGCTGGTTTTTGATTACCAAGCTCAATGTTGGCATTTGCTGCATTATTTAGGGGAAGCAGCCCTTGAAATTGAGTTGAAAAATATTCAAGCAAAAATAGTTAAAAAGCGAAATTCCGCCACATTTACACTTACCAGTCCATGGGTTACTCAAATCAATAAAGCCCAATACACGGACAAATTTAACGCAGTACAAGCCTATTTGCACAGCGGCGATTGCTATCAAATAAATTTAACCCAAAGATTTGAAGCTGGTTATCATGGCGATGAATGGCTAGCGTATTGCCAACTGCGTAATGCCAATAAAGCGCCCTTCTCGGCCTTTATGCGCTTACCGCAAAATGCGATTTTATCGATTTCACCTGAGCGTTTTATTCAACTTCGCGGCGTTGATATTCAAACCAAACCCATCAAAGGCACCTTGCCGCGCCATAGTGATCTTGAGCTTGATATTCAAGCCGCCAACACCCTTGCCTGTTCGCCAAAGGATCGCGCCGAAAACGTGATGATTGTCGATTTACTGCGTAATGATATTGGTAAAGTGGCAGCCGCAGGTTCGGTACGTGTACCGCATCTATTTCAGATTGAAAGCTTTCCCGCTGTGCATCACCTTGTTAGCACAGTGACGGCTAAGCTAGATGCTAAATACTGTGCCAGTGATTTACTGCGCGCAGCGTTCCCTGGCGGTTCAATTACCGGTGCACCGAAAATTCGCGCCATGGAAATTATCGAAGAGCTGGAACCGTCGCGGCGAAGTTTATATTGTGGTTCTATGGGATATTTAAGCCAAGATGGGCAAATGGATACCAGTATCACCATTCGCACACTAATCGCCGAGGGCGGTAAACTTTATTGCTGGGCGGGCGGCGGTATTGTAGCCGACTCGAATGTAGATGCTGAGTACCAAGAAAGCTTTGACAAAGTAAGCCAGATTTTACCTTTGCTGGGCAAAGGCTTATAAAGCCCCTTAAGTGTTAATACGCCATAATTAACGGAAATATCGATGGAAATTGCAGAGTTTAGACTCAGATTTAATTTGCATTCTTTAGCCCTGCAAGATCCCGCAGCCTTCCCACATATTGGGTTACGCAAAGCTGCAGTCTTAATTGCACTGCAAGATATTGGCGGAGAATTGCATCTTATTTTAACCCAAAGACCCATGCATCTACGCGCTCACCCTGGGCAGGTCAGCTTTCCTGGCGGAAAAATAGAGCCGGAGGATGTCAATGCCATTGCGGCCGCATTGCGAGAAGCAGAAGAAGAAATTGGGTTATCAAGGAATAACGTGGACGTTTTGGGTACATTTCCGCCCTATAATACCTTTACTGGGTTTGAAATAACACCCGTGGTCGGCATTGTCAAACAAACCTTCGTTTTGAAGCTCGACCCCGGTGAAGTCGCCGATTGTTTTACTGTGCCTTTAAGCTTTTTTATTGACCCTAGTCATCGCCATCAAAAATTCTTTTTACGGCAAGGGCATTATTACAGTGTGCATGTTATGCCCTATCAACAACGATTTATTTGGGGCGCTACCGCTGCCATCATTGACCACTTATGTCGTCAATTGAGTATCCCAGCCGACTTCATTTGATGCTGGCTACATGCAGATAAATTCCAATTTAAATCATCAAATGCACATACAAACCCGCAACCACAGAGGTGAGCAGTAGCATAGGGATGTTAAACCAAAATCCTAATTTACTGTGATGCGCCACATAATAGTTAAATGCCAAGCTGATCAAACTTATCGCACCACAAGCCCAAATTAGATACACCAGTAATTGAGTTTCATGTGGGTCCCAATCCAATCTGAACGTGGCGCCACGGGCCAAATAGGCGCCGACCTCACGATCTGGCCTCGCCTCACCAAAAACCAATAATGCATAGACGGCAATTGCCCAGCCTAAAATGGATAAGGTCGCGAGGATTATTTGAAATATTCTGGTCTTGCGCATACCACCTCCCACCGTTTGACACACTTTAATCATTAAATATCGATATTATTAGACTCAGGATACCTTTTTCAGCTTGAGAAAAGCCACCAGCAAGGTAATATAAACCTCCAAAATTTTCATATAAAACGTTTCGTTGGAGAATTAAGTAACAATGAGCATCGCATCTGTCGCATCTGTATTTAAAGGTGAGCACGCCGTCGGTTCAATAGTCACTGTACGTGGCTGGGTTAGAACTCGTCGTGACTCTAAAGCCGGCATCTCTTTTTTAGCTGTTTATGATGGCTCCTGCTTTAATCCTATCCAAGGTGTCGTGCCCAATAGCTTAGATAATTACGACAACGAAGTATTAAAGCTCACTGCTGGTTGCTCTGTCGTGATGACGGGCGCTGTGGTTGAATCTCCAGGCGCTGGCCAAGCATTTGAACTGCAAGTCACCGCACTTGAAGTCGCGGGTTGGGTGGACGATCCAGACACTTACCCAATGGCCGCTAAGCGTCATTCGGTTGAACATTTACGTGAATTGGCGCACTTGCGTCCACGCACTAACTTGATTGGCGCCGTGGCCCGTGTGCGTAACTGTTTATCGCAAGCGATTCACCGTTTCTACCACGAAGAAGGCTTTATTTGGGTATCTACGCCACTGATTACCGCATCAGATACTGAAGGCGCTGGTGAAATGTTCCGCGTATCGACCTTAGATATGGAAAACCTGCCTCGAACTAGCGATGGCAAAGTCGATTACGACAAAGACTTTTTTGGTAAAGAGGCTTTCTTAACCGTATCAGGCCAGCTAAATGGCGAAACCTACGCCAGTGCACTGTCAAAAATCTATACTTTTGGCCCGACTTTCCGTGCAGAAAACTCAAACACCAGCCGCCACTTAGCTGAATTTTGGATGGTTGAACCTGAAGTCGCTTTCGCTACCCTAAACGATATCGCCGGTTTAGCTGAAGCTATGCTCAAGTATGCCTTTAAGGCAGTATTAGCTGAGCGCATGGACGATTTAGAGTTTTTCAATCAACACGTTGATAAAACCGTCATCGAACGTCTGCAATCTTTCGTATCAAGCGATTTTGCGCAAGTAGATTACACCGAAGCCGTTGAGATTTTACAGAAATGTGGCAAAACCTTTGAATTCCCAGTGTCTTGGGGGATTGATTTGTCTTCTGAGCATGAGCGTTACTTAGCTGAAGAACACTTTAAAGCGCCAGTAGTTGTTAAAAACTACCCGAAAGACATTAAAGCCTTCTACATGCGCTTAAACGAAGATGGTAAAACTGTTGCTGCTATGGACGTATTAGCCCCAGGCATTGGTGAAATCATCGGGGGGTCTCAACGTGAAGAACGTTTAGACATGCTCGATGCACGCCTTGAAGAGATGGGTTTAAGCAAAGAAGATTACTGGTGGTATCGCGACCTTCGCCGTTATGGCACAGTGCCACATGCTGGTTTTGGTCTAGGGTTTGAGCGCTTAGTGTCTTATGTGACTGGCGTTAACAACATTCGTGATGTTATTCCATTCCCACGTGCTCCACGTACTGCAAACTTTTAAGCACGGTTTAAAACGGCTGCTATAGCAGCTGTCTTGAGCTAAAAATGCGCCTCGGCGCGTTTTTTTATTGTGTCGCTTATTTATTATGTCACTCTCTACCTAATGATGTAGTCAGCATAGATATCTACATCATTAGATATTTACATCATTAGATATCAATAGCAGCAAACAATCATCAAAACACTCAAAGCGCCGTATTTAGGTTGCATCAAACCTACGCTATTCCTTTATTAAAAGTCCATATTAGGCAAAACGTTATACCCAGCTAAGTAACTCATATTATCCGTATTTATTTTATGGCACGCTACAGCATTATCTAATTTGGCCCTTTGCTGCAACGGCGCAGTTAAAAACACACTCACATGACAGTGCACTCCTGTTGACTCATGTCGATATAACGCTGACATATTCGGCGATTTTTCAGCTTGTTCATAGCAATCTGATAAATATTGCTCAAGCATCGATAACTTCGCCTGCGCGAGTAAAGCATCACCTAAACTCACTGAAAACCACTGTTGCATTATTTTATACTATTTATATTAATTAACTGGTCAGTATTGCCCATCGTCTGGAGCACAATTTACTCACCCTTTCTTTATTCTCTATGAAGCTATTCCATGCGATGGAACACTGCTCAACAATGTCGTCATAGCCGCTAAAGC
>NZ_JAKILU010000007.1 GCF_023283485.1 Shewanella glacialipiscicola
CTATTTAAAGACGGGTGAAGGCTGGATGTATTTGGCTGTGGTGATGGATTTATATTCACGCCGGATTGTGGGATGGCACATAGACAAACGCATGACCACGGATTTGATATCCAAGGCATTAATAAAAGCCTACAACCTGCGCCAACCAGCGCGAGGGCTGGTATTCCACAGTGACCGAGGCTCGCAATATACCAGTAAGCAATTCGGTAGGCTGCTATTGAGCTATGGTATCCGAGCCAGCATGGGTGATGTGGGAGCGTGTTGGGATAATGCCGTTGTCGAGCGATTCTTTGGCAGCTTAAAACACGATTGGATTTTTAAAGTTAATCAACCAACAAGGGAGTTTATGAAGCAAGATGTGACGGCTTACATGAAATATTACAACTTGGAGCGACTTCATTCTGCTAATGACAATCTGTCACCGGTAGAGTTTGAAAATTCTCAACTAAAAGTGTCCTGTTTGGGTTGACCAGTACACTCTGTGGTTTTTTTGTACTTTTTGCATATAACTTTTTCAAGAATTTTTAACTTCTGCTCTTTGTGGATAGGACTCTCAAAAAAGCTCATCAAATTAGATAAAGAATCCTGATTAATTTGTTCAATATCGTTAGTCACATATTGAACGGGCAAAATAAATTTACCGTTATTAACAAATACCAATTGCTGTGTATCTTTGTCCAGATAAGCCGCAACAAGTCCCAGTAGCTCAACTAATTTCAATACAGAAAGATATTTATCGACTATTGCAGGGCCATTTTCATCTTCAGAGTACCAAGCATTTTCAATTAAGTAGAATCGGGATTTTTGGATTTTACCTTTTCGGAATTGCAACACATCGTCAAAGCTATCAGCTAGAAGCCCAAGTCCTGTTCTTGGGTCTGATAGCTCCAGTTCAACTCTAGTACCGACCGTTAACTGTTCGATATCAAAAGCTTGAAGGAGATGTACACCTGTATTAGTTGAGTCTGCTAAGGCTGATTGGAGTAGCTCTAATTCTCCCGTATCAGCCGCAGTAAAGTATCCTTTTCTGCCATCGAAAAGTTCAACATTTTTGTATAGTTTACTAAGTGTCTTAAGATTCATCGTCTTCATTTTCAGCTGTTTCAGCTAATAGTTCTTCTCTTAAGTCATCAGGAATGTTTGTTAGTATAATTCTTTGATTTTTATGGTCATATTCGACATCGCCATTTTTGATTGCAGTTCTTGAAAAATTTAGCTTCCAGAACTTAGATTTACCTTCGAAGTTTACCAATCCTTTTGCTGCTCGTCGATCAGGGACAAATCCATCTGACAAACTAAACTCTTCGCGCGATAAAGTAGCTGTAAGCGCAGAGGGAGCGTCAGGCCAACAGTGATTGGCCAGAGCAGTCAAGCTGAGGGGAGTATTTTTGGGTAACTGAATTATAAATTGATGAGCTCTTTCCAAAAACTCCCCTCTAGACTCGACTCCCATCTGTTGCTCGGTTGCAAAAGTATCTAATGCTGTAACGAGCTTCTGAGTCTCAACAAGTGGTTTTAATATGTCGTTGCAACCAATAAATACTTTAAAGTAATCAGCGATATCACTTCGTCCCTTGAGAAAACTAATGTAACGCTCCCCCCCAGTTTGCCAAGCATTCAAGTCTATGCGACCAGCAACACGTAAGTGACTTAAATCAAGATGAACACTGTCAATAACATCTAGGCCATCTGTAATAGCTGTACCTACTGTTTCAGTAACAATTGCTACTAGCAAATAATGAACATCGCCGACGCTAATTTTTGCAAAAAGTACATAACCTCCCGTTGCTAATAGTTCTTCTCCCGCTTTATTGGCTAAGCGTACCATTAGTTTTTCCGATAACGTTTTAAAGTCGTACTTAGCTTCTTGGGTGTGTTGTCGAATGTATCGCTGTACGGGGTACTCATCCTCATCTGGTTCGAAACACCCAAATGCTTTACCTGTGCTACCTGAGTAAAGGTTGTAAAGGTGGTCCACTAACCTTTGCACTGACCTGTTTACTGGTAACAATGTTTCGCGTAATTCCTTGTCAGCGCCTTTGACGTGTTGTTTTTTTATTAGCTTGTGTACGATACATTCTGTAATAACGTTCTGAACTGTAGCTACATTTTCAGCCATCAAATATTTCCTTTTACTTATCATTATATTTTCGAATCTGTTACATCATTCTTGTATTCGGCGTGCGAAAGCTGGGACACGCACGAATCTCTGTTTATTCTATTTTCATAGATCTAACCTTTATTTGAAGCTATGCAACTTAGACCAAATTTTCGCCAATTTTTAAATCACCTGTGAGCTATGACTGCAATCTTGGCAGGTGAGGGTATAGCTTTGGCTGCGTTTTTGTATGTTGATATTTTTGCTTTGGCACTGTGGGCAGGCTTGTTTCATTGGCGTGTTTTTAGTGCATTGGTTGCATTTGATGTAGTAACCAAACTTACCGTACATTGGGGTGTAGTTTGTTAATTCTCCGCAATGTTTACAGCTAAGAATGCTGTGTGTGACAGATTGAGTTATTGCAGGGGTTTTAGCTTTAACTGCTTTGTTAACTTCAAAGTGTGCGATAGGTTCTCTGATTTGTTGTGTCTGCGCGAGCGTTATTTCACTCGTTGATTGATGTGGATCTATATGTCGATCGATTAAGAACTTGGTAATGGAATTGAGTTCTTGTTGATTAAAGTCGGGGCGGGTGTCGCTTACATTTATAATGCGCATGAACTTACTTTTAAGATTCATGATTTTTTCAAGTTTATCGACTAAAAACTCTGTTTTAACTAACAACTCAGAAATGGCCGTTGGCATAGTATCTCTGTTGATTACCGCATCACTTGATACCGCGCACACATGGTCCCAGCAACGCATGCCAAAGCTTTGTTGTTTTATACCAAGTAATTTTCCTAGAATTTCACTTCTATGTTGTTTTAGCATTTCTTTAAGCAGTGCTTGTTGTAGTTCAACTTGCTTGATTGGGGATGGCATACCAAACCATTTACTTCCGTGACTGCGAGACCATTCACCCTGTTGGTTGACTTCTACATGGCCTTTTATGCTTTTAGATTCAATTAAAACAAAGCCGTAGGGGTAAATAATTAGGTGATCAATTTGCGCTTTTTCGCCGTTAAAGGCGAATCGAAAATCATTGATGACCAAAACTTCAGGATGATCTTTGAAGGCGCGACGTAAATAGAAGGCAATGTCCTGTTCTTGTTTTTGACCCGCAATAGCCTGTGGTGTTTGGGTATTTTGAAGTGATTTGGTTTTTAGAATCATTTATCAACAGCATCCATTCATAACTTGATAATAATCAGCCTCATAATACCCACTTTGCCGTTCAAAGATAAAGACAAAAATAGTTAGGCGTGAACGCTGGGGCAGGCATTACTGGCTATTAGATATACGCAGGGCTTAACTGGATTAAGCTCTGTCATGTAAGTGACCGTCCGTGGCATGGATGCCAAGTTAAATTGTGCACTCATCCTAACGAATTTACATTGGTATGAAAGTGACCGTTGACGGCAGGGATGCCGTCGTCGAGCCCTCAGGGATGAGTTAATGGCGTGTCACTGGAGTAGCAATGTGAATTTGTTTTCGATGCTTGAAACAATAAGCCAAGTAAAAAGCCACTGTGATAAGTGGCTTTTTATTCTAAAAATCAGAAGCTAAGCGATTCGGCCTACTCTATATTTGGCTCTTCACTGTAGTCTAAACCATGATAGCTCAGGCAAGCGTCGACTTCGTTGCTGCTGCCGAGGATAACGGCTACACGTTGGTGAATTTGTGTTGGGATAATGTCTAAAATGGTTTCATAACCGGTTGACGCTTTACCGCCTGCTTGTTCAACTAAGAAGGCCATGGGATTGGCTTCGTACATTAAGCGCAGTTTGTACGGTTTTTTAGAGTCTTTATTGTCGGTGGGGTAAGTGAAAATACCACCGCGTGATAGTACGCGGTGCACGTCGCCGACCATGGCGGCAATCCAGCGCATGTTGAATGACTTTTCGCGCGGGCCAATTTTACCGAGCAGTAAATCGGCAATATAGGTTTGCATTGGCGCTTCCCAAAAACGTTGATTTGACATGTTAATGGCAAATTCGGCGGTGTCTGGGCTAATGCTCATGGCGGCGTCAGTCAGTAAAAACTCATTGGTTTCTGGGTGCAATGTAAACAGTTGCACGCCCTGACCTGTGGTTAATGCCAGCATGGTCGATGGGCCATAAAGTACATAACCTGCGGCTAATTGCGCGCGGCCAGATTGTAAAAAACTGGTTTCAGTTAGTTCGCCAGCAGGGGCGGGCAGGACAGAGAATATCGTACCGACTAACGAGTTAATATCGATATTAGATGAACCATCTAGCGGATCGAAACACACTAAATACTGACCACCTTTGCTAACTTCAACCACATGATCTTCTTCTTCCGACGCTAAACCACGTACTGTACCGTCAGCTTTTAAGGCATCTTTGAGCATGTCGTTAGTGATGATATCCAGTTTTTTCTGGGTTTCACCTTGGACGTTTTCTTGCTCAGTCGCACCTAAAACGCCCGCAAGTGCACCGTGACGAACGGCGTGGCTAATGGCTTTTGAGGTGTCGGCTAAGGTTAAAATTAACTGAGAGAGGGAATCGTTCACTGCCTGTGAGGTCAGGTGCTGGGTCAGAGTCTGCATGTTATGTCCTTTAGAGGTTCAACAATGAGGTCAATTTCGTTATTTGCCGCGAATGATAACCCAGTTAGTCAACAATTTCAGTGCTGTTATATGCTATTTCTATTTTGAGGTGGCCTCTGGCACAATGTCGGCTTGTTTTTAATCGCTACCTTGTTAGGCGATTATGTATCCAAGGGATAATAATGACTAAAAATGGATTAACTTGGTCCCTCAAGCAAGCGTTTAAGTTAAGCGCTCCTCTACGAATAACTACTCAGGTCGCTATGGTTTCAACTGCAATCGCTTCAACCACTTTGATTTCAACTCTGACGCCCGCTTTTGCTATAGAAGGCGGTAAACAACCACTGACGATTGAGCGCATGAATGCATCGCCTGCATTAGCGGGCAGTAGCCCTCGGGGCTTAAAATTGTCACCCGACGGTCAGCGCGTCACCTATCTTGCTGGTCGTAAAGATAACCAAAATTTTTACGACTTATGGCAAATGGAGGTCAAAACCGGTGAGTCGAGTTTGCTATTAAGTGCCGATAAACTTGCTATCAATGAATTATCCGATGAAGAAAAAGCGCGCCGCGAGCGCCAACGCATTTATGGCGATGGCATTATGGAGTACTTTTGGGCCGATGATAGTAAAGCATTATTAATTCCCGCTTCTGGCAATCTGTATTACTTTTCCCTCGTTGACAGCAGCGTGACTCAATTACCGATTGGTGAAGGTTTTGCTACTGACGCACGGCTGTCACCTAAGGGCAACTTTGTTTCTTTTGTGCGCGATCAAAATCTGTATGTGTTAGATCTGGCAAGTAAAAAGCTGCAAGCGCTAACGACCGATGGCGGCGGGGCGATTAAAAATGCGATGGCTGAGTTTGTTGCTCAAGAAGAAATGGATCGCATGACGGGTTATTGGTGGGCGCCCGATGAATCGGCCATTGCCTTCACCCGTATCGATGAGTCTGGCGTCGAGCAAGTGACGCGTAACGAAATTTATGCCGACGGCATTAAGCTCACCGAGCAGCGTTATCCCTATGCTGGTAAAGCCAACGTCGAGATTACCTTAGCTGTGGTCACGTTAAAGGATAAAGCCATTAATTGGGTGACCCTGCGCGAAGATAATAGCGAAGATAACAGCAAAGACATTTATCTGCCGCGCGTTAATTGGCTGCCCGATAGCAAGCATTTGTCGTTTCAGTGGCAGAGCCGCGACCAACATAAATTAGATTTACAGCTAGTAGCTTTAGATGCTTTGACTAAGCCGAAAACCTTAGTTAAAGAGCGCAGTGACGCTTGGGTTAATCTCAATAATGATCTGCACTTTTTAAAGCAGCAAGCAGCTTTTATTTGGGCGTCGGAACGCGACGGCTTTAATCATTTGTATTTGTTTGATTTAAAAGGTCAGCTCAAAACGCAATTGACTAAAGGCGAGTGGGCAGTTGATGAGCTCGAATACATAGATGAAACCGCAGGCTGGGTGTATTTCACGGGGCGTAAAGATACGCCAATCGAGAAACAGCTTTATCGTGTACCTTTAGCGGGCGGAAAAGTTGAGCGCGTGAGCACGCAAGCGGGGATGCATGATCCGGTTTTTGCCGATAATCAAAGTGTCTATCTAGATTATTTCAATAGCTTATCCCAACCTCCGCAAATTAGCTTACACGGTGATAAAGGGCAACAACTAGCATGGGTTGAGCAAAATGCCGTTAAGCAAGGCCACCCTTTGTATGACTATGCGGGGCTGTGGCAAATCCCTCAATTTGGTGAGCTCAAAGCCGAAGATGGCCAAATGCTACAAACCCGTTTATTTAAACCGATTTCCTTTGACGCGAGTAAGAAATACCCTGTTGTAGTGCGGGTTTACGGTGGGCCACACGCACAATTAGTCACTAACAGTTGGAGCGAGCAGGACTACTTTACTCAATACTTAGTGCAGCAAGGTTATGTGGTGTTTCAATTAGATAACCGTGGCAGCGCTCACAGAGGCACTCAGTTCGAGCAAGTGATCTACCGTCATTTAGGCGAAGCCGAAGTGAACGATCAAAAAGTGGGTGTGGACTATTTACGTAGCCTAGCTTTTGTTGATGCCGACAATGTGGCGATTTACGGCCACAGTTATGGTGGTTATATGGCCTTGATGAGTTTATTTAAGGCGCCAGATTACTTTAAAGCGGCGATTTCGGGCGCGCCTGTAACCGACTGGCGTTTGTATGATACCCATTATACTGAGCGTTATTTAGCTCATCCCGATAGTAATGAAAAGGGATATGAAGCCAGTAGCGTGTTCCCCTACGTGAAAAACTATCAAGCGGGTCTCTTGATGTATCACGGTATGGCTGATGATAACGTGTTGTTTGAAAACAGTACTCGGGTTTATAAAGCGCTACAGGATGAAGGTAAATTATTCCAGATGATCGATTATCCGGGATCTAAACATTCAATGCGCGGCGAGAAAGTGCGTAACCATTTATATCATTCACTGGCTGACTTTCTCGATAGACAGCTGAAAAACACAAAATAGTAGGTATAAAAAAGCAGCTATAAAAAAACCAGATCCTAGGATCTGGTTTTTTTATGAGTCAATTCTTATCGAATCGACTGTTGTTTCTTGTCGCTTCGAGGCCGATTAAGCTTCTAAGTTACCGCAGAAACGATAGCCTTCACCGTGAATAGTCGCGATGATTTCTGGCGTATCTGGCAAGCTTTCAAAATGCTTACGGATACGACGAATCGTCACGTCAACGGTACGGTCGTGTGGCTTAAGCTCACGGCCAGTCATTTTCATCAGTAGATCAGCACGGGTCAGAATTTTGCCTGGGTTCTCAACAAAGTGCAGCATAGCGCGGAATTCGCTACGTGGCAGTTTGTAAGATTCACCCTGTGGGCTGACTAATGAACGGCTGTTGATCTCTAGGCTCCAATCATTGAAGCGATAGTATTCTACTGAGCTCTTTTCTTCTACTTCGGCGCCAGCGCTGTTGACGCGAGTCAGAAGGTTACGAGCACGAATCGTCAATTCACGTGGATTGAACGGCTTGGTAATATAATCGTCCGCGCCAATTTCAAGTCCAAGGATTTTGTCGACTTCGTTATCACGACCTGTCAGGAAAATTAGACCTATGTTGTTGATTTCGCGTAATTCACGCGCTAACAATAAGCCATTTTTACCTGGTAAGTTAATGTCCATAACAACTAAGTTAATTTTGTTCTCTTGCATAGCCTTATGCATTTCTGCGCCATCATTGGCCTCTGTTACCACATACCCTTCTGCCTCGAAAATACTTCTCAGCGTGTTACGGGTAACGGCTTCGTCTTCAACGATCAGAATGTGCGGATTTTGCATATTATTTACCTACATTATAACAAGTTTATACTAACCAATAAGAGCAACTTACTTCGGGCTCTTATATTCATAAAAGCATTGATACTTCCTTGAACTATTTTAGTGTTCTAAAGGAAATCGTTACGACGACACGTTAGGATGCAGATTAAAGCACGTATTAAGTGTAATACGAGAAAACGTAATCAGTACCAACTTCGATAAGCAATAGTTAGAATAAGTTCCTTAACTATTGTTTTTTTAAAATGTTTAAATGATAAATTAAATGTAGAACATATTTAGACAGATGCTCGACCAGTTTGTATTATCCGAAGCGATATATGTAACAAACTGTATTAAAGCTTAAACACCTTGCGTAATCTGCTTCAACTCACCAGTACGTGCATTGTACTCGTTTTAGTCATTTGTTAACAAATGAAATGTTAACAAATTTTAGACGTGTACTGAATTTTAGCATGATATTTACTTTAGCTATTGATTAGTTTAACTAATGTGACATGTGTTCCTGTGAGCTCGCTCACACCTCTTTAGGTTTTATATTCTGTCTGCTACACTAATTTGGGTTAAATTTTCGATTAGACAACCAATGGACTACACGACTCAAGATTTATGGCAATGTTACCAATCACCGTTATTTTTGCTAACTCAATCATTATCCAGTAATTTTTCTTTTGCTATTATTACCGCTCATAATCCTACCGCTATGCTCCTTAGCCCCAGTCAAAACCGTTTACTCGATCGTCAGTTACTGCGTGAAATTGAATTACTCGGTAGCCCTTATCGTGCTTTAGTGGGCGCTGCGCCGGATTTATCTCATATGGAAAAAAGCTGGGCGGTGTTTATTGATAGAACCATGGCACTGCAATTGGGTAAAAAATTTAATCAATACGCGATTTATATTGTTGAGCAAGGCGATGTGAGCTTAGTGCCTTGTCTTTTACACGGGCATGATGAAGTGTGTTTGGGTAAATTTAGCGATCGGGTCAGGTTAGTGTCTGAACTACCCGATATGAGAAATTAAACCTGCTATTTTTAAACGATTTTATGTGATTTTTCATTTGTGATGAAATTAGCATTGACTTCATTAGGGGTTTATTGCTACTTTTTTCGTCCCTTTCCTTGGAAAGGAACAGAAGAGGAGCGTTAACTAGGTAGTCGGTCAGAGGAGCACAAACTCCAGTGATGACCGATGAGGGAGATTAACGCCGAGGCATAGATATGGTTGTTGCATGTTTATGTCGGTCGCTCGGGCTGAATCCTGACGATTGTCACCTGTAATTGGTGGAGAGCTTCTGGTGACGATTGCTGTTTCCCTCAATTGGGGTGCGTTATCATTGAGCACCAGGCTCTTCGAACGAAGTCAGTTCGGAGTGTAATCATGTTAGTTAATCAATATCTTATTCAATCTGCTGTTATTTCTCGCCCTACGTGTTTCGCGGAGGTGCGCTAATGTCCCTCGTTGTCGCAAAATTTGGTGGCACTTCCGTCGCCGATTATGGTGCTATGAATCGTTGTGCTGACATAGTGTTAGCCAATCCTAATTGTCGTTTGGTCGTGGTCAGTGCTTCAAGCGGTGTCACTAATTTATTAGTCGAATTGACCCAAGAATCGATTAATGACGATGGCCGTTTACAGCGATTAAAACAAATTGCCCAAATCCAATACGCTATTTTAGATAAGCTCGGCCGTCCTAATGATGTGGCTGCCACATTAGATAAATTGCTAAGCCGCATGGCGGTATTAAGCGAAGTCCTCGCGACACAACGCAGCAAAGCCACGGTAGATGAACTGTTGTCCCTTGGTGAGCAATGTTCTTCGCTACTCTTTGCTGCAGTGATCCGTGAGAAAGGTGTTAACTCGAGTGCATTTGATGTACGCCAAGTGTTACGTACCGACAGCCATTTTGGCCGTGCTGAACCACAAATAGAACACATAGCGACCCTATCACGGGATTATTTACAGCCATTATTGGCTGAGCAAGTCATTGTGACTCAAGGTTTTATCGGTGCAGATGATGCTGGCCAGACGACGACATTAGGCCGTGGCGGTAGTGATTATTCTGCCGCATTATTGGCTGAAGCCCTGCGTGCATCAGCTGTTGAGATTTGGACCGATGTTGCGGGGATTTATACCACCGATCCTCGCCTTGCGCCAAATGCATTTCCGATTGCCGAGATAAGCTTCAACGAAGCCGCTGAAATGGCCACCTTTGGCGCCAAAGTATTGCACCCTGCGACGATTCTTCCTGCCGTGCGTCAGCAAATTCAAGTGTTTGTGGGCTCAAGTAAAGAGCCTGAAAAAGGCGGTACTTGGATACGCCATCAAGTAGAAGATGCGCCCATTTTCCGGGCTGTGGCATTGCGCCGCGATCAAACTCTGTTGAATCTTCATAGCTTACAAATGCTGCATGCTCAGGGCTTTTTGGCTGAAACCTTTGCGACATTAGCGCGACATAAAATCAGTGTCGATTTAATTACCACCTCAGAAGTGAACGTGTCATTGACGCTGGATAAAACTGGCTCAGATTCAAGCGGTCAAGGGCTATTGAGTGAATCACTGCTGCAAGAGTTATCACAACATTGTCGTGTACGTGTTGAAGATGGCTTGGCTTTAGTGGCGATTATTGGTAACCGTATTGCGACGACGCCGGGTATTTGTCGACGCGTATTTGAAGTGTTAGAACCTCACAATGTAAGAATGATTTGCCAAGGCGCTAGCCCACATAACCTGTGTGTATTAGTCGCAGAAGCGGAAGCGGCGCAAGTGGTTAAATCGCTGCACCAAAATCTGTTCGAAGGCGTTTAATATGTTGCCGACAACATCGTCTCTGCAAATAGGGGAGCTTGCCGCAGGGCAGGCGCTCACTATCCCTATTTACCATTTTAAGCCGAGCGCCGATAAGGCAACCGGCCCAAAAGTGTATATTCAGGCCAATGTGCACGGTGCTGAGGTGCAAGGTAATGCGGTGATTTATCAGCTGATGAAGCAGCTTGAACACTGTGATATTCGCGGCGAAATTACGTTAGTGCCACTGGCTAATCCACTGGGAATTAACCAAAAAAGTGGTGAGTTTACCCTTGGCCGTTTTGACCCTATTACGGGAGCAAACTGGAATCGTGAGTATTTGAATCACGCTATTGATTTGCCTACTTGGTATCGCGAACATGCCAATTTGAGTGACAGCGAGCTGATTCAAGCCTATCGCAGTACGTTAATTGAAGCCTGTCAGCAAAAATTGCTGTATGAATGGGGTATTACCACTGGCCATCGGCTTGCAGTCAACTTGCAAATTATGGCCCACTGCGCCGATATCGTGCTCGATTTACACACAGGCCCTAAGTCCTGTAAACATTTGTATTGTCCTGAATATGACTTAGCCGCTGCCCAGTTTTTATCGATTCCTTACACGTTGGTAATCCCCAATAGTTTTGGCGGTGCTATGGATGAAGCGGCATTTTGTCCTTGGTGGCAATTGAGTGATGTTGCTAAGTCGCAGGGACGGGATTTAGCCGTTGCAGTGTCGGCATTAACCTTAGAGTTAGCGAGCCAAGAGCGAGTGTGTCTTGAGGATGCACGACTGGATGCCCAAGGTATTTTGGCGTATTTGAGCCATCGAGGCGTGATTGCGCAAACCGTAGCCCCCGTCAAAATGCCGCGTTTTGGCTGTTATCTTAAAGACTATAAAAAGTATCATGCGCCCAGTGCTGGTTTAGTGGAATATCTCGCGGCCGTTGGTGAGCCATTGGCGGCGGGACAACCATTAGTGAATATATTGCGAATGGATTTATACGGCACTGTGGATGAACTTAAAAGCTTGAGTTTGCCGCAATATTGCGTGCCTATTTTACACTTTGCTTCGGCATCCGTGCATCAAGGGACTGAGCTTTACAAAGTCATGACTCATGTGTTCGAGTTACCCGCAACATAATACCTAATATCGGTAATAAACAACGCCAATCTTAATCGATTGGCGTTGTTGTTATTGGGGTGGCTATAACCATTTAAATCGATAAAACAGCGCCATTTGCAGCGCAACGAGTGAGATTAATATGCCGCAGAAGGTAGTAAAGGCCCAGATATTGTCCGCGCCCGGTATGCCACCAATATTGACCCCGAGTAAACCCGTTAAAAAGCCCAACGGCAAGAAGATTGCCGATACTAAAGATAAGAAATATAAGCGTTTATTCAGTTGCTCTGATTGTTGGCTGAGTAATTCTTCTTGAGTCACATTGGCCCTATCGCGCAGGGCATCGAGATCTTCTATCGTGCGGATAAGCTTATCGTTTATTTCCCTGAGTTTGAGTCTTTCAGTATCAGTAAATAGACTGAATTGTTCTGCAATCATTTTTGAGAAAGCTTCTCGCTGCGGGGCTAAATAGCGGCGAATAGCCACTGTTTGACGACGTAACTCGGCGATGTCGGTACGCAAATCCTTTACATTACCCGAGACAACCAACTCTTCTAAATCAGACAGTTGCTCTTCGAGCTTATCGATAAATTCGACTTTTCGATTGGTGAGCCGCTCACACACGGCAACGATAAAATCGCCTGTCGTTGTCGGGCCAGAGCCTTCAATGATTAATTCCGCCACATCTTTTACTGATTGCAACTCGCGATCGCAGGTCGAAATAATCCGCTGCTTATCGGCGAAGATACGTACAGCTATCATGTCTTCGGGAGCTGAATTGGGGTTGAGGTTAATTCCCCGTAATGCCAGTAATATCCCCTCGTCAGCAATGACGGCGCGGGGGCGAGTATCTTGTGCCAGTAGAGCATCACTCTCGACCTTTGGCAGGCCGCTATTGAGTATCCAATGGCGCGCTTTTTTATTGCGATAGCGAAGATGCAACCAGAGTAAGCCATCCTTGGGGTCCCATTCCTCAATTTGTTCTAGGCTTAAGGTCGTACCCGCTTGGGCACCGCTAAGCACTAAACTGTAGATAAATCCATCGTGCATATCGCATTCCATTTAACTTTCAAAATCATGCAAACAAGCTAACTGATTTTACGACGAAAATGAAGTCAGTACTTACGTGCAGTAGTAAGAGGTCAATATCAACACACATAAATCTGATATGCAGACTGAAGCTAAGCAACTTAGCTGTGGATAGGTTAAAATTAGCCTGAGTAGGCTTAACATAAAGAGACCATCAAATGGAATTCGAATTTCGGCGTAATAGTTTAACGGGCACTTTTTTAGCCAGTTTCAGCATGGATCATGAAGTGCTTGGACAATGGTTTACGGAAGAGTTAGGGCCTGATTTAGCCAAAATTCAGCAAGTATTGGATGTGATTAAGGAAATTCAAAACGATAAACTGGGCTCATGGCGTCTGGTTGGTAATGATTTTACTTTAGAGTTAGAGCGTGAGCAGGCGCGAGTTTTTGCTAATACCTTAGGGTTTGAGCAAGAATATGAGTTAGAAGAGGCTATGTCGCTTTATGATGCCGAGTCTGAAGCCTATTGCGGGCTGGAGGATTTTGAGCAAGTGTTATTGAGCTGGGGACAGTTCGTTGAGAAAGGCCTGTAATCATTTATTGAAGCGCTATATTGAGTCTGCTCTAAAAATAAAGGCAATCAGGTGATTGCCTTTATTTTACGTGTTATCGCAAGTGAATACTCAAGATATTATTGATTTAGGTAGCGCACAGCCATTTCGGTTCTCGATTTGGCATTGGCTTTACGCAGTAGGTTTTTCACGTGTACTTTGACCGTGCCTTCGCTAATGTGTAAATGCTCTGAAATCATTCGATTACTTAATCCTTCTGCCAGTTGCTCCAATATTTGCAGCTCCCTTGGGGTTAGGGTCGTAATCCATTCTTGCTCATCGGTAGCATCTTTTAATTCGTAAAGATATTCCTCAACTTCTTCGCTTATTACCCTGTGGCCAAGCATGGCATTTTTGAGTTTTTCGAGCAGTAAGTCTGGCTCAGTATCTTTGAGTAAATAGCCATCGGCACCTGCGCGTAGTAACCTGGTAACATCTTGTTTTGCATCGGAAACCGTGAGTATCACTATGCGTGAAGTCACACCTTCTTGGCGCATCGCGTTGAGGGTATCAAGGCCTGTCATGCCTTTCATATTCAGGTCGAGCAAGATGATATCGGGCTCATCGGTGGCGACGGCGGTTAATGCATCTAAACCGCTACCGGCTTCACCAAATAGGCTGAAATCAGTATCTGAGGCGATGAGCTGACAGATACCTTTACGTAAAAGAGGATGGTCATCGACCACCAAAACAGAATAAGGTTTACCCATTTGAAGGCTCCTGTTGAGAGGGAAAAATAAGCGTCACTCTAGTGCCTATTGAGCCGTTGGCATACTGCGTTGGGCCTAATGGATTATCGGGGCTGAGTGCACCTGCTTGTTTACTACATCCTTGCCCAATAGCTGTTGTTTCTGAATCGAAGTGAGTGGGCGCGTTATCACTAAAAATAACCCTACCAGAGAGTTTGCTCGCTCGCTCGTGCATAATCCCTATGCCAAAATGTTGATCTCGTTCTTTTAAATATTTGAGACCTATGCCGTTATCGCACACATTGATATTGACCATACCATGTTCATCTTTATAACAACGTATGTTAATTAGGCTTGCGTTGGCGTGTTTAATGGCATTGAGTGTGGCTTCTCGCGTGATTTGTAATATGTGGATATGTTGCTTTGCCTCAAGCCATTGTGGCGCCAGTTTATAGTCTAAAGTGATCTTGATCTCTGTCTTTGCTCTAAGTTGCTCAAGCATGGCTTCTAGGGCACTTTTCAGATCAGGCTCTTTGATTGTTAATCTAAAAGTGGAGAGTAACTCCCGGAGCTGCGCATAGGCAGTGCTCACCCCTTCGTTGATTTCGGTGAGTTGATTTTCAACTGCAGGGCTGCGGCAACTGTAATCTAAGTTTTTACGCAGTAAACTAATTTGGATTTTTAAGAAAGACAACACTTGTCCAAGGGAATCATGTAATTCCCGGGCAATTACGCCGCGCTCTTCCATTAGGGCTAATTGCTGTCTCTGTTCTGTCGCATTGTGGATCACAATAGAGCGGTTGAGCATAATGGCGAAATTACTAAAAAGTGCAATATTAGGCGCTTGGTCAGAGATCAGCTCTAAATAACCTAGATTAGCTTGCTCAAATTGCAGTGGGAAACGCGTACTATCTTGTGGTGTGTTGGGCCAGCCGCCATCGGCTTCAATCACCTCAATCTCTTGTTCGGGATACTGAATAATGAGTCGTAAATAATCGAGTGATTCATAATCTTTTAGCTGATTTAGCGCGGCTTTTAATGCTTTGTAATCAAGTTTATTCGCATTTAGTGTGATTAGATTATCATACAAAAATGCCAGCTCGTTATTGGCCCGAGTGAGTGCCAAGGTTTTTTCAGTTACTTGAGACTCTAAATTACCATACAGAGTCGCGAGTTCTTTAGCGGTCTTTTGTAGCGCATTTTTTAATGCCGTGAGTTCAATATATTCAGTTTCGGGCATTTCAATTTCAAAATTACCCTTTGAAATGGTATTTGCCGATTCCATGAGTTTTTGTAGCGGGATCACCACTTTTTTGCGAGTAAAGCGTACGGCGACAAAGGCAATAATTAACATTAGACCTAAGCCTAAAATTTGACTGACGGCAAGTAACTTAAGTTTAAAGGCGGCGTGCTGCTCCATTTCGAGTACCAATAAATTGATGGTATCGACAAAGTCCTTTAAAGACGTCACATAATCGCGTGAGTTTTCCTGCTCTATGTAGTGTTTCATCACTAACCATTTATCGACTACGAGTTGATATTGGTTGGCAATTTTTGGCTGGCTTAACCAGCCCGTTGCAGGCTGTAATGCTTCAGAGTGTAAGGTATTTTCAAACTCTATTATTTTTTGCTGGGCATTATCGCTACCTGCATTGGCATAGAACATCAGTCGGTAACTTTGCATGCGTAGCGATCCAGAAGCGTTAATGGCTTTGGCATCGCCCAAACTGTAAGACAAATTGATGATAGCAAAGGTCGATAAACTACTCGAAAGCAGAATAAGTACTAACATTAACCCTAATATTTTTGAGGTAAGACTACCTCGCTTCATTATTCCGCTGTCCATCAGGTGCCCACTGTTGTTGCCGCGTTTTGCAGTGGTTTTTACATTAGAAAATAATGTAATACATTAACAAAAACACAAAAATGTGAACAACAACACTATTACATTTTGATCTAGCGCAAACTTCACACTATATACTCACTAAGAGGTATGTCTTTGGAGGTGGGAAGTCATTAAATTTGACCATGGAGATGTCGTATTTATAACAATAATGCAACGCGGAGATAAGATGATGAAGAAGATGACAGGTAAGTCCTTTGCATTGAGTGCATTGGTTGCCGCCAGCTTCATGGCGGCGAGCGCAATGGCGAGTGACAAGACTGAGCCTCGTAACGAAGTTTATAAAGATAAGTTTGCTAATCAATATAGTAGCTGGCATGACACGGATAAAAGTGAAGAGATAGTTGATGCGCTTGCCCAAGACCCCAATATGGTGATCTTATGGGCGGGTTATGGTTTTGCTAAAGATTATAATGCGCCACGTGGTCACATGTATGCGATAACCGATATGCGTAATACTCTACGTACAGGTGCCCCCGCAGATGCAGAAGATGGTCCAATGCCTATGGCATGCTGGAGCTGTAAGAGCCCTGATGTACCTCGTATGATTGAGGAGCAAGGCGAAGACGGTTATTTCAAAGGTAAGTGGGCTAAGGGTGGCCCTGAAGTGACTAACGCTATTGGCTGTGGTGATTGCCATGAAAAAGGTTCTCCAAAGTTGCGTATTTCACGCCCTTATGCAGAACGTGCTTTTGAAGCGATAGGTACACCTTTTAGCAAGGCTTCAAAACAAGATAAAGAGTCAATGGTTTGTGGTCAGTGCCACGTTGAATATTATTTTGAGAAAACCGAAGATAGAAAGAATTTTGTTAAATTCCCATGGGATATGGGAATGACAGTTGACAAAATGGAAGTCTATTATGACTCAATCCAATTTTCAGATTGGACACATGCTCTTTCTAAAACCCCTATGCTAAAAGCTCAGCATCCTGAGTATGAAACGTGGAAAATGGGCATTCACGGTATGAATAACGTGAGTTGTGTTGATTGCCACATGCCAAAAGTGACCAGTGCAGCAGGTAAGAAGTTTACCGATCATAAAGTGGGTAATCCATTTGACCGTTTTGAAGAAACGTGTGCCACTTGCCACAACCAAACTAAAGAGTTTTTAGTCGGTGTGACGAATGAGCGTAAAGCCAAAGTTAAAGAAATGAAGTTGAAAGCGGAAGATCAATTAGTCAAAGCACACTTTGAAGCTGCTGCGGCTTGGAAAGCTGGCGCAACTGAAGAAGAAATGAAACCAATTTTGACTGATATCCGTCACTCACAATGGCGTTGGGACTTAGCTATTGCGTCTCACGGCGTAGCGGCTCATGCTCCGGAAGAAGCACTGCGTATGCTGGGAACATCAGTCAATAAAGCTGCTGATGCGCGGGTTAAGTTAGCGCAGTTACTGGGTAAAAAAGGCATCACAGATCCAGTGGCCGTTCCAGATATTTCGACTAAAGCTAAAGCACAAGCTGTATTAGGTATGGACATGGAAAAAATGAATGTAGAGAAAGAAGCATTCAAGAAAAACGTGTTACCTAAGTGGGATGAAGAAGCTAAAAAACGCGAAGCAACCTACAAATAATCAGTCATATTTTAAACTGAGTTAACCACACTCAACTAAAAAGCCCTCAATATTGAGGGCTTTTTTATTGGGTATAAAGCTCACTTTATGAGTTTGATTAATGCTCTAAAGCGATCACCCTGTGCTTGGTGCTGTAATTCAAATAATAACGATTCCACATTGGTTAACTGCGCCCCTTGTGCTGTCATCATCTGGATCCCAAGCTGTTTATTGTCAGCACTGCGTGAGGAGACGCCATCAGCAACGATATGCACTGCATATTGTTGTTCGATAAGATCGCAACAGGTTTGGTAAACACAAACGTGGGTTTCAATACCTGCGAGTAATACATGTTTGCGATTTTCCTTCGTGAGTGCTTGTGCAAACTCTTCACAGTGCCAGCCGCTAAAATGCTGTTTGGCTATAGGGGAGCTGGTTTTATTCAGTAAGGTTTGTAGCTCAGAGCTGGTGGTGCCAAGTTTATCTGGTAGTTGTTCTAACCAGAGTATGGGGATTTCAAATAATTGTGCACCTTGAATTAAGGTCTGTAGCTGTTGGTGCAATTTTTCACTGTTATCCATGATTTGTGCGAGTTTTCCCTGCACATCGACGATAACAAGAACACATTCTTCGGGTTTTAACATCGGGCCTTCCTTCTGCGCTTGATGATTATCTTAGTCTTATCTTTGTTATTAGGACTGCGTGGTTTAGTTCTTACTTCATTTTCTACTTACCCAGTAAACCCCAATTTAACTCTGTTACCAATAGGCCTAAGGTCGAATGGTTACCGTAGCGGCATTGCTCATTAAAAGAGCAGGCTTTATCTTTCACTGCCCTTTTATGGTGCAGTCATCGCCTAGAAAAATAGCTTTTTATAGTGTTAATGACTAAAAATTAACATCTTAAATATATGGCCTAATGATTGAATTGTCTTTGATACAAGTTAGTAACAATCGTATTTTTGGAGGTCAAAATGAAACTCGTCAGCGCAATCATAAAGCCATTTAAATTGGATGATGTCCGTGAGGCTATTGCTGCAATCGGCATTGAGGGCATGACAGTCACCGAAGTTAAGGGCTTTGGCCGTCAAAAAGGGCACACAGAGCTGTATCGCGGTGCCGAATATCAGGTGGATTTTTTGCCAAAAGTAAAACTCGAAATAGCGATTAAGGCCGAGGATCTGGACATGCTGATAGAGGCTATTACCACCGCGGCCCATACCGGGAAAATTGGCGACGGTAAGATTTTTGTTGTTGATTTAGAACACGCTATCCGTATCCGTACGGGTGAACTCGATACAGAAGCGTTATAAGGGGCTAACAATGGAAGAGTTAACAAAATTAGGCAGTACAGTCACTGAATTACGCTTTGCGCTTGATACATTTTACTTTTTAGTTTCAGGTGCTTTGGTTATGTGGATGGCCGCGGGGTTTGCAATGTTAGAGGCGGGTTTAGTCCGCTCTAAAAATACCACTGAAATATTAACAAAGAACGTGATTTTATATTCAATTGCCTGCGTTATGTACTTGCTCGTTGGTTATAACATTATGTACGTAGATAACGCTGAAGGGGGATGGTTACCTAGTTTAGGTACGCTAATCGGCTCTCAATCTGCAGACGCAAGTCATGCGCTCGAAGCTGATTTCTTCTTCCAAGTCGTCTTTGTTGCCACGGCGATGTCGATTGTCTCTGGGGCTGTGGCTGAACGGATGAAGTTATGGGCTTTTCTGTTCTTTTCCGTGGTAATGACAGGGATTATTTATCCTGTTGAAGGTTATTGGACGTGGGGACAAGGGTTTATCACTAAACTGGGTTTTGTAGACTTTGCGGGTAGCGGTATCGTGCATATGACGGGAGCTACGGCTGCAATAGTGGGAGTATTATTATTGGGGCCGCGTAAGGGGAAATATGGTCCTAACGGACAAGTGAATCCTATACCAGGCTCTAACTTACCTATGGCAACCTTAGGGATGTTTATTTTGTGGATGGGATGGTTTGGTTTCAACGGCGGCTCGCAATTAATGCTCTCGGATGCGGCGAATGCCAGCTCAGTCGCTAAAGTGTTCGTTAACACTAATACCGCCGCCGCTTGTGGTGCAATCTCGGCTCTTATTGTGTGCAAGATGATTTGGGGCAAAGCAGATCTCACTATGGTACTCAACGGTATTCTCGCTGGTTTAGTCGCCATTACTGCAGATCCATTATCTCCATCGCTATTAATGGCGGGGGTCATTGGCTTAGTGGCCGGTGCTGTTGTTATATTTTCGATAGTGGGTTTAGATCGCATCAAAATCGACGATCCTGTTGGCGCAATTTCAGTGCACGGTGTGGCCGGATTCCTAGGGTTAATGTGTGTGCCATTATCCAACAGTGACGCGACGATCAGTGCACAGCTCACTGGGGCTGCATTGATTTTCACTTGGGTATTGTGCTCATCATTTATAGTCTGGTATGTGATTAAAGTGACTATGGGGATCCGCGTTACCGAGGAAGAGGAATATAACGGTATGGATTCTTCTGATTGCGGTATTGATGCGTACCCTGAGTTCGTCACAGTGAAAAGTGCGAGTTGATAAAACACCTTGATGCATAGCGTGGTTCGAGGGATAGTAAAGCAGAGCTTCGGCTCTGTTTTTTTATGGATGTCGTTTTTTATTGAGAGTCAATGTAGAACAAACGAGTCGGCTGAGTATTAAGCTGCTGACTAAACGAATTTATATTATAGCGATGATTTAGGAGCTAATTATGCGGTGGAATTTAAACGCAGCTCGTCGAGTTAGAAGCCTTTTTTTGATAGTTATCTCGGGTCTGATATCAACGACTGTTGTTGCTGGCGAAGTGATCGTTAATCGTTCGAGTGAGCCTGTAGATGCTTTTGCGGTGCGCGATCAAGTGCTTAAAGATTTTGAATGGCAGGAGTCGATTCGTCGGCAGCAACAAATTCAAATACTGCAGGCTTTACCCCTTGGCTGCATTACTGTAATACGTCCCTATCGATATTTTTCCTGTGGTGAACATCATTATCGGCCATATAATTATCAGCAGCGCGAGTTATATATTGAGATTGATCCACCTCAACAGTAGCTAGCAGGTTAACTCTGCAGTTACCGTGAAATGAACGATTGAGTGTGAATGTCATTAGATGCAACTTTTAGAGTTACTGAATTTAAAAATATATTAAAACAATCAGTTATATTTGATTTTTTCAAATAGAAACAAGTTGGTTGCATTGACGTTTCAGACTCGATAAATTTAACTCAGTATTGCAGTTGAGATCCCTTATTGCAGCGATAGAAATAGCCTAAAATACCAGCGTTGGAGCAGTAGAATTATGTATTACCAAAATGATGATGTTCGCATTAAAGAAGTAAAAGAGTTACTTCCTCCTATTGCGATTCTTGAACGATTTCCTGCTTCCGAAAAAGCTTCTGCGACAGTATTTAATGCGCGCAATAATATTCACAATATTCTCGCCAAGATAGATGATCGCCTTTTAGTGGTGATTGGACCTTGTTCAATCCATGATCCTAAGGCCGCATTAGAATATGGACAGCGTTTAGTTGCGCTGCGTGAACGCTATAAAGATCAACTCGAAATTGTAATGCGAGTGTATTTTGAGAAACCGCGAACCACTGTGGGTTGGAAAGGCTTGATTAACGATCCCTACATGGATAACAGCTTTAAACTTAATGATGGCTTACGTACCGCGCGTAAATTATTAGTGGATTTAAATGACAGCGGTATGCCAGCAGCGGGTGAGTTTCTCGATATGATCACCCCGCAATATATGGCAGATTTAATGTGTTGGGGGGCTATCGGTGCCCGTACAACAGAGTCACAGGTACATAGAGAATTAGCTTCGGGTCTCTCATGCCCAGTTGGTTTTAAAAATGGGACTGACGGCACGATTAAGGTTGCAATCGATGCGATAGGTGCCGCCAATGCGCCACATCATTTTTTATCTGTGACTAAACTAGGCCATTCGGCAATTGTCTCGACTAAGGGTAACCCTGATTGTCATATTATTTTGCGGGGTGGTCGTGAGCCAAATTACAGTGCACCGCATGTAGCTAAAATTAGCGAACAATTATTAAAAGCTCAGCTTGCTGATAATATTATGATCGACTTTAGTCATGCTAATAGCAGTAAAGAGTATCAACGCCAGATGGTGGTTGCTGAGGATGTAGCCTCTCAAGTTGCCGCGGGTAATACGGCTATTTTTGGTGTGATGGTTGAGAGTCATCTCGTCGCAGGTCGTCAGGATTTAATAGAAGGTCAAACATTATGCTATGGCCAGAGTGTGACCGATGCATGTATTGGCTGGGATGATACCGAGCGACTTTTAGCCATCTTAAATAAGAGCATTATTGAACGCCGGCAGAATTAATTTTAATAAAAAAGTTAAGCTTAATCATGCTGGATAAAGGCGCTATATAAGCGCCTTTACTATTTTTTTATTATTAGATTGTGCTTATTTCAGCTAAATATTCATTGGCTTTGGCTAAGCTACCAAAGGCGGCAATAAGGTTTTCTCTTCCTTTATCTTGGATCTCTGGGTTGCCTGATTCAATCATCATCCACACCCAAGTTTGGATCAGTGGTAGGGGTGGGTACTGAACTTTAGCCGAGTCAAACATAACGCTTCCTTTGATCTTAATTTAATGGATATACATTAATATTATCGCGATAGCCAAGGCGTTACAATCACCCAAACTAGAGGGCGATATTAACAAATCCTGGCTGTTTTCATAACTATTTAGACGATACTTAGCGCGAAAACGAAAAATAATCAGTAATTGGAGTTATCTTGATAAAAGCTTACCAATAGCATTATGGCGCTAATATTCTATTTTAATCGGCGATTACTGTTGAAATTATAAGCATCGATGAGAATACTGACCGCGGTATCATTTTGCTCGATATGAATAATTAAAGCCGAGCTAGATGCATCAACTTTTACCGTTGAATTAGGTTAAGATAACCAGCCTCACACAGTAAGCTGGTCGGGCGGTCGGAGAATGGAATCAATTTTATTTTATTCACGCTTTACCTGTCTCACACTGCTTATTTTAGCTCGGCATTATTACAGCTAATCTAACTCATTAAAGGTTATATTCCATGCGCCCAACGCACTATTTAGACGGTCCGGTTGAGAGGTTAAACTGGCATGTGATGAAGTTACTTTGGCCTTATTTGTTGGAATACAAAGGCCGTATAGCACTAGCAATGTCATGTTTGGTTGTGGCTAAACTCACCAGTCTTGCGTTACCTTTTATTTTAAAACACTTGGTTGATACTTTAGATGCCGATAAAACGGTGCAAGCACTGAGTGTGCCGGTAGGGTTAGTCTTAGCCTATGGCGCAGTGCGCTTGTTGACGGCAATTACAGGGGAGATCCGTGATACCTTGTTTGGTCGCGTGACTGAGCGGGCGATTCGGCGCTTAGGACTGGCCGTATTTGAGCATTTACACCGTCTTGATCTCGATTTTCACCTAGAGCGTAAAACCGGTGGTCTATCCCGAGATATTGAACGCGGTACCAGCGGTGTGAGTTTTCTCATGCGCTTTATGGTGTTTAATATTGTGCCCACGTTACTTGAAATTGTCATGGTTATCGGCATTTTCTTCTTCAACTATGGTATCGCTTTTGCGGCAATCACTTTTGTGGCTGTGCTGGCTTATATTATTTTTTCAGTGGTGGCGACTGAGTGGCGCACCGAATACGTACGCGATGCCGCTAAGGCTGACTCCTTATCAAATACCCGTGCTATCGATAGTTTATTGAACTATGAAACCGTAAAGTATTTTAATAATGAGCAATACGAGTCTAGTCGTTACGATCAAGCGCTTGAGCAGTGGGAAGTAGCAAAACGTAAAAACCGTTTATCTTTGTTTGCACTTAATGGTGGTCAGGCTGTCATTATTGCCTTAGCAATGACGGCTATGATGGCGTTGGCGGCCTACCGAGTCACCTATGGCGATATGACATTAGGTGATTTTGTATTGATTAATGCCTTTATGATGCAGCTGTTTTTACCCCTCAATTTTTTAGGTTTTGTATATCGCGAAATTCGCGGTGCATTAGCCAATATTGAACGCATGTTCAGCTTGCTCGATAAGCACCCGATGATCGTTGATTCACCCCAAGCATTAGATTTTCAGCCTTCAAAGGGAGAGCTTTCTTTTGAACAGGTGAGTTTCAGTTATGATGAGCGCCCCATTCTTCGGGATGTGAGTTTTAAGGTCGCTGCGGGTAAAAAGGTCGCCGTCGTAGGCGATAGCGGCGCGGGTAAGTCGACGCTGATTAAACTGTTATTTCGATTTTACGACGTAGACCAAGGCGCGATTAAAATTGATGGTCAAGATATCCGCCATCTTACGCAAGACGCATTGCGACGCGCTATTGCCATAGTGCCGCAAGATACTGTGCTATTTAACGATTCGTTAGTTGAGAACATACGTTATGGCCGACCGAGTGCGAGCGACGAAGAAGTACGAAATGCGATTAAACTGGCACACTTAGAACAGTTCATTGACTCACTTGCTCAGGGATGGGACACCAAAGTGGGCGAACGCGGCTTAAAGCTCTCTGGCGGTGAAAAACAACGGGTTGCAATCGCAAGGGCCATCTTAAAAGGCTCACCTGTATTGGTTTTTGATGAAGCGACATCTTCACTTGATAGCCGTTCTGAACAGGCTATTTTGTCGGCTCTGCGTGAAGTAGCTAAGGGGCATACTAGCCTAGTAGTGGCTCACAGATTATCGACTATAGTCGATGCCGACCAAATTGTGGTATTAAGCCAAGGAGAGATTGTTGAGCAAGGCAATCATCAGACATTACTCTTAGCAAATGGCTTATATGCCAAATTATGGCGAATACAAAATGAGCAGCAGCATGCGCACCTAAGCAGCTAATAGTCCAAGATAATTCAGTCTTTATTCAGCTTTAACTCTCTATACTCAATGGCAATACATCAATCGGAAGAGATTCAAGCATGAAAAATATGACACTGAGAGTGAATATTGAAGGCAAAGAAGAAAAAGTCGCCACTGATTGGTATGCCATTATGGCAACATTGAAAGATCGCGGTGTCGACTATGGCTCATTACAACGTATTTACGCTGAGCTAAATGCGGGGCTATTAGTGACGACTCGCAGTCTTACCTTAGCAAAGGTCAATGCAGAAATGGTGCTTGCAGGGGTTATCCGTGAGATGAATATGCCAGCAAGTTATAGTATGGGCCGACGTTAGGTAAGTAAAGGCGAGAGGGGTAATGTAAAAACACAAGGTAGGAAGTCGAGCGCGGTTGTTAGTCTCAATACCCCTGAAAACCTATATGCTAGAAATGCTCAGCGTAACAAAAAATCAAGCTTTATCGTTTAGCTTTGCTGCTTTCCAACCTTCACATAATAGATTTAGTTTAGGTGTCGATTCATCAATGAGAGTGAGCCTAATAATCTGTCCCTCACGAAAACATACCATCTCGCCTTCGATCTCCGTTAAACGGTTGCAGCTTTTACAGCTCGAGTTGACAGTTTTACTGAGTGGCTGCTGGCTTAAGAAACTAGGTTTCAAGGTATTTCCTTATGTTTTGTGTAGGTAAGATTATCAAAATGTTGTCTTACCTCACGGATTTTACCTCTTTTGTGGTACAGATTCAAATATACCTTATCTAGATACAGTGTAGACGAAAGTTTTACAGTCCAGTCGCCGCGCGTGGTTTAAGCCTGCTGGGTATATGCGCATAGTATTTGTCGAGTGAAACTGAACACTATGCCTTTATACATATTTTTAGGTGCGCGGGATACCCTGTTACATTTTGCTCGATTAAAAGGAAGTTCTTCCCTATCTTGGGCAAAAAAGTATTATTTAAAAATTCGCCTTATTTCTCGAATAAGTATCTAAAGTGGCTAATGACGGGATATTTATGCTTAACCGCTTGCTGAGTCTTTATTTTGTCAGCGATATACATATCGATGAGCACTAGAACCCAAGAACTACCAGAATCCAAAAGAGTGCAGAAAACAGATCCAGCCCCTACATAACATTGAGCTTACTCATATTATTGTCCTTATTCTTGTCCGTAACGGGTCGCGATTAGGCTCGCTGGTTGTCCATCATTAAGCGAGAGTATAAACAGCTGGCTGTAATCATCTTCATTAATCGCTTGGATTTCAGGCCCGCCAAGGGCTTTGATGATGAGCGGCACAGTGTCGGAGTGACCTGCAATCAGTGTATTACCTTGCACGGCATGCACTTGCTCAACAATATGCTGAATATGTTGTTCGATAGGATTGGCAGCCTCCACTATTGTTACCGGTAAATGGCGTTCCTCAGCGATGGGCGCAAGCGTTTGCTGGGTCCGCTGATACTGTGTTGCAACGAGTTGCGATAGCGGCGTGCGATGTAGAGCAGTAATCAGTGACGTCGCGCGCATGACTCCCTGAGGAGACAAGGGTGGGTCCTTCGCTGACACATTAGCTTTTTCGGCATGTCTGATAATAATTATCAATCGATTTTCCGCATTAGCTTGGCTCATCGGCGCGATATTTAGACTCATGAATATAATAAACGCCAGTAGGTTAAATCGTTTTATACACATCAGTGAATGACATTTAACCACATGATTAATGAGACGACTTACTGCCATTGTGTAATATCCTTTATTAGCATTTATGGGTAATCAGTTTGGCAACAGCGATGTATTAGCGGTCATAAAAATAGCTAACTTATGCAGGGTATATCAGAACCTTATGGCTTCGATGGTACTTCAATTCTAAAAATTACTAAAGCTGGTTGAATTTTGGTCGATAATTAAGTTAACCCAATAATCAAATTAACTTGAGCTGAATGGAAGCCATCATGGAAATTAATAAATCTCCCCAAGTGCAAAGTACAGCTTTGCCACAGAAAAAATATGCTGAAAACGCGGCGCCTAAGAATACCGATGTGAGTGATTTAAAAGAACCTAAAGTTACCTCTAAGCAAACCGCTCAGCAAACAAGTAAACAACTGATGAATCAGGCGATCTTATCGGCGCAGCAGGACGTCAATATTAAATCCGGTGACCAGTCTATGGTATTACTTTATCGTGCTGCGATAGAGTCGATTAATAAAGAGTTAGCGCCAACGATGGGAGAGAACGCCATTCAAACCGTTTATGACAATGGCGTCGATACTTCACCTGAAGCCACCGCAGAGCGGATTGTGAGCTTTGCGACTAAGTTTTTTAGTGTTCATCAGCAGCAACATTCAGGTATGAATCTAGACGACCAACTTGAGAGTTTTATGGGCATTATTGGTGGTGCTATTGATAGTGGTTTTAAGGATGCAAAGGATATTTTATCTGGCCTTAAAGTGCTGCAGGGAGATATCGCCACGGGTGTTGATAAAACTTATGCTCTAGTACAAGACGGTCTACAAGCTTTTAGAGATAGTATTAAGCCAAAATCGCAAGATACCCAAGCCGATTAAAGCTAATGTTTTATTAAACATTTTTAGGTAAAGAGCCCCTTGAAATAAGGGGTTTTTGTTGTGTGGATAACAGTCTATGCTAGGGTCTATCTAACGTTTCGCTTGAGGGCAAGTTATGTGGATTAGTGGACAAGTTATAGAGCGTATTGATTGGAGTGATAAGTTATTTTCACTGCGAATAGCCACCGAGTTAGCCCCATTCATACCCGGTCAGTTTATTAAGCTGAGTCAAATGCAAGGCGATAAACGAGTCGCCAGAGCCTACTCCTTAGTCAACTCTCCCGATAAACCCTATGCCGAAATACTCGCCGTTGCGGTAGAGGACGGTCTACTGTCTCCCCAGTTACACAGGCTGTCCATTGGTGATGAAATTGACATTACGCCCACCGCGACAGGTTTTATGACCTTAGATGAGATCCCTAAAGGCAAACTTCAAGGTAAACACTTGTGGTTTTTGGCAACAGGAACCGCAGTAGGGCCTTTTCTGTCTATGCTCGATACGGCCGAGCCGTGGCAACGTTTCGAAAAGGTGGTGTTAGTCTACGGTGTGCGTGAGGCACAGGATTTAGCTTATCTTGATAAACTGCGTGGATTAGAACAACAATATCCTGAGCAGTTTAAGCTTATTTTAAGCGTGACCCGTGAATCAATTAACGATGCTTTACAGTGCCGTATTCCCGATGGTTTGGTGTCGGGTGAAATTGAAGATAAAGCGGAGATAAGGTTAAGCGCTGGCGATTCTCAAGTGATGATTTGTGGTAATCCCGGTATGATTAACGGCGCGCAAGCAGCGTTACTTAACAAAGGTTTGGCTAAGAATCTACGCCGAGCGCCTGGACACATCACCGTTGAGAAATACTGGTGATCTGCATTTGCAAATAGCGATGCTAAACTCGCTTACGTTGTGCTTAAACAGCATATTTAATAATTTAAGTATTTTAATATAAGGATATTTTAATGAGGTTGTTAAGCTCTAAAGCATCGCCCTATGCCCGATGTGTTCGCGTGTTAATCCAACATTTGGGGATTAATAATATTGAAGAGTTACTGGTTAATCCCTTTGATAATACAGCCGAATTGCTTGATGCCAATCCATTAGGACAAATTCCATGTCTTATCACTAATGATGGCATGGCGCTATTTGATAGCGAAGTCATTATGCGTTATCTCGATACTGAATTGGGTGATCGGCAGATGTTTGGTGCTTCAAGCGGCAATTGGCTTCTGGAGTGCCAGTATTCTTTAGTGAAAGGCCTAATCGATAGTGCAGTAAAATTACGCCAAGAGCAGATGCGACAAGAAGAAGGGGTAAGATCCGCTTTTTGGACCTCTCGTTTTGAGCAAGCATTGCTGCGTGGGCTAATGCAGATTGAGCTTCAAACCGTGATCACTCAAACAACGATCCAAGCCCCGCAACTGGCTTTAATTTGTCTGCTCGATTATGTGGATTTTAGGCATTCTGGGTTAGATTGGCGTAAAGTCGCTCCTGCCACAGCACTTTGGTTTGGTGAGATGCGTGACCTACCTGCTTTTATTCAAACTCGTCCGTACTAAGGCTAGGTACTAACTAGGTACTAAGACAAATCATTCAGCTATCGGTTGCGCGTCTACCCATAGGCCTGTCACGGCGGTTTTGTTCACCAAAAGCGCCGAATAAATCTCGTGTTACTCCAAACCCTATCCTGCGGTCATTGCCCAATTGACGTCTATCGTCATAGTGTTGATAGCGACATTGGCAGTTTGTTACAGTGCAGTCTTCCATGGGAATTTCAGGTGCATCTTTTGATAA
Organism: Shewanella glacialipiscicola; assembly: GCF_023283485.1. GTDB lineage: Bacteria > Pseudomonadota > Gammaproteobacteria > Enterobacterales > Shewanellaceae > Shewanella > Shewanella glacialipiscicola. The sequence goes on from NZ_JAKILU010000007.1 coordinate 28,953, forward strand.
AAACCGTTTACCTGAAATGGCGGTTATTTGCTCACAGCAATGACCGTCATTCACTATGCTCACACTGTGGAAGTTATCGGGTTGAAGTGGCTGTGATTTAGATTCGTTGGCGTGTGGAGTCCTCACTTTAACATAAGGTTTATGCCGTTTTGGGGTGCCATTATAGTGTTTAACGAACCCAACGAGTGCTAGTGCGGCGATACCGAGCAATAACAGAGTAAACATAACGACCTCTATAAATATTTTATGCAAATTAAGGTTCAGTTTAGTTAGATTTGAGATAATCGCCATTTTTTCAACTTAAATCTATTAAAAACAAAATGTTAAATAGCCTCTTGCTCTCCTATTTAGTATCCATTACCCTTAACTAACTGATAAGCATTATCACTAATGCTGTTGTCTTTTAATTCGTCGAATACGTTATAACTATGGGGTGTCAGTCATGAAATGGGTAACTTGTGCAGCGGTTGTTGGACTCACGTCGATAGGGTATTCGGCAAATGCAGAAGATAAGCTAACGGTTTATTCGTATCGGCAAGCCTTCTTAGTGGAGCCTATTATTCAGCGCTTTACTGACGAAACGGGTATTGGTGTGGATGTGGTGTTTGCTAAAGACGGTATTGCTGAGCGTATCGCCCGTGAAGGCCGCTTATCACCGGCTGATTTAGTATTGACCTCAGATTTTTCTCGTTTGGTAGAGTTGGTCGATAAAGATCTGACTTCTCCAGTTAAGAGTACGCTATTAGAAAATAATATACCGGTACAATATCGCGATCCCGACGGCCAATGGTATGCCCTAACGATGCGTGTTCGAAATCTCTATACCGCGAAGGATCGTTTAGGCCCACAGCAAATGACCTATGAGGAATTGGCCGATCCTAAGTACAAAGGTAAAATTTGTACCCGCAGTGGTAAACATCCATACAATATCGCACTGGTAGCTTCGATGATTGCTCACCATGGCGAGGCCGAAGCGAAAACATGGTTACAAGGCGTAAAGGCTAACTTAGCGCGTAAGCCACAAGGTAACGATAGAGGGCAAATTGCTGCAGTTAAAGAAGGCGTATGTGATATCGCCTTAGGTAATAGCTATTACTATGGCAACATGCTGAAAGACCCTGAGCAAAAAATTATTGCAGAAGCCGTAACGATTAACTTCCCCAATCAAGCCGATCGCGGTGCCCATGTTAATGTGTCAGGTATGGCATTAGCCCGCTATAGCCCTAATAAAGCAAACGCCATTAAATTGATGGAGTTTTTATCAGCAGATGTGGCTCAAAAGGCTTATGCCGATATCAATATGGAATACCCAGTAAAAACGGATGTTGTGCCTTCGCCATTAGTGGCCTCTTGGGGGCAATTTAAATCTGATCAAATGCCTATTTTTAAATTAGCAGAGTACCACCAAGCGGCGGTAAAACTGTTAGATGAAGTGCAGTTTGATCTCTAATTTCTGGTTTTAGACATACAATATTGATGAGTTTATCAGCGCCATTTATTGGCGCTGTAATTTTTAAGGATTGACATGATTTTAGGACTGGCCAGAAGCTGGTCGCTTGCTGGTTATGCCGTGGCTGCATTACTGGTGCTGCCTCTTTTTGCGCTTATATTTCAAGCATTACAGCCCGATGAAGCCGTATTCGGTCACTTACTGGCAACGGTTCTACCGACTTATATTCGTAATAGTTTACTGCTGATTTTAGGGGTGAGTTTAGGATCGCTACTATTAGCGATACCTTGTGCTTGGCTTATCGCGCGCTGTGAGTTTTTCGGCAGGCGTTATCTGCAATGGGCGCTCTTATTGCCCCTAGCGATGCCGGGATATATTGTCGCCTACGTTTATACTGATTTACTCGATTATGCGGGGCCAGTGCAGCGCAGTTTACGGTCGATATTTGGCTGGAGCTCACCGCAGGATTATTTTTTCCCCGATATTCGCACCTTAGGTGGTGCAATTTGTATGTTATCGCTAGTGCTATTTCCCTATATTTATCTCTTAGCGCGCACCGCGTTTATGGAGCAGTCCTTAAGTTTGGCGCATGCTTCGCGCATTATGGGCTGTTCGCCATGGCAAAGTTTTTGGCGCTTATCTTTACCTATGGCAAGGCCTGCGCTCGCCGTTGGTGTGGCGTTAGTGGCGATGGAAACGGCTGCCGATTTTGCCACGGTTAGTTATTTTGCGGTGCCCACCTTAACGACGGCTGTGTACGATACTTGGTTGGGTTACGGTAATTTAACCGCCGCAGCTAAGCTCTCGGCGATTATTTTGCTGGTGGTGTTTAGTCTCATTGGCTTTGAGCGCTTTGCTCGTCGTAAGCAGCAGCTATTTCAGAAGCAATCGCGCATTCAGGCCACAGATTTATATCCACTTACGGCGGTACAAACAGCAGTCGCGCTCAGCTTTTGTTGCACGCTGTTATTGTTCGCCTTTGTATTGCCCTTTAGTATTTTATTATCTTATGCCATTGGTTATTTTGAGCAAAGTTGGGATGAACGCTTTTGGCAATTGAGTGTTAACAGTTTAAGCCTTGCGCTTATAACGAGCTTAATTTGTTGTTTAATCGCCTTACTGTTGATGTTTGTGCGACGTAGTAGCCCAAGACCGAGTGATGCCTTACCCTCACGTTTAGCCTCAATGGGTTATGCCTTACCGGGTACTGTGTTGGCGATCGGGGTATTAGTACCGCTCACTATGCTTGATTTTGCCATTAACGATGTAGCCGATGTGATGGGTATAAAAGGCCCTGGACTTATCTTAACGGGCAGTGTGGTAGCATTGATTTTTGCCTTTTGTGTGCGTTTTGTCGCGATAGCCATCGGCAGTGTCGAAAACAGTTATAAACGTATTTCACCATCGTTAGATATGGTGAGCCTTACGATGGGGCAAAGCCCAAGGCAACTTCTGTGGCGGGTGCATTTTCCTTTACTCGCCAAGGGGTTATTTTCTGGTGCTTTATTAGTTTTTATTGAAAGTATGAAGGAATTACCCGCCGCATTACTACTGCGACCTATCGGTTTTGAAAATCTTGCTACCTACGTATTCCAGTTTGTATCCGATGAGAAGCTCGAGCACGGCGCCTTAGCCGCGGTCGTTATTGTACTGGTAGGTTTAGTACCACTTATTTATTTAAACCGTTCATTGGAGCAACATAGCTGATGACAAATACGCTTAAACTTCAGCAAGTTCATAGTGATTATCAGGGCCAGCAAGTGCTTCAAGGCTTGAGTTTAACGCTGGGCCAAGGGGAAATCCTTGCGCTATTAGGCCCAAGTGGCTGTGGTAAAACCACATTACTACGTGCGGTTGCCGGATTACAGACGATTAGCCAAGGTGAAATCCACATTAATGGCCAAATGGTGAGTGGCGATAGTGCGTTTGTGCCCAGTGAGCAGCGCGGTATTGGTATGATTTTCCAAGACTACGCTCTTTTTCCGCATTTAACTGTGGCGGAGAATATCCTCTTTGGTGTGGCTAAATTGTCGGCCGCTGAGCGTCTAGTGCGGTTAGATGACATGCTAACTTTAGTTAAACTCGAAGGATTAGCTAAGCGTTATCCCCATGAATTATCTGGTGGTCAGCAGCAAAGGGTCTCAATTGCGCGCGCACTCGCCTACGAGCCACAGTTACTGTTACTGGATGAGCCTTTTTCTAACATCGATGCCCAAGTGCGCTATGAGATGATGGCAGAAATCCGTAGCATCTTAAAACAACGTAATGTAAGTGCGGTATTTGTAACTCACAGCAAAGACGAAGCCTTTGTTTTTGCAGATACATTAGCCATTCTTAACCAAGGCGTCATAGTGCAGCATGGCAGTGCAGAAACCCTATATTCAGCACCCAATAGCCGTTATGTGGCGGACTTTTTAGGCAGTGGTAACTATTTACCTGCCGCAGTGCTGGATAGACATAGTGTGGCGACTCCCATCGGTGATTTAACCAGTCTTACACCATTAGCGTTCTTGAATGAATTTAGTGGCATGGTATTTTTACGGCCACAGCAATTAACGATTAATGCCGATGAACAAGGCGTCGGTATGATTACCGAGCGGCGTTTCTTAGGGGCTTTTTGTCATTATTGGGTCAAAGTTGAGACGGCATCGATAGCGTATTATGTGGAGGTACGCAGTCAGATGATGCAGTTAAGTATTGGTCAAAAAGTTGGGGTTACGACTGAACCGCATTCGTTAGTATTGTTTGAATCTTAAGAGACTTTTAAAGTGTAAATAAAGTTTCGGCCGAGCGCCGTTCATCACTGTGGTAACTTAACATAACGGTTAAGGTATTTACTTCATTGAGCGAGTTGCTGAAACTGGCATGAATATTTTCACTTGGTCGATCTTTCTAGGCCGAAATCAAGTACACTGCGCTCCTTTTGTTTTATGATGAGCGTTGGGTTAGCTTGATAAGACAAACGTGACAAGCATCATTTAGGAAATAGAGCAGAATGAGCAAGGGTAAAAAATACGATTTGCGCGTAACACAGGGCGACAACGGTTGGAAAACTGAAATCACTCGTCGCATGACATCAACCAAAACTGTAGTGTCTAAAAGCCACGATGGTTTTGCAACTGAAGCTGAAGCGCAAGCTTGGGGCTTGACTGAATTACAAGTGTTTTTAGGTACGTTAACTGAACGTAATAAGCGCCGTTCAGAGAAACAAGCTAAAGCAAAATTAGCGGCGGCATTAGCGGCTGAAGCGGCAACTGATGCCGAAGATCTTGATCAAGATGATTTCGACGAAGAGTAACCCTCACTCGTATTGTCTTATCAGCTTAGCTTGATTGTGGTGGAACGTTCAACGCGAACCTCACAGCCAATCTGGCGATACATAACAAAAGGCGGATCTTAGGATCCGCCTTTTGTGTTTTCAGCGTTTATTAGCGTACTAAGCTAAGCATTAAGCCTTGATTTTAAAACTGCCTTGCATAATTGCCCAGTGACCTGGGAAAGTGCAGAAAAATTGATAAGCTTCGGCGGCGTTCATGCCGGCAGTGCTAAACGTGATAGATGTTGATTCACCGCCGCCCACTAATGGCGTATGAGCGATAACGCGAGTATCACCCTCTTTGACATAGGCTGCATCAGCACCTGCACTCATACCATCTGTTGCTACACCGGACATATCTGCCGCTTTAGCTAATACCCAGTTATGGCCCATAGCAGCTTTTGGCAAAGTGCCTGAATGAGTTAAGGTCAAGGTTACTTCTTTACAGCTTGCAGGAACAGATAGCTCTTTAGTGTCAAATTGCATTGCATCGGTGGCGGCAATTTTCAGTTCACATTCGTTGGCACTTGCTTGGCTAGCAAATAGTAATCCTAAGCCAATGATACTCGTACTGGTCACGCTACGTAATGCTTTCATCTGGAACTTCCTTATTTGAACAAAGGTAGTCGAGCCGTTTTGACTCAGACATGCGCATATGAGCATAAGCAATTTACATTAAATGGGAATGAAATCTGTTTGTAAATTATGTATATGCAACTTTCGTTTGAGTACTGCATTTAGCTTAACGTCATACCCATTAATTATAGGAGCTCATGACGATAGGGAATTGCACGTTGCGCACCTTGGCGCGTCACGGTAATGGCACTGGCGGCATTGGCAAACCCCACTGCAGCTGCAATTGACATGCCTTCGCTCAAGCCCACAACTAAAGCGCCATTAAAGGTATCACCAGCAGCAACTGTGTCTATGGCTTGCAGGTTGATCGCGGGGACTAGTCCCATAAAATCGGTGCTACTAATGTATGCGCCACGACTGCCTAAGGTTATCACCACAATGCCTACACCTTGCTGATGCAGCAGTTGTGCAGCCATTTGTGCATCTTCGGCATCATTGATTTCCACACCGCTTAAGGCTTCAGCCTCTGTTTCATTGGGGGTAATAATATCGACCCACTTGAGGCAATCATTGCCAAGAGCCGTTGCAGGGGCTGGGTTTAATACCGTAATAATACCGCGTTTTTTAGCCAGTTGTAGTGCTTTTGCCACTGTGGCAGCGGGGGTTTCTAGTTGGATTAGTAAATATTGAGCACTGGCAAAGAGCTCGGTATGATTCTCTAAATCATGGGGTGACAGACTGGCATTCGCACCGGCTGCAACACCAATGGTATTTTCGCCATCGTCACCGATAAATATCATCGCAGTGCCGGTATTTAGCCCGGTTATTTGGCTGATACCTTCAGTACTAATGCCGTCTTTAATCCAGTTCTGACGCATATCATCACCGACACTGTCTTGCCCAAGATGGCAGATAAAATCAATGCGCGAGCCTGGTTTGGCTAAGCGAGCACAGGCGACGGCTTGATTTGCGCCTTTTCCCCCTTGTTCAAGCCGATATTCACGGCTCATCAAGGTTTGCCCCGCTCCGGGCAAGTATTCAAATTTCATCACATGATCAGCATTAGCGCTGCCGATAATCAGTATCTGGCTCATAAAACGCTCACGGTTAGCAATCTTTGCGATTGAGATAAGAGGCATCGTAGACACGCAAACTGTCGACCAGTAAATCGACAAAGCCTTGTCTATCTAGGCCAAATAATACAGTGGCATTGGCGGGTTTACCTGTGAGTTGATAGCGATCAACCACAGTCATGCCTAAGGTCAGCTCGCTTTGTGTTTCAATGCCGACCCAACAATCTTGTGCCTCGAATAATTCAGGTTTGAGCAACCAAGCGATAGTGCAAGGGTCGTGCAATGGCGCGCCAATAAAGCCCCATTTAGGATCTTTGTGGTAAACCATAAAGAAATCCAGTAATTCTGCGACGCACTTGGCTATTGGATTTTGGATAGCGCGAATGCGTTCTATATCTTCATCCATGATTTGCGCTTGATGGGTGACATCGAGTCCGCACATGGTAATAGGAATTCCGGATTTAAAGACCATATCCGCCGCTTCAGGATCGACAAAAATATTAAACTCGGCAGCAGGAGTCCAATTACCCACGCCCGCGGCGCCGCCCATTAATACGATGCGTTCGATTTTATGGTGTAATTCACTGTGACTTGCCAATAACAGTGCGATGTTAGTCAGTGGCCCAGTTGGGATTAAGGTTACGGGTTGAGTGCTTTGGCGAATTTGCCGCGCCATCAACTCAACCGCCGTCATCGCTTGTGGGCTAAAGCTGGGTTCGGGCAATACGGGACCATCAAGCCCTGTTTCGCCGTGGACATTGTCGGCAATAATCAATTCACGTGCCAGTGGTTTAATGGCACCGCCCGCCACGGGAATATCGCTACGCTTTAACAGGGTTAAAATCCGCAGGGCATTATTGAGGGTTTTATCTGGCGTTTGGTTGCCTGCGCTGGTCGTTACGGCAAGGGGATTAAGTTCTGGGTGAGCTAAGGCTAAGATAAGTGCAATGGCATCATCATGCCCGGGATCGCAATCAAGAATAATTTGACGAGTCATACTGTTACTTCCATTAAACAGCTGTTCTAGCGGCCTAGCATAACATGCCCTATGATGGACGCTAGTCTGTGTATGTGACTCTAATGATAAAGTGTGACCTTTTTCGTATTTTGTTTAATAAGCTACTAAATATCTTTCAGTTATTGATGCTGGTGGGCTCTCGATTGATGGGCGCCGCTGCGTTTGGGACCTGCATTTCAGATGATATTTTTAAGCATAAGAGCACAATAGTGCTTGAGAGTAATCACTGCGAGGATTGATGTGGATTAATGGACTTTTATCCATTTAGACGTCTATAATGCGCGCGTTCACTGCCAAAGGGCAGTCTGTATAATGTACCAAGGGTTACAAGAAGCGATATGCTGCTTTTAACCCCAGTTTAAATATTAAGTCAACCTTCTGAGGTGCTCGCCTGCTAAGGCAGCGAGATAATCGGGAAGCCTGTGAAATGCAGGCACTGCCCCCGCAACGGTAAAAAGTGAGAGACGGCCGTACGTGAGTGAAGGGTCTAAGATGGACTCGATAGCCGTAGTATGAACGATGAGTCTCGTGTTAATTCGTAATGGATTATCCTAGCTTAAGTCCGGAGACCGGCCCTAAAGGTGTTTTTGAAATTTCGGTGGGCAGATTTCAAAATGCGATAGTCAATGTCAGTTTTGATACTGAATGATGCATATCGTGGCGCTAATGCCCCGTTTTCCTTGCAGGAGTTAAAGGTAAAATGGGAACAAATCCAACAAAAATCGCGCTGCTAATGAGTAGCCTGTGCAGTTTTTCAATTATCGCGCCCGCTATGGCGGCTGACGATATCAGCACAGCTAAAATCGACGAGCATGTCGTCGTTATTGGCCGCTCTGATAATACCCCGCTAAACATTGCTGCTAATGTGAATGTGATTGATGCAGCAGCCATTGAAATGAGTGGCGCAACGAGCGTAACCGAAGTATTACGCGGTCAAAGCGGTATTCAACTTTCAGATAATAATATGGGTACTAGCTTTGCGATGCGCGGTTTTAGCGCAAGCACTGCGGTCAACAATACCCTGATTTTGCTCGATGGCCGTCGTCTTAATAATATTGATATTGCAGCGCCAAGTCTCAATGCGATTCCGCTTAACCAAGTGGATCGTATCGAAATATTATCTGGCAGTGCTGGTGTGCTTTATGGCGATCAAGCCGTTGGTGGTGTCATCAATATTGTCACTAAATCCCCTGAAAATACCGGTGGTAGTATGCAGCTGTCTGGTGGCAGCTTTGATACCTATGAAGGCCGTGGCGATATTTCAGGCGCCATCAACAAAGACTGGCGCTACTTTTTAACGGGTAGCTACAATCAAGGCGATAATTATCGTGAGCACAATGCTAACGAAACCGGCTCTATTTTAGGGCGTATTCAGTATAAAACTGCGACCGATTCATTTTTTATTGAAACCAGTTATTACGATGATGATCGTGAAAACCCTGGTTCACTCACCAAGGCGCAATTTAAAGCCAATCCACGCCATTCTGATAATACCCAAGAGTATATTCATGAAATGACCACAGCGGCGCGTACGGGTTATCAGCACCAGCTTAATCAACACTGGGCGCTTGCCGCAGATGTCGATTATAGCGATACCTTAGTGTCCTCGTTGAACTGGGGGGCTAATAGCCAAAATACGCGTTCAATGCTGATGTTTAGCCCCAAAGCAATCGGTAATTATGCTACGCGCCAAGGTGAGCTGAACTTAGTGACGGGTTTAGATATCAGTCGTGGTAAGGCCGATTTTGATAGCATGCAGCGCAGTAATGTGCAGCAAATGCAAAGTGCCTATGTGCATGCCACTGTGCCTTTAAGCCCTACGTTAAGTTACGTTGTGGGTGGTCGTTATGCTTGGGTTCAAGATGAATTAAAAGATGCGCAAGCCTATCCCCTTGGTATTGATCTTGATGAAGATGCCCATGCATTTGAACTGGGACTAAACTATCGTCCTAGCGCCGAGCATAGACTGTATTTACGTGCCGATGATAACTTCCGTTTTGCCAAAGTCGATGAGCAAGCTTATACCCCTAAAGGTGTGTTTGGCTTAACGCCGCAAACAGGTCGCTCCTATGAAGCGGGCTGGGATTGGACTCTTACTAGCCAAACATTACGAGTTAGCCTATATCGTCTCGATTTAGAAGATGAAATCGTGTTTGATCCCAGCGCACCAACGCCAGAAGGCGGTAGCTTCCCAGGTGCTAATGTCAATGCTGATGCTTCACGTCGCTATGGCGCGAGTGCCGATTGGGATTGGCAGATTACTCAAGCGCTGCAGCTAGGATTGGAATATAACTATATTGATGCCGAATTTACTGACGGTTTAAACGATGGCAAGCAATTGTCTTGGGTGGCAGAGCATACTGGGCGCGGTTATCTCAGCATGGATATTGCCGAACATTTCCAAGTATTTGCCGAAGCTATTTATACCGGTGATCGTTTTATCGAAGGCGATAATGGCAATGAAGGTGATAAGTTAGCCAGTTATGTACTGAGTAATTTAGCCCTTAACTATACCCGTGATGCTTGGCTGGCGAGTTTGCGCATCGATAACCTATTTGATAAAGATTATGTCAGTTCAGGTTATTACGGTGGGGCTTGGGGGGATAGTTACTACTCTGGCCGTGGTCGTGATATACGCTTTACCGTGGGCTATCGTTTCTAAACTCGACAAATTGTTTAAAAAAAAGCCAGACTAAGTCTGGCTTTTTTATTTTTACACTTAGCTCAAAGAATAAATCTTAAAGCACGATAGTTTTGAATATTGTTTTAGTTGTTTGTATTAACTGTCGTTATTTATAGTTATTAGTGAGTTTGAATAAAAAATGGGCGTCACTAATGCCATTACTGCGCTGTCTATAGCTGAAATTATTAGTATTTTAGGTATGATATGGGCTGTAACCGAACCAATACCAGTATAAATTAATAGGTGTAAAGTGTCTTATGACTGATCTTGAGCAACAGGTTTTTTCTCAAGTTAGCGCTATCATCGCCAATGAAGAACAAGTGATTGGCCGCCGAGGAATTTTAATTCCACTCAAAAAGGCGATTCTTGCTGAAGGTGATATTCGTAACGTGATTGATATTGTCTCGAGCGATCCTGCATTGTCAGCTCATATGCTAATGCGCAGTAATTTGGCGCAGGCGGCTGTAGTCGAAAACCACAAAGCGCGTTCGTTGAAAGAGGCGCTGATCCGCCTAGGTCAAGTGAATATCTACCGCTACGCCTTTGCGTTTTATCTCAAAGAACGCCTCGATGAGTTGCCTCAGCCCTATAAAAAGTTAGTCCATGGTTATTGGAAGCTAACAGAAGATATTGCGACGGATGCAGTAGACAGTTTGGTCGATATGGAAGGTGTTGATATTGATGCCGACGAAGTACAAACCTTAGCTTTATTTAGTGTGTTTGGCCTCATTATTGCGTTAACCGCATTCGCTTATTTAAATGCTAATGCCGAACAACCGTTCCCGTTGAGTGCGATTAAATCAGTGATTGATAATCAGCAACAAACATTAACAATAGAGGCCTTTGAGGTATTAGATTTAGATCAAGACTTACGTCAAGAGTTTATGATTGCGCACAATCTGCGCCAAACAGGTAACCCTAATTCAGCAGGTTTAATCCTGCGCCGCGTATTATCTATTCGTGGCTTACTGATGAATCCGCTGTAATTATTTTATTCGAAAACTCTATAACGCATTGATTAAATAATTAGTTTAAAGCAAATAACCAGCCTGAATTCTGTAGGCTGGTTATTGTATAAAAAATTAATTGCCGTTGTTTTGACGGGATAACCCTTCATTTGCCACTAATTGTAACCACTGCTGAATCAATACTGAATTGTTACTATGGCGGCGATAGGCGCCAAACAAGGGACGTTTTAAACCTTCTGCGCCCAGTTTTACCGTTGTTAAACTCAAGCCATGTGCCTCATTAATCGACCAGTTCGGTAACGCGGCGATACCGTCTTTGCAGGCGATACGTTGCAGTAACATCATGGTTAAATCACAGGTTTTTTGCTCGCCAGCTTCAACGCCAGCAGGTTCTAAAAAGTGACGGTAAATGTCTAAACGGGCCAGTGGCACTGGATAGCTGATAATCGGTAAACGCGTCAATTGTTTCGGGGTGATATAAGCTTCTTTCGCTAAAGGATGATCGTTGGCAACTACTAATTTCACCTCAAAATCAAATAAATGCTGATAAGCCAATGAATGCCCAGGTACAGGGTCAGAGGTGAGCACAATATCTAACTCTCCCATTTCTAGGGCGTTAAGCGAGTCGAACAGATGACGACTAGACAAGTTTAACTCTGCTAGTGGGTGCTGTTGCCTAAATTTTTCCATTACAGGCATTAGCCAGCGAAAACAGCTGTGGCATTCAATGCCGACTCGTAACTGATTAATTTCGGTTTCAAGTCCATTCTTTAGATCGCTTTCGGTTTCTAACACCTTAGGCAAAATTTCTTCGGCCAGATGTAATAATCGCGCACCTTCTTGGGTGAATGATAGCGGCTTACTTTTACGCACAAAAATGGGCGAGTTAATCCGCAGCTCTAATTCTTTAATTTGATGTGAGAGGGCTGACTGAGTGACAAAACGTTTTTTGGCCGCGCCCGCCAAGCTGCCACTTTCCTTTAGTGCCATTAAGGTGCGCAGGTGTCTTAGTTCGATCATGTTCACTCCAAGTGAATTTCGCTCATGTTGTGCTTGAAATCAATTCGGTTGCTGGGATAGAGACTAACACAATAAACTTCTAGACGTCCAGACGCCTACTGTTATTTATCTCGGCAGACAGATTTTAAAGTGCCAAGAGAACACAACCGAGTGGGTGCGCGTGCCGAATAGGGCTCATTTCAAATAAAGGAAAATAGAATATGAAACTAAATAGTCTTGGATTTCCCCGTATTGGTCGCCGTCGTGAACTGAAATTTGCCTTAGAGGCTTATTGGCGCGGAGAAAGCACGCAAGCTCAACTTTGTGAGGTAGCTGAAGAACTTCGTCGCACTCATTGGCAATGGCAGAGTGAGGCGGGTATTGAGCAAGTGCCTGTGGGGGATTTTGCTTTTTACGATCAAGTGCTGACTTTAAGCGCCACTTTAAATGCGATTCCTGAACGTCACCGTGGTGAAGGCAATGTGGATTTAGACACCTTATTCCGTGTTGCCCGTGGCCGTGCACCAACAGGCACAGATGCCCCAGCCTCTGAAATGACCAAGTTCTTTAATACTAACTATCACTATTTAGTGCCTGAGTTGTCGCAAAACCAAGTATTTAGTATTGCTTATGAACAGTTTTTTGATGAAGTTAACGAAGCGAAAGCTCAAGGCCACCAAGCTAAACCGATATTATTGGGGCCAGTCAGTTACTTATATCTGGCAAAAACTGTAGGTACAGAATTCGACAAACTAAGTTTATTGCCTAATTTATTAACTACATATGCTGATATTTTGGCGCGCTTTGCTACCCAAGGCGTCGAGTGGGTGCAGCTAGATGAGCCTGTACTGGCATTAGAGCTCGATGCTCACTGGCAAGCGGCGATTACTGAGGCTTATCAAACACTCAGCACCGCCAAGGTTAACATCCTATTGGCGAGTTATTACGGTGGTATTGCGCACCAGCAAACCTTAGTTTCAGCCTTGCCTGTTGCGGGTTTACACTTAGATTTAGTCACGGCACCCGAACAACTCGAGGTGTTTGCCAATGCACTAGGTAACGAGCAAATTTTATCGTTGGGCGTGGTTAATGGCCGTAACGTATGGGCGGCAGAAATTGACTTGATTGCAGAACGTATCGGCTCCGTGGCCCGTGATTTAGGTGATCGACTGTGGATTGGTACTTCGTGTTCATTGCTGCACAGCCCCGTGGATTTAAATGTTGAGGTCAAGCTACTGCCTGTTCTACGTAAACAACTGGCATTTGCTAAACAAAAATTATTAGAGCTGGGTAAGATTCGCCAACTGTTATTAGCGCCTAACTCAGATGAAGCACAAAAAATCACCGTATTTTGCATTGCCCGTCGCCAAGCTAAAGCACAATTGGCAGATAAACAGGTTATTGATCGCGTTAATGCATTAACCGCAGCGGATTATGAGCGTGTGAATGGTTTTAGCGTGCGCCAAAGTGTGCAGCAGCAGAAATATCGTTTGCCATTATTACCTACCACCACCATTGGCTCTTTTCCACAAACCCCTGCCATTCGTGGTTTGCGTAGCCGTTGGCGTAAAGGCGAGTTAAACGATGCCCAGTACACAGAGCAATTACAACAAGTTACCCGCGACACTATTGATCGCCAATTAAAACTGGGCATTGATGTGCTAGTACATGGTGAAGCTGAGCGTAACGATATGGTGGAGTACTTTGGAGAGCAATTAACGGGTGTCGGTTTTAGCAAAAATGGTTGGGTGCAAAGTTATGGCTCGCGTTGCGTTAAGCCGCCATTGATTTACGGTGATGTCAGTCGTCCCAAAGCGATGACAGTAGATTGGGCTGAGTTTGCCCAAAGTCTGACAGATAAGCCAGTCAAAGGGATGTTAACGGGGCCCGTAACGATTTTGCATTGGTCATTTGCCCGTGAAGATATTAGCCGTGATGCGATAGCCACCCAATTAGCGTTGGCGATCCGTGATGAAGTGGTGGATTTACAAAATGCGGGTATCGGCATTATTCAAATTGATGAGCCGGCTTTTCGTGAAGGTCTGCCATTGAAGCACAGCGAGTGGCAGGGCTATTTAGATTGGGCGGTTAATGCCTTTAAACTCAGCGCCGCAGGCGTGACTGACGAAACTCAAATTCATACCCATATGTGTTATAGCGAGTTTAACGACACAATTGCCGCTATTGCTGCGATGGATGCTGACGTCATAACCATTGAGACTTCGCGATCACGAATGGAGCTATTAAACGCATTTGAAGATTTTGCTTACCCAAATGAAATCGGTCCCGGTGTTTATGATATCCACTCACCCAATACGCCCAGTGTGGATGAGATAGTGCAATTAATTGAAAAAGCAGCGCAAAAAGTACCAGTACGTCAATTATGGGTCAACCCAGATTGTGGCCTTAAAACGCGCACCTGGGATGAAGTTGAACCTGCACTAAAAAACATGGTTGTTGCAACGCGGGAGTTACGTCGTCGTTTAGGCTAATACGTTCGCTTAAAATGTGCTTGCTCACTATCAATAATGGATGCCTTGACATCCATTATTGATTTATTAATCTGAGTTGAGAATGGTCAGTATTTAATGTCAGTATTTGGGCTGGTAACGATAATTATCTATTCGATAGCATGTTATTAAGCGCGAGATAAATACAAAATAATAAAGCTTAGGCGTCGCGGGGCAAACCTTTTTCAATAATACGTACCATACGCTCAGTTTTTCGGCGGGCTTTTTGCTGCACGATTAGTTCGTTATCGGCAAGGCGCACTTGTTGGGCGTTCAATGCCCAATCGATATGCTCACGTACTATTTCATCAACTTCTCCATTATCTTGGCGAGCGTGTAATGCCGCAATAATGGTTTCACTTGCGGGCGCATTACCGAGCGCGACGGCGATATTTCTCAGCCAACGTTTATGGCCAATTCGGCGAATCGCACTGCCTTCAGTTTGTTTAAGAAACTCGGCCTCGGACCAAGCAAATAGATTAAGTAGGTCGGGTTGTTTTAGCTTGGGACGAATATGAAAATCAGTTTCGACAGTAAGCGGCGCTTGACGATTGATTGGGCAGACCAACTGACAGTCGTCACAGCCATAAATACGGTTGCCCATGAGTGGCCTAAATTCTTCGGGGATCGCGCCTTGCAGTTCAATGGTGAGATAAGAAATACAGCGTCTGCCATCAACCACATAAGGCGCTACAATTGCACCAGTTGGACAAGATGTAATACAAGCAACGCAAGTATTACAACCTTCTTGAATCGGAATATCCACGGGTAGCGGTAAGTTAATGAGTAGTTCGCCTAAAAAAAACCAACTGCCTGCATCGTGATTGAGGATCAGTGAATGTTTGCCTGTCCAGCCTATACCTGCTTTTTCGGCTAACGGGCGTTCAAGTACTGGCGCTGAGTCGACAAAGGGGCGAAAATCAGCTGCATCAAACCCGAGGGCAACTAACTCGGCACTGATTTGGTCGCCTAGCTTTTTAAGCCGAGCACGGATTAATTTGTGATAGTCGCGGCCACCGGCATAACGGGAAATATAGCCTAAATTTGGGTCGGTGAGATTGGCAGCAAAGCCCGCCTCTGGGGGTAAATAATCCATCCGCACTGATATAACTCGCACTGTGCTAGGATGCAATTCCTGTGGCCTAGCCCGCATCATGCCGTGATTTGCCATATAGGCCATTTCACCGTGATAGCCTTTATCTAGCCATGTTTGTAGCTTAACTTCTTCAGCGCTTAAGTCGGTATCGCAAATACCCACTTGTGCAAATCCGAGCGCTTTCCCCCAGGTTTTTATTTGTAGCGCGAGGCGCGACAAGGTGCTGGCATAAGATTGACTTGGGGATGGAGGAGCTAAAGTCGACATGGATTGATTGCTGCGGGGCTTTTTGCTAGGTGACAATATGATAGCATTTTTCAGTTATTAGCGACGACTTTACTCTTTGGGTCTCAATTAGGTGTGCTTTTTACGTTGTTTTACCGCCATAAGCACCGTAATTAGTCCCCTCGTTTATATTTTTATACCTAGATACAAGCAATTTTGCATTCAGCGAGTTATCAAGGTATAAACTGCGCCCTGGATATTATGCTAAAAAGGATCTCCATTGAAAAAATTACTTTATGTTGCACTGCTAATGGTGAGTGGCTCGAGCTGGGCAGGTTCTGATTTAGAAACATCAGGCGATGTGCTGCATTTATTACTTCCCGCCACAGCAATGGGTGCAACCTTATTTTATGAAGACGGTTATGACGGCAGTTGGCAGTTAATTCAGGCAGCAGTATCAAGCCGATTAATTGTTGAAGGTCTAAAATATGGCGTCAGTAAAGACCGTCCTGACGATAGTGGTGATGATTCGTTTCCATCAGGACACACCTCAGACAGTTTTATGGCCGCGACGTTTATTCAACAACGTTATGGCTGGCAATATGGTTTGCCTGCTTATGTTGCCGCATCTTATGTCGGTTATACCCGAGTGGCGAGCGACCAACATTATTTAGAAGATGTGTTAGCCGGCGCTGCAATTGGCGCACTTGCGGGTTGGTATTTCACTCAACCCTATGAAGGCATTACCTTAACGCCAATTGCAGGTAATGGGGTGTATGGTTTGTATGTTAGTGGTCAGTTTTAGTGTATTTTTAATTAAGGTTAATCGAGATTTTTATGAGTGAATTATCAGCTGCGTACTGTGAAACTGCCGAGCAGATTTCTTACAATGTCGCCAACAAAGTGCTGCCAATGGCTAAATTGCCTGAAGGTTTATTAGCAGCGTATCAAGGGTTGTGCGCCGAATTGTTAGAAGACCGAGAAGGCAAATTTACTCAAGCTTGGGCGTCTTTACCCGCCAGCGCCCGTAATTTGATGGAGCAAGCCGCATTCCACGGTTTTTATATCGCCAATGCTTGGTTGCAATTGAGCCGTGTCGCTCAAGAAATTTCTGAACAAGCTGATAGCGATGGTGAAATTCAAGAGCAAGAATATAACGGTATTTTTCTACGTTTAGCTGACGAATCGCTCAAAGAAAGTTTACGAAAATTGAAAAAAGCGCGTACCGATCGCTCCATGCTTAATAGTTTTAAGCAGGTTATGGCACCTTAATGGTAAATTGAAACTTGAAATAAAAAGCCCCGTCACTTCACTGTGACGGGGCTTTTTTAACGCTTCTTGGCTAAGCTAGTTTGTTGCCACTTAAGCTGCAACAAACTGATGGCTAGAATGAGGTGCGTTTGTAACGACGGTATTCTGGACTCCAGAAATTGCCTTCAATTGATTGCTGCAATATCTCATCGCTCATTGGCAGCGTTAAACCTTGATCTACCGCCACTTTACCAACAGCAAAGGCGATGTGTTTACTTACTGCATGGATATCTTCAAGTTTTGGCAGTAATGGACCCGTGCCATCAATTGCCAGTGGTGAGCACTCTGCTAATGCACGGCTTGAAGCCATTAACATGGCATCAGACACATGTCGTGCACCCGAGGCTAAAACCCCTAAGCCAATACCTGGGAAGATAAAGCTGTTATTACACTGGGCAATCTCAAAGGTTTCACCATCAACAATCACAGGTTCGAACGGGCTACCCGTAGCCACTAATGCTTGGCCAGACGTCCAATGTAAGATGTCTTTAGGTGTTGCTTCAACACGGCTAGTGGGGTTTGACATGGGGAAAATAATCGGCCGAACACAATGGCTGTGCATAGCGCGAATAATTTCTTCGGTGAATAGACCCGGCACGCCAGATACGCCAATAAGGACGGTTGGCTTAATGTTGTGGACCACATCGAGCAGCGAAATGTTATCGCTGAAATTGCTCCAGTTTTGAATATCATTACATTTTTGCGCTAACTTTTGCTGGAAGGGTAATAGGTTAGGCATGTTGTCTAACAATAAGCCCCAACGGTCAACCATACACACTTGTGTACGAGCTTGCTCATCGCTGATGCCTTCTAACACCATTTGCGCCACGATAGCTTCGGCGATACCACAACCGGCGCTACCCGCACCGAGAAAAGCGATACGTTGTTGATTTAATTCTGTGCCAGCAGCTTTACAAGCGGCGAGTAAACAACCCACTGCAACCGCAGCCGTACCTTGAATATCATCGTTAAAGCAGCAATAGCGATCTTTATATCGCTCTAACAGCGGCATAGCATTCTTTTGGGCAAAGTCTTCGAATTGGATCAAGGTATCTGGCCAACGAACATGTACGGCTTGCATAAAGGCTTCGATAAATTCGGCATACTCTTCGCCGCCGATGCGCGGATGGCGCCAGCCCATATACATAGGATCATCTAACAGTTGTTGGTTATCGGTACCGACATCTAAGGTGATCGGCAGAGTATAGGCTGGGCTTATGCCGCCACAACTGGTGTAGAGTGATAGCTTACCGATAGGGATACCCATGCCGCCAATCCCTTGGTCGCCAAGGCCTAAAATGCGTTCACCGTCGGTGACAACGATAATTTTTACTTTTTGGCGAGTGGAGTTATTGAGGATGTCGTCAATTCTATCTTTGTTTGGATAGGAGATAAATAAACCACGATTGCGGCGATAGTTTTTTGAGAAGCGTTCACAAGCCAAGCCGACAGTAGGGGTGTAGATGATGGGCATCATCTCACTGATATTATTTTGTACTAAACGATAAAATAGCGTTTCGTTAGTATCTTGAATGTTACGTAGGTAAATATGTTTGTCGAGATCGTTAGTGAAACTTCTAAACTGGTCGTAGCCGCGAGAAGCTTGCTCCTCAATCGTTTCAATGGCATAGGGTACTAAGCCTTCGAGATTAAAGAAAATACGCTCTTCTTCAGAAAATGCACTGCCCTTGTTAATCAGCGGGGCTTCAAGAATGGCAGGTCCTGCAAACGGAAGATAGAGGGGGCGTTTATTATCGTCCATGGGTAACCTTTTAGTTATTGTTTAAGTGGTTCGATACGAGCTATAAGTCACGTAAGGTTATCATGAAATGTGATCTTTGTTGTCCGATGAGCAAGGTATTTGTCATTTTTTTGCAGCAATCAAGAAGTGGGCTGTTTTAAACAAAAAAGCTCATGAGATGAGGCATTAAGAGGGCGTTGTTGCTTGGGTGAAATTGAATATAAAAAACGCAGCTTTAGCTGCGTTTGATGTTAAAAGCGCGTGGCTTATTCAGCCAGCTTAAACCTAGCGTTAAACGCCGCGGTATTTGAGCGATAAACCGCGAACAAAGTTACGCAGGATTTGATCGCCACACTCTTTAAAGTTTTTGTGTTCTGGATTACGGAACAGAGCGCTGAGTTCAGACTTTGCCATTTGCACTTCGGCTAAGGTCAATACGGCAACAATATCCTCTTCACGCATTTCGAGGGCAACTCTGAGCTTTTTGAAGATTAAGTTGTTATTTAAACGTGCAACAGGTGCTGGAATTTCAGCCCCTTCACGTAAACCACGCTTTTCGATGATAAGACCATCTAAAAACTGACATAAGGTCGTGTCGTTACAAGCTTTATAACCTTCTTCCTCTTCTTTACGTAGAAGATCAATTATCTCTTCGACAGGCACTTCTCTTCCAGCTTTGGCAAAAATTTTAATCATTTTTGCATTGCTAAAATCAAACACGAAGCGCAAACGGCGCAAAATATCATTATTAATCATGGTCATCTCTTGGCGCGGCTGCGCTGTCTGGTTTAAGAGCGGCTATTATACTCTCAAATTAATGGGTTTATTTAATAAAAGCGTACCAATAAACAAAAAGTGCAGCAAAAATCAGTAAATAACTCAGGCCAAACCAAGATAGTAGCTTCATCTTCGCGCCGTATCTATCGGCTTTGGGGAGCTGGCTACTGGTCATTAGACGATAGTTTAACCAAGCAAAAATGACAGTGGTCATAAAAGCCAAGATCATAACAAACTCAAGTAGCGGTAGCAGTGCGCCTTTAAAGAAGAGGATAAGTAACAAACCTAAAGCGCTAATGGCGAGCATGATCCCGGTGAGACGTTTCTCAGAACTGTTGGTTGCACTGAGTAATTGCCAGCCCATAGCTAAGGTGCGGCTATAGCCATCAATAACCGTCACAGTAGTACTGAAAATACACAAAAACGCTACTGCACCAATAAGATAGCGACTGTCTCCACCCATCACTTGGCTATAAAGATTAATTAATTGGTTGGCAAATTGTGCACCGGAATCTGAAAAGTGCTCGCCACTGCCGTGCATCACTAAGGCGCCCAAGGACAGGAATACGACAGCGAGGATCCCCGTAATAATGTAGCCTAAATTAAAGTCGAGTAACGCCTGCGCTTTCGTTACGGTTTGGCTTTTTTGTTTTTCGAGTAACCACAGAGAGTTCCAAGCGCTGACTTCAATCGGCGCTGGCATCCAGCCCATCATGGCGACCAGAAATCCTACATGGGCCCATTGCCAAGGTGAGGGCGAAACAAAATTGCTCGCTAATGGCTGAGCATGATCCCAAGCCAAGGCAACGGCAATTAATGTGGTAAGCGTTAGAACAAACATGATGATTTTAGTGAGTTTATCGAGTAATTGATAATGCCCTAAAATTAATAAAGCCAATGAGCTCAACAAGACCAACAGCGCTAACCAATCGATAGGAAGCGGGATAAATTGAGTCAACATAGCGGCGGTTAGCATGCAAACCCCTGCCGTGCTGGCAACAGCGGCGATGACATTCAGTCCAGTAAATAGCTGTAAGTAACCTCGGCCTTGTTTGAGATAGCCGTGCAGTAAACTCTCCCCTGTAGCAGCGGTGTAGCGTGCACCAGCGGCAAAGAAGGGGTACTTAAGTAAATTAAC
The DNA here is from genome assembly GCF_023283485.1 of Shewanella glacialipiscicola. Classification (GTDB taxonomy): domain Bacteria; phylum Pseudomonadota; class Gammaproteobacteria; order Enterobacterales; family Shewanellaceae; genus Shewanella; species Shewanella glacialipiscicola. Next base: position 49,834 of record NZ_JAKILU010000007.1, read on the forward strand.
CCCTAAAATAACCCAAGCTAATTGCCAACCAAATTCGGCGCCCGCCCGAGTCGATGCTACCAAATGGGATGCACCAATTGCCGCTGCGGCCATAAGAATGCCAGGCCCCATAGCTTTAATGCCTAGAGTCAGGTGTGTCATCCAAGAGGATGAGGGAGAAGTTACTGAGGATTCAGTCATATCGTTATCAAAAATACCTGTTGAAAATTAATCTTAGGGTTGGAATAAGCGCCGCTGCGCTCATGCTGGGTTAGTGGCCCAACCTTAAAGGTAAAGTGATGACACTCAAAGTCGTTTTATTCAATTTATCCGTTTAATTTTTGGCTGAGCAAGGCTTCAATGCGTTTTAGGCTTGCAGCCATCTCTACCACGTTTTGTAATAACGCATTATCAGGCTGCAGTGAGGGAATTGTTGGATGCAATGGCTGAGCAAGACGTTCTTTTTGCTCTAATACGCGGGTTCTAAACTGGGGCGCATCAATAATGCCAATTAAGCTTATCAAGGCACCTGTGCCCGATTGCCCTGCGGTTTCTACCGTGAGTTTATGTAGTCCAAATAGACGCATAATTGGGCCTTGGATCAATGCCATATCGGTAATTTTATCCAAAGGTACAGTGTTTTCGGTACGGGTTAATATTCCACGGCGTACAATCAACTTATTACTGGTGAGCTGGGCACTCATATTACTAATATAACGGCGAGTCCCCCACAGTCCTATCGGAAACCAAAGCAATAACAAAGGAATACCGACTATGCTGAGGCTGAAATAAGCGGCTCCAGAAAGCAACCAATACCAGCCTAAATTAGCTTCAAACTCCGCTTGATGAATAATACTTTCTTGCATACGGCCTCTTTATTCTCGTTATTAAAATATGATGATTTACGACCAGATATCACTTAAAGGCTCTGGGTTCTTTTTCAGTTTGTTAGTTGAGAACGTGTCCTGTTTTAACATGTAATAAAAGTGTCACTTCTACTTTTAGCTGATTGACTTTCTCTTGTAACTCATTATCTTACTTATTGTTAATTTAAGGTTAAATATTAATTAGCTTTGGTTTGATAAAATAATTAAAACAAGGGATGTGTATGAAAAGACCTCAGATTTTACCCAGTGCTTGTGCCATTGCCATTGCTATGTCATTAGCCCCTACAGTAGTCCAAGCCGCTGACGGTGTTGAAAAAGTTGAACGTATTGAAGTAACGGGCTCTCGTATTAAACGTACCGATATCGAAGGTCCATCACCGATTCAATCCATTAGCAAAGACGATATTGCTAATATGGGATTTGATAATTTACAGCAATTACTCGAGCGTATGCCGGCGAACGGTGCTGGCGCGTTTTCTACCCGAGGAAACAGTCAAGATTCTACGGCTAACGGTGGTGCATCCATTAGTTTACGCGGCTTAGGCCCTGATGCGACTTTAGTCTTGATTAACGGCCGCCGTGTTGCGGCGAGTGCTTTTGCCGAAGGCATCACTAATTCATTTGTTGATATCAATAATATTCCCGTTTCAGCTATCGAACGTATCGATATTCTTAAGGACGGTGCATCGGCTATTTATGGCTCTGATGCTATTGCGGGTGTGGTTAACATTATCCTCAAAAAAGACATTGAAGGCATTGAGGTCAGCCTTGGTTTAGGCGACAGCTCTGGTACGGATTATGGCGAAAAAACCGCGAGTGTCGTGTGGGGAACTAAGTCCGAAAAAGGCAATGCATCGATTATTCTCGACTATTTCAAAAATGATACTTTGGCTGCAACTGACTTAGGCCGTTTTGGGGTTTCAAATCAATCACCTTATGGGGGGGAGGATTTTAGATCTTCTCGTGGTTTCCCTGGTTATTTCTATGTAGATGGGGTGAAAACCATCGATCCCGCTTGTCCTGCTGATAGTGCAACAGCGAGCGGCAGTTGTTTATTTGAATATGGTTCATATAACTTGGTGATCCCATCCGCTGAACGCGTCGGTGCTATTGGTCAATTTGATTACCATTTTAATGATGATTTAACTGCCTTCCTTGAATTAGCGGCTCAGCACAATACCTCAGAAGCGGGTGGTGCACCAACGCCTCTTGATGAAGATGCTGGATTAACGGTTCCCGGTAGTCACCCAAATAACCCTTGGGGCAAAGATATTGAAATCGGCCGTTTTCGTACCGTTGATGCGGGCGCGCGACGTTGGGATATCGAATCTGACAGCTTACGTTTAGTGGCGGGTTTACGTGGTGTCGTAAAGGAGTGGGATTGGGAAGCTTCTGTTCAAAAAGGTCGTAGTGAGTCAACTCAAACGGGTGATCGTAGCCAAGGTTGGGTAAGAACCGATTACTTACAACGTGAAATTGATGCCGGTCGTTATAACCCATTTGGTGGCGCGATTAACTCACCAGAAGTGATTGATGCCATTACGACCAGCTTAGTACGCCAAGGTCTGTCAAATATGACGTCTTATGCGGCTAATATCTCTGGCCAAGCATTTACCCTTGGTGGTCGCGACATTATGATGGCGGCCGGAGCTGAATATCGCGAAGAAGATGTAAGTGATGTGCCGGATGAGCAATTCCAACGTGGATTGATTTTTGGTACTGAGGCGGTTTCTGCTGCAGCATCCCGTGAGCAATATGCGGCTTATATGGAATTATCTATTCCGATAACCGATAACTTCGAACTGCAACTAGCGGGTCGATATGACCATTATAGTGATTTTGGTTCAACGACTAACCCTAAGGTTGCTTTCCAATGGGGCGTGTCTGATGAGTTAACCGCTCGCGCTTCTTGGTCTACGGGTTTTCGTGCGCCATCTTTAGCACAAATTGGCCTAGGTCCATCTCGTGAAAGTAGTTTCTTTATCGATACTTATCGCTGTGCTGCCGATAATGTGGATTGTGAGGCTTTAGATTACAACACTGAATTTGAAGGCAACTCAGATCTTGATGCTGAAGAGTCTGAGACGTGGAACGTTGGTATGATCTGGGCACCAAGCCAGAAGTTTGATGTGGGTTTTGATCTCTTTAGTATTACGCAAGATAACAAAATTGATAAACAACCATTAGGCGATATCTATACTGCAAATTGTAACGATCAAAGTAGCACTGTGTGTGAGCGTTTAACACCGCAGGCGGGGCAAACGCTAGGTCCGATTAGTATCATCCATTCAAGCTTTGTTAACTTAAGCTCTCAAGATGTACAAGGGATGGACGTCTCTAGCCATTATGGTTTTGAGCTAGATAGCTATGGCGATTTAAAATTCGGTCTAGAGTACAGTTACTTACATAACTTCGAAAAAGACGGCCTAGATTACACTGGCGAATATAAGTTTCCTCAACATCGTTGGTTACTCACTACTAACTGGACTATGGACAACTTTGGCGCCAACATTAATCTAAGTTATATCGGTGAGTTTGAAGATACTCCTGATATCGATTTTGATGGTGTACTCGATTTTGAAAGCAATAAGTCGCGTACTATTGATGCGCAATTGTTGGTAGATATGTCAGGTACTTATCGCTTTAATGACATGTTCAAGCTCACTTTAGGCGTGAACAACGTCTTTGACGAAGAGCCACCATTTGCCATTGGTGATGGTGATACTGACCTTTACGGCTATGTGATTTCAGTACATAACCCAATGGGACGCTACGTTTATACTAAATTCACCATGAATTTCTAAATGATGAATCAAAGGTCTTAATGTTAAACGGCGCCGATTAAAGGCGCCGTTTTTGTATGCTAAGCACATATATTTCAATTTATAACCTAACAAACTATTTTTATAAAAAAATTAGTTTGCTACGAAATCCATTAACAACGAATAACTTATCTGACAATTTATGCTAGATATAAAAAAGCAGCATGATTGCTGCTTTTTAGTGTTGTATTGGTTTAAATTAAAGCTGCGTCGCGGCCCATTTAGCGCGGCTTTCGCGGCTTTCGCTCATTTTGGTTGGTTCACGGAAGGCTTTATAAGCTTCTACGTCCAGCGCTACTAAGCTCACATCGACTTCTAAGACCAATTTACACTCTTTCTTGATACGCCAAGCTGCGGTGTTGTACAGCTCAGTAAAAGGCAATGAACTTAAAAATTCGGGGTTGTATTGCGTATAAGTCGCTTGAGTGGAGTACACCACGAAAGCTAAGTGACGCTTAGGTTCTTTTTTAAATAGCTCTTCAATGCCATCGCAGGTATTGAGCACTTGCATCTCGATAATGTCATCAATATCGAGTAGTTTTTTTTGTGCTAGCTCTGGTGCAACTTGTTCGCCACTTTCCCAGGCTAATACATCGACTTCACTATGATTAGTGAGCGTGCCAACTTGAGCCGCACTTAAGCTCAGTGATTGGCGTAAGTAGCTCATTTCGATGGCGTTCAAGCCAATGTTTTTCGACATAATATTGTTCTCAATGCAATAAAAGTAAAATTAGTATTTGATCTTCAACCAGATTTCTTCAACCCATTCCCAGAACGACTCCCAATAGATATCAGTAAAGCCGCCATTTTTCCAGAAATGTACTTGGCCATCTTGGTCGATACAGTAAAAGGCATCGCCCTGCTGACAAATGGCAATCATCTCCCTTGGCATGCCGATGGACCAAGCATAGCAAGTCACTTCAGGTAGATAAGTGTGGGAGTAAGGATCGGATGCAGTCACAGGCTCTATTGCGCCGTAAATCACATCGCTGGCATACAACAGGTATTCTTTTAGCTCCCGCGGCAATGAAATCAGGATTTGCTCTTCGACTTCGACGAGTTGCTCAAATGTAGGTAATTCGAGTGGCACAGGCACAGTTTCGCTGCGTTCTTGGAGTTGCTCGATGATGTCGTGCATGGCGTTTCCTGCTGATAGGGCTATGGCGCGGGATTATATACTCAAACAGCTGTTCGATGCGAGAGAGTGCATTTGTGCATAATGTTTTTAAACTGACTTTTAGCGTTGTAAAACATAAAAAAGCGCCAGTACCTTTTCAGAATACTAGCGCAAGAGTGAAAGGGGCAGGGTTTAAGCGGCTGAGGTTTTTAATAAACTGGCTTCATCGACCCGTTTATAGTTAAGCCATGCTTTGTGGTACAACTTGTGTGACTCTTGGCGTAATTGGGCAATCTGCGCCAATTCAAACTCACTCAACGATCTTTTTTGTTTATTGGCCGTCGCTTCTATGAATTGCACTTTTTCATATACCTTGTGCTCTGGGCCATTTTTGATATTGGCAATATCCTGCAGATGCAATTGTACTTCAGCAATCATGCCCGATTGGGGTAAACGCACCAGTAAATTGAGATCACGATAGCCTGACGTCTTAGGCTCAGCAAAGCGGTTTTTTTGTTTTACCATTTGGGTTTGCTCGTTTAAGATCTGGTAAACCTGCATTAAATCTTGAATGCTGCCTGCCACGATACTGGCCCTCGCAAGGTCGGTAATTTGACTGGCGTCACCATTAAATTTTGTCGCCACCTTATCGGCGGCTCTTTGATAGCTTTTCACCGGAGGAATAATCACTTGTGTTGGTGAATGCTGGGCAATTTTTCTGAGTAACTGAGCCAGTTCAGCTTGTGCGTCGTAGGCTTGATGATGTAGTACAGATAAGTCATTCAAAGCTTGGCGAGGCGTATCAAAGGTTTGGCTGCTAAGCGCATATAGACCTTGCAGATCATGGCTTTGTGCCTGTCTTGCACTGTAATTACCACGTTCTGTTTTACTGTTACTGATGTCAAGAGGGTTGGCTACACCAGTACGGCTCGATAATAACAGTAGAAAAATAAAAAAAGTACGAAATAACTTAGTCATGCGGCCTACTTCCTTATACGTGATACGTGAGTTATACAGGTCACGCATTCACCATAGGTCACTATTGCTTAATTAATGCTGAATCAATCATTAAGAGTTGTTCATCTTACGCAGGGTTCCACATTCATTACGCTGCGATTGAGCCAAATAAAAATGGCGCAACCTATGATAGGAAGCGCCATTGTTGTGGCTCGGCAGACTTATTACCGAGCGGCCATGCTAATTTGGCTTACCAAATTTTTACTCGTTTTTCTGGTGCTATATACATAGCATCACCAGGTTTGACTTCATAAGTGCTGTAGAACTCAGGCATGTTAGACAGAGCACCCAGAGCACGGAATTCAGCAGGTGAGTGTGGATCGGTCGCTACGCGGTTACGCATGGCTTCTTCTTTGGCTTTCGCGCGCCAAATTTGAGTGAAACCGATGAAGAAGCGTTGATCGCCCGATAAGCCATCGATGACCGGTGCTTCTTTACCATTAAGCGATTTCTTATAAGCACGATAAGCGATAGTCACACCTGATAAGTCACCAATGTTTTCGCCTAAGGTCAATCCACCGTTGACGTGTAAATCGTCAAACACATAGTAACCGTCGTACTGGGCTATCAGTGCTTGGCCACGAGCAGAGAACTCTTTTAAGTCTTGCTCAGTCCACCAATCACGCATATTGCCTTCGCCATCAAACTTGGCACCTTGGTCGTCAAAACCGTGGCCCATTTCGTGGCCAATAACCGCACCAATACCGCCATAGTTGACAGCATCGTCTGCCGCCAAATTGAAGAATGGTGGTTGCAAAATAGCGGCAGGGAATACGATTTCGTTCATGGTTGGGTTGTAGTAAGCATTAACCGTTTGTGGGGTCATGTGCCATTCGTCTTTGTCGATTGGCGCGCCCAGTTTGGCTAATGATTTAGCATGTTCAACTTCGCTGGCACGCATAGCGTTACCGGCTAAATCGTCAGCTTTGATGGTTAGTTTGCTGTAATCTTCCCATTTATTCGGGTACCCGATTTTTGGATTGAATTTGGCTAACTTATCAGCAGCTGCGACTTTAGTACTGTCACTCATCCAAGCTAAATCTTTGATGCTATCGCCATAAGCGCCGCGAAGGTTTTCAACCAGTGCTTGCATGCGTTCTTTCGCTTCTGGCGTAAAGTGACGTTTGACGTACACTTTGCCGACGACTTCGCCAAGGATACCGTTAACGGTTGCTACGCCACGCTTCCAGCGAGGCTCTTGTTCTTCTTGACCGTTTAAGGTTTTAGAGAAAAAGGCGAAGTTTTCGTTGTCTAGGGCTTCACTCAGGTTATTCGCTGCATGCGTCAGTACTTGCCACTGCATGTAGGTTTTCCACGTAGCTAAATCGGTCGCTTTTAGTACTTCATTTAAGCCTTGGATATAACTAGGTTGGTTAATAATAATATCGGTTTGTTTATCAGCGCCAAGCGTAGTTAAGTAAACTGTCCAGTCGATATCCGGTGCCAATGTTGGTAAATCTTTTACTTGGTACAGGTTATAGGTTTTAGTGCTGTCGCGGTTTTCCACCACATCCCAATGCTTAGCGGCAATGTCGGTTTCTAACGCTAAAATAGCCTCAGCGCTGGCTTTTGGGTTAGCCAATCCTGCTAGGGTAAACATGTTTTCGATGTGGGCAACGAACGCTTTACGGATATTAACGAAGCGTTCAGAGTCGTTAAAGTAGTAGTCTTTTTCTGGCAAGCTTAAGCCATATTGGTATAAATGCGTCGCATAACGGCTAGAGTTTTTGGCATCGATATCGATATAAAATGCTATTGGCGTACCAGCACCAGCAATTTGGCTGTGGGCAAAGTATGCGACTAATTCATTTTTATCTTTTAAGGCATTAATGGCATCGAATTCACTTTGAATGGGCGTAACACCCAGCTTGTTGAGTGTCTCGGTATCCATGAATGAGCGATACAAATCAGCGACTTTTTGCTCATCAGTGCCTGCGGCCAGATTTGGCGTTGCTGCGACTTCTTCGATAATGGCTTTTACATCGTCACGGGATTTCTCACGTAAATCGTAGAAGGCACCGATGCTAGTGCGGTCGGCTGGGATTTCGGTTTTCTTCAGCCAGGCGCCGTTAACATATTGGTAAAAGTCATCCTGTGGACGAATGGATTTGTCAAAATTAGCAAATTCAATACCAGAACCTAATGCTTGTGTCACGGCAGCTGCGGTGGCTGTTTTAGCGGCTTCAGGGGCTTTGACTTCGGCTGGCTTGTCATTACAAGCAGTTAGGCTTGCGATAAGTGAGGCACACAGTCCCCCAATAAGTACTTTTCTCATGTTGTTTCCTTCGAGTTTATTATTGTGCCCATTATAGGGGCTGTTATTTTGGTAAAGATGGGGTTGCTTCAGGCGCAATGGAACGTATGTTAATGCTTTAGTGTGAATTGAAACAAGATCATTACTCTTTATATCGTGGGATTAACTTGAGTCATATGTAACTAAAGGTTACCAATTAGATGATTGATATGACTCTCGGTAGCACTAGCGTATGTAAGCTATTTGAGGTTAGCGCAAGATTTTAAAATCGGTTAGCTCAGTTGCTTAATTGGTTTGGCAAGATTACCTACCACGACACTCTTCGCGGCGACATTTTTAGTCACTACAGCGCCAGCACCGATAATCGCATCATCACCAATACTGACTCCTGGCATTATGATTGCGCCGCCGCCAATCCATACCCGTTTACCCACGTTAATGGCTTTTGCGGTTTCTAAACCGAAACAACGCAGCTTTGCATCGAGCGGATGACACGAAGTGTAAAACTGGGCGTTGGGGCCAACCATGGTCTGTTCACCAATCACAATGGGCGCGTTATCCTGCAAGGTGACATTCACATTAATAAACACCTTATCGGCAAGGGTGAGGTTGAGGCCGTAACTGATAAAAATAGGCGTAGATATTGTCGCCGTTGATGCTTTATGGGGAATGAGTTGTTGGCAGCGTTGAGCGTAATCTTGATTATCTTGCTCAATCATTTGATTTAATTACCGATTTAGTCGTTGTTGCTGCGCTCTTACACTCAATAGTTCGCTGGCAAAGCAATCATATTCTTGGCCAGTGATCATCTTTTGGTTTTCTGTCATGTCATTTCTCCCTTAACGACAGCGAATAATTCTTACTGGAGGCATCGCTTGGCAGTAGCAATGTTTTGCCCTTTGAAGTGGTCGGCCTCATAATATGGCAGTTTTCTTTATTGAAGTTGAGTATTAACGTGCGTTTAGACAAATTTATCTGTGAGAGCACCTCACTGACTCGCTCATTAGCGAAAAAAGCCCTGCATCGCGGTGACATTACTTGCGATGGTGTGGTGGTTAAAGATTCGGGCTTTAAAGTGAGTGAAGTTATGCATGTTTGCCTTGAGGGCGAACGGATAGCGCTAGTGGGCGCGCGCTATTTGATGCTTAACAAACCGGTCGATACGATTTGTTCAACGATTGATGAGACCTATCCTTCGGTATTAAGTTTACTCGATGTACCAAAGCCTGAAACTTTGCATATTGCTGGCCGTTTAGATGCTGATACCACAGGGCTTGTGCTCATCACGACCGACGGCCAGTGGTCACACAAAGTCACCTCGCCGAAAAAAGAGTGCGCCAAACGTTACTTAGTGCAACTGGCTGATCCGGTTGATACTAGCTTAATTGCGCTATTTGCTGCCGGTGTTGAATTACGCGGTGAGGATGGTTTAACAAAGCCTGCTCTACTGGAGATTATTGAGCCGCAATTAGTGCGATTAACCATCACCGAAGGTAAGTACCATCAAGTGAAACGTATGTTTGCCGCTGTGGGTAATCACGTGGCAGATTTGCACCGTGAAAGCATTGGGCAAATAGAATTAGATCCCGCACTCGCGTTAGGCGAGTGGCGATATTTGACTGCTGAAGAAATTACGTCAGTCTAATTTATCGTTCAAGTTCGCTAACTTGATATAACAATGCCGCCCGAGTTTTACTCGTGGTGGCATTTTTGTGTGCTAAAAGCTGGAATGACTACCGCTTTTTTAGTGTCAGTTCGCCACTGATGGTATTCACTTTTACCTTGGCAGCGCCTGAGCCTGTTTGGAATGCAAGCTCTGCACGTGGAGCATATTTTTGTTTTTCAGGCTTATCTTGGGTTAACGCGTTATTGATTTTTCCACTAGGGCCGCCATTTAAATCAAAGCTAGCATCGGGCATATCAACAAAAGTCAGCATAATATCGCCACTCACACTTTCTAAATTGGCTTTTGTGAGATTTTTCGCCAGTGATATTTGCACGTCGCCACTGACCGTTTTGAGGGTGACTTCCTTGGCAACACTCAAGTTTGCATTCACTTCACCAGATACCTGTTCAATCGTGACCTTTTCGGCCCGAGATTGACTAGTTAAATCGCCGCTCACGAGGTGATAGCTAATTTCACCTTGACTATCAGTATCTTGAAGCATGCCTGATACGGTTTCAAATTGGATTTTACCATCAACGGCTTTGGCGCTGATATTGCCACTCACAGTATTTAACTCGAGCTCACCTTTTATGCCCGTGAGTTGCAAATTAGCAGAGACGGTATCGACACTGAGTTTTACTGCTTGTGGCACTTTAATGGTGAGCTGCGAGCTAGTGTTACTACCACTATTGTAGTGGCGGGGCATTTTGTCTTCGATATTAAGATTGTTTTCCTGTTGCTCGAATATAAAACCTTCGCTCAATTCATCCAATGTTCCGCTAACACTCACCTCGTTTTTATCCCAGGTTTGAATGGTTACATCCCCACGTTGGACTTTTATTTGCAGTTGAACATCATTACCTATGCTGAGTTTTTTATCGATGCTTTGCGCTGCGAATACATTAGCTATCAGACTTAAATAAAGCATAGAAATAAATAGGCTAGTGTCAGTCAAATTGAGGTTACTCATAGAGTGTGCTTCCTTGTATTGAGTTTTAAGTCGTTAATTTTTTAGCCTATAGCAAGAGGTCTAGTTCACGTTGCAGTACCCAAAGTCCGAGTGAGCAAAGTTGTTAATTGGATTTGTTCGTTATGCTTGGTCAATCCGTGTTGTCTTGGCTTATTAAGATAATTCGTTTGAAGTCGAATATTGCGCTATCGAGTGGCAGGAACCCTGCGGTCATCATAGTACCCTGCCATAATAATGGAGTGTTGTCGTTTTACCGTAGTCAATAGACAAAAGATTTAGAACGATAAATATTACCGCATAACATTTTAATTATTTGGAGTGAAATGCATTTCAATCTGAATTTATTTTATTTAACTCATTGAATATGTTTGTCTAAAATTAGACAGACTGGTTGTGGCAAAACTATTTATGAGTTTATTAAAGCAGAATGCTATAGAAAGATGTTATGTATGACGTAAGTGAGCCGCTAAAATGGTCTGATAGATTAATATAGGAACCTAAATCGACAAAAATCAAAAATCAAATGTTAAAAGTTAAGTGCTAACTAACATATTGATATATAAGCGCTGTTAAAGGCCTGCTCCCAACTATTTTTTAAGATAGATTATTCAATCGAGGCATTTTATGCTAATCCGCTCAAAGTTGTTACTCAGTGCTGCCGTGTCGATTTCGGCACTAATTGCCATGTTTGGCTTACAACTCCATTCAAATTCGGTGAAATCGGAACTTTCCAAAGCGGCTCAAAGTGTGCTTGAGTTAGAGCGCGACGTCTTAATTCTGCGTAAAAATGAAAAGGATTTTTTCGCTCGCAAGGACTTAAAATATGTCGAACTGCATAAGCAAAGCCACATGGCAATCGACAATATTGTCCCTGAGTTAGAGAAAGTCTTTAAAGATTACGGTGTGTCGACTGTATCACTTGAAAGTTTTGACCATAATTTAAATCAGTATCAAACCGCTTTCTCTGAAGTGGTGCAGCTACAACAAGAGATTGGTTTAACACCTAAAACGGGTTTGTACGGCACATTACGAGCTGCGGTGCATAACGTTGAAGCGCTGCTTAAGCAATACAATCAGCTTGAACTTGAAGTGGCTATGCTGCAACTGAGGCGTAATGAAAAAGATTTTATGCTGCGTCGTGAGTTAAGTTATGTTGAAACCTTCGACACCAATATTGGTAAGTTCAATGACAAGCTTCATGCCTCGAGTATTGATATTAATACTCAACAGAAAATTGAAGAGCTTATTACTCAATATCAAAAGGATTTCAAAAGCTTAATTAATAAAGAGCAGCAGCTTGGTTTGACCGATAATGACGGTACTATGGCGCGGGTCTTAGCTGCAAACCTACAAACGGAAAGCAGTGCGAATGACTTACATAATCTAGCGCTTAAGGCTATTTATGATGCTGAGAGTAGTAGCGTTAATATCGGTATTACTGTGTTCATATTTATTGCGTTACTACTATCAATCATTACTTACTTGATTATCCGCAGTATTATCGCGCCGGTTGCACGTATCACGCAGATTATTGCTCGCATCGAAGTGAGTAAAGATTTGACATTGAGGTGCGATGCTTCCACGCAAGACGAACTTGGCGAAATTGCGCAACATTTCAATAGTATGGTGAGTAGTTTCCAACATCTTATCGAGCAAGTGATCGATTCTGTAGAAACTATCAATATTTCCTGTAAACGTGTGTCCGAAAATGCTGAGCTCGCCTCCCAAGGCGTAGGTAAGCAGCTTAATGAGACCGATATGGTTGCAACAGCGATAACTGAAATGGGCGCTACTATTGAGGAAATTGCTAAAACAACCGAATTAGCAGCATCTAAAGCGAGTCAAACCCATGATAATGCGCAAAGTGGTCAACTGGAGGTCGAGCAAACGATTCATAAAATTCAGTCGCTTGCAGAACAGCTAAATAGTTCGGCAACAGTAGTGAATGAATTAGAGCGTGACAGTGAAACAATCGGTAGCGTATTAGATGTGATCCGCGGTATTGCCGAGCAGACTAATCTCTTGGCCTTAAATGCTGCGATTGAAGCAGCGCGAGCGGGTGAGCAGGGCCGTGGTTTTGCCGTTGTTGCCGATGAAGTACGTAATTTAGCGATGCGCACGCAATCATCAACTCAAGAGATTGCTAGCATAATTCAAACGCTGCAGACTCGTACCCGCTCAATTGTGCAGTTAATGGAGTCGAGCCAAAAGCAAGGCGAAGAGAGCACGCAGCAAGCCGCGAGCGCGGGATCATTATTGAAACTTATCAATACAGACGTGCGTAATATCATGGACATGAGCACTCAAATTGCTGCGGCGATTGAAGAGCAAAGTATGGTTGCTGCCGAAGTGAGTAAGAACGTGGTAGTGATCAGAGATATTGCTGAGGAGTCATCACATGCCGCTGCTGCGAATGCAAATGCGTCGGATGATCTTAAAGCGCAGGCGGAGTTTTTATTCCGCGCTGTGAGTAACTTTAAAATCTAGTACATTAAAACGACGAGCATAAAAAACGGTTTACATAAAAGCGATTCGCATAAAAAACAATAACAAAAACGCACTCATAAGAGTGCGTTTTTTTGTCTGACGGGTTATGGCCACACAGCCCACTAAATTCGCTGTATTGAAATAACCTAAATCAGTTTATAACGATTAGTGACGGAACATCGCAGAGATTGACTCTTCGTTGCTCACGCGACGAATCGCCTCTGCCAGTACTGCTGACATAGTTAACTGCGTTACTTTAGCCACTTTCAGCATTTCAGCGCTTAGAGGGACAGTGTCGGTCACAATCACTTCGTCAATCACTGAGTTAGCGATATTTTCAGCCGCATTGCCTGAGAATACAGGGTGAGTTGCGTAGGCAAATACGCGGTTTGCACCATGTTCTTTCAAGGCTTCAGCCGCTTTACACAGAGTGCCGCCTGTGTCGATCATATCGTCAACGATAATGCAGTCACGGCCTTGAACATCCCCAATGATATGCATTACTTGAGCAACGTTTGCCTGTGGGCGACGTTTATCAATAATAGCTAGATCAGAATCATCCAACAGTTTTGCTACTGCGCGAGCGCGAACAACACCACCGATATCAGGAGAAACAACCACAGGGTTATCTAAGTTCTTCGCCAACATATCTTCTAGCAGCACAGGGCTACCGAATACGTTATCAACGGGAACATCAAAGAAGCCTTGAATTTGCTCAGCGTGCAGGTCACAGGTCAAAACGCGGTCAACACCCACGCTAGACAGGAAATCGGCAACAACTTTAGCGGTAATAGGTACACGTGCACTACGAACACGACGGTCTTGACGAGCATAACCAAAGTAAGGAATCACTGCGGTGATACGGCCAGCAGATGCACGGCGCAGCGCGTCAACCATCACGATGAGTTCCATCAGGTTGTCGTTTGTCGGCGCACAAGTGGATTGGATGATGAACACATCGGCACCACGTACATTTTCGTTAATTTGGACACTGATTTCACCATCGCTGAAACGACCAACCACTGCGTCTCCGAGTTTGCAAAATAGACGATCGGCTATCTTTCTAGCGAGACTGGGGGTGGCGTTCCCAGCAAAGAGCTTGATGTCGGGCACTGTATAAACCTCAGGCGTTTGCTTTATATTTTAGTGGCTAGCGTAACGACGATATGGGACGGGAGGAACCCGAGGCGTTATCGTATAGATGTTACGCTAGAAGAAAGTAGTTTACGGATGATTCAGTCGCGCCATGAGCGGCGAACGATTCATCCCTTTTGCAACAAATCCTTGCATATCAGACGGTAAATTCGCCAAAGCCGCGAGAGCTTGTTGCTGTTGTGTGAATTCCCCAAACACGCATGCGCCTGTTCCTGTCATTCTCGACGGCGCATATTCTAGCAGCCAGCCTAATGCCTTGGCAACTTGAGGGTATTTAGAAACGACCAGTTTTTGACAATCATTTGCCCAAGGTTGGCTCATTAAGGTATCTATGGCCAATTTGGGGGTAGCGCGCGGTAGAAGTGGATCTTGGAACACTTCTGCAGTAGAAACATGGGCATTGGGGGCGATAACTAGGTACCAAAGTTCACTTGGATTAACAGCGTGTAAACGCTCACCCACACCCTCAGCAAAAGCGGCAAAACCATGAATAAAAACAGGAATATCGGCACCCAGTTTAAGGCCGATTTGAGCCAGTTGTTCAGTTGATAATTGAGTGTTCCAGAGTTTGTTTAACGCCACTAAAGTCGTCGCCGCATCTGACGAGCCGCCGCCTAAGCCGCCACCCATAGGTAGGCGTTTATCTAACCAGATTTCAGCGCCACCTTTAAAGCTGGTGGCTTGCTGCAATGATTTTGCGGCTCGCAGAATTAAGTTATCGCTGTCAGCGACAACGCCCGACATATTCGAATGCAACACCAATTCTGTGGTGTCAGTGACGCTAAAATCGAGCATGTCGCAGCAATCGATAAACTGAAACAGCGTTTGCAGTTCGTGATAACCGTCCTTGCGGCGGCCATTAACGTGTAAAAACAAATTGAGTTTGGCTGGTGCGGGCCAGTTACGAGAAATGACAGCTGACATATTAAGGTTGTTCTCCAGCGACTTTTACGGTTTTGCCAAGTGCTTGCCATTGATTAAGTTGTAGCTTGAGTTGTAAGTCGCCGCGATCCAGCTTTAATTGGTGGGGCACGTTGGCGCCACTTTGGAATTGCCAGCTTAAAAATGTGACTAGCCAAGGCGGTGGAGTTTGAGTATTGGTTAGCAGTTTAGGTTTACCTTGGCTGTCACTTTCGATGACCTGATCATTAGGGCCAACTTGGCCGATGATCCACAGTGGTAAATCGGCTAACGGAATCGACCAGCCGCTAACGCGCTCAAGCAAACGCTGGGCGTTATCGTCGCGAAAATCTTTGCCATCAATGTGTAAATGGGCTGAATTGGGCGTTGAGTTAAGCGTCAACACCGTTGTACCTAGCATAGTTGTGAGCGTGAGTGCATCGCCATTTTCACTATGGCGCCAGTAGATATTAGCGCTGAGTTTGTCGTCAGGGGTTTTTATGGCCAATTTGCCCTGTAATTCCCACGCTTTGGCTTGGCGCGCATCCGTTACGTTAATCGGCTGTAAATCGTCCGCAGGCGGCAGGCTTTGGCAAGCGCCTAAAAACAGTAAGCTGCTCAAGACGATGCAAGAGAAAATAGATTTTGTGAGACGCTTCAAATTATTCATCTATGACTGATATACCAAAGTCCTTATGATACGAGGGCTTGGCAAGAATACCAATGCCAAACGTAAAATTTCCATCGGCGGTCACTTCGATTTACTCCTTCGGGATAAATCCTGCCTTACCTATGATTAATAGGAAATTTAGGTAAGAAGTTAGACCTTTATTCGGTTTTGTTAAGCGTATTCTGTTTTTAGTTGGGCCAATTAAGTAGAATGGTCTTATTAAGAGAGTCGCCAAGAATCTAGAAAGAGTCAGATGAGCCTAGTAGCAATTGGTATAAACCACAAAACAGCCACGGTAGACCTGCGTGAGAAAGTTGCCTTCTCTCCGGACAAAATTCATGATGCCATGAAGAGTCTGGCCAGTCGTACGCGCTCGGGTGAAGCCGTTATTGTCTCTACCTGTAATCGCACAGAGTTGTATTGCAACAACGGCGATGAGGCTGACATCATTGCTTGGCTTGAAGAATATCATGGCCTAAATCATGAGGACGTGGCGCCTTGCTTGTATAATTATCACGGTCAAGAAGCAGTAAGGCATTTGATGCGCGTGGCATCGGGGCTCGATTCGCTAATCTTAGGTGAGCCGCAAATTCTTGGCCAAGTAAAGCAAGCATTCGTGAAGGCCAAAGAAGCTGGCACGGTTGCTTTAACCATAGATAGACTTTTCCAAAATACTTTTTCAGTTGCCAAAAAAGTTCGCACTGATACTGAAATTGGCGCTGCTGCTGTTTCTGTCGCCTTTGCCGCCGTGAGTATGGCGAAACATATTTTCTCGTCGATATCGACCACGAAAGTGTTATTAATTGGTGCGGGTGAAACCATCGAACTGGTTGCTAAGCATCTTAAAGACAACGGCGTAGCCTCCATGGTGGTGGCAAACCGTACACTTGAACGTGCCCAAGCCATGTGTGAGGAGTTTGGCGCCACAGCAATTACACTGGCGCAGATACCAGATTATCTCCCCAAAGCCGATATCGTGATATCCTCTACCGCCAGCCCACTGCCTATCTTAGGTAAGGGCATGGTCGAAAAAGCGCTAAAGCAGCGTCGTCATCAACCTATGTTATTGGTTGATATAGCAGTTCCCCGCGATATTGAGGCGGAAGTTGCTGATTTGGACGATGCATATCTGTATACAGTGGACGACCTGCATAGCATTATTGAACAGAATATGGCCTCTCGAAAAGAAGCCGCCGAGCAAGCTGAAGTAATTACTGAAGAACAATCTTTTTTGTTTATGGATTGGATCCGTTCTTTAGAGTCGGTCGATAGTATTCGCGAGTATCGCAGCCAGAGCATGGCGGTAAAAGATGAGTTAGTGGAGCGGGCCCTGAATAAACTAGCGCAGGGTTCTGATGCTGAACAGGTATTGATTGAACTAGCCAATCGCCTGACTAACAAACTTATCCACGCACCGACACAGGCCCTTACGGCCGCCAGTCGTCAGGGCGATTTGAATACTCTCGGTCAGTTAAGATCAGCGCTTGGATTAGATAAACACTAAGGTTCGCGAGTTAAATGAATGAATCCGTTATCCGCAAGCTGGAAGGCTTGCTCGAGCGTAATGAAGAAGTCATGGCTTTGCTGGGTGACGCTAGCGTCATTGCTGATCAAGACAGGTTTCGTGCATTATCGAAAGAATATGCCCAGTTAGAAGATGTGGTTGCAGGCTTTAAAGCCTATCAGCAAGCACAAGCCGACCTTGATTCAGCGAAAGAAATGCTGGAAGAAGACGATGCTGAAATGCGCGAAATGGCGCAGGAAGAGATGAAAGCCGCCAAGGCCAAACTCGAGCATCTGGAAGGCGAGCTGCAAATTTTATTACTGCCAAAAGACCCCGACGACGATAAAAATGCGTTCGTTGAAATTCGTGCTGGCGCTGGTGGTGACGAAGCGGCGATTTTCGCCGGTGACTTATTCCGCATGTATAGCCGTTATGCCGAAGCTAATCGCTGGCAGGTTGAGATCATGAGCAGCAACGAAGGCGAACATGGTGGCTTTAAAGAAGTCATAATGAAAGTCAGTGGTGATGGCGTTTACGGTAAACTCAAATTCGAGTCAGGCGGTCACCGCGTACAACGTGTGCCTGAAACTGAATCTCAAGGTCGTGTACATACATCAGCGGTAACCGTTGTGGTATTACATGAAGTGCCTGAAGCTGAAGCGATTTCAATCAACCCTGCCGATCTAAAAGTGGATACTTTCCGCTCATCGGGCGCGGGTGGTCAGCACGTTAACAAAACTGACTCAGCTATTCGTATTACCCATATTCCGACAGGACTTGTGGTGGAATGCCAAGATCAGCGCTCGCAACACAAAAACCGCGCTCAAGCCATGAGTGTACTGGCCGCTCGTATTCAAGCAATTGAAGACGAAAAGCGTCGTAGCGCGGAAGAATCAACCCGTCGTAGTCTGGTTGCCAGTGGCGATCGCTCCGAACGTGTGCGTACTTACAACTTTCCGCAAGGTCGCGTGAGTGAACACCGCATCAACCTAACCTTATATCGCTTAAACGAAGTGATGGAAGGCGACCTCGATGCTATTTTATTGCCTCTGATGCAAGAGCATCAAGCCGATCAGCTAGCCGCTCTGGCTGGCGAACAGGGGTAACTTTGTCAGATCAATCTAGCATTGCCGAAGCCCTGCAATGGGCTTATGTACAGTTAGCGACAACCTCTGAATCCGCTCATCTGGATGCAGAGGTTTTGTTGCTGTATTGCCTCAATAAAAGCCGCAGCTATTTATACACTTGGCCTGAAAAATCTCTGACAGTTGAGCAGTGGAAACGCTTTCAGCAAATGGTGCTAAAACGCCAAAAAGGTGTACCTGTGGCGCATATTGTTGGTGAGCGCGAATTTTGGTCTTTGCCATTTATCGTTAACGACACCACGTTGATCCCGCGGCCTGACACCGAAATTTTAGTAGAAACCGCATTAAATATGCCGCTTTCTACCTATGCCAAAGTGCTCGACTTAGGTACTGGCACCGGAGCCATTGCGCTGGCGTTGGCGTCTGAGCGTGAATCATGGGAAATCACCGCCGTTGATAAAGTTGACGATGCCGTCGCTTTGGCTATCGCAAACCGCGAAAACTTAAAGTTACCACAGGTTGAAATTCTTCAAAGTGATTGGTTTAGCGCGGTGAAATCGCGGGATTTTGATTTAATTGTTTCAAACCCGCCCTATATTGACGAAGCCGATGAACACTTACACCAAGGTGACGTGCGCTTTGAACCCCAAAGCGCGTTAACCGCCGCAGAGGAAGGCTTTGCCGATCTTTACTATATTGCCAACACCGCCCGAGATTACTTAAAACCTAACGGTTATATCTTACTCGAACATGGTTTTGAGCAGGCGGTACGCCTCAGAGCAAAACTTATCGAACTGGGCTACGAGAATGTCGCTACAGTGCGAGACTTTGGCAGTAACGACAGATGCACAATGGGCAAATGGGCTGAATAAGCCACTATTGCGTACGTTAAATTGTTTGCCAAGTTATATCGATTTATTGAACGCTATTGGTTATCGCCAATGGCGTTTTTATTTTCTAGATAAATACCTAAGCTATAATGTCGGATGATAATTTGGGGATCTCAGATTATTTTTTACTTATTATCTCGATATTAAACATGTTATTTCTGTTGCACGCCGTCTGTTTTTTTAAAGAAGTATCTTTATAGGCTCGACAAGTGCATCCATTCTGCCAAGACGTATTTCTATAGCTAGTGCTTAATTTTCGCATACACCTTCATTACTCACCGAAATTACATCTTTTAAATGTTGTTTTTATGGTTGTTAGTTGTTGCATTTTATGTAATTATTTTTTTGCTGTAATCAATGTCGACTGCGGCATCGGGATTAGGTAAAGCACATGGAGTGTTAGTCATGCAAAAAATATTTTTATGCTGCATATTATTGTTTATCCAATTAATTTTCCCTTCACCGAGTCACGCTATTACTGAAACAATTGTATGCAATGATTGCTCTGCTTCTGCAATGCAAATAGCCGCAACAGAAGGGCTGATTAAATATGGAACCAATAATGTAGTTGTTGTTGATTTTGTAAATAAAGCTTCAAGAAAATTCACAGTGGCCAACAAAGATGATGCTGACGGTGAACCCTTCATAACGGCATCTGAAACAAAATTAAGCAGTGATGAACAGAAAAGTGTATTAGCCCTTTTTGAATATAGAAGGCTTTTAATTGATTCGGTCAAAAATGCGGAAGAGATTAATAAACAACTTTTCCCTAACAATGTTGACTCAAAATCGCTGTAGGAAGTGATATGAAAGTTTTAGTCTTAATTCTCATACTAGGACTTAACGCCTGTACATCAAAAAACAATGAGACAATAGCACCAAAGGAAGAGTCTTTCGTTGGTATAATGAATGATGAGCTCATTTATCAAGGTGAAATTACCCAGATATCAAATACGATTATTTTTAAATCATTTATGCAGGCGGAAATAAAGCCGGATAAGCTCATTATATCTAGTCATGGCGGCGATATTAGTCTAGGAATGGAGTTAGGAAGTTGGGTGAAAGATAATAATTTAGATATTGAGATATCTAATATTTGCGCTTCCTCATGCGCAAACTATGTCTTTCCAGCGGGAAATAAAAAATACCTTAGAAAAGACTCCGTATTGATATGGCATGGAAGCGCTTGGCAGCAAAGCTGGGACACTGATGATTTGCCGAAAGACTTTCAATCCAGTTATCTGACTCCAATTAGGATGAAAGAAACCATGTTACTCGACAGGTTTGGTGTTGATAATCTTATTACCGTTTATGGTCAAATAAATAAAAACGTCTTCGACCATATATTATTCTTATTCGGGCAAAACAAAGACGGTTGGGATTATTCACTGAAAGATATACACCGTTTTGGTATAACTAATATTATCCTAATTGATGAAGAATGGAATTGGCGAAAATACAGACCAAGCCAAAGCAGTCAAGTAAAACGATTCACGGTAGATGATGACTACAAATTCAAACTTCGTCGGTTTGAAATGTAACAATGAAAAATAGTCACTGACTACGAGGTTGTTCATAAGTTTGTGTTAGGTGAATCTTTATCAATCAGCCCCATTCGCTTGGGGCTTTTTCTTGCCTGAAACTGTGCCATTGGGGCAGACATACGCCAAGCTTCATTGGATTAAGCACAGTCATGGATACCACTGACGAGCATGCACGGATGTACATGATGCGAGTCACTATAATGACAACGCTGACTTACTGATAGGTTAGCCTTTTTAAAATATAAACCGCTTGTTTTAGAGTGACTAAGATTCGGGATGATTAAGCTCTTGTTATAATCGCTGAGGCCAAGTTCACAATACTTTCAACATAAAAAATTTACTGCCGCTTTCTGGGTAAGCTTGTTGTATCCATTGCACTTTATAGCCGTGACGCTCGTAAAAGGGCTTGGCTTGAAAATCTAAGGTATCGAGCAATACAAATCGGCAGCCACGTTCCTTTGCCTGGCCTTCTGCCGCTAACAATAAACGAGTACCGATTTTTTGCTGCCTTAGGCTGTCATCAACCCACAGGTAATCGATTGAAAACCAGTTGCCGAAAGTTTTGCCGCTAATACCGGCTAGCAGTTTGCCCTCTTCATTTTGTAATTTGAGTCCAATATTTTTACGGCTAAGCCCTTGCCATTGCACTTGGTTGAACTCAACTATTTTTTGTTTTACGGCATCGGCAAATTCGGTTGATTCGTCATTAATTAAGTTTAAATTCATCATCACTTCTCATTTGATTTTTTATGCGGTTTGCGCTGTTATTCAGGGTTGATAGGCATTGGTATGCCGTAACGGATTAGGGTAAACTAGCGCCTTTGTCACAGGCCATAAGTATCGCAATGGAAACTTTTTACAGTCTATATCCTGCAACTAAGCATCTGCATTTAACCTTGATTGCCGTAAGCGCGCTCTTTTTTACTGTTCGTTTTGTGCTGCATTTACGTCAGTCTGAGCTAATGAATAAGAAAGTGATCAAAATCGCCCCCCATGTGATTGACACTTTCCTACTGCTATCGGGCTTAACCTTGTGTTTTATGATCCAACAATTTCCTTTTGTAGATCCTTGGTTAACCGAAAAAATCGGTGCCGTTGTCGCCTATATTGCCTTAGGTGTGATCGCAATAAAATCAAATAGAAACAAGCTGTTCAAAGTATTCGCCTTTTTGGGTGCTATTGGTTGGTTGGTTTATGCTGCAAAAATGGCTCATTTTAAACAAGCGGTATTATTGGGTTAATGAGTAACTACACTCTGCAAGATGGCATTTCATTGCCTGAGTCGGCATTGGATATAGGTGCACACCTTGGATTTTCTAAACTTGAAGCGGCTAGATTTGCTTGGTTTGAAATGGCGGGAGCGGTATTAAGTTATTACTTAGTCGATCAACAACAGCGCTTTAATGCGCTGTTGCATTGGTTTTATAACGACTTAGGCTTTTGCGTACGTGATAACTACTTTAGCACTGAGGCGGCAGATTTAGGCACTTGTTTGATTAGCCGCCAAGGCAATAGTACAACGTTGGCAACGGTGTTGATGTTATTGGCTAAACAGCTAGATCTTGAGTTTGAACCCATATTGCTACCAGGTAATACGGTGCTGCGTTGCAAAATTGCCGGAGAAGTGAGTTATCTTGACCCTTTAACGGGTAAAGCGCTGACTCGTCACCAGTTACATGTGTTAGTGCGCGGTGAGCTGGGTAATGCCGCTTTGCTTAAGCAAAGCTATTTAAAACCCGCTACGGTAAAAAAGTTACTGACGCGTATGCTGCATGAGCTTAAAGCCGGTTGCATTGTATCGCACCAATTTGAGGCGGCGATGGAATGTTGTAGTCTACTACTGCAATGGCATAGCGACGATGTGCATTTAAATCGCGAACGCGCATTTATCGCCCAGCAATTGGGCTGTATTAGTGTGGCGGCTGCGGATTTACAGCACTTTGTCGATAATAGCCCGCATGATCCGGTGATCGAAATCGTTAAAATGCAGCTCAAAGAACTTAACGAGCACGCAGAAATTTATCATTAAAGCAGAGCCTTTCGGGGCTCTTTTTATCTATATCATCGCAAAATTCAATCAGCAAAAATAATAACACTGAGCCAACGAAGAATTTGACTCAAAGACTTAAGGTTAAGTCTCTAATATAAATAAAATAATAACTGAATCAACAGGGAGCAATTAACATGACAAGCACGGCTTTAGTGACGAACGATGCCACGGCGTTAGGGATACTCGCGATTATTTTAGGTTTTGTATTTTATACCAGTAGTAGCAGTCATCCATTTTGGCAAAAGTTTTATCGTTTTATTCCTGCCTTTTTATTATGTTATTTTTTACCCTCGTTATTGAACACCTTTGGCGTCATTGACGCTAATACCTCACAACTGTATTTTGTGGCATCGCGCTATCTACTCCCCGCTTGTTTAGTGTTGCTGATACTAAGTGTTGATTTTAAAGCTATTTTAAGTCTAGGCCCCAAAGCTTTAATTATGTTTTTAACTGGCACTGTGGGTATTGTCATTGGTGGCCCGATTGCATTATTTTTGGTATCGATTATCGAACCCTCTTTGATTGGGGTCGATGGTCCTGATGCCGTATGGCGCGGTATGACAACCTTAGCTGGGAGTTGGATCGGCGGCGGCGCAAACCAAGCGGCGATGAAAGAAATTTATGGAGTCGGTGGCAATATTTTCTCTGTGATGGTGACTGTAGATGTCATTGTTGCCAACATCTGGATGGCCGTATTGTTATTTATGGCTTCAAAAGCGAAAGAAATCGATGCTAGAACGGGCGCGGATACTACAGCTCTTGAAGCGTTAAAAGATAAGGTTGAAAAGTATCACGCTGAAAATGCGCGTATTCCTAATTTACGCGATTTGATGCTGATTGTGGCCGTAGGTTTTGGTGTTACTGGCATCGCCCATATGGCAGCTGACTTTCTCGGGCCATTTTTTGAAGTTAATTACCCTTGGACCGAAGATTACAGTTTAACCTCTAAATTTTTCTGGCTAGTGGTGATTGTGACTACCATTGGTTTAGCGATGTCATTCGGCCCAGTGCGCCATCTCGAGGCTGCTGGAGCATCAAGAGTGGCTTCCGCATTTTTGTATGTTTTAGTGGCGACCATTGGTCTGCATATGGATGTGAGTAAAGTACTCGACACGCCCTTGTACTTTTTAATAGGTTTTGTGTGGATGCTAGTACACGCAGGCTTTATGTTATTGGTGGCGAAGTTGATTAAAGCACCATTATTTTATATGGCCGTGGGAAGTCAAGCTAACGTGGGCGGCGCTGCATCGGCTCCAATTGTGGCTGCAGCATTCCATCCGGCTTTAGCACCAGTGGGAGTATTATTAGCCGTATTGGGTTATGCATTAGGAACTTACATGGCATGGCTCTGTGGCCAGCTTTTACAGGCAGTTGCGGCATAGCCGTCTTAGCCCTATATTCAGTTTATCGCTGGGAACGGTTCCAGCATTTTAGAGAGAAGTTGCGATGAGTAATAAAATCATAAACCTAGGTTCAATCGAGATTGCTAACGATAAACCTTTCGTGTTGTTTGGTGGCATGAACGTGCTTGAGTCTCGCGATCTTGCTATGTCGGTTGCTGAAACCTATGCCGAAGTGACCCAAAAACTGGGGATCCCTTATGTGTTTAAGGCTTCCTTTGATAAAGCGAATCGCTCTTCAATCAATTCTTACCGTGGCCCAGGTATGGAAGAAGGTTTGAAAATTTTTGAAGAAATCAAAAAGACCTTTAACTTACCGTTGATCACCGACGTGCATGAAGTTTATCAGTGTGCACCCGTTGCTGAAGTAGTGGATATTATTCAGTTGCCTGCATTCTTAGCGCGTCAAACCGATTTGGTTGTTGCAATGGCAAAAACCGGTGCCATCATCAACGTGAAAAAACCGCAGTTTTTAGCGCCGCACGAAATGCGCCACATCATCACTAAGTTTAATGAAGCGGGTAATGACGAAATTATTCTGTGTGAACGTGGCTCAAGCTTTGGTTATAACAATTTAGTGGTTGATATGCTCGGTATGGACGAGATGAAGCAATCTGGGTATCCGGTGATTTTCGATGCGACCCATGCGCTGCAACGCCCTGGCGGCCGAGCTGATTCTGCTGGCGGACGTCGTGCACAAGCCACGGAGTTAGCGCGCAGTGGCATGGCGTTAGGTTTAGCGGGCTTATTTATTGAAGCGCATCCCGATCCTGATAATGCTAAGTGCGACGGCCCATGTGCTTTACCTTTGCATCAGTTAGAAAATTATCTAAAGCAAATGAAAGCAATCGATGATTTGGTTAAATCTTTTGAGCCTATCGATACCAGTAAGTAATCTCAACGATATTGCTTAATCTAAAGCCTCGATTCGTCGGGGCTTTTGTTTTTAAAGTGTAAGCATAACCAGTTAGCTTAGAGAATAACGTGAAGATAAAAGAGATATTTTAACCGTAATTGAATGAGCAATATTTGATGGGATATAGCAAAGCGGCAATCTTATGAAATTGCGAATAAAAATATTATTATCAACAGGTTGAGTCTATATCGCGCTTATCAATAGGCTGGCTTATATCGCATCGGCGCCTTCTTCTGAGGTGCGCACACGAACCACTTGTTCGAGTGCTGTGACAAAAATTTTGCCATCGCCAACTTTACCTGTATGAGCCGCGGCAATGATTGCATCGACAACCGCTTCTTCTTGATCGGCATGAATAGCCACTTCGAGCTTTATTTTAGGTAAAAAATCCACAGTATATTCGGCGCCACGATACAGTTCAGTATGGCCCTTTTGACGGCCAAAACCACGCACTTCAGTCACTGTCATACCATGGACATTAAGCTGAGTTAAGGCTTCACGTACATCGTCTAATTTAAATGGTTTAATTATTGCGGTGATCAGTTTCAATCTTCTCTCCAACCAGCATCAGGCTCAATGAATAGAATAAAGCAGGAATCAGGCCAGATGAATAAGGCATGTATTATCATTATGTTGTCGTTATCACATACTGAAACAACACTAAATTTGATTCAAAACGGTGCAAGCTAAAATTATATCGCCCATTTTTGGTGCATCTTTGAGCTAGTCAATGGCTTTGTAATAATACTAAGTGTAGCGATGCTATTTTAGTGCGTTAAGTCGCAACGGTTAACTGTTTGATTTGTTGGCAGAGCTTAGCATTGATGGGCGTGGTTAAACCGTGCGCTTGTGCGCGTTCACAGATATAACCATTAATTTGGTCTATCTCGGTTTGCCTTTGATGCGCGACATCTTGGTGCATTGACGAGAAGTTTGCGGCGGTGAGCTGGATAACTTGGTAAATCCTATCGTGCAGTAAAGGTTTATCGATCGGCACGCCATCTTGCGCTGCAACCGTGACTAACTCATCGAGAATACCCTCAATGATGGCGCTAAAATCCGTTTTGGCCAGTGCGCCATTAGGACATTGATGCAAAGCCGTCAGAGGGTTAATCGCGGCATTGACGGCCAGCTTTTGCCATAAACAAGGCACTATGGTATCAACCCATTCGCTGTTAGGGATGGCTGCCAGTATGGCGCTGCGGTAATGCTCAGCCAGTTCTATGCCAGTAAAATGCCCCAACTGAGTCAGTCCTTTACCCGTTTGTTTAATTTGCCAACGGGCTTGGCGTAACACCCCCTGCGATGTTGTGCCTAGGCTTAAGCCTCGACTCTCCATTTTTTCAATCAGTGGCGCTAGGGCTAAGTGGGGCCCCATACCATTGTGGAGTAGTAAAATATGGCATTGACGCGGGAGTTGATGGAACAAAGGCAAAAGGGCATCGATGACTTGATAGGCTTTAACGCACACAATGACAAGACGAATATGATCAAGTGCATTGGCTGCAATGATGGGGACGCGATAGTCGATTGGTTGGGGAGAGTGACTATCATCACTTGCGATTAATGGCGTAAAGCTGAGCTTTTGTGACTGCGAGTATTGCTGCGCCTGAGAGTCTTGGAGTGACAGGGGCTCTTGGCGATCACGGGCGATAAATCCCACATGCTCACCCGCAGCAGTCAGTTGGCGACAAATAAGTTGCCCAATGGCGCCAGCGCCTAAAATTGCAATATCCACCGCGCGTGTCATATATGTCAGCCTTTAAAGTATTAATGCGAGCTGTTTGAGCTAATCTTCTTGTAGTTGAGCTGCTCGAAAGTATTTACCATAGCCCCAATTACAAAAGTAAAACAAGGCAATACCAGCAAAGTCAGCAACAACATCACCTACAGACGCGCTCCGATACGGTAAACGAGATTGCACTAGCTCAATCAAAATGGCATAGCTGGCAAGCGTGAGGGATAACCAATACCACTTGGGTTTGAACGCCAGATAGGTAAGGTAAGAGAGGCAAAAAAAGCTGCCAAGATGGCCTACCTTGTCAATATTTGGAATACTTTGCGAATAGGTCGGTCTGGAAAATACCAGATAACTGATCACTACAACGGCTACGGCTAACACCAGTTTAAATAGGGTATTTTTATTTATCACAGCGCAGGTTTTATAATACTAAGATAGCGTCATGATAGAAAAATCTGCCACTAATGTCATCCATGATCCGGCTTTATTCTTGGCTTTATCTTCAACTTAGGCCAGTGTATGGGTAAACTAGCGACATATTAATTTGAAATAGGACATAAAAATTATGCCTTCAATGGATATTGTGTCAGAAGTAAACGAAGTTGAGCTGCGTAATGCGGTCGACAACGCTAAGCGTGAGCTAGCAACTCGTTTTGATTTTCGTGGTAAAACCGCAGATGTAGAATATAAAGACCACGTGGTGACGTTAACTGCTGAAGATGACTTTCAATGCAAACAGTTAGTGGATATTTTACGTATGCAACTTAGCAAGCGTAATGTTGATCCGTCTTCGATGGAAGTTGATGATAAAGCTATCCACAGTGGTAAAACCTTTTCTTTAAAGGTGAAGTTTAAAGAAGGCATCGAAACCTTAACCGCTAAAAAACTGGTTAAGCACATTAAGGACAGTAAACTTAAAGTGCAAGCGTCTATCCAAGGCGAAAAAGTGCGAGTGACGGGTAAAAAACGCGATGATTTACAAGCGGTAATGGCATTGGCGCGTGAGTCTGATTTAGGCCAGCCTTTTCAGTTTGATAACTTTAAAGACTAATTTAAGCTGAACTTGGGATAAGCCCTGCGTCTCTACAGGCTATTTACCCCCCTTTATCTGCGTTAAGTTTGCTACAAAATAGCCCGCTATTAGTAGCAAAAGGGTCTTGATAACGAAACAACGTCCACTGTAAGTGAATTTTTTGGATAAGGAAATTAAGATTAATCAGTTACCACAGCCACTATGCCGAGGTCAGGTTAATTTAAATACTCTATACCATCGCTTTTTTGCAGTTAAATATAAAGCCCTCAACTTAACGGTTTGAGGGCTTTTTTGTGTGGCTTATTTATATCGCTTATTTATGAGCTATGGCGCGTCTTTGACCGTTTAATCAGGCTTTAACTCACTGGTTTCTGCAGTGTCATCCATTAACGAGGTGCTGGGGTGCGGTGCATATTTATTGACTAAGTAGATCAAAAATAATACTGGAAAACCAATGATACTGGCGGCAACAAAGAAGTTAACATAACCGAATGAGTCGACATATGCCCCCGAGAAGCCCGCAATAAACTTAGGAAACAGCAACATAATTGAAGATAATAAAGCGTATTGTGTTGCACTGTAGCCGTTGCTGGTCAAGCTCGATAAATAGGCAATAAAGGCGGCGGTAGCGATACCGGCACTAAAATTGTCTATTGAAATTGCAAAGGTTAAAAAGGATACGTTATAACCAATTACCGCCTGCCACGCGAATAACAAATTAGTTACCGCAACCAATAAAGCGCCGAGGAAAAGAATCTTCATTGTGCCAAAGCGTGCTAAGAGTACGCCTCCAAAAGCCGCGCCAACTAAGGTCATGATAAGGCCATAAATTTTACTTAAATAAGCGATTTCCTCCTTAGTGAATCCCATATCTACATAAAATACATTCGCCATAATTCCCATGACAATATCTGAGATACGGTAGCAGGATATGAGCAGCAAGATGAGGATAGCACTGCGGCCATAACGTTTGAAAAAGTCGATAAAGGGTAAAATACTGGCCGTATATACCCAAGACATCGTAGCGGCAACCACTTTGGGATAACTATCGCTTAGGCGCTGTTTTAACGCTAATTCGGTGGCATCGGCGGCGCGGGTATCAACGATAGGCTCGCGGCTAAACAGCGTAGTTAAAATCCCTACTGACATTAAACCCGCCATAATCAGGTAAGAGGTTTGCCACGCCACTAAGTTGTAGGCGGTATTCCCCGGCTCGACCCAAGCTGCGATAGTGAGCGCACCAGCAGTCGCGACAATCATGGCGCTGCGATAACCCACTTGATAAGCAGCCGCTAATGCGGCTTGCATTTTCTGTGGAGCCGATTCAATTCGAAAAGCATCAATGACAATATCTTGAGTGGCAGACGCAAAGGCAACCATTAACGCGAACAGCGCCAAATGTTGAAGATCTTGGAGTGGATCGCTGAACGACATCCCTAAAATTGCGCCGACTAACAATAACTGCGCAAAGAGCATCCAACTTCGACGACGGCCTAAAAATCGGGTTAACAGTGGCAATGAGAGCCTATCAACCAAGGGAGACCAAGCCCATTTAAATGCGTAGGCGAGGGCAATCCAGCTAAAATAGCCAATTGAAGTGCGGTCGACCCCTGCTTCGCGTAACCAAAACGATAATGTTGAAAAGACGAGCATTAACGGTAGACCAGCAGAAAACCCCAGTAATAACAGGATCAAAACCCGCTTATGGTAATAGACACTGAGCGCGTCGAGGGTGCGTTGGATAAAACCTGTTGCGGGCATAGGTATAAGTCTAAGTGTTTAATCCGCCTAGCTTACGGGTAAGGTGCCATAGGGTTCAAGGGCTAATGGCATTCCTTTTGTACAAGGCTCTTTTTTGGCGCATTTTGATGATTGAATATGGCTTAAGCGTTAATCTTCTGTTGCTAAGCGTTTGCAGCGGTTTTTATCGTCAGCATTAATTGTCGGCATTGATTGTCAGTATTAATAAGTTGAGTAAAAGAGACCACAAAAATGAAGGGGGAGGAATGAATTGCGCGATAAAAAAGGCCCTGATAACAGGGCCATTTTCTATCGATAGGAATGCTAAACTTAAGGTCTTATCCCGACGCATCCCTGCGGCACTCGGCCACCTAAACTCAGGTAATCACAGCAATCATTAACTTGCTTACGCAGATATTGATTGCCGCGAATGACATAGTCAGGCCACTGATTAAAGCTGTGGAGCAAGTGCCAAAAGACCTTTTCCATTTCTGATTGTGCTTCGCCAGTTGAATTCAGTTGTTGCCATTCCTCTAACGTGTCCCACAAATAAAGCTGAACCTCTTGGAAATCGAGTTCACCATTCAAAAACGCTTTGCCATAAAAGGCGAGCTGGGGTGCCTTATTATCGATGAATTCAATCGTTCTCATAGTGTCTCCTTGCTGTTTGTCATTACAGTATAGAAGCAAAATTAGCGCTTTTACTCAAAATGAGAGATAAATTACTTTTTGGGTAGTAATTTCGCCGTTTTCAATATGATAGGTGTCACTGGTACGTCGGGCCAATTTAGTTTCCTATTGGTTCCCGTTTCCACTATGGCCATGGCTTCGAGAATAAGTCTGCCCTCAATGACGTCACCAAATACCGCATAACCCCAACGGCGCTTAGATGGATCAAGCTTAGTGTTGTCAGCCACATTAAAGTAGAACTGACGTGTGGCCGAGTGCGGTTCATTCTCCCGCGCCATTGCGATGGTGCCTATGCTGTTGGTGAGGCCATTGCCAGATTCGTTGGCTATTGGTTTACCCGCTGGCAGTTCTTCAAATTTGGGATTAAGCCCGCCGCCTTGCACAACAAAATCACTGATCACGCGGTGAAATATTGTATTGTCGTATTCGCCTTTAACCACATAAGTCAAAAAGTTATCAATAGTGATCGGCGCGCGAGTTCTATCTAGCTCTACCACTATTTTCCCCAGACTCGTTTCAAATTCGACTCTGGGGTACAGGTTATCAGCTTGAATATCGAGTGCGAGACTATTAAAACTGATACCGAGAAACAACAGGGCAGATATCAAGCGGAGCATATTAATTTCCTTAAAAGACTGGCGATATTACTGTTGTAAAAACTGGTTTAACTCAGGATCATTTAAAATTTCCCCTGTCAGTTGACCGAGTAGTTTATTCATATCCAGTTCTAAGGTCGCAAAGTCAGGGGTTAATGGGCCTTTTAAAATACCTTTGGCCTTATAACGTTTAACCAGCTCTTGGGTAGAGTTTTTCGCCTGTACTGCAATTACCACGCTGTGCTTAGCTTCATAGCCAAAGGTTTTTTTAGTCACATCCATTTGCAGTTCTTCTAATTGGATCTGCACCGCATTAGTGGCACTTGGGTCAATTTGGTAGCCTGCCTCAGTAAAACCTGCACGGAAAACCTCATCAAGTAACAGTTTTGGTGGTTCACTTGCGCTAATGAGCCGTGTTTTAGTGCCCTCTTCAATAAAACGGGCCACATAATCGATGCTGCGAGAGTCAACCGTTTCCATAGAAATCGGAGAGCGTTGTGCTGTTTGTTGGCTGATATTAGGCACTTGAGGGCTAAAAGCCATATGAGTTGGGCTTTGGCTGGCACAGCCCGTGAATAATAGGGGGAAAGTTAAAGTCAGTAATAGCCGTTTCATAGCATCTCTCATACAAATAAAAAGTTTGGACAGCATACCAGAAATCACTTTTGATGCTACAAACACTGGCAGTTGCCTAATAATGTGATGCCAAGTCTCTTAGGATTATTATCACAGTGTACGGCATGGTGCTATTGAGTTTGTGCAGATTTTATAAGTATAAAATCAGACTTTTAAGTAACAAAGAAATAACATTTAGGCCTTGCACTCTTTTAATGCAGGTGGTGACAGGTTAGAGTAAAAGTTCGATGCATAGGGTGAGAGAATATAAGTGTGTTTCATCCTTTTTGTAGGGCCTAGTCATGTTAACAATAGCAACCCAAATTGCCCCAGATAGCTTAATCAGTCCGAACGGATTACCTCATTTTGGCCATTTCGATGGCATAGTTAACAGCTTAGGCTTAGCCCACTTTACCTATTTCGATACTATGGATAAACCCGCATCTAAGTGGGCAAAACACTTCGATTATAAGCAATTTCAGTTTGTCTCTTTAGTCACACCGCGTTATGTCATCGGCATAGCGCTTGCCGACATCGCCTATCTTGGTAGTGCTTTTTGTTATTTGTATGACATAAAAGCCAACTCTTTAACCCAATTAGATTGGCTAAAGCCCTTAAGATTGGGTTATGACATGGCGCCATCGCCCGCTGCTGGCATCAGTGGCATTGGCCGTAAAGGGGCGCAGTTAAGCTTTGAGATTATTGAAGGTGTTTGGCGCTTGGTTATCGATACCCCAAATATTCAAGCGGATGTCACTTTGCATCCAGCTCCCTTAAGCCTGCCTATGGCCATGTGCACTCCTACCGGATACAACGGTTGGACTTATACTCAAAAGCACAATGGATTGACCGTTAAAGGCCGTTTGACTGTAGCTCATGAGCCGCAACCGTTGAACCAAGCCTTAGCGGGTTATGATTTTTCAGCGGGTTATATGTGCCGCGATACGAGTTGGCGTTGGGCATCGATCAATGCGCAGATTGAAGAAGGCATTATGGGACTCAATCTTGCGGCAGGCGTTAATGAAACAGGCGCAACAGAAAATGTGTTTTGGATTAATGGTGAGCGGCATTTACTCGGACCTGTGCAATTTGAATTTGATCGCCATGCCACTTTGGGCACTAAGGTCTGGCGAGCTTACAGCCAGAACGGCCAAGTTGATTTACAGTTTTCGGCGCGTAATTGTCGGCAAGAAAAACGTAATCTATGGGTTATTAAGAGTAATTTTCGTCAGTATTTAGGCCACTTTAGCGGCACTATTATAGATAACCAAGGTCGCCGTTATCAGCTTAATCATGTGCTTGGATTAACAGAAGATCACTATGCCCGCTGGTAACATGCAGTTGTAAATGCAGTTGTAAATGCAGTTGTAAATGCAGTGATATGCCACTGAGGATGAGTTAAGTCGTCATAAAAACTAAAACTAAACCGGATGAACGTATATGGATATCACTTCGCTGATCCAGCACCCAGAATTGTTACTGCTGGTGCTCGCACCTTTGTTTTTCGTGTGTATTTTGCTGGAATGGTACTTTGGCGATAAAAGACAAAAGCTACCGTTAAGTGCACGTTATCGCGGCCAAGAAGTGCTGTGTAATTTCAGCCTCGCGGCCATGCATCAAGGCGCTGATCTGCTCACTGGTCTGCTGATCGCTAAGCTGTATTTGGCGATTTTTGGTTGGAAGTTATTCGATATTGAAATGGGCCCATTGAGCTTTATTGCCTTGATGGTCGCGCAGGACTTTTGTTATTACTGGTTCCACAGGGCGAGCCACAGAGTCCGCTGGATGTGGGCGGCTCACGTGGTGCACCATAGCTCTGAGAATATGAATTTTAGCACTGCGTTTCGTCAGAGTTTAATGTATCCCTTTGCCGGCATGTGGGTATTTTGGTTACCGCTGGTGGTAATCGGCTTTGATCCCAATTGGGTCATCTTTGTGGTGTTACTGAATCTTGGATTACAATTTTTTGTGCATACCCAAGCGGTTAAGTCACTCGGGCCGCTGGAATGGATTTTTAATACGCCGTCACACCATAGAGTACATCACGGCCGTAATCCCCAATATATAGACAAGAATTATGCGGGAGTACTAATTATTTGGGATAGGTTGTTTGGCACCTTTGAGCCAGAAGTTGAAACCGTGGTCTATGGCATTACCAAGCCTGTGAATAGCTTTAATCCCCTTAAAGTGACTTTTAGTGAATGGCGAGACATGTTTGCTGAGGTAGTGAGACCAGGATTGAGTGTTAAGCAGCGATTACATATTTTATTAGCTCCACCCGCGAGCAGTTTTAACCGCAAAGAATAACAATCCACTGTATTTTCTAAGTTAAATAGCACAAATGGCTGATGGTATCTTGAATTTAGCCCTGCTAGCCTACATTTCGTTTTTTGCCAGTATTTGGCTTAAAAATGTACAATATTGCGCCTTAGTGGTACTTTTTGTATTAGAAATCTTAACTTGGGTGGACTTATCATGATAGATGAACCTCGATTATCAGCGGAGGAGCTCGCTTGTTTTAGTGCTATTTTTTCGCAGACTCGTGTGGGCACTGCCTTGACTAACGATCCCCTCGCTAATCATTTACTGACGGTGACAACCGAAGTGCCCCAAGTCGTCGCCTCTATTTTGGGCAAGGCAAAGCTCACACTATTGGCCGAAGTCGGGGCCTATAAACTCTGGTTTCCGCTACGCATTAAGGTCGATGATTTTGGTCTATTTCAACCAACCTTAGGCGTACCTGAAGTATTAGATGTATCAGGCGTCGAACGCTGTTGGCGTTTAGCCCGCGCCGATGATGTGTGGATATTTGACCATGACCAAGGTGAGCAGTGGTCAGTTGAGTCGCTTTCCAGCTCGGGTATGGCTATTCGTGCTCCATCTTCGCAGCAATTACTCAGCAGCAAAGATCTGCAATTGCAGCTGCCTAATGGAGAAACAATGCGCGTTGATATTAAGCCTATTCGAAGTGAAAAAGGCTTAGCTTTTGTTAAGTTTAAAGCTGAATCGGAAGAGCGTGACGCTCTACGGCAGTTTTTATTTAATCGTCATCGCAGCCAATACGCTAATCTCTATAGTAAATTAAGCTAGTCAGTCTATTTCACCGTCGCACTTTTTATTCGATTTTTGGCAACGTGCGCTGTTATGTTATTTACAATATCAAGCCAGCAACGCAGCGGTTCGATCTATTGGTCTAGGCTTTTTCATCTGCTATTGAAGTGCTTTCCCTGATTGTTACCTGCCAATCTGTCGTCCGATGGATTAGAATGGCGTTGAATCCAAAACAGCAGAGCGAGCCGTATGCACGTACATATTTTAGGAATTTGTGGAACCTTCATGGGTGGTTTAGCATTATTAGCTAGAGCAAAAGGTCACAGAGTGACGGGCTCAGATGCCAACGTCTATCCTCCTATGAGCACGCAACTTGAAGACCAAGGTATTGAGCTTATTCAAGGTTTTGATCCTAGTCAGCTGGGTGAAGCCGGACAGTATCCTGACTTAGTGGTGGTTGGTAACGCCATGAGCCGTGGTAATCCCTGTGTTGAAGCCGTGTTGAATATTGGCATTCCTTATATCTCAGGCCCGCAGTTTTTAGCTGACCATATTTTACCTGAACGTTGGGTATTAGCGGTTTCTGGAACGCACGGTAAAACCTCTACATCCAGCATGTTAGCGTGGATTTTAGACGATTGTGGTTATGAACCCGGTTTCTTAATTGGTGGTGTGCCGCAAAATTTTGGTGTGTCAGCGCGTTTAGGCAAAACGGCTTTTTTTGTGGTTGAAGCCGATGAATACGACAGTGCCTTTTTTGATAAGCGCTCAAAATTTGTGCATTACCATCCACGTACTTTAGTGATCAATAATCTTGAATTTGATCATGCCGATATTTTTGCTGATTTAGCCGCAATTCAAAAACAATTTAATCATCTGGTGCGTACGGTTCCTGGTGAAGGCAAGATCATCTGGCCTGCAGATTCTCAAGCAGTTAAGCAAACCATTGATATGGGCTGCTGGAGCGAGCAAGAAACCTATCATTTAACTGAGTCACTTAGCGGCTGGTACGGTAAAGCCTTAAGTGATGATTGCCATCAATTTGAAGTGTTTTTTGAGGGTGAGTCCCAAGGTATTCTCCAATGGGATTTAATTGGCCAACACAATATTGAAAACGCCATTATGGCCATAGCTGCTGCGCGCCATGTGGGGGTTAAACCTAGCGCTGCAATTGTAGCTTTAGCTAAGTTTATGCCACCTAAACGTCGACTCGAATTACTCGGAACCGTTAAAGGTGTCAGCGTTTATGACGACTTTGCCCATCATCCAACCGCTATCGCAACCACATTAAAAGGAATGCGCGCTAAGGTCGGTCAGAGTAAAATTACCGTAATATTAGAACCACGCTCAAATACCATGAAGAGCGGCGTGCATAAAGATACGCTGGCTTTTTCTATGATGCAGGCCGACGAAGCATATTTATATCAAGCAGATAGTATCGATTGGAATATAAAAGAAGCGATGGACGCGGCGGTGATCCCGGTAACTGTATTACATCAAATTGATGAGCTTGTGGCTAAAGTTGCCGCTAACGCTAAAGCGGGTGACACTATAGTGGTCATGAGCAATGGTGGTTTTGGTGGTGTGCATAAAAAGTTGTTAGCCGCATTAGAATTGAACTTATCAGCGGTAGAGCAGGTTAGTTAACATGGCCTATGCAAAATCAGCTAAAGCGATTAGCTTAGCGTGGACAGGTGCCTCGGGCGCCCCTTACGGTTTGAAGTTACTTGAGTGTTTGTTGGTGTCGGGTTATCAAGTGTTTTTAATGATCTCTAGTGCCGCTAGGGTGGTATTAGCGACTGAACACGGCTTACAACTCAGCGCCAATAGTGAAAAAGCCCATGCACAATTATTGGCTTTGTTGCATGAAAAAGGCGTGAGTATCGCTGGCGAATTGGTAGTTTTAGGCAAAGATGAATGGTTTTCGCCACCGGCATCGGGCAGCGCTGCGCCTAAGCAAATGGTGATTTGCCCTTGCTCGACGGGCACTTTGGCCGCGGTGGCCACTGGAATGAGTAATAATTTACTCGAACGCGCTGCTGACGTGGTGCTTAAAGAGCGTGGCCAATTAATCCTAGTACCAAGGGAAACACCTTTTAGCGCCATACACTTAGAGCATATGCTAAGTCTTTCTCGCCTCGGCGCGACGATTATGCCTGCCGCTCCCGGCTTTTATCACAATCCCCAATCGGTTGAAGATCTGGTAGACTTCATGGTCGCTCGAATTCTCGATCATTTGGGCGTTGACCATGCATTAACGAGTCGCTGGGGTTATGACAAACAGTCTAACCGCGACCTCGACAATTGAGACTTATATGAAACACACCACCGAAGTGATGATCTCTGCAGAAGAGATAAGCCAGAAATTAGATGAAATGGCCGAGCTGATTAATGCTCATTATGCCAACAGTGAACGTTTGTTGATGGTTGGCCTATTAAAAGGCTCAGTGGTCTTTATGGCTGACCTGTGTCGCCGCATTAAAGGCCATGTTGAAATCGATTTTATGTCGGTTTCCAGTTATGGCAATACTATGACCAGCTCACGGGATGTGAAAGTGCTGAAAGATGTGCAATCCGATATCTCGGGTCGTGATGTGCTGATTGTAGAAGACTTGATTGATTCTGGTAACACCTTAAGCAAAGTGCGCGAAATGCTGTTGCTGCGTGAGCCAAAGAGTTTGGCGCTGTGTACTTTGCTGGACAAACCTGAGCGCCGTGAAGTAGATGTAAAGGTCGATTTTATCGGTTTTACTATCCCTGATGAGTTTATTGTCGGTTATGGTATCGATTATGCGGAGCAGTATCGCAATCTACCTTATATCGCCAAAGTCGTGCCACTCGATTAAGTGTCCGATATTGTTTAAAACTCCCGCAGCAGGCGGGAGTTTTACTTTTAGCGCTTATACAAAGATTAAAATAAATAATTGAACCATTAAAGGCTAGCTTTTCAATCAATTAGCGACTTGTTTACCTTAGTTCAGCAACCCATCATTGTAATTGTGTTTTTTAGCACCATCTTATTACTTTCTTAATATGTAAGGAACGGTACAAATATGGCGAATATTACCCATGCTCTGGTACTCGAAGGGCTTAAAAAAACCTATAAAGGCGGCGTCGAAGCGGTTAAGGGTATTAGCCTCACAGTCAATCAAGGGGATTTTTTCGCCTTGCTCGGCCCTAATGGTGCGGGTAAATCTACCACGATTGGTATTATTAGCTCCTTAGTGCAAAAGAGTTCAGGTACGGTCAAAGTCTTTGATTATGATATCGATAACCAGCTAGAACATGCCAAGCTTTGCATTGGTTTAGTGCCTCAGGAATTTAACTTCAATCAGTTTGAAACCGTGTTGCAGATTGTGGTGAATCAGGCGGGTTACTATGGCGTGCCTAAACCTGTTGCCCTCGAGCGCGCTAAAAAATATTTAAGCCAACTCGATTTGTGGGAAAAACGTAATAGCCCATCGCGGGAATTATCCGGCGGCATGAAACGGCGATTAATGATCGCCCGTGCGCTCATGCATGAACCTAAGTTGTTGATTTTAGATGAGCCTACCGCAGGTGTCGATATTGAACTACGCCGTTCTATGTGGGAGTTTCTCAAACAAATTAATCAACAGGGCGTGACGATTATCCTGACCACTCATTACCTCGAAGAAGCGGAAATGCTATGTCGTAATATTGGCATTATCGATAACGGTATCTTAGTGGAATGCACGAGTATGAAGGCGCTGCTGAGCCAGTTGAATGTGGAGACTTTCATTCTCGATCTTCGCCGCGATATTTCAACTGCCCCCGTGCTTGATGGCATGGCTTGTCGGTTAACCGACCCACATACCTTAGAGGTCGATGTGGCGAAAGATCATAATCTAAACGATGTTTTTAGCCAATTAAGTGCGGCTAATGTGGAAGTGTTATCGATGCGTAACAAATCTAATCGCTTAGAAGAACTCTTCGTCGAACTCGTGAATAAAACACCGGGAGCCTCAGCATGAATCAGCTCTATTTTATCGCCTTTAAAAGTATTTTAAGTAAAGAAATCAATCGTTTTACCCGGATTTGGTTGCAAACATTAGTGCCGCCTGCGATTACCATGACCTTATACTTTTTGATTTTTGGTAACTTAGTCGGTAGCCGTATCGGCGAGATGGGCGGTGTAACGTATATGGAGTTTATTGCGCCAGGCTTAATCATGATGTCGGTGATCACTAACTCTTACTCTAACGTCGCCAGTTCTTTCTATAGTGCTAAGTTTCAGCGCAATCTAGAAGAGCTACTGATTGCACCAGTGCCCCATTATGTACTCATTGCTGGCTATGTCGGTGGTGGCGTGGCTCGCGGTTTGTGTGTGGGGCTAATCGTGACATTAGTGGCGATGTTCTTTGTCGACATTAGCTTACATCACGTAGGACTTGTGGTAATGACGGTGTTTTTAACCTCTGTATTGTTTTCATTGGGAGGCTTAATTAACGCTATTTACGCTAAGAGTTTCGATGATATCAGTATCATTCCAACCTTTGTGCTCACGCCATTAACCTACCTGGGCGGCGTGTTTTATTCGCTATCCCTCTTGCCTCCTTTCTGGCAAGGCGTGTCGGCACTTAACCCGATAGTGTATATGATCAACGTGTTCCGCTATGGTTTTTTAGGTTTTGCTGATATTAGCGTGCCGCTCTCTATCGGTATCATGATTGGTTTTTGTATTGCACTGTGGACGTTAGCTTATTATCTCGTTTCACGTGGTATAGGGCTTAAGGTTTAGTATTGGTGTCATTAAACCTATAAAAAACGCCCAACTCCGTGTGGAGTTGGGCGTTTTTATTGAGAGTATTCACTCAAGTACAAAGAGGACTGCAAACTAAGCTTATTTGCTCTGTAAATTAGTCCTGCGAGTTTCTCGGGCGACTCGCGCCATTATTTGGACGACGGGTATTTTTCTTTGGGCCATTGGCGTAAGGATTGTCACCTGCTTGGCTACGATTCTCGCCTGAGCTAGAACGGCTTTCACTAGGGCGATTGGCACCTGAACTATTTGCACGACCATCGTTTGCACGCGGTGGGTGTGCTTTAGCATCGGCGCGTGGCGCACTCGTAGCATCATTGCTGTGTCGTGAATTTTTATCGTTTGGCTTGTGGCCACGGGCCACGTCACCACTGCGTTGACCGTCTTTATGTTCAACGCTTCTTGGTGCACCCTCACGTGAGGTCGATGGCGTTGAGCTACGGCTGTTTCTACGAGTCGCTACTGCTTTGCTGTTACTTTTCCCACCGCCACCTAAACGTGATTCTGGCAATACATGGTGAAAGCCTTCAACCATTTCACGGTCTAACACGCGATTGATCAGACGTTCAATATCGTTCAGCAGTTTAATTTCTTCGTTGCTGACCAGTGATACCGCTTGACCCGAGGCACCCGCGCGGCCAGTACGGCCGATACGATGCACATAATCTTCTGGCACGTTTGGTAAGTCAAAGTTAACCACTTGTGGTAATTGATCAATGTCTAAACCACGGGCGGCGATATCGGTCGCAACCAATACGCGGGCTTGGCCATTTTTAAAATCAGCTAAGGCTTTAGTTCGGGCAGTTTGGCTCTTGTTACCGTGGATAGCAGCGGCTTTAATGCCAGCATCTTCAAGGCTTTTCGCTAAACGGTTGGCACCATGTTTAGTGCGCGAAAATACCAGCACTTGTTGCCAATCGTTTTGTTTGATGAGTTGGATCAATAACGCTGACTTTTGGCTCTTATCAACAGGGCAAATCCACTGTTTAACTGTGGTTGCCGCCGCGTTACGTGGCGTAACTGAAATTTCTACCGGATTGTTAACTAAGCCTTTAGCCAGCTCACGAATTTCGTCGGAGAAGGTGGCTGAGAACATCAGGTTTTGGCGTTGCTTAGGTAAAATGGCCAGAATCTTACGTATGTCGCGAATAAAGCCCATATCGAGCATGCGATCGGCTTCATCTAACACTAAGATTTCAAGCTGGCTGAATTTCACCGCTTTTTGATTGTACAAATCCATCAATCGACCAGGAGTTGCGACTAAAATATCAACACCGTGGCGCAATTTGGCGATTTGTGGATTGATAGGCACGCCACCAAATATCACCGCTGAACGCAGTGGTAAGTTCTTACCATAGGTTTCAACACTTTCTGCAACCTGAGCCGCCAATTCGCGAGTCGGCGTTAACACTAATGCACGCACTTGGCCTGCTTGGGCGCGGTTACCTTTACTCAGGAGTTCGAGCATAGGCAGAGTGAAACCTGCTGTTTTACCTGTTCCTGTTTGGGCGGCCGCCATCACATCTTTGCCTTCAAGCACAGCGGGGATAGCTTGAGCTTGGATTGGCGAAGGTGTGTCGTAGCCTTGTTCGGCAACGGCTTTAAGTATCGGGGCCGATAAGCCCAGGGAGGTAAAACTCATAGATTGGTCTCTTGTGGCAACGCTTTGCTGCATTTATGGTCAATAGCCAGGTCTGCTGGCGGGCGTGCAGCTTACAGGATCGGCCCCTTAAGTGCCATCGAATATAGATTTTTACGCCAGTTTTCATTCATATTGGCACACAAATAGCTTGTCAGACTGTTGAAGAGAGGCTTGCTAACCTTGTAAGCATAAATGGGGATGGCGCAACTTAGTGGCTAAATACGTGTCATAGATTAATCAGGTGGGCTATTGGCAGTCATTAACGCTGCAACACTAGCCTATCTTTAGTTATTCAGGCGCGATAATAGGCAGATTTTTACACATGTTACATAAGTGAATGCTAGATCACTTCGTCATCAGTAGATTGGTATAAAATGAAGGCTATTAATCTATCGCACTTAACACCGCTTTATAGCTGATATAACTTAAGATTCCGTCTGTGTATGCTTGCGATAGCGAGGATGTTTATTTTAAGGTAAAACATCTTCGTAAACGGTTAACTACTCCTTTAATAGGTGAATTATGACAGCCATACAGCATATTGAACGCCTTGCTCGTGGACGCAGCGAACAGGCCGTTGCTGTAATTAAAAATGTGCAACAGATGTCAAATATCCCTATGCATGAGATGCAACTCGCCCTCAAGCAGTTACTCCACTGTGGCCGAATTGCACTGCATTTCCATCCCGATAAAATTGATAGCCGTGGTATGACAGTGGCTGAAGGTTTACTGCGCGATGGCCAATACCGTAGCCAATTTGAAACCCATATCTCTAATGGTCAGTTGTCACCTGAGTTAGGTGGCCCACGAGATCATTGGGAAAATCAGCTTTTTGGTCATGTTTATAAGGGCACTAAATCACGGCCTAAGTACGGCGCACTCGATCTGGGCATGTGGCAGGATGGCCCGGCCCCCCGTTTTGGTAGTTGCTATTTACTGACCCAAACAAATGTGCTGGCACGCTCAACCTTTAGTTATCTAGATTCGTACCGTAATCCCAAGGAAAAGGGTACGCTATCCTGTTTTGATGACATTTTAGCCGCGCTGCTGACCGAGAGTTTTGAGCGCCATTATGCTTTAGGGAAATCGGATTTTAAGCCATTAAATGTGATCCATTATTTGGCGCATCAGCTCAACGCTTCTTTGCTAGCACGTTTTGAGCGCCCGTTATCAAATAATCTCGACCATTATATTGAGGCCCAGATCCACGGCGATGTATCACTTGATAAAGATATTGCCATGCTGGTGGCAGATCCCAGCTTTAAGGGAACGGATATTGGGTTAACGTTAAGCAATATTTGCGATAAGTACGATATCGAACTGCAATATCACGACGGTTTTAGTTTGCACACAGCGCAAATCCCGAGCGATTTTCGCGGTCCGACTATGCCATCACTGGCGAGCCGTATCGCGATAGACGATAGGGTTGATGCCCATGCTATTGGTGTGGCAATGCGGGATTTATACCATTCACCGCAGCATTGGCGCGAGCGCGGTAATCGCGCCCAAGTCGCCCACGAACTTAAGTTGCTCTGGCATGTGCTAGTGAAATACGGTGCGGTACAGTAAGGGCTAAGCCATTTAAAAATCCTTTAATGGTAAGATTTAGCTCTAACAAAAACAGCGAGTCAACTTAAAGTTAACTCGCTGTTTTTTTAATGGTTTAAAGGTCGCCCTAGCAACCTGTGTCGACTTTTTTATAGGTGGGAACACCAGTCGTTTCCCATTTGTAACTGATGTAGCAATTGGTTGCTTCGACTTGAGCTTGATTCGGCGTGGCAAGATTTAGTTTTTGCTTTGGCGCGGCAATAACTTCATAGGTGCCGCTAGTGGTGTGAATGCGGTAGGACCATTCATTAACATTGAGCCCTGCAGCCTTAAAGATTTCTGGCGCAGTAGCGTAAGCATCGCTTGGGGTTATACCGCTGGTGCTAGCTGCCCAAGGTTGGTAGTTTTCACCACGAATATCGTCGTAAACGACTCGATTGGTGGTGCCGCTGTTAGCAATTTCAGATTTCGCCTTGAATAAAGTGACGGCGGATTTCATCGATGCAAATGCTCCAGATAACTGACTTTTATAGGCATCTGATTGTAAATTGATGAATTTAGGAGCTGCAACTATGGCTAATATTCCTAGAATAATAATGACCACAATGAGTTCAATTAGGGTGAAACCGGCATTTTTATTTGGCATAGGTAGCAGGCACTTAATATAAAGAGCTTAATGCTATCGAAGTTTTGGCTATCAGGCTAGTGCTAGGGAAAGTTCCGTTAACTCAGGTATTTTTTTATCTTTAGCGCGTTTCTGTGAGTCTGCTAGCAAAAGTCTGTGGGAGGGTTTCATCTGCTGTAGATGCCTGCGATACTGCGTCCCTATCGAAACGTTTTCGCGGTTACAAGTACTTTAACTCAGTCGTTATCGGTATACATTTCTGCTATTCATCGCTTAATTTTTTCTTGTTGGAGCACCATGGATAAGTCGTTAGAAAAATCCCTTCTTGTTTGGCTAAAAATACAAAAAAGAGCCTGTGGCTTGTTCCTTAAGTTGTCATTATGGCTGGGCATGCTAAGCGCTATCGCTATGGTGGTGCAGGCTTATCTTATTGCGACGATCCTTGATGGCGTCATTCTTGGCGGTAAGTTCATAAATAGCGAAGCTATAGCCGATAGCG
The DNA here is from genome assembly GCF_023283485.1 of Shewanella glacialipiscicola. Taxonomy (GTDB): domain Bacteria; phylum Pseudomonadota; class Gammaproteobacteria; order Enterobacterales; family Shewanellaceae; genus Shewanella; species Shewanella glacialipiscicola. Next base: position 93,707 of record NZ_JAKILU010000007.1, read on the forward strand.
GCACTCAGCCTTTAACGGTTAATATCGCCGCTTTTATGCCACATTTTATTGGTTTAATTGCGTTAATGTTTTTGCGCGCATTACTTGCCTATGGGCGTGAACGCGCCAGTTTTGAGGCGGGTAAACGCCTACGAGGTCATATCCGCTCAGCAGTAATGGACAAGCTGATTAAGCTTGGGCCTGCGTTTATTAAAGGTAAGCCCGCCGGTAGTTGGGCCAGCATAGTGTTAGAGCAAGTTGAAGACTTACAAGACTTTTATGCCAGATATCTTCCGCAAGTGAGTCTGGCTGGTTTTATCCCGATTCTTATTTTGGCAGCAGTATTCCCACTCAACTGGGCGGCAGGATTAATTTTATTGCTCACCGCGCCGTTAATTCCTCTGTTTATGATTTTAGTCGGCATGGGCGCTGCCGATGCTAACCGTAAAAATTTTAATGCACTAGCTAGGTTGAGTGGTCATTTTATGGATAGATTAAAGGGCTTAAGCACCCTAAAACTATTCCACCGTGGCGATGCTGAACTGAACGTCATAGCCACGGCTTCGGAAGAGTTTCGCAGCCGTACCATGTCGGTACTGCGGCTCGCATTTTTAAGCTCGGCGGTATTAGAGTTTTTTGCGGCGGTGTCGATTGCGGTGTTAGCGGTATATTTTGGTTTTAGTTATTTAGGTAACTTAGATTTTGGCTACTATGGCGCTCATGCCAATATTAGCGCGAGTGTCGATCCTGAACTGGGTGGGATTCCTTTTAGTTTGTTTACTGGGTTGTTTATTCTCATCTTAGCCCCTGAGTTTTATCAACCACTACGGGATATGGGCACGCATTATCACGCAAAAGCGCAGGCCATTGGCGCTGCAGAGGCCTTGATTACCTTGCTTGAATATCCTGAGCCCGAGTTTGTGGGAACAATCCGTATTAATAATATCCAGACGCTCCGCGCTGATAATCTTGAAGTATTCAGTGTAGATGGCACGCGTTTATTGGGCCCATTGAGTTTTGATGTCCAAAGTGGTGAACATTTAGCTTTGGTTGGCCCAAGTGGCGCGGGTAAAACCAGCTTGCTCAATGCGCTACTGGGATTTTTACCCTACAAAGGTCATTTATTGATTAATGGCCATGAGTTATCTGCAATCGATTTACCCCACTGGCGGCAACACTTAGCTTGGCTTGGACAAGAGCCGCAGTTATTTCACGGCACAGTGCGTGATAACGTTGCCTTAGCCAATCAAGCGATGGCAGAAGATAAGATTTGGCAGTTGTTAACTGCGGCCAATATAGCCGAGTTTATTAAAGCGCAGCCATTGGGTTTAGACTCGCCGATTGGGGAGCAATCTTCAGGGTTGTCCGTTGGCCAAGCCCAGCGTATTGCGCTAGCAAGGGCGCTTGGACAGCAGGCAAGTTTATTTGTACTTGATGAGCCTACTGCGAGTTTAGATAGCCAGAGTGAGCAAGCGGTAAGCGCAGCCTTAAACACTGCGATGGCTGGCAAGATGTGCATTATGGTGACTCACAGATTAGATAAGCTCGATGAAATGGACAGCATTCTCGTGCTCGATAAAGGCTCGATAGCGCAGCGCGGCAACTTTACCACTTTGTCTAACACGCCAGGGTTATTTCAAACGCTATTGCGGGAGAATGTTGAATCTGTGGCAGATATTGAACTTGTACCGTTATCAAACACTAGCTTGGTTGACTCCACGCTCGATATTGCCGCAGATATCACTCAAGGAGACCGCCAATGAGAGTGCTGATCCCCTTTATTCGATTGTTTTCGCGCCAATGGCTCATGATGTCCGTGGGCTTATTGTTGACCATTATTACCCTCATCACAGGTATAGGTTTGCTGTCACTGTCGGGCTGGTTTCTTTCTGCTACTGCGGTAGCGGGTTTAGCGATAGTCACAGCACAAACATTTAACTTTTTTACGCCCGCGGGCGGGGTACGATTTTTCTCAATAGCGCGCACCGCCAGTCGTTACGGTGAGCGTTTAGCCACCCACGAAGCAACCTTTAAACTACTGACTGAGCTGCGCGTCTGGGCGTGGCGTAAGTTGTTACCGCTCAGTGCTAAAAACCTACAAGGGTTACGCCGTGGCGACATGCTCAATCGCTTAGTTGCCGATATTGATACCCTTGATCATCTCTATCTTCGTCTGCTCACGCCAATGGCGGCATCATTATTGATGACGGGGCTGTTGTATCTGTTCCTCGCTTGGTTTGATGCCAAGCTTGCCCTGAGTCTTTGCCTGTTCTTAGTGGCGGTTTGGTTAGTGATGCCATTACTATTTTATCGACTGGGACACACGCCAAGCCGCACGATGCTCGAAACAAAACGTCAATATCGGGTGCAATTATTAGATGTGTTGCAAGGCCAAGCCGAGCTGAGCTTATTTGGTGCTAACGACAGATTTAGGCAAAAACTGAATGAGGCAGAGGCTAGTTTGTTCAAAAGCCAAAGTGCGATGGCCAATATTACCGCGCTTAGCCAAGCCATGTTGATTATCTCAACGGGTTCAGCCTTGATTATGATGCTGTATTTAGCCGCTCAAGGGGTAGGCGATGCAGTGCCGCCAGGGCCGATGTTTGCGCTTATGGTGTTTGCCACAATGGCCTGCGTTGAAATGATGATGCCGATTGCGGGCGCGTTTCAGCATCTGTCTGGCTGTGTGCTCGCGGCGACGCGGATTAATGAAATCACCGAACAAGAGGCCAATATTCAATTTATGACCGATACAGGCTTAAGAGCTAAATCGGGGGCGCTGTTGATTGAAGATATCCATTTTGGCTATCGTGAAGGGCAAAGTGTGCTGCAAGGGTTGTCCCTTGAAATCAAAGCCGGAGAAAAAGTGGCGCTACTTGGGCCAACGGGTTGCGGTAAGTCGAGCTTATTGGCGCTCATCACCCGTGAATGGCAGGCGCAGCAAGGACTTATCAAACTCGATGGTCATGTACTTTCAGATTATAGCGAGCGCGGTCTGCGTGAGGCGATTACTGTGGTGAGTCAACGGATTTATCTATTTGCAGGCACCTTGCGCGAAAACTTAGTATTGGCCTTACCGGTTGTCGAAGGTGAAAAACGCACCGCCCATGATGCGCGTTTGATTGAAGTGCTACAAAGAGTCGGGCTTAGCGCTTTGTTGACGGGTGATAAACCGCTGGAGCTATGGATTGGTGAAGGTGGGCGGCAGCTTTCAGGCGGCGAGCAGCGCCGTATTGGTGTCGCGCGCGCCTTATTGCGTGACGCACCATTACTCTTGCTCGATGAGCCAACCGAAGGCTTAGATAAGCGTACTGAGCGAGAAATTTTAAGTTTACTATTTGAGTTTGCTAAAGATAAAACCTTACTGATGATCAGCCACCGTTTGACCGCAATGGCGAAGATGGACCAAATTCATCTGCTGCAAGAGGGCAAAATTAATGCCTCTGGCACTCATCAAAGTTTGATGGCAAACAGTAAAGAGTACCAAGCTTTATATCAAAGGCTTGCATAAGTATTTATATAAAAGACATCACGCTATATTTTGCATATTAAAACTGGAACCGTGTCGATGAACCCTGCAATGCCAGTCGCCTTTGCCCCTCAAATTAATGCCCACTTTAGTGGTAAATTTGAGGTTGAGCTTAAATATCGCTTACTAGATCGAGATGCCTTTTTTGCGGTTTTGCAAACAAGAAACCCCGAGGTCATGCTCGAAGATAATCTAGAGCATGACTGTTACTTTGATTTAGCGTCACACTCACTGATAAGCGAGCATAAGAGTTTGTGTATCCGTGAGATGCAGCCATCGGGCATTATGTTGTGGATAGTCAAAGGCCCTGAAAAAGACCGCTGTGAAGCAGTTAATATCACAGATGCGACTAAGGCTAAGAGTATGCTGCATACCTTAGGTTACGAGTGTGTACTTGAAATCAAAAAGCGCCGTAGTATTTATTTTCTCGGTAAATTTCATCTAACACTGGACAATCTCGATGGGCTAGGGGATTTTGCTGAGCTGGCGATTATGACCGATGATGAAGCCCTGCTGCCTGAGTTTGAAGCGCAATTACTGCAACTAGCTACCGAATTAGGTTTATGTGAAGCGCAGCGGGAGCTTTTATCCTACCGACAACTCTCTCAAGCTTTGAAGACCAACGGGCTTAAAAAATGATATTGCCCCAAGATGATTGGGGCTTGTTAACTAAGTAGTCATATTGCTGATATATTCGTAATACTTATATATTCGCATAAATATCAGGCTGTTATACGGCCAGATATTAACAATTAACCTAAGCGTTGCGAAAATGAAAGGTAACGTTTTACTTCAGCTTCGTTGAATTTTAATTCGTCACCTTCTTGCACACTCGATAGTAAGCTTTCCCGCGCAAAGCGTTTGATCGTTGCTGGTGTCTTATCGAGCATTTTGCATACTTCATCTAAGGTCAGTAAGTTCTCATTCATTGGGCTTTCCTATCATTTCGTTACGGTAACAGCAGTATAGGACAATAATGAAAACCTTGAACACGCGCTAATTAGCGAATTTAATTAGCTATGATGATCGTGCGAGTCTCCTCTTATTTGGCTTTCTACCAGTAAGTAGCCTTGTGCTGCTGTAATAGCAGTAACCGCGCGGGACTTGAACTCGCGGCGATATAAAGTTGCCACCACAAATAAACTCGCTGAGATAAACAATATTGGGTGTACAAACCAGCACAATACCGCCATCGAGAAATAATAGGCTCGCAACCCATAGTTATAGGAGTGTGCGGCTTGATCTTGTACCGTTGCCATTTGTCTGGCGTAGGCTTTGAGATTATCGTTTGAGCCATCGCTGTCTAATGGCCCCGCGCCAATCATGACATTCACAAATCCATATTGGCGCATTGACCAAGTAAACTGAAAGAAGGCCATCACAAAGATGCCAACTAATAGGGCAAGTTTGACTTGCACCAGTGAATGATTGGGTGGTGCAGCGAAAGGAATCGTCGATATCACGCTCTCTAACCGTTCAACTTGGGCAAATAAAGTCAGCACACCCGCGAGAACAAATAGGGTTGTTGAGGCAAAAAAAGCAATATTTCGTTCAAGGTTGGCCAGTAGCGCAGCATCACCAACACGCACATTACGGGTCATTACCTCAAGCATCCAATAAATTCTATGCTTATTCAGGCCACGGGCAATACAATCAGTATCTTTCGCCTTAATACGGGCAAAGGCGGTATAGCCAGCCCAAGAAACGATAAACCACATCAATGCAGAAATATCTAACAGCGAAAATGTCATAGCAACCTTAGTAAAATTAACATGAGATAAAACGAGAACAGCGTCAGGTGCTAATTATGGGCTGTTTGAAAGAGTCGGCGCAACAGAGAAACGACGACCTTGGATAATTTTTTTTGATAGTGTTTAAGAGTTCACATTAAACTGTTTTGCAAACGCTTAGGCATCGGTCATTAAAGCTATTTTAGGTAGAAAATTACTTACAAATTGCAGCTTTAATTAATGTTTTGATTACATAATTGTCAACTTTAGATTGACTTTTTAAGGCTAATTCACTCTAATCCCTAACTTATTTTATGTATAGAATTCCGTTTGAATTTTAAAAAAGTTAGGGATGACGATGACGTTCAATTTCAAATCCATATCGCTAGCCATTGCTGGCGTATTATCGCTCAGTAGTTGTGCAATCACTCAATCTGTCGAAAATAATAAAGAAACCGTTATTGGTTGCGCCGTTGGTACAGGTTTAGGCGTACTGATTGGTAATTATTTGGGTGGGAAGAAAGGCATGGTTTATGGCGGCGCTGCAGGCGCGGCGATAGGTTGTACCGTCGGTTATGATTTTCAGAAGAAACGTGAAGCGTTAGAACAATTAGCCAAAACTGAAAACCTCGATATTCAATTCACTTCAATTAGTGCTTCACAGGACAGTGATACGCAACAAAGCAGCCTGTTGATTAGTTCTCCTGAGCAGACTATGTCTAAGGATGAGCAGCAAAAGTATGCTGATTATCAAGTTGTGGGTATGGCTGCGACCGTTTCGAGTAATGAGGTGATGTTTGCTTCGGGATCCGCTGAAGCCACGGCAACGGCTAAACAAAAGTTTCAAAAACTCGCTGCTATTTATAAAGATTCTAAACAAAATATCTTGATTACTGGGCACACAGATGCCAGTGGTGGAGAGGCGCTAAATCAGGAACTCAGCGAAGCAAGAGCGCGCTATGTCGCAACGCTTTTTAATCAAGCGGGTATTCCGACAGAACGATTATTCTTCCAAGGTGCGGGCGAATCACAACCGGTTGCCGTCAACAGTGATGATGCGGGTAAGGCTAAAAATCGCCGCGTTGAGATTGTTGAAATTGAGGGTAAACCGGATCAATTATTGGCTTACTCCTATAAGCAAAAAACGAATCTGAGTTATTTATCCCGCCGTTCGCAGGATAAAGTGGCTACGGTTCAACCGACAAAAGAAACCGCTCAAACTACTCCAGCCCCAAGCTCATCGACCGCAGAGTCTGCATCAATCGAAATGACGCCGTCAGAAATCGTGAAATTACTTGAGCCCGTAAAGCAGCAACAAGCCCTCGTTGATTTTGGTGGCAAAAAAATGGCAGACGCCTCGACTAACTTTGCCCAATTAGTGGGAGTTAAAAAAGAGAGCGGTTTTGCATTATTCAGCAAGGCCTATGCGTCAGAAATATCCAGTTTAAACTGCGCCGTAGAAGGGCCTCGGGTGACGGGTGATGTGAAGAGTTTATCTACGGGTGAGAGCTACAATCGTAATGATTATAACACCGCAGATTACTTACCCGGCATGAACGGGACGGTTTGGGTGAGTAAGGTTAACGGCCATTATATTGGTTTAACACCGGTGGCTGTCATTAAAGACAGTGGCACAGCGGTCTCTGCACCCAAGGTAAATATTTGGAAGAATTATAAAGGTTCAAGCAAAGACGCGCCTAATTATCAACTGACTAGTCATGTAGAAACTTATTATGGCGATAAAGGTTTGTTATATCGAGTGTTTACAAGTGAGAAAGACTCGCCAGTGCGCTGCATGGATTTAGTGATGCCCATTGATCGTTCAGCTGCTGCGATTGCCGGCAAACTGTATTACGAGAAGAATAAAGCGGTTTATGAAGCCGATTTTGAACCAAAATTGTTATAAGAAACGCGCTTAGGAGTTAGAAATGGATTTGGTGTCTACGCTGTTTAACGAGTATCGCGCGTTAGTGTCGCTGTTACTTTCTTTAATGGTCTTAGTGGTCGTGATGACCCTTTGGTGGGATAAAGTGAGCTTTTGGTGGCTCAATATGTGGTATGCCTTCCCATTGATCGGTAAGGAAAGTCGCCTAGCGAAAGATTATGAAACCCAAGTTAAGATTTACGATAAAGATTGGCTGAACACTGAAGTCGCGCTGTGTACCGACTTTGCTGCTCATTATGAAAAAGTAAATAAAGACGAAGAATTGTTTAGTAAAAGCCAAGATTACTTGGGTAAAGTGACTGAAAACGGTCGTAATAACTTACACATTTTAGGTTGGGTCCTGATCGCCGCCTTGGTTTTTGTGGAGGCGATGGGATTTAGCTATGTGCTGTCTGGTTTCACTATCCCTGGCGCATCAGAAAAGTTGCAACAGCAAGGTGCTGTGGGTATTGCTTTTATCATTTCAGTTTTACTGGTTGGTTTAACCCATTTTACTGGGCATGAATTACATGCCAACTCGCTGATTAAAAAGGCGAAGGTATGGTGGAAAAATGCTAAAAATCGTGATAAAGCCACCCCAGAACTCGCGCCTAATACCCGCATTAATTTAGATAAAACCTTTGACGATGATGACGAGCCGCAATACAAACAAGTCATTAATCGGATTTCTACAAATGCTGAAGTTAAACCCCGTTATTTCATCACGGCGGTTACCGCGATTGCGATTATTGTCATTGCAGTGTTGGCGACGTATGTTCGTGGTCAAGTGCTTGAAAAAATGCACATTGACGAAGTGTTGATAAAAACTTCTGGTGAAATGTATCAAACTCAAGATCCCTACGCTGAAGCGCCGCCCACATTTTTAGTGGCAGAAGCGAAAAGTGCCGACGATAAAGCCGGTGGTGATATTTGGGAACGTGAACAGAAAGGTGGTTGGGGAACCTTCATCTTCTTGGCATTCCTGTTTGTACTGTTACAAATTTTCGGTATTTTGATTGGTTTTAAAACCGGATTTGCAGGTAAGCACTCTAAAGATGCCCGTAAAGAAATCGGTAACTTTAAGAGTGAGCGTGAGTTTAAGACGCATTATTCACGCTTAAAGCAGCAAGTTGCACGTGTGGCGCAAAAACGCTTAACCAACTTACAACAAAGAATGAATCAAAAGGCTGAGATTAACTGCCAAGATCCTAAAGTGTTGCAAGTATTAGAAGCGTGCGGCGATCGTTCATTCTTGATGTATATGGAAGATTTAGGCAATGCCGAAAATCGCTATGATCAATCGGTACGTTTACGCGAACACCAAACGTTAGCCAGTCATCAGGCGCTGAAAAATGCACCTGCTGCGGCAGAAAAAGTCGCTGTGGTCAAAGTGGTAGACGATGTTGTCACTGAGTCGCCAGAACAAATGGAAGCCAGACTTAAAGCTGAGTTGATTGCCGATGCAGCTGCAAAGCAAGCAGCAGAAGCTAAAGCCGCAGCTCAAGTAGAAACACCTGAGCAAGCTGAGCAGCGTATTCGCCAAGAATTGCTTGCTGAAATGGCGCCACTACCAAAGGTGGCTGAAACGGAAGAGCAGATGCGCGATCGTTTACGCAAAGAGTTGCTGGGAGAATTAAGTTAATGGCATGCGTGACAAAGCTCGCTAAGTTCGTTATCGGTGGCCTATTGGGGTCTTTCGCTATTTCTGCGAGCTTACCGCTCATCGCTGCCGAGCGAAATGACATTAAAAGTTGCTACGAGTTTGCCAAAATTGATCCCAGTACCGCGACATCAGTCCCAGGGCGGCACTTATTTGTGGCAATCGATGGCACCTTTTCCCCTGATCTTAATATCAAACAATCAGTACATGAAAAGGTGCACCTTTTTCTTCAGCCAGGCGACAAAATCACCATCATCAGCTTTAGTGCTTATGTGAAAGATTATTATACCGATGTCTTGTTTAGTGGCCGATTGGACACCAACATTGCTGATAGAGATGATGTTTCAAAGAAAAACTTGATGACCTTTGATAGCTGCATGAATAAACAGGCTCAGTTTGTTAAGAGTAAAATTGATGCTCATATCAAACATGCTTTTAAAGCTGATGATGTGGATTTACCCAAAACGGAAATCCTCAGCAACCTTTCGCAAGTAATAGCGCCGCAAGTGGCAGCTGATAACGAAGGGCGACGAGTGTTGTTATTGGTCTCTGATATGGTTGAGAACTCGGATGTCACCAGCTTTTACAGTAAAAATGCCTTAAAAGTTATTGCTCCTGAGCAAGAAATGCAAAAAATTACTAAAGCTAATATGCTCAGTGATTTTAAGCAGGCAGATATTTATGTTCTAGGTGCAGGCTGGGTTCCGGCAACGTCAAAAGGATTTCGTGGTGGCCAAGTCATGTTGCCGTTAAAGCAGTTTTGGCAGCAATATTTTGCATCATCCCATGCCGAACTCAAAGGTTTTGGTCAGCCGGTATTAATGACCGATATGTGATGGCTTAATGTTAATTTATAAGGACAACGAAATAGTCGGTATGTGCCTTGTTCTGACCCTAGTAACAGCTTATGTAATTGATATCATAAATAAAAAAGCCAGACGAAAGTCTGGCTTTTTGTTGGCTTAGTTTTTTATTTGCTTAGGCTTAGAGCGTCACAATATTTAAGGGCGATATCAAGAAATATCGTGACTACTTAAGACAATGATGCAGTGAGTTTATTCGTCACCGTCACCCAATGATAGCAAGGTCGCATTACCACCGATGGCGGTGATGTTGTTAGTGCGAGTCTTTTCGGTCACAAAACGGGTTAAGTAGTGCGGACCACCGGCTTTAGGACCAGTGCCTGACAAACCTTGGCCACCAAAAGGTTGTACGCCAACCACTGCGCCGATTTGGTTACGGTTAATATACACGTTACCTACATTCACTTTATCCGCGACTTCTAATGCATGGCCTTCGTTACGGCTATGAATGCCCAGCGTTAAACCAAAGCCTGTGCTATTGATTTCATTAATCACTTGGCTAAGTTCTGCCGCCTTGTAGCGAATAACGTGCAGGATTGGGCCGAAGTGTTCTTTCTCAAGTACTTTAATCGAATCGATTTCAACCGCCGTAGGTGATACAAAATGGCCGTTTTCAGTGCCCGCAGGCAGCGGCATTTGCTTGATAAGCTTACCGACTTGCTTGATATGGTCGATATGCGCATCTAAGTTGGCTTTTGCGGTGGCGTCAATCACAGGGCCCACGTCAGTTTTAACTGAACTTGGGTTACCAATGACTAATTCGTCCATCGCGCCTTGCAATACTTCAATAACGCGATCGGCGATATCTTCTTGCAAGAAGAGCACTCGCAGCGCCGAGCAGCGTTGACCCGCACTAGTGAATGACGATGACACCACATCGTTAACCACTTGCTCAGGTTGCGAGGTAGAGTCCACTACCATGGCATTTTGGCCGCCAGTTTCAGCAATTAAAGGAATAATCGCGCCATCACGGTTGGCGAGTGTGCGGTTAATCAGTTTTGCCGTGCCAGTGGAACCCGTAAAGCACACGCCACCGATACGTTCATCCGCTGTAATCGCGCTACCCACAGTGGCGCCAGTACCTGGTAAGAATTGCAGTACTTCAACAGGAATACCGGCTTGGTGAGCCAGCTGCACCGCACGGTAACCAATAATTGAGGTTTGCTCCGCAGGTTTAGCAATAACGGTATTGCCTGCCGCTAACGCCGCAGAAACTTGGCCTAAGAAAATAGCTAGTGGGAAGTTCCATGGGCTAATGCACACGAATACACCGCGGCCTTGGAGGAACAGTTCGTTTAATTCACCCGTTGGGCCTGGAAGCAGTTCAGGTTTTGCCATCATCTTCTTGGCTTGTATGGCGTAGTAACGACAGAAATCAACGGCTTCACGCACTTCATCGATACCATCTTGAATACTCTTGCCCGCTTCACGGGTACAAAGGACAATTAACTCTTCGCGGTTTTCTTCTAATAAATCAGCTAATTTTTGCAGCGCAGAGGCGCGAATTTCTACAGGCGTACGCGTCCACGAAGCAAATGCCGCGTCAGCAGACGCCAGTGCTAACTCTATGGCAGCATCGTCAGCAAAGGCCACTTGACCTACGGTTTGAGTGGTGTCGTATGGACTAACAACGGTCTTGTACTCGCCAGTTAAGGTTTTACCGTTAACCAGAGTACCTGCTTGCCATTGGGTATCTTTAAACTGCTCTAATGCGGCGAAAAATGGCTCAGATTCGGAAATGATGTTCATATTGAGTCCCTTGGAGTTTTTGCGATCGCTACCAAATATATCGGCAGGCAAAACGATTTTTTTGTTAGCCAGGGTTTTATAGCCCATAAGCGTTGTTAGCGGGTGTACCACTAATGACTCGATTGGGGTTTTTGGGTCAACCAATTTGTGGACGAACGAGGTGTTAGCACCATTCTCTAGCAGACGACGCACTAAGTAGGGCAGTAGATCTTTATGGGCACCGATGGGCGCATAAATACGTACCGATTTGGCGCCCGCTTCTGACAAAATGGTGTCGTACAACTCTTGCCCCATACCGTGTAAGCGTTGGAACTCATGGTGACGTTCGCCCGCCATATCTGCAATCGCAGCAACGGTTTGCGCATTGTGGCTAGCAAACTGTGGGTATATAGCGCCGCTGGTCGCATCCGATAACAGGTAACGGGCGCAAGCAAGGTAAGAAACGTCAGTACCGGCTTTGCGAGTGTAAAGTGGGTAAGCGGCTTCGCCAGATTGTTGGGCCCATTTAAGTTCGCTATCCCAATAGGCGCCTTTTACCAGACGTAAGGGAATTTCGTCCCCTTGCTCTTTCGCAAGACGAGTTAACCAAACCAGTACGGGCAGGGCACGCTTAGAGTAAGCTTGAACCACAATGCCGAGTAATCCCCAGCCTTTTGCCGCTTCTGAATTAAACAGTTTTTGGAACAGTTTCAGTGACAACTCGAGGCGATCGACTTCTTCAGCATCGATAGAAATACCGATATTTAAGCCGCGCGCTAATTTAATCAGGCGAATAACGGTGTCATATAATTCAGTTAAGACGCGATCTTCATTCGCGACTTCATAGCGTGGATGCAACGCTGATAGTTTGATTGAGATAGTTGGTCGCGGTGATTCATTTTCGTTATAGTTTTGCGCCCCCAGCTCAGTGATGGCATTGGCGTAATCGGTAAAATATTTATCGGCATCTTTACGGGTTAATGCCGCTTCACCGAGCATATCGTAGGAGTGGGTATAACCGAGTTTACGTTTGTCTTCGCTGTTTTTAAGGGCTTCTTTCATATTGCGCCCTAACACGAACTGCTTACCCATGATTTTCATTGCAGCCATCATGGCTTGGCGGATCACAGGTTCGCCGAGGCGATTGACTAAACGGCTCAGTAAGTTGCTCGGGGTACCATCGATTTTTTTATCCAGCTTAACGATTTTGCCTGTGAGCATCAGCCCCCAAGTTGATGCGTTAACCAGCACTGAGTCACTCTTGCTCATGTGCTCATCCCACTTAGCCCCTGAAAGCTTATCTTCAATCAGTGCATCTGCAGTGGCTGCATCGGGAATACGTAACAACGCTTCGGCTAAACACATTAGGATAATCCCCTCCTGCGTTTCTAAGCTGTACTGTTGCAGAAAGGCGTCTATACCGACCATTAAGCCTTTTTTATCGAATTGACGAACTTTACTGACCAGTTCGTGGGCGCGACGAGTGACACGCTCTATGGTTTCATCACTGGAGGGAACTAGTTTGATTAGCTCTGACAAGTATTGTTCTTCGTCGACAATATAGTTATCGCTGACAGCTTGGAACAGTTCGTCGAGATTGGCAGAATCGTAGCGGCCTGCCAGCACTTCACTCGCTTTGAACATAGTAATCGCTTCCATCTTGGCCGTTTTTAGGGCGTTATTGTTGAAACAAATGGGGAGGCGCTAAACGCATTTAGTATTTTGTATACAATATGAAGGTTTGCGCGCGCCGATTATACAACCAAAATGTGACGGACAACACCATAGTGTGAGTAATTGTAAGGCTTGTTTGACTGGTTTGTTAATAGCCAGATGTAATGCGGAGTTGACAAAAAAGCCAGTGTTTAAAAACACTGGCTTTAGTGGCTAAAGAAAAGCGTATTAGACTACATCCAGCGCTTTTTATTGCGACGCTGTGGTCTAGGTAAATAAACTAAAATAATCCCTACGAGCAAGCCCATACCAGCAATTAATCCGCCTTGACGCCATAATTCGAAACGTTCATCTTGTGCGGTGCGATCTAAGGCAACTTTGAGCTTATCACGTTCTTGGGTGGTGGTGGCTAGATTGCTTTCTAGCTCGGTTAACTTAGCTTTTAGCTCGGTAACTTCGTCAGCGTGGTTATCCGTTGACCCTAACACTTCGGTCAATTTAGCCTTAGCTTGGGTTAATTCCGCGGTTAAGGCTGGCACCTGTTCACGAAAACTTTGAGTTGAACTAATTAAGCTCGTTTGCACCCAGCCTTCGCGATTTTTATGATCGATTATTTTGGAATAATCGCCCTGAGTTTCATTGAGCAGTGTCACAGGTTGCCCAGCTTCGATTGATCCTACTATTCGAAACTCAGTACCTGGGCCGCCTAGAAGATAAAGAAACACATTATCTGATATGTAGCGGGATTGGCCTTCGGCCAGCAGGTTGGAAGACAGTAACATCATTCCTACCAGAGTAAGGAGTCTAAACACTTTTGTATTCTCATCAACGAAATAGTCTGCACATGCTATGGATTTGAGGCCTGTAATGCAAGAGGGAAGTCATAGACTTCCCTCTACTTTACTGCATCCATGCTATGTATATTCCACTTTAATGCACGATTTTCGACAATCTTCTTGCCCTCGGTGTGGGGATGACTTACTCGTTATAAGCGCCCCTGCGAGACTTATTAATTAAAGACACCTTTAATCATAAAGAAGAAAATAATAGATAAACCTGCTCCTGCAGGTAGAGTCACTACCCAAGAGACAACAATATTACGTACTACACCGATATTGATAGCTGCGATACCACGGGCCATACCTACACCTAATACCGCACCCACTAAGGTTTGTGTGGTCGAAATAGGTAAACCAGTGCTTGAAGCGATAACGACAGTGGTTGCCGCAGCTAATTCTGCCGCAAAGCCACGACTTGGCGTCAAGTGAGTGATGTTTTTACCGATAGTTTGCATTACACGCTGACCAAAAATAGCCAGACCCATCACAATACCGACTGCACCTAAAGGTAAAATCCACCAGACTAGAGCTGATTTAGCGGCTATTTCACCACCACTATTCACTACAGCCACAACCGCAGCTAATGGGCCAATCGCATTTGCGACATCGTTTGAACCATGGGCAAAAGCCATACAACAGGCTGTCAGTACCATCAAGATCGCAAACACTTTTTCAACGTTTTTGAACTGTGTTTGACGATCTGCTTTATCGCTCATTTGTAAGCGTGAAATGGCAATTTTACCTGTGATGCCAACTACGGCGGCAATAGCAGCTGCGAGTAGGTAAGATTCGGTAATAGAGAAATGCAGACCAACGTGAGACAACCCTTTCATAATTGTCATTAATGACATGATGAAACCAGCAAATGCCATATAGAAAGGTACAAAACGCTTAGCATTACTTAAAGGGTCATCAGTGTTGAAGATAAGTTTTTGTACGCTTTGGAAGAGGATGAATGCCATAAAGCCCGAAATAGCAGGGGTTATGATCCAAGAACCTACAATCCCACCCACTTTATCCCATGAGACTGAATCTGCGCCAACACCCACGGCAGCGAAACCAATAATGGCACCGACAATAGAGTGAGTAGTTGATACTGGCCAACCTAGAGCTGATGCGACTACAAGCCAAATACCAGCCGCCAACAATGATCCTATCATGCCGTAAACCAGCAATTCAGGCGTGGCAGTGAAATAGCTCGTATCAATAATACCGCTGCGAATAGTATTGGTAACTTCGCCCCCAGCTAAAAATGCACCGGAAAACTCAAAGATCATCGCGATAATAATCGCTTGTTTAATTGTAATTGCGTTTGAACCGACAGAGGTTCCCATCGCATTGGCGACATCATTCGCGCCAATACCCCATGCCATGAGAAAACCAAATGCAGCCGCAATGGCAATAAGCCACGGGCCATTAGTGACTAAGACGTTAGCCACCTCAATACCTGCATCAACCATATTGATACCTTGATAACCTTAATTTATTAAACGCGAGCCAGCATAAGCTCAAGACGCGAACCGACGCGTTCGGCAAGATCTGCAAGACCACCGACCCACTCAATCGTTTTGTAGAGGAACATTACATCGATAGGATTCAATTGCGACTCCATAGCGAATAACTGACGGCGTAACTGAATTTGTAGATCGTCAGTATCTTCTTCGATAATATCGAGTTCGTTGATCATTTTGGCCACTAAGTCGAGCTCACGACCACGGAAACCGGTTTCGAGTAGATCTTCGAGTTCGTTAATGACTTGTTTTGCAAGGGCAACCGCATCGATACAGCGTTGTAGGTAAGCGATAAAAGGAACTTGCATGATCTGAGGAATTAACAACTGACGGCCGATAACACGGCCTGAAATATCTTTTGCCTTGTTGGCGATTTTGTCTTGTTGGGTTAATAGTTCCAATAGATCGGTACGTTCTACAGGCATAAACAAACCGCTTGGCAGAGTGAGGCGAATTTCACGCTTTAGTGAATCTGCTTGCTTCTCGGCTAAACTAATTTGCTTACGTAATTGAACTGCACTGTCCCAGTCATCTGCGAGAGTCGCTTCGAAAAAGGGGACCAGTAACGATGCGCAATCGTGTACTTTGTCCATGTGCTCTTGAAGGGGCTTAATTGGCGATTTTGCAAACACGCCCAAAATAGAGTTTACTGGCATTGCCGTTTACCTATTTAGATTGTTCCATTATTGGAAAAAGCGGGCGCATGTTAACCTAAGCGTCCGCATATTGAAACTGTGTTTTTTAAGAAAAAACCACAGCGTTATTCTAACGGGTTATCTACCAACTGCAAAAGCAAATCCTACGGGATTTTTATGACACATTTGTGACATTATGAACGAAACATGACGTATCAATGAATATTTGATGACAAAATGAGCGGTTATGCAATGAATGCTGAGATTGAATTAAAACTATTTTTCCTGCCAAAATATCAACAATCCCTGATAAATAAGTTAGATAGCCTCGATAATAGCGTGCCTCAAGGTCAGCGTCGTTTAACAAACGGTTACTTTGATACGCCTGATCTGCAATTGCGCCAATGGGATATGGGACTGAGAGTGCGTGGCGATGATGAACATCGAGAACAAACCATAAAAACTGCGGGACAAGTCATTGGGGGGATTCATTCTCGGCCTGAGTATAATGTGACCATTCAATTGGATAGCCCAAATTTAAGCCTGTTCCCCAGCAGTATCTGGCCGAGTAATGCCGATTTAGCTTCTACTCAAGTCCAATTGGGCTGTATTTTCCATACTGATTTTTATCGCCGCGCTTGGCATATTCATATAGATGATAGTTTGGTTGAAGTCGCCTTAGACATAGGTGAAATCACTGCCAATGGTCAGCAAGAAGCTTTATGCGAACTGGAATTCGAGCTGCTCAGTGGCGATACCGAAGCCTTACTTAAGCTTGCCATTCAAGTGGCGAGTATTGTGCCTGTTCGTTTAGGTAAAGCCAGTAAAGCGCAGCGAGGATATCGGTTAGCCGGTAAAGCTCCGCCGCTTCACTTAACCGCGTTAGAATTTTTACCGCTTGCCGAACACAACGAGACTCTCTCACCCGATTTAACCGCAAGCTGTCAAACATTACTCGAAATCGCCCTTGAGCGCTGGCAATTATTAGAAAGTATGATTGCAGATGAGCATGAGCATGAGCCAGAGGCCTGTATTGCACTCTGGTGGCGTATGCGCGCCTGTATCCGTTTACTGCGCATTACCCTAAGTCAGTTTGCTTTATTGGATGCAAGGCTTTTGAGTCAATTCATGTTGATTGAAAAGCAACTCGATTTTATTGAACCAGCGCAGGCGTTAACAGCGTTACTGGGTAGTCAGTACCTTCTGTTTCATCGACAGTCGCAGAGCCGTCAATTAAAACAACAGCTACGGTTTGACTTAGACAATATTAAGCTCGATGAACAATTAAGCTCACTTTGGCAGCAGCCTGAATACGGTCAGTTACAGTTAGCGGCAGTGGAACAGTTGCTTAAGGTGAGTGCGGGTGAGCTTGGCAGTATTAAGCCGCCAAGTTTGCGCCAGCATGCTGATAGTGCTCTACAAGCTTCTTGGCAGGCAATATTTGAGGTGATGTCATGTAACACTGCCATGACGAGCACACATTACTTACAAGCGTCTACAGTGCTTGATGAGAGCATTCTCGTCGGTCAGGCTTATGGTAGTCTGTACGATGTTAAATCGCGGGATATGTTTCGCGCCCCTTGGCTTGATTTAACCCTAGGGATTAAAACCTTAGCGTGTTACAGCGCCTTAGAACATGCGAGCTGCAAGTTGGGTATTGATTTACATGAGTGGCTTGATGATAAACAGCAGAGCCTGCTGTTTGCGATGGAGTCAACACGCCACAACGCGTTACAACAACTTGTTTATTGGTAGTCTTTAGCGGTTAATGTTGTTTGAATGTAATAGCTTGATATACAGGCCTAATCCAATAACGGGTTGGCCTTTTTTTATCGGCATTAATGGTTAGATTTTTTATCAAGACTCAGCTGCAACTCCGTTATTTTGGCGAGCATTTGCGTTTGGTTTTGCTCCATCTTCAGTTGGTTTTCTTCCATTCTTGCTAACGCTAATTCAAGCTCAGATTTGAGTTCAGCTTTACTTGCATCGTGGCGCTCCTGACGTTCGGCTTCATCGGGTGCAACAAATACTGAGGCCATATAGCCTGAAATAACCCCGAAAAAACTCACGCCACTGACAATGACTACACCGCCTATGATGTGGCCAGCCGTGCTCACCGGATAATGGTCGCCATAACCGACCGTAGAGATGGTGACCAATGCCCACCAAATCGCTTGCTCGGCGGTTTGAATATTAGCCCCTTCAGTGCCGCTTTCGACGATGAGTATAATGACAGAGGCCAAGGTTAAAATTGTCACCATAGCGACCAATAAACTGGCTAAGGTGGCTTGTTTGCGTTGTTTTATCAGCGGTAAGAGTAGTGAGCGACTCATGCGGATCAGGCGGATTACCCGCAAAATTTGGAACAAACGCGCCATTCGCAGTGCTTCTATTGCTGGGATGCTGGCAATAAAATCGACCCAGTGATGCTTAATAAAAAATAATTTATCACGAGCGCGGAATAATCCGATAAAGAAGTTAAGCATGAAAATCATGCAAATACTGGTGTCAATAAAGAAGAGTAAGCGGTAGGTTTCGCTATCCAGACGGCCAAATGTCATGACGAGCACAATAATCACTGACAGCAAAGATAAAATCATCATTGCCATTTCGAATGGGGAAGGCGTGCCAAGGGTGCGAAGTGACCATGGGGTTTTATCTGTCATGCCAAACATGATTCCTGTTTAAGTGCGGTGAATCACTAAAGTAAAAGACTTTCGACTGTGAGTAAATTGACTTAGTAAATTAAAGGGCACTTTTATGGATGAGAATACCTATTATCACAGCGCGTTTAACTTAAGACCCGCATACAGGTTCAGAATATGAGTATTAGGCTTTATCAACAAAATGGACGAGGTCATCAAGTACACGACGTTTAATTTCGAGTTGTGAATCGGCACTTAAACCATACTTTTCTGCTAGCTGAACGTAATCATCGGCGTTGAGTGATACGGTTAGGCGTGGGCGAGAAGGGCGTTTTGAGACCGTTAAGCCCAAAATAGTGCGAATTTGATCGGAGGGGCTAACGCCAGCATCTAATGCGGCTTTACGAATCGAATATTGAAATTTTTCATCGAGATCGAAAGCCACTTGTGTTGCTTTCGCGGCCTGTTGGTTTTTCAACCATTGCTCAGGGAGAGCGTGCTTGGTTTTACTCATAACGTATTACCTATTGCTATCAATCGTTTCTATCGCGCTTATCTGTGAGATTGTATTGGGATTATTGATAAAGTGCGAGCCCGCACTTTATCTTATTCTGAGATCATTTAGCAGGCCAGTAATCGCGAATATCCGTCAGTGGGCGATATAAGGTCAATACGACATCGGTATCGCCACCTTCATAAACTTCAACTTCGACGGCTCGGTTCTCATCGTCATCGAGGAGTAAATAATACTCGAAGGGTTCACCCGTGGCGCCATTAGCATCTTGTGGTGGCTTTTGGCCGCGATAATCCTGACGATGGAAATAGCCAAAACCGGCAAAAGTGACTTGATGGTACTGTTTACCAAGCCACTGTTCAAATTGCGTTGCTAACTCTGAAGGCAGTGCTTGGGTCGTGAGTTCGGCGTGGCCGGGTTCATCGAATATGGCACTGAACTGCTCGAGAGCGAACAATTGCTCCACTTGAGCGCGAGAAATCTTAATAGAAAAAGCAAGATAGCTTTCATCGTCCTCTTCAATACTTAAAAACAGCGTGTCGTGACCATGACCTTTAAGTAACCACTCTGGCTGTTGATTACGCTCTGATTCATAGGTATTGACGGCTTCAACCCGTAATTGCTGGCCACGTAGTTGTGGCGGCAGTGCAAAGCTATCATCGAGGGTAATCATATCGCCCACATTAAGTTGTGATGGGTGATTGAGCTCGCGTGGTGGCGGCGCTTTTTTACCAAACATACTATTGAAAAATCCCATCGTGACTCCTGCTGCGATTTGCATGCGATAGTGATGCTTGCTCGGGTGCGGCTTTAAATCGATTCGCTGCGAATACTTACGGGCAAGATAATCATTATTTTATAGATAAAACAAAAAATGCCGAGTTCAGTAGGGGATTATCCCTCTAGAACTCGGCATTCGGTCAATCATAACTTAGCTTTTACGTGCTTTAATTCGGTCTAGCACGGCATTTGCATTGGATTTCTGTTCACCAATGCCAGCTTCAGCTAGCTTAGATTGCAGCGATTTGTCACTATTTTCATCGGCTAAGGTTTCTGCGGCTTTCAAGCGGTCGTCAAACTGTTGCTGACGAGCCTTGATGCGCTCTAATGAATCCTTGGCGTTCATCAACTTAGAGTTGCTAGACGCGAACGAGTCAGTAATGGTTGCCGTCGCCTTTTGTACGCTTTCAGTGGTTTTAACCATGCTTAACTGGCGTTGATAATCAGATAGCTGGCGCTCGGTCTTTTTCACTAAATCTTTCAAGCGTGCTGCATGGGCGCTAAAGCTGTCGTTAGCACTTTGTTGCTCTGCTAACTCTTGATCTAACATAGCAATTTTTTCAGCCACTTCAATCGCTAATGCTTCATTACCCTTATCGAGCGCCTGCGTCACATAACTTTCGTGTTCGGCAATTGAACGCTTTAGGCGATCAATTTCACGGCTGGCTTGCATTTCTTTCGCCATCACATCAGTTAGTTCACGTTTAGCATTGGTTAAATGCTTTTCAGCGTCACGGACTTCCTGTTCAAAAATACGGGTTGAGTTGGCATCAATGATACTTTGGCCAACTTCGGTGGCACCACCGCGAAACGCTGTTAAAATTTTATTTAAAATGCCCATTTTGTGGCTCCTTATTTAAGATAGTCGACCATTTCATCAATAACTTCTAAACAGTTATCGGATAAAACTGCTAATTCTTGTTCAATTTCAAGCATGCTAGATTGAAGTGATAGCGCACCGTAAACCACGTATTTGTCATCAATTTTTGCAAAGGCTGACAAGGGCATTGGAATGTTGAGCTCTAGCATAGTTTCAAACATTTCACTGCGACGCTCTTGGTTTACTTCGTTCTCGCCCCACAAATAGCTGATGCACAAAATCTGATTGTCCGTTACCGATACAAATACCGGGATTTCTTCACGGCCAACGACATTCACTTGCAACACTTCGACTTCACCAGTAATTGGATAACAATCAAACTGGAAGCCTGTTTGGCTGTTGTTGCCTAGACTGTTGAGGTGGTTGGCAATGGTATGGATATTCATATTTGTCCTTGTTGACATATTATGTCTGTGTTCAAAGATAGCACTGAGACATAATATGTCAAGCACTATCGCATCCTATTAAAAAAGATTCAGTCCTTGATTCTCGGACCAATCTTGCAAATGGTAGTGATACAGTTGCAACGAACCCAATTCATTTGGCTTAATCTTAGCGGCATCTTGGTAAAAGTTTGCAGGAAATTCAAAAGCACCATCCACTAAGCCTAAGGTGAGCCAGTCATCTTTGATGGGCAGCTCAGTCAGCTTGGCCAACCTGTGCTGTGCATCAAGGCCGTCTGTGGTGGCAATGCTCCAGCCCCATTCGCCAAAACTGGGTACATTATGATGATACTGTTTTACGTTAAATCCCGCTAAGGCCAAGGTTTTTGCAATCGAAATAAATGCCTTCGGAGCGTGGTACGGCGACGTTGACTGTACAGTCAGAGCACCATCACTACTGATAAGTTCCTTTAATTTACGGTAGAAATAATCTGAATACAGCTTGTTAAGATCAGGATGGCTCGGATCCGGTAAGTCCACAATAATGGCGTCATATTTCACGCCTGTGGCAATCAGCTTGTCGACTCCATTAAAGGCGTCATCGTTGATCACTGTGACGCGGGGATCGTTGAGTGCATTACCGTTGAGCGCGAGCATAGCGCGGCTGAGATTTTCAGGCATATCGGTATCAGGCGATTTAAATAATTGCACTAGACCCACATCAAGATCGAGAAGTGTAACTTGCTCAGGCTGCCAACGGAGCACTTGTTTGAGACCGAGCCCGTCACCGCCGCCAATGATTAATACCTTATTGTGACGCGCACTGGCGGCAAGGGTGGGATGTACGAGAAACGCATGGTAGATGTGCTCGTCTATGCTAGAAAACTGCAAGCGACCATTGATATATAAGTTATAAACGGGGGCGAGACCATTGCCGCGTAGCCGCTCGGTAAAGGTCAGTTGCTGGAAGCGTGTAGCCTTTGAGTATACCACTTTATCTTTATAGATCAGATTATTGAAGTGCTGTTCCCAGTGCGGGCCTTGAAGTGCTAGAACTAACAAGACACCCGTGACGATAACATGTCCAGTCAACAGTAGTTTTGCACGATGGATTTTAGACCAGAAACGCCAGATAAATACAAAACCCGCCAGCAGGTTAAAACTAGCGGTTAAGGCGGCAGCGAGTTGGATATCAATGGCGAGCATAAAACCAACCCAAATGGCGGCACCTATGCCAGCACCAATATAATCGGCGCCATAAATCGTCCCCGCATTATGCAGTAAATGTTCATCTGAAAGCGATTGACGCACCCGTGCAATTAATGGGATTTCCATGCCGATCATCAAACCCAGTAACACGCCCCACACATAGGGCAAGTATTCGCTGAGTTTTTGCAGCGTGCCTATCATGCCGCCTTCAGGCAAGTGATCTGGCGGCAAGCCTAAGGTGTTAGCAATCATCAACGGTAGTTGTTGGCCAAAACCAATGACCGCCGCAGTGATTAAAATAGCGAGCGAGCCACACAGTGCAACCGTGAGTTCTAAGATCACAAAACCAGTAAAGGCATCACGGATCTTGCGGGCGGCGAAAGCACCTAAGCCCATGGAGACGATCATTAAGCCAATCATGGTATAGATGGCGGCTTCTAATGCGCCTAAAATGCGTCCCGCATAGTGTGATAAAAGATATTCGTAAATCAGGCCGCAGCCTGCTAATACGGCCATAATGCCCAACAATAGGACATCGTCGAACCAACCTAGACGGCTAGGTTTGGCCGTCGAGGGAGTTAAGTTACTTTGTTGCATTTAATTAGGCCATCAGTGCCGTGAGGATAAGTGCGATAGCGATACAGATCGCCATTTCTACGGCGGCAATGCCGATATTGTGTTGTTTTTCCACTTCATCAGCTAAATCAATACGGGCTAATACGAGTTTCTTCACCACAAATAGCAGTAAGGACAGTGCGAGCAGCATAATGATAGAAAATACTAACCAGCCGATCACGTTGGCGATATAAGCTGTCGGGTTAAAAATAATAAAGTGACTGGCAGCATTAAAACTCAGTGCCATGGCAATCATATAACCCGCATGGCGTAGCGCTAATGCGGTATGACCTTGCACTAAGGCTTGCTGCATCGACGAGTCTTGATTGCGGCTCGCAAAACGGTTTTCGCGCCAGCGCGTCAGCAGCACTAGCATTAACTGCGAAATTGCAAAGGCACTGAAAATAGCAATAAAGGTATCTAAGGTTAAGTCTTCAGCCCATAACAACACTGAGCGGATGATAATCGCAGTGGCGATGGCGACACTGGCATCAACGATAGCGACAGACACATTACCTTTGATGATTTGCTCGTTTTTATCGAACTCATTTAGTGCTAATTTATCGTGCAGAAAACGGCCGAATTTAATCAGTACTAAACCGAATAAACCATAAGCGCTCATGCCAATGGCTTCAGTAAGATAAGAGTGTGCAGCAGCCCCTGTGATGGCACCCGTTAGTACAATCCCAAGCGCTGCAACCGCGCCAGCGGTACTGATACCAAAGGCAAAATTGTCTCGTTCTGCCAGTTCTTTGCTGCTGTTAACCTTGACGCTCCAACCTTGCAAATAACGCATTAGCGTGAGCAAAATCACCGCAATGGTGAGATCGATAGCCAGAATGGTGGCTAGCTCTGGCGTGATACCGAAATCTTGAAATAATGTCATTGAGAATCCTTAGTTACTTACCGCGGCGCACACTGCGGGTCGTGCGATTACTGGAATTGCGAAAACTGCTGTCTTTAGCATAGTTAGAGCGAAACTTACTTTTGGAGTTGTTCGCTGAACTCTTGCTTGCGCTGGTGGTGTTAGCTTTCGGTGTGCTGGTGCTTTCACGGGATAACGCCGTGCCACCTGTACGGGGTTTGGCATAAGGGCTGTCAAAGCGTTTACCTTGAGAGTCAAAGCGCTTTTTAGTCTGCTCGAATGTTTTAGCCTGCGCATCTGCTTGTTTTGGTGAGGTATAGCGATAACGACCAACGTCATTATAATAGCTATAACCTCGATTACCTGACCAACGGTCGTAGGAGATGGGTCGATTGAAGATATTCGAAAACATCGAATACATGCCATACCAAGCCCAAAATGAAGTGCCGCTTGAGTCAGTTTGCCAGTTACCATAAGCAGGATTTCCCACTAGTTGGCTACCTGGGCCAAAGTTTTCTGCGCCATTAGCAAGGGTTGCGGCTTCGCGGCTGATGGCATTTACCCGCGCCAGTTTGCCATCGGACATATCAGCGACTACGTTGACTGGATCTGACAACATATCGTTATACAAACTGGGATCCGCGGCTTGATAAAGATTTTCGGCTTCGGCCAGTTGTTGATCGAGATCGGCAAAGTTGCTCGCGACTTTCGACTCCTCTAAACGACGTTTTAGCGAGGTATACATGGGACCTTGAGTACCTGCATCCTTGGCTAATTCATCGAGTAATGGCGCTAATTCGGGCTTCTGTTGCTTTAATAATGTGGTGTATTGTTTTAACAGGTTAGCGTTACGCAACTGCCCATCGTCGATCATAGTGGTGAGTGTAGCAAGGCGTTGCTGCGCTAGTTGTTGATACTTAGCAATTTTATCCGGTCTGTCATCGCCACAACCCGTTAGCGCTAGCGAAACGGCTATAAAGAGTATCGATGTGAGAACACGAGTTAGCATTCCTGCCATGTTTTCTCCAAAAGGTAATGAATTAAAACATAAATACTTGCAGACAATCATAATCTGCTTGCTCAATATGCCTGCTGCAAGGTTATAGTATCTTTAAATGTCACAGATAAAGCCTGTACCTTTACTTGCGTGCTATATCGTGCAGCGAGTAAGTCATGGCAAACATAACATGATGTGGCGCTAATTTATATCATCACGACATAATATGTCGATAGCTAAATTTGTTAGGAACCATTATGACCATGCAAAAAGACAGTAGTAAGTCATTGTCTGTTCTCGTTAATCAAACCGCTGAGCATAATTTTCAACGGCTAGAGGACGTATGGTCCGAAGGGCTGACTCAATTAACGCCGGCACAAAAACAAGAACTCAAAACGGTTTTAGGGCTCAGCGATTATGTAGCGACTCAGTTATGTCGTTATCCCACATGGGTTAACACCCTGTTTGCTGGTGAGTTAAGCCTGGTTGAGCGTAAAAACTTTGATCTTGAATTGCACGAAGTATTGAGTAGCGTCACAACCGAAGAGATGGCGAAAGCCAGCTTGCGACGATTTCGTAATTATCAAATGGTACGTTTAGCATGGCGTGATTTTTTAGACTATGCCAGTTTAGAAGAATCACTCCTCGATTTATCCGCGCTCGCCGAAGCCTTAGTGATTTGCGCCCGTGACTGGCTCTATAAAGAGATGTGCACCCAATACGGCACGCCGATGGACAAAGAAGGCAATGCACAGCCACTGCTGATTTTAGGCATGGGCAAGTTAGGCGGCCGTGAGCTCAATTTTTCCTCCGATATTGATTTGATTTTCACTTTCCCAGAACACGGCGAAACCGTTGGTGGCCGCCGCAGTATAGATAACCAACAGTTTTTTATCCGCATGGGACAAAGGCTAGTCAACTTGCTTGATCAAGTCACTGTTGATGGTTTTGTGTTCCGCGTGGACATGCGTTTACGCCCCTACGGTGAAAGTGGCCCGCTGGTGGTGAGTTTTAGTGGTCTTGAGGATTATTACCAAGAACAAGGGCGTGATTGGGAACGCTATGCCATGGTCAAGGCGCGTGCGCTCGGGCCTTGGAGCCATTTCTCCGATGAATTACACAGCCTGCTTAGACCCTTCGTGTATCGCCGTTATATTGACTTTTCCGCTATTGAATCTCTGCGAAAAATGAAACAACTCATTGCTCAAGAAGTACGCCGCCGCCATTTGACCGACAATATTAAACTCGGCGCGGGCGGTATTCGTGAGGTCGAGTTCGTGGTGCAGAGTTTTCAGCTCATTCGTGGCGGCCGCGAGCCCGCGCTGCGCCAGCAGAGTTTATTCGGCGCTATCGATACTCTTTATAGCTTAGGGCAGTTCGAATATTTGGCGGTGGATGAGCTGAAGCACAGTTATTTACTACTGCGCCGAGTCGAGAATTTACTGCAAGCCATAGATGATAAACAAACCCAAACCTTACCGAATAATCCACTGGATTGGGCACGACTCTGCCATGTACTTGATATGGCGAGTGAGGTCGATTTACGAACTCATATCGAAGCGGCGATGAGCCAAATTCATCGTCATTTTAAAGCCACAGTGGGCGGCGAAGAAGGCGAAGATAAAGCTGAACACTGGACTGCGCAGCTGTGGAGTGCGCAAGATATTGATGATGCAGAGGCGCTATTAACCGAACAACAAATCGACGATGATAAGTTGTGCCCTATGCTCAGTAGCTGGCGCGAAACCGTCACTAAGCGTTCCATTGGTCCACGCGGACGGGAAACCTTAGATAAATTAATGCCACGATTATTGGAAGAGTTGCTTCATCAACAGAGTCCCTCGGCGGCTTTTGAGCCTGTGTCTAAGGTGCTGGAACAAATTTTAACCCGCACGACTTATCTTGAACTATTGTGCGAAAACCCCGGCGCACGGCAGCAGTTGGTCAGTTTGTGCTGCGCTAGCCCTTGGATCGCCGTGCAATTGGCGAAGTTTCCCATGTTGCTCGATGAGCTGATTGATCCGTCGCAACTCTATGACACCACATCAATTGATGATTATCCTAGTGAGCTACGCCAGTACATGCTGCGTGTGCCCGAGGATGATATGGAGCAGCAGATGGAAGCGCTGCGACAATTTAAACTATCACAACAACTTAAAATCGCTGCAGCTGACGTCACTGGCGTTTTACCTGTGATGCAGGTGAGCGATCACTTAACTTTTTTAGCTGAAGCGATTATCGAACAAGTGGTAATGCAGGCGTGGCAACAGGTTTCTGTGCGCCACGGCGTGCCCGCTTATCTTGAGGGTAATGACACCGGATTTGCTGTTATTGGTTACGGCAAATTGGGTGGTATTGAATTGGGCTACGGCTCGGATCTCGATTTAGTCTTTTTGTGTGAAAACAAAACAGAAAATAATCTCACCAACGGTGAGCGCCCAATTGAAGCCGGCCATTTTTACCTCAAGCTCGCTCAGCGTATTCTGCATTTATTTTCGACTCGTACTACTTCGGGTGAGTTATATGAAGTAGATATGCGTCTACGTCCCTCTGGTGCCTCGGGTTTGATGGTCAGTGAAATTGCGCGTTTTGGCGAGTACCAAGCTAACGAGGCGTGGACGTGGGAGCATCAAGCCTTAGTACGCTCGCGTTTTGTTTTTGGTGATAATAGCTTAGCGGTTAAATTTAGCCAAATTCGCGCCTCGGTATTAGAGCAGCCAAGGGATAAGATTGAACTTAAAAAAGCGGTGCGTGAGATGCGCCAGAAAATGCGCGAGCATTTACTTAAGGCAAATGAAGGCATATTTGATCTAAAGCAGAGTCCCGGCGGTATTGCCGATATTGAGTTTATTGCCCAATACTTAGTGCTTGCCAATGCCCATGAGTATCCAGAGCTGACGATTTGGTCTGACAATGTGCGAATTTTTGGTATATTAGCCGAGCTTGAATTGTTACCTATGATGAGTGCCCAGCATTTGACTCAGACCTATTGTTTACTGAGAGATGAAAATCATCGATTGACGCTGCAGCAAAAGCTCAGCCAATTACCAGTATCTGCGGTGTCTGCTCACACTGAGCGGGTGTTGAACATCTATCGAACGATACTTGAGTAATGCACTGTGATAAACGTTTTATCCTATGGGTAACATTTTTCACCAGCATTGTCTTAACGCCGCAATAACACTTAATTTAGGCTAGAGTTTAATGAAAGCCGTTAGCAGAGAGCGCCATGCAATTACCTATAATTCCTGACAATGAACTGCAACGTTTGGCCAAGTTACGCACACTCAATGTGCTTGATACCGAAGCCGAAGAACGTTTCGACCGTGTCACTCGACTCACTAGAAGAATTTTTTCAGCGCCCATTTGCCTTGTGACGTTAGTCGACGCTGAGCGTCAATGGTTTAAATCTCGTCAAGGATTAAGTGCGACTGAAACATCGCGAGATATTTCTTTTTGTGGCCATGCGATTAATCATGACGGTGTTTTTATCGTTAACGATGCGCTTAAAGATCCGCGATTTCATGATAATCCATTAGTCGTACGAGATCCTTTTATTCGCTTTTATGCTGGATATCCATTAACGATGAGTGATGGGTGTCGTGTTGGAACCCTCTGTATTATAGATACCAAACCTCGGCAACTGACTGGCGAAGAGATTGAAATTCTAACCGATTTAGGAAAAATGGTAGAGGCTGAATTATTATTAATTGTCCAGAATACCCTAGACCCTCTGACCGCTATTTCTAATCGTCGTGGTTTTGAGTTATTAGCACATCAAGCATTAGCGAGTTGTCGTCGTACAAAAATGGCTGCGGCAGTGGTCTTTTTTGACCTCGATTTCTTTAAAGAAATTAATGATAGCTTTGGCCACCGCAAGGGCGATGAGCTGTTATGTGATTTTGCCAATATCTTAATGACGGCCTTTAGAGAGTCGGATGTCATTGCTAGAATGGGGGGCGATGAGTTTGTCGTGCTGTTAAGTTTTGTGCATAAAGATATGGTTAATCAAGCTATTGAACGCTTTAAGTTGCTGCTTGAACAATATAATCAACAACATCAGCATAGATTAGCAACCAGTATCGGTATCGCACATTGGACACCCGATTCAGATATCTGTTTAGATAATCTTTTAGACTGTGCCGATAAAGCTATGTATCAGGATAAAGCCGTGAACCACAGTGATGCATCTTAAATGATGTGTGCTTAAGCCAATAAACAGGGAGACAATAATGTCTCCCTGTTTATTGGCTTAAGCATTGCGTTGCGCTGTTAAGCCGTAATGAGCATGATCCAGTGTTGATATAAAGGTAAGCCAATTAACACGTTAATTGGAAACGTGATCCCGAGTGAGGCCAACATAGCCAGTCCAATATTGGCTTCGGGTATCGCCGCTCGAATAGCCGCAGGCGCTGCAATATAAGATGCACTAGCGCTTAAGCCCGCTAACACTAAAATACTCCCCGAGGGTAAATCTAGCCATACACCAACACCAATACCACACCAAGCTAATGCAAAAGGAATGACGGCGGCAAACACCAATAATCGCCATTGTTTAAGTGGCAAAGGTAAACACACCTTAGCGGTGACTAAACCCATTTCGAGTAAAAATAACGCCAGCAAGGTTTTAAATCCTCCAATTAACACAGGTGTGAGTGGCGCAAGCCCAGTTGGGCCGTAAAGCCAACCAATTACTACACCCCCAAGCAGTAATACTACGCCGCGACTGGTTAATGCTTCATGCAATACACTTGATTGAGTTGCGTTTGGCGCTGTCGTTTTCACGGGGTGTTTGGCGCTTAAATATCTATGTAGCCAGAGCATCACGACGATCGCTGGCAGTTCTAGTAGCACAAGATATAGGGTGGTTTCTGGCCTTAATATGAGCCCTGATTTTTCAACCATCGCCATCACCACCGCAAAGGTTCCCGCGCTAACGGAGCCATAATGGGCGGCAATGCTAATGGCATCGGTGTGATTGATGCGCACGAGCCGTGTTAACACTGGGTATAAAGCCAAGGGAATAATGAAACCTAAGGCAATAACCGCTAATAGCTCAGTGATCACTAAGTTTTGGGTGTGACCATGTAGTGCCATTCCGCCCTTTAGGCCTAACGTAAGCATTAACAGAATGGAGAGGGTTTCATAGATCGCGGGCGGAACTTTAAGATCTGACTTCACTAGGCCAGCTAACAAGCCTAAGGCGAAAAAGGCAATGACAATATCGGGCATAATTATCTCATTAAGTTTGATTTTCAAGCTGTGTAAAACAGGCTTAATTATCGGGTGATGCTGATGGCTGGTGATTTTGGACCTAATTGGTTATATTGAAAAATAAATTGTTTACCAATTGGGTATAGATAACTATCTATGGATAAGCGTTCATCATCGACTCCACTTAAATTACGACACTTGAGTTTTCGGTTACTGCAGGTGTATGTGCAAGTGGTACGGTTAGGCAATATTTCCGCAGCGGCGAGAGCATTGCATTTAACTCAACCTACAGTGTCCTTACAGCTTAAAAAGTTAGCCGATGTATTAGGGGAGCCGTTACTCGAGAGTCGTGATGGTCGCATGTTACCAACCTTAATTGGCAGCGAACTGTATCGTGCGGCTTGCGATACCCTAAGCCGTTTTGAGGATTTTGATGCCTTTATACAGCAGGCTAAAGGTGGCAGCGTCGGTCACATCAATATCGGTATAGTCACTACCGCCAAATACGTGTTACCACGGATTTTAGGTGCTTTTTATCGGCAATTCCCGCAGGTTAAAGTGACCTTAAATATCGGAAATCGAGCCCATGTGCTAGGGCGATTTGAACGCCAAGAAGATGATTTATATCTCTTTAGTCATCCGCCTAGCGGTGATAGTGTGTTATCAGCGCGTATTATTAAAAACCCACTGCAATTGATTGCACCTAAAGATCATTGGGCGGTTGGGCGTGAGCAAGTAAATTTTAATGACCTTAAAAATGAGCGCTTTATCGTGCGTGAACCGGGTTCTGCTACTCGCTTAATGTTTGAATCTTGGTGTAGCGGTCAAGGGATTACACTGGGTGACACTATGCAAATCGAGAGCAATGAGGCGATACGCTTGAGTGTGGCATCGGGCTTAGGTTTGTCGGTTATTTCGGCGCACACCTTACAAGAAGGCCGTGAGAAACCAGCAATTTTGTCGGTGATGGGTTTTCCGCTTGAAAGTAACTGGTACCTTGTTGGTCGTAAAGATCGCCGTTTACCCTATGCTGCGATGCAGCTGGTGGATTTTATGGCAGCGCATTTAGCCGAGTGCATCGAGCCTGAATGGGTCGCTGCCGATATCAATGGGCTGACAAAACGATTTAGTGATGCGCATTATTCTGAGCGTTAACTAAAGTGTGAGACAAATTCATCAAGGGCTGTGTGGATTCTTTTTAAAATGCAGTCACTTAAGATTGCACTCTTGTTTTAATTATTCGTTTCGACTCATTTCAATTAATCGACTATAAGTGCGCCGAAATTCAAAACTGAGTGCGCCGCCCTGATAAAGCTCAGTGAGCGGTACATCGCAGCTCAAATATAAGCGTATATTTTGGTCGTATAATTCATCAATCAAACTGATAAAACGTCGCGCGGGGTCGTCGTTGGCGGCGTAGGATAGTTTACGCTCACCCGTGGTTGCGGCTTGGTTTGCACCAGTGCCATCTTCGGTGCCGCGAGCGCGGATCCAGCTTTTGACTTCGCCACCAAGCTTAGGGACACCGCTTACCATTATGATGTTAAATTGAGTGGCGATTTCAATGTAATCGAGCTGGGATCGTGGGCCATCACACAGGGCATAAAAGTCAAACCATGCGATTGAGCATGTGTCAGGGGTATTCGCTGGCATCATGGTTGTGCGGATAACGGGGATTTCACGATTACAGATACGGATACTCGTATTACTCATACTCGGTATTTTAGGCGTTAATTGGTTGAATATATTATTGAAATTGAGTGTTCCGGTAAGAGCAATATTATCCGAGGTCGATGTAATAGCGTCTAGAATAAGCTCAGTATTTAAGCTGCGTATTCTGTGATCTTGCTTGCCATCGAGATGCAGCATTTGAGTGTGTGCTTGCAGTAACGCTATACAAGGTAAAAATCGGTGTCTGGCTAAGCCGTTTTCATATAAGCGTTCAATGGGGATGTTTGACGTCGCGACTAACACGACACCGCGATCGAATAGGCACTCAAATAATCCGGCAAGTATCATGGCATCGCCAATATCTGAGACAAAGAACTCATCGAAACACAGTACCTTATATTCTTGTGCAAGATTTTTAGCTATTAATGCCAAAGGATCTCTCTGGCCCGCATGTTCGCGTAATGCTTGGTGTATTCGCGCCATAAAACGGTGAAAATGCAGCCTTATTTTGATTCCATCTGGTAAGCACTCAAAAAATAAATCCATCAAAAAAGTTTTACCCCGACCTACATCACCCCAAAGATACAGACCTTTAATCGTTTTTTGGGCAAAACGCGTGCTATGTGCTGCATTTTGCTGTTGCATCAACTGTTTAAACAAATCATCTAGAGCGAGTATGCTCTGCTGTTGCGCAGGATCGTCAACCAGATTCTCGCTCACTTTGGCTCGATAAGCTTCTAGTGGCGTCAGCGTGTGCGCTGTTAATTGCAGATTGTCAGAATTTGAATGAGCCATGTCGGGGTCTCGTTAGTGATTTCTAAGGCATTAGTTACGGTAAATCGAGTGTTGTTGGGTGTGAGCTAGCATGATGCCATTATTTTGTTTAATAGCACTTGCCCGAATAAAATATAAGGCATCTTATCATTAACGCTTTCTATTATTAGGAGTTTAAGGCGCGTATAGCGACGGTAGTAAATGCCTTATAGAGTTATTTGGGATATTTCGTTGAAAAAATGACTGAAGCTAGATGCTACTAAACTCTGGCTTCATTACGGTTTAGCTATGATTTCACTTATGGCTACACGATTGCTTCACTACGGTTATTAGTACCGTGTCGCAGTGATACCGATTGTTACTCTGTTATAGAGTGCTGAGATTTCATCAAAATCAGTTGAATAGCATTCAGTTTTTAAAAAGAGCTGCTATGATGGCAAAGTTCTTTTTCTGGCATAAGTACAAGACATGGTAAGCAGATCCCCGTTTGAATCTTTTCAGTGGAAAAGCGATATTTTTAACTGTGAAAGCACTGATATTGATAATTTTTATCTTTTGCTTGAGCAGGAAATGACCCGTTTGGGCATGGTTGAGAAGATATTAGGTGAAGTGGGTAAATACAATCTCAGCTTATATCAATCACCTGCGGCTAAGTCAGGCTTACCTTCTTTATTGATCAGTGCAGGTTTTCATGGTGAAGAATCTGCAGGCCCTTGGGGTTTGCTACATTTTTTGAGTGAAGCTTCAGCAGACCTGTTTGAACGGGTAAACTTGAGCCTTCTCCCCCTCGTCAATCCAACCGGATTTAGTCGTGGTCATCGATTTAATAAATACGGTGAGAACCCTAATCGTGGTTTTGTATTCGAGAATGGGAAACCTAAGGCGAATGAACATACATCGGTAGAGGGCAAGCTGTTACTAGAACAAGCACAATTGCTCCTTGCTGCGAGTCGTGATGGTATTTTAACGTGCCATGAAGATGTGTTAAGCCGTGAAGCCTATGTCTATTCCTTTGAACCAAGTCAGGTGCCGGGCCGTTTTAGTCTTGATTTACGCGATACTTTAAGTGGATATTTCCCTATTGCAGCGGATGGTGAGATTGATGAGTGTCCAGTGAAGGATGGCTTAATTTTCAATCACTTTGACACCTCATTCGAAGCTTGTTTAGTGCGAAGCGGCGCCCGGGTCGGGGCTTGTACCGAAACGCCTGCACTACAAAACTTCGATCAACGTGTATTAGCTAATAGTGCGGCCATGACCCACTTTTTGGCCTTGTGCGCACCGTTATGTGATTGATGTAATTATTCTACGAGGTGTTTAATCGCCTCATGAATGATAAAAAAATACCCGCAGGTAGCATAATGCCGTTCACTTAAGAGTGAACGGCATTTTCATTTGGTCTAATTGGATACTTGTTTTTGCTCATTTTAAGCACTCTTGGATAAGCCCTTTCCCGTTTACCATCCAACTTAAATTGCCGTGCATTACGTTCTATATCCAATACATCTGGGGACATTACCCTGCGTTGGTGATGGCAGTTGTGTCAGCTTGAAGATGATATGACTCGCAGTATCCCGAAAACTCAGTTGATTGGGATGGACCGATGGCAAGCTTTTGGCCATCAGTAACATCTTGTATCGGATAAGATTCTAGGCCAGCAACACGCCCCACAGCTCTTGAGTCACGAGTTCCGGCACTTGACTGCGCAGCGTAAAACGACTCTCCAACAGGTGCTGTTTTATCTCTCTGTAGCCCAGTTCGATTTCCCATCGATGAGCATACAAGTCGACAATGTCTTCGCTGGGGTAACGCATCGGGTCAGTCAACGAGGTTAAAATGGAGATTAACTTACCTTTCACTGTCTTAGTGAGTAAGCGGACTTCAAGCGTATCTGGGAGCTGCGGCCATTTCTTTCTGGCTTGAGGCGTGGTGGTGAGCCTCACCAGCGGGTCATGCTGACCCAACGTTCGAATCACCTCATATTGAGTGCCTTTCTTCAGCGGCAACAACCAGTGGCTATCAGGTTGCGCTTGCTGCCAAGCGTGCAGAAGGCCGAGCGAATAAAACCCTCGGTCAAAGAGGGTTAGACTGTGATTGGGAATGCTAGGAATGAGCCCAGATGCTAAGTTCATTTCATTTTCGGCAACCGAATCAAAGACACTGTTGACCAACAAATGGCTGCTTAACTCCATTAAGCAAACCATGCTAATTTGCGGATAAGCCGCTTCGCCTGAAGCGTTTGCGGTGCGCGCAAACGCGGCTTGATTTTGGACACTATCGGGTGTCCGCCACACCACACCGTCGACGCCATACAAGTTAAGACCGCACCAATGAGGGTGTTCAGCTCTGGCGTGCCAGGTATTGGCGCTGCGGGCTAAACACCTCTCGAACCATCTCACTGCCCAATCGTACGGCACTGCGTGCAACATAATCAATATCTTGCGGTAAGACAATGTCGAGTTTATTGATGAGTGACCGAACAGACTCTCCTCGGAACAAGGCCATTCCGATCACCGCCCAAATCATCGCATCCATGGGTAATTTACGCCGTCTGAGTGTGGCAACGCCCGAGAGTCCAAACAGGATTGAATTAACTCAGGTTCTAACACATCAGCTAAGCAGGTGAATTCAGTTAGGCAAGTAATATGATTGCGAGCGAGTGCTTCTGAGAGTTGCATAAAAAAATCCGATGACATGAGGTCATCGGATTTTGATTTTTTCAGCGAGATCGTCAAGCAATCTGTCTTAACTGATCGGCATTACGCCACTGGCTCGACCTTTTTATGTTTATGAATATTTTAAAGCACTTATTTTTCTTCAAACATTAAGTAGTAACTCTGCTTCATCCCTAAGGCTTGGTAGGTCTGCTGGGCTGCAAGGTTTTCTTGTTCGACATATAAACGAAAGCTTGCCGCGCCGCCATTAGTTTCGGCCAGTTGTTTAACTTCGTTATAGAGTTTGCCATAGATACCTTGGCGACGATTTTGCGGACGAATATACACACTTTGGATCCAGTAATAATCCTTAGCACGCCAATCGCTCCATTCAAATGTCACCATCAGTGAGCCTACGATTTCACCCGCGATTTCGGCGACGAGATAAAACCCTTTTTGTGGGCTTTCAAGTAACGTGCCCACGCCTTGCGTGAGTGTGGCTTCATCTAAGGCTAAACCTTCGGTTTCTTCGGCCATGGCTTGGTTAAATTGCACTAAGGCCGTGAGGTCTTGGGCTTTCGCTTTACGAATTAACATACAACAACTCCTAGGCGGGTATCTTGATAGACCCTTCTTATTAATAGAGGGATTTTTAGCGCCACTTTAACATAAAGTACAAAGCAAAAAACGACTAATGCCATAGCTAAATACATGTCGATATGATGACTATTAATAGCGGCTGTTAGTGCCGCTAACTTGGCGCAAACTTAGTTTGTTACCGATTTATAGTTCTGTATAAAAGACATTTTAGCCGACATTACTGACGTGTTTGGCTGATTTTGCGGCGGTTGATTCTTACGTTATACAGATCATCCTTAGATTTTTATCCTTTATGTTAGACTCTGCGCTCTGCTAATTAGGGGAATCGATTAGCACCTGCCAAGGATGGAATTTCGCCATATCTTCATTTCAAATTCAAGGTTATTAACATGTCAAAACAAACGTCGTCAGCGTTAGGCCGTGTATGGTCCTACTGGATGTCAGTACCTTTGTGGCTACAAATTCTCGTAGGTATGATATTAGGTATTACGGTCGGCGTGGTATTCGGTGAGCAAGCGACCGTGTTAAAACCGATTGGTACCTTATTTGTTAACATTATTAAAATGTTGATTGTGCCTTTGGTATTTTGTTCGCTGATCGTCGGGGTCACTTCAATGGAAGATACCGCTAAGATGGGGCGAATTGGTTTTAAATCTTTTGCTTTTTATCTTTGCACTACGGCAATCGCGATCAGTATTGGTCTGGTTGTCGGGTATGTTATTCAGCCAGGCGCGGGTCTTAATTTACCCCTACCTTCTGGCATGTCTGATGTGGTTAAAGAAGTGCCTTCAGTCATGCAGACACTGCTCGATATCGTACCGACTAATCCAATTGCGGCACTAGCAAACGGCCAAATTCTACAAGTGATAGTGTTTGCCGTTGCCTTAGGTATTGCCTTGGTACTGATAGGTGACCACGGAAAACCTGCAATTAAAGTATTCGAAAGCTTAGCTGAAGCAATGTATAAACTCACCGATATGGTGATGAAGTTAGCGCCCTATGGGGTGTTTGGTTTAATGGCTTGGGTGGCGGGTGAATACGGTATTGAGATGTTATTGCCGCTGCTTAAGGTCATTGTTGCTGTATATATTGGCTGTATTATTCACGTATTAGGTTTCTACAGTATTGTCTTAAGCGTGTTTTCCAAGTTGAATCCTTTGCATTTTTTCAAAGGGATCAGCAATGCCATTGCAGTGGCTTTTACGACCTCAAGTTCTGCCGGCACGTTACCTGCTAGCATGAAGTGTGCAAGTGAGTATTTAGGGGTCAATAAGAAGATTTCGAGTTTTGTACTTCCCCTTGGCACCACAATTAACATGGATGGTACAGCGTTATATCAAGGTGTTACGGCACTTTTTGTGGCGCAAGCTTTTGGTATTGATCTCACTTGGGTGGATTATCTCACTATTATTTTGACTGCAACCTTGGCCTCTATTGGCACCGCTGGCGTGCCTGGTGCCGGTTTAGTGATGTTGACCTTAGTATTATCGACTGTGGGTTTACCGTTAGAAGGCGTGGCGTTAATTGCGGGGATTGATCGTATTTTAGATATGGCGCGTACTGTCGTAAACGTTTCGGGTGACTTAGTGGCCACAACCGTGATTGCCAAATCTGAGCATGAGCTCGATATGGAACACTACAATGCCGATATGGTGCAAAGTGCTGTGCTAGCAGAGCAGAATATCATTCTCGAAAATACGGCAGCTAAAACCGTTAAGTCATAGCGATAAAAGTGTATTTTGAGTATAAAAAACCGCCAGATAGCGGTTTTTCTCATTATTTATCTTATATCGATTCCGCGTCTGCTTTACCTGAATCGGTTGAGACATAATGCTTATTTCAGTTGGCTTAGCACCAGCAAAGGTTTGTCGTCACTACCGAGTAAGGTCAGTCGACCTTGGACTAATTTGGCTTGGGTCACTAACGGCATTGCTTGCATCACTTTATGCTCTTGCTGCATTAAAGCATCAACGCAGGCTTTCATCGTACTGCCAGCAGGAGATAACTTAAGTTCTTGGCCTTGTTGAGTATATTGGCCAAAAAAGTTATTACAACTGTTGTTGCCGTGCAACTGACCTTCAGCTTCGAAGGTGATTTGTGCCGGGCTATAATCGATAGTGGGTTGACCTTGTACCATCTCAATATGCCAACTGCCCAGCAATGGAATAGTATCGTTTTTAGCGCTATCAGTACTCTCACAAGCTGTGAGCCCGAATAGTAACGCACTTAATATGAATGCTTTTTTTAACATTGTCGCGGTTCCTTTTTCATTATTCTTACCATAGTGTGACAAGTTTAGCTCAAAATCTAAAGAGGTTTATATGACGGATAGCATTAAAAATACTATGAATTTGTTGAAGTTTTTACATTGGTTAGGTGTATTGATGTTAGTTTGTGGGCTTGGACTGTATATGTTGACTCAATGGAGCTTAGATATCAGTGGGATGTTAGTCATTGCCAGCTTGATTGGTTTAGGGCTTGTGCTCATGTCTCCTTATCCGGTAGTGCTATTTATCCAATGGGCTAAACGCCAAGACGATATCGGTAAATAAAACCTTGGCTTAGCTGTGGCTCTATTTTTAAACTTGTATACTTACCGCGATAAGTGCCCCCAAAATGATACTGCGAGAATGCTGTGAAGATTAGATTAGCCTTACCCCAAGACATTGATTTATTAGCGATGCTAGAGAAAAAACACCTCAATGATGAGTTAGCATCTGCCGCTATGGGGCTGCAAGGCCAAGCGTTTTCCCATAGTGAGTTAACTGAGCTAGTAAACAATCATTGGGTTGTAGTGGCTCAAGTTGAACAACAAATTGTGGGTTATGTTATTGCGGGTCGCTGGGGATTTTTTGAGCATTGGCTCATGTACCGCAGTTTATTGAATCGTTTACCCCAACTTGATTGGGATGGGCCTAAATTAACCAAAACTAACTCTTGCCAATATGGGCCGATTTGGGTGCAACAAGCTTACAGAGGGCAAGGCGTTTTCGCGGCGTTAGTTAATGAAATTCGCCGCCAAGTTGCCCCGCATTTTAGTTATATGGTGACCTTTATTGCTGAAGATAATGAGCGCTCTTTTGCCGCCCATTCAGGAAAAGGCCAAATGCAGGTGGTGGACTTTTTTACCGTAGCAGCACGAGATTATTATTTAATGGCGGCAAAAACGCAGCTGTAATCACGCTAATTACTTGCACTGGCTCAGTTTTATTTATGCAAGATTTAGTATTAATGGCAGTCAATGCGAGGGCTAATGATGGGAGTCGTACATGAGTACACAATTTGTTGAAGCATTATTAACGGCTTATGCGAAGGTTAATTTAGCGGCTTGGGATAATTTGAGAATTATCTTATCTGAGTGTGCTCAGCATGGGCATGAGGCGAGGGGATTGGAAGTCGAGTTTGCCTCAGGCTCAGGGCAACAGCCGCACTATTGGGTACAAATAGGCCATATATGGCTCGATTGCGGCCGAACTAATGCGTATTCGGCGGCAATGACAATATTAACGGATGAAGATGTTATCCGCGCAAACACTCAAAAAACCTTAGAGTGCGCGATGTTATCTCAAGAGCAGATTGGTCTACTTTGCATGCAAAACGCCCATTTCGACCATTGTATTTAAGCGTTTTGCTAGGCTAAAAAAAGTGCTAATTACGAGCTGTTTTGTGATGACACCGCAAGTCATGCTGTTGATTACCGCTTAAATGATGCTAAGCATAACGGCTAATGTATAGCCGTATTATTGTATTAGAGCTTTTATAGGTATCTAAAATCTACTGCTAGCATTAGTCATTTCAGCCATAAAATGTGTATTAATTATCCAATACACGCCATCAAATTGGCCGGCAAACTTTAGCTCTAAAACAGCGTTATTTTCCAATGAAACGGTTATCAGATAGCGTGGTTAAGGGATCTTGTCCATGCTCATACCAACCATCGCGGGTCGGGGTGATATTATCGAAAGCTTGAATATAGGGTTTGATATCGATAATTGGAGTCTGGTTTAATATATCGATTCCTTTTACATAAATACGATTGTCTTCGATGCGTTCAATTTCAACAATTGATAGCCCAATAGGATTGGGGCGTTTCGGGGAGCGGGTTGCAAAAATACCGCGTAATTGATTATCTAAAAAAGGCTTTACCTTTAAGGTGTAATCATTACAGCGGTGTAAGTGAAAGAGCACATACAAATGTGAAAATTCGTGTAAATCGGCTAACCCTTCAGTAAATTCAGCATCGATCACTAATACTCCCTGATTATTTGCCACTTTACATCCTTGGATTGGCATATTCGCTATGTCGTTATATTCGCTTTCAACAAAGCCTATTGCAGAGAAATTGATCATGATTAAATATCCTATAATTAACCCATTAAGGTTAATTTAAAGCGATAAAGCCGCCATACTGGAGGGCGGCTTTGTGCTTGAAAACAGATTGTCTCGTTATATTTTAACCTCAACACCTAACCAGTAATTGAGACCTTGTTCGATAAATCCTTCTGAATACTCATAGCTGTGGTCAAAAAGGTTATTGATTGACGCATTGAGTTTTACATTTTCTGATGCAGTATAGTCAACTCGGATATTGGTTATTGCAAACCCGGCAGCCACTTGAGATGCATCGCTATTACTATAATTGGAAGAACGCGCTTCTTCTGCAAGTGTAATGCCGATAGGCTCCCATGGTGTAACCGTAATCCACGCATTCGCCATTTGGGTTGGCAAGCCAGTAATCTCGCCTATTTGACCACTTTTTACATCACTATTTGTATAGCTATAGCTCAGTCCCATTTCAGCAATACTGTTGATACGCCCCTTGAGGCCTATATCGACTCCCGAATAATCAACTTGGCCTATATTTCGATTTTGTAATGTATTGGCGTCAATATTTACCGCCTGAATTGCATCATCCACACGATTATAATAAATACTGGCTTCATAGCTCCAATCATCGCTGAATAAACCATTATAGGTAATATCAATACTACGAGCGCGCTCTGCATCTAAGTGTGGATTAACGATGGCCACTTGACCCGTAGAAGGCTTAGAGGTCGTATAGCGCTCTTTTAATGTAGGGAAACGGCTGCGCTCAGAAAATGATACCGATAGATAATCCTGCTGACGAATTTGATATTTCGCCATTGCTTGCCAGTTAAAAGCATTTTGGTCATTATCGTCGTATTCAGTAATGCTACCGTTATTTTCAAATTGCATTGCTTGTAAGCTAGTGCGTTTATCGTAACTGATGCCCGCCACAATATTAAGCTTTTCATCGACAGCCCATTGGTATTCTGTGGATGCAGAAATAGTGCGATCTTTAAAGCGATCATAATCGCCAATAGGATCGTCTTTTTCCCTATGGATATCTTCTTTCCAATGAATTGCGAAAGCGAGTTGGTCTTGCTGGCGGACTTCTGCGGCTAATTGTAATCCTGCACCATTACTATAATCATCATAATGACTATAAGAGCCTTTCTTATTATTCAAATCTTTTAATGAGTTATACATCATTAGGGTATTAACAAAATTATCATGGTAAACGCGGCTTTTAAGCGTAAAGATATCGCCTAATTTAGTCGTCCCTTGATAGTAATAACTTTCTTTATCATATTCAGGCCACTGCCAATACCGTGACTTTTGTGGGCTAGTACCTGCATAGGGTGGATTATTTTTTTCACTGTTTTGATTAATATAAGTAAAAACATACTCATCGTCAGCATTAGGGGTAAACCCCAGTTTTACTATGCCACGTTTATCATCTGCTGCAGAGTTGATTAACTCCCCATCTGAGCCTGCAATATCATTATCAGTGCCGTAAGGTAAGCCTAAGTAATCTTGTTTTAATTGGCTACCGGAAAACTGCAAATAACCTAAATCATTACTCATACTTAATGAGGCATTAGCATCGTAGGCGTTCGTTTTATTACGGGTAAACCCTTGGCGGTAGCCTGCGCTAGCTTCAAATGTTTCTGTGGGTTTATGGGTGGTTAAATTAATTGAGCCGCCCATTTGGTTAGGCCCCTGTAAGAGTGAGGTATATCCTTTTGATACTTCAATTGAATCGAGGTTAGAGGTTAAAAATCGGCCTAAATCTAGATTGCCATCGTAGGGGATATAAATCGGAATGCCATCGTAAAATACCGGGACTTGGCGATTATCAAAACCACGCACTCGTACTTGTAGTTCGTTGCGATTACCCGATTTTTGGAGTGAAACACCGGGA
Organism: Shewanella glacialipiscicola; assembly: GCF_023283485.1. Taxonomy (GTDB): domain Bacteria; phylum Pseudomonadota; class Gammaproteobacteria; order Enterobacterales; family Shewanellaceae; genus Shewanella; species Shewanella glacialipiscicola. The sequence continues at coordinate 135,806 of NZ_JAKILU010000007.1, forward strand.
ATTGTGCTTAAGGCATTAGCGACATTATTTTTACCTAATTTCTCTATCGTCTTTTGGTCAATACGCGCACTGGTATCAGCAACGGCGCTACCCCATATAGTTATTCTTTCTGGATTATTATCTGCTAATTGATTTTGTGCTATTTCATTAGCTATTAGAGGGTGTGAAATTCCCATTGCAATTAATAATGGAAGATAGATTTGTTTATATCGCATAGTAATCTCTTTCTTATAGATGTAGTTAAGTGAAATAGCAGCGCCTGATGGCTGCTATTTTATTGATATTTAATTGTGGTCTTTATTAAAGTTGCAGTAGCTTGCTACTTATTTACTTAATGCCACTTTGTCCCAATACACTAATGCCCAATCTCGAGACGGGGATATCAGCGCTTCTCCGATACGGCTTTTATGTTGATAGTAATCAAATAAACGATTATTCTCTTCATCTGTGAGCCCGCCTAATGACCAATCAATTGTTTTAGAAAACTGCTCAAAATTGTTATTTTTATCTAAACAATTATTTGATTTAATATAATCAACCTGTGGGTTAATACCCATTTGATATAAAATGTTGACGGCAAAAATATAATTGGGCAGTTCAATTACGTTTCGCCCGATTGCAGCTTGTATTTCAATATCCACAAAAGAGGTAGATACCGTATGTGTGGTATAAACCCTGAGTTTAGCTTTATCGTTAAGCTTAATGAGCGCCGCACGTAAGTCGGACACTAAGGTGGAGCGTGATGCAACGGCAATATCACATTGTGGAATATCCTGCCAATCATCTTCCCATGATTTATTCAGTAGGGTGACATTGTTCAGTCCCATTGCGTTTGCCCGACGATGTGCGACATCTAACATGCCTTGGCTGTAATCCACGCCATAAACATGAGTTAGGTTTTCGGCTATGTTCAAACAGACTGAACCGGGACCACAACCCATATCGAATAAAGTTGAGGCGCCGCGCAAATCAATTTTTGCTAATAGTTGGGTCAAGTAACCGTCATTAGCAGGAGCACAATCGTTTGCCATGGCTTCTGCACGCTTGTCCCAATGCTCTGGTTTTTTAGTGGTTCGCCCCGCTAATTGCATTTGCTGTTGGTATAATCCAGCGAAATCCAGCTCATCTAATAACATTGTTTTTCCTCATGTTTATCTTTAAATATCGAGGCCCAAGTGGTTTCTAATATCGCTTTCTTGGACACCATAAAGTGTGGTGAGACGTTTTGCACTAAGCATGTCGCTAATCGAACCTTGTTGTATTGGTTGATCTTTTGCCACTAGTACTACCTTGTCTGCTACGGCCTTAGCATGCATAGGATGGTGCGTTGACATTAATACCGTTATGCCCTCTTTTTTAAGCGTGCGGATCCTTTCGAGTAAGGTAATTTGATGGCCAAAATCGAGGCTAGCTGCTGGCTCGTCCATGATAAGTAGTGTGGGTTGTTGGATCAGTGCTCTGGCGATTAAAACCAACTGGCGCTCACCGCCACTGAGTGAAGGATATTGCCGTTTAGCGAGATGGGCGATATCAAGCATTAGCAACAACTCCATTGCCAAAGCGCGGTCTTTAACGCCAGGCTGGGAAAATAATTTTAGATGCGCGCAGCGTCCCATCATCACCATATCAAGCACACTAAATGCAAAAGGGCCATCATGCGCTTGCGGTACATAGGCCACGGCTTGTGCCAGCTCGGTGGTGTTCCATAAATGGAGGGCTTTATCGTGTAGTTGAATACTGCCACCCTTGAGCGGCAAAATTCCTAATAGGCTACGTATAATGGTGGTTTTGCCGCAACCATTCGTCCCCAAAAGACAGCACACTTCTCCCGTTTTTACGGTAAAAGAAACATCGCGGAGGACGGGATGTCGGTTATAACCGATATCGGCATGATTGAAATTGACGATAGTCACAGCCGCTCTCTCCTCATCAGTAAAATAAGGAAAAATGGCGCGCCAATCAGTGCAGTAATAATACCTAAGGGCAATTCCACAGTACCGACGCTGCGGGCAATGGTGTCGGTAAATAATAATAAAATGGCACCCACTGCCATCGACAATGGCAATAATTGTTGGTTATTCGCACCGGTTAATGTGCGGCAGATATGAGGAACCACTAATCCAACCCAACCAATAATACCGGCAATGGACACAGTGCAGGCGGTGATTAAGGTCGCACTAATGATAAAGATAATCCGTAAGCGGGTGACATTAACGCCAATTGCTTTGGCTTCGTCATCGGGAAGGCTTAAAAGGTTCATGCGCCAACGTAGTAGAAATAATGGCAATAATCCTATGAAGATTAATGGCATAGCGATGGCAATATCATCTAAGGTAATTGAGTTTAATCCACCAAGTAACCAAAACGTAATTGAAGGAAGCTCAATATAAGGGTCTGCAAACACTTTTATCAGTGAAATCCCTGCACCACATAAAGTGCCGATGGCAATACCAATCAATACGAGTGATAACACCGGATCTTGTCGGCGCGTAAATTTGGCAATGACACACACCAACACGACTACTGTGATGCCTCCTGTAAAGGCAAAAGCCTGAATGAATAACATCGGTAATCCAAGCAAAATTGCCGCGCTTGCTCCTAAACCCGCTCCGGCAGAAACGCCTAAAATATCCGGTGAAACTAACGGATTACGGAACATACCTTGATAGGCCGTACCTGCGGCAGAAAGGCTGGCACCCACCAATATGGCAGCCAATATCCTAGGCAGACGAATTTGCCAAAATACAATTGAAAGGCGAGGATCGCTGGATAAATGGGAAGAAAAAATCAATTCGTTAATTTGCCCTAGTGAGAGGGGATATTTGCCTGCTGTGAGCGCTAAAAACATACTCATTAAGAGTAATAAGCTCACAACCCCGATGGTTTTTGACATCATCATGGCTGTTTCACTAATTGTTGGTATGACTCATCACTAAGCGTGCTATGGAAAAATAGCTCGAAGAAGGCTTGTGTATCTGCCTGTAACCCTGCCTGCATTTTAGGATCGAAATGGGCATGTAATCTTCGCAAACCTAATAAACGATTAATACCCGGTGGTGCATCTAGCCAACCAAACGGAAAACGAGGGTAGTGTAAAACCTGCCGTTGCTGTACAGCGTTAATACCTTGCCATTGGCTGTTGGTTAAAATGTGCTGATATGTGGATTCATCCTGTGTTAAAACCACATCCGGTTGCCATAGCAGTAATTGCTCCATCGATACTTGTCCAAGGCCATGGCGTCCAGCTTGTTTTGCTACATTTTCTAATCCAAGTAGTTCGGCTGCCTCGGTATGTAATGACCCCGCTAAACCTGTTTCTAATCCTTTTGCGCCTCTGGCGGCATAGAACTGCAGAGGTTTTCTTTGAGTTAATGAAAAGGTGCGGGCATCAGTTAGTATTTTTTCAGCCATATTCGCTAAGGGTTCAGCCCTTGCTACCACGCCAAGAACATCAGCTACTTGCCTGATTTGTTCGGCTGAGTCAGACAATTTACCGCTAACTAAAAGATAGGGGATCCCCGTGAGTGCGGTAATACGCTCCGCCTGAGAGCGAAAAGTGTCAGTAACACTGCCGCTGTCGATAATAATATCTGGTTTGAGTGCGAGTAACTGTTCAATCGACAAGGTGCTAGCACGGCCCGATAATCGGCCTAGCTTAGGTAGTGTCTGTATGCTTTGTGAGAACCATGGGTTATTTCGTGGGATTTCAAAGGCTGAAAACCCAAGTAACTTTTCGGGTACTAGGGCTAACAGTAATATATCAGCAGGAGCGCCAGCACTGAGTACGCGTTGGATTTTGTTAGCCGCAGGGAGCTTACCAAATGGGAAGACTAATGATTGATTCATCGCCCATAGTGTTGAGGGTACTGCAGTTAAAAGGCCGCAAGAAGCTAACGCTTTTAATAATAAACGCTTCTTTGTATCCATGAAATAATGCCACAATATTCGATATATAGTTATGTATATAGCGAAGGGTATGGAAACATTAAAATGATGTCAAGGTGTTGCAATTTACGCTGATAGAAATGTGATTTAGCTCTAAGTTGTATGATTTTTGTGAGTCTTAAGATTTGTTGCTTAGTAATTTTTATGTACTGTATTTTTATTAGCGCGCCATTTTTCCGTGCATTTGCATGTAGTTCAGTTAAGTCTGCTTGTTAGCAGAATGAGTTAGCAGGTTTATTTAATCGGTTAAGTTAAATTTAGGATGTAAAAAAACCGCTGGGTAGCGGTTTTTATGTTTTGTAATCTTAGCAGCTTAAATCGTAAACGATTTAAATTATAAACCCGCGTCAGCGCGCAGTGCTTCTGCTTTATCGGTCGCTTCCCAAGGGAACTCGTTACGACCAAAGTGGCCATAAGCGGCAGTTGCTTGGTAAATCGGGCGAGCTAAATCTAACATAGCCGTTAAGCCGTATGGACGTAGTTCAAAGTGTTGACGCACTAGTTTGATCAGCAGTTCTTCAGACACTTTACCCGTACCGAAGGTTTCGATGCTGATAGAAGTAGGCTCTGCCACACCAATCGCGTAAGACACTTGGATTTCACAGCGATCAGCAAGACCCGCGGCAACGATGTTTTTAGCCACATAACGGGCGGCATAGGCTGCACTGCGATCCACTTTTGATGGATCTTTACCCGAGAATGCGCCGCCACCGTGACGAGCCATGCCGCCGTAGGTATCAACGATGATCTTACGACCGGTTAAGCCGCAATCACCTACTGGGCCACCGATAACAAAACGGCCAGTTGGGTTGATAAAGAACTTAGTATCTTTATTTAACCATTGGGCTGGCAGAACAGGCTTGATGATGGTTTCCATCACGCCTTCAATTAAGTCGGCTTGTGAAACGTCGTCTCTGTGCTGAGTCGATAAAACGACAGCATCGATACCGACAATTTTGCCATCATCATAGGCAAAAGTGACTTGGCTTTTTGCATCTGGGCGTAACCAAGGCAGTGTGCCGCTTTTACGTACTTCAGACTGACGCTTTACTAATGCATGGGCATAAGTGATAGGCGCAGGCATTAATACGTCGGTTTCGTTGTTGGCATAACCAAACATTAACCCTTGATCGCCAGCACCTTGCTCAGCAGGATCAGCGCGGTCCACACCTTGATTAATGTCGGGCGATTGCTTACCAATGGCGTTTAATACCGCGCATGAGTCTGCATCAAAACCCATATCTGAATTGGTATAACCAATTTCACGCACGGTTTTACGGGTGATTTCTTCGATATCAACCCAAGCAGAAGTGGTGACTTCGCCGCCCACTAATACCATGCCAGTTTTGACATAGGTTTCACACGCCACGCGTGCTTTAGGATCTTGAGCCAGAATTGCATCTAGCACAGCATCAGAAATCTGATCTGCAATTTTATCGGGATGACCTTCTGAGACCGACTCAGAAGTAAACAAGTGCTTTGCCATAGTAGGAAAATCTCGTCGTTAGCATTCAAACGTGTAGAAGCATCTACATCTAGACGGCTATTTTAGTGGAATTTCACTTTGATGACACCCCCTAAGCAAAATATTTGCGTGTAAAGTGAGGTGTACCTCAATTGTGAACATAATCGTATCGTTTAATTTATAGTTTAAGCATTTGAATTGATATATTTTATGTTGATTACTTCTTTTTGAGCTAATCTAGCGTTGCGCTGGCAACTCTCTCTAGCTTAGGTCATTTTATCTATGTAGTTGTTAGGTGTAAGTGACAAATAATCCATTCTAATTTACAGATGTGTACTGTTAATGCTGGGTAATTAGCGTATTTCACCATTCGTATACGTCAACCTGAGCCCTTTGGATCGGTTAAACTTAGATTCTTTCGTGCATTTTCGTTTGCGTCCTCTTCGGATGTAGGGGAAAATATGCATCCAAATTGCCCGCTAGACCCCACAAACAAGCAGGAGAGAGCATGTCTTCCCGTAAAGTACTCGCAAACGCAATCCGTGCGTTAAGTATGGATGCAGTTCAAAAAGCTAATTCAGGCCATCCCGGCGCCCCAATGGGTATGGCAGATATTGCTGAAGTGCTGTGGAATGATTTCCTTAAGCACAACCCGACCAATCCTAAATGGGTAGATAGAGACCGTTTCGTTCTTTCTAATGGTCACGGTTCAATGCTGATCTACTCTTTACTACACCTGAGTGGTTATGAATTACCGATTGAAGAACTGAAACAGTTCCGTCAATTGCATTCAAAAACACCGGGTCACCCAGAATACGGTTACACCCCAGGTGTTGAAACCACAACGGGTCCACTCGGTGCGGGCATCAGTAACGCTGTCGGTATGGCGATTGCAGAAAAAACCTTAGCGGCACAGTTTAACCGTGATGGTCACGATATTGTTGATCACTACACTTACTGTTTCCTTGGCGACGGCTGTTTAATGGAAGGTATTTCACACGAAGCCTGTTCATTAGCCGGTACCTTAGGCTTAGGCAAACTGGTCGCATTTTGGGATGACAACGGTATTTCTATCGATGGCCATGTTGAAGGCTGGTTCACCGATGATACGCCAAAGCGTTTCGAAGCTTACGGCTGGCATGTCATTGCTGGTGTTGACGGTCACGATAGTGATGCTATCCGCGCTGCTATCGAAGCGGCTAAAGCGGTTACCGATAAACCGACTATGATTTGCTGCAAAACCATTATTGGTTTTGGTTCACCTAACAAATCTGGCAGCCACGATTGCCACGGCGCACCATTAGGCGATGCAGAAATTGCCGCCGCCCGTGAGTTCCTTGGTTGGCCACATGCCCCATTTGAAATCCCAAGCGAGGTTTATGCGGGTTGGGATGCTAAAGCTGCGGGTGCTGCCCGTGAAGCGGCTTGGAATGAGAAGTTTGCGGCTTACGCTATTGCCTATCCAGAACTGGCTGCTGAATACGATCGCCGTGTACTAAAAGGTGAGTTACCTGCTGATTTTGAAGAAAAAGCGCAAGCCTTTGTTCAAGCATCACAGGACAAAGCTGAAGGTATTGCGAGCCGTAAAGCCTCACAAAATGCCATTGGTGCTTTCGGTGCTATGTTGCCTGAACTGTTAGGCGGCTCTGCTGACTTAGCGGGTTCTAACTTGACACTATGGTCAGGTTCTAAAGGTATTCAAGACGATCCTGCCGGTAACTACATCTACTACGGTGTGCGTGAATTTGGCATGAGCGGCATTATGAACGGTGCATCGCTGCATGGTGGTTTCATCAACTACGGCGCAACTTTCATGATGTTCATGGAATACGCCCGTAACGCAGTCCGTATGTCAGCGCTGATGGGGATTCAAAACATTTTCGTTTATACCCATGACTCTATCGGTCAAGGTGAAGATGGCCCAACGCATCAGCCCGTTGAGCAATTAGCTAACCTACGTATGACGCCAAATATGGCCGTATGGCGCCCATGTGACGCGGCAGAAACAGCGGTTTCTTGGAAAGCTGCTATTCAACGTCGCAATGCTCCAACATCGCTTATCTTTAGCCGTCAAAACCTCAAAGCTCAAGCGCGTACTAGCGAACAATTAGCTAATGTGGCTAAAGGTGGTTACGTACTGCAAGATTGTGCTGGTACGCCAGAATTGATCTTGATTGCAACGGGTAGCGAAGTACAGTTAGCAATGGATGCCGCTGCAGCATTAACCGAACAAGGTAAGCACGTTCGTGTGGTTTCTATGCCATCAACTACTGAGTTTGATAAGCAAGATGCCGCTTATAAAGAATCAGTATTACCACGAGCAGTCACTAAACGTGTGGCGATTGAAGCGGCGCATAGTGATTTCTGGTACAAGTACATTGGTTTTGAAGGCAAAGTTGTAGGTATGACCACTTTTGGTGAGTCAGCGCCAGGTAACGTGTTACTTAATCACTTTGGTTTCACTGTTGAAAATGTGCTGAATGCTGCAAAATCACTGGGCTAATGGCTTAAGAGATTAGATTCAATACAAAAGGTTAAACTTTTTAAGCGTTAATCTGTATAATACGGCTTGCAATCTTTTGCAGGCCGTTTTTGTATTTAGAGGAAATAGAGACCTCAATGATCCGAGTTGCTATCAATGGTTATGGCCGTATCGGTCGCTCTATTCTTCGTGCTTTATACGAGTCAGGAAAGCGGCAGCAAATGCAGATTGTCGCGATCAACGAACTCGCTAAACCTGAAGCTATTATTCACTTGACCCAGTACGACACTACTCACGGTCGGTTTGCGCACAAAGTGAAGCTCGCTGACGATCACATGTTGATTGGCGATGATGCGATTAAAATTCTGCACGAGCCCGATCCCACAAAACTCCCTTGGCATGAAATGGACATAGACATAGTCTATGAGGCCACCGGTGTATTACTCGACCGTCAAAGCTGCGAAGCCCATATTCATGCTGGTGCTAAACAAGTGCTAATCAGTCATCCATCCTCTGCCGATGTCGATGCTACGATTGTGTATGGCGTCAACCACGATTTACTTTCTGCGGAACATACCGTTATCTCTAACGCTTCTTGCACAACGAACTGTATTGTGCCGGTAATCGATGTACTCGATTATCACTTTGGCGTTAAAAGTGGCGCAATTACCACGATCCACTCCGCGATGAATGACCAGCAAGTGATTGATGCTTACCATGATGATTTACGTCGAACCCGCGCCGCGAGCCACTCAATTATTCCTGTAGACACTAAACTTGCCCGCGGTATTGAACGTATTTTGCCGCACATGAAAGATAAGTTTGAGGCTATTTCGGTGCGTGTGCCCACCATCAACGTGACCGCGATCGATTTGTCTGTAACCCTTGATAAAATTGTCGATATAGCCACGGTTAATCAGGTGTTGGAGTCAGCGGCCAATGGGCGATTTAACGGCATTTTAGGCTATACTGATGAGCCCTTAGTTTCATGTGATTTTAACCATGATCCGCGCTCCAGTATCGTTGATGGCACTCAAACCCGTGTTAGTGCCGGTCAGCTGGTGAAGTTACTGCTTTGGTGTGATAACGAGTGGGGTTTTGCCAATCGTATGTTAGATACCAGTTTAGTGATGATAGCGGCCAAGCGAAGCTGATAAAAAGTAGATTATTCACTGGTGGGTCACTCAGTTATATGCCAATTCGACGGGATGTCGAGCGCCTAGCGGCAGTAAACTGATACCGGCCATGTGTGAAACCAGTTTGTTTTTTGATTATAAAAGGAAGCGTTACCATGGCAATTATCAATATGTCAGATTTAGATCTACAAGGTAAGCGTGTGCTTATTCGCGAAGATCTCAATGTGCCCGTTAGCAACGGCGTCGTCACCAGTGATGCACGTCTGCGCGCCTCTTTACCTACTATCGAGTTAGCCCTTGCTAAAGGCGCCGCTGTGATGGTGATGTCGCATTTAGGTCGCCCGACTGAGGGTGAATACAATGCCGAATACTCTCTGCAACCTGTGGTTGATTACTTGGCAAAAGCTCTGCCTTGTAAAGTGCGTTTAGCGACGGATTATTTAGACGGCGTCGACGTTGCTGTCGGTGAAGTGGTTGTGTTCGAAAACGTGCGTTTTAACGTGGGTGAAGGCAAGAACAACGAAGCGCTATCGCAAAAAATGGCCGCTCTGTGTGATGTCTATGTGATGGACGCCTTTGGTACAGCTCATCGCGCGCAAGCATCGACTCATGGCGTGGGCATGTTTGCCCCAATCGCCTGTGCCGGTCCATTACTGGCACAAGAATTGGATGCCTTAGGCAAAGCGTTAGATAATCCAGCGCGCCCTATGGTGGCAATCGTTGGCGGCTCAAAAGTGTCGACTAAGTTAACCGTATTAGAAAGCTTATCTGGCATCGTTGATCAGTTAGTGGTTGGCGGCGGTATTGCAAATACTTTTATTGCGGCGGCAGGTTATAACGTAGGTAAATCACTTTATGAAGCGGATTTACTTGATGAAGCGAAACGTTTAGTCGCCAATGCTAAAAGCCGTGGCGCCGATATTCCAGTACCGACTGATGTGGTGGTGGCAAACGAGTTTAGCCCTACAGCAACAGCGACGTTGAAAGCAGTGGGTGATGTTGGCGACAGTGAAATGATTTTTGATATTGGTCCAGATAGCGCTGAAGCTCTGGCTAAAATCATTGAATCAGCGGGCACTATAGTATGGAATGGCCCCGTTGGCGTGTTCGAATTTGACCAATTTGGTGAGGGTACTCGCCGTATTGCACAAGCTATTGCCGATTCAAAAGCTTTCTCTATTGCAGGCGGTGGTGACACGTTAGCGGCAGTTGATAAGTACGGCATTGCCGATAAAATATCTTACATTTCTACTGGTGGCGGCGCTTTTCTTGAGTTTCTCGAAGGTAAAGAATTACCCGCAGTGGCGATGTTAGAAAAGCGCGGCGCATAAGATATAGGTTTAAAAACGCGGCGCATAAGACGCCGCGATAAGCTTTGATAACATCAAAGCTTTCATAAAAAGTAACATAATTATAAAAAACCGCTCGTATTTAGCTAAGTGATTAGCTGGATATGGGCATAAAAATCCATCCAAACGATAGCGACCTCGGTGATAGATATCACCCTATTATTGGAGTTACAAAATGGCGTTAATTTCCCTACGACAACTACTTGATCACGCAGCAGAACATGGATACGGTGTGCCTGCGTTCAACGTTAATAACTTAGAACAGATGCGTGCCATCATGCAATCTGCTGAAGCAACAAACAGCCCTGTGATTGTGCAAGCCTCAGCGGGTGCGCGTAAATATGCCCGCCCACAGTTCCTTAAATATTTGATGGCAGCTGCCCTTGAGCAGTATCCAGATATTCCTGTGTGTATTCACCAAGACCACGGTACCGATCCTGATATCTGTCAGCGTTCTATTCAATTGGGTATGTCATCAGTGATGATGGACGGCTCTTTAATGGCTGACGGTAAAACGCCCGCCTCTTATGAGTACAACGTCGATGTTACCCGTCGCACTGTCGCTTTCGCCCATGCCTGTGGTGTGTCGGTAGAAGGTGAAATCGGTTGTTTAGGTAGCCTAGAAACAGGTCAAGCGGGCGAAGAAGATGGTATTGGTGCAGTGGGTACACTAAGCATGGACCAAATGCTAACGACCCCTGACGAAGCCGCGCGTTTTGTGGCGGATACCCATGTTGATGCATTAGCGATTGCCATTGGTACTAGCCATGGTGCTTATAAGTTCAGCCGTAAACCTACGGGTGAGGTGCTGCGCATCGATCGCATTAAAGAAATCCATGCTCGTATTCCTAATACACATTTGGTCATGCACGGTTCATCTTCAGTGCCGCAAGAGTGGTTGAAAATCATCAATCAATATGGCGGTCAGATCCCAGAAACCTACGGTGTGCCATTAGAAGAAATCGTTGAAGGCATTAAGCACGGTGTGCGTAAGGTAAATATCGATACCGACTTACGCTTAGCCTCAACGGGTGCAGTTCGTAAGTTTTTAGCTGAAAACCCAAGTGAATTTGATCCACGTAAATTCCTTAAAGCATCAATGGAAGCCATGGCTGATATTTGTACTATCCGCTATGAAGCTTTTGGTTGTGCCGGCCAAGCATCTAAGATTAAACCATTGTCTTTACAAGCAATGTATAAAGCGTATCAATCTGGTGCATTAGATCCAAAGATCAATATGTAAGCGTTATCGCTGCAATAGAAACCCGCCGCGGCGGGTTTTTTTATGGCTAAAATAGATGAAATTTTTATTTTTTAATCGTAAATGTTAATATCGCTGCGATTTTCAGAGGAAAATACTAACCCTTATTAATATGTGCTTATCTAACTATGTTGGGCCAAACAGATATTTATAGGGATTGGATTTACATAACGGGAACGAATAAAGATGAAGAAAGTACTAACCGCCGCGATATTACTGACAACACCTTTTATGGCAACTGCCGGTGCTGATTTTGTTAAAGGCGATAGAACATTTGCTGGTGAAGCCGAACTAGGTGCTACGTTAACGACTGGTAACACCGAAACCTCATCATTCAAAGGGCGTTTAAATCTGAAGCATGAGCTAGGTGATTGGGAAAACCAATACTTACTCGAAGGCTTATACAAAGAGGATTCGGAGACCGTCACGGCTAAGCGTTATTTTGTCGGTGCTCAAGGCAACTATAAGATGACAGATCGTAGCTACCTGTTTGCCAATGCTAACTACGAAGTCGACCCATTTACGGGTTATGAGTACACAGTATCTGGTGCTACTGGTTATGGTCATCGACTTTACGATAGCAGTAAAACTTTTTTAGATGTTGAAGCTGGTCCTGGTTATATCTATCAGCGTCTGGATAGCGAGCAAGCATTTATCGAAGGTTATGAAACTGATGATAGTGTGGTCGCGCACGGCGTGATCAATTTCGAAACCGAAATTACCGATACCTCTAAGTTCCAACAACGTTTTGTTGCGGATTATGGTGATAAGCTTGATGCCCGCTCGGAGACCTCATTAACCGCGAATATCATTGGCGCATTGGCGATGAAGTTTGCCGTTATCGTGCGTTATAACAGTGAGCCATTAGACAATAAGAAAGGTACCGATACAGAAACAAATATGACTTTGTTATATTCTTTCTAATACCGCGCTGCCGTTTTAACAAAAAAGCACCTTGATGGTGCTTTTTTGTGGGTTCTTTTTAGATTAAATCGAATGTAATTTAGTTAATCGTGCATTAGCGTCTACGATATATATACAAAAATTAATCTATTAAACTCCTTCTAGCGACCTAGTAATATAAGAAGTATGCGTTTTATCAACATTTACGCTGGCATAGCTGTGGTAATTTTCTAACTAATTATCTTGGTAGAGATCAACTTTGATGAAATTACAACGAGCATGTAAAAATAGTGGGACAGCATTCCTGAGCTTATTCGGTATGGCGATACTGACAAGCTTGTTTTCACCTGCGACATGGGCAATGGCTGAAAACGTTGAACGGCTTAATTTAACCAGTGCAAGTGTGGGTTATATTGCGGTATGTATATTTGTGCTCGCTTATGTATTGGTTATGGCCGAAGAAACATTACACCTACGTAAATCGAAACCGGTATTGGTCGCGGCGGGGATCATTTGGGGGATGATAGGTTTTGTGTATGTGCAAAATGGCATGTCGGAAGTGTCTGAAGCGGCATTTAAACATAACTTACTCGAATACGCTGAGTTATTGCTTTTTTTACTGGTGGCGATGACGTATATCAATGCGATGGAAGAGCGCAATCTATTTGACGCCATTCGTGGTTGGCTTGTCGGTCGTGGTTTTAGTTTGAGAACCGTATTTTGGCTAACCGGATTTATGGCGTTTTTTATCTCACCTGTCGCCGACAACCTGACCACCGCCTTATTGATGTGCGCCGTGGTGATGAAAGTGGGTGCAGGTCAGCGCAAGTTTATAACCCTCGCCTGTATCAACATCGTGGTCGCGGCCAATGCGGGGGGAGCATTTAGTCCATTTGGTGACATCACAACCTTGATGGTATGGCAAAAAGGATTGGTACATTTTACCGACTTTTTCCACTTATTCATTCCAGCCTTAGTGAATTTTGTGCTACCCGCCGCCATCATGAGCCTGTTTGTTCCTCATTTTGTACCTGAGCCAGCAAAGGAGCAGGTTTACACTAAGCCAGGAGCAAAACGCATCGTAGCGCTATTTTTGCTGACTATTGCTACCGCCGTTTGCGCTCATTCCTTTTTAGGTATGCCGCCAGTACTGGGTATGATGACAGGATTAGGTTTTCTGCAATTCTTTGGTTTTTATCTGCGAAAAACGTTCAATAGTTCCGTTGCCCGTGAGCGAGCAAAAGCTGAGTTAATACAAGATACATTACGTCTGCAGCAACTCGGCAGCGTGGTACCATTTGATGTGTTCAGTCGAATTTCTCGCGCCGAGTGGGACACCCTGTTGTTCTTTTATGGTGTGGTGTTATGTGTGGGGGGCCTCGGTTTTATGGGCTATCTGAGTTTAGTCTCCGAGGCTATGTACTCCCATTGGGATGTCACTTATGCCAACGTGGCGATAGGGTTGCTCTCATCTGTGGTTGATAATATCCCGGTGATGTTTGCGGTATTAACCATGAATCCCGATATGCCGTTAGGGCAGTGGTTATTAGTCACGCTGACAGCTGGTGTCGGCGGTAGTTTACTGTCGATTGGCAGTGCAGCAGGTGTGGCTTTGATGGGACAGGCTCGTGGCATATACACCTTTGGTGCACATTTACGTTGGACACCTGTGATTGCCTTAGGTTATGTGGCGAGTATTTTTGTGCATCTATGGATAAATTCATCCATGTTTTAACGTTTCTTATCAATAACAAAAAAGGCATCCAATGGATGCCTTTTGCTTAAACTGAGCAGTAACGCCTAGATTGATGGCGCTTCAATTAAGCTCAGTTCGTTATTCGCCTTAGCGCCATAAATCTGAATTGCGACTTTGATTTGAGCAACTGCATGGCTGGGATCTTGTTGCTGCCAATCTAAAGCGGGTATTTCAAATTGATATTGTCCCGTCTTTGTTTCTGTTAACTTACCGCCGCATTCCGTTGTGTTTTGGCAACGATAACTTTGCGTGGTATGCCAGCGCTTCCATGCTTTAGGGTTTGAAGACGCTTTATCGCTATCGGGAAAGCCAAAATAATAAATATCATAGGCTTTTGCCGCTGTAATGGCCGCTTGCTGGGCATCCGTTAATGAAAATTGAATGGTGCCCGTCTGTTGGTCAAACTGGTTGAGAACGACGTTGATTTGCATCGCCTCATCGATATTCACACTATTGACCGCTGGCGGTGAGGGGCGCACCGGAGGGATGACTTCCTCTGATGTATTGTCGTCACTGCCACATCCGCTAAGCAACAATATGCTTAAGGTTACTGCGAGTAATGGGTATTTCATTACAGCCCCCTTAATTGAAGTGTCCGGTATGGCAAGTGGTGCATTCCATATCTGTTTTAACACTCGCTGCAGAGCCTAAGGTGCTTGAACTGCCATGGCAGGTTTGGCAATCTTGTGCATCCGGTGAAGGTTTACTGCCAACGAGTCCGCCGATATTTTCGCCTTGGTAAGCCCGGTTTAACACATCAACTAAGTAATATGCCATCGACGCGGAGAGGCGGTAGCAACGTTCACCTTTTTTGGCAAATGGCAGACCAGAGGCCTTTGACCAGTTACTAATTGATGAGTGGCATAGCACGCTTTTTGCCTTTGATGAGCTGACAACAAGCGCTGTTTTTTCCGCTGTAGAACCTATGCCAGCGACAAACTCCGCTGAAGCTAATGGCAGTGTTGTATTTTCGTAGTAGCGGAAGGTGTTACCGATTACAGCATTATTCTGGCCGTTAATATCATCTAAGATATTCACTAACATGCCAATTGCATTGAGGTTGCCGCAAAGAGTGCCTTGACCTGCTACCCCTGCAAAACCATAAGCTGCCAGTGCCGTCGGAATGGTTTTAAATTTAGCGGCATCGACACTGCTCGATTGAGCCAGCATGGTAATAACAGCATGAAATACTTGATGCATGCATCCTCCGCCTGTTTCATAGGCAAGCTTTGCCGTTGCCATGGGATCAATGGGCGCGTATTTCAGCTTTTCTCCTAATGCTAAATAATATTGTCCTTCTTCGTTGGTGGCTGCGAGAACTGAGGTTCCCATTAGTGTTGCACCCGCGGCGACCGTGCTAATACCGATAATGCGGCTTAAGGCTTGGCGTCTATTAATACTCATCATCTATGTCCTCTATGTAGAATTACTTTTTTATTTATTTATTAGCTGGTAAAGATAAATCTCTATGGTTTGAATGTTAGAGACACAGACGATAAATGATGTGATTTGGGCCAAAGGATATGGACCTTTCAGATATTTGAAGAAACGCTCAAATACATAGGCTTTGCAGGCTAAAACCTTATACTTTTATGTGTTAAATAGATTGGTTGCGAACTCATATCTCATTATTTGTAATATTTGTGTAAATTTACGCGTAATTAACCCTGTACTAAGGGGGATTTGTTATTGTGACCTAAAGCGGGTTATGGCGGATTAGTCTTGAGCTTGGGCCTTGACTCACGAAACGTAACTATTTGCTCTCTTGGGTTAACAAGATCACATTAATCATCCGCTATTTTACCTAGACTTAATTCTATGTTTTTATGGAGTTGAGTGAATGACTATGCAATTGGGAGACTGCAGGTTTGATCGAGAGCGAGGCACATTGATTGAATTGTCTCGTGATGAATCTTGGCATCTTCCTCGGGCTGAATTACAAGTGCTCTCTTTACTGGTTGAACACCAAGGTAAGTTAGTTTCTAAATATATGCTTAAGATGGGGGATGGTCAGCACCCGCCGCTAACGGATACCTCGGTTGCCAGAGCCGTGTTTATGCTGCGCTCCTTTCTTGGCGCTCAGCATGAAGGCTTAATAGAAACCGTCAAAGGCCAAGGCTATTTACTGCAACCATTAAATGGTAAAGAACGTAAATATGTCAATTATCTCAGACTACAGACAATCCCGTTATGGAGTGTATTGGTGTTGTTTGGTGCTATGTTAGCGGTTTCATTTTTTTATCTATATCAGATTGATCATAGTAAACCGACTCAAGCGTTGATGCATTCTGAGATCCCGTTAGCTTCTGGCCAACATATTCGATTACATCTCTATGCTAATTCTAATACTAATAACCTCTTACTCTTTAAGCTAGGCGAGCGTTTAAGTGCGGGATTTACGGCTTGTGGTCAAAGTGATTGGAAAGATGTTTATGGCTCTTTATCCCATGACAAACAAGTGCTTAATATTACTTTGCGTGGTGAAAAGTTAGGTCAGTCGGTGATCCGCAATATTAAGATCAGCGATTTTACGCAGCCAAAGGAGTTTATTGATGCGACATGGCTGCGGGAGGTCGATATCTGTGGCTAGATGGCTAAAGTGGACGATTAATCTCGTTATTTTAACGGCATTGATTACGGCTTGTGGCGTGATTTATTGGCAGTCGATGACAAATCGGACGCTGATTTTGAATTGCAGCTCCGAATTATTCGACCGCCATTCTCATGGCAATGTTGACGGTAAATATTATTTGCTCGTCGATGTACTGATTGCGGCTAATAATGCGCAGATTAACTATCGTTACTTCAATGTTGATGGCACGAGTGCGGGCACTATTTCGATGCAAGGTAAAGTGGAAAAAATAGAAGCCAATAGCATGACCTATCAGGTGGCTGTGCAGACGAAAACGGAGTCTGAACTTGAAAAGCACAAAGACTGGCCTGAGCATATGAAATATCTTTCATACATCAGCAGCTTACATTTCAATGCGTCTGGAATACACAATCTGAGTGTCGAAGTGCTTGATATGGATGACACTAAAGATTATGCGGTGGTTTTATTCGAACCGAGTAATACGGTTTGCGGTTGCCGGATCGTAAATAGTCGAATTTAATCAGTGTATTTGAGTTTATTTCAGTTAAGATTAGTGCTCACTTATTCTCGTTTATTGTTATGAGTTACGCCTTTAACGCAGACTCATGAAAAGGATGTTGTGTCTAAGATACGTATAAAGCAAGAAGAATCATTGTCGATTAAGTTCAGCCATCAGATGGAAAAGGGCGATAATCGTCAGCTCGATCTCTATTTCTTTTTACCCAAAGAAATGGGCATAGGCTCGCGTACGCTTGATGAAGAAGAGTATTATTTCAGCTCGATTGTCGGCCGTCGTTCCTACTATTCGGAAGGTTTACATTTACCTCTGGTGCAGGGGCGTTTTGCCAGTTTGAATCGTCGTACCATTGAAGAATTCAGGTTATACCTTAATTTATTTGCTTACCAGTTTGCCGTCGCTGTCGAAAACGATGTTAAAGAACTTAAACAAATCACTGATGTTACCCATTTTTATTTCGCTCTTGATGAGCTGCGCGAACAAGTTGTTCAGTTACTGAAAAAGTTTCGCCGCAACGAGCCAGAGGATCCTAAATGGAAATCCTACTTTGAAAACGCCGATAATTACTTATCTTGGTTTTGTGAGCAGCAATTACTGAAAGTGCTCGCACATGCCACGCGTACCAGCGATTTCAATGATATTCAAGAACGCGTATTAACCCTATGTCGTAATGAGTGTGCCTATCGGGATGAGCACAAATATAACTCAGTGCAAACCAAACAAGACCCGAACAGAATCTCCAATAAGATGCTGTTATTACGACGGTTAATCCAACAAGGTGTGGTACTTAAAGAGGAATTAAAACCCTTAGGTATTGGCCTTAAAAAGTTCACTACAGGATTAGCGACCGCATTGGTGATGTTAGTGGTATCGGCGTTGATTATTCAGGCTCAAGGTGCATTTAGTGGTTTTACTATCGCACTGGTATTGACCTTAGCGGTGATTTACGGCTTTAGGGAAATTTTCAAAGACGATGTACGTAATGCCATGTGGCGATATGTGCAGCGCGGTAGACCCCGCTGGAGCCGAATTTTGCGTGATACCACCAGTCAGGCAATCATAGCTAAGCAGTTAGTTTGGCTTGAGTTTATGCGTCAGCAAGATCTTCCTGATAAAGTCAGCGACATTCTAAAGCACCGACATAGTCAAAATAAGGTCGATGCGGAAATTCTGCATTATAAAATCGCCACTAAGGTGAATCATAGCGAGTTCCAAGCGGGATATTCGACTATCCAAGAGCAAGTGAATTTTAGTTTAGTGCCTTTTGCCCGTTACTTAGAGCGAGGGAAAGCTAAGATTTATAAGGAAGTTGAAGGTAAAATTAGCCATGAATCGGTTGAACGTCGCTATCAAGTTAACTTGATTTTAGTGTTACGCGAGGGCCGTGAAGCCCCGCAGTATATTCGCTATAAAATTACCATGAACCGCTCGGCCATCATTGAAATTACCCAGAGCGAATTGCCAGACTCGGTTAATGCTCCCGAATCAATTATTGATGACGAGTAAAAGCTTGACCAATGTTTTGCTCGTTATTCTGTTTAGCGCGTCTTAGGGCAATTTCAGCATTATTAAGATATTGCTCTAATGTTTGGCCTTCTTGATAACCCGCGATACCAATACTGATACCTTCACTTAGGCCATTACCAGAGAGTTTTTCTATCATATTAAGCGCAAAACTATGGGCACGGGTGGCATCCGTGTCTGGCAACATCATGACTATTTTGCCCAATTGCCAATGAAGGATTTGATAATGAGCTGGAGTTTCAAGTAGTAATTGTACTTCCACTTCTTGCTGCCGATTCGCCAGTTGGTCTATGTCACTCATATGACTCAACATACCTTCAGGATTAATATCCATTAATAATAAACTTGAACTAAGGCGGCTTTGCGGCGGCAACGAGGTAAAGTAGTTTTCTAAATCGCCTAATCGTTTCAGTATTACACTGCGATGTGGTATCAGGTCACGCTTCTCCCTGTTTAAGCCACGCTCGTCAGCTTGCTCTAAAGTACACACAATATAGTCAATCTCACCATCGGCTCCGACATGGCCTTTTAAGGTGGCTTGTAAGCAATGGGAGCGCGGCTCCTTGGGTGCGCACAGTATTTGTCCTTGCCACTGACCTTGCATAGCGATTTGAGAGCTGATCCTTTGCCATTGATTGCCTAAATCGTTGGCGAGTAATGTGGCTAAATCGTGATTCAAATCCCCATTGAGTTGCATCATGGTACCGAATGCGGGGTTCATTTTAATCAATTTACCATTTACATCGGTGAGCGCTATCGCGACATTGCTATCGCAGAGTAGCTCATTGATGAAGGCTTGCTGCTTACTCTGGATGAGCTCGCTAATATCTTCAAGGGTAATTAATAAATGCGGTGAACCTCGGCTCGCCCTTGGCGCTTGGCGCACATGAACCCGTAGCGTCGGGCCATTAATACTCTCGAGGCTTATGTCCCCTGACCATTGCCCCATTTTATTTACGTACTCCATTAACTCGACATATCTGTTGTCATCAAGGCACAACGTTCGCTGTAGGCTGCGGTCAGTCAGTTCATCGAGTGGAACTAATGTCGCTTCAGCGGCTTTGGTATTGGCGCTAATCACTCGAGCATTTTCGTTGACCATCATAAAGCCGATATCACTATTAAATAAGCCATTAGCGACATCGATACTGTATTGGCGGGAACGTTGTTGTAAGCGATACATATGGCTGAGTAATATCACCCAAGCAGCTAAAAGAGTGAGAATTAATGAGGCGGCGATGACAATATTTTGCCATTGGTAAAACTTTGCCGCTATGTCTGAGTTACGCACATAAGAGAGTAAATAGTACTCTCGGCGGGTCTCTGGTTGAGCGGTAAGCTCAAGTTTAAGGTAGACGAACGTGGCATCTTCACCGTGAAATTGTCCAAAATTATTCATCGACATTTCGCGCCACAGGGCAGGATAGCTCTGTTTTAAACTTGCACCTAAGCTGGTGGGGATATTATTTAAAGGAGCTAAGTTGCTGGCACCTGTGTAGAGCAATCCTTGCGTGTCGAGCATCAACATGGGTGAGCGATTACTCGAAAATGCTGGTTTTATAGCCTCAAGCATTTGCTCCATAGAGTTATAAGTGACTATGTATCCCATAGAACTCTGATCGGCCTTTTCTAGCCATGCCATTTGATACTGATAGGCCTCTAGCTTGCCGTCAATGGGGACAAACTCCAGTGGTGAAGTATAGACTTCTCTGCCGCCCATCTGGCGGCTCACACCAAGTAAGGTCGGCGATAGGGGATCTTTGCTGAAATTAGAGGCGGTTGAGAATTTATAATTACCTTGGGGATCGTATAGCGTCACGCCGAGCAGCTCTGGAATGTTTTGAACCAGTTCTTGCCAGTGTTGTTGTAGTTCACGTTGCTGTTTGGCGGTGGGATTACTTAAGTATTGTTTGAGTCGTTCATCATTGGCAAAAATTAAGGTGCGAAATTGCTGAAAAGAGACTTTGTCGGTGACAAGCGTGCCTATGGTTTGCAGCTCACTGTATCTCTGTGTCGCCCACTCTTCCTGTAGACGGCGCTCCCCTAAGGTAATAATCAAGTTGGTCAAAATGATCGAGCCAATTACCAGCATCGAAAGCTGGCTTGCCACGGCCAATAAACGTTGATGCGACCAGTAGATCCCTTGGGTTAATGAGAGCAGCGGCGCTAGGGGATACGTACTTGGATTATTCTTCAGCATGAACCGATTATGTGTAGGTGATCTGTTAATGACACTATGTTAACACGAAAGAATTGTTACTACAGTGTCTGTTGCAGCGTAAAGTTTTAATTGCAAGATTAAGGTGATTTTATGGGGCGATTACGGCGCGGATACCGCAAAGTATAGTTGTTATATTTAGCCTAAAGCACCTAATACGCGATGCTTGAATTGGCAACCATAGCTCTCAACCTGTTCCCGACATCTAACGATATCGACCCCCGCTAACCCCTCGATGGCTGAAACTTGTACTGTATCAATATAGTGTGGAGCTAACGCAATAAAGGCATGCACCGCAGCATAAGAGCCAGCGATTTTTGGGCGGCAATGTTCAATATAGGCAGCTTCATTATCGGCATTGAGAGAAATCGATAAGCAGTCTACGCAGCCTGCAAGTTCTGGCAGAATATTACGTCTATGCACTAGATTGCCCAAACCATCAGTATTAATGCGTACTCGTCCACCTCTTTGCTTAATTTCTTTTGCCACAGCGAGCAGGGTGGGAAGATTTAAGGTTGGCTCGCCATAGCCGCAAAACACATATTCCTCAAAGTCTTTAGCCTCACCTAATAAAGGAATAATTTCTTCAGGCTTAGGTTGATGGCTTAAGGCCAATTGATATTCGTGGATCTGTTTACTGCCATTATGTTTGGGGCAAAAGGCGCAGCGTAGCGTGCAGCGACCAGTGATATTGAGGTAGCGGCTACGGCGAATATCATAAACTAAGGTTTCTGCTGCGCAGGTTCCATCAGTGCAAACATCGTCGTTGATGTGGCTGTCGATGAGGGCAGTTGTGAGAGGCTCAGTACTAACAACGTTTGGTTTATCAATATTTGGTGTGTGCAGTTGCTCAGACATAACGAAGGTTTCATTCTAACGATAACGGACGACTTAGCCACAGTGTAGCGAAAGCGTAACGGCATAACTGTCTGCTAGATCGCAACTTGAAAGTGCAAGGCATTGAGTGGTTAGCGTTAGCTCAGGCTTCATGCTCAGCACACGTTGATACCAGCGTGGGTGATAAAAAGAGAGCTAAAGCTCTCTTTTTATAAACGATTAACTAACAAGCAACTAGTCGCCTTTGGGGTCGCTTGTTTGATAGTCAGCAACAGGGTGTTCAAAGTCCTTGTGCTTCAAATCCTCATAGTCAGCCTTTTTAGGCCGCCACCACCAGTTGAAAAAGCGGCTGCTAGCGCGGCTAACATCGTCGAGTATGATGTACAGCAGCGGCACTAATATCAGCGTTACCACTGTTGAGAATAAGATACCAAAAGCGAGGGAGGTTGCCATTGGGATCACTATTTGTGCCTGTAAACTGCGCTCGAGAATAATGGGTACTAGGCCGACAAAAGTCGTGAGTGACGTTAAAATAATCGCCCTAAAGCGATAACAGCCTGAATCCACCGCTGCCTGCCTGACCGATTGGCCTTGCTCACGCGCTCGGTTCACAAAATCGACCAAAATCAAAGAGTCGTTTACGACAACTCCAGCAAGCGCCACGATGCCGCAAAGGCTTAATACGCTCATCGCGAGCCCCTGAATCAAATGACCAAACAGGGCACCAATAATCCCAAAAGGGATAACCGACATGATGATTAACGGCTGGCTGTAGGATTTTAGCGGGATAGCCATCAGGGCATAAATGGTAAACAGCGCAAAGAAGAAACCTTGCAGCAAGCCGCCCATGGCATTCTGTTCATCTAAACTGCCGCCATCGAGCGCAGTTTGAATTTTAGGATACTTGGCTTGTAATTGTGGCAGGTAATCTTGTTGAATTTCCTGTACGACTTTTGAAGGTTCAACGATGTTTTTGTTGGCATTTGCCGTGATGGTAATTGCTCGCTTACCGTCAACACGGGTAATTGAGGCATAGGATTCACCTTTCTCAATTTGTGCCACAGTCGAGAACGGAACTGACGTGCCCTTTGGCGTACGGATCAGCATGTTTTCCAGATAACCCACAGTACGACGCTGCTCTAATGGATAGCGCACCATTACCTTGATTTCTTCTTTGTTGCGTAAAATACGTTGGGCTTCATAACCATAAAAACCATAACGTACTTGGCGGGCTAAATCAGAAAGGGTTAAACCAAGGGCTTCCGCCTCTGGACGTATCTTCAGGCGAATTTCATGGCTGCCCGAGGAGAAGTTATCGGCAATATCGTACACGCCCTCATAACTGGCGAGTTTTTGCTTTAGTTCTTTTGATGCCGCAGACAGTTCATCGAGATCGCTTGATGTGAGTCTGAAGGAAATATCGCCACCGGCATCATTGGTGCTCGCGTTAAAGCTGAGTTTTTTAACCGATAACAGTTCGGGCAATTGTTCACGCCACGCCGCAGCAATCGTCACGCCGTCGACTTCGCGGTCTTCGCCTTTGGTCAGTTCTGCAAAAATAAAAGCAGAGGTACGTGAACTCATGTTAATAAAGCTGTGCTTCACTACTTGATAGCCGTTATCTTGCTCCATTTTATCGTTCATTTTATACAGGGCTTCTTCTATGCTCTGTACCACCTTTAAGGTGTTATCTTCTGAGCTGCCCTCATCCATTTCAAGTTGAACTTGAATAAAATCTGATGGAATATCAGGAAAGAATACCCAACGTACTTTACCACTGGCAACTAGGGCTATTGACAGAATCAACACCCCGACAAAAACAGCCACGACATTGTATCTGTGCTTGATACAACGCTCGAGAAAGTGGCGATAACTGTGGTGAATAAAGTATTGCACTCTGTCGTTGAAATTAGCTTTAAAGCGACCAAAAAGTCCCCTTGGTGCGCCAGGCTTTTTAAACTTCATATGCGCTAAATGCGCTGGCAGGATGAGCTTAGATTCAATCAATGAGAACACTAAACAGAGAATGACGACCATACCGATGGATTTCCAGATAATCCCCATCGGGCCAGAAACGATCAACATAGGGATAAAAGCGGCAATCGTGGTTAATACGCCAAAGGTAGCGGGCATTGCTACTTTTTGCGCGCCGCGGATCACGTTTTCAACCGAGTGACCGTGGCGTTCGACTTCGGTGTAAGCGCTCTCACCAATGACAATAGCATCGTCGACCACTATCCCGAGCACTAAAATAAAGGCAAACAGGGTTAGCATGTTAATGGTCATTGAAAAAGGATCAAGTGGCATAATCAGCATAGTGCCAAGAAACGACACGGGTATCCCCATCATCACCCAAAATGCTAACTTCAGATCAAGAAATAGGGCTAGGATGATAAACACCAATAAGGCACCGTAAAACATGTTTGACGTCATCATGTCTAAACGGCCCTTTAGGTAGTGAGTCATATCACCCCAAGTATCGAGCTGTGCGTTAGCGGGAAGCGTAGCGCGGCGTTTCTCAACATATTTTTTAACTTGGTCTGCAATATCTAAGGCGTTTTGGTCGTCAATGCTGGTGACTTCGATAATCGCCGCAGGTTTACCGTTGAAGCGGGTATATTCCAAGCGTTCTTCAAAATCGTCTTTGATGGTTGCTACTTGTGGCAACATTACGCGGCTACCGTCGGGGCGAGTGGTCACGACGATATTGGCAAAGTCATCGCCCGTATAAGCTTGGCCCTTAGTTCGCAGCAGGATATCGCCATCTTGGGCGCGAATTGAACCTCCAGGCAAATCGAAAGACGAGTTTTGTACTGCCAATGCAACCTGCGAGAAGGTCAGACCGTATTCACGTAGCTTATCTTCAGAGACTTCGATAGCGATTTCATAATCGCGCACCCCAGTGACTTTGGCGCGTGTTACGGCGGGTAGCTGGGTTAAATCGTCACGAACCGATTTCGCCAACTCTTTCATATCGTGCAATGTCATATCGCCATAGACAGAGACCCAAATAACGTTATTCTCGGGCTTAATCTGATAAATATTAGGTTTTTCTATGTTAACTGGAAAAGTAGAAATAGCATCTAATCTCAGTTTGGCCTCATCGAGTACCGCTTGTACTTCGTAACCGTCTTCGACTTCTATCGTGATTGAACCTACCCCTTCGCTAGCAACAGAAGTCACCTTCTTGATGCCGTTGATATCTTGGATGGCTTCTTCAATCTTGATGTTAATGCCTTCTTCAATTTCCTGTGGTGCTGCGCCGGGATAAGCGACGGAGATATTCAGTAAATTGAGTTCAAAAGAAGGGAACACCTCTTTATTGATTAAAACCGTACTAAATAAGCCGCCGATTAACAGCACCCACATTAGCAGGTTAGCGGCCACACTGTTGCGGGCGAACCACGCTAAAATCCCTGTTTGAGTGTCCATCATTTAACCTCAGTGGCCGCAAGACTCGATTCAGGCGTGTCTTCTGTTTGCATATTAATGGGTAGTGCTGCTTCGCCTAATACTTTGACCAGTTGGCCATTTGCCATATTGTTAAAGTGAGTTGTAGCCACTCGTTCACCCGTTTTTAAACTGTCCTTGATAAATACACTTTCAAGATCGCTACGAACGACATTGACATGGCGGATCTCAACAATATTTTTATCATTCACAAGCACAACTTGATCGTTACGGACCACATGGCGTGGTAATTTAACTATGCCATCGACAGTGCGGCCTTTAATAATGGCATTAACAAAAGCGCCGTATTTGAGCGGTAAGCTACCGACCACTTTATTAGCGCGTAAATACGGATCTTTTATTTCAGCAACTAAATACACCATGCGATTTTCTGCATCAATCACACCTTCGCTACGGACAATATTGCCTTGCCAGCTATTGTTTTTTCCGGCTAGAGAGGCGCTAAGCGTCACTTCGGTATCGGGATTATCAACAGACTCTAGGTAAGCTAAATCATCATTTGAAATCGGCAAACGGATTTCGGCAATACTGGTGTCGTAAAGCTCACCTAGATTAGTGCCTAAGCTAACGTACTGACCTAAATCGACATTTCTTGCCTTGATGATGCCATCAAAGGGGGCGCGGATAACAGTGCGCTCAAGATTGCGTTGGGCACGTGCCAGTGCTGCTTGGGCATATTTTACGTTGGCTTGTTCTTTTTTGAGCTGCGGAATACGTAGGCCTAACTCAGGCGGTAAGCCCTTGTCATAGCCTTTAAATTCAATTTTAGCCACTTCACCGCGAGCAATTTCTTCGTTCAGTGCCGCAGTGGCTTGAGCTAAAGTGGCATCAGCCTGCATTAAGTCGGCCTCGTAATCAGAGGGTTCGATTTGGGCTAATTGTTCGCCTTTTTTGACTATACCACCCGCAACAAAGTCAGGGGAAATGGTCAGTAATCTGCCTTGAACTTCAGTTACCAATTGAGTTTTATATTTAGGGGTAACCACACCGTAAGAAGGTAAATTGAGTGATACAGTTTGTTGAGTCACCTGCAGGACATCGACAATAGGAACAGGTATCTCTTCAGCTTTTTGTTCTGGCGCCTCCTTCGTTTGCATTAATAAGGCTGCGCCAAAGACAAACAGCAGCAGAATAAAAAAAGGAGAGAATCTCCTTAATAAGGTCTTCATCATATGATCGTTACATCCATGCTAATCGCGTAATGGGGTTAAAGTATCAGAGTCGGCCACGGCAATAAATTTATTTTTGTAAATAAAATGTGTCTAAAAATAATATTGTGAAATCTAATGCTTAGCTGTGTACGTTGATTGATGGCAGTAAGATCAATGTGGTGAGAGGCTAGAGTATGTTTTTTGTTAACAAAAAGTGTTTTCATTGTCTATTTGCAAATCTTATTAAGCCCATAAAAGATCATTTTTAGGAGGGGGTTGTGGTTGGTTTCACTGTCGTGTTTATTTTGATGATGTGGAATATCTGTAGAATTTAAAAGTGACTAACTGTTTTAGGAATAATGCCTATAAAAAAAGCCGCTATTGCGACTTTTTTATAGAGCTAAAAATGAATTACTTGTTCTTTTTTCTAGCAATCTTACTGGCTTTTTTAGCGGCTTCTTTCTTGCTGGTTTTCTTTGCAGCTTCTTTCGCTTTCACTTTGGCTTTTTTCTTACCCGGTGTGCGCGCTTCTTTATTCTTTGGACGCAGCTCTTCAATCACACGGCGTTTCAACGGCTGCTCGATATAACGCTCGATTTTACCTACGATACGCATGTCGTGGGCTTCGGCAAGTGAAATGGCAGTTCCTTTTGCGCCAGCACGGCCAGTACGACCAATACGGTGAATATAAGTATCGGCAGAGCGCGGCATATCAAAGTTGATTACATGGGTGATATCGTCGACATCAATACCGCGTGCAGCCACGTCGGTCGCCAGTAATACGTTAACTTCACCTTTAGTAAAACGGCTCAAGGCTTGGAAACGTTTCTTTTGCTCCATATCGCCACGCATGAAGGCGCAGGGAATGCCAGCTTTGAGTAACAGACCGTCTAAGCTAGAAACGAGCTCGCGCGTTTTCACAAATACGATAGTGCGTTTAACATCTTCTTGGCGCAGCAAATGACACAGCAGTTCAAACTTATGATCTTTATCATCAGCTAAGTGGATCCACTGGTGAATTTTAGCTTTTTCGCTACGTGGGGCTTCAACATCGATTTCAATCGGGTCGTTGAGTACTTCACGGGCAAAACGTTGTACGCCGCCGCCTTCTAAGGTGGCAGAGAACAGCATATTCTGTTTGCGGCCTTGGGCTTCAATCGCAATCGCTTGCACAACCGAAGAGAATCCCATATCCAACATGCGGTCAGCTTCGTCGATAATTAGAATATCGACTTCTTGAGCGTTGAAATTACCCTTGTCGAGGTATTCCATCAAACGTCCAGGGGTCGCAACTAGGATATCCACGTTGCCGGCTAAGGCCTCTTCCTGTGGTCCGTAAGGCACGCCGCCAGTGACAATCGCGATATCTAAATCTTGGCCTGTGGCTAAGTGACATGCATAGCGATGAATTTGGCTGGCTAACTCACGGGTTGGCGTGAGGATTAGGATACGAGCTTGCCCTGCAAAACGACGAGGGAAGTCAATTAAATGCTGCAGTGAAGGCAGTAAAAAGCTCGCGGTTTTACCTGTTCCTGTCGGGGCGCGCGCCAGAATATCTCTTTGCTCTAAGGCATAAGGGATAGTTTCTTGCTGAATAGTGGTGGGTGAATGATGCCCCATGGCATTAAGCGACTCTAATAAGCTAGGGTCAAGCTGGAAATCTTCAAATTGCATGCGCAGCGTCTCGACGGATAATAGCGCAGCATTATAAAGCTTATAGCGGTTAACTTAAATGGCTTACTCTAGATCTCCGGTGTTTATCTTCTCAGTCAATAACGTTTTATGGTGATAGGCATAAGTTAATTGCTTTTAGGTCAATGTATTAGCATTTAATTTATAGAAAATTGGGCCTTTCGTTAAGTTTGTCAAACTTAACGACCTTTACTTAAAATATCAGGGCTGGGCTCCAGATCAGTATTTAAGGTAAAAATCTTGTATTAATTGCACCATGGTTTGGGTGTATTGGCCTGAAAGTTCTCGGATAATGATGTCACTGCTTTTAGGAGTCATTTGTGGCTGAGTTTTATGTGCAAGTACGCAAAGCACTCGATTGGCACTTTTCCCTACAACGCTGATAAGCTCAGTTATTTCAATCAAGCAGAGCTGTGAGTGGGCTAAGCAATCATTGAAACGCGCCATGCTCTGCATTGGCAATATCAGGCTCGCGTTTCCTTGCGCTGCTAGGCACACATGAATGGCATCGAGTAGTGCGGTAAAACTTAAGCTATCAGTGTGGCGGGCCATCGCGCGCTGGGATTGTATCGCTTGTGTGCCTTGCTCAAAATAGGGCGGATTACAAATGATATGCTCAAACTCTCCTTTATATTCAATCTGTTGGCAAAAATCTTGTATGCTGCTATTCACTAACGTCAGTCGATTAACCCATGGGCTATTACCAAAGTTATGTTGGCAAGCATGGGCGGCACTTGCGTCTAACTCAACTGCGGTAATGTGTGCTTGGCTGCGCTGCGCGGCCATTAAACTCAGTAAGCCACTACCGGCGCCGATATCTAAGACAGTTTTTGCTGTGGTTAGTTGAGCCCACGCGCCTAGGACGACACTGTCTGTGCCTACGGCCATGCCGCAATTCATGTCGTCGATATGGAATTGTTTAAAAGTAAATGCCATTGATAGTTTGCTTTGCCGTTGGAGTGTGATGAACGTTCGGTAGGGAATGGGCATTATTCTAAAGCCTGCCTTGGGCTTTTAGCTACCGCTTTTAAACAAATGCAAAGACTTGAGCAGTATAACCCCTGCTGCAGAGGGAGCTCATTTTTACCCTAATAATCCAGATTTCACTTAATTAACGCTTTAATTTATTGCCTCGATAACCTGTAGTTAGCAGTACATTAGCATTATTTTGCCTTTTTTAGCTGCCAAGCCTAGTTATCTTGCATTAGCGTTACAAGTTTGGTATTAGTTTCGCCCCCATTTTTAATCACTTTATTGGTTAACGGATAGGTAAACGAGTTTTGTGGTGAATAAATAGGCGGGAATGCCATATTTAGTTTCATTATTGTTTATTAACTCGGCAGATATTAAACATATTTACCACGGAAATGTGTAAACATAGATTTGCACTCCGGATGGGCTTTGTTTTAGCTATGGCTAATCGATACATAATCACTTAAGTTTGTAAAAAAACAATAAGACAAGATGGGGCTTCCAGTGCAAGACAATCACATGAGTATCGGGGATACATTGGGCTTAGGTTTTATGACCTTTGCATTTTTTTTAGGGGCGGGTAATTTAATATTTCCGCCGTTTGCTGGCATGTTAGCGGGCGATAATATGCCCCTCGCTATGTTGGGTTTTTTAATTACCGCCGTAGGTTTACCTTTAGTTGGACTGATTGCAGTCGCTAAGGCTCAAGGTAAGGTTATGGCTATGCTGCCTGTATTTGCAGCAACGACATTGGCAATCGCGATTTATATTATTATTGGCCCAGCATTTGCCGCGCCGCGTACCGGTTTAGTGGCCTATGAAATAGGGGCTAAACCTTTTATAGATAACACCACAGCTACGTTTTTATTAGGTAATTTAGAACTCAACCTGTCGCAGTTGTTGTACACCTTATGTTTTTTTGCTGTCACTATGCTATTAGCGCTTTTTCCTGGGAAATTGCTCGATAGTGTCGGTAAAGTATTAACACCAATCCTACTGATCTTATTGGTTGGATTAGCAGCCTCAGTGATCTTTTTACCCGCATCTGAAGTCGGCCAAGCGATGGGCGACTATCAAAAACATCCGCTTACCAAAGGTATTTTGGAAGGCTATAACACTATGGATACGCTCGCGTCCTTAATGTTTGGTATGTTGATTATCGATATTCTACGAAAAAAGGGCATATCAGAACCGAGCGCCCAAACTCGATACCTGATCCGCGCCGCCTTTATTGCTGCTGCAGGTTTAGCCTTCGTTTATGTGTCGTTGTTCTTTTTGGGTGCAACGGCAGGTGATATCGCGATTGGTGCTAAAAACGGTGGCGAAATTTTAACAAACTATGTCACACGTGAATTTGGCGATTTGGGTTCAGTCTTACTTTCTACCGTAGTGACCTTAGCGTGTTTAACCACAGCTGTCGGTTTAGTGAGTGCTTGCTCTGAGTTCTTTAATGAACTGATGCCAAAATTGTCCTACCGCTTTTTGGTAATCTTTTTAAGTGTAATTTGTGCTGTGATTGCAAACGTAGGATTAACTCAGTTAATCGCGATTAGTATTCCAGTGCTAATGACTATTTATCCGGTAGCCATTGCGCTTGTAGTGGTGACTTTTCTGACGGCTTATTTTGCTAATCCGCAGTTTGCGCACCGTGCAGTGTTGAGCGTGGCGTTACTGTTTGGTATTTTCGATGGCCTTAAAGTGGCAGCGAGTAGTCTGACAGGCGCTGACGGTCAAGCGGTTAATGGCATGGCGCAGGGATTTATTCACATTGTTGATGGTATGTCTCCGGTGTTATCTATACTGCCACTTTATGAAGAAGGTATGGCTTGGTTACTCCCCACAGTAGCAACGATTGCACTGTGCTTAGTATTCGGCCGTGGCCGAGGTCAAGTGGCTGCAGCTTAAATTTTATGATGAAGACTTACAGGCTCAGTTCAATTAAGCCTATATAGATTTAACCACATTTAATTTAATATCAACGGCGTATCATTTGATTACGCCGTTTTTTTATGGAGAATCTGTGCCTAAGACTTATCAGAGCGATCCGCTTATTGATGCTTTTCTTGATGATATTTGGTCAAGTAAAGGGCTGAGTGATAATACGCTATCGGCTTATCGTACTGACCTGTGCCATTTTGAGCGTTTTCAAATTCAACAAGGGGTTACACTACTCGCGGTTTCTCAAACTGATGTTAGGGCGTACTTAGCCTTTAGAGTTGAGCAGGATTTTGCGCGTACCAGTAGTGCTCGGCTACTCAGCAGTTTACGGCGTTTTTATAGCTATCTTATACAGGCTAAACACATCACGACGGATCCATTGGCGTTAATAGAGTCGCCTAAATTAACCCGTCATTTACCCGATTCATTAAGTGAATCGCAGGTCGACCGCTTGTTGTCTGAGCCCAATGTAGAAGATGCCGTTGAGTGTCGCGATAAGGCAATGCTGGAGCTTTTATATGCTTCAGGTTTAAGGGTGAGTGAACTCGTTGGCCTGACGATGGAGCAGATGAGCCTGCGCCAAGGCTTAGTGCGGATTGTCGGTAAGGGCGGTAAAGAGCGCCTGGTGCCACTGGGTGAGTTGGCGATTACTGAAGTCGAAAGCTATATGAAATTTGCTCGCCAAGAACTGCTCAGTAATAAACAATCTGATGTGGTGTTCCCGTCCAAACGCGGACAGATGATGACTCGACAAACCTTTTGGCATCGAATCAAGTTATATGCCCTGCGTGCTGGGATTGAGACTGCATTGTCACCACACACATTACGCCACGCTTTTGCTACCCATTTGCTCAATCACGGTGCCGATCTGCGGGTGGTGCAATTGCTGTTAGGCCATAGTGATTTGTCGACAACACAAATTTATACCCATGTGGCGCGCGCAAGGTTGCAGGAATTGCATCAACAGCACCATCCTAGAGGCTAATAAAGGATTTAGTTACAGCATAAATTTGCTTTCCGAACGGCTTGCCTGTAACTTT
This sequence comes from Shewanella glacialipiscicola, assembly GCF_023283485.1. GTDB lineage: Bacteria > Pseudomonadota > Gammaproteobacteria > Enterobacterales > Shewanellaceae > Shewanella > Shewanella glacialipiscicola. Next base: position 168,056 of record NZ_JAKILU010000007.1, read on the forward strand.
TCGCCCCCATAGAGGGTCTATTAAGTATATCGAATTAGAACGACCTCAAAATCTCTTCGTAGAGACTCAATTTATAGGATGCCCCCATGAAGTTAACCCGAGCATTATCTTTAATTTTTGCCCTTGTTGTTGCGCCTCTTGTGAACGCGGCAACGGCGACCTCACCAGATACTGCGGCGATTAAGCAAAAACTGACCGAGACGTTAGATGTTGAAGTCATTTCTATGCAAGACTCACCCATTGACGGTTTGTATCAGGCTATGACCAACCGCGGTGTACTTTATATCACTCGTGATGGTTCAAAACTGTTTCACGGCAGCGTATATGACTTAGATAAAGGCATGAAAAACTTAACCGAGGCCGCATTAGCTGGCCCACGTTTAGAAATGATGAAGCCACTTGAAGATAATATGTTGGTTTATAAAGCCAAAAACGAAAAGTATGTCGTCACTGTATTTACCGACGTTAGCTGTGGCTATTGCCGTAAATTGCACAGCCAAATGGATGAATACAATAAACTAGGTATTACCGTGCGTTATTTAGCGTTCCCGCGTGCGGGTGTGCCTTCGGCCAATGCCGACGAGATGCAGGCGATTTGGTGCGCTAAAGATCCTTTAAAAGCCATGACAGATGCCAAAGCGGGTAGCAAAGTCGTCGCGGCTACATGCGATGCTAAGATTGCCGAACAGTATGCTTTAGGGGCAACATTTGGTGTTAATGGCACGCCTGCAATCGTGTTAGACGACGGTAATATGATCCCAGGTTATCAACCCCCTGCAGACTTATTACGCACCTTAGAGGCGCGTCAATAATACTCAAATTAGTAAAATTTATCCCACGAAAGGTGAGCTTAACGCTCACCTTTTTGTTATCTTATCGCTACGATTTCCTCAGAGTTTGAGTCCCTTGATCCATAAGATAGTCCGTCGCCCAACCGTTGATGATAGCCATTTATCCGCTCATCTTTCGCCGCTATTAAAGCAGCTTTATGCTCGTCGCGGCGCGCTAACTCACGAGTGTGAACTTGCTCTGAAGGGGTTATTAAGGCCTGACACTATGAAAGGTTTGGCTGAGTCCGCGGCGCTTATCGCTGATGCAATGCAGGCGAATAAATCGATTTTAATTGTCGGTGATTTTGATGCCGACGGCGCAACCTCGACCAGCGTGTGCATGTTGGCGCTGCGGATGATGGGCGCTACCAAAGTGGACTATTTAATTCCTAATCGCTTTGACTACGGCTACGGCTTAAGCCCTGAAATTGTTGCTGTTGCGGCGACTAAACAAGCCGAAATGTTGATTACGGTGGATAACGGTATTTCATCCATTGATGGCGTAGCCGCGGCCAAAGCCTTTGGCATGCAAGTAGTGATTACTGACCATCATCTACCCGGACATGAATTACCTAATGCCGATGCAATCGTCAATCCGAATCAACCCGGTTGTTCATTTGCCAGTAAATCGATTGCTGGCGTCGGGGTCGCTTTTTATTTGATGACGGCGTTAAGAGCCGAACTGCGAGCGCGAAACTGGTATCAAACGCGCGGTATTACTGAACCTAATTTAGGCACTTTGCTCGATATCGTTGCCCTTGGCACCGTTGCCGATGTGGTGTCACTTGATGCCAATAATCGTATTTTGGTCGAAGCGGGTTTGCAGCGTGTGCGCGCTGGGCGCTGCCGAGTGGGAATTACGGCATTGCTTGAAGTGGCGAAGCGAAACCCTGCGCGTATCGTTGCATCCGACTTTGGTTTTGCCGTAGGCCCAAGACTTAATGCCGCAGGGCGGTTGGATGAAATGGCGCTTGGCGTTGAAACATTACTTTGTGAAGACATGATGCTTGCCCGCCGCATGGCCGCGGAGCTTGACGGTTTAAACCAAGAGCGGCGTGAGCTTGAAGTGGGTATGCAGCAAGAGGCATTGAAAACTCTTGAGCAATTAAAGCTCAACGAAGCCGAGTTACCTTGGGGCATCGCTTTATTTCAAGAAGATTGGCATCAAGGTGTGATTGGTATTTTAGCCTCGCGCATTAAAGACAAATACCACAGACCGGTGATCGCCTTTGCCGATGCGGGCAATGGTGAAATTAAAGGTTCAGCGCGCTCGATTAAAGGGCTGCATATGCGTGACTTACTTGAACTGGTGAACACGCGTAACCCAGGGCTGATTATCAAGTTTGGCGGCCATGCGATGGCGGCGGGGTTATCACTTAAAGCCGGCAGTTTTGCTACGTTTGCCAAAGCCTATGATGATGCGGTGCGTGAACAGCTTAAAGCGGAGTTATTAACCGGCGAGTTTTGGTCCGATGGTGAACTTACCCCAACAGAGTTGAATCTGGAGATGGCGCAGTTATTGCGCAATGCTGGACCTTGGGGGCAAGCCTTTGAAGAACCGCTATTTGATGGTTACTTTACCATAGTGCAACAACGCCTTGTTGGTGAGCGTCACCTTAAGTTGGTGCTTGAAACCCAATGCGGCACAGTGATGCTCGATGCGATTGCTTTTAATGTCGATTTACACACATGGCCCGATGCAACTATTCGCCACGCCCGTATTGTTTATAAACTTGATGTGAATGAGTATCGCGGTAACTTCTCGTTGCAACTCATGGTTGAGCAAATTGAAGCCATGTAGCTACTCGCATGCTGTATCGCTTGACTATAAACACACGGTCAGAGCACCGAATTCATCATACTTTCGCGGCGGGCGGAGTTAAATTAGGGCATTAACATTTAATTGCTCTTTGGTGTGATTGAATAGATATAAAAATAGCCAGCAATGCTGGCTATTTTATTGGGTTATCTCAAAGCGTATCGTAGATTAAGCCACTTTGGTCTCAGCGATTTCTTCATCACTATGGCGAATTAAGTAATCAAATGCGCCCAATGATGCATTTGCGCCGCTGCCCATGGCAATAATAATTTGCTTGAAAGGGGAGTCAGTGACATCACCTGCGGCAAAAATACCTGGAACAGAAGTTTGTCCGCGTGCATCAACAATAATTTCGCCCCTTGGGGTTAAATCAATGGTGCCTTTCAACCATTCCGCATTGGGTACTAAACCAATTTGTACGAAGATACCTGCAAGTGCTACATGGTGGCTATTACCTGTTGCTCTGTCTGTGTAGTTCAGGCCATTCACTCGGGAGCCATCGCCAGTCACTTCAGTGGTCATCGCTTGGGTAATAATAGTAATGTTCCCCATAGAAGCCGCTTTACGTTGCAGTACATCGTCGGCGCGTAGGGTTTTATCAAACTCCAGTACCGTCACGTGCTCGACAATATTCGCTAAATCGATAGCAGCTTCGATACCTGAGTTACCGCCGCCAATCACAGCTACGCGTTTGCCTTTAAATAACGGGCCATCGCAATGTGGGCAATAAGCCACGCCTTTGCCGCGGTATTCTTTCTCACCGGGGACGTTCATTTCACGCCAGCGGGCACCTGTGGCCAATAATATAGTACGGCTACGTAATTTAGCGCCGCTTGCTAACTCAAGTTCAAACAAACCGTCAGTGCCTAATGACACGGCTTTCTGGTTGTCCATGATGTCAACTTCGTAGTCTCTTACATGGGCTTCAAGATTTGCTACAAGCTTTGGACCTTCAGTCGATTTGACTGATATAAAGTTTTCAATACCTACCGTTTCAGCCACTTGTCCGCCAAACTTGTCAGCAACAATACCAGTACGTAAGCCTTTACGCGCCGCATAAATAGCCGCTGCAGCACCGGCTGGGCCACCGCCAACCACTAATACTTCAAACGGGGCTTTTTCAGCAATTTCATCAGCCTTACGGCTGGCGGCATTGGTGTCGAGTTTATTCAAAATCTCGCCAATACTGATGCGACCTGCAGCAAACACTTCGCCGTTTAAGTAGACAGATGGTACAGCCATGATGTTGCGGCTATTCACTTCGTCTTGGAACAAAGCGCCGTCAATCATCACGTTAGTGATATTTGGGTTGATTGCGGCCATCATATTCAGTGCCTGAATGACATCAGGGCAGTTTTGGCAGGTCAGAGATACGTAAGTCTCAAAGGCATATTTGCCGGGCAGATCGCGGATCTGCTGGATAATCTCATCGCTGAGTTTAATTGGGTGTCCACCTGTGTGCAGTAAGGCCAGCACAAGTGAAGTAAATTCGTGACCCATAGGCAGACCAGCAAAACTAATTTGCGTATTAATCTGTGGGTTTATCACTGTCATTGCTGGGGTGCGTTCGCCCTGAATTTCTTTCAGGCTCACCAAAGAAGAAAGGCTGACAATGTCTTGCGCTAAACTTTTTAATTCTTGAGATTTTTTAGACTCGTCTGCAGACACGACAAGTTCAACTGGTCTCTTGAGGTTTTGCAGATAGGTTTGCAGTTGATTTTTTAAATTCGCATCTAACATGTGATGACTCCAAAATGACTTAAAAGGGAGATATATAGAGCGCCAGTCTAGGCCCATGCAGGGGCGGGCTTAGTCCTTTGCTATGTGGCGTTGCAGTTTCGGGGTGCAACGCCACTTAGCTCAGGATGCTAGACTGGCGGGGTTGACGCTTTGCAGACTAAATTAGATTTTGCCAACTAGGTCTAAAGATGGTGCTAATGTTTCGTCACCTGGTTGCCATTTAGCTGGGCAAACTTCACCATCGTGAGTCGCAACATATTGAGCAGCTTGAATTTTACGAACTAGCTCTTGAGCGCTACGGCCAATACCTAAATCGTGAACTTCGCTAACCTTGATTTGGCCTTCTGGGTTAATAACAAAAGTACCACGCAGTGCTAAACCGTCTTCTTCTATCATCACGCCGAAGTTACGGCTGATAGTGCCTGTTGGGTCAGCCAGCATTGGGAAGTTAATTTTCTTGATGGTGTCTGACGTGTCATGCCATGCTTTGTGAGTGAAGTGCGTGTCAGTAGAGACTGAGTAAACTTCAACACCCATACCTTGTAGCTTTTCGTAGTAATCAGCCATGTCGCCTAATTCAGTTGGGCAAACAAAGGTAAAGTCAGCAGGGTAGAAGAATACCACTGACCATTTACCTAACAGGTCTTGCTCTGTCACTGGAACGAATTCACCATTGTGAAACGCAGTGGCTTTGAATGGTTTGATTGTGCTGTTGATAATTGATTGAGTCATTTTTATGCTTCCATATAGTTGATGATTGCTTAAGTTCATAACGAGGACGTTTGCTTGCGTCCTGTCGATGTGAAGCATACTACCGACTCGCTAATAATTAAGATAACGGATAAAAGCTATCATTCTAATCGGTTTAATAGAATACAAGTGAGATCTGGCCGGGCTCAATCGGTTTATCACGCCCACTGCAGGTTTGGTGTGATTGGGGTTGCTCAGGGTTTTAGGTGAATGCTTATCTGTGAAGGATTTGAGATAAATTTCAGGTATAAAAAAGGGATATCTATGATATCCCTTTAAACATAAATTCAATTAGAGCAAGACAATTTTACAAATGCTTAGGTGCTGGCAAGCTAAATGTGATTACTGAGTCTTAGGCTGAGTTAGCCAAGTGCTGAGTAAACGTACGCCATAACCTGTTGCGCCAGCTGGCACTACGGCGGTATCGGTGGCGGTTAACGCATTACCCGCGATATCAAGGTGTGCCCAAGGTTGTTCGCCCGCAAAGCGTTTTAAAAACATCGCTGCAGAAGAAGCGCCAGCACTTCCTTCTTTACCGGTATTTTTTAGATCCGCGATCGTGGATTTAAGCTCATCAGCGTAGGCTTGATCTAACGGTAAACGCCATACTTTTTCATCAACCTGTTGTCCTGCATAGGTTAACTCTTTGACTAAGGTCTCTGAATCGGTAAACAATCCCGCATACACGCTGCCAAGTGCGCCGACTTTAGAGCCAGTTAACGTCGCGACATCAATGATAATCGAGGGGTTGTAGTGTTCTCGGGCATACCAGAGGCCATCGGCCAACACTAAACGACCCTCTGCATCGGTATTGAGCACTTCAACGGTAAGCCCTTGGGCCGTTTTAATCACATCCCCAGGGATCATCGCATGGCCGGATATCATGTTCTCTGCCATGGGCATAATTGCCACAACGTTGACCGCTGCCTTTTGAATCGCCATGGCTTTAATGGTGCCAAGTACCGTCGCCGCGCCCGCCATATCTGACTTCATCCGTGCGATTGAAGTGCCCGTTGCTTTGATATTGTAACCGCCCGAGTCAAAGGTAATGCCTTTGCCGACCAGTGCAATTGGCGCGTCTTTACTACCTGGCCAATGGGCGACGACTAACTTAGGTGGGCGCTCACTGCCTTTACCCACCGCAGCTAAAGCGCCTAGTTGTAAGCGTTCGATATCTTTGGCTTCTAATACTGTGACTTTAACGCCGAGGGATTTAAGTTTTCTGGCTTCATTGGCAAAGCTATCGGGATACATAATGCCAGCAGGTGCGTTGGTTAAGTCGCGGGCTAAAAACACGCCTTCTTCAACCGCTTGTAAGTTTTTGTGGCGTTTCTGGTTGGCGCTTAAATCATCGACGGCAATTTGATAGTTTTTTTGCTTATGGGTACTGGCTTTAAACTGAGTGTAACGGTAGCTACGTAGCTCTATACCATGGGCAAGCTCAGCAGCAAATAGTGGCGCGGCCGTTAAGCCTTGGGTAAATATACGCACCGTGGCCTGCGGAACAGTATCGAGTTTTGCAGCAATATTGCCCCCAATAGTATTAATGGAGCCTGGGGTTAAGATTTTTGCATCGCCAATGCCTACCAGTAATATCCGTTTAGCATCGATTTCGCTCGGTACTAAAATCTCGAGGGTTTCTCCCTGCTTACCGGAAAAAATATTATCCGCAGTCGCAAGGTTTAGTTGGTCTTGGGTCGACTGAGGTAAAAGGTCGATACCATAGGTGGTTGAATCAGCACTTTGGAATAGCACTAAGGTATCTGAGTTCAGTGAGCTACGAGTGTCAAAACTAAAAATTTCGGCGTTAGCATTGAGAGGATTAAGGCACGCCAGAGCCATAACGCTTAACATAAATTTGTGCTTATTTTTCATGGTACAACTCATATCATTGGAGTGTGAGAAGAATATCAAAGCTCAGCCTTAGGGTTAACTAATTTAAGCTATTTGGCTGAGATTAAGATTAAATCCAAGGCCCAAACCGCGTTAACGATCGCTCAAGGGCAAAGCCTAATTGCTGGGATAACGATTGGGCATTGCTTTTAAGGGCTGATGTACCTAAAAGCTGGGGTGTTTGGCTAGCAAAAATTACCCAATTACCGCCGCCCGTAAGGCAGGCGTCAACATGGGCAAAGTGCTGTTGTAAGTTGGCTAATAATTCGCGATTTTGGCTATGCTCTTTCCAGCAGTTCAGCACTAAATAACCGTTGGGTTTGATGAGGTTAGTGCATTGCTCTAGGAATACTGGCGAAAGCTGTCCTGCTTCGACTCCTTTAGCTGTGTAGACATCGGCAAAAATCACATCGACTTTTTTATGCTCGCCAGCGGCTAAAAATGCGATGGCATCATCATTGATAAGATTCAGCTTTTTACCTATGGGGAGTTGGAAGTAGCGTTTAGCTAACTCGATAACTGCTGGGCGTAATTCCACCGCCGTTAACTTTATGGCTGCGTCGAAATTGCGTAGAGAGTGAATAATTGAGCCACCACCTAAGCCTAAAATGATAGCGCTCTTGGGCTTACAAAATAGCAAAACCAACAACATGGCTTGTACATAAGTATGTTGGGGGATATGTGGCGCAGCTTTTAAAATTTTACTCTGCTCATCATTATCCCCAAAGGACAGGATCCGTGAGTCGTCATAATCGATTACGCGAATTGGGCCTAATTCATCTTGAGTTTCATATAAGAGGGTAGAATCAACCATATTGAATCAAATACTCGGTTTTGCTGCATGGCTTGTTTGCGTGTGCTATAACTCAGCGCGCAAAAAAGTTAGAATTCAGACAGTTTAGTTAATTGAGCGGCTATTATGACAAATCAAATCCTGCTTGCCTGTATTTATCTTGCTGTGTTTCTCTTTTTACAGCGTGCATTAACCCATTGGGTGCGCAAACTTGCGCAAATGAAGCAGGTAAGTGTAACGCGCACCAGTTTAGTCACGCGGTTTATCTCTTATGTGATGTTCTTTATTACACTATCACTGATGGCGGTCTCTTTAGGGCTTGGCTATCAGGATGTATCGCTATTTGTTTCCTCTGCTTTTGCGGTCATGGGCGTGGCGTTAGTGGCGCAGTGGTCCATATTAAGTAACTTAACGGCAGGTGTACTGATTTTCTTTGTATTCCCTTACCGCATAGGTGAACGTATTAAGGTGGTTGATAAGGATGAGGACATCAGCGGCGTTATTGTTGAAATCGCTTTATTCCATGTACTCATCCACCGCGATAACGGCGATATGGTGACTTACCCTAATAACTTGATGTTGCAAAAGGCGGTACTAAAGCTAGCCGATCAAACTCCATTAGCTCAGCGGCAAGCTCAGTCAGACAGTAAAAAACGCTTTGACCCAGAATAACCGGCAATCTTTCGCACATCTTGATAGTGTATCTACCTAGCTGTGAATGTGTGAACTTGCCTTGATTCATAACATGAGGTTGGGCTCATCAGTTATGACCTTCACCTTTATACCTACTTCTTCTACTTCCTCTTCTTTATATAGCTAGTTATCCAATGATGAAGTCATAACGTGCGTTTGGCTTATCCATGTCACTTTCTTTGACATGGCCTGTTTGCAGTATGACAAATGCCGACTTAAATCGATTCACAGGCATTAAGTAGCGGTTTTATCCCAAATAGTATTACTCATAGCTACATGACTTGAGTCATCAACGTACTTATTCACCATAATTAATAAGCCAAAGCTGCTGGTTTTGTGGGTAAGTCTGGGGGTAAGTTGTGGGTAGGGTGTGGCTAGTGTAGATATCGGTAATTAACGGTTAATTTAGTGAAAAAAGGGGTTGCACAAAATCTCCTGCTGCCTATAATGCGCATCCACTGACACGGCGATGCGCGTAAGCGATACGGCGAGTGAGGTTGAATTGAGCAGGTTTTGAACAGTAAATTCAACAGCATCAAGAAGTTGTAAAAAACTCCTTGACGCACAATGGGAAATGCGTAGAATACGCAGCCCTAGCCACCTGGAAGCATTTGATGCTCAGCGTGGTACTCACGTTCTCTGATGAGATTGAGTTGCTCTTTAACAATATAAAACAAGAAATCTGTGTGGACACTCACAGGTGTTGAGTTAATCGAAACTGCCTAGCCTTCGGGTTGGCAGTCAAAAATTTAAATCAATGTAACAATGA
>NZ_JAKILU010000008.1 GCF_023283485.1 Shewanella glacialipiscicola
ACTAACTTAAATTGGTGCGCGTGGAAGGAGTCGAACCTCCGACCGCCTGGTTCGTAGCCAGGTACTCTATCCAGCTGAGCTACACGCGCATGTTAAACGGTAAAACATTAGTACGACCGTAATCATACTAACTTAAATTGGTGCGCGTGGAAGGAGTCGAACCTCCGACCGCCTGGTTCGTAGCCAGGTACTCTATCCAGCTGAGCTACACGCGCATTTTAATACTTTGCTATAAGCAACTATTTACAAAATTTCTAATTGAAATTCAAAACTGATGAGTTAAAGATTAACTAATGCAGAGATGGTGCGCGTGGAAGGAGTCGAACCTCCGACCGCCTGGTTCGTAGCCAGGTACTCTATCCAGCTGAGCTACACGCGCGACTTGTATCTAATCTTATATCACACTTGAATAAAAAATGGTGCGCGTGGAAGGAGTCGAACCTCCGACCGCCTGGTTCGTAGCCAGGTACTCTATCCAGCTGAGCTACACGCGCATTATTTTCTATCGGTAAGAAATGGCGGAGAAGGAGGGATTCGAACCCTCGATGGGAGTTAAAGCCCATACTCCCTTAGCAGGGGAGCGCCTTCGGCCACTCGGCCACCTCTCCGTTTTCTTGGCGCACATATTACTGTTTGACGAAAATAAGTCAAACCCTTTTTCTGAAACAGATTCCATTTGAACTGTTTTTAATCACATTGCTGTTATATCAAGCCAATGTATTGATTTGCGCCAATCTTTTAAACTTAAAAATAAAAAAGCCAGCTAAAAACTGACTCTTCTGTTACCGCTATACTCTTGCCTAAACAAAGTATTAAAAGTTTCCATCTTCCGACGGTGTACCTGACTTTTCAGATTGGATGCGTTGGTAGATTTCTTCACGATGAACTGAAACCTCTTTAGGTGCATTTACACCGATACGCACTTGATTGCCTTTTACACCTAGCACTGTAACGGTGACTTCATCACCAATCATCAATGTTTCGCCAACACGACGAGTCAAAATCAGCATTCGATAGCTCCTTTATTTCTTAATTCAGCTTACACACGGCACTCATCCGGTAGATGGGCTTATTATAAGGTCAGCTTAGTACAAATTAATAGTATTCAATACGCAAACGGTTATTTAATTACACCTTATTTAGCTCGAAAGCGTGATGCAACGCTCGTACCGCCTTCTGTAAGTCCCTTTCATCGATAACGGTTGACAATTTACTCTCTGACATCGTGAGTAACTTAGCATGAATAGTTTCATTACCCAAGACTTCTAACATCTTAGCTAACAATCCTATTTTCGCCTGTAAACCTTTGCCAACTAAAGATACTTTTGCACGTTGCCGTTCAATAATCAATGGTCCAAGAGCAAGGCTTTCGCTTAATCCTTCGAGCTCATTAAGCAAAGTCTCCACCTTTGCTTCAGCGAGCATAAAACTCACTCGACCAGAGGGAGAGTCTTCATGTATCCGCAATGGCGAGATAAACTCTACATCGATTTCTAACCGAGTTAAGCACCCTAATAGGGCTTGATAGCGCTCACTGGTAGTAAACAGCCCTTCTATCGTCAGTGTCGCCAATGCTTTATTCACTGCAATGCCTTGGACTAACGAAGCCATACTTAATTCTGACTCATCGCCAAATTGAATTAACGTGCCCTGCCCAGCTTCAAAGCTTGATAACACCCGCAGCGGCACCCGAAAACGTTCGGCGTATTCAACCGAATCGGGATGCAATACTTTAGCGCCAAGCTTAGCCATTTCGAGCATGACATCAAAACCAATCACATCGAGGCGGCGGGCACTGCTATCGATATTAGGATCCGTGGTAAATACCCCTGCAACATCGGTAAAGATTTGGCACTCATCGGCGCCTAAAGCGGCCGCTAATGCAACGGCGGTGGTATCTGAACCGCCACGTCCTAATGTTGTAACATCACCGTGAGGATCTATCCCTTGGAACCCAGCGACGATTGGCACCACACCCTCATCAAGCAGAGATTGCAGATACTCAGTATCGACTCGCTCAATGCTGGCGCGACCAAATTGGCTATTAGTATGAATTTGCACTTGATCGCCAGTCAGAGATTTAGCCTTAATACCGCGGCGCTGCAGCGCCATCGACATCAGGGCAATACTCACTTGCTCACCGGTTGACACTAACATATCTAATTCGCGCGCACTGGCACGTGGATTAATTTGTGCAGCGAGGGCAAACAGGCGATTAGTCTCTCCTGCCATAGCAGATAAGACTAATACTTGTTGTTCACCACTGTGAGCTGACTTTGTAATTTGCTCAGCGACCGCTTCGATACGTTCAATAGAACCCACCGAAGTGCCGCCAAACTTTTTCACAAAAAGCTTGCTACCACTAAGCTTTCGTTTTTGGGGCACAGCAACCTCTTAAGCTAGACGCTCAGTAATCCAAGGTAATACTTGAGCCAATGCCGCATCCAGATTTTCTGGTTGGCTACCGCCCGCTTGAGCCATATCAGGACGACCGCCGCCTTTACCGCCGACTTGTGCAGCGACCATAGCAACCAACTCACCTGCTTTCACTTTGCTGATCAGATCGTTACTCACGCCAGCGATCAGGTTTACTTTACCTTCCTGCGCAGTGCCAAGAACGATAATGGCCGATTTCAATTTCTGTTTTAATTCATCTTGCAAACCGCGTAATGAGCTTGCTTCAACGCCATCTAACTTTTTAATGAGTACGTTAACGCCATTGATCACCACAGCATCACCGACTAAGTCAGCACTCGCTGCCGCGGCTAACTTATCTTTCAACTGCGCCATTTCTTTTTCGAGTTGCTTCATTTTGTCGAGCTGCGCTTTTAACTTAGCGACCACTGAGTTGGCATCGCCTTTCAATAAGGCTGCAGCTTCTTCCAGTTCAGCTTGTTGTTGTGCCACATAAGCTATTGCTGCTGCACCGGTAACCGCTTCGATACGACGCACACCCGCTGCAATACCCGCTTCTGAAGTGATTTTAAATAAACCAATATCGCCCGTGCGGCCAACATGGGTACCTCCGCATAATTCGATGGAGAAATCCCCCATAGTCACAACACGCACTTGTGAGTCATATTTCTCACCAAAGAGTGCCATAGCGCCTTTCTCTTTGGCTTCGTCGATGCCCATTTCAGCGGTTTTAAGTTCATGGTTACGGCGAATTTGAGTGTTAACTAATTCTTCAACTTGTTTTAATTCAGCCGCTTTAACGCCTTCAAAATGAGAGAAGTCAAAACGTAAACGATCAGGGTCAACCAAAGAACCTTTTTGCGTGACATGTGTACCAAGCACTTGGCGCAGCGCAGCATGTAGCAAATGGGTAACTGAATGATTGAGTTGAGTGCGGTGACGCAGCTTTTTGTCGACTTTAGCTTCAACCACTTGGCCAACGCTTAAACTACCCACAGATAAAACACCTTGATGACCCGTGGCTTGACCATATTTTTGTGTGTCGTTAACCGTAAACTCAATACCGCTAGCAACCAATTGGCCTTTATCGCCCACTTGACCGCCAGATTCAGCGTAGAAAGGTGTTACATCAAGCACCACAACCGCTTCATCACCCGCCTTGATAGCCGTCACTGACTCACCGTTTTGATAAATCGCTGTAACTTTAGCTTGGCCGGTTAATTCGGTATAACCACAAAACTCAGTTTGCGCATCAATTTTCAGCGCCGCGTTATAATCTGCACCAAAGTTACCGGCAGCTTGTGCGCGGCTACGTTGCTCAGCCATGGCGACGTCAAAACCTACCTCGTCAACAATGATATTACGCTCACGACATACGTCAGCGGTTAAATCCATTGGGAAGCCATAGGTGTCATACAACTTAAATACGGTTTCGCCATCTAATGTTGTGCCTTTTAACTCGTTTAAGGCAGCATCTAAAATGCCTAAACCACGTTCAAGCGTACGGGCAAATTGCTCTTCTTCTGCTTTTAATGCTTTTTCAACAATGGCTTGAGTTTCAGCGAGCCCTGTTGCAGCATCACCCATCACAGCGATCAAAGACGGCACTAGCTTATAGAAGAATGCTTCGGTCGCGCCTAACTTGTTGCCATGGCGAACAGCGCGGCGAATAATGCGGCGCAGTACATAACCACGGCCTTCGTTCGATGGCATCACGCCATCAGCAATTAAAAAGGCACATGAACGAATATGATCGGCAATCACTCGTAGCGACTTTTCAGATAAATCGCTGACGCCGATGATTTCTGCCGCTTTAGCGATCAAAGTACGGAATATGTCTATTTCGTAGTTAGAGTGAACGCCTTGCATAATCGCGGCAATACGCTCAATCCCCATGCCAGTATCAACTGATGGCTTAGGTAAAGGCAGCATTTCACCCGATGCTTGGCGGTTGTACTGCATGAAAACGATATTCCAGATCTCGATGAAACGGTCACCATCTTCTTCAGGACTACCAGGACGGCCGCCCCAAATGTGATCGCCATGGTCATAAAAAATTTCAGAACATGGACCGCAAGGGCCAGTATCACCCATTTGCCAAAAGTTATCTGACGCATAAGCTGCGCCTTTGTTATCACCGATACGGATAATATTTTCGGCAGCAACACCAATCTTTTTATTCCAGATTTCAAAGGCTTCATCATCTGTTTGATAAATAGTGACGCACAGACGCTCTTTCGGCAGCTTTAGCGTTTCGGTCAAGAACGTCCAGCCAAAACGAATCGCTTCTTCTTTAAAATAATCACCAAAACTGAAGTTACCCAGCATTTCAAAAAAGGTGTGATGACGTGCGGTGTAGCCTACGTTATCTAAATCGTTATGCTTACCACCAGCACGTACACAACGTTGAGCAGTGGTCGCACGCGTATAATTGCGTTTGTCCATGCCAAGAAACACGTCCTTGAATTGGTTCATGCCCGCATTGGTAAATAAAAGTGTCGGATCGTTGCTTGGCACTAATGAACTGCTGTCCACAACTTGATGGCCATTGCTGCGGAAAAATTCGAGGAAAGCGCTTCTTAGCTCTGCTGTAGTTTGATACATGAAATCGTCCTGAATTGGGTAAGCATTACCAGCTAAGCCTTAGGCTAGCCGTATTTCTATTTGCCCAGCATTATAAGCAGACTGAGAAGCAACGACCAGTGTTGATTAGGGATATATATCGCCAAACCAGCCCAAAACGGCCGATTTAACGGGAATTTAACCCACTATTTAACGCGCTTTAGGTAAGCTCATTAATCGTCCTGCACAAATGGGATCCACGCTATATGTCTAGATTACGGCCATTTATAAAACCTAACGGGATAAGTGACCCATTGCCAATGCAGCACTCAGTGCTTTATTAGCGAGTGGACACCAGATGTCAGGATAGGATGGTGAGAAGCAAAACATGCAAAAAATGCTAATCGAAGACTCTGTCATTTTAGTGATAACGGCAATGTTTAAGCGAATAGATATACAGCGGGATGAGGTGAGAAAGTCTCAAAATGTGAATATTTGGGGATGAGCTTTTTATACTGCTATTTTGTACCGCTATTTTTTAAACTGGGTTATTAATTATTCTCGTCAAGATCATTAGGATCTACAGCTAATGCATAACTAATTTGATCGTAGCTAAAACCTTGGCCCATTAAAAAACGTACCCGTTTAGCTTTCTCCTTAGCAATAAGATCGCGAGCCGTTGAGCCCTTAACCTCTGTGACGCGTGGAATACCGTATTTTTTTATCGCTTTGTCTTTTGCAAGCTCAAACCAATCACAATCACTATTCGTCAAAGCCGCTTCAATACAATCTTTAGATAGGCCTTTCTGCGCAATAGCTTGGCGGATTCGAATTGCACCGTGGCCTCGACTAATGTGGCTACGCACTAATAGCTCGGCATAACGATTGTCATTGATAAAACCTGATGACTCACAAGCATCGAGTGCGGGTTCGATATCGATGAGATCAAAGCCTTTTTCAAGCAGTTTATCGCGGACTTGTAGGCGGGAATAATCGCGGCGCGCTAACAGCGCGACCGCGATTTGACGGGCAGACTGGCTCAGAATACTTCGCCTGTCTCTAAATCAACATTATCATCGCTATGTGATACTTTATCAGTAGCAGGTATGCCACCTTTGCTGAGCAACAATTCACGTAAAGTAGCGTCAATTTCAGCAGCAATCGCTGGATTTTCAGTTAAGAAACGTCCTGCATTGGCACGGCCTTGACCAATTTTCTCACCTTTATAACTATACCAAGCACCCGCTTTCTCAACCAATTTATGCGCTACACCTAAATCGACTAACTCGCCTGTACGGTTAATACCTTGGCCATAGAGAATTTGGAATTCGGCTTGCTTAAAGGGGGCTGCAATTTTGTTTTTAACGACTTTAACGCGTGTTTCGTTACCAATAACTTCATCGCCATCTTTAATCGCGCCAGTACGGCGAATATCTAAGCGTACAGAAGCATAGAACTTCAGTGCGTTACCACCCGTGGTCGTTTCTGGGTTACCGAACATCACACCAATCTTCATACGGATTTGGTTGATGAAAATAAGTAACGTATTAGATTGCTTTAAGTTACCCGCAAGCTTACGCATCGCTTGGCTCATCATACGTGCCGCTAAGCCCATATGAGAATCACCAATTTCGCCTTCAATTTCAGCTTTAGGCGTTAAGGCAGCCACTGAGTCGACAACAATGACATCAACAGCGCCAGAGCGAGTTAATGCATCACAAATTTCCAGTGCTTGCTCACCCGTATCTGGTTGTGAACAAAGTAGGTTATCAATATCTACACCTAATTTTTTTGCATAAATAGGGTCTAGTGCATGCTCAGCATCGATAAAAGCACAGGTTTTCCCCTGACGTTGCGCTGCGGCAATCACTTCTAACGTCAATGTCGTTTTACCCGATGATTCAGGGCCATAGATCTCAACAATACGACCCATAGGTAAACCACCCGCACCCAGAGCGACGTCCAGAGACAGAGAACCGGTAGAAATGGTCTCAACATCCATTGAGCGATCTTCGCCCAGCTTCATGATGGAGCCTTTACCAAATTGTTTTTCAATCTGGCTCAATACTGCAGCAAGTGCTTTCTCTTTATTTGGATCGACCTTCATTCCAGTTCCCTCATTAAGACAAGCCATAAGCTGTCAAAAGTGATATTCAATTTAAAAACGGGTAATTCAAAAAGCAGGGCTTTTTGCCTTAATTCTGCTGACTAGTATACTGTACAATCATACAGTATCAAGACCTGTGGCTGAATTATTTTTAGCTTAGGATATTTTTCAATCTGGTTAAGGTTTTAGCGAATATAAAATCAGATAAGCTATCACCTTACCGAATATGCATGCTTAAGGGCGCAATTTTCGATAAATTATTGCTAAGATTGGCGTAACTAATTTTGAGTGAATTTTAAAGCTAAAACTTATACTGCGGTCTTCTGCTAACATAGCGCTTAATGACCATAGCAAACTGATATCGCCTTTAGGCAGCCACAACGGACGATAACGATTTAATGAATGCAATTGATACCAATGATTTAGAAAAACATACCCCTATGATGCGTCAATACTTGGCGATGAAAGCAGAACATCACGACATGTTGCTTTTCTACCGAATGGGTGACTTTTACGAGTTGTTTTATGATGATGCTAAACGAGCATCTGAATTATTGGGCATTTCACTTACTGCGCGTGGTAAAAGTGGTGGCGACCCAATTCCCATGGCAGGACTCCCTTACCATGCTGTAGAAGGTTATCTTGCAAAATTAGTTCAAATTGGCCAATCGGTTGCCATATGCGAACAAATTGGCGATCCAGCAACCTCTAAAGGGCCGGTTGAACGTAAAGTCGTGCGTATCGTCACGCCAGGAACATTAACCGACGAAGCACTGCTGCAAGAACGCCAAGACAACCTGTTAGCGGCGGTTTATCAAGGTAAAATTGGCTTTGGTTATGCGACGTTAGATGTGTCATCTGGACGTTTTGTCATTGCTGAACTTGACACTATAGAGTCGTTAGAAGCTGAGTTACAGCGCACAAACCCTGTAGAAATTCTCTACAGTGAAGATTTTGGTGAGCTTAGGCTGCTCAGCGGCTTTAAGGGCAAACGCCGTCGCCCGGAATGGGAGTTTGATTACGACACTAGTCTTAAATTATTGCTGACCCAGTTTGGTACGAAAGACTTGCATGGTTTTGGGGTCGCTGACGCACGTCTATCCTTACAGGCGGCGGGTTGTTTGATGCAATATGTCAAAGATACCCAGCGCACAGCTCTGCCCCATATCAATGCCATTACTCGCTTCAATCAAAGCGATAGCATAGTACTGGATGCCGCAACGCGTCGTAATCTAGAACTCACCCAAAATCTTGCCGGTGGGCGCGATAATACCTTAGCCGCCGTTTTAGATAACACAGCTACGCCTATGGGCAGCCGCATGTTGCAGCGCTGGATCCATCAACCGTTGCGCGATCCAAATCAAATTCGCGCTCGCCAACAGGCTATATCAGAACTGCTCGATAACGCCGCGTACGAGAGCCTGCATGAACAGCTAAAAGCCCTTGGCGATATTGAACGTATCATGGCAAGACTCGCCCTGCGCACCGCGCGTCCAAGGGATTTTGCCCGTTTACGCCAAGCACTGAGTCTTTTGCCTGCGTTGCAACTGAGTTTAAGTACACTAAGCGCACCGCATACAGTCAAATTATGTCAATACTTGGGCGAATTTCCTGAGCAACAAACGCTACTCGAGCGCGCGATAGTGGATAATCCACCTATGCTCATTCGCGATGGCGGCGTGATCCGTGAAGGCTACGACAGCGAATTAGATGAATGGCGGGCACTGAGTGAAGGTGCGAGTGACTATTTAGTACAACTCGAAGCCAGAGAGAAAGAACGTACCGGTATCAATACACTTAAAGTAGGTTATAACCGCGTACACGGTTATTACATTGAAGTAAGCCGCCTACAATCAGCACAAGTACCGCTTGATTACCAACGCCGTCAAACCCTTAAAAATATGGAGCGCTATATCACGCCCGAACTTAAGGTGTACGAAGAAAAAGTGTTGTCGAGCCAAGGTAAAGCGCTGGCACTCGAAAAGCAGTTATGGGAACAGTTATTCGATCTAATCTTACCCAAATTACATGAATTACAAGCTTTTGCACGGGCAGCAGCTGAGCTTGATGTGCTAAGTAACTTTGCCGAGCGCGCAGAAACCTTAGGCTACACCTGCCCTGAATTAAGCCTAGATATTGGCGTGCAGATTAATGCTGGTCGTCACCCTGTGGTTGAGCGCGTCAGCCAAACGCCTTTTATCGCTAACCCAGTCACCTTGCACCCTCAAAGACGCATGTTGATTGTTACGGGCCCTAATATGGGTGGTAAATCAACGTACATGCGCCAAGTGGCCTTGATTACGCTTATGGCACATATTGGCTGTTTTGTTCCAGCAGAATATGCCCTTATTGGCCCAATCGATCGCATATTTACGCGTATTGGTGCATCAGACGATCTGGCATCTGGCCGCTCAACCTTTATGGTGGAGATGACTGAAACTGCAAATATTTTGCACAATGCAACGGCTAGTAGCCTAGTGTTAATAGATGAAATTGGCCGCGGGACATCCACCTATGATGGCTTATCACTCGCTTGGTCAGCAGCAGAATATTTAGCCCAGCAGGTCGGCGCCATGACCTTATTCGCAACACATTATTTTGAGCTTACTCAGTTACCTGAACTCATTACCGGTATTTATAACGTGCACCTTGATGCGATTGAGCACGAAGACACCATTGCTTTTATGCACGCAGTACAGGAAGGCGCGGCCAGTAAAAGTTACGGTTTGCAAGTTGCAGCGCTGGCTGGTGTCCCCAGTAAAGTGATTAAAGCAGCCAAACATAAGCTACAACAATTAGAGAGCCGTGATCATCAATCAGAAGGCGCAAAAATGCCAATCCAAAGCTTACTCGCGCTATCTGAGCCTCTTGAAAACCCAGCGTTAACGAAGTTAAGCAGTATTAACCCAGATAATCTAAGTCCAAAACAAGCACTTGATTTACTCTATGAGCTGAAGCGTTTGAGCTAAACGGCTTGGTTGAATTAATACGCTGGATAAGCTGATATTGATGGAAATGTAAAAACAATAACGCCCACAATCGTGGGCGTTTTACTTTATTTACCGCATCAAGTGCCAATAGGATGGCTGGCGATTATCCAAAGAGAAGCAGAAAACTGCCCTTAGTCTCTAAATAAAGCCTCAACCGATAGGCCTTGTGATCCCAATAAGTCCCGTAAACGTTTTAGCGCTTCTACTTGAATTTGGCGCACGCGTTCACGAGTTAACCCAATTTCAGCCCCCACATCTTCAAGCGTAGAAGGTTCATAACCTAACAAACCAAAACGACGGGCTAATACTTCTCTTTGCTTAGTATTTAGCTCATTAAGCCACTTAACAATTGAGTTAGAGATGTCTTCATCTTGCACTTTATAATCAGGACCAACGCTATCATCATCGGCTAAAATATCCAGTAATGCCTTCTCGCTATCGCCGCCTAATGGGGTATCCACAGAGGTAATTTTTTCATTCAATTTAAGCATACGACTAACATCTGAACTAGAAACCTGTAATTTTTCAGCGATTTCTTCGGCTGTAGGCTCGTGATCGAGTTTTTGAGCTAACTCGCGGGCAGTACGTAAGTACACGTTCAGCTCTTTAACAACATGAATTGGCAAACGGATAGTACGAGTTTGGTTCATAATGGCACGTTCAATGGTTTGTCTAATCCACCAAGTCGCATAGGTTGAAAAACGGAAACCTCTTTCGGGATCAAACTTCTCAACGGCGCGAATTAAGCCTAAATTGCCTTCTTCAATAAGATCAAGCAGGGCTAAACCACGATTGTTGTAACGACGTGCAATCTTAACTACCAGACGTAAATTACTTTCGATCATGCGATTGCGGGATTTGGCACAGCCTTTTAAAGCTTTACGGGAAAAGTAAACTTCTTCTTCTGCGCTTAGCAACGGGGAAAAACCGATCTCACCTAGATAAAGCTGAGTGGCATCAAGATTTTTTTGTAGGTCTTCTTGAACCTGTTGTTCTATACCTAGCTCTTGGACTAAATCGGGGTTCGCGTCTTTTTCCAGATCAATGTCTGTGGTTTCAATGGAAAAATCGACTAGTGCTTTTGCGGCAGTGCTATTTATGCGGCTCATGATTAAATCTCCCAAACCTAATTAAATTGCTGAATTATTACAATTTTATATCCTCCATTTGCCAACAAGGCCCCAAACAATCATTGTTTAGGTAAATAAGTAAGTGGGTTTACAGATTTTCCATGGTAACGAATTTCAAAATGTAGCATTACCCGATTAGCACCTGTATTACCCATTTTTGCAACGGTTTGTCCAGCGAGGACATGTTGCTTCTCTTTAACTAAGATCGTATCCGTATGAGCGTAAGCACTCAGATAATCGTCACTGTGTTTAATAATAACTAAATTACCGTAACCCCGAAGAGCACTTCCTGCATATACCACCCGCCCATCTGCAGCAGCTTTGATGATATCTCCTCGATTGCCAGCGATCTTAATTCCTTTATTTCCCTGCTCATTGGCAGAGTAAGTTCCTATTAATGTTCCTTTTACTGGCCACTCCCACTGACTCACGCTCGCTGGCAGTGTAGAAGTAGGTGCGCCCCGAACATCGTTAACAATTTGTTTTGAACTTGTTACAGGGTACGCAGGCTTTACTTTCTGATCAAGTGTTATTTTTTGTTCTTGCTTTAACCGGGCATCTGCTTTAGAAATCGACTTAACAGACTGATCTGCAATACCTTTACCTCCCTGCCCGCCCTTAGTCGTCGTGGCTCCGCTATCTATAGTCGGTGGTTTTGACTTAACGCTATTCTTAACCGTTGTGAGAGATAACACCTGTCCGGGATAAATTGTATAAGCGTTATCTAATTGGTTTAATTTAGCTATTTCAGAGAAATCTTTTCCTGCCGCCCACGAAATAGAGTAAAGCGTGTCACCTTTTTTAACTTTATATGAATTCGATTTAATGTGGCCTCTGCCATTTTTAGCATAGCTATGGGAAGCATTTTCGACAGGTGCAGGACGACTGGCCTGAAAGCTACAGCCTACAAGCAGAAATACAAAACATAGGTTTAAGAGTAAACCCGCATTTAACAATAAAAACTCCTTGATAGGGTTGGATTACTGTTTATGATGAGAAAAGTGCGGCCGAAAAAATATTGATATAGGACAAGGCCATAATGCCAGATTAAGCCAGCTCCCCGTTAATCAGTGGCACAAATTTAACCGTTTCGATAATTTCAGAGCTAAAGCGATCTGCTGTTCGGGTAATCCGCATCAATTGCTGGGTATCTTCCCCGACTGGTAAAACTAACACACCGCCCTCAGTGAGTTGTGACAATAACGCCTCGGGGATTGTCGCCGCTGCCGCTGTCACCATAATGGCATCAAACGGACTGCGATTAGACCAACCTAACCAACCATTGCCGTATTTGAATGATACATTATGTAAGTCTAAGCGCTTTAAACGCTGCCTAGCTTGAATTTGTAAGCTTTTTATCCGCTCAATGGTACACAGTTGTGGGACTAACTGCGCTAACACTGCCGCCTGATAGCCCGATCCCGTGCCGACCTCTAACACACGCTGCGGCATTTTATGCAGCAGCAACTCCGTCATACGAGCCACAATATAAGGCTGGGAGATAGTTTGCCCTTGCCCAATTGGCAAAGCGGTATTTTCATAGGCTTTGTGGGCTAAAGCATTATCGAGAAACATTTCCCGTGGTGTACACGATATTGCCTTTAACACGGCTTGATTGCGGATGCCCGCTTCATGAAGCTTTTTAGCTAAATTCACTGCCGATGTTAAGGCAACTCGAGTCATATTTTATCTACCCAATTTTGTAATGCCGATATTTGTCCATAAGCGGTCAAATCTACCGTCAAAGGTGTTATAGAAACATAACCATTAGCGATGGCATGAAAATCAGTACCTTCACTCGCGTCCTGCTCTTGCCCCGGAGGTCCAAGCCAAAATATCTCTCTTCCTGCAGGATCTTGGGTGCGTACAACGCCCTCGGCCTTATCTCGAGCGCCAAGGCGAGTGACCCTTATGCCTTTGATTTGCTCAAGTGGTAAATCAGGTACGTTGACATTTAAAATCTGGTCTTTCGCCAAAGGATGAGCGAGCAATCCTTGCACTATCCGCCGTGCATATACAGCCGCAGTTTGATAATGCTCAAACTTTCGGCCATCAAGCGAAATGGCAACGGCAGGAAAACCTAAAAAACGCCCTTCCATTGCCGCGGCAACCGTACCTGAATACAAGGTATCATCGCCCATATTGGCGCCAGCATTGATGCCTGAAACCACCATATCGGGCTCGCCATCATACAATTCTCGAATCGCTAAATGAACGCAATCGGTCGGTGTACCGTGGACTGAAATATAACCACTATCTAACCTATTAATTCTTAATGGATTAGTCAAGGTTAATGAGTTACTTGCCCCCGAACAATTACGATCAGGCCCCACAGTCAATACTGTGGCAATTTCAGCCATTGCCTCGGATAACGCTTTGATACCCGGCGCATGAATTCCATCATCATTACTTACAAGGATACGGATCATGATGCAGCTTCAGTGCTAGATGATGCTTCAGTGTTAGGTGCTATCGTATTAGTCGCTATGTCAACACTCGTAGCCTCAGATGCAGGCTCTTGCACCAGTGTCGCTTGCCATTGCTGCTCTTTCACATCTTGATAATTAACTAATTCTCTCAATAACGATGTCGCGAAACTGCCAGCAGGCAACACAAACTCTAGTATTAAGCCCTCTGCTGTTTGCTCATACTTAAGCGCTTGCGGCTCAAGGAGCAATGGACGACGCTCCTGCTCTAATCCTGCATGTTCAAGACCATAACAATCTTCAGCTAACTCAGTCAAAGCCAAAGTTTCTACCGCAGCGGCTTCGCCTTGAGGCAACATCATGCCGCGACCCCACAATGGTGCTGATAGTTGAATATCTTTTTCAATCAGACGTTTCAGCACGACCAAATCCCATTCAGGCGTCACGAAAAAGCTTTTACTACCCGCTAACATCACACAATCACCCGCGAGAGGCTTAGTGCCATGGTTGGCTAAACGGTATGACACAACGGTATTAAATAAATTTGAGCGTACGGCAGACAAATACATGCTGCGCTTATTTCTATCTTTAACTTTTTTACCCGCCATCATTTGGCGACCAAAGACTAAGTTTTTACCATCGTGACCAAAACGCTGCTCACCAAAATAATTGGGTACTCCAATCTGAGCGACTTTTTCGATACGACTAATAATGTCTTCAACGTGGGTGACATTTCGTAGCGTTAAAATAAAGCGGTTGCCCAGCAAAGCACCAATACGTAGTTTTTTACTGTGGCGGCTGCTTGATAAAATGGTCAAACGCTCGTTATTAAGATCGTTCCAAAGCGGTGTTTCTTTACCCGGTATACGCACACCAAACCATTGTTCCGTGATGGCATTTTTATCTTTTTGCCCAGCGTAAGTGACTTCTTTTGGATGCACTTTAGCGAACTTAGCGATCATCTCAGCCACTTGTACTGTATTAAAACCCTCTTTACGTACATGCAGCATATGATGTTCACCTTCACCCGTTGGGCTAAAAGGTAAAATCTCTTTCACGATAAAATCGCTATTTTGGGTTCTTAGATCTGCTGTACCTAAAGGCTTGCCATACAGATAATGTAATTCGCTCATGGGACTCTTTTACTCTCAAGTTAATCGTGTTTACGGACCATCAGTACTACAGCTTCCACTGCAATACCTTCTTTACGTCCGGTAAATCCTAGCAGTTCAGTTGTGGTCGCCTTAACGTTAATGTCGTCAAGTTGCGCGGTTAAATCGGCGGCCAATATCTGGCGCATAGCCTCAATGTGCGGCGCCATTTTAGGAGCTTGAGCTATGATGGTGACATCGAGATTACCCAGTTCAAACCCTTTAGCTTGGGCTAAAGCATAGCAATGACGTAGCAATACACGGCTATCAGCCCCTTTATAGGCAGCATCTGTGTCAGGAAAATGTTTACCTATGTCACCCAGCGCCAATGCACCTAAAATTGCATCAGAAATAGCATGTAGCACTACATCGCCATCAGAATGTGCCATTAGGCCAGTTTCATAGGGGACTTCAACACCACAGAGAATGAGGGGTTGCGCCGCGCCAAACTTATGAACATCGAAACCATGACCAATACGGATCTTCATTTATTGTTCCTAATTTATTGTTTAGTTTTGATTACTGCGACGTTAATGCGCGCATTAAAAACAGCTCAGCCAATCCCAAGTCATCAGGGTGCGTCACTTTAATATTGTCGGCACGGCCAGAAACGAGTCCAGGTGATATCCCCGCCCATTCCATTGCCGAAGCCTCATCAGTCACGACCACCCCTGCTGCTATCGCCGCATTGAGGCACCCTTTTAATTGCTGCGCCTTGAACAACTGCGGCGTCAGTGCATGCCATAAATTATCACGGCAAACCGTGCTACCTATCTCGCCCTGTTGATTTGCACGCTTCATGGTGTCTCGTACTGGCATGGCTAAAATTGCGCCTTGGGGGAATTGCACTCGAGATGCGAGTAACTTATCGATATCACTCACAGTTAAACACGGTCTTGCCGCGTCATGTACTAAAGCCCAACTGTTTTGCGGTGCAAGCTGCAAGGCTGCCAACACAGAATCGGCGCGCTCGCCACCGCCTAATACTTTGGTTAATTTAGGGTGTACGGCCTGTGGCAGAGAATCGAAAATATTATCATCGGAGTGTAAAGCAACAATCACTTGGGAAATTTGTGAGTGGAAAAGTAGTCTATCTAGGGTATGAGCAAGAATACTTTGGCCACATACTTCAAGGTATTGTTTAGGTCTATCCGCGCCCATACGGCTGCCAATACCGGCAGCGGGTACTATCGCTACCACAGCATGCTCAGATTGACGTACAAGATCAGCTGATGTGGGTAATCCATGATCGAGACATTCTAACGCTGTCATCCTAACTCCACATTACTGAGATGGATTAGATACTGAGCGATCACCACCCACGACGCGATAAAAGGTTTCACCTTCTTTCACCATACCGAGTTCGTTGCGCGCACGTTCTTCAATGGCTTCAGAGCCACTTTTCAAGTCGATAATTTCTTCCTTAAGCACTTGGTTACGCTCATTGAGTTTGGCATTCCCCTCTTGCTGAGCGGCAATTTGCTTTTGCAGGACGAAATATTCGGGCAAGCTATTATCTCCCGACCAAAGTCGAAATTGCAGTAAAGCGAGTAGCACTATGAGTGTAATGACAAAAAATTTCATGGCGGAATTAACGTCAGTATCTTAGATTTAAAAAATATATCGCAGATAGTACAACAAAAAAGGCCACCAAGTGGTGGCCTTTTTAAATCAAACGTTAAATTACGCCTGACCTTTGATCTCTTTCAAACCACGGTATGGGGCTTTTTCACCTAATTGCTCTTCGATACGCAGCAATTGGTTGTACTTAGCCACGCGATCAGAACGACACAGTGAACCGGTTTTGATTTGGCCTGCAGCAGTACCTACGGCTAAATCAGCAATGGTTGAATCTTCAGTTTCACCACTACGGTGTGAAATCACTGCCGTGTAACCCGCTTCTTTCGCCATGCGAATAGCGGCTAAGGTTTCTGTCAGTGAACCGATTTGGTTAAACTTGATAAGGATTGAGTTAGCAATACCGTTTTCAATACCACGGGTTAAGATTTTAGTGTTAGTAACGAATAAATCGTCGCCTACTAATTGGATCTTATCGCCCATGATTTGAGTTTGATAAGCCCAACCATCCCAATCTGATTCATCTAAACCATCTTCAATCGATACGATTGGGTATTGATCGGCCAATGATTTTAAGAAATCAGAGAAACCGTGCGAATCAAACACTTTGCCTTCGCCCGCTAAATTGTATTTGCCGTCTTTGTAGAATTCAGATGCTGCGCAATCAAGCGCTAACGTCACATCCGTTCCTAACTTGTAACCGGCCAGCTCAACCGCTTCTTTGATAATCGCTAACGCATCAGCGTTTGACGCTAAGTTAGGTGCAAAACCACCTTCGTCACCCACAGAAGTGCTCAGGCCTTTGTCGTGTAACACTTTTTTCAGCGTATGGAAAATTTCAGCGCCCATGCGCAGTGCTTCACGGAAGCTTTTTGCGCCAACAGGTTGCACCATGAACTCTTGGATATCAACGTTGTTATCGGCGTGCTCGCCACCATTTAAGATGTTCATCATAGGTACAGGCATTGAATACTGGCCTGGTGTACCGTTTAATTCTGCGATGTGGGCATATAAAGGAATACCTTTAAATGCTGCAGCCGCTTTTGCCGCCGCTAAAGACACAGCTAGAATCGCGTTTGCGCCTAACTTATCTTTGTTTTCTGTACCATCTAAGTCGATCATGATTTGATCAAGCTCGGCTTGAGCTGTCGAATCTTTACCCAGTAATGCCGCGCGGATTGGACCATTTACGTTAGCAACGGCGGTTAATACGCCTTTACCTAAATAACGGCCTTTATCGCCATCACGTAATTCTAACGCTTCGCGGCTACCGGTTGATGCGCCAGAAGGCGCAGCGGCCATACCTACAAAGCCGCCTTCTAAATGCACTTCAGCTTCAACAGTTGGGTTACCACGAGAATCCATAATCTCGCGACCAATCACATTAATAATCTTAGCCATAACACCCTCGATTTAAGTTTAAAAATAAAAGAAAAATTAATACCTATAGGAATAAATCTCCCACATAGCACTGAATCATCAACATACTATTTGTAACTTACTTTCAATACTGATGACGTTGATACACAGAGTTATACCCAGAGGTATTAAGTTTTATCGTTAACGAGCAGATGAGTGTAGCAAAAGGCCGGCCCCACTGTCGCGGGTCCGGCCTCAAATATTCTTATTTTAAATCACGTTTTTGATGCACACTTGCCGCAGCAATAAACCCTTCGAACAATGGATGACCATCGCGCGGAGTTGAGGTGAACTCAGGGTGGAATTGACCCGCAACAAACCATGGATGATCTTTTAATTCGATCATTTCCACCAGTTTACGATCAGAAGACAAGCCACTGAAAATCATGCCAGCTTGCTCTAAACGTTCTCTATATTTGTTGTTCACTTCATAACGGTGACGATGACGTTCTACACAGCTATTGCTTTTATAGGCTTGCGCGGCTTTAGAACCATCAAGTAAATGACACAACTGAGCGCCTAAACGCATAGTACCACCTAAGTCAGACGTCTCATGACGTTGTTCTAGGTTACCTTCTTCGTCAATCCATTCAGTAATCAAACCGACCACAGGGAATGGTGTTTCTTTATTAAATTCAGTTGAATGTGCATCGGCCATGCCAGCAACATTACGCGCAAATTCAATTAGAGCCACTTGCATACCTAAACAAATACCAAAATAAGGTAACTTGTTTTCACGGGCAAATTTTGCCGCAAGTATCTTACCTTCAACACCACGCTCACCGAAACCGCCTGGTACTAAGATACCGTCTAAGCCTTGTAAAACTTCATCGCCTTTGGCTTCTACGGTTTGTGAATCAATGTACTTAATCGTCACAGACACACGGTTTTTAAGGCCCGCATGTTTTAATGCTTCGTTGACTGACTTATAGGCATCTGGCAGTTCAATGTATTTACCCACCATACCAATTACGACTTCGCCGTTTGGATTAGCTTCTTGATAAATCACATTTTCCCACTCAGACAAGTCGGCTTCACGGCATTCTAAACCGAAACGCTTAACCACTAAATCATCTAAACCTTGTGAACGTAACAAGGCTGGGATTTTATAAATACTATCAACATCTTTTAATGAAATAACCGCACGTTCTTCAACGTTACAGAATAGCGAAATCTTGGCTTTTTCATTAGCAGGTACCGCTCGGTCGCCACGACAAACTAACACGTCTGGGGCAATACCGATTGAACGCAGTTCTTTCACAGAATGTTGCGTTGGCTTAGTTTTCACTTCGCCAGCAGCACCTAAGAAAGGCACTAAGGTTAAATGCATGAACAGAGTACGATCGCGACCCAACTCAACACCGAGCTGACGAATAGCCTCAAGGAATGGCAAGGATTCGATATCACCCACAGTGCCACCGATTTCAACGATAGCTACATCATGGCCTTCGCCACCTGCTAATACTTTTTCTTTAATCGCATTAGTGATGTGTGGGATAACCTGAATGGTTGCGCCCAAATAATCGCCACGACGTTCTTTACGCAATACTTCTTCGTAAATACGACCGGTAGTGAAGTTGTTACGACGATTCATCTTAGTACGGATGAAACGCTCGTAGTGACCCAAGTCGAGATCTGTTTCTGCACCGTCTTCAGTAACAAATACTTCGCCATGTTGGGTTGGGCTCATGGTACCCGGATCAACGTTAATGTAAGGGTCCAGTTTCATGATGGTTACATTGAGACCGCGGGCCTCTAAAATTGCCGCTAATGACGCTGCTGCAATGCCTTTACCTAGTGATGAAACCACGCCACCAGTAACGAAGATATACCTTGTAGTCATGCTGAACCTGAGAAAATGAGTTTGAAAATACGTGCTTGTAAGAAAGCACTAGGACGGGGCAGTAGTATACCAAAGACGAGGCGATTCGACAAACACCAATCGGGATAATTTGCCGTTTATCTTGGCTCGGTTGCTTTTACTTGGTCCCAATAGGTATCTAGCTCCATTAATGTATGCTCTTGCATGCTTTTACCGCTGTCACTCGCCAACTGTTCAACACCACGAAAACGGCGTTCAAATTTAAGGTTGGCTTGACGTAATGCTTGCTCTGGGTCGACCTTAAGATGACGAGCTAAATTCACCACTGCAAATAATAAGTCGCCCATTTCGGACTGCACTTTTGCTTGGTCTTGCTCGGGTTGATTGACTTCATGCAACACTTCATCGATTTCTTCGTGGATTTTAGCGACCACAGGCTCAAGCTCGGCCCAATCAAATCCGACTCGCGCCACCCTCTGCTGAATTTTGATTGAGCGCGACAGCGCAGGTTGGGTACGAGGAATATTATCTAACGCTGAAACCACAATATCAGCTTGGGTTTCACCCGCCACTTGCTGCGCCTTTTGTTCACGCTCAGTCGCTTTAATCGCCTCCCAATTGGCTTTCATCGCTTGGGCACTATCGCCAATTTGTAAATTTTTATCATCAAATACATGGGGATGACGGCGAGTGAGCTTGTCGCTGATTTTCTCTATCACAGTGGCAAAATCAAATTTGCCTTGCTCTTTACCTAGCTGACAATAGAATACGATTTGAAATAACAAATCCCCTAGCTCATCGGGTAACTCATCCCACGCTAAACGCTCTATGGTGTCAGCGACCTCATAGGCTTCCTCTAAGGTAAAAGGCACTATCGTTTGAAAGGTTTGCGCCTTATCCCACGGACAACCTGTTTGTGGGTCGCGCAATGTCTCCATAATCTTAAGCAGCGGTTCAACATCCGTTGTTGAAAGCTTGGTAGTAAAAGGTTCGGTAGTCGAAAATGAGGTTGATGGGGCAGTATGGGAAGTCATGCTGATATCCTTTAAAGATAAATACTAAAACGTGCTCATACTGAGAAAAACAACCAGAATACGCCTCAGCAGCTTTAGCTGAACACTAAAATAAAAGGGTAATGATAAGTTAGGTAACATAAAAGCGCTATTTTGATTCAAAGATCAGCTCTGAGTGACTTATTTTAACTAAAGAGTATTTACCCCATCTCGTGATGGCACTCATCTAAATAAGCAATAAACTTGCCCTATAAATTCTCATCTATGTCCTGCATACAAGTCTTTAGCGCAAGCCGTCTTAAATGATAAGATATACAGCAATATGTCAACGAAGCTACAACTCACCAAGTGCATACGTGGCAATGTCGACCTAACTCTTTACATAATGAATGCGGTTATTCAATTTATTCATTTGATTGATGTTAGGTGTATTTCTATTCTGTCGTCCTAGGTAGGACGCGCCCTGATAGTTTTTCAGCATTACTGGAGACAAAACTCATGACAAACGTGACAGTGAATGCCACGCAGTTAGCAACTAAGCCATATCAAGATGGTTTCCACATGCCCGCTGAATGGGCAGCGCAGCAAGCGGTGTGGATGATTTGGCCATATCGCCCCGACAACTGGCGCGCTGCAGGGGCTTATGCTCAGGCAACCTTTGCTAAGGTCGCCGATGCCATCGGCGCGGCGACACCTGTTTATATGGGTGTGCCCAAGGCGTTTTTGGCAGAGGCAAAAACGGTTATGCCTGCCCACGTCACTTTAGTCGAAATGAATAGCAACGATTGCTGGGCTCGCGATACCGGACCGACCATAGTGGTGAATGCCACGGGCGAATGCCGTGGTGTTGACTGGGGCTTTAATGCTTGGGGTGGTGATAACGGTGGTTTGTACTCGCCATGGGACAAGGATGAGCAAGTCGCAGAGCAGATGCTTAAGCAGCATAGTTTTGCCCGTTACAACGCGCCGTTGATCCTTGAAGGGGGATCCATTCATGTCGATGGTGAAGGCACCTGTATGACAAGTGCCGAGTGCTTACTCAACGCCAACCGAAACCCAGATCTAACCAAAGAACAGATTGAAGCATTACTGCGTGATTATTTAAATGTTAAGCAGTTTATCTGGTTGCAAGAAGGCGTGTACATGGATGAAACCGACGGGCATATTGACAATATGTGCTGTTTTGCTCGCCCTGGCGAAGTGGTTTTACACTGGACAGATGATGAAACAGATCCCCAGTATCCTCGCTCAAAAGCTGCACTCGATGTGCTGCAAAACACCGTGGATGCACAGGGTCGTAAGTTAAAAACCCATCTATTGCCACAACCGGGCCCGCTGTATTGCACAGAAGAGGAATCACAAGGCGTAACAGAAGGCACTGGCGTACCACGCACAGCGGGTGAGCGCTTAGCGGGTTCTTATGTGAACTTTTTAATCACCAATAATCGTATCGTTTTCCCGCTACTGGATCCTGCAACCGACGGTATCGCCGCCCAAAAACTGCAAGAAATTTTTCCTGAGTATGAGATTGTCGGTGTGCCTGCCCGCGAGATTTTATTAGGTGGCGGCAACATCCATTGTATTACCCAGCAGATCCCCTCTGGAAAGTAATCTCAAGGAGCACAGAATGACAATTAATGTCACTGTTGTTGCAACACCATTGGTTTTCAGCGGGAGGCAGTAAAATGTTTGAAGTAACAGAAGTTTCTATTGCCGAGCTGCGGGCGGCACTTGAATCGGGCCGCACTACAGCGGTTGAATTGGTGCAATCGTATCTTGCGCGGGTTGAGGCTTATGATGGCCCTGCGACACAGACTAAGCTCAATGCGCTGGTGGTGCGTAATCCCGATGCGTTAAAAGAAGCAGAAGCTTCCGATGCACGCCGAGCGCGTGGTGAACCACTTAGCCCACTTGATGGCATTCCTTACACCGCCAAGGATAGCTATCTGGTTAAGGGGCTGACTGCGGCCTCTGGCAGCCCTGCGTTTAAGAATTTAGTTGCCCAATACGATGCCTTTGCCGTCGAGCGCCTACGCGCTGCGGGCGCTATCTGTTTAGGTAAAACCAACATGCCACCAATGGCCAATGGCGGTATGCAGCGCGGTCATTACGGCCGCGCTGAAAGCCCATACAATGCTGAGTATCTTACTGCACCTTTTGCCTCGGGATCTTCTAACGGTGCAGGAACAGGTACCGCTGCCAGTTATTCAGCTTTCGGCCTTGCCGAAGAAACATGGTCGAGCGGGCGTGGGCCGGCATCAAACAATGGGCTGTGCGCCTATACCCCGTCACGTGGGGTGATTTCTGTGCGCGGCAACTGGCCGTTAACACCGACCATGGATGTGGTCGTGCCTTACACTCGTACTATGGCAGACATGCTCGAAGTGCTTGACGTTATCGTGGCGGATGACCCTATCACCCGTGGCGACCTCTGGCGTCTACAGCCTTGGGTCGAAATTCCTAAAGCATCAAGCGTCCGTCCAGCATCTTATCTGGAGCTTGCCGCTCAAACCGACACGCTTAAAGGTAAGCGTTTCGGTGTGCCGCGCATGTACATCAATAAGGATGAATTGGCGGGCACCAGCGAAAACTCTGGTATTGGCGGCCCGACAGGTCAGCGCATCAATACTCGATCATCAGTAATCGATCTCTGGGAAGCGGCGCGCCAAGCGCTAGAAGCTGCGGGCGCGGAAGTCATTGAAGTTGATTTTCCGCTGGTATCAAATTGCGAAGGTGACCGACCAGGTACGCCAACCGTGTTTAATCGCGGTATCGTCACGCCTGAGTTCCTCAATGATGAGCTGTGGGAACTCTCGGGCTGGGCGTTTGATGAATTCTTGCGTGCCAATAATGACCCTAAACTCAACAAGCTTGAAGATGTGGTGGGGCATTTAATTTTTCCGCACGACTTAGGCACGCTACCAAACCGTGAGGGCGATCTCGCCGCTGGTATGGATGAGTACGTCAACATGGCCAAACGAGGCCTTAAGTCCTATGACCAGATTGACAGCATACCCGATGGTCTACGCGGCTTAGAGAAAACCCGCAAGCTAGATCTCGAAGACTGGATGGATACACTCAAACTCGATGCTGTGCTGTTTCCAACCATGGCAGATATTGGCCCTGCAGATGCACACATTAATCCTGCTTCTGCTGATATTGCGTGGAGCAACGGTATTTGGGTCGCTAACGGCAACCTAGCGATTCGTCATTTAGGTGTACCAACGGTGACAGTGCCTATGGGCGTGATGGCTGATATTGGCATGCCAGTGGGTTTAACCTTCGCAGGCCGAGCCTATGATGACAACAACCTGCTTAAGTTTGCAGCTGCATTTGAAGCAACTGGTAGTAAACGCATGATCCCCGCGCGTACGCCAAAACTTGGTGAATAAGCGCTGAGGCAAAGTACTAAGCCTAAGCACTAAATGTAAGAGTTTAGAAATGAACAACGGGATTGGTATCAAGATACCAATCCCGTTTTTTTAACACCAACGTCAATATCCCTTCAACAAAGCTGGACTCATACTGCTATAAAACATGCTGCGGTAAAACATACAGCAGCACTTAACGCGTCTTATTTTAGTGCCAAGAGTTCTTTTCTGACTATCTCAGCGCCTGCACTTAAGGCATTGAGTTTACCTCTTGCGACGTGATGGGATAAAGGCGTCATGCCGCAGTTGGTACAAGGATAGAGTTTGTCGGCATCAACAAATTTAAGGGCTTTTCGCAGCGTGTCTGCAACTTCTTCTGGCGTTTCTATGGTATTGCTTGCGACATCAATCGCGCCAACCATGACTTTTTTACCGCGAATGAGCTCAAGTAGCTCCATTGGCACATGGGAGTTATGACATTCTAGCGAGATAATATCGATATTCGACTTTTGCAGTTTAGGAAAAGCCTCTTCATATTGGCGCCATTCTGAGCCTAAGGTTTTTTTCCAATCGGTATTGGCTTTGATGCCATAACCATAACAAATGTGTACCGCGGTTTCGCATTTAAGCCCTTCAATCGCTCTCTCTAAACACGCTATGCCCCAATCATTGACCTCATCAAAAAACACATTAAAAGCAGGTTCATCAAATTGAATAATATCAACACCCGCCGCTTCTAATTCTTTGGCTTCCTCATTCAGAATTTTGGCAAATTCCCACGCGAGCTTTTCGCGACTTTTATAATGGTCATCATAAAGCGTATCTATCATGGTCATGGGACCAGGTAGCGCCCATTTAATTGGTTGCGTGGTTTGCTGACGTAAAAATTTGGCATCTTCAACAAAAACAGACTTTTGGCGACTCACTGGGCCAACAACCGTGGGTACGCTCGCATCATAGCGGTCACGAATTTTTACGGTTTTACGTTTGGAAAAATCAACGCCATTGAGATGCTCAATAAAGGTAGTAACAAAATGTTGCCGCGTTTGCTCGCCATCACTAACAATATCAATACCTGCGTGCTGTTGATCTTGTAATGACAAACGCAGTGCATCGTGTTTACCGACAACTAACTCTTCACCTTGTAATTTCCAAGGCGACCAAAGTGTTTGAGGCTCTGCAAGCCATAAAGGTTTAGGCAAACTGCCAGCAGTTGAAGTCGGTAACAGTGTTTTGCTAAGTGTTTTGTTAACTGATTTAGTCATAATATTGATACCGTAAATTGGGATTAGCTTTTAACGTAATGATTGAATATAACAATCTAATCAAGCGATTAAATAGCGCCGTAAACAGAGCAGTTAAACGATGCGATTAAGCTGAGCGATTACAAATGATTAGCTGACCATTGCTCAAGTACCGTTTGGTAGGGTTTGATAAAGTGCTCCGCAGCAAATTTACCTTGCTCATTCGCTAACTGGCTACGTTCTGCTCGGTCATAAACAATTTGAGTGAGTGAATGATCTAGGTTTTTCAAATTAGGTTGGTAGCATTTTCCGGCAACAGCATTGGCATTATAAATCTCAGGACGATAGATTTTTTGAAAGGTGCCCATAGTGCTGATGGTGCTTATCAATTCAAGGTGAGTGTAATCATTGAGTAAATCACCAAAAAAATAGAAGGCTAACGGCGCCACGCTATTGGGTGGCATAAAATAGCGTACCTGCAAGCCCATTTTTTGGAAATATTGCTCAGTTAAAGAAGACTCATTGGGTTGGTATTCAACCCCTAATACGGGATGCTGATTTTCAGTTCTATGGTAGGTTTTGTTGTCCGACACACTGAGACAGATAACCGGTGGCTTATTAAAGTTCTGTTTATAAGCATCTGAATTAACAAAATACTGAAAAAGCTTGCCGTGCAGTTCACCAAAATTATCTGGGATACTAAATTTGGCTTGGCCCTTGTTATGCTCTGCCAGCAAGACACTAAAGTCATAATCACGGACATAAGAAGAAAAGTTATTGCCGACAATGCCTTCAATGCGCTTATTGGTTTTACTATCAACAATATTAGTTTTTAAAATTTCAATCGATGGGAAAGTTTGGCCACTACCATCAACATCCATATGAACGGAGATGATTTCGAGTTCGACAGTATAACGATCAGCCTTGGGGTTATCCCAATGCGCTAAGGCATTAAAACTATTATCAATCATCTTTAACGCATTACGTAAATTCGCTTGGCGATGACTACCTCTGGCCAAATTAGCAAAATTGGTGGTGATACGCGTCTTATCTGACGGATAATAATTTTCATCAAGACAAATGCTGTTAATCGTAAATGTAAAATGGTTATTCATAGTGATCCAGTATCCAATTGTCTGATTTCAAATCTGAGTTTATACCCTGCGCTTTTAGCTTCTAGACCTGATTCTGATAGACATTATTCATGTTCTGTCTGAGGTTCTGTCCTGAGATTCTCACTCAGTTGTCTCACAGTCTTTTGGGGCTATTTGCTTTTAACTTAAGCACCGATGACTTAAGTCCTAATGGCTTAGCTAGGGTGCAACTTCAAGCTTGTCTAATATTTCGCTTGGAGTCATTTATACGTGGTTCGGCACATGAACAAAAACGGTTTTATTTCACCTAGAACATGAGCCATATTCATGATCAATTAGCATGGCGTTACTGCTTAAATCATTCCTTAGAGCTTAATAGCTCCAAGAAGGCTGGCCGATTAGGCAATTTGCTGGCAAAAGAGTATACCCAGAAATGCTGGGACACATTTTTCTTGATGAGTCATTAGATGAGCAGTAATCTCATGCGAATAGCACCATCAACTTTAGCTAATATCGTTAAATTTATTAACGGCCCCTAACACTAATATCCAGCCACTCACTTCCTGCACGACTTGTTCTTATCATTCTAATAATCCGCAAGATTGCTTTTAGAAACAACCATTGATATGGTAGATTTTTAACCAACGCCACCAGCAAAAACCTAGTGAAAACTATTGCTGTTCAGCATATCTCGGAGATGGATTTTTATGGTTGTTGAGCAGCAACTGGAACGTGCGCGTCTGGAATTACTTGATATGGGTCTTCGATCCAACCCTCAGCTGAATTACCGCAGTGGTAGTAAAGCCCTCGACATTATTGATGAGCAATCTGCCAAGATATTTGAAATGCTGGTTGAGCAAGAAAACACACTCAGCTTTTTACCATTGCCAGAAGCTTATCAACAAAAAATTGCCGACAGCGAAGATGAAGGATCATTCTTTCAGACCGACGATGATTCGGAATTGCCACCTCTTGATTTATACCTCGAACAGAAAAAGGGAGCGGCCCGCTTCACCGACAAATACCTACAAACCGGATTAGTGCCCGCCAAGCTGGATAAAGCCCTGCTGAAACTGGAAACCGAAGCCCATACCATGCTGCAAGAGCAAGGTGTCGAGGTTCTGTATTTAGCACTTGGTTTTTTACAGTGGAATGAGCCAACAAACTCATCGGTTTCAAGATATGCGCCTTTAATTCTGATCCCTGTTCAACTAATGCGCTCATCAGCCAGAGATAGCTTCAAATTACGCTACACAGGCGAAGATCTGGGTTCAAACCTGACCTTAGCAGCAAAACTAAGGACTGAGTTTAAGTTAATGCTTCCCGCCTATTCTGATGAGATGGTCATCACAGATTATTATCAGGCGGTAGCTGATGCGATTACAGCGCAACCTTCATGGCGGGTGCATCAAGATAAAATTGGTTTAGGGCTGTTCTCTTTTGGCAAGTTTCAAATGTACATGGACTTGGACCCTACAGGCTGGCCGGAAGGAAAAAAACCATCACAGTTATCTTTGATTGGCCGCTTATTTCGTGATGGCTTTCCCCACGATGCAGAGATCAATCCAGCAGATCTGAATCATCCAGAAAAACTCCACTTGGTAAAAGACGCCGATTCCAGCCAGATTGAAGCAATCTTGGCGATGAAATCTGGCGCGGACCTGATCATTCAAGGGCCGCCAGGTACAGGTAAATCCCAAACTATCACCAACATTATTGCCGAAGCGGTTGCGCTGGGTAAAAAGGTGCTGTTTGTTGCACAAAAAATGGCAGCACTTGAGGTGGTGAAAAAACGCCTTGATGAAACTCATATGGGCTACGCCGTACTCGAACTACATAGTCACAAAAGTACCAAGAAATCTGTGCTTGGTTCTATTGCTGAGTCACTTGAGCAAGGTCGGCCACAAACAGCAAACCGGGAGCAAGAGTTTTCAGATTTAGCGGAATCAAAAGCCTCGCTGGATGCTTATGTGCATGCCATCCGAGCCCCTATTCTGCGTAGCGGTATCAATTACATTGAAGCGTTGGGCTCATTGCTGCAATTGAAAACAAAGGATCCCGACAACTCCTTACCAGCCCTCCCCTTTAGCTACTTCGAACAATGGACAGCTGAGGAATACAGTAATGCGAGGAAACTGGTTACGGAATTAGTACAGCACCTAGCACGCATTGGCATACCTGCAGCGCATCCATTTGCGAGGTCTGGTCGCACTGACTTTTCACCTGCATTGCAGCAGGCATTAACCTCTACCTTGGCAGAAATATGCCAGTTGCTTAGCCAACTTGATACGCAAACTCAAACCGTCAGTGTTTTTCTGCAGCTTGATAAACCACAAAGCTTGCAACAAGTCGCACCGCTGATTTCAACAACGAGCTGGCTATCCGAAGTACCGGATCTTAAAAGCATTAAAGTAAATATCCCCATATGGGCTTTAGAAAAAAAGCGGATCGATAACGGCCTGTCTTGTCTGGCCAATTTCTTATCACTCAAAGCCAGCTGCGAACAGCACTTTATCACGCAGGCGCTGGATGCCGATTTGCTGAGTATTCGCCAAGGCTTGATTTGCAAAACAGATAAATGGTGGCGCTTCCTGTCGTCCAGCTATCGCCAAGCCAAAGCACAGCTAGCAGGGCTTTGGCTTGGCGCTCTGCCCACTTCGTCTACCGACTGGCTTACTGCATTAGATACTGCTTTAACTTACCAAAGCACGAAAAAAGAGCTAACTAGCTACCACCCCCTGTTATCTGAAGCTTTTGGCCCGCAGTGGCAAGGCGAATTTTCGGAGCACAATGAATTAACGCAAATTCACAGCTGGATAAACACCTTTTATGCAAAGGTAAACCGTGTTGAATTGTCGCAGTCATTGGCTGAACTGATTGATAAAGGTGTTGATAAAAAGCTGCTGCGTGACCAGAAAAACTCACTGACTGCACTTTGTAACGCTATTGCAGTGCAAGCACAAACGCTGCAAGAGCTGATACAAATCCCCGACAGCAATCCAAACCATGATTTAGCAGCAATGCAATTTGCGCAGCTCAATACTTTGTTAGATGGCTGGAAAAACTCAGCCTTATTTTACGATTTTGCGCGCTACAACCAGATTATTAAGGCGTTTGAGCCTTATAACATTAAGGACTTCACTAAACTGGCGTACTCATGGCATGCAGCCTCAGACTTGCTAATGACGGTATTCGAACTTAGCTATTATTCTGGTCTGGTTAACAATGCCTATGACAGCTCAGAAGCAATACGGCAATTTGACCGCAATAAACATGAACAAAGCCTACGCGACTTTAAACGTATTGATGGTAACAGTTTATTTTTCGCCCAAGAGTTTTTAGTAAATAGTCTGTACGAGCGCTTGCCGAAGAAAACAGCTAAAGGTGAAATGGAATTAGTACTGCGTGAGCTAGGTAAGAAAAAACGTCATATTCCTATTAGGAAATTGCTGGCTGAAGCAGGTAACGTGATCCAGCAAGTAAAACCTATTTTTATGATGAGCCCTATGTCCATCGCCACCTACCTAAAACAAGGTGCGTTAGATTTTGACCTGGTGATTTTTGACGAAGCGAGTCAAATTCCAGCACCCGATGCCTTAGGCGCAATGCTGCGCGGGCAGCAAGTAATTGTGGTAGGTGACAGTAAGCAAATGCCACCAAGCAACCTGTTTGGTAAAGCCGTTGAACTGGAAGAGGAGGAACTGGAAAGCAGCGCCACCGCAGAAATGGAAAGTATTCTGGCATTAATGGAAGCCCGTGGTGCGGCAAGCAAAATGCTGCGCTGGCACTACCGCTCTCGCCACGATTCACTGATCGCAGTGTCCAACGACCAGTTTTATAAAAACAAGTTAGTGGCCTTTCCAAGCCCAGGCTTTCACCCCGATGCAACAGGGCTGAAGTTTCATTATTTACCTGAAACGCATTACGACAAAGGCAGCTCTCGCACTAATACTGGCGAAGTAAAAGCTGTTGTTGCAGCAGTACTGAATCACGCTTTAACTAAATCTCACCTATCGTTAGGCGTGGTTGCGTTTAGCCTTTCGCAGCGAGATGCTATCTTGCTTGAGCTGGAAAAAGAGCGACGCTTACAGCCAGAAACTGACGAATTCTTTGCGCAACATGCAGGTGGTGATGAGTTTTTTGTAAAGAACCTGGAGAACGTGCAGGGTGACGAACGCGACGTTATTTTGATCAGCATTTGTTACGGCAAAACCAGCACAGGCCAGCTGAGCCAGAATTTTGGCCTTCTGAACAAACCAGGCGGCGAACGGCGGTTAAACGTACTGATTTCACGTGCGCGATTGGCAATGGAAGTGTTTGCCAACTTCAAAGGTGATGAACTGAAAGTTGGCGCAGACAGCCCTTTTGGTGTGCGTTCACTGCAAATCTTTTTGCAGTTTGCCGAATCAGGCCAATTGAACAAAGCCTATGAAAAACAGCAGGAACAAAACTTTGCTTTTGGCGCCCTACTGCATCAGGCAATTCAACGTTTAGGGTATCAGGTAGCCACCCGAGTCGGCAGTCAAGGTTACTACATCGACTTAGCCATCAAGCATCCTGAAGACCCCAGTAAATTTGTATTGGCGCTGGAATATGACGGCGCTGGCTATTATGGAGCAACTTCGGCACGCGACCGCGAAAGGTTGCGGCAAAGTGTACTGGAAGGCCTTGGCTGGAGCTTTAAACGCATTTGGTCCACTGACTGGTTTCGAGATCCAGAGGCAGAATTACATCGCCTGAAAGTACTCATAGACAAAGCCATAACCCAACATGACGAACTGATGGTAACAATGGCAGCACAAGCCACTAGTACCAGACAAGTGAAACACAAAGTTGCTGCGCCAGAGACCATTGCAACGCCAATAATGCGGGTTGAAGAAGAACAACCAGAATTTGAAGCCTGCACTACGCCCTATAAAAAAGCTGATGTGTCTAAGCTCAATATTCCGCATGTCGATGATTTCAGCGCCATTCCTTTAAGTATGTTGGTGTATGCAGTGGAGCGTATTGTTGAAACCGAATACCCAATATTCGCCAGCCTAGTTGCTACTCGTTTAGCTAATGCTGCTGGCTTGACACGGGTTGGCGCCAAAATTAAACGCACTGTAGACCAGGCCATTACAGGCGCTGTTGCCAAAGGATTAATCCAGCTAGATAGCGATGAAGTGTTATGGCCGCATGGCCGCAGTACAGTCAAGTTAAGAAACTGGAACAGCGTCGACACCGCGACCCGTAAGCTGGAAAACGTCTGTGATGCCGAGCTCACCAACGCCTTATTGCTGACAGTACAAGACGCCCATGCCATTAGCGTGACGGATGCTGCTTCTGCAGCTCTGGGCCTATTAGGCTTTCAACGGGCAACAGCTCAGGCAGCTGAGCGAATGAGCAAGTTGGCACAGATTCAGTGTGATAAAAATGTGCTGTTTTGTGACAATGAGCGGTTGAAAATATCAATAGCCAAGCCTTCGTTGCCCTGAAAAAAGATAAAATATCAATTAGAGAAAA
Organism: Shewanella glacialipiscicola; assembly: GCF_023283485.1. GTDB lineage: Bacteria > Pseudomonadota > Gammaproteobacteria > Enterobacterales > Shewanellaceae > Shewanella > Shewanella glacialipiscicola. The sequence goes on from NZ_JAKILU010000008.1 coordinate 31,828, forward strand.
GTGGGAACACCCGTAACACTTTTTATTGCAAGACATCGAATGGGAATAGGCTGCCAATCAAGAAATTAACGAGATGATCGCCCCACGGACGGGGCGGTCGAGTATCCAAGGATGGACTTGAACAACATCTCTGTTTAACTGCCAGTTCGCCATCCATAGCTCTCGTTCATAAGTTCTGAAACCGTAGGTTTCTATTCACCGTGTCGGTGAGTGGATGCCATGGCGCCCCTGTATCCATGGTATAAGAACAAGCTAAGCTCTCAATAGCTGAAATGACGTACGGCCATGCCGCACAATTCCCCATAAAATAAAAAAGCGGCAGGTGAAATTCGCCCTGCCGCTTTTTTACTGTAGTGAATAATACTTAAAGCCGTCTTGCCTCTATCACGCTATCGACTTGTGTCAGTTTAGATAACACCCGCGATAAACCATCGAGGTTATAGAGCTCTAATTCTAACTCTATCGCCGCTGTCTGGTTTTTAGTGTCCGATGACGAGCTCATAGCCAATACATTGGATTTCTCAGCAGCTAGCACTGAGGTTAGGTCACGTAATAATCCGCTGCGATCGTGGGCCAATACCCGCAAACGCATGCGGTAGCCACCAGAGTAATTTTCGCCCCAAACCACTTCAACACCGCGCTCAGGGTGAACTCGCATTAACTCTTTAACTTGTTCGCAATCAGCGCGATGCACCGAAATACCACGCCCCTTGGTGATAAAACCAAAAATTTCATCACCGGGAACGGGCTGGCAGCAACGGGCAATATGGTTAAGTAAATTACCGACACCATTGACCTCTACTTGGCCTTGGCCGCGGCTGTTTGAAATAGGTTTATTTTGACTTTTCTTTACAAGCTCTTCGACGGCATCTTCTTCCGATACTTCATCAAGTCGCAATCGGCTTTGAATATGGTTAACCACTTGATGTAGACGCACATCACCGCCGCCAATGGCCGCCAGTAAGTCTTCCATACTCGCCATATTAAAGCGCTCAACGGCAATGGCGGCGTCTTTAATTTTAAGGCAAACCCGAGCTAACTCAGTTTCCAGCATTTCTTTACCAGCGATAATATTTTTATCTCTGTCTTGCTGCTTAAACCAATGCTGGATTTTCGAACGCGCTCGCGAAGTACGGATATAACCTAAATTGGGATTGAGCCAGTCACGCTTAGGGTTAGGCTGTTTCGAGGTAATGATCTCGATACGCTCGCCCGTTTCAACCTGATAGGTGAACGGCACAATACGGCCATCGACCTTTGCGCCAATACACTTATGCCCAACTTGAGAATGGATATAGTAAGCAAAATCGAGCACGGTTGAGCCCAGAGGTAAGTCAACGACCTCACCACTTGGGGTGAACACATAAACTCGGTCTTCAAACACTTGGCTGCGAATTTCTTCAACCAAGTTGCCACTTTCGACCACGTCTTCTTGCCATTGCAAAATTTTACGCAGCCAGTTAATTTTCTCTTCGTAGCCACTTTGTTTACCAGAATGATGGCCTTCTTTGTATTTCCAATGCGCCGCAACGCCCAGCTCTGCATCTTCATGCATGTCTTGGGTGCGGATTTGAATTTCAACGGTTTTACCCTCAGGCCCCACCACTACGGTGTGAATTGATTGGTAACCGTTAGGCTTAGGGTTAGCCACATAGTCATCAAATTCGCGCGGAATATGATGCCAAAGGGTATGTACAACACCTAATGCGCCATAACAATCCTGTAAGCGTTCAGTCACAATACGCACCGCGCGCACGTCAAACAGCTCGTCAAATTTAAGGTGCTTGCCCTTCATTTTTCGCCAGATACTGTAGATATGTTTTGGCCGACCATAGACCTTAGCGCGAATTTGATCTTCATCAAGGCGTTGTTGTAGCTGGCTAACAAACTTGTCGATAAATATTTCACGATCGAGTCGTTTGCCATCTAACTGCTTAGCGATATCTTTATAGGTGTCTGGATGCAAATAACGAAACGATATATCTTCCAGTTCCCACTTTAATTGACCAATACCTAAACGATTGGCCAGTGGCGCATAAATGTCGGCAATTTCGCGGGCCAGCAATACTCTTGTTTCTTCGTCGGCATTTTTTACTGCGCGTAGCAAACACACACGCTCAGCCAGTTTAATCACCACAGCGCGCACATCTTCGACCATTGCCAGTAACATGCGGCGGATATTGTCGATTTGCGGTTCGGTTGAGCGACTATTTGGATTAATTTTCAGCGCGCCAATGGCATTCATGGTCACGACACTCGCGACCAGACGAGCCAACGGCTCACCAAATTTCTCTTGAATCGCTTCTTCGGTCAATAAGCCTGCATCTAACACCACAAATAGAATCGCTGCCTGTAAGGTTTCGATATCCATATTCATCGGCGCAAGGATTTCGACCATCTCGCGGGCACGTTCGAGTAGTTCTCTCTTCGCTGCGGGGCTTTGAGCGGGCAAGGCATCAATCTGCCCAATTAAGGAGAGCAGCATCTGCGCTTCATCGGCATGACCAACATAGCGAGCCACCCAATCTTCTAATTGAAAGTCAGGATCATTAAAATGCGCTTCGCGAACAGAGACCATCTACTTTATTTCCTTATCTGTGCTCAGAGAAAGTGGGCACCACTTAAGCTCTTCTATCTTCAGCATTGGCGTGAACTTGTCAAACCTAACTGGAGTAAATATTTCGTTTTTATATTTTTCCAACGAATTACTTACCTAAATAATTCAATTTACTTGGTTAACTCAAACAGTGCCATCGCTTCAATATGATGTGTTTGCGGGAACATATCAATAAGCCCCAACTGTTGTAGTTTATAACCATGATCTAACAATACGGCACTGTCGCGGGCTAAACTTGCTGGGTTGCAAGAAACATACACCACTTTTCGCGGTTTCATTTTTTTCAGCCATTGCAAGCTTTCAAAAGCACCCGCACGGGCGGGATCGAGCAGTAATTTATCGATTTTCCCCATCCAAGGCTCAAGGGATAAATCCGCACTTAAATCACCGTGATAAAAGGTTAAGTTATCAAGATTATTGGCTTTTGCGTTGACGCGAGCCCGCGTCACCATTTCAGCAACCCCTTCGACGCCAATCACATCGCTGCCCATTTTTGCTAAGGGCAAACTGAAATTTCCCATGCCGCAAAATAAATCTAAAATGCGCTCACCCGTGGTGGGGGCTAGCCAATCCATCGCCTGAGCGACCATAGCCTTGTTTATTTGTCCGTTCACTTGCACGAAGTTACCGGGCGTAAAGCTTAAACTCACCGCATTGGACGGTGCATTTTCATCTAACAACTGATAAACCGGTAACACTAACTCAGCGCCAATACCTTGAAACTGGCCTTCATTGTCCTGCAGACAAATATGAATTTGATGTAACTCAGCAAAAGCTGACAGCTTAGCGATATCTTTATCGTTTAAAATCTTAGTCACGCGTAGCACGGCGAAATGACCATTATCGGCAGCAATCAATTCAAGATGGCCTAAGCTCGCTTTAGCTGATAATTGATTCAGCAACTTAGCAAACGGCACAATTAAATCGGATAACGGTTTAGCTAACACTGGACACTGGCTAATAGGCACCACATTGCTACTGCTAGCAGCACGGAAACCTAAACTTAAGTGCTTGGTATTTTTATCAAATAAGGTTGCAAGTCGGGCGCGGCGACGATAATGCCAGCCCTCACCCGTTAATGCAGGCGATAAAGCGCCACCTTCGGCACCGGCAAACTTAGCCATAATATCCAACAGCGCGGCTTCTTTATGCTCGCGTTGACCCGCTAATGACATATGTTGCAAGTCACAACCACCACAGGTGTGATAGTGTGGGCACTCGGGCGTTACTCGCTCAGCGCTGGCTGTATCTATGTTGATAAGCTTAGCGCGGGCATAATTTTTCTTTTGCTCAGTAAACTGAACAGTCACCACTTCATTAGGTAATGCGCCAGGGATAAACACGACTTTACCCTGATGTTGTGCGATACCAGCCCCTAAGTGATCAAGCTGATTTACGCTCAACGACAACTTAGCTGACAACTGTTTGGAACTATTGGGTTTTGCTTTAAAAAATTGCGCCATTTCGGTCTCTAAATCAATAAAATACTGGCAAAGACCGCCCTCTTTCTGGCAGTCTTATAAAATTATCTTCATCTATATCATGGGAAAAACCGCCGCTGCTATGAACCCTGTAAAAAACATGACCAAATACAGCCTACGTTCTTGGGTTCTTATGCTGGCGCTGGCGCCAACAATCTTGGTCGGTATCCTTTTAGGGAGCTACTTTACCATAAACCGCTTTTATGAGCTCGAAGATACGCTCATCGAACAGGGCAGCAATATTATTGAACCGCTGTCCATTGCCAGTGAAGTCGGTTTAGCGGCAAAGGATCGCGAGGCAACCAAGCGCTTACTCGCCGCGGCGCAACTTAATAAGTCGACGTTAGTAAAATCCATCGCCATTTTTGATATCAATAACCAACTCTTTGTGACCTCACACTACCACAAAGATTTTGAAACCATGCGCTATAAAGAAGCCCTCAATACCCTGCATAAAACAGAAGTAGAACAGGTGGGCGACAGCCTTATTTTACGCACACCCATTTTTGCTATTACGCCTTCACTCATGGTTCCCGCAAGTTTCGATGTCACCACAGATAATGGGCCGTTATTAGGCTACATTTCAATTATTATCAATAAAGAGCGCGCCTTACTCGAACAACATAGAGCCGCCGTTGCGGCCTTTATTATCGTGTTGATTGGCGTGCAATTGAACTTACTCTTTACTTTCCGCCTAGTAAAAAATGTGACTCGCCCCATTACTGAAATGGTGCGCGTTGTCGCGAAAATCCGTGAGGGTAAATTAGATGCGCGCTTAAACGGTAATTTGATTGGTGAACTCGATTTACTCAAGCGCGGTATCAATGCCATGGCGGGTTCGCTGTCGGAATACCATGATGAAATGCAACAAAATATCGACCAAGCCACCTCAGACTTACGCGAAACCTTAGAGCAGATTGAAATCCAAAACGTCGAGTTAGATTTAGCCAAAAAACGCGCCTTAGAAGGCAGCAGGATTAAATCTGAGTTTTTAGCCAATATGTCACACGAGTTACGTACTCCGCTTAATGGCGTTATCGGCTTTGCCCGGCAACTGATTAAAACGCCTCTGCATTCAAGCCAATTGGATTACATTAAAACCATCGAGCGCAGTGCCACTAATCTTTTAGGTATCATCAATGATATCCTCGATTTCTCTAAGCTTGAAGCCGGTAAAATGGTGTTAGAAAACATGCCCTTTGGTCTTAGAGAAACTATAAGTGATGCAATAACATTGATTTCAACAAGCGCTCAGGCTAAGGGCCTAGAACTAGTCGTCGATATTGCTGCCGATGTTCCTGATAGCGTCCATGGCGATGCTATGCGTGTATGCCAAATTATTAATAACTTAGTCGGTAACGCCATTAAATTTACTGACTCTGGCAGTGTGATGGTTAAAATCGAACTGCAAAGCCAGTCGGATGAGCAAGTGGTACTGCGCTGTGATGTGGTGGACACGGGTATTGGTATTGATGAGAGCCAACAAGACTTTTTATTCCAAGCTTTTGGTCAAGCCGACTCCTCCATTTCGCGCCGCTTTGGCGGTACAGGGCTTGGTCTTATCATCACTAAACGCTTAGTTAATCAAATGGGCGGCCATATTGGTTTTACCTCATCGCCAGAGAAAGGTTCTAACTTCTGGTTTAGTTTGCCACTCGGCTTAGGCCAGTTTCAAATGGTGGATTCACTGCCGCTTGAAAAACTCAAAAATAAAACCGTGTTGCTTTACGAACCCCGCGTACTGACTCACTCAGTATTAAGTCGCCAACTCCAACAATGGGATACCAGTGTCACCCATCACCAACATATTCCAAGCCTATTAGCTACGCTCAACACTGTTGAAGGCAAATATGATTATGTGCTGCTAAGTTGTCATGGGTTCAGTAATCCAGCGCAATTAGTGGACACTTTAACGTTTGCAAAAACTAAAACAGACTGTCTTGTGGTGTTATTCGATTGCCAAGAACAAGACATCTTGACCCAGTTTATTCGTCCCAATGCCGATGTGGTGCTATCGCTACCAATAAGTGAGCACCAACTTGCCCACAACTTAATTTACCCGCCGATGGAGTACAACATTATCACTCCCGTTACAATAACTGCGCCGGCAGCACGCCAGTCCTTAAGCGTATTAGCGGTGGATGATAACTTTGCCAACTTAAAACTAATTGATACCTTATTAAGCGAACTGGTGACAACTGTGGTCGCAGTCAACAATGGTAATGAAGCGGTTAAGCAAGCCAAAACCCGTACTTTCGATCTGATTTTTATGGATATTCAGATGCCGGGCACCGATGGTATCAGTGCGACAAAACTCATTCGTCAAGGCTCGATGAACCGCAACACACCGATTATCGCCGTGACAGCACATGCAATTGCCGAAGAACGAGAACTGATATTAGGCAGTGGTATGGATGGATACTTACCCAAACCGATTGATGAAGCTGCGCTTAAAGACGTTATCCATCGCTGGATCACCAGGCCTAAGTTTACCCATTTTGATCTGCATACTTTGAACTGGGATTTATGCTTAACTCAAGCCAATCATAAGGCTGGCCTCGCCTTAGATATGCTAAGAATGTTACTCGACTCTCTGCCAGAAACCGTAGAAACAATCCAAACGGCATTAAATCAAAACGATCATGCCGTTATGCTTAGCACGATTCATAAGTTACATGGAGCGAGCTGCTATTGCGGCGTGCCTACCACACAAAGATTATGCCAAGAAATTGAATCAGCACTAAAACGGGGAAGTGCAGTCGAAGATCTCGAACCCGAAATACTAGAGTTACTTGATGAGTTAACTAAGGTAGAATCGGCGGCAAATCAAGTGATATCACAGCTATCAGCGGAAATAACAGATGACCAAAAAAACGGGCTTTTTTAAACGTCTAAAGGCGTTAACACTGCCACAAAAACAACTCTTTGCTACTGCACTTTGCCAACGTATGCTGCCTAACTATCAGCTATTTTCCGAAGTCTGTGAGTTTGGTGACCCTAGTGTATTAAGCACGGCATTAGAGTTACTGTGGCAGTCCCAGTATGACTCTAAGCTCAAATTTAATATTGATGTGCATTTACAGCGCCTAGAGGATAACACCCCAGATCCTGCTAATTTTGAAGCCTATGGTGCTCACCCCGCGATGGATGCTGTGGTTGCGATTTCAACATTATTGAGTGCGATTCAAGATAAACTTGAAGAAGATATCATTAATATCAGTAAACTTTCTTCAAGCACTGTGGCTCACTATATTGAAGCTATCAGTGATGTCGATTTAGTCGACGAGGCATTAGATGATTTTGTTTTTGCCCACGAAGTCATGGAAGAAGAGAAAGAGCTACAAAATTCGCTACTCGAAATTATCGAAGAAAATCCTAAAATTACCACAGAACTGGTAAAGGGTTTACGCAAAGATATTATTGAGGCTGGTGTATCGAATATCGGTATTAGCATCGCTTAATTAAATCTGTGCTTGGGGCAACTCAAGCACTGATTAAAAAACAATCTATGCCCTCACTGCACATCCTATTGTAAAGAAACCTCATAACGAATAAGTACCATCGCTCACAATGACCCTCGGCTAATTTGGAGTTATTTCAATGAGAAAACTGATTTATCAAGGATTTATCTTCACTAATAGCGAAGGACATACCGACAGTTGGAAACTAACGATTAAAGATCAACACCGTATTGGTTCTTTATTCGAATTACGCCGTTTAGTCGCGTACTACTTGGAATTAGGCATATTACCTGCGACACGTTCGAGTCTTCAAGATGCGAAACAAACACAAAACACTATGACTAAAAATACCGTAACGCCCCGAAAAGGATAGTAATATTAGTTACATTCTTAATACATAGAAAATAACTCTGGTGCCTTTGACTGCATAAACTCGATAAAGACTCTTACCTTGAGTGGCTGTTGACTGCGCTGATGATACAAAATCGAAATTCGTCTCTGCTCTCCCACCCATTCGGGTAATAACACTTTTAGCAGCCCATCTTTAATCTGCTGTTTAACAAAGAGTTCTGGGCCATACAAAATACCGCCATGATCCAATGTAGCCTGAATCGCCCCGTGTAAATCTGTTAAGGTTAACTTAGTCGAACCATTAAAATAAAAAGAGTCACCGTTTGCATGCTTTAGATGCCAATTAAATAAGGGCCAAACTTTAATCAGTTGATGGGCCTCAAGATCATTAGGATGCTCAAGTTTAGGTGACTGAGCTAAATATTCAGGCGTGGCGAACAAGCAATAATCGAGCTCACCTAAGGTACTGGAAACCCAAGAGGAATCGGGCTGCGCCCCACCAACAATCGCCACATCAATACCTTTATCAATTAAATCCACTAACTCATTGCTCTGGGAAATATGCAAATTGATATCGGGGTACAAACGGCCAAATTCATTTAAGGCTTTAATAAAGACGATAGAAATAATCGAGATTGGCGCTGCGATACGCAAGGTTCCCTCAAGTTTATCGCTGCCTAGGCCACTTAATTCGTCAAATTGAGTCACCACACTCTGATAGCGCTTAAATAACGCAAGTCCCTCCTCAGTCAGACGCAGTTTACGGGTGCTGCGCATAAAGAGCTGCTTATCGAGTTTCTCCTCCAATTTAGCTAATTTACGACTAACAGTGGCGATGGGCATGTCTAAATCCTTCGCTGCCAACGAAAAACTGCCTGCATTGACTAAGTGGACAAAAAGGTAAATAAGCTGGAGTTCAGCCCCTAAATCATCACGCATTTTATGTCCTCATTTTTATAACGGCCGCTTAGGACACTCAGGGAAACAATAGAAGCTGATCAAGTTCATTAAGTGATTAAATGGCTAAGTAATTGTGTTTTAAACGGCAAATTATTACTTCTACGACCTTAGCGCAATAGCTTTGCGCTAAAATGGTATGTTATTTTGTGGCAAGTTTTGCTGCTCTAGCGCTCACTTTGGATTAACGTAACGGACAAAAAATCAAATACGGCAACGTAGCAATAAAGAATTAATGCGCCAGTAAAAATAACCGCAGTGAGTTTATCACCATTTAATTGTAAGGATGAGTGAGGGAATGACGATTTTAACCCCTCTGTTTGCCGTATTCGGGATCATGTTACTCGGCACGCTGGTACAAAAACTAAAACTCTTGCCCGTGGATACGGATCAAGTGTTAAACCAGTACGTTTATTATATTGCCTTCCCTGCAATCATGCTCATCGCCCTTGCGCAGCAACCGATTAACGAGATCCTACAATGGGGTTTTATTGCCGGCTACAGCACAGCTATGATCATCACTTATCTTATTTGTCTTGGGCTTTCACTGCTGTTGGATCCTCAGCAACATGCCATTGCCGCCATTCGAGCACTCAATGCCACCTTCGGTAATACGGCTTTTATTGGTATCCCGCTGCTTATCATTCTGTTCCCGCAACAACAAAGTGCTTTAGTCGCGGCGGCAATTGCCAGCTTATTATCTGTACTGATGTTTGCTGTGGCTTTAGTGTCAATGGAACTGGCGACAAATACGCAAAGACAACACCACGCTTTGATAATCATAGCAATGGCGATAGGTAAAAATCCTATTGTAATTGGTAGCTTAATTGGCGTGAGTATTTCAGCGCTAGAAATAAAATTGCCCTCAGGACTCGCACTGATGATCCAGCAGATAGGCAATACCTCAAGCCCTTGTGCACTATTTGCTATCGGCATGGTACTCGCCAAAGCAATGCGCTATCAAAAAGATAGTAAGGTATTTAGCCTTAAAAACGTTATAGAACTTAGCCTTATCAACCTGTTCAAACTGGCGATTCAGCCTTTACTTATCTATTTTATGCTTAAAAGTTTTGGGGTGACTGGTGACTATTTAATTATGGGTGTGATTTTAAGTGCATTGCCTACTGCGGCTAGCGCCTACTTACTCGCTCAGCGCTACAATACTCAAGCATCTAGCAGTGCTCAAGGTATTTTATTTGGCACATTAGTGACTTTTTTTAGTTTACCCATCTTAGAAAGTCTAGTTAGAACCCATTCTTAATCAATAGATTAAAAATATTCACTGCCGATAATGCCGATTATTTACTCAAGCCACTTTACTGTATATAAAATCAGTATATACTGTTTATCAATACAGTGGTTTGGTGTGTTTTCGACAGGAATTCGCTATGCTTTGCCAACTCAGCATTAATAACTTTGCTATCGTCCGATTTTTAGAATTAGATTTTCGTCCCGGTATGACCAGCATTACAGGTGAGACAGGGGCAGGAAAATCGATCGCTATCGACGCTTTAGGCCTATGTCTAGGCAATAGAGCCGATGCCAGTAGCATTCGCCCTGGAGCCAATAAAACAGAGGTCAGTGCGCGCTTTTCTTTGGATGATATTCCATTGGCCAAACGTTGGTTAGAGGATAACGATCTTGAGCTCGACAATGAGTGTATCCTACGTCGAACGATTGGTAGTGATGGTCGCTCACGGGCCTATATCAATGGTAATCCAGTACCATTGACACAACTCAAATTGCTGGGTCAGTTACTCATAGGTATTCACGGCCAGCATGCTCACCATGCAATGCTAAAGAGTGAGCATCAACTCACTCTCCTCGACAGCTATGCAAACCATAGATTACTGATTGATACCGTTAGTGCGAGTTTTCAGCGCTGTAAGCAAATTGAAGCCGACCTAAAACAACTAGAAGCCTCTCAGCATGAACGTATTGCGCGTAAACAGTTAGTCCAATATCAAGTAGAAGAACTTGATGAGTTTGATCTTAAAGTCGATGAGTTCGATGAAATTGAACAAGAGCACAAACGACTGGCCAATGGCACAGAGCTCATTGATACCTGTCAGGCAAGCTTAGACATACTCACTGAAGGTGAAGAGAGCAATATAGAATCACTGCTCAATCGAGTTGTTTCCCTCGCCGAAGATTTGCAAAGCTATGATCCGGCATTAAGTAATATCAGCACTATGCTGAATGATGCACTGATCCAAGTACAAGAAAGTGCCGGTGAATTACAGCACTATTTGAGTAAGCTTGAACTCGATCCAACCCATTTTGCCTATTTAGAAGAACGGCTATCAAAAGCCATGCAACTGGCGCGTAAGCACCATGTCAGCCCAAATAAACTGGCCGAACATCATTTGTCATTAAAGGCAGAGCTGAGCACCTTAGACAGCGATGAAAGTAAACTCGAAGAAATTCAGTTACAAGTCGATGCCAGCAGAGCCGCTTATCTTAGTAATGCACAAAAGCTCAGCCAAAGCCGCGCAAGATATGCCAAAGAGCTTGATAAACTCGTTACTCAGTCAATCCACGAATTGAATATGCCCAAGGGAAAATTTACTATCGAAGTCAATTTCCACCCAGAGCAGATGTCCATCAATGGCAGTGACAATATCGAATTTATGGTGACCACTAACCCAGGCCAGCCTTTACAACCCATTTCTAAGGTGGCTTCAGGCGGTGAACTTTCACGAATAGGTTTAGGTATTCAAGTCATTACGGCTAAAAAAGTCGCCACCCCAACGTTGATTTTTGATGAGGTAGATGTGGGTATCTCTGGCCCAACCGCCGCAGTGGTTGGCCGTATGTTACGTAGCTTAGGCGAGTCGACCCAAGTATTGTGTGTAACTCACTTACCCCAAGTTGCGGGCAATGGGCACCAACATATGTTTGTCGATAAGTTTAATAAAGCGGGCAGCACTGAAACAACCATGAAGTCACTCGATCGTGAGCAGCGCATACAAGAACTCGCCAGACTATTAGGCGGCGATACTATCACCAGTAATACGCTAGCAAACGCTAGAGAACTGCTGCAATAGTTGGAAAGAAGAGAGTCTGGGATAACACGACGAAAGAACTAAATTAACATATAACTAAAGTCAAAACAAAGGGCTAGCTGTTAGCTAAAACACCACACTAGCCCTTGCAAACAAATAAAGGCAAACACGCCGGCTAAAACATCATCGATCATTATGCCAAAACCGCCTTCAACTTTGGCGTCGAGCCAACGAATCGGCCAAGGCTTAATGATATCGAAAAAGCGAAATAGACCAAACCCGACTAATAGCCAAATCCAGCCTGCTGGCGCTGCTATCATAGTGATTAGTAGCCCAGCCACTTCATCCCACACAATGGCACCGTGATCGTGTACGCCCATATCATTTGCGGCTTTACCACAAATATAAAATCCTGCTAAGACACTGATTAAGGTTAGACCGAGATACCAAGTCAGCGGTAATGGCGCCATAAGCAAATACAGGGGAATTGCAGCCAAGGTACCGAAAGTGCCGGGCGCTTTAGCGGCGAGTCCACTACCAAAACCGAGTGCTAAAAAATGCACAGGGTTCTTTAATGACAGACGAGTTAACGCCTTATCCTTTGACAACCATTTCATGAACATGATCTTCGCTTAAAAGTGCTCGAAACCGTAATATGGTGGGGTAAAGGGCTCACCATTGAGTTGTAATTTGAGTTTACTGCCGGCACAAATTTGCCCTACACGGACAAATTTAGTCCCCGTATGGTTCAACGTTGTTTCAAGAGCGCCTTTTTGGGACTCAGGCACCGTAAACAGCAATTCATAATCTTCGCCGCCCGTCAGTGCATAGCCCAGGGCTTGCTCCTCACTCACAGTCTCTCTCATCGCCTGTGATAACGGAATGCAATTAACATCAACAATCGCTCCTACCGCTGCAGCTTTAAGAATATGGCTAATATCTGAAATCAAACCGTCAGAAAGATCAATCGCACTAGAGGCTAACGATCGTAACGCTTGGCCCGCTAACACTCTTGGTGTCGGACAATAATGACGATTGACAAGAAATGCTTTGTTTTCTGCGCTGGCTTGTTGAGCGCCTCGGATAATATCTAGACCTAGAGCTGAATCGCCAAGCGTGCCAGTGACATAAATCCAGTCACCCGCTTTAGCACCATGTCGCGTGAGGGCCTTACCCTGCGGAACCTGGCCGTGCACGGTAATATTAATCGCGCGTGGACCGCGAGTAGTATCGCCACCAATCAAAGCAATGCCATAGTAATCGGCGGCTTCAAATAAACCCTCGCTAAAACCACTGAGCCAAGTTTCATCGACTTCAGGCAGCGTTAAAGCAAGCGTCATCCATGCGGGCTCTGCGCCCATGGCTGCCAAATCAGATAAATTTACCGCTAAGGCTTTGTAACCTAAGGCAGCTGGAGGCATATCGGGGAAGAAATGGACATTTTCGACTAAGGTGTCACAGGAGATAGCAATCGACTTATTTTCTGCCGGTTGCACTAAAGCGCAATCGTCGCCGATGCCTAGCTTGACATCACGGCGAGTGGGGCCGCGATTGCTAAAATAATATTCAATTAATTGGAATTCTTTCACTGTACAGTTTGGCACGACTCACATCGGCCACCTTTGTTAGCAATGAAAAACGGTATCCTAAGATACCGTTTGTCTTTGTTACTTACGTGCAACCAGTTTGTCGAGCAGTCCGTTCACAAACTTATGGCTCTCGTCCGCACCGAAAGATTTCGCCAATTCGATCGCTTCGTTAATCGCAACCTTATACGGCACATCTTTGCGGAAAGTCAGCTCATAGGTCGCTAAGCGAACAATGGCTTTCTCAACTGGAGACACTTCATCAATCGGGCGTTCCAGATGCGGGATGATCAGATCATCCAATTGAGTTTTCTTCGTTGCAACGCCTGAAAATAGCTCACGGAAATAAGCTACATCAACACCGTCGAGACTTTGTTCAGTTAAAAACTCATGCTCGACATCGGCAATATTATTCCCGCTTAGTTGCCATGAATAGATGGCTTGAACGGCTAAACGGCGGGCCTTGCGGCGCTCAGAAGGCTTCATTATTTTTCCTACTATAACAACTGTTGTTCAAGTTCTTGCAGAACATTGACCATTTCTAACAGGCTTAAAGCAGCTTCGCCGCCTTTATTACCCGCTTTAGTACCTGAACGTTCAATAGCTTGTTCTATGGTATCTGTGGTCAAAACACCGAAGGCAACAGGTAGATCAAATTCTAAAGCAACTTGAGCTAGCCCTTTATTACATTCGCCTGCAACAAAATCAAAATGAGGAGTACCACCACGGATCACCGCACCTAATGCGATAATACCGTCGAATTTACCACTGGCAGCTACGCGACGCGCAGCTAGCGGCAACTCAACAGCACCTGGTACACGGACAACAGTAATATTGTCGTCGCTGACTTGGCCAAAACGCTTCAGCGTGTCAAGTGCACCTTCAAGCAAGCTCTCAACTAAAAAGCTGTTGAAACGCGAAATTACAATCGCAACTTTGGCATTTTTCGCTTCGATATTACCTTGAACTACGTTCATTATCTTACCTAATTTAGCTAAAGCACCCAGCTCGGGGCGAAAAGTGGCGACATGATATCACAGCCCATTGCCCAGAGCCCTATGCAAATTATCAGAAATTGTTAATTTTACTTCAGTGTAACTTTGGGTTTTAGTCCGCCACATACTCAGTCACTTCAAGGCCAAAGCCTGAAAGTGAATGGTAACGTTTAGGCGAGCTGAGCAGGCGCATCTTAGTCACGCCAAGGCTGGCGAGGATTTGCGAACCCACACCAACACGGCGCGAAGTCCCCTGCCATTTGGCAGAAGCGGGTGCTTGACCTTGATCTTCAGCTTCAAAAGCTTTTACCCTAGCAAGTATTTCACTGGCTGGTTCTTGGCTACCCAATAAAACGAGGACTCCACCTTCGGTTGCAATACGCTGCATCGCTTTTTCAAGTGGCCAGCTACGTTGCTGATCACGCTCAGAATGCAGTAAGTCATTAAAGGTATTTTGCAAATGTACTCGCACTAAGCAATCGCTCTTCACTTCTCCTTTAATTAAAGCAAAATGCAGTTGATTGTCGATGGTGTCTCTAAAGGTCACCATATCGAACTCACCGAAACGGGTGGGTAACTTGCATTTAGCCTCACGCACAACCGTGGTTTCTGTGGTATTGCGATATTCAATTAATGCCGCGATAGTACCAATTTTAATACCGTGCAACTCAGAGAAAACCTCTAAATCTGGGCGACGTGCCATGGTGCCGTCTTCGTTCAAAATCTCAACGATAACGCCCGATGGCTCAAGTCCCGCAAGACGGGCTAAATCACAACCGGCTTCAGTGTGGCCTGCACGGGTTAATACGCCGCCATCTTGTGCCATTAACGGAAAGATATGCCCAGGTTGCACTAAATCAGACGCTTTAGCCTCTTTAGCCACAGCCGCTTTGACTGTTACAGCGCGATCGTGGGCCGAAATACCCGTAGTGACACCTGTCGCCGCTTCAATAGACACAGTAAAGTTAGTCGAGAACTGGGCGTTATTGTTTGTCACCATTAAAGGCAGATTCAATTGCTGACAACGGGCTTTAGTCATCGTTTGACAAATCAATCCACGGCCATATTTCGCCATAAAATTAATCGCTTCTGGCGTTACCATTTCGGCCGCCATGATCAAATCACCTTCGTTTTCTCTATCTTCGTCATCCATCAAAATAACCATTTTACCTTGACGAATATCTTCGATGATCTCTTCTATACTGTGCAGCGCCATTGTAGGACCTTATGATTTTGCTGTTGTTATGAAATTTTACACCTTAGCAGTACGATTGCCAGTGCACTAACGCACAAAGCCGGCACGGGCTAACATGTCCATCGTTACGCCACCGCTCTTGTTGTCTTTACCATCGTAATTCATCAAGCGCTCAAGATAACGGGCAATTAAATCTACTTCGATATTCACCTTATCACCCGCTTGCAGGCTAATTAAGGTGGTTTCTCCTGCGGTATGCGGCACTATGGTTAAGCGAAAACGACTGCCGTCAACTTCATTCACCGTTAGGCTCACGCCATCAATGGTGATAGAACCTTTGTGGGCAATATAGCGCCCAAGCTCTGCCGGTGCCGCTAACCAAAACTCAATGGCTTGACCGCGAACAAGCCGCTGCTCAACCGTAGCAATACCGTCCACATGGCCACTGACCATGTGTCCCCCTAAACGCGTAGTTGGGGTGACGGCTTTTTCTAAATTGACCTTAGTGCCTACTTTATAGTTCGCAAAACCCGTTAGGCTTACAGTTTCGGCTGAGACATCAGCCACATAACCGTCAGCTAATTGCTGCACCACTGTTAGGCACACGCCATTAGTAGCAATACTGTCGCCTAAGCGTACATCGTTTAAATCCAATTTGCCGCTCGCCACGGTAAGACGAATATCATCGCCTTTACGCTCCAGTTTGCGCAGGGTGCCAACGGCTTCAATAATCCCAGTAAACATGGTTAACTCACTTAGTTAGATAAAGAGGGATCTGGCATAAGGCTCAAGGTCAAACGGGTATCTGGCCCTAATTTACGCTCATCGACCACGGTTAATGCCGGAATTTGCGCCATGGTTTGATAATCGGGCAATTGTAATAAATTACGCCCTTGCCCACCGAGGATTTTCATCGCTTGGTATAGCACTAACTCATCGGCCAGCCCCGCTGCTAAAAACGCGCCCGCTAAGGTTGCGCCCGCTTCCACCAGCACTTGATTACAACTTTGGCCTAAATAGCGTAATAGATCAGGTAATGACACGCGACCTGCCATTGCGGGTAACACAAGGCAACTCACATGGGAGGGCAATTGTTTTTGAAACGCTGCGGGATATGCCACGGTCGACACCAACAATATTGGCGATGCGATAGACAAAAAAGCGGCTGTTGACGGCAAACGGGCACGACTGTCGAGTATCACTCTTAATGGTTGCAGTAATTGCGCCTCAGTTACCCTGTCTTTTAAACTGCCCAGCTCTTGATAACGCACATTGAGCGAAGGGTCGTCCGCCAGTATGGTTTCAATCCCCGTTACCAGCGCGCAAGCACGTAAGCGTAAGCGCTGCACGTCGCGGCGTGATTCAGGGCCAGTGATCCATTTAGATACACCGTTAGACAGTGCTGTTTTACCATCAAGACTTGCCGCTAATTTGACTGTAACTCTTGGCAGTCCTAATTCCATACGTTTCATAAAGCCCGCATTTAAGGCATAAGCTTCATGGCGATGTAAGCCGACATCAACCTCGATGCCAGCGTCGCGTAGCATTTGAATACCGCGCCCACCGACTTGTGGATTAGCATCTTCCACCGCTACCACCACACGCTTAACGCCAATATTGATCAGCGCTAAGGCGCAGGGCGGCGTGCGGCCATAATGGCTACAGGGCTCTAAAGTCACATAAGCCGTTGCGCCGCGCGCTTCTTCACCCGCCATACGCAGCGCATGGACTTCAGCGTGGGGCTCTCCCGCTTTTTGATGATAACCTTCGCCGACAATGTGGTTATCTTTAACAATAACGCAGCCAACACTAGGATTAGGCCTTGTGGTGTAAAAGCCTTTACGCGCCAATTGAATCGCGCGGCTCATCATTTGAATATCCAGCACCGACCAACTTATGTTCAAGCTCATGTTTAACCCTATTGTTAAAGGTTTCGTCTTTCACCTTGCTAATAAAATCAGTCTGTTAAAGCTATTTAATAAAAGCCATCTTTCAAATCTATGTGACCAAACGCCTAACCTAAAGGCTGCAAAGCTGAATAACTACTTTTGCAGTTTGGCTATCGCTTCGCCAAATTCGGATACATCTTCAAAGGCGCGATACACAGAAGCAAAGCGTATATATGCTACTTTATCGAGCGTCATTAATTGCTCCATCATCAAGTTACCCACCATTTCTGACGGCACTTCTCGCTCACCTGTCGCGCGCAGGGTCGATTTGATTTTACTGAGCGCTTGTTCAATTTCATCCATAGACACGGGGCGTTTTTCAACGGCGCGCAGCATGCCACCTTGGAGTTTTTCTTCATCGAAGGGTTGGCGTGAACCATCGCGCTTAATCACCCGCGGCATCACTAACTCAGCGCCTTCAAAAGTGGTAAATCTCTCATGGCATTCGGTGCATTCTCGGCGACGGCGCACTTGATGGCCTTCTGCCACTAAACGGGAATCGATAACTTTAGTATCTGTCGCGCTGCAAAATGGACAATACATTGAACCTCCTGCCTGTAAATAAAGATAAAGCCGTAAATAGCCTTGTTTGCTAAGTCTCAGCCAAACTCAATTGATTTAGGCCTAAGATTTTACCAATAAAAATGGCCGCTAGATGCGGCCATGGGATTTTATCCTATTTATGGGCTGAGGTTAACTACCTGATGTAAGTACCTAGCGCTAAGTACCTAATGTTAAGTACCTGATGCTAAATATAAGTCTCAGTAGTCGATCTCAGCCTGTCATCTAATTAAGCGTAGATGACGGGCAAATTAGCCGTAAACAGGGAAACGTGCGCACAGTGCCAACACTTGGCCTTTCACACGCTCAATCACGGCAGGGTTATGGGCATCATCGAGGATGTCACAAATCCAACCTGTCAGTTCTTTTGATTCTGCTTCTTTAAAGCCGCGACGTGTAATCGCTGGCGTACCGATACGCACACCTGATGTAACAAAAGGTGAACGTGGATCGTTTGGCACTGAGTTTTTGTTCACCGTAATGTTAGCACTACCTAAAGCGGCATCGGCTTCTTTGCCGGTTAAGTCGCGACCAATTAGGTCAACTAGCATTAGGTGATTTTCAGTTCCGCCAGAGACGATTTTGTAACCGCGCTCAAGGAACACTTCAACCATCGCTTTAGCGTTATTAACCACTTGCTGCTGGTAAACTTTAAATTCTGGCTCTAGCGCTTCTTTGAACGCTACCGCTTTACCAGCGATAACGTGCATTAATGGGCCACCTTGACCACCTGGGAATACTGCAGAGTTCAACTTCTTGTATAAGTCTTCATCATCAGCTGCTGACAAAATCACGCCACCACGGGGACCGGCTAAGGTTTTGTGGGTCGTTGAGGTCACAACGTGTGCGTGCGGTACTGGGTTTGGATAAACACCCGCAGCGATAAGGCCAGCAACGTGTGCCATATCCACAAATAAGTAAGCACCGATTTTGTCGGCGATTTCACGCATTCTGGCCCAATCAACGATACCTGAATAAGCAGAGAAACCGCCGATCATCATTTTAGGCTTATGTTCAATCGCAATACGTTCCATTTCGTCATAGTCAATTTGACCCGACTCATCGATGCCGTAAGGGATAATATTGTAGAGCTTGCCAGAGAAGTTAACCGGTGAACCGTGGGTCAAGTGACCACCGTGGGCTAAATTCATGCCCAGTACGGTATCACCCGGTTTTAACAATGCCATGTAAACAGCGCTATTTGCCTGTGAACCTGAATGAGGTTGTACGTTCGCGTAAGTCGCGCCAAAAAGCTCTTTTGCACGTTCAATCGCTAAGGTTTCAACCACGTCCACATACTCACAACCACCGTAATAACGCTTGCCTGGATAGCCTTCAGCGTACTTGTTGGTGAGCTGTGAACCTTGCGCTTCCATCACGCGTGGGCTGGTATAGTTTTCAGAAGCAATTAGTTCAATATGCTCTTCTTGACGCAGGGTTTCGTTCTGAATTGCTTTAAACAGTTCCGGATCATAATCTGCGATATTCATATCTTTTTTCAGCATTGCTTACTCCAGCTGCCAATTATTGTAAGTAGGGTTGCGCGGTATTCTACTCGGAACGCGGCCACAATCCCAGTATTTGAAACATGAAATTCCTAGCGTTTTAGCTTGAACTTAGCTCATTGTCGAGTTGAGTTCGGCGCGTAATCAAGTAGAATCAGCCGCATCATTAGTCACTTAAGATAGAGAAAAATGGCTCAGTTTGTTTATAGCATGCTACGGGTGGGTAAGATTGTTCCGCCTAAGAAGCAGATCCTTAAAGATATTTCTTTAAGCTTTTTCCCCGGGGCCAAAATTGGCGTATTAGGCCTTAATGGTTCAGGTAAATCGACACTACTGCGCATTATGGCCGGTATCGATACTGAGATTGAAGGCGAAGCGCGCCCAATGCCGGGATTGAAAATAGGTTATCTACCGCAGGAACCTAAACTTGATCCGACTCAAACCGTGCGAGAAGCCATTGAAGAAGCCGTATCGGAAGCAAAAAATGCCCTAACTCGTCTTGATGCCGTTTATGCTGCCTACGCCGAACCAGATGCCGATTTCGACGCCTTAGCAAAAGAGCAAGGCGAGCTTGAAGCGATTATCCAAGCCCAAGATGCGCATAACTTAGAGCATATCCTTGAGCGCGCCGCTAACGCCCTGCGTCTGCCAGATTGGGATGAAAAAATTGCAGTGTTATCGGGTGGTGAGCGTCGCCGTGTGGCGATTTGTCGTTTGCTACTTGAAAAGCCAGAAATGCTATTACTGGACGAACCGACCAACCATTTGGATGCCGAATCTGTAGCTTGGCTTGAGCATTTCTTGCAGGAATACGCCGGTACTGTGGTGGCGATCACCCACGACCGTTACTTCCTCGACAATGCCGCTGGCTGGATTTTAGAGCTCGACCGCGGTGAAGGTATTCCGTGGGAAGGTAACTATTCTTCATGGCTTGAGCAGAAAGATGCCCGTCTAAAGCAAGAATCTTCTACCGAAAGTGCCCGCCAAAAAACCATTGCTAAAGAATTAGAATGGGTGCGTCAAGGCACAAAAGGCCGTCAGTCAAAAGGCAAGGCCCGTATGGCGCGCTTTGAAGAGCTGAACACTAACGATTACCAAAAGCGTAACGAAACCAACGAGTTGTTTATTCCACCCGGACCACGTTTAGGCGACAAGGTTATTGAAGTGAATAACCTGACCAAGTCTTACGGTGACCGTATATTGATTGATAACCTGTCATTTTCAGTGCCTAAAGGCGCTATCGTCGGCATTATCGGTGCTAACGGCGCGGGTAAATCGACCCTGTTCCGCATGTTATCGGGCGCAGAAACGCCAGATAGCGGCACGATTGAACTGGGCGAAACCGTGCAACTGGCATCCGTTGAGCAGTTCCGCGATTCGATGAATGATAAGAACACCATTTGGGAAGAGATCTCAGGTGGTCAAGACATCATGCGCATCAATAACATGGAAATCCCAAGCCGTGCCTATGTTGGCCGTTTTAACTTCCGTGGTGGCGATCAGCAAAAAATTATCGGCACGCTGTCTGGTGGTGAACGTAACCGCGTACATTTAGCTAAACTGCTACAAGCCGGTGGTAACGTATTGCTGCTCGATGAACCGACCAACGACTTAGACATTGAAACTCTGCGCGCATTGGAAGAAGCAATTCTAGAATTCCCAGGTTGCGCTATGGTGATTTCGCATGACCGTTGGTTCTTAGATCGTATTGCGACCCACATTTTAGATTACCGCGATGAAGGCCAAGTGAACTTCTATGAAGGTAACTACACCGAATACTCGGCATGGTTGAAAAATACCTATGGCGCCGATGTGGTTGAGCCGCACCGCTTAAAATACAAGCGCATGGTTAAGTAAGTCATAGCTAAAAATACAAAAGTTAAGTAAAAAAGGAGCTCAGACGTTTAGGTCTAAGCTCCTTTTTATTTGGCTCTTTATAAGGTTAGTGAATTTATATAAAACTTACGCGGTTATTATTTCAAACTAGTAAAATAGACCACCCGCATATCCATCATTATCCTGAGCGCAGGTTACATCTGTTTTTTAAAGATGAGCTAAAAGAGTCAGGTATAGATAATATACTAAGCTATTTTAAACTCTAACATATCGGCTGACACGCATAGCAGATGTAAGTTATCGGTTTATAGCACAATAAAATCATAGTGATACATAGCATCATTAATGAAGGTGAATCTGGTGAGTTATGACTCATTAAGCCGAATAAACTCTGCCGTAGCCTTTATAATGATGAGTGGGTTACCTTGTAGCATGACAATAGACCAGCCCTAATATCATGATGCGCGAAGCCTAATTAAACATATCGATTAATAACCAAGCGAAGTACTTTAATTTAAACATAATCTGTTGTTGGAGTAGAAATGGGGAAAAAATTATCCACTTTATCAAGCCTGTGCTTATTGATGTTCGGTTTTTATCATCCTGCATTTGCGGGCAGAGAAATCCATTTAGCCGCCACTCATTACCCGCCTTTTTACGCCGAAGGCTTACCCGAACAGGGCGGTGTATCTCAGGTAGTAAAAGAAGCATTTGAACGCCAAGGTTACCGTGCCAACATTAAATTTTATCCTTTTGCGCGAGGGACATTACTGGTTAAAAATGGTAAAGCTGATGGGATGATAGGAATGTGGTATCGCAAAGACCGTGAACAATGGGTCGACTTTTCAGCGCCAATTCAACCCGTGCAGATTGTCTTTTACAAACGTAAAGATAGCGCGTTAAGCTTCAGTAAACTTGCCGAACTCAAACCTTATACGATTGGGATTGGTCGCGGTTATGCTAATCCGCCCGAAATTTTTGCCGCAGGCCTGATGACTGAAGAAGCCAACTCCGATGAGATGAATTTCAAAAGGCTATTATTAAAACGGATTGATTTAGTCTTAGTCGCGCATAATATCGCAAGGTATTTAATCGAAGAAGGTCCAGCTGAATATGCCAATGCCTTTGAGCAAGTGGGTCAGCCTGTTGCAAATGAAGTGTTCCACTTAGGTATTTCGTTAGCGGTAGCCGACCACTCGCAACTGGTCGCTGAGTTTAATAAAGGTCTAGAGAGTATGCGTAAGGATGGTCGTTTAGCTGAAATATTAAGCCAATATTCGCAACTTGATACCGTTCAACCTCCTATCGAAAAAAAGCCTATCCAGCCCATCATTAAAATTTCTCCCGAGAACCGCCCATAACGCTATTCATAATCAGCTGTCCAAAGGTGGCTAAATAGACGTTTTATGGCGCTTAATGCCAAAAAACACAATTTCTTTCATTTTCGTTCGCTAAAATTTACAAACTTTTACCCAACTCGCAGACGTTATTCACTAGAATAGCGGCATTAAAGTGATCGTCTTTTTTAACTGCCTTTGCACGAGATAATAATTACAATGAAAAAAACCATTATTGCCATTGCCCTGCTTGCAGTTATCGTCACTGCGGTGAGTTTCAGTGATGTCTTGCAAGCAGCTAAACCTGAAAGTGCAGCACATTTAATGCGCACCGTCCCAGTGGTCACGGGGGAAGTGATTGAATATCCGCTGGCACAATCCGTTTCATTAATAGGCAAGCTTGCTGCCGAGCGCGCTGTGATCATCGCGCCGCAGGTGACAGGTAAGATTAAACAAATCGCGGTAACCTCAAATCAAGCGGTAAAAAAAGGTCAGTTACTCGTCGAACTCGACGATATTAAAGCCCAAGCAGCTGTGGCTGAGGCGAATGCTTTCCTCAATGATGAAAAACGTAAACTCACAGAATTTCAGAAACTCATTAGCCGCAACGCCATTACCCAAACCGAGATTGATGCCCAAAAAGCCAGTGTCGATGTCGCGCAAGCTCGTTTAGCCTCAACCCAAGCTGATTTACATTATCACTACCTCACAGCGCCGTTTGCAGGTAACACAGGTCTGATTAATTTCAGCGAAGGCAAAATGGTTAGCGTGGGGACTGAGCTAATGTCTTTGGATGACCTATCCAGCATGCGCCTTGACCTACACGTGCCAGAACATTTTTTGTCGCAGTTGAGTATTGGCATGCAAGTGTCAGCGACCAGCCGTGCTTGGCCAGGTGAAACCTTTACCGGCAAAGTTGTCGCCATTGATCCCCGTGTTAATGAAGAAACCTTAAACCTTAAAGTGCGAGTGCAATTTGATAATCCTAATAATCGCTTAAAACCGGGCATGATGATGTCATCGACTATCACCTTCCCTGCTATTTCAGCGCCTATGGTGCCGGTACAAGCGCTTGAATACTCAGGAACTAAACGCTATGTATACGTAGTGAGTGCCGATCATATTGCTCACCGCACCGAAGTGACGCTCGGCGCACGTATCGACAACCAAGTCTTAATTGAAAAAGGGTTAAACGTCGGAGATAAAGTTGTGGTGCAAGGTCTGGTTAATATGCGCGATGGCTTGCTTATTAATGAAGTGACGCTTGATACCAAAACATCAGCCAATGCCGCAAAACCCTCAAATACCGCCGAACTTTCAGGCACTAAAGCTGCGGAGACTAAATAATGTGGCTGTCCGATGTTTCAGTTAAACGCCCCGTCGTTGCCATCGTTTTAAGCTTACTGCTGTGTGTATTTGGTATCGTATCATTCACTAAACTGTCGATACGGGAAATGCCCGATGTTGAAAGCCCTGTGGTCACTATCAGCACCAGTTACTCGGGTGCATCAGCGGCAATTATGGAAAGCCAGATCACTAAGACCCTAGAAGATGAATTGACAGGCATCAGTGGTATCGACGAAATCACTTCGACCACACGTAATGGTAGCTCACGTATCACAGTTCAATTCCTCCTCGGTTGGAACTTAACCGAAGGGGTCAGTGACGTACGTGATGCAGTAGCCCGTGCCCAGCGTAGGCTTCCTGAGGATGCGAAAGATCCTATCGTCTCCAAGGACAATGGCTCTGGAGAACCCTCGGTTTATGTAAACTTAAGCTCCAGCGTGATGGATCGCACGCAATTAACTGACTACGCCCAACGTGTATTAGAAGATAGATTTAGCCTTATCAATGGCGTAAGTTCGATCAGTATTTCCGGCGGTTTGTACAAGGTGATGTACGTCAAGCTCAGGCCTGAGCAAATGGCTGGGCGCAATGTTACCGTGACAGATATAACCAGTGCCTTGCGTAAGGAAAACATCGAGACACCCGGCGGCCAAGTACGTAACGACACCACTGTGATGTCAGTCCGCACTAAACGCTTATACTACACTGCAAAGGATTTTGACTATCTGGTTGTGCGCACGGCAAGTGACGGCACCCCGATTTATTTAAAAGATGTTGCCGATGTTGCCGTAGGTGCACAAAACGAAAACTCTACCTTTAAAAGCGATGGCATAGTTAATATCAGCTTAGGCATTATTTCTCAATCCGATGCCAACCCGCTACTCGTCGCCCAAGAAGTACATAAAGAAGTGGATCGGGTGCAGGACTTTCTACCAGAAGGTACGAACCTTATTGTCGACTTTGATTCAACCGTATTTATCGACCGTTCCATTAACGAGGTTTATAGCACCCTCTATGTGACGGGTGCTTTAGTTGTACTGGTGCTGTATATATTTATCGGGCAAGCACGGGCGACCTTAATCCCTGCCGTGACAGTACCCGTCTCATTAATATCGGCGTTTATTGCCGCCAATATGCTAGGTTATTCGATTAACTTACTCACACTAATGGCATTAATCCTCTCTATCGGACTGGTGGTCGATGATGCAATTGTGGTGGTTGAGAACATTTTTCACCATATCGAAAAAGGCGAAGAGCCCTTACTCGCAGCCTATAAAGGTACCCGTGAAGTTGGCTTTGCCGTTGTTGCAACCACGGCAGTCTTGGTCATGGTGTTTCTACCTATTTCCTTTATGGATGGCATGGTCGGTCTGCTATTTACTGAGTTTTCGGTGATGTTGGCAGTCTCGGTACTGTTTTCATCCCTCGTCGCTCTAACACTTACACCTGTGTTGAGCAGCAAGTTACTCAAGGCCAACGTCAAACCCAATCGCTTTAACCGCTGGGTTGATAGCGGTTTTGCCCGCATGGAAAGAGTCTATCGTGTGGCGGTAACCAAGGCGATTAAACTACGTCTACTCGCGCCTTTGGTCATCCTCGCCTGTATTGGTGGTAGCGCTTGGTTAATGCAACAAGTACCGGCGCAACTCGCACCACAGGAAGATCGCGGCGTATTGTATGCTTTCGTTAAAGGCGCTGAAGGCACCAGTTATAACCGTATGACCGCCAATATGGACATTGTCGAAGATAGACTTATGCCGTTATTAGGCCAAGGCGTACTACGCTCTTTTAGCGTACAAGCCCCCGCGTTTGGTGGCCGTGCAGGCGATCAAACCGGCTTTGTCATCATGCAGTTAGAAGATTGGGGAAATCGTGATGTTACGGCTCCGCAAGCCCTCGGTATTGTGAGTAATACCTTAAAAGATATTCCCGATGTGATGGTTCGCCCTATGATGCCCGGCTTTAGAGGCCAATCGAGTGAACCCGTACAGTTTGTACTCGGCGGCTCTGATTACGCCGAGCTGTTTAAGTGGGCACAGGTATTAAAAGAAGAAGCCAACGCCAGCCCAATGATGGAAGGCGCTGACCTAGACTACGCCGAGACCACACCTGAATTGATTGTGACTGTCGATAAAGAACGCGCAGCAGAGCTTGGGATCAGTGTTGATGATGTATCGCAAACCTTAGAAGTCATGCTGGGCGGGCGTACAGAAACCACCTATGTCGATCGCGGTGAAGAGTATGATGTGTATTTGCGCGGTGATGAAAACAGTTTCAATAACGTCGGCGACTTGAGCCAAATCTATATGCGCTCAGGCAAAGGCGAACTTATCACCCTTGATACCGTCACCTATATTGAAGAAATCGCCTCGGCGCAAAGGCTAAGCCACACCAATAAACAAAAATCCATTACCCTTAAAGCCAACATCAGTGAAGGCTACACCTTAGGGGAGTCCTTAACGTTTCTCGAAAATAAATCTATCGAGTTGTTACCTAAAGACATTTCGATTGGTTATACCGGTGAATCTAAAGACTTTAAAGAAAACCAGAGCAGTATCTTTATTGTATTTGGTTTAGCTTTGTTGGTGGCTTATCTAGTCTTAGCCGCGCAATTTGAGAGTTTTATCAACCCATTAGTAGTGATGTTTACTGTACCAATGGGCATATTCGGTGGTTTTTTAGGCCTGCTGATTACCAGCCAAGGGATTAATATTTATAGCCAGATAGGCATGATCATGTTGATTGGCATGGTGACCAAAAACGGTATTTTAATTGTCGAGTTTGCGAACCAATTGCGTGACCGCGGTTTTGAACTCGATAAAGCCATTATCGACGCCTCATCACGCCGATTACGACCTATTCTGATGACCGCCTTTACGACATTAATTGGCGCGGTACCGTTAATATTTTCAACCGGTGCAGGTTCAGAAAGCCGTATTGCCGTAGGTACTGTGGTGTTCTTTGGTATGGCATTTGCCACCTTTGTAACCCTACTCGTTATCCCTGCTATGTATCGATTAATTTCAGCAGCGACCCATTCACCAGGCTATGTTGAAGCTAAGCTAGAAGCGGCAATTAAAGCCCAAGAATTAGCAGCGCAAGAGGCAGCGAAACAGCAGGAACTCATGCCTAAAGTGTAAACCGCTATGATGTCATAAAGCCAAGGTGTTGATGCCTTGGCTTTTTATTTTTGGCCTTCAAATCCTAACGCCCTGCAAATTTTTGAGTAAACAATGCCAAGTGCATATGCTTAGTTTATATCTGCAAACGGATCCAAGTGATAAATGCTCCCTTAGCCTTTGTAATTATGTTTGTATGTTATAGTGATTTTCTCAACCAAGGTGGGACACTGTATTGAAAAGAATAGCTTTATTTGTCGATGTGCAGAACATCTATTACACCTGCCGTGAAGCCTATGGCCGCCAGTTTAACTATCGTAAATTGTGGCAACACTTAGGTTATGAGGGCGATATTGTATTGGCCGTGGCTTATGCCATCCACAAGGGCGACGATGGTCAATTAAAATTTCAAGACGCGTTAAAGCATATCGGTTTTGAGGTAAAGCTAAAACCGTTTATTCAGCGCAGCGATGGTTCGGCCAAAGGCGACTGGGATGTAGGGATCACCATAGATATTATGGAAGCCGCGGGTGAAGTGGATTCAGTGATCTTGCTGTCTGGTGATGGTGATTTCGATTTATTACTGCAAAAAATTCATCAAAAATATGGCGTTGAAACCCAAGTCTATGGCGTACCTACCCTAACGGCTAAATCCTTAAGGGATTCCGCATCTCAATTTCATCCTATCGATGCAGCACTCTTGCTCTAGTGCCCATAAAAAATGCTGCTATCAATCATGACAGCAGCATATGAAGTTCACTATTTTGATCGGCGATTTTTTGAGCGTTACAACATGTCTAATGATAGGTAATGTCTGAATACATAGGCGCAAGCCTTTTTAGTAGTGCATTACGGGTCGCTAATGGTATGTGTTGCTCTTTCATCGATGCGATCAAATGCCCCACTAAGGCATCAAAATCCGCTTGGGTAATATTTAAACCTTGGTGTGTTTTTTCCATGCTTTCACCGTGATATTCACAATCACCATCGGCAACCCAACAAATATGCTCAATTAATCGCTCACGAAATAACGCAATATCGGTTGCATCAAAGTGATGTACGATACGCGTGTCTGTTGAGATACGTTTTAATAATCCATCAATGATCGCACTGACGCCCGCATCATTCCCTAAAGCTTGATATAGGCTTGTAGTATCCGCTTGCAAAGGGGCGGGGTGAACCGATTTGTCGGCGCATCCGCTACTGAGTAGCACAAAGATTAACGCCACCATTGTTGTCCATAAACGGCTCATAAACCGCCCTCAATCGAGACATACCAGCCTTGCTGATCATCAAAACCTGCAATACTGCCTAATTTGCTATAAGCGGTAACGACGGAAAGATGTTTATTGATAAACCACGCTAAAAACACATCCTGCCAATCGTCCTCACGGGCAAAGCCGAGTTCATTGGGTTTCTGCCGATACTCAATACCCAGCGCCAAATTATCCGTTAACAACACCGCCGCAGACGCTTCGAGCACAAACAGGTAATCATTACTGGCTTGAGTGCCGAAACCCAATAGTCCAGTTTGATTCGCCTTAGTCGCACGCACTGTGCCATTGAGTAATAAGTTGCGTCCCGCCAGCGCATCAAAAAATATTTTACTGGCAGTAACATACCAATCAATTCCCCTGTCATCCCGCGCGCCAACTGCCTGAGGGAGAGTAAAGTCATCGACTTTTTTATACTGTGCGCCTAAGGTGATTTGTGGCATTGCAGTATAAAGCAGCTCTCCTACCACCTTGTATTTAACGCCAACAATATCTTGGCCTAACTCGCCGCCCATTGTATCTAAATCAAAGGTTTGTCGAGCCACACTCAGCTCAAATCGATTATCAAAACTCAAAGATGCGCCAATAACCTTAAGCGTAAAATCATCGACATAAACACCCGTTGCCATCGCTGTTGCCGACCATTCGCAGCTACTGCCATAACCGTTGATCACCGCCCACGGCACTATGCCTCCGCCTGCACTGCCCTCAATAGTTGTTGCACCGCCCGTTGCCACTACACGGCTACCTTCGGCTAAAGCAGTCGTTGAGCCCAGTAGCAAACATAGCCAAGGTAAAGCCTTTACATAATTCAAAACGAATGAATTGATGGCAATGTTCACTAGATACTCCGCGATTACGTTGAGCGAAGACAAAGCTTCGTTTAATGTCTTTTTAAGGTTGATTTGAACGTTAATTTGAACGAACTAACTTATGCTTATGCTTATGCTTCAGTGGTTTTTGGATAATTAAAGGCTTCAAACCACAGATCAAAATCTGCCACTCTTAACGGTTTTGAAAACACATAGCCTTGAACCATATCGCAACCTAAATGACGTAAAATATCCACACCTTCAGCCTCTTCAACGCCTTCAGCCACAACCGTAAATCCTAAGCCGTGGATCAATTGAATACTGGTATTGACGATCATCACATCTTGGCAGTCAGTCAGCATATCTTTAATAAAGCTACGATCAATTTTCACTTCATTAACGGGTAAAATTTTCAAATAGGCTAACGATGATTGACCTGTGCCAAAGTCATCAATGGCAACCGATACACCAATGTCACGAAAGCGCTGCAATACACCCACGACTGTTTGTGCATCTTTCATCACAGCGCCTTCGGTAACTTCAATGCATAACGCCCCGCTCGGCAGATTATTATCCTTTAATAAACTGGCGATTTGATTCGGTAAGCGGGTATCAACTAAGTCGTGGGCCGACAGGTTAATGGCCAGTTTAAGCACTAGGCCCTGTTGTTGCCATATAACTAATTGTTTAATAGCCTGCGTGAGCACCCATTGACTGACGATATCAATGTTGCCTGAGTTTTCAGCGAGTTGGATAAATTCATCGGGAGGAATAAACCCTAAGGTTGGATGTTGCCAACGAATTAATGCTTCAGCGCCAGTGCATTGATTTAAATGCAAATCCACTTTTGGTTGAAACACGAGATAGAGTTGATTTTGTGCCAAGCCTATCGGTAAATCACGAATAAGCGTAAGTTCGCGCTGGTATTTCTCATCATCGCCCTGACGATAACTCACCACCCGTAGCTCTTCGAGACAGGCTTGATTAAGGGCAATTTCGGCGCGGCGCACTAACACATCGACATCGGTACCATTGCCATCAATGACAAGTAAACCTGCCCTTACCGTCAAAGATATATTCGAACCTTGAACAGGAAATGGTGCTTCGAGCATATCCAGTGATTTAAGTAAGTGTTCGGGATGTATTCCTTGGCTATAAAGCAGTAAAAACGAATCGCCATCTAAACGCGCAAGTAAATCGGGTGTCGGTGCTAATTGCTCTAAGCGGCGCGCAAATAAGATTAATAAGTTATCCGCATTGGCAAACCCAATAATGTCGTTAATATGACGAAAATGTTTAATATCCAGTAATACCATAACACCGGATAAACCTTGCCCAAGCTCAGCCAAACACTGCTTCGCGGCAAAACGATTAAGTAAACCCGTTAAGCTATCGTGGCGAGATTGATACACTAAATCCTTTTCACGCGCCTCTATATCTTCACGCATCAAAGATAAACTGCTGGCTAACACTTCTAACTCAGCAGGAGCACCTTGAATTTTATTCGGCACCACGCCTTGGCCAATTTTACGCGCGTAGGTCACCAGTTGGTGCACCGGTGCCATCAAACTGCCCGACAACCAAATGGCAATCACGATAGCCAGCGTTAACGTGATGGCAAAAATAAGCAGCATGTTATTACGTAACTGCTGGTAACTTTGTTGCCATTTAAGGTTCGATTGATGCAACAACGCTAACTGGCTACCATTGCGGTCGTACAACTTGAGAGCCATGGTCAGATGATCTACCGGAATCATTTCACTGGGTATGGTGAGTAAATTAGGTAACAAGCTCGCTTGCGTTAATACACTCAATTTTTCATCATCGGATAAAGTGGAAGCTATTTCGGTGCGGCCGGTATCTTGATTGACAAAACTGACATCAATACCCGTAATCGCTTTAGCTTGCTGGGCCACTTTTTCATCTAACACAAAGCCCATGCCAACCCACGCAATTAAGGTAGGGGCTTTAACTGGTTGCAATACAAACTGATAACTTACATGGTCAAAGTTTAATATCGCCATACTGCTAGTGGTCATATCAAATAAAGACTGAATATCCTCTTGGTCAAGCCCAGGAATACTCGAGGTTAATAATGCCCCCTTAGGTGATAACAACACCACGGCATCGGCGCCAATACGCGAGCCATGATTAGATAATACCGACTCAATGGTCTCTTGCTCACCCGTTGCAATCGCCCGTTTAAAACCAAAATCCGCACTGAGCACAGAGAGACTCTGGCTTAGCTGTATACCGCGATTAGATAACACCTCGAGGAATACGTTAGCGCCAATATCGAGGCTTTTCTGTTGCTGTAAAAAGTTGTCTCTTTGCGTCGCCGTCAACACAGAAAATGCGGTAGCAAACTGCACTAAGGTCAGCACAATAAAAAAGACTAAAATGAGCCGAGCGCGAAAACTATTTAACATGTAATGCATTGCCTTCAGCATCAAAATGGCCAAATCCCGCAGGCGGCGCCGACGGCTTAGCCTGACGCTCAATATCTAAAGATAAACTCAATGAATTATGTCCTTGCGTAATGAGTAAATCGGTTGGTTCCGTGGCCATTTTTTGCCATGGATGCCACAACTTAACTTTATATTGACCCACTGCTAGGTCATTGAATTGGATCTCACCTTTGTCGTTTGCAACCGCCACCAATGGACTATCGGCAACATAGATAAAAGCTTGCATATAATCGTGAATATTACAGCCCAGCGCGACTAAACCCGATTTATCGAATAAGATCGGGGCTTCTGCCTGTCCAACATAGAGTTTAAGCTCAAAAGGCTTTGTTTCTGAAAAGGAATATACATGGTGGCGAGTGCGATCTAAGTTAGGAAAATCCACTTTAGCGCCTTTAGGCACTGCTAATACAAAGGGCACAAAGGTTCGATCTTTTTGCGACATTTGATAATGCTGAATATCGGCGACTTGAGTTGGCGTTACCGCAGGAATAAGTTCTACCACGGCATCGGCAATCGACAACTGCTGCAAATCAACCACCTTGATATTAAGCTCAGATGCCATAACTGGATAAGTAAACGTCACCGAAGCACTAAGCAGGAGAGAAAATACAATACGAAATAAAGTCATCAGTTACCTCAAAGACTAACAATACTATGCCCACCAGTATTAGTTAAAAACGCCATGTAAAGTAAACCGTTTCACTTTAATATCGTTTTAACATTCGTCACTTATATTGAGCGCGAGAGCGATACTCAATCCAATCATGCAGCAGTACATCATAACAGTCGTTTCGTATTATGTACTGCCAGTAATAGTAACAAAAAAATCTAATCTAGAGGCGTTAATGGCGCTGTCCTAATCTAAAGAGCTTAACGCTGCTTCTCATCCTGTTGTACCGCAAATAAAAAAGGGCTTACATAATGTAAGCCCTGATGTAATTCATCTTTCAATAAAGGGGCACAACCTAAATTGCTTTAACCTCATTATCGTTATCGACTTTTTTGCTGCCACGCTTTGCCAATGCGTAGTAAAACAGCGGCGTTAAGATAAGGCCAAACACTGTCACCCCAATCATACCGGCGAATACCGCCACACCCATAGCTTGGCGCATCTCAGCGCCAGCGCCCGTGGAGAACACCATAGGCACCACACCCATGATAAAGGCGATAGATGTCATCAAGATAGGGCGTAAACGTAGTCTTGCCGCTTCTAAAATCGCCTCCATAGGAGCCATTCCATGATCTTGTTTTTCCTTTGCAAACTCGACAATCAAGATAGCATTCTTCGTCGCCAGCCCCACCAGCACGATGAGGCCAATTTGGGTGAAGATATTATTATCACCACCGTAAATTAACACCCCACTGAGGGCTGAGAGCAAAGTCATTGGGATGATTAAGATAATTGCCAATGGCAAGCTTAAACTCTCGTACTGGGCTGCAAGCACCATGAACACCAGCAAGATCACCAATGGGAAGACTAACAAACCCGTATCACCCGCTAATATCTGCTGGTAGGTCAGCTCAGTCCACTCATAACTCATGCCGTTTGGCAGCGTCTCTGCGAGGATTTTCTCAATTGCAGCTTGTGCTTGACCTGTACTCACCCCCGCTGCTGGGCCCGCATTAATTTCTGCAGTCGTGAAACCGTTATAGTGCATCACTCTGTCTGGGCCTGAACTTTGGCTGACGTTGATAAATGAGCCCAACGGGATCATGTCGCCATTCAGATTGGGCACCTTTAGCTGACTTATCTGCTGCGGGCTTTGACGGAATGCCTCGTCGGCTTGCATATTCACCTGATAGGTTCGACCGAAACGATTGAAGTCGTTAACATAAGTCGATCCCATATAGGTTTGTAATGTCTGGAAAATTTGATCAAGCGATACGGCCTGCTGTTTCGCTTTAGTCCTGTCAATATCCAGTTCAAGTTGTGGCACATTCACCTGATAGCTAGAGAACACTCCGGCTAATTGAGGATCGGCCCACGCCTTGTACATCACTTGTTGGGTCACCTGATACAAGGCCTCATAACCCAGGTTGGCTCTGTCTTGAATTTGCAGACGGAACCCTCCTATGGTGCCAAGGCCTTGCACAGGTGGCGGCGGGAAGATAGCAATAAATGCGTCTTGGATACCGGCAAACTTTTGATTCAATTGCCCAGCAATGGCGTTAGCCGTTAGCTCAGGGCTTTGACGCGCATCAAAATCATCAAGCGCAACAAACACCACGCCCGAATTAGGACTATTGGTAAAACCATTAATACTAAGACCAGGAAAAGCAATCGAGTGCGCCACACCAGGATGATTAAGCGCAATTTCAGACATTTTTTTGATAACGGTATCAGTACGTTCAAGAGACGATGCATCGGGCAACTGAGCAAACGCGACTAAATATTGTTTATCTTGCCCTGGTACATAACCCGTTGGAGTGTGAGCAAATTGCACGCCTGTTAGCGCTACCATACCTAAATACACTAGGCCGATAATGCCGCCGAAACGGATCACCTTACGCACTAACCAACCATAGCCATCGGATGCACGGCTAAATAAGCGGTTAAAAGGCGCAAACAACCAACTACCGAGCAACTTATCCATGAGACGGGTTAAGCCATCCTTTGGTGCATCATGGCTCTTGAGCAATAACGCGGACAATGCTGGGCTCAAGGTGAGCGAGTTAATCGCCGAAATAAAGGTCGATATAGTAATAGTCAGCGCAAACTGTTTATAGAACTGCCCGGTTAAACCACTCATAAAGGCCGTTGGAATAAACACCGCCGCCAACACTAAGGTAGTTGCCACAATCGGGCCAGTGACTTCCTTCATCGCCTTTTGCGTTGCCGCAACAGGGCTTAAACCAGCGGCGATATTACGCTCAACGTTTTCGACCACCACAATCGCATCATCGACCACAATACCGATGGCGAGCACCAGTCCAAACAGCGACAGCGCGTTGAGCGAAAAACCCAGCAGATGCATAAAAGCAAAGGTGCCAACTAACGACACAGGCACAGCCACCAGCGGAATAATTGAGGCGCGCCACGTTTGCAAGAACAGCACTACCACTAACACCACCAGCAGCACGGCTTCAAGCAATGTTTTGATCACAGCTTCAATCGAGCCACGCACGAACACTGTTGGGTCATAAACAATTTCGTACTCTAATCCTTCAGGGAAAGACTGAGATAATTCTGCCATTTTGGCGCGCACATCGTCAGAAATCTGAATCGCATTTGAACCCGATGCTTGGAATACCGGAATCGCCACCGCGTCTTTATTATCCAGCAGTGAACGTAGCGCATAGCTCGTCGCGCCAAGCTCAACCCGAGCCACATCCTTCAGACGATTTACTTCACCATTTTGGCCGACTTTAATGATGATATCTTCAAACTCAGACAGCTCAGTTAAACGGCCTTTCACGTTGATCAGTAACTGAAAATCAGCACTACCACTGGGCTGAGCACCTAAGCTACCCGCGGCGGCTTGTTGGTTTTGCTCACGTACGGCGGCAATAATATCGGCGGGCGATAAGCCCAGTGCCGAGACTTTATTCGGGTCGAGCCAAATTCGTAGACTATATTCGCCAGCACCAAATAAACGCACTCCGCCCACACCTTTAATGCGTGCTAACTCATCTTTGACGTTCAGCGCAGCGTAGTTAGACAAATACAACATGTCATAACGGTTATCCGGTGACAGTAAATGCACCACCATGGTCAAATCGGGTGAGGACTTTTCAGTCACTATGCCTAAGCGTTGTACTTCCTGCGGCAAACGCGGCATAGCGCGATCGACTCGGCTCTGCACTTGGGTTTGCGCCCTGTCTACATCCGTACCAATGGCAAAGGTAACCGTTAGCGTCATGCGCCCATCAGACGTTGCCTGCGATGACATATACAACATGTCTTCAACGCCGTTGATTTCTTGCTCCAGCGGCGAAGCCACTGTTTCAGCAATCACTTTAGGATTCGCGCCAGGATAGTTAGCAGTCACCACTACTGTGGGCGGCACGACTTCTGGATATTCGGTGATAGGTAACTGCCAAACGGCAATCGCCCCAGTGATAAAAAACAGCAGTGACAATACGGCTGCAAATATCGGTCTTTTAATGAAAAACTGCGACAACATTATGTGTTATTCCTTAACCGCGACTAGCCGTTTCAACCGCTTGCGCCGTCAAATGATCTTGTTTTTTATCGAGCATTAACTGAGCTTGACGTATTGCTTCCAGTTTATCGCTGTCGACCATTTCAACCATGTGCGGAGTAATCTGCATTTTAGGTCGCACGCGCTGCATGCCGTTAACAACGATATGGTCTTCTGCCACCAAACCTTGAGTGACTATGCGTAACCCTTGTACTTTTTCGCCCAAGGTCACGCCGCGATATTCAAGCGTGCCATCGGCGCCAACCACTAACACAAATTTATTATTAAGGTCAGTACCAACGGCTTTATCATCAATCAAAATACCTTCGTAGGCGCCGCTACCTGCAGTGCGAAGGCGAGCAAACAAACCTGGCAGCAAGTTATTGTCTTCATTATTAAAGATAGCTCTAACTCGAATGGTGCCGGTTTGCTTATCCATCGCATTATCAACAAAGTCGACCATGCCGATATGTTGGTAATCGCGCTCATTTGCTAAAGCCATATACACAGGGTTGTCACCCGCGCGCGGATCATTACGCTTATTCTGCGCGGTTAACTTTACGTATTTAAGGTAAGTTTGTTCATCCACATCGAAATAGGCATACATGCTGGCGGTAGACACTAAGCTGGTCAGCACGCTCTGCCCTGCGGTCACATAGTTACCCGCGGTCACATTGGCGTAGGACACGCGGCCATCAATCGGTGCTTGTACTTGGGTATAAGCTAAATCAAGCTCGGCGCGCATCAACGCAGCTTTTACTGAGGCAACAGCAGCAGCCGTTTGGCGCTTATTTGAATTACGGGTATCAAGCAACTCTGCCGATACCGCCTTTTGATCAAACAACTTATCTGCTCGTTCAAAGTCATTTGTGGCCAGTTGCTCAGCAGAGATAGCGCTAGCAAGATCTGCTTTTAACCGGGCCACTTCAACCTCAAACACGCTCGGGTCGATGCGAAATAACACCTCGCCCTTTTTCACTATCGCGCCTTCTTTAAAATTGACAGAGTCGATATAACCCGACACGCGCGGAATCAGCGTGACACTTTCTGGCGCTTGTAAACGGCCGGTAAACTCATCCCACTCGGTGACTCGCTCGTGTAAGACTTGGGCAACATCAACCATAGGTGCACTCGGTGCTTGCGCCTGCGGTGCGGTTTGCTCACCACAAGCAGAAAGAACGAAAGCGGCTATAGCCGTTAACGTCATCATTCGTAAAAAGTTATTCGTCATCATATTGCAATCCTTAAAGTGGCGGGCATTTCACGCAATTCGAACTCAAAAAATACATACCGATTGGTAAAGAATGTTCTGTACTGATCGGTAATATATAGCGTAAAATGACGTTGTCAATAATTTATGTACCAATCGGTATAAATTTAATTAGCGAACGGATTACTAGAAGGTATTGCATGAGCAGGTCTTAGGAAGAGCAATTGATTTTTATAGCTGATTAGTGAGTGTGAAGGCGTTTAATGGCGGTTATACATTGAACGATGAACTTAGCTGCCACCTAGGATGACTAAGTAGACATATTCACTTGTATCGGTGATTAGTCAGCAAGAGTGGCTTTACACCAGCTAAACCCATGTCTATCCTAGGGACAATTGAGAATTAAGGAGCCTAATGATGTCAACCGTCACCCAGACGCCCTGTGTAGGTCGCCCACGCGCTTTCGACACTGAAGATGCATTAGCAAAAGCTTTAGAAGTTTTCTGGCGCAAAGGTTTTGAAGGTACGTCATTAACGGACTTAACCC
The DNA here is from genome assembly GCF_023283485.1 of Shewanella glacialipiscicola. Taxonomy (GTDB): domain Bacteria; phylum Pseudomonadota; class Gammaproteobacteria; order Enterobacterales; family Shewanellaceae; genus Shewanella; species Shewanella glacialipiscicola. The sequence goes on from NZ_JAKILU010000008.1 coordinate 69,583, forward strand.
AAGCAATGGGCATTAATAAACCTAGCCTCTATGCCGCGTTTGGTAATAAAGAGCAGTTATTTATCAAAGCAATAGAATTATATGAACAACGTCCCTGTGCATTTTTCTACCCTTCATTAGAACAAGAAACCGCCTATCAAGTTGTTGAAGCGATGTTATTAGGTGCAGCCAGCTCCTTAGTTGATGAAAGCCACCCGCAAGGCTGCTTGATTGTTCAAGGTGCCTTGGCCTGTAGTGAGGCGGGACAAGCCATCAAACAAACCTTGATCAATCGTCGCCGCGACGGTGAAATAGCACTCTGTGAGCGCTTGCAACGCGCTAAAGATGAGGGGGATTTACCCGCACATGCCGATCCTTTACTGCTGGCACGCTACATAGGCACTATGTTGCAAGGTATGGCTGTTCAAGCAACCAATGGCATTTGTCCAAAGGAACTGCGCAGCGTGGCTGAGCTGGTTCTGACACATTTTCGGGACGCTTTTTCTAAAAACTAACCCTGTATTCCCCGATATAACTGCTAAGAAGAATATAATCCTAATCATATCCCCCCGATAAGACAATTATCTAACAAGGGGGATATGCAAACGCTAAATATTAACGCTAATGACTTAATTTTTAACGGCATGGGTCACGAGTGTGGGATGCAATAAATTGTCATGCACTGGACAACGGTGGCATACCGCATCTAAAAATGTGCGCTTCTGCTCCTCAGTAAGATCGGCATCTATACTCGCGTTAATGGCAATATCTTTAAAACCCACAGGGTCATCCGAAGGCTGACCAAGCAAACCAGCACTATTCATCACAGCGCGAACATGTACGTCAAACTGACGCAACTCAATCTTCTGTTCGCGAGCAACCATCCTAGCAATCGCAGAGATACAACCGCCCAAAGAAAATAAAAACGTCTCTAAAGGGTTAGCACCTTCATTTGTTGCTGTAGGCTGATCAATCACTAAAAGATGCTCACGGATCTGAGCCGTGACTTTCCAATCTCCAGCCATATGTGTTGTTACCTCAATTACTTTTTCAGCCATTGATAAATACTCCATTAGATTTTATTCAATCAGATTATTCTAATGGTTGATTATATAAAAATCATCGCCTAAGATCACAATACTAATGAGTAATGTCATCGTAGATAAGGTTTCCCAACATATTCCTATAAAAGTACTACTGAATATTGTTACCGTCGCCAGCTGATTAACCTATTACTGATAGGTCGTATCGATACAGCGTTGATGTTTGATGTAGTCGCAAAGGAATATCTGCAAAAAATGGGAGTAGACCATGATGTTACCCCCGTATTTACAAATCATAGTAGCAATATTTATCTCGCATTTTCTAAGCAAAATCCGCAAGCACAGAACTTAGCAAAACAGCTCGATGAAGGCTTATCGCTGCTAAAAACAACCGGACAGTATGACACGCTACTCTCAGCAGTTCACTAATAGCTAGCGTTGTGAGCGAATAATCTCTTGATTTACCCAATATAACAATTGTTTGATAGCTTTAGACAGGACCTGATTCTGCCGCACAATATAGCCTAAGCTCGTTGTAGGGAATTGTGGGAGAGGAGTAATTTTTGTGGTGAGATTCGACTTAGTATAAACAGAAAACTCTGGCACAATCGCAACGCCAAACCCTGCTTCAGCCCAATCGATTTGAGCATCAACACTGCCGACTTCCATAATCCTGTAATTCGGTAAATTAAGTGAGGGCAATGCGGGATCTAACAACTCACGGGTACGAGTATCATGACCGAGTAAAATTAACGTCGGTTGCTCGGTTAAACTCACATTGATAGGTCGTTTTGCCTGCTGCCATTGCTGTAAGTTATCCCCTAATGCACACCATTTAATTTGTTGTAACTCTGTAAAATGCAGTGGTTGGCTCTCTTTTTGCGCAATAACAAAACCAAGATCTGCTTCAGCATTAGTCACTAATTCAGAAGCTTGTGATGACGTGGTATTGAGCAATGAAAAATCAATTCCCGGAAACTCTGACTTAAAAAGCTGAAATGGCTGGATTAATAATAACCGCGAGATGATATCGCTTGCGGCAATCGTTAATGTACCTTGGCTAAGATTATTAATCGCATTGAGATCCGCCTGACAGATTTGTAGCTCCATTAACGTCCTTTCGCTGCTTTCCAATAAACGAAATCCCGCCTGCGTTAACTTAAAAGGGTTACGCTCAATTAACTTTACCCGAGTCGTTTGCTCTAACTGCTTAATATGCAAGCTGACGTTAGGTTGTGTCATGTGTAGCGCTGTAGCAGCCTTACCAAAGTGTTTGTACTGCGCTAAGGTGACAAAGGTTTTTAACCAATGAATATCGAGCATTTTTCACCACCAAAGTAGAACTAGAGTTAATAGTAACCAATGATATATGAAATCCTTATTGAGATGATAACTATAATTAATTTCTCTTATTCAAATGACAGGTCTAGCATAGCCTCTTAATCCAATGAGGAGATGTTGTTATGCCGTCGATCGTGGTTGTGGGTGCAAATTGGGGTGATGAAGGCAAAGGCCGCATCGTAGATTATTTAGCCGCTAATGCTGCAGCGAGTATCCGCTTCCAAGGCGGTAACAACGCAGGCCATACTGTAGTCAATGATTATGGTACCTTTAAATTACACCAATTACCCAGTGGCATATTCAATCCTAACTGCATTGCAGTATTAGGCCCTGGCATGGTGATAAGCCCAGCGGCACTGAGCCAAGAAATTGCTGAAGTACAAGCAACAGGTGTTGACGTTAAATTATGCGTTTCAGACCGTGCAACACTGTGCTTACCTTTGCATGCATTAGAAGATACCTTAGAAGAACAGCGTCTAGGCGATTTAGCCTATGGTTCAACCCGTCAAGGGATTGCACCAGCCTATGGCGACCGCGTGATGAAAAAAGGCATTCTAGTCGGCTGGTTAAACCAACCTGAAGTGCTACAAGAGCGCATTCAATTTATGCTTGATTGGAAAATGCCACAATTAAAGGCACTTTATCCAAGCTGCGATTTTGAGCAAACTGCCGTTGAAATGACCGCATGGTTATTAGAAGTGACCGCCCCTTGGCGTCCATTTATTTGCAACGTCACTGAACCGTTAAAAGCATTGCAAAAACAAGATGCTCACTTACTGTTTGAAGCGCAATTGGGTGCTGGCCGCGATTTAGTCTATGGTGAATATCCTTACACCACATCATCAAACGTCACTGCAGCTTATGCTGGTATCGGCAGTGGTTTACCTGCACTGCGTCCTGAGCGCATAATTGCTGTAGCAAAAGCCTTTAGCTCATCTGTAGGTACAGGCACTTTAGTAACCGCAATGGAAGAGCAAGACGCATTCCGTGAAAGTGCTAACGAGTTTGGTGCAACTACTGGTCGTCCACGTGATATGGGTTATTTTGATGCTGTGGCAACTCGTAACGGTGTTGAATTACAAGCGGCTACCGAAATCGCCTTAACCAAGATTGATTGCTTATCTGGCATGAAAGATCTCAAAATCTGTGTTGCCTATGCAGGCGAGCACACTGAGAACCCGATTTGGCCGCAAACTGCTGCACTAACGCCTGTGTATGAACAAATGCAGGGTTGGAGCGAAGACATTACCGGTTGTCGCACCTTTGAAAGCCTGCCTATCGGTGCCCAACAATATGTTGAACGTATTGAAGCCCTAATGGGTGTGCGTGTTAGCATGGTATCTGTTGGACCTGAGCGCGATCAAATGATCATTCGCTAACATAGCGTCAATGATTCGATAAAAGCCATATTCGCTTAAGTGAATATGGCTTTTTGCTTGTTATGGTGTTGTTCAAGCCGATAAACCGCTAAACTGGCGCGCTACGCTAATCACCCAAACTGATGTAAATTCCATGCCACAATTTAGCCCTATGTTTTCCTTTCCGGTTCAAATTTACTACGAAGATACCGATTTTTCTGGCGTGGTATATCACCCTAATTTTTTAAAATATTTCGAGCGTGCCCGTGAACATGTGATTGGTGCAGAACGGCTAAGTGCCTTATGGCAACAAAACCAGCTCGGTTTTGCCGTATATCGCAGTGATATGCTGTGCCATGAAGGAGTGGAGTTTGCCGATATTATCGATGTCCGTACTCAGTTTTACTTCGAGAGTAAGTACCGCACGGTATGGCAACAGGAGATTTGGCGACCTCAAGGTAAAAAACCTGCAGTAACAGCGACAATTGAAATGGTATGCATGAATCAAGCTCGTCAATTAGCACCTATGCCGGCAGAGTTGATTGCGGTATTAAGTCGCGGATTTGTAGCCATCACGCAGGAATAATCTTGCCGTTGTATGCAATCAAGTCATAAAAAGGCTCAATGACTGGATGTAGGCTCTATTTAAGCGGGATTATGTAGCTGCTCCCAAGTCGTTTCTAGCTCAGCAGCACGCATTGGCTTGGCGTAATACATGCCTTGTAAGGTATCAACCCCCATATCCACGAGCATGTTTTTAATATCAAGTGTTTCAATTCCCTCTACCGTCACCTCATAACCCAGTTTTTTGGCGATATTAATGCTGGCCTCCAGAATATATTCCGACGGTTTATCCTGCCCAAGATCCTGTAAAAATGCCTTATCAATTTTGACTTCATTAACTGGCAAATGTTTTAAATAAGCTAAAGATGAATGGCCGGTACCAAAATCATCAATCGCGAGTTTAACGCCTAGCGCTCGGATCTCTGTTAGCGTTTTCACCGCTTTATTTAGGTCGGCCATCAAGGTACTTTCAGTAATCTCAATCATCAAAGACTCGGGTGGCAACTGATAATGGGCTAGCCTTGTTGCGATGTCTTGGGGAAGTGTTTCGCAATCAAGATCACGGGTCGATAGATTAACCGCAACACAAAGATGCATTCCTGCTGCGCGCCATTTTGCTTGCTGCGCTAACACCTGATCGAGTGCCCACTGGCTGACTAAATCAATCATGCCAGCGTATTCGGCTAAGGGGATAAATTCACTTGGAGAGATAGAGCCCAGTTCATCATGCTCCCAGCGCATTAACGCTTCGACCTGAAAACATCGTCCTGTGGCAATATCCTGTTTGGCTTGATATACCATATAGAGCTGATCGCGCTGCAGACCTTTGGGTAAACTATCAATAATTTTCAACTCTCTGAGCTGACGAATATCATCATTATCGGCATAAAACGCAATGGCGCTGCGAGTGTTTCGAGCTTTCTTGAGTGCTAAATCGGCTCGACGTAACATTTGGCTCGTATCGGCATTGTGTTGTTGTAAGTGCACACAGCCAATTTGAAGTTTTACGCTCACAGGAATACCCTTAATGTTAAAAGGTACTTGTAAACGCCCGCGTAAATGAACCAGCTGATCTTCCGTTAACGTTTGCTCGTAATACAAAAAGAACTCATCGCCATTGAGTCTTGCCACTAATCTTGGCGCTAAACTTAAGCCATTTAAACGCTCAGCAAATTGCTTTAGCAGCATATCTCCAAAAATGAATCCAAACAGATCACTCACATAGCGAAACCGATAAATATCAATCAACACTATGGTGCCGTGAGTCAGCGGCATCATTGCAGTTAATGCGCGTTTAAGTCCCACACGGTTAGCTAAACCGGTCAGTTTGTCTTTACCGACATTGGCTGGTAGCGCCTTTAATAATTCATCAAGGGTGTGATAAAGCGCGGCAAATTCCTGTGGGACAATGGTGATATTTAACGCTTTGCGTTCAAGTTTTTGTTGTTCTAACTGAAAGCAGAGTTGTGCTAAGAATTGTTGTTGTGATCGTAGTGCACTGAATTTTGCTTGTAAAAGATAAAGTAAAACAATCAATAAAGTGAAGGAGGCGACAAACAATCCTATTATGAGCATTTCAACCTCACCTGATTTATAACGCTTAAAAATGGCTTTCTAGTGCAGTGATATCAACATCACTTCTGTTCCATGAACGCCAAATAATTATTGGTAACTTTCTCTAATCGAATGGAATTTTTCCATAAATTCTTCACTGGCTAAATTATCCGTTGTCACTGGTAATCCACGGGCAACAAACACGCCAAGACGTTGCTCCAACTCAGTACCCGCACGTAACTCACCTGTGTAAAATGCCGCGGCGCGGATAAAATCAAGGTAGGTTACTTCATCGGGTAAATAAGGTAAATCGGCCCAACGCTCAACCACCTCCATCACTTCGCTAGAAAAGTCCCAGCTTTTTAACACTGCACGGCCCAAAGGGCCCTGCATTTTTCTAACCAGTGCCCGTAATTGATCAATACTAGTAAATAAGTGCGGCTGCGCCTCGGCCTCAGTCAATACTGGCAAGGCGCCAATATTGTGCACCAATCCTGCAAGGGTCAAAGTATCCACATTTAATTTACTACTGGAATGGCGTTTGTTATACATCTGTAACATAGCGCAAGCAGCAGCCGTAACATCAATGGAAGTACGCCAGACTTCATCCATCACTTCCCATACCATTTCATTGGTAGAAATAAACAATTGCTCCATTGCCACTGACGTCGCAATGCTTTTAATCTGGAATAAACCAATACGTGAAACGGCACTGTTAATGCTTTCAGCCGGGATACCACGGCTATACAAGGCACTATTGGCCACCTTAATGATACGTGCTGAAATCGCCGCATCTTGACCAATCACTTCAGCCACTTGTTTAAGGCTTGTATCCGAGCGCCCTACAACCTCTTGCACCCGCATTGCCACTTCAGGCAAGGTAGGTAAAACTAAGGCATCATCTTTTAGTTTTTTTAATAAACTGACTAATAGTAGATGTTCGGTAGACATCTTAGCTCCCACAGTATGTAAACATGAACACGGTATAATGGCAGTATATCAGTTGCTTGTAATTAGATGCGTACAAAAACTAGCAGATATTAATAATTTGTATGATTAGGTTAATTAATTTACTTCAAGCACTTAGTCCGTCAAATACTGACCTCTCCTTGGCTAAAGTCAAACAGGCTATATTCATAAAGTGTGAAGTACCACTAAAGTTAACTAAGGCAATTTGCACAAGCTGACAGCTATTATGTAAAATTCGCCCCCCGCGCACTGCGTCAATATCAACCAATTCGAGAGTTATTATGTTTAAACCTGAGCTGTTGTCTCCAGCTGGAACCTTAAAAAACATGCGCTACGCCTTTGCCTATGGTGCAGATGCTGTGTATGCCGGTCAGCCGAGATATAGTTTAAGGGTACGTAACAATGACTTTAAAATGGAAAACCTTGCCACAGGGATTGAAGAAGCCCATGCGCTTGGTAAAAAACTCTATGTGGTGAGTAATATTGCGCCGCACAATGCCAAACTTAAAACCTACATCAAAGACATGGAGCCCGTAGTGGCGATGAAGCCTGATGCGCTGATCATGTCAGATCCCGGTCTTATCATGATGGTGCGTGAAGCCTTTCCCGATCAGGTAGTGCATTTATCCGTACAGGCGAATGCCATTAACTGGGCCTCGGTCAAATTTTGGCAAACCCAAGGGATTAAACGGGTGATTTTATCCCGTGAATTATCTTTAGATGAAATTGAAGAAATTCGCCAACGTTGCCCAGATATTGAGCTTGAAGTGTTTGTTCACGGCGCCTTGTGCATGGCCTATTCTGGACGCTGTTTGCTCTCGGGCTATATGAATAAACGCGATCCAAACCAAGGCACTTGTACTAATGCCTGCCGCTGGAAATACGATGTGCACGAGGCACAGCAAAACGACAGTGGCGACATCATAGCTATGCCTAGTGCAGTGCAAATTGAAACCCCAACAACCTTAGGCGCTGGGACACCAACGGACCAAATATTCCTACTACAAGAAGCCAATCGTCCGGGCGAATATATGCCCGCCTTTGAAGATGAGCATGGCACTTATATTATGAACTCCAAAGATCTACGGGCAATTCAGCACGTAGAACGCCTAACTAAGATGGGTATAGACTCGCTCAAAATTGAAGGCAGAACAAAATCTTTCTATTATGTTGCACGTACCGCGCAACTGTATCGCCGAGCGATTGAAGATGCCTCATCGGGCAAAGATTTTGATCGCAGCCTGATGAACCAATTAGAGGGCTTAGCCCATCGCGGTTATACCGAAGGCTTTTTGCGTCGCCATGTGCATGATGAATATCAAAATTACGATTATGGCTACTCTATCAGCGATACCCAACAATTTGTCGGTGAACTGACGGGTAAACGTAATCTTGCGGGCCTTGCTGAAATTGAAGTCAAAAATAAATTTTTAATGGGTGATAGCGTCGAGTTGATGACGCCGCAAGGCAATATCAGCCTGACAATTAAGCATCTTGAAAACCGAAAAGCGGAATCAGTTGAAGCCGGACTCGGCTCTGGACATACCGTTTATTTACCTGTACCTAAAGAGGTGGATGTCAGTCACGGGATTTTACTGCGTAACTTGCCACAGGGCCAAGATACTCGTAACCCACATGAACTAGGTTAACCAGATGGCACTACTGATCGACGACAGCTGCATCAACTGCGATATGTGTGAGCCTGAATGCCCTAATCAGGCGATCACGCTCGGTGAGGAGATCTATGAAATCGATCCTGACCGCTGCACTGAATGCGTTGGCCACTACGATAAGCCCACTTGTGTTTCGGTCTGCCCGATTGATTGTATCGATCCTGATCCTAACCACGTCGAATCCAACGATGAGCTATTAGTCAAATTTGCTGTATTAACGCAAAAAATCGAATAACAGCATAAACAAACAGCCCTATCAGTGATAAGGCTGTTGCTGAGCGCAATGGTAAATACCAATAACTTACATTAAAAACTCGCTGATTTAGACAGAATGCTCGTTGGTTTAGCTTCGATTTGTAACCGCTCAATGGCTGCGGCTAATTTTTCAACGCTAAGACGAATAGGTGCAGGCATAGAGGCAAACTCTATGCTTAACAAAAGGTTTTTCACTTCAAGTCCTAATTCTGTATCACCTTGAATACTCAGTTTACGTTGAAAAAACAAACTATCTGGATCTTCCTTTGCGGCTGCCACTAAAATCAGCTCTGCCGAATTGGCACTAAAAGTGACCTGAGCATCAGTTAACGGTCTGACTTGCCATTGACCATCAAAACTCACCTCAAATGCCAGCTTTAAGTCTTCTACGCAAATGGCCACCCATTTATTAGCCAAAAAATCGAGCTCATCGGTTTGGGTTTGTGGCGCTAATAACACCCCAAGTAATTGGCTGATGGCTTTTGCCTTAAAGCTAAACGGCACCTTAGCAAGGGGGAAGCCTATCAATTTAGGTGTAAATTCAAGAAGTTGCTTTGCTAAATTTGCAGAGAAAACAGCAGACATGGGCGCTTACCTAGTAAAAATAAATACATATATCGCAGTTTAACGAGATTTTATGATCTTAAACCTGTTTTAAATCAATTCACCGCCATTCAATCTTCCCTAAACTCTGCGACTATCTTTTTATCGGGAGCATCATTATGGAACTGTTGTGTCCAGCAGGAAATCTCGCCTCGCTAAAATCGGCTATACAAGCCGGAGCTGACGCTGTGTATTTAGGATTAAAAGACGATACTAATGCGCGTTCATTTGCGGGATTAAACTTCACCCCAGACAAATTACAAGAAGCCGCTGAGTTCACTCAAACCCGTGGTAAAAAAATCTTTTTAACTCTCAATACCTTCCCTAAGCCGACTGAAGAACACCGCTGGTATCAGGCCATTGATTTAGCTGCAAAACTCGGTATGGATGCCCTAATTGTCGCCGATATTTCCTTACTCGATTATGCCCATAAACATTATCCGCAACTGCCGCTACATCTTTCGGTACAGGCCAGTGCCACCAATCTTGGCGCACTGAATTTTTATAAAGAAGCGTTCAATATTGCCCGCGTTGTATTACCAAGGGTGTTATCGATGAAGCAGGTGCGCGATCTTGCTAAGGTGAGCCCTGTTGATCTTGAGGTATTTGCCTTTGGTAGCCTCTGTATTATGGCCGAGGGCCGCTGTCATCTGTCTTCCTATGTGACGGGGCAATCCCCCAATACGGGCGGCTCATGCTCACCCGCTAAACATGTGCGCTGGCAAGAGGAAGGCCAAGATAGATTAACCCGCCTCAATGATGTGTTGATTGATAAATCGACCCTTGATGAACAAATGGGCTATCCTGTTGTTTGCAAAGGTCGATATCTAACAGATGAGCAAGATTCTCCTAGCTATTTACTCGAATCCCCCACCAGCTTAAATACACTCAGTTTGCTCCCTGAGCTCGCCAAAGCAGGCATTGTGTCGCTTAAAATTGAAGGTCGCCAACGCAGTCCAGCCTATGTTGAGCAAGTCACTAAAGTGTGGCGCCAAGCAATAGACACCTATTTGCACCATCCCGATAAGTTTCAAACCCAATCCCACTGGGAGCAAGCCCTTGCTAAGGTCTCTGAAGGCCAAATCACCACACTGGGTGCCTACGAGCGCAACTGGCAATAATCGGCAATCACACCTAATGAGAAGAAAGGACACCTATGAACATTTCCCTAGGCCCATTGTTATATTGCTGGCAGAAACAACAGGTATCAGATTTTTATCAGCAAGTCGCAGCCAGTAACATTCCGTTAGTTTATCTCGGTGAAGCCGTTTGTAGCCGTAGACGTGAACTCAAATGGGGCGATTATCTTGAGCTTGCGCAGATGCTCAAACAAGCGGGTAAAGACGTAGTGATTTCGACGCTGGCACTTATTGAAGCGCCATCTGAATATACCGAGCTTAAACGTCAAGTCGATAATGGAGAGTTTATCATTGAAGCCAACGATATGGCGGCGGTTTATCTGGCCAAAGAACATAAGCTACCTTTCGTGTGCGGTGCGAGTATCAACAATTATAATCGCGCCAGTTTAGATATTTTAGCGCGCTTTGGTATGCAACGATTTGTCATGCCGATTGAGTTATCTAAGGCATGGCTTAGCCAAGTGATCCAAGATAAACCAGCGTTTGAAGTAGAAGTCCTCGGGCACGGTTATTTGCCTTTAGCCCATTCAGCCCGCTGTTTTACTGCACGCCATAAGCAACTCACCAAAGACAGCTGCGAAACCATTTGCCGTCAATACAGCAAAGGGCTGCTCGCGCAAACCCAAGAACAACAGCCACTATTACGCTTAAATGGTATTCAAACTCAATCGGCGGCCTGCTTAGATTTACGCAGCGAACTCGCCGCCATGACGCAAATGGGAGTCGATGTATTTCGAGTATCGCCCAGTGGCTTAGAGTGCATTGCCAAAGCCAGCGCCTTAGTCGATAGCATTAACACACCATCAGCGCTTCAGTCTAATACGGTGCCGTTAAGTGCAGAACAATGTAATGGCTATTGGTTTGGAGAGGCGGGATTAACCATGCATCACAGTGAATAAACCATGTTTCCAGTAAAAAAATCATGCCGCTATCAAAGGACAATATTGAAGTAATGGATACGCTAAACAGGCTATTAGCGCAAAGTTGCTGATCGTATAGAGTATAAATAGAAGAGAGAGGCAGGGTTACGATCTAAGCTTGGTCCTTAACTGACTGAACAATAAGACGCTTGTCCAACTTAATAAACTCCCCAGCCCTATCCATTCCAATAGGGCTGGCCACCACAAACGTGGACGGGGTAACTGCATCACCATCTCTTGATAAAATGGCCTATCACCCTCGGTTAGGCCTAACTGTAATTGCGGTGCATATAAAAATGTCATCATACTGCACAATACGATCAGAGCCAGTAACCCTGTCCAACGGCTAAACTGAGACTGACCAAAACAAATTAAACTTAAGTGTAAAAATGCACTTAAGCTCCCTAAGTAAAAAAACCATTTCAGCCCCAAAACATGTAAGTGGTACACGTTTACCGGAAATAATCCCATACATGCCAGAGCCAAAAACGTTAATGCCAAACAAATAAAGAAGGGCGATTCCCATGACGAGCTCAAGTGCGGTAAGGAAGATAAGCAATATAAAACCACGCTTAAACTGCCAAAAAACAAGCCACCGTTAAGGATAACAGCCAAAGAGGAATGACCGTAAGTGCCTAATTCACTTAAGGTATGATTTAAAAAATTGAAGCCCTGCGATTCCGAACCCGCAAACCCCAAAACCCCAACAATAATCCCGACTAGCAGCCCATAAATCCCCATAAACCCAAATTTAATGGCTAATGTTGAGGCGCCTTTTGTCGTCATCTGCTCTACTTTATCAATCATGAATACGGAAGTTAGATAACAATATGACTAAGTTACATGTAAATAAGAAGATTTAAAGCGGCGGACATCCTGTTTATGAATAAAAATTTTTACTTTCTTCATTATTAACGACTTTTTAGTCAGGCCATCTAGCGGAAGCGTTGCTTGCAACAACCTCTTTATATACATAAAGACTAAAATCTTTTACGCATAAAAATGTACCCTATACGCCAAAGTATGTTGAATATCACGGCAATATCCATAAACCATCCTAAACATGGCCCTTCAACCATAAATATCGGATTAGCAGACAGTAATCGAGCAATAACCCAACAAATACTGCTACTAGGCCATATTACGGGCGTTTTTCTGTTCAAAAAAAGCTGGCACATGGCTTCAATAAAAAAATATAACATCATAAAAGCACTTCGATAACAATTTGAGCCAACCCATTGTTTTAAATAATTTATAAACCTCTACACTTAAAAGTACTGCATAAATATCATCAACAACTTAAGCAAAATAACTATGCTGTTTTGCTGCTTATATCAAACTAACTAGCGAATCGTTTTACATAGCAAGGCTAAGCGAGTAATCTTCCCCTTCTCATTTTTGAGTTGAATTTAAATGCATCTAAGTGGACAGTAAAAACCTGCTAGATATGGCTAAAAATTTCAAATTTATCATGTACGACTCGTACTTTAAGGTGTACAAAATTGGCTACTGAAAATAAAAACCGCAATATAAAGACGATACTCACCTTTATCGTCCCTTCGTTGATCGGCCTGTTATTATTTATGACACCTATCAGCTATAACGATGCGATTACTATTCCTATCGCGATCATTTCTAAAGCATTACAAAGCGCATTAAGCGGTGTATTAACCCTGATAGTGACCATTATTGTGGTGGCAATGGCGCTGGCATCTTTACTGTCAAAAGTACTTAAACCCAAGTTTGTGACTCAGAGTCACTTCCTAAATGGCTTATTAAATGTCAGTCCTTTATGGTTGACGGCACGTATCGTAGGTGCAGTATTTATCGTACTGACTTACTTAGGCTTAGGCCCAGAGGTGATTAACTCATCAAGCACTGGGGCTTTAGTCTTAAACGATTTACTACCGGTATTATTTTCGGTATTTATCTTTGCCGGCATGTTACTGCCACTACTGCTTAATTTTGGCCTACTTGAACTATTTGGCACACTGCTAACTAAAATCATGCGTCCAGTATTTAATCTACCGGGTCGTAGCGCCATCGACTGTATGGCATCCTGGTTAGGTGATGGCAGTGTCGGGATTTTACTAACCAGTAAACAATATGAAGCACGCTTTTATACCCAAAGAGAAGCCGCCGTTATCGGCACCACGTTCTCGGCGGTATCGATTACCTTCAGCTTAGTGGTTATCTCGCAGGTTAAGTTAGAGCACATGTTTGTGCCCTTCTATTTAACAGTATGTTTAGCCGGTTTTGCTGCAGCAGTGATTGTGCCTAAGTTGCCACCACTGTCGTGGAAGAAAGACAACTACATCGACGATACGCCACGTACGCCAGATGATGAGCTGATCCCCGCTGGACACAGCGCGTTATCTTGGGGTTTTGATAAAGCCTTAGAGAAAGCGGCCAACGCTGGTGGCATCAAAGCCGTTTTAAATGAAGGGATTAAAAACGTTCTCGATATGGTGTTTGGTATTCTTCCCGTGGTCATGGCCATTGGTACCATGGCGCTGATTATTGCCGAGCACACACCTATCTTTAACTATCTCGGCATGCCATTTATTCCATTACTGGAATTACTGCATATTCCAGAAGCCACTGAAGCTTCTAAAACGATTGTCGTCGGTTTTGCGGATATGTTTATTCCGTCAATTCTTGCCAGCTCGATTGAATCGGATATGACCCGCTTCGTGATTGCAGCTTTATCGGTAACTCAATTGATTTACATGAGTGAAGTAGGCGCACTACTTATTGGTAGTAAAATCCCAGTAAACTTTGTTGAGCTGTTCGTGGTGTTTATTCTACGGACTTTAGTCACACTGCCAGTTATCGCGGGTGTAGCGCATTTACTCTTTTAATGCTCCGCTAATGTAAGTCCAATACGTCAAATCAACATTAGCAGATAGCCATAAAAACCATTAAAAAAGGAGCCCATTCTACTGGGCTCCTTTTTTATGTTTACGTTTCAAGACTCATCATACTCAATGCCTATCGTCTTTGAGGTACATAGCGTACTTATCTATCGACCAACGCTGCCACATTAGTGCACCATTATTTCTAACAAAAACCATCATGACCTTATTGAACCCGACACTGAAAGTCGCACGGCTACTGAATAGGCACATAATTTGGAGTAATGAGCATTAAGTTAATAGTTTGTAATGGGGTTAGCTAATTAACTAGCACTCTGTTATAAGTAGCTGTAATGAAGCGAATTAAATCAATCAGCCTTAGGGCGGATAAGTTATGGAGGGGAGTATTATGTCGATTGTTGTCGCCGATATTATGAGCACCCGTATCGTCACGATAGAAATGGACGATCGCCTCAATGTGGTAAAAGATATATTCGAACAAGCAAATTTCCATCACTTATTAGTGGTTGATAATAACAAACTGGAAGGAGTACTTTCAGAGCGAGATCTATTACGTGCCATTAGCCCTCATATTGGCAGTATCGGCGAGACAGTTAAGGACTTAGAAACCTTACAAAAACGCGTGCATCAGGTTATGGCTCGAAACCCCATCACCGTTGCCCCAAATGTGTGCTTAGACACCGCCGCCCATCTTATTTTAGACCATCATGTTGGGTGCTTACCGGTACTCGATAATGGCCGCTTAGTGGGTATCGTTACTTGGAAAGACTTACTTCGAGCTTATTCAGAACATCTTTCATTGGCAGAAAGCGAGTGCTAAGTCAGTTAGTACTCGCTTTTTAGCATAACGTTTGAGTATTTAAATTGCCCAACCACCCATATAAAACACCACTAAACCTAGGGTAATTGCTAACACGCCTACTTTTAGTTTGCGCCACTCACCGCTACAAATACGACCCACCACCAGCGTGACAAAACCCAACATAATACCGGTGACGATATTACAACTTAAAATAATAAATACAGCGCAGGTTAAGCCTGCCATGGCATCGACTTTATCGTTAAAGTCGAGTTTTGCTACATTACTCAGCATCAATAGTCCCACATACATCAACGCTGGCGCTGTCGCATAAGCTGGCACTAAATAGCTTAACGGTGCTAGAAACATCATCAATAAAAACAGTACGCCAACAATCGTCGCCGTTAACCCCGTTTTACCACCCGCAGCAGTACCCGCCGCCGACTCGATATATACCGCCGCCGGTGCGCCGCCAACCAAGCCAGCCACCATGCTGCTAACAGAATCTGAGGTTAAGGCTCTGCCACCGCCGACAATATTGTCATCTTTATCAAGTAGATTTGCTTGCCCTGCCACGGCGCGGATAGTCCCTGTGGCATCAAAAATCGCCGTCATAACTAATGCGAGCACGATAGGCAATACCACAGGATTAAAAGCGCCCATAATATCAAGCTGACCAATCAGGGAATGTTCAGAGGTTAAGTCGGGTAAGGCAAACAAACCTTGGTATTTAACGCTCGGGTCAAACACTAAGCCAAATAGCGACAACACAATAATCACGAGTAAAATCCCACCAGGTACGCCGCGACGTTCTAAACCGATAGTCGCCGCCAAACCTAAAACAGTCGCGATAACAGGTAAGCTATTAATATCACCTAACTTCACCGGTAAACCCGCACTATTAGCCACAATCAACTGCACGCTATTAGTGGCAATCAAGAGTAAAAACAAGCCAATACCGATACCTGTACCATGGGCTATCCCCTTGGGCAAATTAGCCAGTACCCATTGGCGAATCCCCGTCACACTCACTAATGTGAACATCACCCCCATCAAGAAGATGGCGCCTAATGTGACCGGAATCGACATGCCCTGACCGAGCACTAAACTAAAAGCAGTAAAGGCCGTCAGCGAAATAGCGCAACCAATGGCCATAGGTAAATTAGCCCATAAGCCCATCAGCAATGAACCAAAGGCCGCGATTAAACAGGTAGCAATAAACACAGCGCCAGGATCAAACCCCGCTTGGCCTAGCATGTTTGGCACCACAATGACGGAGTAAACCATCGCCAAAAAAGTGGTCAATCCCGCAATCACTTCTTGGCGAACACTACTGCCACGTTGTTGGATAGAAAAATAACGGTCCAGAAACGAACCAGAGGGTACGGCTGTTGAACTCAATTGCTCAGACATAATAGGGTTATACCTTGTGATCTCTTAAAATAGGGTCGATACCAATTGGCTTAAAATGCAATTGACGACACGGACTGCGGCAGATTAGAGCCCTAAATCTCAGTAAGACTTAGGTGAGAGATCCATATCATTTTCCTATTATGGGAAAAATCCATGATCTGCAAGCTGTATGCTTTTCGAGAGTTAACCGTAGTTAAGCTAATAAACACAGCCGTTGTTGGCCGCGGATAATACGGGAAAAAACCGAAAAAAGCTAAGGCACAACAGAGACTTTGGTAAATAATTAGCAGTAAAAACAGAACTCTGTTGTTTGAAAAAACAACCTAGATGAAAGTTATCACCAACAATAAATCGTCATTACAAATTTTCATAATCTTTCATATTTTATCAAATCTCGTTCATGCCTACACGCAAGCCTATTCACACCTACACTTTATAGTAACCCTATCAAAAATCGCTTTCGATCGGAGACTATCCCAATGGCAAAGTCCAATATGCAAGCACAAACACCAGAATCATCCACGCGCGGCCGTGAATTAAAAGCGCTTGGGTTCATCATATTCCTACTCTTCCCCGCGCTCACCATCGCTGGGATCGGTTTTTATGGGCTCGTCATTTGGATGATCCAAGCCTTCGGCGGCGTTGTCAGCCACTAATCCAAAGCTATTTAACATGCAGTTACTTTTTTGAGGACGCGATTATGAAGTGGTTAACTAACCTCTGGCGCACACTAAATCAACCCACCAAAGCGCTCACCTTAGGCGCCGTGAGTATCAGCGCTTTTATCATGGGCATTATCTTCTGGGGCGGATTTAACACTGCGCTCGAAGCCACCAACACAGAAGCTTTTTGTATCAGCTGTCATAGTATGGAAAGCAAACCGTACCAAGAGTTACAAGAAACCGTGCATTGGTCGAATCATTCTGGTGTGCGCGCCACCTGCCCCGATTGCCACGTGCCGCATAACTGGAGCCGTAAAATCGCCCGAAAAATGGAAGCCTCCCACGATGTCTGGGGCTGGTTATTTAATACCGTTAACACCCCTGAAAAATTTGAAGCTAAACGTTTAGAAATGGCGAGTCGTGAATGGAAACGTTTTGATAGAGATAACTCCTTAGCCTGTAAAAACTGCCACAACTACAACTCGATGAAATGGGAAACCATGTCACCGCTGGCCCAAAAACAGATGAAACGTGCCGCCGAAATCGACCAAAGCTGTATCGATTGCCACAAAGGTATTGCTCACCATTTACCTGAAATGGGTACTGCTCGAGCGCCAGAACTGATTGCCGAAGTTGGCTCAGGTGTTAGCTCAGTCGAAACCAATCAAAGCTATTACAGTGCTCTGACTAAGCCTTTATTCTTCACTGATAAGGGCGATGTGGAAGCAGGCACACTCAATGTAGCGACTAAAGTCAAAGTGCTTGATACCCAAGGTAAGCGCATCAAAATTAGCATTGAAGGTTGGCGTAAAAAGATTGGTGCTGGCCGCGTGATCTACATGGACTTTGGCGTGAATATTTTGTCTGCACAGTTGACCAAAGATGCCGCTGAAACCGAAGGCGTTATCCAAACCTTTGAAGAAAAAGAAGATCCAATGACAGGCCTAAAATGGCAGCGGGTTGAAGCGCAAATTTGGACCGAGAAAGATTACCTGCTGACCGATCTGCAACCGCTTTGGGGTTATGCCAAAACGACCTTCCGCTCAAGCTGTAGTGTGTGTCATACCCAACCCGATGAAGCGCACTTTGATGCCAATACTTGGCCGGGGATGTTCCAAGGCATGTTGGCCTTTGTGAATATGGATCAAGACACCCAAGCGTTAGTGCAGAAGTATCTGCAGGAACATTCATCTACTTTTGTGAAAAAAGAGCACTAATTCGGGAGTAATACCATGAACAGACGAGATTTTTTAAAAGGCATCGCCTCATCCTCTTTCGTCGCCTTAGGTGGCAGCTCAGTGTTAGCGCCCTTAAATGCCTTAGCCAAAACAGGCATTAATGAAGACGAATGGTTAACTACAGGCTCACACTTTGGCGCCTTTAAAATTAAGCGCAAAAATGGCGTAATTTCCGAGGTAAAACCCTTTGACCTCGACAAGTACCCAACGGACATGATTAACGGTATCCGCGGCATGGTCTATAACCCATCTCGCGTGCGTTACCCTATGGTGCGTTTAGATTTTTTACTCAAGGGCCATAAAAGTAATACTTTGCAACGGGGTGATTTTCGCTTCGTTCGGGTCACATGGGATAAAGCATTAAGACTGTTTAAACATTCACTCGATGAAGTACAAACCAAATATGGTCCATCGGGCCTACATGCGGGGCAAACGGGTTGGCGAGCCACGGGTCAACTGCATTCTTGCACCAGCCATATGCAGCGCGCTGTGGGTATGCACGGCAATTATGTGAAGAAAATTGGCGACTATTCGACTGGCGCTGGCCAAACCATCATGCCTTATGTATTAGGTTCGACGGAGGTTTACGCCCAAGGTACTTCTTGGCCGCTGATTTTAGAGCACAGCGATACTATTATCCTCTGGTCAAACGATCCGTATAAAAACCTACAAGTGGGTTGGAATGCTGAAACTCACGAATCATTTGCCTACCTTGCGCAGCTAAAAGAAAAGGTCAAACAAGGCAAGATTCGGGTGATCAGTATCGATCCCGTGATATCAAAAACCCAAACCTATTTAGATTGCGAGCAACTTTACGTCAACCCACAAACCGACGTGACGTTAATGTTGGCTATCGCCCACGAGATGATTAGTCAAAAACTCTACGACGATAAATTTATCCAAGGTTACAGCCTAGGCTTTGAAGAGTTTGTTCCCTATGTTATGGGCACTAAAGATGGCATAGCCAAAACCCCTGAATGGGCCGCGCCCATCTGCGGTATTGAGGCCCATGTTATTCGCGACCTGACTAAAACCTTAGTTAAAGGCCGCACCCAATTTATGATGGGTTGGTGCATTCAGCGCCAACAGCACGGCGAACAACCCTATTGGATGGCAGCGGTGTTAGCGACCATGATGGGTCAAATTGGTCTGCCAGGTGGTGGCATTAGCTATGGTCACCACTACTCAAGTATTGGTGTACCTGCATCGGGCGCCGCAGCGCCGGGGGCTTTTCCACGTAACTTAGACGAAAATCAAAAACCGCTTTTCGATAGCACTGACTTTAAGGGCGCCAGCAGTACCATTCCGGTTGCCCGTTGGATTGACGCGATTCTCGAACCCGGTAAAACTATTGACGCCAACGGCTCAAAAGTGGTCTATCCCGATATTAAAATGATGGTGTTCTCAGGTAATAATCCATGGAACCACCATCAAGATAGAAACCGTATGAAGCAGGCTTTCCACAAATTAGAGTGCGTGGTCAGTATCGATGTAAACTGGACAGCGACCTGCCGTTTCTCGGATATTGTGCTACCCGCTTGTACGACCTATGAGCGCAACGATCTTGATGTTTATGGTGCTTACGCCAACCGCGGTATTTTGGCTATGCAAAAAATGGTTGAGCCGCTATTTGATAGTTTGTCTGACTTTGAAATTTTTACTCGTTTTGCCGCCGTGCTTGGCAAGGAAAAAGAATACACTCGTAACTTAAGCGAAATGGAATGGATCCAAAACCTCTATAACGACTGTAAAACCGCTAATGCAGGCAAATTCGACATGCCAGACTTTGCCACCTTTTGGAAACAAGGTTATGTACATTTTGGCGATGGAGAAGTATGGACGCGCCATGCCGATTTTAGAGACGATCCAGAAATCAATCCACTAGGCACTCCATCAGGCTTAATTGAAATATTTAGCCGTAAAATAGACCAGTTTGGTTACGACGACTGTAAAGGCCACCCTACCTGGATGGAAAAAGCCGAGCGTAGCCATGGCGGACCCGGTTCAGACAAACACCCAGTGTGGTTACAATCTTGCCACCCTGATAAACGTTTGCACTCGCAGATGTGTGAATCGCAAGAGTACCGCGAAACCTACGCAGTCAATGGCCGCGAGCCTGTATATATCAGCCCTGTCGACGCAAAAGCGCGCGGCATCAAAGATGGCGATATCGTACGAGTCTTTAACGACCGTGGCCAACTGTTGGCGGGCGCTGTGATATCAAACAATTTCCCTAAAGGCGTTGTGCGTATTCACGAAGGCGCCTGGTATGGCCCTGTGGGTAAAGATGGCAGCGTTGAGGGCGGTGCTGAAGTCGGCGCGTTGTGTAGCTATGGCGATCCTAACACTCTCACCTTGGACATAGGCACATCAAAGCTTGCCCAAGCTTGCTCTGCTTATACTTGCTTAGTTGAGTTTGAGAAATACCAAGGTAAAGTACCTAAGGTCAGCTCCTTCGATGGCCCACTGGAAGTTGAAATCTAAGCTTAAACCCATCACGCTGGGTGCGCCGAATATGGCGTATCCTGCGTGTAAAAATCTAATCCCCAAAATCTAAGTATTCAATCTTAGCGCCAAACTTAAGCATCAACATTGAGGAATATACAATGAGCCAAGTCGATATCAACCATGCCAGAGCCTTGGTTTATCAACTATTATCGTCACTGTTTGCCCGCGAAATTGATGAGAAAAGGCTTAAAGAGCTTACTAGCGAAGCGGCGCAGCAATTCTGGATCCAGCTTGGTGCTGACACTCAGTTATCGCCATCTGTAGATAAAATACGCTGCAGACTCAATGGAATACAAGACCATGAGGCGCTACTCGAACTCGCTGCCGATTACTGCGGTATCTTCCTTGTCGGCACTAAGCACAGCGCTTCACCCTATGCGAGCCTGTATTTAAATACGGAAGATGAGCCACTCATGTTTGGTCAGCAACATCAACAAATGAGTGAGTTTTTGCACCAAAGTAAATTACAGGTACAAAGCCATTTTCCAGAGCCTGCAGACCATTTGGCCGTTATGCTCGCCTATATGGCGCACTTATGTTGTCACAGTGATGACAGCACCCAATTGCGTTTTTTGGAAACCTGCATCAATTCTTGGTTAGCCACGTTTACAGCACAACTGATCAAATGCGACAAAAATGGTTTTTATAGCGCGGTGGCAATACTGACTCTCGAGTGGGTGAAGCAAGATACCTTACAGTTTGAACCACAGATGGCGTAAATGGGCTCAAGCTTGCATTAATCCGCTAGTGTTGAGTTAATCAACCAAGCGAATATCATGCCGATGACATTCGCTTTTTGCCTTTATTAACCCACTTTAACTCCGGCTATCGACCATAAATAGCCAACAAACCGATAAGTTAACTAACTCTGCGGTTCTAACCATTGCTGTAAAGCGGCTATCGATGCCCGCCAGCAAGACTCTAGTTGCTGATACTGGGTAAGT
Organism: Shewanella glacialipiscicola; assembly: GCF_023283485.1. GTDB lineage: Bacteria > Pseudomonadota > Gammaproteobacteria > Enterobacterales > Shewanellaceae > Shewanella > Shewanella glacialipiscicola. The sequence continues at coordinate 91,421 of NZ_JAKILU010000008.1, forward strand.
TCTAACACATTATCAGCACTGCTTTTTGGCACTACTTCTAATCTCTTCGCTAATTGCGCTAACGCTATCAACCCCATACTGGCACTACTGCCTTTAAGTGCATGTAGCAGTTTTGCTGCGTCACAATTAGTTGCAGCGGGTGACAAACTGGCAATTTGTTCAGCACTGGAATCACTAAATAACTCAAACATAGCAATAAGCGCATTGACACCAAGCACTTCTTTATCTTGCTCTAACTGTGTTAAATCTAATAATGGCCCATCATCAATAGCCTGCGCTGTAGACGCTAATGCCATTGGAGCCAATACCGAGGCTTGCGCGTTATTGGCCGCCGATGGCACTGTCAATGCGGCACTGGGTGATAGAGCGACAGCAACGCCTAACCATTCTATTAAGGTTTGTAGGCTCAGAGGTTTAGCGAGTACGGTATCAAATCCTACCTTATGGTAAAGCTGTAAATCCTCACTCTGCATCTGCGCGGTGAAGGCGGCAAATTTAACCTTAGGCGTGGCGAACAAGCTTTTTAATTGCGGTAATAAATCGATACCTGAACCGTCACTGAGCTGGATATCCAGCATCACAGCATCAAAGTTTAAGCCGCTTGATGAAGCAAGCTCAAGCGCCTGCTGGCAGCTGATAGCAAGCACTGACTCATGGCCTAAATGCGCTAAAAAACCCTGCGCCACCATAGCATTAACGTTATTATCCTCTACCACCAGCACTCGCCTAATGGGGACTAAGGCGCTCTCTTTTACTCCTATAGCATGGGTCATATCGCATTCGCTAAAGGCCAGCGTAAAGCCAAACTCACTGCCCTTTTCAGGCTGACTTTTAACCCAAATCCCCCGACCATTACTATCCATCAACTCAACTAATTGTTTACAAATAGCGAGCCCTAACCCCGTGCCGCGGCTACGCCCGGGGTTAGGCGAAGCGGCGTAGGGAACAAACAGAGTCTCTAGTGCAGCAGGCGTAATACCTACGCCAGTGTCCTGCACGACAAAAGACAATTTAGCCCCTTGCAGGCTGACATTTAGCGTCACGCCGCCCTTCTGAGTAAATTTAATGCCATTACCAATTAGGTTAAACAGCACTTGACGCAATTTAGGACCATCAATATTGATACAGCGGGGTAATTTAGGCTTGTTCACTGTTAGGCTAAGCCCTGCCAAATTGGCGCCCGCCACCATGATCGCCAGCACTTCATCAAGTAAGTTATTAATATCGGTAGGCCTTGGCTCGTGGGTTAATTTTCCTTGCTCTAAACGCGAAAAATCCAAAATATCATTCAACACAGTTTGCAGTAACGTGCCGCTATATTGCGACAGAGCTAACATTTGCTGCTGTGCGGGAGGCAAGTGACTGTGGCCGAGCAAGGTTAAGGTGCCAAGTAAACCATTTAGCGGTGTACGAATTTCATGGCTCATAGTCGCAAGAAACTGAGATTTTGCCTGACTTGCATCTTCGGCTATTTGCCGTGCCTTAGCATGGCCTTTAGCTTCGGCGTCAAGGCGGATATTCGTCTCAGCAAGTTGTTGCGTACGAGTGGCAACGGTCTGTTCTAACGCCTTTTTGTGTTCAATCAATTCATCGGCAACCTGACGTAAATCTGCCTGTAATTTAAGATTATGGGCTGTTTTCCGTTTAAAGGCTTCGATAGCATTCGCCATTGCAGTCAATTCATCATCGCCATGGGCATCTAAGCTCACATCTGTGTCGCCTAAGCTCAAACGCGACATAGCTTTAGTTGCCTTATTTAATCTTAGTGCGATACCACGATAAATCACCCGATAAATCACCAACCCCATTACGACAAACATCAAGGCACCCGTGCCCCAAAGTCCAAGCCGAGCGAGGGACATCTGCTGTAAATAATCGCTGCGTGCCACTTCAGCCTGCTGTTGTTGCTGATTGAGCGCACTATCTACCAAGGTATTGAGCCCATAAAGCTTTTCGGCTAACTCCTGCTGTTGCCGCTGCTGTTGCTGTAGCGTTAAGCTCAATTTCCGTTGCAGTTTAATGATTTGCGGGGTTTCTGCCAGTACGGCTAATTTGGTTTTTAAGGCCTGCAATCGACCAGGATCGCGAATAATTTCAGGCACATTATCAAGTGCCATTAAATCGATGCTCACGCCACTTGGCTCGGTATCCTCTATTTTATGGACTAACGCCCTGTCCATTGCACTCGCCAGTGTGGGCTCAACAATCTTAGAACGATAAGCTGGGTTAGTGCTGGCAAAGGTTGCCAGTAAACTTGGCACACTTAATTGCAATTGGGACTGCAACTCGGAGGATTCAAATAATTGACCTAACAGGGCTATTTGATGGACTAACTTAAGGGCTCGATTAAGTTGCTCTTGAATATCTAACTCGCGGTCAATGACATCATCGAGCAGTTGGCCGCTACGACTCATGCCAGCCATATCGGGATAGGCCTGACTTAACTTAGCCAAGATAGCCGAGTCAACAACCGCCAGTTCAGACTGAAGTAATTCGGAGGTACGCCCTGCCGCGATGGATAATTTACCCGCGGCAAGTTGTAGCTCACTGCCCATCGTCAACCGGTGGCCAACACTGTTCCCTAGCGAGGTTAATTGACTGATGATTTGCTTAGCCAGCTCCGATAAATGTTGTGTTTCGTTAACATCTAAAGTGGTTAATATTTTGATGCCATTTAGCATATTGGCACTTTCAATATTTAGTTTACGGCCAATAAACTCACGTTGGCGTTCATTCTCAACCCGTACAAGTTGCTGTACGCCATCGGATAACGCATTAGAGGCTTGCACAAGTTGGCGTGCGGCCTGAGATGCTGGCAGGGATTCTTCATATAAATAACTATCGGCCTGTTTTAGCCAATGCAAACTCAAGCTACCTAGGCTCACAAGCAGCAACAACAATATGCCTAACACACTAAAGGCGAGCATTAATCGACCGGTTAAACTGGTGCGCGATAAAGATAAAGGAGTCACACATCTTCCTTAAACTGTTACAATATCACCCCAAATAACGCTAAATGGATACTACGGGATGATGCAAAAATATTGGCGGCGATTACACCTATTTGCCACGCTCACACTCGCCACCTTTAGCCTGATATTTTCAAGCATTACGGCTAGTCAAACAATCACTTGGCCATTAGAGCAGCGTACGCCATTCAATGTTAAAATCCAGCAAGCTCAAGCGTTAGCTTACTTACCGCTGACAACAGCACAAAAGCCTTGGCATCTGTGCGCCCTAGTACCGCACCTTAAAGATGCCTACTGGATTGGCATCGACTATGGATTAATTCACCACGCTAAAACGCTCGGCATCTCCCTTGATCTTTTCGAAGCGGGCAGTTATTACCACCAAGAAAAACAACTCGAACAGCTCAAAACCTGTATGCAAGGCAATTATGACGCCATACTGCTTGGCGCCGTGAGCCCAGATTTATTAGCTCAATTTACACTACCGCTCAGCAAACCCGTCATAGCCTTAGTTAATCGGCTCAATAGCAACCAAGTGCAAACCCATATTGGGGTAAATTGGTATCAAATGGGGCTAACTGCAGGTCAATTCATTAAAGCCGATGCCAAAGCAACACACACCAATAAAACAGCAACCTTAGCGCTCCTTGCTGGGCCAGAAAACCTAGGTGGCACTGATTGGGTTGAACAAGGTATTCGTCAAGCACTCGAAGGCAGCCAAGTCTCGATTAGTGCCATTCAGCATGCCGATAATAATCGCAATCTTTATCGCGATCAGCTGCAAATACTACTTAAAGCCCAGCAGCCAGATTATATTCTCGGTAGCGCCGTGGCGATTGAGTCTGCCATCAGCACCTTGAAGCAAAAAGGATTAAGCCAACAAATTAAACTCGTGAGCAGTTACTTGTCCCCTGCCATTTTACGCGGGCTTAAACGACAAAAAGTCATCTACAGTAATGATGACTTAGTCGTGCTGCAGGGAAAACTGGCTATCGATATTGCCGTAAAGCAACTCGAAGGGGCTAAGCCGTTCGGAGATATCGGCCCAGCGATTATAGCGCGGACGCCGTCTAACGCTTTATCGACATTAACCTTCAGCCTAGCAGAAGCCGATTTTTATCCACTGTATAAAGTCAGGCCTGTAACCGACTAATCATCCACTTTTGCGGCAAAAAGATAACCTTCACCATGAATGGTCACAAATAAGTCTGCGTTGAGTTTATTACGTAAGCGGCGAATAATCACATCTATAGTTCTGTCATTCACATCTTGATTACGATGACTGGTTTGCTGCATCAAACGCTCGCGGGATAACACCTGTTGCGGATGCAAGGCAAACACGACCAATAACTCAAACTCTGCTTTCGTCAGTTTAATTACATGCTCGCCATCGCGTAATTTACGACTATTTAATTCAAGCTGAAACCCATCGAAACAAATCACATCATCTGGCTGAGATAAGGCTTTTGCAACCGCTAACTCAGCTTGTTTCACCAGTGAAATTCGCCATAAGAGGTTTTTAACCCGTACCAGCAACTCCCTCAACTCGAAAGGTTTAGTCACATAATCATCAGCGCCCATTTCAAGGCCAATAATTTTGTCGATAGACTCATCTCGCCCCGATACCAAAATAATACCTACATGGGAGCGACTACGCAGTTCACGGGTTAAACTCAAGCCATCAACACCGGGCAAATTAATATCCAGCATAATCAAATCGATATGTTGACGATTAAACTCGTACCACATTTGCTCGCCATCCGCGGCCTCAATAACGCGATACCCTTCTTTTTCAAAATATCCTTTTAATCTCGCACGAATAACCGCTTCATCGTCGACAACCAGCACACTATAAGCCATTTTCAATTTCTCTTATTTTTCTTAAGTGAATTATTCATACTTTTTCACATTTGCATATGAGTGATAGATTAAATATGCGATCTCGATAGCCTTATTGCCTAAAAAATAACTGCGCTTTTACAGTCTCATCAATATGACTTATGCTTAGGGCACTGATGGGGCTACTCTTTAGCTGACTATGAAAGAAAAAGGATTGGGTATGGACGAAAGACGCATGTTTTCGCGGATTCTATTTGCCACAGATGCTCGTCTGACGCAGGGCGAAACGAAATGGGAGACGACCATTCTCGATCTGAGCCTGAATGGTGCTTTGGTAGAGGAACCACAACACTTTAGCAACTCGGGTGAGGCTATTACACTCTGCTTCACTCTGCCAGAATCTGATATTGAAATCAGTATAGATACTGAATTAGTGCATCAAAAAAATGCCCAACTCGGGCTTAAGTGCAACTTCATCGATGTTGACAGTATTAGCCACCTAAAGCGTATGGTAGAACTCAATCTAGGTGATGCTTCTTTGCTTAATCGTGAACTGATGTTATTTATTAAACAACATAATACGACTGATTAAAATACACGATAATAAACACAAACAGCGCCTAATGGCGCTGTTTTGATTTAAGACGTTTATATCGCAACGCACGTAGAACTTAATGATATTTAGATTGCTTCTAGCGCTTCAGACAACTTAGAAACACCCACCACTTCCATCCCGGCTAACGGTTTTTTAGGCACATTAGCCTTAGGCACAATCGCCCGTTTAAAGCCATGTTTAGCGGCTTCAATTAACCGTTCTTGTCCATTAGGCACTGGACGAATTTCACCAGATAAGCCCACCTCACCAAAAGCAACTAAGTCGCTCGGTAAAACATCACCACGAAAACTCGATACCATGGCAAGCAATAGCGTTAAATCGGCACTGGTTTCGGTAACTTTAACGCCGCCCACCACGTTAACAAATACATCTTGATCCGACATTTGTAAACCGCCATGGCGATGCATTACCGCAAGTAACATAGCTAAACGGTTAGCGTCCATCCCCACCGCCACGCGCCGCGGGTTAGACATGGCCGAGCTATCCACCAGCACTTGCAACTCCACCAGCAGTGGCCGAGTGCCTTCCCACACTACCATGACTAAAGAGCCCGAAGACTCTTCTTCACCACGGGACAAAAAGATTGCCGATGGGTTCGCAACTTCCTTTAGGCCGCGCTCGGTCATGGCAAATACACCTAACTCATTAATAGCGCCAAAACGGTTTTTATGGGAGCGCAAAGTACGGTAGCGACTATCACTATCGCCTTCAAACATCACCGAACAATCGATGCAGTGCTCCAACACTTTAGGACCGGCCAAGCTGCCATCTTTAGTGACATGGCCAACCATGATCACGGCAATGCCGTTTTCTTTGGCAAAACGCGTTAAATAGGAGGCTGATTCACGTACCTGCGACACACTGCCAGGGCTTGATGCCACGTCGCTCATGTGCATAACCTGAATCGAATCAACAACGATGACTTTGGGTAATTCTCTAAGGGCTACTTGGCAAATTTGCTCGACACTGGTTTCAGATAGCATCCGCAGTTTATTGGTCGGCAGTCCAAGACGATGGGCACGCATGGCCACCTGTTGCAAAGACTCCTCACCGGTGACATACAACGCCGGCATGTGCTCGGCTAAATGACAGAGGGTTTGCAATAACAGCGTACTCTTACCCGCCCCAGGATGGCCACCGATCAAAATGGCTGAGCCAGGCACAATCCCGCCGCCAAGCACACGATCGAGTTCGCCGAAATGGCTCAATATCCGTGGCAAAGCATTGAGATCGATTTGATCTAATGTCTTTACTTCATTACTGCTGGCACCGGCATAACCGACAAACTTAGTGCTCTGTCCAGGTGAAGCTGCACCGAGTCTGACCTCAGTAATCGTATTCCATTCTTGACACGCGCTACATTGCCCCTGCCAACGGGGGAAATCTTGCCCACACTCATTACACACGTATGCTGTTTTATTCTTTGCCATAACTCATTAAAATCTGTATAAAATCAATTTAAGTAACTGCGAATACTGCCGACATAAGACTAACAGTCCAATACAAAATAAGCATTAAAAAGAACCCTAAATGAGTTTAGATAACCACAACGCGATAATCGAACAGCTCAAGCCTCTGGTGATGGAACCTAACTTCCAAGAGATATTTCAACAGCTGACGATTGATGAATCCAATTCGACCCGTTTTCTATTAAAAATGGAACTCAATCGTTTGGCCTCACCTTGCACACGGGTTATCGACCTCAGGGATAAATCTGAGTTGCCCTGTACAGAAGTAAAACTAGGCCAACAACGACATTTTTTAGATGAGCCCGCCAAACATAGTTTGCATCAAGCTATCTCTTTATTTCGAAACCAGTATACCTTGGGTGTATATGAAAATGTCCTTGCTGAACATCAACAACGTCGCCAAAAATTACGCCAAAGCGCACCACTAATTGAAATAGTTGAGCCAGAACCTTTTATGGTGCCTGGCGTAGTATTAGGCAGCTATTTTAACCGCGCCGAAGAGCGGATGAACTACAGTATTCGCATTAGCGCATCGCAAGGGGGCCGCAGCGAAGTCCTTGGGATCACCACGGATTTATCCATTGGAGGCGCCCGCATTCGTATTGCGGCAAATCATCCCTTTAATCTAGACCAGCCACTTAGAATTAAATTACTGGAACTCAGTGAAGAGTTTTATTATCCCGATCTGCAACTCGGTGTTGACTATGAGATAGTCGATAGCCAAACCAATAGCGAATATATTTGGTTAAGACTGAGGCGCATCGGTGGGACTGACGCGTTAGCTGAAATGCTAGGTAATCTTATCCGTGGCTATAAGTTAAGATATAAAGTCGATGTGAATGATGTGGTAGTCACAGCATCGGGGCTCGGGTTTGAACGCCACTATTTACCGCACCTACCGCACTTACCCTTATATTTTAATACTCAAACCCAAGGCTTGAGCCATATGCTGCTCAGTCGCGATAACCAGCAAATAGTACATTATTTTCAAGATGAAAATGATATAAGCCAAATACCGGCTATGCTAACGCCAGAGCGGTTATCGGCATTATTTAATCATCCGCAAAACCCCGACCATGGGCTATTTTTTAGCTTTACCTATAATGCCCAAGGTAATCTGTATTTCTACTCGGCCACTTTAGCTGAGTTAAAAGCTAAGGGCATGATGCCGTTATTCTTAGGCTTTGCTTCCACCAAACCCAGTTGGCGAATATTTAAATTAACCGCAGATAAAATTTATCATGGCAAAGGGTATCGCCACGCCACTTTACCGGGGGATGAAGCAAAATTTAGCCCATTGGTCGAGCAGCAATTATCACAACTTAGCCATTTACTTCAGCTTATTGATATCAGTAATGAAGATGCCAGAGGGCATTACAAAGCATGGCAAGATGAAAGCGATGCCAACGCTCTAAAAACCTTTGGCCAGCAGCGCTCGACCAGCCATCAAATTAAATCAATCGCGATGCAATTTAGTGAACGACGCCAAGAAGCCCGTTTCGCCTTTAAAACCTTAGTCAATGTTTCTCAAGGCGAACTGACCTGCGCAGGGATCACGTTAGATATTTCTAGCCGAGGCATGCAGCTGACGCTAGATAGTGCGACAGACTTTTCATCCAATAAGCCCTTGATACTCAGCTTTCCCAAGCTACAAACCATTGCAGGTAAAACTCAACTAGAGAATCTGCCCTATCGTTTAGTTCGTACCCGAAAAAATGGAGTGACACTGCACCTAACGGCTGTAATGGGCCATACCCCCCATGTTGGGGTCGAGTTTTTAAATAAACTCATTAGCCATAATAGAGCGAAATTAGAACAACTAACGGAAAGCAATGGCGAAAATAAAGAGCTTGCCGACGGCTTAAAAAATATTTTGATGCGTACATTAAATTCGGTGCCCTATTTTATTGAGAGAACGACAAAGTCAGCGCAAATTGCCTGCTTGGGTGTCAGCACCCAACAAGACGATATATGCGATATTTTTGCTGCTGGCACTTCAGATACGCTGCAATATGACTTAACGCCGCTGTTAAAGGACGGCCTATTTAAGCGAGATATTCTCGATCCCATTCGTAAAATGAAACCACAGCAAGAAATGGATTTTATTGAAGTATTTATTCAACTCACGCGCCAGTCGCGCGGGAAAATCCATTTAAAATGTGTGTTAGCAACCAACGTCGGCGATAAGCAAAGTCAAATTGCTTTTATTAAACAAAGTAAAGTTGCGGGTCGTTTCATTGCACTACGTATTTTCCGCGGTGCAACAGAAAAGCCAGATATGAATTATCTGCGCCATGAGCTTGAATACATTAATATTCATGCAAACCACAAAGCAAAACAATTAGAAGATCAGTTGTGGCGAATTATTGGTGTCGGAGAACTGCTCGATATCACCCAAGCAGTTGAATTAAGATATCCAGCGTTATATCAATAGCGGTATTAACGGTTTAATACAGCAAGATCAAAGCTTAAGTACCAATCGCGGATTTTAGGGAAATGATCGGTTGGCGCATCCCAATGCGTCAACATATCCGCATGGCCGTAATCATGTTTAAAGCCATTCGCCTTAGATAACAAAGTCGATTTTATCCGCTTAAAGCCACACTCACTAACCATATCTGCGACATCTTCTGGATGCCCTAACACGTTATCATTTTGCCCTGAAATGAACCAAGCAGTGGGCCAATCAGCGCGCTTTGCCGCTTTTGCATAATCAAAGCCATCGTCGTGATCACGCCAATCACCTCGCACCCAATCAATGCTCTGCACTAACGAGGCTCGGCTTTCGTTGTCCATACCGATACGCAACTTATCAGCAGCAAGATAACCTTGCCCCATCGCTAAGCCCGGCGCTAGGCGGTTCCAAAAAACATCAACCATCAACCACTTTTTAAACGACTTCACTCGAATAGTGCGCTTGCTGCCAAAAGTCAGCAGTGAGCGAACGCTTTGCTGCAAAGTAGGATAACGCGCCAGACTACTCGCCATTAACACGCCGCCCCAAGAATGGGCGCACCAATGCACTTGTGAGGGCGCGACGATTTTTTTCGCTTGAGCCATTGTTTGTTGTTGGCAGGCTGTTTGATGTAAATCGAGAATGGCTTGTTGCACTAAAGGTAGCTGCTCACGGATCACCTCCCCCTGCCCAAGGGTAAAATCACGATTAATCTTAGGCAAGCTAAGCCCTCTTCCTGCGGTATCGAGTACATATACCACAAATCCCGCTTTAGCGAGAAAACAGCCAAGACCGCGGCCACTCTGGCTATAGAACACCCGTCCATTAGACATAGCGCCATGGAGCATTAAGATAGGGGTTTTAGAAAAATCAGCCGCTGCCGGTAATAACTGGCGTAAATGCAGCTGACCATCGCGATACGGCAGATAGATTGAGGACTGTGAAAGGGTCGAAATAGCGTTTGAGGTCAGCGGAGTCAAAATAAGTCACAGGTAGTTTATCAATTTATCTAAACTACCAGCTCATTAATAAAAGACAAGAGCCATTACTCTAATCATTGCCTTAGCCTTATGCCAAAAGCATTATTCCAACTGATATCTAACGGTTTACATTTGTAAAAGGTATGGCAAAACCCGCAAATCTAAATGACGAATATTCGCATCTGCCGCCGCCGCAAGCTTAGGTTTGGCATGAAAAGCAATACCAAAATCAGCGGCCATCACCATAGGAATATCATTAGCGCCATCGCCAATAGCAACTCTCTGGCCTTTGGCTATGTTCCACTGCTCGCTACAACGTTCAACCACATCTGCTTTAAACTGCGCGTCCACCACTTTGCCCGTCACTTCTCCAGCGAGTTTTCCGTTAGTAATCACTAACTCATTCGCAAAGGCGGCATCGAGTCTTAGCAGCTGCTTTAAATGACCAACAAACGGTGTAAAGCCACCAGATGCAACAACTAAACGCCAGCCATGGGATTTGAGTTCCACTAACATAGACTCAAGCCCTTGCATCAAAGGCAAGTTAGCGCACAAGGTCGATATAATATTGGCATCGGCACCTTTAAGCTGCGCCACACGTTGACGCAGGCTCTGCTCAAAATCCAGCTCGCCTTGCATGGCGCGCTCCGTTATCGCCGCTACGCGCGCTCCTACGCCCGCCATTGCCGCTAATTCATCAATACACTCTATTTGAATTGCCGTTGAATCCATGTCCATGACCAGAAGGCCGGGATGATTCAAACGGGGTAAAGCCAACGTGATCACATGTAGCTCAGCGACAGACAGGGGAAATGCCTCGAGTTGCGCCTGTGATAAAGGGCTGACCAGTGCCAACTCAATACAATGTAAACCGACTTGGCGCTCAATATCGCTAATGCCGATAATTTGGGAGGACTGAGCCAGCAGGGCTATCCACGCCGATAAACTCGCCTGTGCTGATATATCTTGGTAGATAATCCTTAAACGTGCGGAATCTGCTGGTATCGCTGACTCCTGATAACGTTCAAACACTTGCCCTTGGCGTTCAAACCTAAGGGAATGATCAGCAGCTAACCACAAAAAAAGCGCATCTTGATTCAAGCTTTCCATCTGACTTAAATTCTCCAACTATCGGGCTTACTCAGAATCAATTATGATGAGGTAAGCGCTCTACATGTTAAGGGTCAAAGTGTTATATCTTAAAGGGCTAAAGAAAAGCCATAAAATCAGTAGGCTGATCCAAATAGCTGTGGCATTCGCCCTCATCATCGGCCTAGTGCAGCTGTGGCAAACAAGCCTACTACAAGGTCAGCTGCTTCTAAAGAGCCAAACTCAAAAGATGGCAAGATTACTGGTGCAACAAACCGCCTATGGCGCTGCGCCCGCACTACAACTACAAAATGATGAGCAGCTGCAATGGCTTGCTAGCGCTTTGGTGGAAGATCCTAAGGTGATGTCTGCCGCTATCTTCAGTGACCAAGGCATACGACTATCCTTCGCCCAAAGCATTACTAAGGATGTGATCGACCCTGACTCCGAAGAAATGAATTTGCTGCTCAGCAAATACCCTCCTTATGTGGAGCCTGTGCTGCAAGAGGGTAAAAACTTAGGCTATGTCGAAGTTAGGCTGGATACCAAATTATTTTTCAACGAAATCAAAGAAGCTCATAATTTAAACATGGAGCAGCAACAAATTATGCTGCTCGTTGCAGGCTTGATTGGTATGTTGCTTTCACGCTCATTATCTTTCAAACGCGCCGACTTCGATCGCCGCCGCACCCGCGTAAAGTTACGTAAAACGCCGAAAAAAGCAAAGAAATCGAAGAAAAAAACCGTAGTGAAAGAGCCTACTGAAAAAACCACTGATGAAGCGGCGCAAGTGTCAACCGAGGGTCAGCCCATAGCAGCAAAAGCCGCTGAGCATACTGAAACGCCAAAAGCTGTAATAGATGCTGTAGATGAGATAAACGTACAAAAAAAGGCGACTAAAGCGTCAACAAAAGCACAAACGGCACAAACGAGTGCCCAAGTTGAAAACGCCAATGATGATGCGAGTCAAGCAGCCCCCATCAAAGCAAAACCTAAAGTGAAAACGGTCCGCCGCATAACCCATGCAGCGAAAGCTAACGTAGAAGCTAAAGCTTCAATAAAGCCCAACGATATCGACACCGACCCAACGGGTTAAGCGCTAAATAACCCAGACAAATAGATAACACGCTAAAATCGCCATAAAAAAAGGTTCGCAATGCGAACCCTTTTCTTATAGTACATTGTTACAGAGTAACAACTACCTCATAATTACAGCGTAATCGCCGCTTCTAATGTCATGATAATCATGTCATTGAATGTGGTTTGACGCTCTTCAGCAGAAGTTTTTTCACCCGTACGGATGTGATCAGATACAGTCACAACACACAGAGCACGAGCACCAAATTCATGGGCTACGCCGTACAAACCAGCCGCTTCCATTTCGACGCCGAGTACGCCCATCTTCTCCATCACGTCGAACATTTGTGGATCAGGCGTGTAAAATAAATCCGCAGAGAAAATATTACCAACGCGAACTTTAATGCCTCTGGCTTTAGCTGATTCGATAACAGCATTCATCAGTTCATAGTCAGCAATGGCAGCAAAGTCTTGGCCTTTAAAACGTAAACGGTTAACCGCTGAGTCAGTACAAGCGCCCATACCGATGATCACGTCACGTACTTTAACGTCAGTGCTAATTGCACCACAAGTACCCACACGGATCAGATTTTTAACACCGTAATCACGAATCAATTCAGTTGCATAAATAGAGCATGAAGGAATACCCATGCCAGAACCCATTACTGAAATACGCTTACCTTTATAGGTACCCGTAAAACCAAGCATGTTTCGAACATCAGTCACTTGCTCAACATTTTCTAAGAATGTTTCAGCAATATATTTTGCACGTAATGGATCGCCAGGAAACAACATAGTTTCAGCGAATGCGCCCTCTACAGCATTAATGTGTGGTGTTGCCATCGAAATAACCCCTGTTTATTTTATTAAGACTTAAGTCTTTGTTTACTGGCGGCAAATGTTAGCCGCCAAATCGAACTCAATACTAATCTTGCTTATAAAAACGATTCGCCATAGGCCATAGGCTCAAGCTTAAAATGACTCGCAATAGATTGGCCAATATCGGCAAAACTTTTACGACGACCCAAAGAGCCAGCTTTCAATCCAGCGCCAAAGGCTAATACTGGCACATATTCACGGGTGTGATCGCTACCCGGCCATGTTGGATCACAACCGTGATCCGCAGTTAAAATCAGTAAATCATCTTCACCTAATAGTGCCAGCATTTCAGGTAAACGGGCATCGAAATATTCAAGCCCCTTAGCATATCCAGCCACATCACGGCGATGACCATAATGAGAGTCAAAATCCACGAAGTTGGTAAACACGATAGTGTTATCGCCAGCAGATTTCACTTCGGCTAGCGTTGCATCAAAAAGTGCTTCGAGACCATTTGCCTTCACTTTTTTAGTGATACCGCAATATGCATAAATATCGGCAATCTTGCCCACACTCACGACTTCACCGCCCGCTTCTTTCAGCTTATCTAATACGGTTTTTGCTGGTGGCTCGAGCGAATAATCCTTACGGTTGCCAGTACGAGCAAAGTCACTTGGGCCAGTACCATCAAATGGGCGGGCAATGACGCGACCTATATTATAAGGCTCTAACTCTTCACGGGTAATTTCGCATAAACGGTAAAGATTTTCTAAACCGAAGGTTTCTTCATGACAGGCGATTTGGAATACTGAATCGGCTGAGGTATAGAAAATAGGCATGCCAGAGCGCATATGCTCTTCGCCTAACTCTTCTAAAATGGTTGTACCAGAGGCATGACAATTACCTAAGAAACCCTCTAGACCCGCACGGGCTAAAATCTTATCCGTCAGCTCTTTAGGGAAAGAATTTTGGTGCTCGCTAAAGTAGCCCCATTCGAATAGTACGGGTACACCCGCCATTTCCCAGTGACCGCTCGGGGTATCTTTACCTGAACTTAATTCCTGCGCATGACCATAAGCACCAATCAGTTCAACATTGTCGCCAAAACCTGGGGCAAAGGCACCCGTACTTTCCATCGCGGCATGGCCTAGGCCTAAGCGCGATAAATGAGGTAATTTAAGTGGACCTTCGCGGCCAATATCAGCTTTGCCTTCAGCACAGGCCTTGGCAATATGACCAAAAGTATCGGAACCGACATCACCAAAGCTTGCTGCATCTGCAGAAGCACCGACTCCAAAGGAGTCCAACATCATAATAATGGTACGTTTCATAATCTTTCCTTAAAGATCCGATGCACGAATATAGGCATAGATCTCAGGTGTTTTTTCTGGAGCGGTTTCACCAATGTGAATCGCTTTTTTCACCGCTGCTTCTGCTTCAGCGAAGGCGGCTTCAGACTGTGCGTGGATAACCGCAATCGGAGTCGATGAATCCACTTTATCGCCTAAGGCGCACACTTGGGTTAACCCAACACTATAATCGAGTGCATCACCAGGCTTACGGCGGCCACCACCTAAGGTCACCACAGCTAAACCAAGCTCGCGAGTATCCATGCTATGGGCATAACCTTGTATATCAGCAAAAACAGGACGAATGATTTGTGACTGAGGCAGGTATTTACTGTAGTTTTCAACAAAATCGACCGGTCCGCCCAGACCCGATATCATCTTGCCAAAAATTTCAGCTGCGCGGCCATTATCGAGTACACGATTTAATTTAGCGCGAGCGTCAGCTTCATTACTTGCAAGACCGCCAAGCAGCAACATTTCAGCGCAAAGGCCCATAGTGACTTCATACAAGCGTGGATTACGGTAAACCCCCGTTAAAAAGTCGATGGCTTCTTTCACCTCAACGGCATTACCAGCACAAGATGCAAGCACTTGATTCATATCAGTAAGCAAAGCTGTCGTTTTAGTACCCGCGCCATTAGCAACGGCGGCGATACTGCGAGCTAATTCTTCAGATGCCTCATAGGTCGGCATGAAAGCCCCGCTGCCGACTTTTACATCCATCGCCAGTGCGTCTAAATTACAAGCTAATTTCTTAGACAGAATCGATGCTGTGATGAGGGAGATAGATTCAACAGTGGCAGTATTATCGCGGATAGAATAGAAGCGTTTATCAGCAGGCACTAGATCGCCCGTTTGACCAATAATGGCCACACCGACCTCTTTAACCACTTTGCGGAACAACTCACTTGAAGGCTCAGTTTGATAGCCGGGAATAGCATCAAACTTATCTAAAGTCCCGCCCGTATGACCTAGACCACGCCCAGAAATCATCGGCACATAGCCACCACAAGCCGCAGCCATGGGGCCAAGCATCAGGCTAATCACATCACCCACACCGCCTGTGCTGTGCTTATCGATAACAGGGCCGTTGAGCCCTAATGATTGCCAATTAAGCACAGTGCCAGAATCACGCATTGCAGTTGTTAAAGCGATTCTTTCATCCATATTCATGTCATTAAAGTACACTGCCATGCCTAGTGCGGCAATCTGACCTTCTGACACGGTATTGGTAGTGATACCTTGAACAAAGAACTGGATTTCTTCAGAACTTAGCGCTAAACCATTACGTTTTTTACGAATAATCTCTTGAGCTAGAAACATGATACTGCCTCCAAGATAGGCACCAGCAATAGGATTACCAGTGCTTATCTTTGCAATGAAACATCAAAACGGTAGTAATGTTACAAGTTGATACTATCGAAGTTTTGAGTTCGTCAAATAGATTTAGGTCACACTTAATTAGATTCGCTTTACGCTGATAGTATTAATCAGCGCAATATACGATTAATAGCCTTGAGTTGGCTTAGGTGCATCGGCTAATTCTAAGGTATTTAACAAGCTATTAAGTAAGCTTGATGCGCCGAATCTAAAGGTACGTGGAGTGATCCAATCAGCACCTAAAATACGTTCCGCAACACCCAAAAACTCTGCCGCTTGCGCCGCATCACGAACACCACCAGCAGGCTTAAATCCTACTTGGGTATTCTTCTCGCTGATCACGGTCAACATAATTTCAGCCGCTTCAAGCGTGGCATTTACAGGCACTTTGCCGGTAGAGGTTTTAATGAAATCCGCACCCGCATCGATTGATAGTTCAGATGCACGACGGATAAGCGCAGGATCGGCTAACACGCCAGATTCGATAATGACTTTAAGTAACACTTCACCACAGGCTTCTTTACAGGCTTTAACGAGTTCAAATCCAACTGTTTCATTGCCTTCCATCAGCGCGCGATAAGGGAATACCACGTCAACCTCGTCAGCGCCATAGGCGACTGCTGCGCGAGTTTCTAGCACTGCAATAGCGATATCATCGTTACCATGGGGGAAGTTGGTCACAGTCGCGATTTGGATATCTTCAGCACCGAGCTCATCTAAGGTTTTACGTGCAATGGGGATAAAGCGAGGATAAATACAAATAGCCGCAGTATTGCCAGCAGGTGTTTTCGCTTTGTGGCATAGGTCGATGACTTTTTGATCGGTATCGTCATCATTCAACGTCGTTAAGTCCATTAACTCAATGGCGCGTTGTGCTGTTTTTTTTAAATCAGTCATAATTGCTCTCCAAAATAAAAATAAAATGAATAGAAATGAGTTGCACAAAAGCAACGCTTAAGAGGTGGCATTATTTGATTATTGTTATATGGCCGAGCCTTCAGGCGGTGCCGAGTAATTTGCTGTTACAAACTATCTTGTTGTAGGTATTCAATCTTGCCTAACCCCTAAGAGTATAAGCATCCTGACACTTAAATAACATATAAGTGACCACGACTTGAATCCTTGAAGACCGGAAGAGAGGATACGAATAAAGTCTTGTTCCTACTTTTCCGCGAAAAATCCGTTTTAGCGCGAGAAAAACATAAACCTTTATATAAACACATTTTTTAGGGTAATAAGTTTAGATAAAGACTCAGGGTAAAACAAAAATGGAGCCGCATAATGCGGCTCCAACAAGCAAGGATTACAAGAGATTAGAACTTGTAAGTTGCTGACAGGTAGTGCGCCCAACCTGTTGATTCTAAAGCTAGCGCACCAGCACCATCTTCTAACAGGTATACGTCTTTGTAGCCTTTCAAGCCATAACCGACAGCATAACGATCTGAGTGCCAGTATAGGCCAAAGAATACGTTACCACCGTTAGTTGTTTTTGGTACGAAAGCAGTTGTGTCTTCGTCGGCACCGAATTGATAATCAACGTAACCTTGGAATGACAGGAAGCTCTTGTTATCAAAGAAATGGAAGGGTTTAAACCAGTTAGCAGAGAACTGATATCCATTCCACTCTTTTGCATTCATGTCGTAGAAACCGTACAGGTTCATACCTGTTTTGCCCAACCAAGGCACGTTTACGTCAGCGCCTACACCCCAGAACGTAGAGTTAACGCCAGAGCCATCATTATCGTTAATTAATCCATCCCAGTTGAACAGAGTAGAGAAATAAACTTCTTGGATTGGACCAAAAGATAAATCTTTACCAGTCACTGCATCAATAGAAACACGTGGTGCAAACTTCATGAACAATTTGCTTTTGCCAGTGCCTGGATTTTTATCACCATTGCTTGATGTTTCGTTGGCCAAGTTGAATACATCAACATAGCCATATAGATCGAATACGCCAGAACGACCGCCAAATTCCATTTCTAAATAGTTATGCTGATCGCCTGATGCTGGGTTCTCTGGCTTTTCACCAATAGAGTACATAGCATTGAATTGCATCCACTTATAATCAGTACCGTGAAGATCTGTACGATCAGCAGCAAATGCGTTGCCAGAGATTGCAGCTACGGCAGTAGCGGCTAAAGCTAAAGTTTTAACGTTTTTCATCATCAACCCCATTTATCTTATTTACTACCATCAAGGGTAGCGTTCTTTTTGTGGCGTCTGCATTTTACCTAAATTAAAGAAAACCTCAATAATCTAGCGCAAAATCACAAACACAAAATTCTTAATTGTGAACAAAGTCGCGACTTTTAAATAATGATTAATTAACTTAATCGAGTCATCACAACATTTAACACAGAATAACAGCGTCATTGCAGTGCTATTCTGTTTGCTTCAATTGGAGAAATATTCACTACTGGAAAATGGTTGAATTAACTTAGGTCCTGACCATGCAGGGCAGGACCTAGTTAGTGGGTATTACCCCAAGTCTGTCTTAAATTAGGCTTAAGAACAGACCGGCAATTGTTGCACTCATTAAGTTAGCAAGAGAGCCGGCGATAACCGCACGGATGCCCATTCTCGCTAAATCATGACGACGATTAGGAGCCATTGCACCTAAACCACCAAGCAGAATCGCAATTGAAGATAAGTTAGCAAAGCCACACAGTGCAAACGAAATAATCGCTTGAGTTCTATGGGACATCACAGCCTGTGTCTCAGCAACACATAACGGCAGACCTTTAACGACATCAGCAGCAACCGCTGTACAAGCCGTTGCAGCATCAGAAATGTAAGGTGCAAAGTTCAAGTAGGCAACGAATTCGTTAATAACGATTTTTTGACCAATGAAAGAACCGGCAACTAATGCTTCGTTCCATGGCACACCGATTAGGAATGCTAAAGGCATAAACACATAGCCAAGGATCAATTCTAGTGTCAATTGTGGGAAACCTACCCAGCCACCGATACCACCAATGATGCCGTTGATCATTGCAATTAAACCAACGAAGGCTAACAACATAGCACCAACGTTAAGCGCTAAATGCATACCAGATGAAGCACCGGCTGCAGCTGCGTCTAACACGTTTGCTGGTTTATCAGGATCTTCTGGTAAATCGCTCATGTCATTTTTAGCAACTTCAGTCTCAGGGTGCATCAGTTTAGCCATTAATAGGCCACCTGGTGCTGCCATGAATGAAGCGGCAACTAAGTATTCGATAGGAACGCCCATCTGTGCGTAACCAGCTAAAACTGAACCCGCGATTGATGCCAAACCACCCACCATGATCGCAAATAATTCAGATTGCGTCATTGTAGGAATGAATGGGCGAACCACTAGTGGAGCTTCAGTTTGACCGACGAAGATGTTAGCTGTTGCTGACATAGATTCAGTACGGCTTGTACCTAATGCCTTTTGTAAACCACCACCGATAATACGGATGATCCACTGCATAACACCTAAATAGTAGAGAACCGCAATCAAAGAAGAGAAGAACACGATAACTGGCAATACGTTAACAGCGAAGATAAAGCCAAGTTTGAAGTTAGCTAAATCGCCGAACAGGAAGCCAATACCGCTTTGTGCGTAACCAATCACGCTAGATACAGCATCAGACACACTTTTCAGAATGTCTTTACCAATTGGAACATACAATACAAAACCACCGAAGGCAGCCTGAATGGCTAACGCGCCACCCACTGTACGCACATTAATTGCTTTTTTGTTATTTGATAGGAGGAAACCTATCAAAAGCAGGGTGACCACCCCTACTAAACTCATTAATATATTCATTAACCATCACCCTATTGTTAACACTTTTTAATTATGTTGTTAATCAACCTATTTCCGAGTCAGATTATACCCGAGGCAAAGTCGAAAATCGTCGTTTTGATCATATTTTTGGAGTTTAATTTCAACCGCTTAGTACTCCCCCCAAGTGCGATCGACACCTGTTTATTTAAAAACTACTAAAGGTCAAACAGTTGCACTGAATTTGACATCAAGTGTTCTGATATTAGAACACTTGTTTTTTTTTGCAAAGTTGCAATTTTGTCTATAAATAGTACAAGGTTAGCGGGTTGATTACGTTTTTCAATTACATTTATCGGTGTCATTGCGGGAGAATCAGTCTCAAGTATGAAGCTATCGAGAGGTAGATCACATACGGTTTTGAGCAATTTTTTGGCATTAGGATTCATGATCAAGCCGCCAATACCTAACTTAAAACCTCGTTTAACATACTCAAGTGCGATTTCTGTACTACCAGAAAAAGCATGTATCACACCGCCTCTAGGTAATGGATGCTTTTTTAAACAGGCTAAAACCTCAGCATGGGCTTTTACACTATGGATGATAACCGGTAAGTTGACTGACTGGGCAAGTTGAAGTTGCGCCTCAAAAAAAGCTAATTGTCTTGGCCAAGTTGAAACATGAAGCTTATCTAAGCCACATTCACCAATAGCAACAAAACGAGGACATTCGAGCAACGCCGACACTTGGGATGTTAATGCAAAGATACTTGCATCAACATCTTCTGGGCAGAACCAAGGATGTATGCCCAGTGCGTAATAAAATTGGTATTGTTTTGCGACTGCGAGTTGTTTTTGCCAATGGCTAGGTGATACGCCAGGGATGATTAAATTATCAATACCGACATTGTGCATTCGCTGCACAACATCATTGCGGTCAGCATCAAATTCCGTAAAATCGATATGCGCGTGGGTATCTATCATAGACATATCTCACTCGGATGGCGTTTTACCGCTCGAATGCGCTTTGCAGAGCGGAGTGCTTTGAGCCTGTGCAGTAATTTTAGGAGATTTAATCACTAGTGGTGGATCTTCAAGACGCGGCATACAACAACGACGATTTTCAGGCGTGAGTCCCATATGGTCACACCACTGAATATAAGCTCGCCATGCTTTAACAACCCAATTGGCCATAAGAGTGTCCAGTGTAGTCAATCAGATACAAAAATGGCGGTAAATTACCGCCATTTCACCAACCACAACAAATCAAAGAGATTAATGTTCGCGGGTTTTAGTAAACTCTATATCAGGGTAACGTTCCATAGCGAGGTTCAAATTCACCATCGTTGGCGCAATGTACGTTAAATTATCGCCACCATCGAGTGCTAAATTTTGGCTACACTTACGGCGGAACTCTTCAAGTTTACGCTCATCTTTACAGTAAACCCAACGTGCAGTTGAAACGCTAATGCCCTCGTAAATCGCCTCGACATTATATTCACTTTTTAAACGTCCTACGACCACTTCAAACTGTAGTACACCCACGGCGCCGACAATTAAATCGTTGGTATCGAGCGGACGGAATACCTGCACCGCACCTTCTTCTGATAACTGCATTAATCCTTTGAGCAATTGTTTTTGCTTAAGAGGATCGCCTAGGCGAATACGGCGGAACATTTCAGGGGCAAAGTTAGGTACACCAGTGAAGCGAAACTTTTCACCTTGAGTAAACGTATCACCAATACGGATCGTGCCATGGTTATGCAGGCCTATGATGTCACCAGGATAAGCCTCTTCAGCTCGTTCGCGATCGCCCGCCATAAAGGTTAACGCATCACTGATGCTGACATCCTTACCAATACGTACGTGGTGCATTTTCATGCCCTGCTCGTAGCGGCCTGAACACACTCGCATAAAGGCGACACGGTCACGATGTTTTGGATCCATGTTTGCTTGGATTTTGAACACGAAACCAGTGAATTTTTCTTCGTCAGGCATCACCTTACGTACATCACTGTCACGCGGTAATGGCTTAGGAGCCCATTCCACAATCCCATCGAGAATATGATCCACACCAAAGTTACCCAAAGCGGTACCAAAAAATACTGGCGTCAGCTTACCTTGAAGAAAAGCATCATGATCAAATTCATGTGATGCACCGCGCACTAATTCCATCTCATTACGCAGATCAACGGCATAACTGCCAAGAACCTTATCCAGTTCAGGATTATTAATGCCTGCAATCACGCGGCGTTCTTGGATGGTATGGCCCATACCACCTTGATACAACACCACTTCATCACGCAGTATGTGGTAAATACCTTTAAATTCTTTACCGCTGCCAATAGGCCAAGTAATCGGTGCACAGGCTATTTTAAGTACATGTTCGACTTCATCCATCAAATCAATAGGATCACGGATATCACGGTCGAGTTTGTTCATAAAAGTCACAATCGGCGTATCACGCAGACGAGTCACTTCCATCAACTTGATAGTACGATCTTCCACACCCTTCGCAGAATCTATCACCATAAGGCAAGAGTCAACGGCAGTCAGAGTACGATAGGTATCTTCAGAGAAGTCTTCGTGGCCAGGCGTGTCGAGTAGGTTAACGAGGGCGCCACCATAGGGAAATTGCATTACGGACGTCGTGATAGAAATACCACGGTCCTTCTCCATTTCCATCCAATCAGACTTAGCGTGCTGACCCGATTTTTTGCCTTTAACGGTACCCGCCTTTTGCAAAGCGTTGCCGAATAACAGCACTTTTTCGGTAATGGTTGTTTTACCCGCGTCGGGGTGCGATATGATCGCGAAGGTGCGACGTTTATCGACCTCTACTTTATTGCCTGACATGTTAACCTATGCACTAGTATCGCTAAAAAGGCGCAAATTATAGCGCCTCAGTTCAAGCTTGGCTAGGCAAAGCCCGAGATGAGCTCGGGCGAAAGAGGGTTATTTTGTAGCTTCGAGCAAATCTTTGACTTTAGCTAGCTCAATTCGCGCGTATCGGTGTTCAACAAAATCATGGATATTGGTTGCCAACGCCAGACGGAAATAGTTGGCAGCATCTTGGTATTGCTTCATCTCTATCGACATTTTAGCGAGATAAAAATAAGCCTCACATAAACGTTCAGCATATTCTTTAGGATGGGTAAGCCCTTCCTTAGCCGCCGTAAACACCTGTTCACGGCTTTTTTGACCTAAATAATAATCAACAATTACGCTAGACCAAGCATCGTTATCTAAATTCTGGCGATGCGCCATAAGTTGTTGTTTAGCCTCAACTGCATCATCTTTTGATGCGATTAAATACAACCATAATGCGCGATAACCGTCGGTATTATCGCCTGCATAAAATGCTTGCATATCTTTAGTGGCTAAATCATTACGACCACCATAATACAAGGCAATGCCACGATTTAAATAAGCATAATCATAATTAGGCGCGAGCTCTAATACGCCATCGAACGCTTCATAGGCACTGTCATACTCGCCTTCTTGAGTGTAATAAATCCCAAGAAAATTATAGGCGTCGGCGAGATCAGGTTGCAGTTTCAGCGCTTGAATAAAATCAATCCGTGCAAGCAGCCTTAAACCCACACTGTCGTAGATCACACCGCGATCGTAGTGAAACCTTGCTCTTTGTTCGTTACTTAATTCGACCGCAGACAAAATCTCATTAAGCTTAGCTAACGTGACTTCCACTTTATAGTCTGGCATCACAGGGGCTATAACCAATTTACCTTCAACATCATTTTGGTTATCTAAAGGAGACTGGGTGGTAGCGCATCCGGCTAACAATAGACTGGCGCCCGCCAGCACAGCAACGACAGCGGTTCTAATTTTAAGACTCATCCATTTCTACCTTTTTAGATTCCCAACATACGCAGAAGAATGTTCATGATAGCAATCCCATCACAGGACTGCTATTGGGGAATTGAGATTAATACTGAGTTTCTGAATATCAAAAACAAAAAAGGAGATCATTCGATCTCCTTTTTATGCAATCACTTAAAAAGTATCTGCTGATAATAAGTCAAAGAATGACTATTCAGCGGCTTCTTTAGTTTGTGCTTCTTTGATTGATAGACGTACGCGACCTTGACGATCCACTTCCATAACCTTAACGGCTACATCTTGGTTCAATACAAGATGATCAGACACGTTAGCTACACGCTCATCACTGATTTGTGAAATGTGCACTAAACCGTCTTTGCCTGGCAGAATGTTAATGAAGGCACCGAAATCAACGATACGGATAACCTTACCCGCGTAGATACGACCTACTTCAACTTCTGAAGTGATTTCTTCAATACGACGAATCGCTTCTTTCGTTGCTTCGCCATTTGAAGATGCGATCTTCACAGTACCATCATCTTCCAGTTCAATCGTAGTGCCTGTTTCTTCAGTTAAAGCACGAATAACTGCGCCGCCTTTACCGATAACGTCACGGATTTTTTCTGGGTTGATCTTGATAATGGTAATACGTGGAGCATGATCAGAAATATCATCACGGTGTGAACCAATCGCTTGATCCATCACGTTCAGGATATGCACACGTGCGCCATAGGCTTGTTGCAGTGCGATTTCCATGATTTCTTTAGTGATACCTTCAATCTTGATATCCATCTGCAGTGCAGTAATACCACCACGAGTACCGGCTACTTTAAAGTCCATGTCACCTAAATGATCTTCATCACCTAAGATGTCAGAAAGAACAACAAAATCATCGCCCTCTTTTACTAGACCCATAGCAATACCGGCTACAGACGTTTTGATTGGTACGCCCGCATCCATCAGTGCAAGTGAAGTACCGCATACTGATGCCATAGAGCTTGAACCGTTAGATTCAGTGATTTCAGATACAACGCGCACACTGTATGGGAATTCGGCTGCTGAAGGCATAACGGCTTTCATACCGCGCCAAGCTAACTTACCATGACCGATTTCGCGGCGCTTAGGTGAACCCACCATGCCAGTTTCACCGACAGAGTATGGAGGGAAGTTATAGTGCAGCATGAAACGGTTAGTACGCTCGCCCATGATGCTATCAATCTTCTGTGCATCACGCTCAGTACCTAATGTACAAGTCACTAGCGCTTGAGTTTCACCACGGGTGAACAATGCACTACCATGAGTACGTGGCAATACGCCCGCTAATACACTTAAAGCGCGGATCATATCAGGTTCACGACCATCGATACGTGGCTCGCCACGGATGATGCGACCACGAACCACTTTCTTCTCTAGGCTACCCAGTAAGTTGTCTACTTCACGTAAATCAACATTGGGATTGCTCGCTAACAAAGCTTCTTTTGCTGCGGCTTTAACCACAGAAACTTGAGCATAACGATCTTGTTTAACTTGGATTTTATACGCATCACCTAAACCCGCTTCCGCAAGCACTTTGATTTGGGCAACTAAATCGGCATCTTGTACTGGTGCAGTCCAATCCCAAGTTGGTTTACCGGCTTCTGCTTTAAATTCAGCAATCGCTTTGATAACCACTTGTTGTTGATCGTGACCATAAACAACAGAACCTAACATCACTTCTTCTGGTAATGCTTGGGCTTCTGATTCCACCATTAATACTGCGCCAGCAGTACCAGCAACCACTAAATTTAGTTGGCTAGTCGCTAATTGCTCAACACTTGGGTTCAACACGTATTCGCCATCAATGTAACCCACACGTGCCGCCCCTAAAGGACCGCTAAATGGAATACCAGAAATAGCCAGTGCAGCAGAAGTACCGATCATAGAGATGATATCTGGCTCGATTTGTGGGTCGACAGATACAACAGTAATGATAACTTGAACTTCGTTTTTGAAACCATTAGGGAAAAGAGGGCGAATTGGACGGTCGATCAGACGAGCGATTAATGTCTCATCTTCTGAAGGACGGCCTTCACGCTTAAAGAAACCACCAGGGATTTTACCGGCTGCGTAGGTTTTTTCTTGATAGTTAACAGTCAGAGGGAAAAAGTCACGACCAAGATCGGCTTCTTTTTTACCGACAACAGTGACTAACACTGTTGTGTCACCCATACTGGCTAAAACGGCTGCATCAGCTTGACGCGCGATAACACCTGTTTCCAGGGTGACTGTATGTTGACCATACTCAAAACTCTTTACAATAGGATTCACGTGACCCATTCCTTAATTAATGACCTTGAATTACGCGCGTAAGTATACTGCAATTCGCGGCAATAGATAAAGGGTAGATAATGGTGACAAGGGCTTATCTTTTCACTAAAGTGGTTAAATCAACAAAGAGTTGCGCTTTAAGCTGAAATAAAAAAATAATTATCTCCTACGGCGAAAATAATAAAGGGCTAGCTTAATGACAAGTCGTTTTAAATCGTTGACCTGGAAACAAACTAATCTAGTTGTTTTTACAGCCTTATTTTTTGCTATTGTCATTTTTATTATTGAAATAGCCCTCGTCGTCGTTTCGACTAAACAACAACTCACGACGACTCAGCAAGAGCTTTTAAATTCAGTAGAACAACCCGCCGCGAATGCCGTTTGGGCTTTGGATGATAATTTAGCGCGTCAAACCTTAGAGGGAGCAATAAAAGTTGAGCATGTCAGTTCAGCCGTAATTGAACTCGATGACGGGTCGATGTTTGTTTCAGTCAGCAATAACAAAAAAAATGATTCCCTTACCTTCAGCAGTATTAGCAATAAACTGTTTAATAATCTTAAAGAGATTTCTCGCCCGCTTTATCGACCCTTTTATTTTGAAGGCACTCAAAAAAAACAACTAATCGGCACGTTAACGGTTTTTTACGATACCCAAGAGCTCACTAATAGTCTTTTTTCTCAGTTACGACTTAGTTTTTTTGCCACCCTCATCCGTGCACTATTACTGACCTTAGTCCTCTCAGTGGTATTCCACCGCTTCTTGACTCAGCCGATTGCTCGAATAAGTGAAGCCATCGATAAGATTGATCCTAACTCACCAGATGAAAACCTATTACCGATATCCGCTGCCCATAAGGACGATGAGCTCGGTTTAGTAACCTCAAAATTTAACCAAATTCTGATTCAATTTAGCCAAACCCAATCTAAGCTGCGAAAAATGGCAACTCGAGATCCCCTTACCGGATTGCCGAACCGCACACTATTACTCGAGACTATCGCCGTCACGATTCAACGCTCGCGCCTACAAAAACGCAGTTTTGCGTTAATGTTTATCGATTTAGATCGTTTTAAAAATATCAATGATTCGCTAGGACATACTTTAGGCGATCAATTCCTCGCGCGTATTGCTCGGATGCTGGAGCGTTTTGTGGGCGATAAAGGCACAGTATCGCGCTTAGGAGGTGATGAGTTTGTTATTTTAGCCTATGCCGTTCACACCCCAGATGAAGCTGCTGATTTTGTGGGTAAGTTACTGATGCAGATTAACGTCCCAATACAACTTAATGAACATGCGATTCATCCAGCCGCGTCTATCGGCATCTCTATTTATCCCGAAGACGGCAGCAGTGCTGAGGATCTTATTCGCCATGCAGATATTGCCATGTATAGCGCTAAAGCCGCGGGCTCTAATCAATGGGCTTTCTTTAAGCAACACATGACCGAACGGGCTGCAGTACGTTTACGAACCGAGGCATCATTACATGATGCCTTAAAAAACAATGAGTTCTTGCTCTATTTTCAACCCAAACTCGACTTGCAAACGGGTAAAGTTGTCAGCTGTGAAGCCTTAATTCGCTGGCAAAAAGATGGCCGACTCATCAGCCCAATATCTTTTATTCCCGTTGCTGAAGAAACGGGGATCATTATTCCAATTGGCCGCTGGGTGATAGAGCAAAGTTGCAAAGTATTGCGAGAATGGCAAAAGAAATATAACTATGCCATACCGATTGCGATTAATGTTGCCTCACAACAATTTGCTGATGCTAGCTTAGTTCCTGATATTAAACAGATGGCACTACGCTATCAAATCCAACCTGAGCTACTGGAAATTGAAATTACTGAAACGTCATTAATGAATGATATTGAGCTGGCGATTGTTAAGCTTGAACAACTCAAGTCTGCTGGTTTTGGTATCGCCATTGATGATTTTGGCACTGGCTATTCTTCACTATCTTACCTACGTCACTTACCTATCACGACGATGAAAATCGACCGTTGTTTCGTGTCCGATTTGCCAGAAGATAGCGCAATTGCTTCAACAATTTTAATGTTAGGTAAACAGCTTAATTTAACAGTGGTGGCCGAAGGGATTGAAAATGAGCAACAATTAGATTGGTTAAAAGAAAATCAGTGTCAAATTGGTCAAGGATTCTATTTCAGTCTGCCATTGCCACAAGCAGAGTTTGAAGCTTTATATATTGCAACGCAAACAGCAACTATTAGAGGCTTACACCACGTCTAGCTCAAGTTTTAACGTACTCTTATAGGGTAACGCGGGTGATGACGATTTCTGCGAGGACTGCACTGCTATAGCTTTGTATAAATGCGATGATGAATATGCATAAACAAGCTTGCTCAGGTTGTTTATGCTGATTTTAGGATATAAAAAAGGAGGCTTAAGCCTCCTTTTTTATATCAATCGACGCGATATTAACGACGTAGACCTAATTTTTGGATCAGAGCAGTGTAACGTGCTACATCAGTACGCTTCAGGTAAGCAGTTAACTTACGACGTGAGCTAACCATACGTAACAGACCACGACGTGAATGGTGATCGTGGATGTGCTCTTTGAAGTGAGCTTGTAAATGGTTGATTTGTGCAGTTAACAAGGCAACTTGAACTTCAGTTGAACCTGTGTCATTTTCACAACGGCCAAAATCAGCTAAAATTTTTGCTTTTACTTCAGTACTTAGTGACATGTATATCTCCAAATAAATAATATGAATCTCTAGCCGATCACTAACTCAGCCAGAGGGCGCGCTATTCTACCCATAAACCACCCCTAGCGCAATAAAGGACGGGAACTATTCCAAAAACAGAGTTTAAATTGTAAGAGGAAGCGGGCTACAGAATTTCTGCTGGCTCATCATGAATTACGATGAGTCGTTTCGGCGCCAATAGGCCGTCTTCGTTCAAAGTACCAATACCCACAAAACGGCGAATATCACCTAAGGTGATACGCACCAGTTCATCGGTTTTCAAGTCAGCATTAACCGGTACTCTAACTGCTTGACCTTGCATTAGGTAAGGAGCTATCGCATCGGGCACATTCACCTCAGGGAAATCGGCCACAGCCGTATCCATGGGTAGTAACAGTGGATCGAGTAATACACTCGGATCTATCTGCTGTTCATGTGCTTGGGCGACAAGTGCTTCAAGCTGATCTAAAGTGACCATTCTAGCATACGGATATTGTGCAACTTGAGTACGGCGCAACATAATCACATGGGCACCACAGCCGAGCATTTCACCTAAATCGTCAACGATAGTGCGAATATAAGTGCCCTTAGAACAATGAATGTCTAAGGTCAGCTCATCGCCTTCAAGACCGATAAAATTTAGCTCAAATACCGTAATAGGACGAGATTCACGCGGCACTTCAATGCCTTCACGGGCGTATTTATACAGGGGCTGGCCCTGATATTTAAGCGCGGAATACATAGAAGGGATTTGCTGAGTCTCACCACGGAAGAAATCAAGCGCGGTAAGTAACTGCTCCTGCGTAAAATCAATAGCGCGGGTTTGCACCACTTCACCATCGGAATCACTGGTATCAGTACGCTCACCCAGCTTAGCAGTAACTAAATAGCGTTTATCAGCATCTAACAGATGCTGAGAAAACTTAGTCCCTTCGCCTAAGCACACAGGTAACATGCCTGTTGCTAACGGATCGAGGGCGCCCGTATGGCCAGCTTTGTTCGCATTAAAAAAGCGCTTTACCCTTTGCAATGCAAAGTTAGAACTCATGCCCGTGGATTTATCCAACAGCACTATCCCATCGATAAAACGACCTTTTGGACGACGAGCCATTAATCTTTACCTTCAGTTTCATCTGCGTCATCGGCAATATCGTCAGCTTGGACTTCATCTTCAACCGATGCGTCTTCGCTGCCAAATTGCTGTTGTTTCGCTTTGTCTTGGTTGATCACTTGGCTAACTAAGTTAGACATGCGCATACCTTCCACTAACGAGCTATCGTAGATAAAACGTAGTTCTGGCATCACACGCAACTTCATACGACCCGCGACTAAGGTGCGGATATAAGGTGCTGCGCTGATTAAAGCATTGAGTTTTTCTTGCACAACGTCTTTGTCTTCCTCGAAGAAAGTCACAAAAACTTTGGCGTAGCTTAAGTCCCGAGAGACGTCGACGTCATTTACGGTTACAAAGCCAACACGCGGATCTTTCATGTCGCGCTGTACTACTTGAGCAAGTTCTTGCTGAAGCTGCTGAGCGATTCGACGAGTACGACTGAATTCTTTTGCCATAATATTTCTTACCATAGCTTAAATTGATAAGGGCGGCTAATGCCGCCCTTTTATCATTACAGAGTACGAGCAATCTCGACTGTTTCGAATACTTCGATTTGGTCGCCTACGCGAACATCGTTGTAGTTCTTAACGCCAATACCACATTCCATACCATTGCGAACTTCCGCAACGTCATCTTTAAAGCGACGCAGCGATTCAAGTTCACCTTCGTAGATCACCACGTTATCACGTAGTACACGAATTGGTGCGCTACGCTTGATAAGGCCTTCGGTAACCATACAGCCAGCAATCGCACCCAGTTTAGGCGACTTAAATACGTCACGTACTTCAGCCAGACCAATAATCTGTTGCTTGAACTCTGGTGATAGCATACCCGTCATCGCAGCACGAACTTCGTCAATCAAGTGATAAATAACGCTGTAGTAGCGTAAATCTACACTTTCGCTGTCGATTGTCTTACGGGCCTGTGCATCCGCACGTACGTTAAAGCCAACCAGAATCGCGTTAGACGCTGCCGCTAAAGTGGCATCTGTTTCAGTAAGAGCACCCACACCGCGAGCGATGATGTTCACTTTAACTTCGTCAGTAGACAAGCCTGTTAACGAGTCAGTAATCGCTTCGAGTGAACCTTGTACGTCTGCTTTAAGAACGATGTTCAGTTCTTTCACTTCGCCTTCAGTCATGTTCGCAAACATGTTTTCTAACTTAGATTTTTGCTGACGCGCTAATTTCACATCGCGGAACTTACCTTGACGATACAGGGCAACTTCACGGGCTTTACGTTCGTCACGAACAACTGTTGCTTCATCACCTGCAGACGGTACGCCTGACAGACCCAGAATTTCAACAGGGATAGATGGACCCGCTTCAGTGATTGAGCGACCGTTCTCATCTTTCATTGCACGGATTTTACCGTACTCAAGACCACAAAGAACGATATCACCTTGGCGTAGCGTACCTTGTTGAACCAGGATCGTAGCAACTGGGCCGCGACCCTTGTCCAATTGTGATTCAATAACCACACCAGCAGCCATACCATCACGTACTGCTTTCAGTTCGAGAACTTCAGCTTGTAGTAAGATACCTTCTAACAGTTCGTCAACGCCTTCACCTGTCTTAGCTGAAACGAAGGCAAACATGTTGTCTCCACCCCAATCTTCAGACATAACACCGTGTTGTGACAATTCGCTCTTAACGCGATCGATATCCGCTTCCGGTTTATCCATCTTGTTCACTGCCACGATTAATGGCACGTTACCGGCTTTAGCATGTTGAATTGCTTCGATAGTCTGCGGCATTACACCGTCATCAGCAGCAACAACTAACACAACGATATCTGTTGCCTTGGCACCACGGGCACGCATAGCGGTAAACGCGGCATGACCTGGAGTATCAAGGAAAGTGATCATGCCGTTTTCGGTTTCTACATGGTATGCACCGATATGCTGCGTGATACCACCGGCTTCGCCAGCAGCCACTTTAGCGCGGCGAATATAATCAAGTAACGACGTTTTACCGTGGTCAACGTGACCCATGATAGTCACAACAGGTGCACGAGACTCTAGTTTGATACCATCTTCATCGTCACGATCTTGCATCACTTGATGCTCAAGTTCGTTATCGCGAATCAGCACAACTTTATGGCCCATTTCTTCAGCAACCATTTGGGCAGTCTCTTGATCCAACACTTGGTTGATCGTGACCATAGTACCCATTTTCATCATTTGCTTGATGATTTCGGTCGCTTTAACCGCCATTAAATGCGCTAGTTCAGCTACTGTCACAGTCTCACCGATACGTACATCACGACTAACGGCTGCCACAGGCTTATTAAAGCCGTGCGCCATAGATTCTGGTGCAGTACTGCGGTTACGCATGTGTTTTTCACGGCCGTCACGGGCATCTTTGCCGCCACGTTTCTTCGCATTTGTCTTGTTACGAGCACGACGTCCGCGTTTTTCTTCATCTAAATCAGACGTATCTTCAGCAGCACGAGCCACTTTAGATGTCGTGATATGATGATCACCATTCTTCTCGGCTTCTAAACGTTGGCGCTCTTCTTCGGCCCAACGCTTAGAGTGTTCTTCAGCCAATAAACGGGCTGTTTCAGCCGCTTTAGCCGCATCTTCGTCTTGCTTACGTTTAGTCGCCGCTTCTTGAGCCGCTTTCAAACGTTCAGCTTCTAGACGAGCGGCTTCAGCTTCTGGTGACACATCTTTAGCCACTTTCACTTCAGCTGCCGCTTTGGCTTTTGCCTTGGCTTCTGCTTCGGCCTTGGCTTTTGCATCTGCTTCAGCCTTAGCTTTTGCTGCCGCAGCAGCTTCCGCTTCAACCTTCGCTTTTGCCAAAGCTTCTGCTTCGGCTTTCGCTTCTTCTTCAGCCTTCAGAGTAGCCTCATTAGCATCACGCTTGACGAAAGTTCGTGTTTTACGAACTTCAACTTTAACATCTTTAGATTGACCACCACTACCAGCCACACTTAGGGTCGATACGGTTTTACGCTGCAACGTCATTTTCGTTGGCGCATTTTCGCCACCGTGCTGCTTTTTCAGATAATCCAATAACTGCTGCTTTTCAGTTTCAGTTACGTTATCAGCTTGGTCTTTCTTAATTCCAGCCTGAGAGAATTGCTCAATCAGACGTTCAACACTTTTACCCACTTCCGTGGCCAATTTCTCTACGGTCGTATCTGCCATCAGTTAAATCCCCTCTGTTGATCGACTTATGCTTCTTCGCCAAACCAACAGATATTGCGGGCTGCCATGATGAGCTCACCTGCTTTTGCTTCTGTCAATTCTTCAATTTCGATCAAATCATCTATGCCTTGTTCAGCCAAGTCTTCTAGAGTCACAATACCTTTGCTAGCAAAAACATAGGCTAAGTGTCTATCAATACCTTCAAGTGCAAGTAACTCAGCACTTGGCTCCACACCATCGAGTGCTTCTTCAGTAGCGAGAGCTCGAGTCGAGATCGCCGCTTTTGCACGCTCACGTAAAGCTTCAACGAGATCTTCGTCAAAACCATCAATCGCCAATAATTCAGACACAGGTACATAAGCAACTTCTTCGAGCGACGTAAAGCCCTCATCCGCTAGTACTTGTGCAAAATCTTTATCGACATCCAGTGAGTTAACAAATAAATCAACCACCTTGGCGCTTTCGGCCTGGTGTTTCTTATTCATGTCTTCCACTGTCATTACGTTCAACACCCAACCTGTCAGTTGTGTCGCTAAACGTACGTTCTGGCCATTACGTCCAATGGCTTGTGCCAAACTATCAGGTTCAACGGCGATATCCATAGAATGGTTATCTTCGTCAACAATGATAGAGGCCACATCGGCTGGCGCCATAGCATTGATCACATATTGCGCTGGATTATCATCCCACAATACGATGTCAACACGCTCGCCACCCAGTTCATTTGATACAGCTTGAACACGCGCACCGCGCATACCCACACACGCACCGATAGGATCGATACGGCGATCATTTGACTTAACGGCGATCTTAGCGCGAGCACCTGGATCACGGGCTGCGCCCATAATCTCAATCAGTTCGTCAGCAATTTCAGGTACTTCTACACGGAAAAGCTCGATCAGCATTTCAGGCTTAGTACGGCTTAAGAATAACTGTGCACCGCGAGCTTCAGGGCGTACTGAGTACAGTAATGCACGTACACGGTCACCTGGACGGAAAGATTCACGTGAAATTAAATCTTCACGGAATAATACGCCATCAGCGTTATTACCTAAATCAACTACAACACTTTCACGTGTCGCCTTTTTTACGATACCGGTAATTAACTCACCTTCTTGGTCTTGGAATTGTTCCACTACCTGAGCGCGCTCAGCTTCACGTACTTTTTGTACGATAACTTGCTTAGCAGTCTGAGTTGTAATACGGTCAAATACCACTGACTCGATATCGTCTTCAATAAACTCGCCCGGCTGAATATCCGGATTTTCGTAACGTGCCGCTTCTAATGTGATTTCGCGATAAGGATTTTCTAATGCTTCACCGTGATCATCAACCACCATCCAACGACGGAATGTTTCATAGCCACCAGTTTTACGATCGATAGCAACACGTACGTCAATATCACCTTCGTATTTTTTCTTGGTTGCTGTGGCCAGAGCAGTCTCTAGCGCTTCAAAAATTTTCTCGCGAGGAACGGCTTTTTCGTTTGAAACCGCCTCAGCGACTAGCAGAATCTCTTTATTCATCTATTGCCTCGTTCACCTTGAAACTATCAAAACTTAGCGATTAAGTTGCCTTTACGGATGTTATCCAGGGCGACAACCAACTCTTTACCATTCGCTTTCAGTGACAGCATTTGCCCGTCAACTTTAGTGATGGCGCCTTTTAAATTACGACTGCCGTCAACCGGCATAGTCAATTGAAGCTTTACATCCTCGCCTACATAGCCCGCATACTGCTCAGCAGTAAATAGGGGTCTATCAACGCCTGGCGAAGAAACCTCTAGGGTATATTCTGTAGGAATAGGATCTTCAACATCAAGTACAGCACTGACTTGGCGACTTGCACTAGCACAATCTTCGATATTGATACCATTTTCGCCATCAATGAACACTCGCAGTGTGGAATGCTTACCCGCTTGAACATATTCAATGCCCCATAGCTGAAAGCCTAATGCTTCCACAGGTACTTTGAGCATTTCTGCCAGTCTGAATTCTAATGTTGCCAAGATTGACTCCCGAAAAAACAAAAAAGGGCTAAAAGCCCTAGTACAACGCCACATACGATGTATGCGACAAATTTAAAAGTCCCAGATAACAAAAAACCCCGTAATGACGAGGTTATTAATTTCAAGAACCTGTAAACCATAACGAATCTGAACACTATTCGTTACTAGGAGCTGGTTGCGGGGGCCGGATTTGAACCGACGACCTTCGGGTTATGAGCCCGACGAGCTACCATGCTGCTCCACCCCGCGTCAACTGTATGCAAGTATATTGACTATCGTCGTTTCTTGCAATAACTAAGAGAAAATTGATCACTTTATCTTAGTTATATTTGGTGCCGAGAGCGGGACTTGAACCCGCACGACCGTTAGGTCACAGCCACCTCAAGGCTGCGCGTCTACCAATTTCGCCACCTCGGCGACACCTTTTACTAGTCAGGAATTTTTGTTTCTGACTTTTCGGTTGCTTGCTCAACAGGTTGTGTAACCTGTTCAGTATCTGAACCTAAATTTTTCCATGAATCTTCACTTTTGGTATGATTAGCACTTAAATTGCCGATTAGCAGACTTAAGGTAAAAAAACCAATGGCTAATACAGCCGTAGTACGAGTCAGAAAATTACCTGAACCGCTCGAACCAAATAGAGTACCTGATGCACCGGCGCCAAAAGAGGCTCCCATGTCAGCTCCCTTTCCTTGTTGAATTAATATTAGGCCAATCAAACCTAACGAAACCAACAAGTATACAACTACTAGAACTTCATACATATTATGCGCTCATCGCTATGGTACACAGACTTAAAAACTCGCTAGAGTTTAAGCTAGCACCGCCAATCAGTCCACCATCAACATCAGGTTGGGCAAATAAATCTGCAGCATTACTCGGTGTTACACTACCACCGTAGAGAATCCTGATATTTTCTCCAATAAATGGAGATACTTCAGAGAGACGTTTGCGAATAAACGCATGTACTTCTTGTGCCTGCTCTGGTGTTGCGCTTTTACCAGTTCCTACAGCCCAAAGTGGCTCATAGGCGATAATGGCGTTATCAAAAGCCATAGTGCCATTTTTCTGGATCACTATATCCAACTCTTCCGCAATCACCTCAAAGGTGCGCCTTGCTTCACGTGCTGGACCTGACTCACCCACACATAAAATCGGAGTTAAGCCATGCTTTTGTGCAGCGGCGAACTTCTCCGCTACGATATTACTCGTCTCTCCGTACATACGGCGACGTTCTGAATGTCCGATAATCACATATCGGCATCCTGAATCTTTTAGCATCTGACCTGAAACTTCACCGGTATAAGCGCCAAAGTCATGCTGACTTAAATTTTGCGCGCCCATCCTAACAAGTGAACCGTCTAACGCTTCCTTGTTTGCTTCTAGCAGTTGCCTAACGCTTTCTAGATAGATAGAAGGCGGGCATAAAACCACTTCAGCTGAATCATTTTGGAGCTTAGAAGCAAATTTCTTAAATAGCTCTTCGGCGAGTGCCGCACTGCCATTCATTTTCCAATTGCCAGCAACCATAGGACGTCTGAGTGCCATCACTGTCTCCTTTGAAAGCGGCGTGAATAATAGCGAACCACTTATTAAGTTACAATAGCTAAAGTCGAATATTTTCAGATATCAGGTTGGAGTGCTGTTTTTTTACACGCCAAAACTGATATCTGTTCAATTGTGCAGCTAACACCTTAATTTTTAATCGGTATCCACCGCCGTCATAATAAAATACATCATTACTAACTTGCTGTTCTAACAGCATCAGCAATAAAATTGGCGTGGGCTAATACTGCACTATGATCGTCCCCTTCCACCATGACACGGATCAAAGGTTCTGTTCCAGACTTACGCAATAATACGCGACCACGGACGCCCAGTTGTAACTCAACCTGTTTTTGAGCATGCTTAACGCTATCAGAATCCAGTGGATTATTTCCCCCCTCAAAGCGCACATTCACTAATACCTGCGGTAACATTTTCATCGCAGAGGTGAGTTCGTCTAATGTCGCATTTTGTCGACGCATAGCTGCTAACACTAAAATCCCCGCGACGATGCCGTCACCCGTTGTACCGTGATCGAGGTTCAAAATATGCCCCGAGTTCTCACCACCGATACGCCAGTCGAGTTCTTTAAGCAGTTCCATTACATAGCGATCGCCCACTTTTGAACGTGCAAATGGAACATCAAGAGCTTGTAAGGCTAAATCAAGCCCTAGATTTGACATGAGTGTGCCAACGACACCTCCGCGTAATACACCGCGTAATTTAGCATCACAAGCCAAAATATACAGAATTTGGTCGCCGTCGATCACTTCGCCTTTACTATTGACCATCATAATACGGTCGCCATCGCCATCGAGTGCGATGCCAAGATCGGCATTTTCTGAAAGGACAGTCTCACAAATCTTGCCCATGGACGTAGCGCCCACTTTATCATTAATGTTCATGCCATTTGGTTGGTCACCAATGGCAATGACTTCGGCGCCTAACTCACGAAATACCGCCGGTGCAATGTGGTAAGTGGCACCATGGGCACAATCCACCACAATTTTCAGACCCATTAACGTGTGTTCAGCAGGAAAATTGCCTTTGCAATATTCGATATAGCGGCCACGGGCATCTTCTATACGAGACACCTTGCCCAGCAGATGCGATTCAACACACACGAGGGGTTTTTCAAGTTCTGCCTCGATTTCTAGCTCTAAGTTATCATCTAACTTACTACCATCAGTGGAGAAAAATTTAATACCATTATCATAATAAGGATTGTGTGATGCACTGATCACCACCCCTGCTTCAGCACGAAAGGTTCGCGTTAAATAAGCTACGGCGGGTGTTGGCATCGGCCCCATTAATAAAACATTAAGACCTGCGGCAGAAAACCCCGCTTCCAATGCCGATTCAAACATATAGCCCGAGATACGAGTATCTTTACCTATTATTACTTTTTTAGTGCCATTACGGGATAACACGCGCCCCGCAGCCCAACCTAACTTAAGCGTAAGTTCGGGTGTCATTTGACCTGAACCGACCTTGCCACGAATACCGTCGGTTCCAAAAAATTTACGTTCTTTCATATCGCCCCATAAACTGAAATGTGTCCCAATTATTTGGGATCATAATATTAATTAAATGCTTAACCAGAGCATAACGGTGCTTAAAAATACACTTGTGTGGCTTGTAACACTTTGAGCATATCCACAGTTTCAGCAACATCATGCACGCGAATGATATGTGCTCCCTTTTTCGCCGCAATCATCGCGCCAGCAAGACTCCCAGCAAGACGTTCTGAGGTCGGTTTTGCTAAGAGGTCGCCTATCATGCTCTTACGAGATAATCCTATCAATACGGGTAAATCAAACTGAGTAAAATGATTTAGCTTCGCTAGTAGCTCATAGTTATGTTCTACGCTTTTACCAAAGCCAAATCCTGGATCAATTACTAACAACTCCCGAGGGATCCCTGCTTGCAAGCAAGCTTCAATCCTTGCAGTTAAAAAGCCAGTAACCTCTTCAATCACATCATAATAAGTCGGTGAAGATTGCATGTTTTTTGGCTGGCCCTGCATATGCATCAAACAAATAGGGACTTGCAACTCTGCTGCAGCGTCGAGCGCACCAGGCTCCATTAAAGCACGTACATCATTAATCAGGTGTGCACCCGCAGCAATCGCTTGGCGCATTACCTCAGCTTTGCTGGTGTCGATTGAAATCCACACATCATGGTGAGTAGCCACATATTTAACTAATGGGATCACCCGAGCAAGTTCTTCAGCAAGACTCACCTCGGCGGCGCCAGGCCTAGTCGATTCGCCGCCAATATCTATCATTCCCGCGCCTTGAGCCACCATGGCATCGGCATGCTGGCAGGCAAGATCAAAGGTGGAATATTGACCTCCATCGGAAAAGGAATCGGGAGTAACATTAAGAATGCCCATCACAATGGGCGAAGATAACGCGAGGCGTTTAGTGCCAACAATCAGTTCAAACACACGTTTACTCCAGTAATACCACTATCGATGATTTTATCCATGGACAGAACTGCCGTCATCTATTTTAAGACAAAATGGAAAATGACAAAAAAATTAAACATTATTGGTGTATATATTCAATGACAGTGGAGCATGTATTTAATGAAAGCGCAGTCAAATAGCTAACAAGATAAAACAAGAAAACCCCTTTCGGGGTTTTCTTTAGTATCACTAACTATCACTTAGCAGGTGATTCATCAGCATCTTTCAGCTCTGGCTCAACAGGCGCAGTAGTAACACTGTCTTCTGCTTTCACAGTCGGTTCGCCATGACCACTGCCTTTATCGTTAGAACCATTATCATCGACTTGCCAATCGGCAGGCTGACGCACTTCTCGACGCTTCATTAAATCGTCAATTTGAAGTGAATCAATGGTTTCGTACTTCATCAAGGCTTCTTTCATCGAGTGCAGAATATCAAGATTATCGGTCAATATCTGTCTGGCTCTTGCGTAGTTTTTGTCGATGAAAACTTTTACTTCGGCATCAATTAACGTTGCTGTTTCATCGGACATTGCCTTGGCTTTCCCCATACTGCGACCTAAAAAGACTTCACCTTCTTCTTCTGCATACAGTAATGGACCTAACTTGTCCGAGAAGCCCCACTGAGTCACCATATTACGCGCAATTGATGTCGCGTATTTGATGTCCTGTGATGCGCCAGTCGACACTTTATCACTACCGTAAATCAGTTCTTCCGCTAAACGACCGCCGTAAGCGACCGAAATTTGGCTTTCTAATTTACGACGGCTCTGGCTCACTGAGTCAGCTTCGGGTAAGAAGAAAGTCACACCTAGAGCACGGCCGCGAGGAATAATAGTGACCTTATGCACAGGATCGTGCTCTGGTACTAAACACCCTACTATTGCATGGCCTGCTTCGTGGTACGCTGTCATTTCTTTTTCAGCTTCAGACATCACCATAGAACGGCGCTCTGCGCCCATCATGATTTTATCTTTAGCACGCTCAAATTCTTCCATACCTACAACTCGGCGATTGCCACGAGCCGCAAACAGCGCCGCTTCGTTGACTAAGTTCGCTAAGTCAGCACCAGAGAAGCCAGGCGTACCACGGGCAATTACGCTTGCCTTCACATCATCAGAAAGTGGCACTTTACGCATATGCACTTTCAAAATTTGCTCACGACCACGCACATCGGGTAAGCCCACGACCACTTGACGGTCAAAACGACCTGGACGCAATAACGCAGAATCGAGCACGTCTGGACGGTTAGTTGCCGCAATAACAATAACGCCTTCATTACCTTCGAAGCCATCCATCTCAACCAGCATTTGGTTCAGTGTTTGCTCACGTTCATCATGACCACCACCTAAACCGGCGCCACGTTGGCGACCGACCGCATCGATTTCATCGATAAAGATGATACAAGGGGCAGACTTTTTCGCTTGCTCGAACATATCACGCACACGGGATGCACCGACACCAACAAACATTTCAACGAAATCAGAACCAGAGATAGTGAAGAAAGGCACCTTAGATTCACCCGCAATGGCTTTTGCCAGCAAGGTTTTACCTGTACCTGGAGGACCCACCATCAGTACGCCCGTTGGAATTCGGCCGCCCAATTTTTGAAATTTAGTTGGGTCACGCAGATAATCAACTAACTCTTTCACTTCTTCTTTTGCTTCATCACAACCAGCAACATCAGCGAAAGTGGTTTTAATCTGATCTTCGCTCATCAGCTTGGCTTTGCTCTTACCAAAGGACATAGCGCCTTTGCCGCCGCCGCCTTGCATCTGGCGCATGAAGAAAATCCATACTCCGATAAGCAATAACATCGGGAACCAGGAGATAAAGATTTGGGTTAAGAACCCTGATTCTTCGGCTTCTTGGCCCTTCATAGTGATGCCTTTACGATCAAGATCATTAA
Organism: Shewanella glacialipiscicola; assembly: GCF_023283485.1. Taxonomy (GTDB): domain Bacteria; phylum Pseudomonadota; class Gammaproteobacteria; order Enterobacterales; family Shewanellaceae; genus Shewanella; species Shewanella glacialipiscicola. The sequence continues at coordinate 132,261 of NZ_JAKILU010000008.1, forward strand.
TTAAATCTTGGTCATATAACGGCATTATAGTAGTGAACTTTTCACCGGTTCGCTTAGCACCTTCAATAGTGCGTTGGTCGCTTTTAACTTCAACAGTTGCAACCTGCCCATCACGAACGTTATCTAAGAAGGTAGAATAATCCATCTTCTGCGATGACGAAGAAGAGGGGGAGTAACCCTGAAACACTGACATCAGCACAACGGCGATGACAACCCAGAGTATTAGATTTTTTGCCATGTCACTCAAATTACTAGACCTCATTAAGTCTTGCGATTATTAACGCTAGATTACTACAACTTGTAACCAGTCGCCACAAGATAGACTTCACGGGAACGCGCCCGCGAAGAGTCCGGTTTACGTGTTTTAACTACTTTAAACGCTTCTTTTACCGCTTTCATGTATTCGTCAAAGCCCTCCCCCTGAAAGACTTTCACCGCAAAACAGCCGTTGGGTGCCAAAACTTGATGACACATATCTAATGCTAGTTCCACCAAATACATGGCGCGCGGTTGATCGACACCGTCTGAACCACTCATATTGGGCGCCATGTCAGACAACACAACGTCAACCTTAGCGTCACCGACTCGGGTAAGCAATGCTTGAAGGACTTTATCTTCACGAAAATCCCCTTGCAAAAAGTCTACCCCAACGATGGGATCCATTGGCAAAATGTCACAGGCGATGACCTTGCCTTTATCTCCTGCTAACTTAACCGCCACTTGAGACCAGCCTCCCGGCGCGGCCCCTAAGTCAACTACTGTCATACCTTGGCGAATAAGTTGATCCTTTTGTTGGATCTCCTCAAGCTTAAACGCAGCGCGAGATCGTAATCCCATTTTTTGTGCGAGTTTAACATAATGATCATCAAAGTGTTCTAGCATCCAGCGATTAGAACTGGCCGTACGTTTTTTACCTGACATTTAAAATCCGCAACAATTGAGAGTTACACAAGGGTTATATAAGGGTAGAATAGCCGCTTTTCAACAGTAACTCAGCAAAAGTTGGTAGAAATGAACTTAACAACCAAACAAAAACAGCATTTAAAAGGCTTAGCACACATGCTAAAGCCAGTGGTGCTGCTTGGTGCCAATGGATTGACTGAAGGTGTACTCGCTGAAATTGAAAGCGCACTCGCTTATCATGAATTGATTAAAGTGAAAGTAGCCTCTGCCGACAGAGAGCTAAAAAATGCCATCGTTGATGCCATAGTACGTGAAACTCAATCTGCAAAAGTGCAACTTATTGGTCATATTCTGGTGATTTATCGTCAATCACCAGAAATGAAAGTTGCTTTGCCAAAGGCAAAGTAATTTTTCTTGATTTTTATTGTGTAAACAAAGAAGCCACTTATTTAAGTGGCTTCTTTGTTTTTGCAGCTATAGGTATTACCTTCAATTTAGGTCCTAAGGCGTATCAGCAATGACTTGTTCCTTATAATGCTCAGGTGTTAAGCCTAAAAACTCAGGCAATGAGGTACCAATAGCAATAGAAGAAAACGTACCGGTTAAGATACCAATAAACATCGCAATTGAAAAACCTTCCAATGGACCACCGCCCATAATCCACAGCGCCCCCACTGTCATTAAAGTTGTCCCAGATGTCACCATAGTGCGAGAAAATGTCGCCACAATCGCTTGATTATTAATCTGTTGAATCGCCAGACTTGGCTTAGTAATCAATAATTCACGAATACGGTCAGCAATGATGATCGAATCATTTAAGGAATAGCCTAAAATAGCCAGCACCGCTGCCAATATCGTTAAATTAAACTCCATTTGCGTCAGTGCAAAAAACGCCAATACAAATACCACGTCATGCAATAGCGCAAACAAAGCGCCAGATGCAAGTCGCCATTCAAAGCGATAACTTAAGTAACCTAAAATACACAGCATAGCGACTAGCAGCGCCAAACCACCCTGCTCCGCCAACTCTTGGCCAATCTGCGGCCCCACAATGCTGCTATTAAGTACTTGTACTTCAGTGTGAAGCGGCGCTAATACCTGCTGGATATCGACATTATGTTGCTCGGTATCGACACTTTTTATATCGGTACTTATGATATCAGCGTAACGCAACACCCAACGCCCCGGCTCGCTAGCCGAAATAACAGTAACATCCTGCTGATAGGCGGCGTTAAGCAAAGGCTGTAACTCACTACTGGTAATTTTTTTGTCGAGCTGAATTTCAGTGACTACGCCACCGGTAAAATCTAGCCCCCAGTTAAATCCTTTCACACCGATAATCGATAATGACATTATCATCAGCAAAATCGAGATAGCGCTACAGGCATAGCGCCACTGAGTTAAATGACCCGTTAAATTGATACTCTTCATACTTATACCCTCACATGACGACTAGCATCACGTCCATAAACTAAGTTGATCAACGCTCTTGAGGCAAAGATACCGGTAAACATGCTGGTTAATAGGCCTAGCCCGAGGGTCAAGGCAAAACCTTGGATTGGGCCATTACCGATAGAATACAGCACCACAGCGGTGATCATAGTGGTGAAGTTAGCGTCAAAAATAGTAGAAAAAGCGCTATCAAAGCCCGTATCAATTGCCAGTGCAAAACTGCGGCCTTCTTTTAACTTGTCTTTTATTCGCTCAAAAATCAGTACGTTGGTATCGACCGCCATACCAACAGTTAACACCAAGCCGGCAATGCCGGGTAACGTTAATACTGCACCAGGGATTAGCGCCAATAGGCCAAACAAGATCACCATGTTAGAAATCAGTGCTATGTTTGCCACCCAACCAAGACGGCGATACCAAAGCGCCATAAACAACAAGGTAATGCCCAAACCTAAACCCAGCGCGGCAAAGCCGTTTTCAATGTTTTCAGCCCCCAGTGTTGGGCCAATGGTGCGCTCTTCAACAATCGTTACTGGCGCAGTCATTGAGCCAGCCCTAAGTAATAAGGCTAATTGCTGCGCTTCTTGATAAGTGCCAGCGCCAGTGATGCGGAAACGATCACCCAGCTGCGATTGAATGGTCGCAACGCTGATAATTTCTTGAGTTTGCTTGGCCTTACCTTGCTCATCACGGCTGTATTCGCTGTAAGACGTCGCCATTGGTTTGCCGATATTAGCACGGGAAAACTCAGACATTTTCTGCCCACCGACACGGTCGAGATTAATATTCACCTCGGCCATGCCCATCTCACCTAAACTCGCCCTCGCATCAACAATATGATCACCGCCAAGCACCGGCGTGCGGCTCACATAAATAGGTTTACCCGACTTGTCATTAAGCACCATAGTATTTACCGAGCCTGACTCTTTCACTTCAAAAAAGGCCAGGCTCGCCGTTGCACCAATCACATTTTTTGCAGCTGCTGGATCTTGTATGCCAGGTAACTCAATCCGAATTCTATGGTCGCCCTGGCGCTGCACTAATGCCTCAGTAATACCGAGCTCTTCAATACGACTACGCATCACCTGCAAGTTTTGTTGTACCGTCAAATTACGCAGCTTCGTTTGTTCTTCTTGGCTCAACTTAACCTGTAAACTTGCGCCATCAACGTTAGATAATTGCCAATTAGGATAAGATTCTTTCATCATCAGACGCACAGCGACGCGGGCATCGTTATCAGGCAAAGTGAGGTTTAACTGATTAACTTGATCTAAATGGACACTAGCGCCACGAATTTTTTGCTCACGAATAAATTGGCGTAACGAATCGACCAGCGCCTCAGCCTGTGTTTGGTACACAGGCTCAATATCCACATCAAGTAAAAACTGCACGCCACCGCGTAAATCGAGTCCGAGTTTAATCGGCTGAAAACCTAAGTTTTGCAACCAACTTGGCGCTGCACTGGCAAGGGATAAGGTCAACTCTTTTGGCTCTGTAACCATAGACGAAAGCAACGTTTTAACTAAGGTCTGTTGATTATCCTCATCGAGGACAATCAGGGTTTCGCCATTCTTCTGGTCGATACGTTTTACCGTCACGCCTTCAGCTTGCAGCTTATCCCGAAGCGCTACCGGCGTGAGTGTTAAGCCCGCCTTAGCGCCGACTTGTACCGCTGCATCCTCACCATAATACGTAGGCAATGCACTGAGTAACATCACTATGACAGTGACAATAAGGACTATATATTTCCAAGCTGCATAGTGATTTAGCAACCGTTTATTGGGTTTTATTTCCATGGGATTAACTCGTTATTTATCGCCTCACATTTAAATCAAATAGCTAGGCGAACATATTGATATCAGTCCGAAACATGTCATTGAGCACTCGCAAGCTAAACTAACCCAAATTAAGGACAAGCTAGATTCAAGTCATCACAGCAAATTAAGCTGTAAAAAGGTTTCGGTGAGAACAAAAATGCACGGGTATGGAACATCAATAAGAGCGAACTCCCGTTGACGACATACCTAAATAGGCGAGTTAAGCGGCTTGTTGACTAAAACGATATTGAAGATTTGAAACTTTCCAACCCGAAATGAGGGCGGGAGAAGATACTGCTGTGAGCGTCCAATCGGATGTGATATCAACATTAATTGATTCAATCAAATTAGGCGTGGGCTCGACGGTTAAGTCTATCGCGAGTCGATAAATGGGTTTAACCTCACGCACATCATGTTGGGCAAGGCTGATAAATCGTGGCGAATTTATGGGGGCAAAATTTAGGTCATCTGAGTGGCCCATATAATCAGAGCTTGAGCAGGGTGTTGGCGAGGTTACAGAATCGACACTGCTGGCATCAGTAACATTGTTATTCAATGTGCCGCAGCTTTTAACGACATGTGCATTCGATTGGGCTATCGCGTTTGTATCAGGCGAATTCAGAGTATCGGTACTTGGTTTTATATTAGGAGTTAAGTTATCAAGTTTAACCGAGTGTACCTGAGCACTATGGCTAGCAGGATCACTTTGCTGTGCATATATTTTTGGGCTATAGATTTTTGGCGTATAGCTAGCAGAGTGCGCAATCAACATGATCGCCACGCAAACTAACATCAATCCCGTACGCCAATGTTTGACCAAAACGTGCCCTCTTAATAAAAAAGATAAACCCATATAACTGAACTGTTTGGCGCTCAACCGTAGGTCTAAATAAATGGTTCAGGTTAAACCGCTCAATTGACGTAAAATCAACAATACGCAACCCAAATACAGTCAACATAATAATTTTACTGCTTTTTACTAAAGTTGCAGCTTAGGTAAAAGTCCATCTAGAGACAAATTAATCTTTGTCCATCTTATCTAAATGCGCTCTGTATCCCTAACCAATCTTAAATTAAGACATTAAGCACAAACCTTAAACTCAAGCTTTAAGCGACCAGCGGCCTTAGCTTGCCAATAACAAAAAAACCGCCCTAGGGCGGTTTTGGATAATTCGTGACTCACACTCACGATATCATCAGCAAATTATAAATACTGTACTGAGATAATTTCGTAATCTGTCACGCCACCAGGGGTAGTAATAGACACTTCGTCACCCTCATTTTTGCCCACTAAGCCACGGGCAATCGGTGAATTGACCGAAATCAGATTTTCTTTAATATTCGCTTCGTCATCACCGACTATGCGGTAGGTGACTTCGACATCAGTATCAAGGTTTAAAATCGTCACAGTTGCACCAAAAATCACTCGGCCGTTATTCACCATTTTAGCGACATCGATAATTTGTGCGTTAGATAACTTACCCTCAATATCACGGATACGAGCTTCACAAATCCCTTGGTCTTCGCGAGCAGCATGATATTCCGCATTTTCTTTTAAATCGCCAAGCTCTCGCGCTGAGGCAATCGCTTCTGTGATTTTTGGGCGGCGCTCAAACTTGAGAATATCTAACTCTTTACGCAGCTGCTCTGCACCGACAACTGTCATAGGAACCTTAGTCATAGCTCTTTCGTCTCCTTTAAAACAAAAGCAACCCGTGTCGACGCTAAGGTCAACACAGTCAAATGGGGGTGGAATTGCGCTATTCTAATCGTTATGCGCTTTTGATGCATCAACAACAATACAGTTATGCAGCTTACCCAACCTTAAACCCAGTTACCAGTAATGAAATCTAAATCCGCGAACCAGATAGAATAAAAATCGCTCGTCAATTAATCATCACTGATGTGTGTGCTATTAAATGCAAAAATGCCCACTCGCTACAAAGCTCTGTGAGCATTAAATATAAAGCAGAGTCTGGTTATAGCAATAAATACATAACTATTCTAAACCAGCTTCAAACGTTAAAAATATTTCACTGACCGTTTTATCGGCAAGGATTTTATCTGAACTTGGGCGTTCAATTGAAGCATGTAAAAGATAACGCCCAGCAGTAGGCAAGGTCATCGCCACTTTACCGTCTTTATCAGATGTTAATTCCATCTCTTCAGGTTTGTTACGATATACACTATCGTCTTTAATAATAGCAACACTGACGCCAGCAACTGGCTTACCATCATACACAAACTGCAAAGTAGCGGGTTCATTCTCAACGATATCGACTGGATGAGTCACGGGGACTAATTCTAAAAATTCGCCCTTTGCAGCCAATACTTTGTCAGTTGGTTTATTTCGAGTGACGTAGGTTTCCACTCGTGACACGTTTAAAGATCCTTCTAACTCATAGGCATCTTTAGGCATTATGGCTGCCGTTGCTTTTTTATCTAAACGACTACGCACAAAACCTTCTTTTCCTTTCACTTTATAGCGAGAGAAGTAGCGCGGTGTGACTTCTTTTTCAAACTTATAAGTCCCATCTTGAGTCAGCTGCACATCAAATACCGATTTACGTCCACCGGTATAACTTGAACTAGGGGAAATTGAATCGCCACTTGGTAGTGATATACGCACATCACTGGCAGTAACAGGCTTATCCATCATAAACACTTGATTACTGGCCGATACATCAGAGGTGATCCACACTGTTTCTTGGCTTTCTGCAGACACGTTAAAATGACTAGGTAAAATCCATCTATCATGGCTGCTCGCCAATGGACTAACACACAGAGTACCTAATAATGCCACAAGACGTAATTTCATCTTTTTCCCTTAAATTAAAGAAGTTAAACAATCAATTGCAGTGGCTTAATGAGCCATACCGCTTAAGCGTATGTCGATAACGCCGGTTTCTGTGGTCGCGGGTAACTGTGCAGCAAAGTCTCCCGCAGTTAAATCAATGTTTTGCCGCACTAAATCACGGCCACCGTGCTCACGTACTACCTCAATAAACACAGTGTAAGTACCTAGTGTGACTGACTTGCCTGACTCATCTTTTAGATCCCAATCGATTTTATAGTGACCTGCTGGACGGGTAGCCGATGCAATGCCATCGACAAAACTCATATCTTCGCGACCCGCTTTACGCCACCAACGGCGGATATCTTTTAACCATTTATGGCCTTCATCCCACACCCAAAGGCTTAAGGTTTTAACTGGTTTCCCTTTAGCGTCCTCAACCCAAACGGCCACATAAGGTCTATGGTATTGGCCTTCAGTAATCTCTGGTAACGTCAAGTCAACGGTCAGTTTTGGGGCTGCCAATACAGCAGAACTGGCAAATAAAGCACTCACTGCAATGATACGAATAAGATGACGCATACTCGATTTAAACTCCTTATGGAACAAAATAAACATATACCAGCCCACAGCTACTGCTAACCAACACCATATATAGCAATGACTTTTTAAGACGCTTAGTTTGAGGTAATAACAAATAAGCGCCCGTAAGCGAAAATAGAACAATCAGTACAGCGCTGAGATCCAGTACCCAAGCCCAAGCAATGCCGGTATTACGACCTTTATGTAAATCATTGAGCACGGCTACAGCGCCGTAATCTAAGGTTTCGACATAGGCCTTTCCGTCGAGTAAATCCAGTGTCACACTGCGGTAGGTACCGGGACCTTTATTGACTAGGCTAATTTCATCCTCAGCAATATCGGCGGTAGCGATATCCATCGCCCACTCGCTCTTCAACCAATGACCAGCAGCTAAGCGCCACTGCGGGTCCTGTGTATCAAAAGGTTGTAAATAGCTCGGAATAACGGCTTGCTCGCGTACTGGCTCCTGATCAGATTGGGAAAACCAATTTGGATGATTCAGCGTAATGCCGGTTACTGCGAAAAACAGCATCAGTAACAACAAAGCCATAGACACGTACACGTGGATGATACGGGCAAAAGATAAAGACGACTTACTGACTCTTAATTTCAATGACGCTATCTCAAAGGCAACCATAAACATGCGTAATGCCTGCTTGGTTACTTTTATCTATGCAGCCTATGGGTTTAGATAAGCCGCATTAACCTAATTTAATGCGATGAGATTAAATGAGATCGATTATCAAATAGAACAAACTTTACAAACTTTACATATTCGATGCTGAAAAATAAGCTAGTAAATAAGCATTAAAAATAAAGCGCTTACAGATAACTCGACATTTAGCATTCACAAAGCATAACCTTCGATTAAATTAGCAACAGATTTTTTAATATTACACCTATAAATATTGTTTAAATTGAAAGGGATAAATTTTAATATGCGCGTAACTTTTTAAGCTTAATATTTACTTTTCGCTCCCTCTCGTTTACCTCATGCCAATCGGCTACAATCCGCCGCCGGCGACTTGCTGGTACTCCCAAGGAATTATCATCTTGAGTACATCTCTGCTCAAAAAAATGCGCTGTTTGCACATTGTATGGCTAGCGCTAATGCTCAACGCCTGTGTTGCTCCGTTATTATTAATGTCACCCCAAGGTCAACTAATGTGGGCCTTACTCAAACCGCTTGTTGGTTTAGATCCCAATGATGTCGGCTTATTTGAACAACCACTGATCAAAAACCGTATGCGTGAATTGCTGGGTAAAAATTACGACACTACATTGTCTTTACTCAAAACCGCAGACAAAATTCAGCAAGAAGGTCCGCTCATCTATTTAGTATCGACGTATACTCCGGTACCCGAAATGGCTGAAAAAGCAGGCCTTGTATGGAACTCAGATACAAACCAAATGGCAGTAATGCTAATGCAGGGCAGCGCGCCATTAATCATCTCTGAACAATTGAGTAATCAAACAGAAAAACTGGTTCCGAGCTGGCCAAAAGAATTAGCCGACTATACCGATCCACAGAAGCTACAACAAAAAGCATTAGAGGCTGGCACCAGCCAAGTGCAACAACAGTTAGCAATACCTGACGCGGTTAGCTCCATCGCCAGCGGCGGTGTTAACGCAGCTCAAGGTGTTGCTGATGTAAAAGAGACAGTAATGGAGGGAGCAGCAATGCCAACCAATATCACTGAAGCAGCGGCAAAAGTCACTACACCTGCAATGCTTGTGATTCCAGCGGTTCCAGCGGTTCCAGCGGTTCCAGCGGTTCCAGCGGTTCCAGCGGTTCCAGCGGTTCCAGCGGTTCCAGCGGTTCCAGCGGTTCCAGCGGAAATAAAATAGCTACCTGCTTTTAAACAAACCATAAAATAGATAACCACAGTGCCGAATATAAAAGGTGCTGTGGTTTTTGTTGCTTTATCTCAGTACCTATTCATCTATCAATATCCTTATTTGACCCTCAAACGCTCTATTCTACATTTGCTGACTAACTTCGTTTACTCAAACCCTAGTTCCCCCTGCACTAACCTGTACTAAAATTCCTGTCATACTCGATATACTTTCTATTGAGCATCTATCGACCCAATAAAGGTGGCATAAACATAACAACAGAGAGGAATAATCTATTAACAAATAATACCAATTACTTTAATTATATGATCTAATAAGTCGTCACTTTCTAACCTTACAAAGTATGAACAAGCCCAATATCCTAGCCCTAGTTA
>NZ_JAKILU010000009.1 GCF_023283485.1 Shewanella glacialipiscicola
ACGGTACCGGTGACGGTGACATCGCCAGCCGCTTCTTGGGCATTGAGGACGTCATCGCTGGTGATGTTGTCCACCGTAATGGTGGCGCTGGGCGCTGCGGTATCAATCACCACGTCTTGGGTGACTGTTTTGCTGTTGCCGGCCAAGTCGGTGACGGTGGCGCTGACAGGGTAAGTGCCGTCAGCCAGCTCGCTGTCAGTTAAGTCGATGCTCCAGTTGCCACTGACATCAATCACTAAGCCGTTGGCGGTGGTGTACACCACGCCATTGATGGTGACGGCCAAGGTGCTGTTGTCGCCTAAATCGACCGTGCCGTTGAACACTAAGGTGTTGTCATTGGTGATGAAGTCGCTGCCCGAGGCGCCAGTGTCATCGGTAATGCTGGTGATCGCCACGGTGTTGCCGTCGCCATCTTGGTCAATTTGGGTGTCTACATTGCCATTATCAGTGGCTTTACCTGTATTACCAGCTGGATCTTTCACTGTTGCTACAGCGGTATAATCACCTTCAGCCAGAGGGGTTGTGACGTCTACTGCGTAGGTGCCATCTTCATTAACAGTCGTTGTTAATGTCTGTTCTGCACCTGTGTTATCTGTGACAACAATCGTAATTGCGCTACCTGGCGTTGCATTTGACGAACCAGTAATAGTTGGGGTGGTATCTTGTGTATTATCGGGTGCATCTACAGTAATATTAGGTGCTGTGATATCCACATTACCGTCATCGGTGGCTGTGCCAGTATTACCTGCAGGATCTGTAACTGTCGCTGTTGCTGTAATAGGGCCTTCGGCGAGTGGGCTAATGACATCGACAGAATAGGTACCATCAGGGTTTACTGTGGTGGTGAGAGTCTGCTCTGCACCTGTGCTGTCGGTGACAACAATCGTAATAGTGCTACCTGGCGGTGCATCAGTCGAACCTGTGATCGTTGGTGTAGTATCTTGGGTTTCATCAGGTGCATCAACAGTAATTGTTGGCGCAGTCGTATCGAGTAGTGCTGAATCACTGCCTTCAGGAGATGTGTTACCGGCACTGTCTGTGATCGTCGCTACAACTGTAATCGTTTCGCCTTCACCGGGAGCTAGAAGGTTGAGATTCACAAAGCCATTGTTGATATCTTCCTGAGTCAGTGTGTAGTCAACACCATTAACAGTCAGCGTATCGCCTACATTTGCACCTGTGCCATCTAAGCCAATAGTGACATTGACTTCAGTATTGCCAGCTAGCTCTTCGTTACTGATAAAACCATCATTGTTTGTATCAGTATTGATAGTGACACTAGGTCCCCCATCGGCGACTGGTGTGACATTGATGGTTAATGTTGCTGAAGAGCCAGTATTGGTTGTGTAAGTAATGACTGGTACTTGGCCATTCCAGTTTTCATTTGGCGTGAAAGTATAAGATCCGTCTGTATTAAGAACCAGAATACCGCCTTCGAGCGCGACTTCTGTTCCTGATGCATAGGTGGTACCGCCGACTTCGAAACTCACAACACTTAAGGTTGAGTCTACATCACTGTCATTATCAAGCACGTTGCCTGTTGCTACAGTGTCTTCTGCAACTGTGGTACTGTCATTTGTAATGATGGAAGGATCGTCGACAGGTGTGATATTAATCGTTAACGTCGTACTTGCACCAGTATTAGTGGTGTAGGTAATGACTGGGACTTGGCCATTCCAGTTTTCATTAGGTGTGAAAGTGTACGAGCCATCAGCATTTAATACTAAGGAGCCGCTTTCGAGGGCGACTTCTGTACCAGCCGCGTAGGTTGTTCCATTTATTTCGAAACTAACGACGCTTAAAATTGAATCTACATCACTGTCGTTATCGAGAACGTTGCCAGAAGCAATAGTATCTTCGTCGACAATATTACTGTCATTGTTAAGGATTGAGGGAGAGTCGGTGGCGATTGTTTGTTCTGGTGTATTGATAACTGTCGCTGCGAATGATTGGCCTGACGTTGAGTAGCCTGAGCTTGCTATTATCTCACTACCACCACGGGCTAAAGTGACATAGCCTGAGTTACCGTCACGACCGGGTGTGTTTCCTGCGGCGGTCTCTGGTAGGTTTTTGGTTGGATCTTCGCCTGATGCGATAAGATCTTGTAACGCTTGGATTTCATCAAAAGCAGCGTCATTATTTGCCGTGGGAGCAACCGCAGCTGTTGTATTCGGTTCAACCTCGTTAGATAGCTTAGTGCCATCGTCGAAGGTGATCTCATAGGTTGCGTTTTCGCCTATATTGAGCACAGCACCTTTAGGGAGTTGTTCGCCATCCTTAGCGGGTTGCTTTGAACCATCAACTTCGATATCAATTTGCCCATTTACCAGCTTAAGCAAACCTTTTTTTGATGTAATTACCGATCCCATAGTAAGCTCCCAACAGCCAAGTGTGTTAATCCATAAAGTATTAATCCAACAGATGTGTTGGATCGCGATACAATTGGCGAAATATTAGCTAATGGAACGACGGATGTCAATTTATTGACACAGCTGCGCTGGTTAGTTTTAATGGGCTTGAGCAAGATAAACGTACGATAGTGTCAAAATTTAGATGTGTAACTAGATATAGTGGTTAAATTTGCAGAGTGGGCTGTATTTAGTGTCTTTGGTTTCTATAAAAAAACATATATATAACAAATTAATCTTAAATTAGAGATTAGTAAATTGTAAAAATAGTTTTTTATTAGCAAATAGGTGGGATTTTCAGGGAATATGGCGTTGCTGAGTTGTTAGTCATGATGCCGTGACTCATTATTTAGAAATCACGGCATCGTTTATCGATGGATTGAATAGAGTTATAGATTAGCAGCCTGACGATAACTTTGATTAGCGTTACTTTGCTCGCCTAACTGTTCTTGAATCCTAGCTAAGGCTAACCAAGAGGCTTTAGTCGGTTCTAGTCGACAAACATTTTGCCAGCAGATTTTTGCTTCTTTCATGTCCCTGGTTTGCTGATATAGCTTGGCTAGGCAGGTCTGGTAGTCTGCATTATTCTCATGAGTCACTTCATATTTCAGTAACTCTTTACGGATCTCGGTATCTTGAGCTGTTGTAATTTCGGGGATAGCTTGTAGCAATGTGGGTTCTGGAGAGCTGCGTAACTTTTTCGAGAGCAGTTTCATGGCTTGATCTTTACGATTAAAGCGACACAAACCCATAGCATAAATCGCTAGAAACTGAGACTGATTACGCTCGCTGCGTGGTAACCATTGCCAACATTGTTCTAATGCTTCTTCACCTTTAATGGTTGCCGCTTGCAGTAAAGCACTGTGAGTGGCGATATTTAGTTCATTCAGCTGAGTATCATCAAGGATTTGGCGTTTCTTCAAAATAGGTAACAATAGTTTAAGCGCATCCCAATCTTCTTGTGCTTGATGTAGCTCAAGGGCAAGTTTAAGTACTGGGGCTTTGCTTTTACTTGTAGGAGATAACTTGTCGAGCTCGACGCGGGCTAAGGTTAATTCCCCTTGTTTTAAAAGATACCGAGTGCGTGTGGTTGTAACCGCGTTTGCTGCCAGTGGTTGTGCTGCTGCGCGATTAAGATATTGGTCACGCTCGGCTATTTTTTGTTGATACTGTGCAGCCCGTGCCGCAGCAAGTAAATTCAGTGCAGGTAGCTCGCCGTTGTCAGCGCCTTTGATCATCGCTCGCTCTGCTGCTGGCCAATCTTCTTCAGCCAGTGCTAATGCGCCCATTAATGTATGTTTTTTAGCGGAACGTCGGCGCCAGTGGTGCGGGATAAAACGGCTACGTAACATTAGGTTAATGGCAGTAATTACTATCCATTCCAGTATTTGAAATACAGCATAAAATATAATTAAAGCAATGATGCCAAAGACTAAACTGGTTTCAATCTGATAATCACCTGCCGCAATGTACACATACCCAGTATTGCCGACCAACCAAGGGCTGATGCATAAACCGATCAGCACTATGAGTAACAACATTAATATCTTAATCATAGTGGCGCACCCTCTAATGAGGTGAGTTCACCATAACTTGTGAGCTGTAACAGTAGAGGTTTTGCGGCAAAGGATTTTACGGTTATAGGGTCAAGTTCTAAGGTTGCTAATTTATCAATTTCGGCAATGGCTTCGACCGTTTTATGATCTTGTATATCAAAGTTGGCTTGTATCCATTTACGCGCCATCATAAGCGATTGGTGATACGAAGCTCTGTCATAGCGATATAGTGCAAGTTGGCATTGCAATAGTTTATGGCGAATATTTTCAACTAAATACCACTGTTGCTCTGGTGCGAGTAAGGCGGGTGCATCAGCGGTTTTATGGCGGATAGTGATAAAGTCTTCAGTTAATGCTTTCCAGGTTTTACCTAAATTGCTTTGCCAATCATTTAAATCGCTGGTAATCACAGTATCTTGCGGCGCATCGGCTTCTACATCAGTGCGATTAAGTGGCAGTTTATCGAGTTGCTCAATTAAGGTATCCAGAGCTAACACACTACCATCAATATCGGTTGTTTTTATGCTGGACGTGGCGGCGATATCTTTTGCCAGTGCTTTACGAATCGGTAATAACGCGGGGTTGTTCATCGCGGCGATGGTTTCATCGGCTGATTTCAATAAATCAGTGGCAGTGCGGGGATCTTTCTCTAGCCATAGTTTGCGACCTGCCATATTTACTAGATATTCGGCTTCTGAGGCCATCCAATGAGTAGGACTGCGCTGGGCGAGTTTATTGATTCTATCCTGCAATTGCTTTTGTTCTTCGGTTAACTTAGATAATTCTTGGTAAGTCTTAGCATCATTTAGCTGTTGCTGCTCAAGCTGACTAATACGTTGATTGGGTTGTAGCAGTGCTTGCTGTAGTTGCTCTTGCAGGGCGAGATTTTTCTGATTCTGCGTTAGTAGTTGTTGTTGCATCTGTTGATACAACATAAAGCCGCCGCCAAGGCAGCATACCGTTAAGCCTAATGCTAATAAAACCCCCAAACGAATTGCCCATGAGCTTCTAGTGGAGACAGTGGTTTTGCGCGCAGTGCTTTGTGGTTTGGCTTTACTTGATTGAGTTTCAGCGGAGGATGCTGAAGTCGCGGGCGTGTCATCGGTTATTATCGATGGTGCAATAATAGCAGGAGTAGCCTCTGATTCTGTATTTTTTGCGTCGTGCTTATTGTTATCCATTTAACAGTCCTTGAAAACATGCTACTGCCGAAACTCGAGTAAAATCGGGCTAAATAGCGCTTAGAGTTTAAGGGCGTTTAGCACGGCTTTGTTGTTGGCTGCACTAGCATTGGTAACTTGGGTTATACCAAAAGCGCGAGCTTGAGCTTCTACTCGATGACTTGGGACTATGATATGACATGCGCGCAGCCATGCAAATAACTCTTTTGGCACTAAATTAATCAGATTATCGAGAGTTTCACCGCTGGTGATAACAATAGTGTCTATCCCGCAGTGCTGCCATTGTAAGGCAATGTGTCGTCCATCTAGCGGTGGACAAGCTCGTTGATACACTTCCCAATAGCGAACATTGGCGCCGCGCTCAACTAATTGCTCGGCTAATGCTTCACGGCCGCCAACACCCCGAATAATAATAATTTGTTTATTTTTAATATCTTGTAGCGGCGAGAGTGTGAGTAATCCCTCGGTCTGCTGACAATCATCTGGGGCTTCAAGGGCTACAATACCGAGTTTATCTAATGCTTCCCATGTAGCGTGTCCAACAGCAAAATATTGAGCTTGAGGCCATGTTTGAGTTTGTGGATCTGTAGCGGTTAAAGCGTCGTCAGCAAACGTTACCGCATTGGCGCTGATACAGATAATCATATCGGCGTTGGCCAGTGGATGCGGGATACTTGCTGCGATAGGGGGCATCGCTTGGACACACAATAGAGGTGTGACCCAGTGGGCAATGCCTCGTTCATTCAAGGCATCAACCATAGACTGATTGCGCCCTTCAGGACGCGTCAGTAAGACTTTCATCGGCTTAAGCTTTAGCGTAAACGGCGTCGAGTATGCTTTTTGCACCTTTGCTTAAGAGTTCTTCTGCAAGAGCAATACCTAATTGCGTTGATTCGGTTTTGGGGCCGGTGATCACGCCTTCGATGATTTCGCTGCCATCAGGGTTCCCAACAAGGCCACGTAACGTCATTTCATCACCCACAATTTCAGCAAATGCGCCAATCGGTACTTGGCAGCCACCTTCTAGGCGAGTGTTCATCGCACGCTCGGCGATAACGCGGTAACGCGTTTCTAAATGTTCTAATGGAGCCAGCAGGGCTTTAACACGCTCATCATTAGTACGGCATTCAATACCGACTGCACCTTGGCCATTGGCGGGTAATGATTCTTCTGGAGAAATGAAATTTGCAATTCTCGCTGACAATTTGAGGCGAATAAGTCCTGCAGCAGCAAGAATAATAGCATCGTATTCGCCGTTATCTAGCTTGGCTAAGCGCGTACCGACGTTGCCGCGTAAATCTCTAATCACAATATCAGGGCGCGCCGCACGTAATTGGCATTGGCGACGTAAACTTGAAGTACCAACGATTGCGCCTAGTGGTAATTCGCTGATGGATTTATATAAATTTGATACAAAAGCATCGCGTGGATCTTCGCGCTCGCAAATAATCTCAAGCCCTAAGCCTTCAGGAAACTCGACCGGTACATCTTTCATTGAATGCACAGCGATATCAGCTTGGCCTTCTAATATAGCGACTTCGAGTTCTTTAACAAATAAGCCTTTGCCGCCAACTTTAGCTAATGGCGTGTCTAACATGACATCGCCTTTGGTGCTCATGGGCAGTAGTTCAACCACAATACCTGGGTGAATACGCTCTAATTCAGCTTTAACAAATTCAGCTTGCCACATGGCTAGCGGGCTCTTACGAGTAGCAATACGAATGTGATTTTGAGACATGCTTGAGTTTCCATCAAAGATCATAGTTGCGCCAATGCTAACATTGGCACATCGTTTATGTAAGGAAGCAGTGTCGATTCTTTGAAGTCTGCGAGGTTCTGAGTTAAACGTAAATGTGATGAGGATCACGTTTGGTTGCTCGAATTTACAGAAGTGTTAACATGAGAACATTCTTCATATGCGCCGTGTTTTTGAATGGATCAGCAAATACAATTTCCTGATATAGCCGAAAAGCTTAATAAAGTGCGAATAGCGCGTGCTTTAGTATTGCTGCCCCCGCTGCAAAAGCACTTATTTCATCTGATCCCCTTTCTCGTTCACCACAATAGCGTTAAGTATCCCGGTTACAGTGCCTCCAATACTCCCTGTGGCATTAATGAGTATATTGTTGATGAGCGAGAGTCCCAAGCCTGTGACGTATTTTCACTGCCATTTATGACTGAAGAGGCCGATGTGAATGCGTTTGAAGGCGTTTATGCTATGGGGAGCACCGGTAGTTTTGGCCAAAACAATAAGAGTGATGTGGATGTTTGGCTCATACACCGTGCCGATTTGTGTGCTGAAGATTTAGCGTTAATCAGAGTTAAGACCAACAGGTTGACTGCTTGGTTTGCCGAGTATCAGTTTGAGGTTAATTTTTACTTAGTCCATCCGCAGCAGTTTTGTGGCGATCAAGCTATCCATGGCTGTCAATCATCTATGGCCCACGAACACAGTGGTAGTGCTCAACATTGGTTATTACTTGAAGAATTTTATCGTAGCCAAATTCGGCTAGCGGGTAAAACGATTGCATGGTGGCCAGACGCAAAACTCAATCCAGCACTGTTGTCCTTAGGTGACGTACACGAATTGCCCGCGAGTGAGTATTTTGGGGCTTCGTTATGGCAGCTCTATAAAGGTTTGGATAAACCCCATAAAGCCTTGATTAAAGTATTGTTACTTGAAGCTTATGCTAGCGATTACCCACATTCTAGCTTGCTTTGCGATCGCCTGTGGCAGCGATCTTTAGCGGGAGATTTCTCGATATTGAATGATGCTTATTATTCTATTTACGAGATCATTGAAGCCTATTTACTTAAGCAAAATGATACCCGTCGACTTGAGATTGTACGCCGCTGTTTTTATCTGAAATGTGGTCTGTATTTGAGCCGCGTTCAAGAGGGGAAAGATTGGCGCTATGCTCAATTAAAACAGTTAGTACAGGACTGGCAGTGGCCCGATAGCTTAATTGCGACTTTAGACGACTGTGAGCATTGGCACAGTGGTCAACTCAATTGGTTTAACGACCAGCTTAACGAGCTATTATTGGCAAGTTACCAAACCTTACTGCGTTTCGCATCGACGCATGCATTAAATGAAGGTTTGCGGATTGAAGAGCTCGGCATGCTGACTCGAAAATTACATACCTATTTTAGCCAAGATGAAGATCAAATCGCCAAGCTTAATTTGCTGTGGAGCGCTTCGGTCGCTGAGTCTGAAGTCACTATGGTGTCAAGCTCGCGTGTACGTGAGTACTACCTTTATCGACAAGGGCCACAGCCACAAAATCTTTTAGGTGAATCGGCAATATGTAAAGGTAAGGCGCCATCAACCTTGATGATTTGGGCCTGTTTAAACGGAGTTTCTACACCTGAAACCAAATGGCATGAGTTTGGTCAGAGTAAAGCCAAATCGCGGCGTCTTACCGAAGCATCAAAACGGCTGCTTAATTTTATTGGCCACGATTGGCGCGTGTCAAAGTTGGATTTATGTAAGCCTTGGCACTTCCGTAAATTAATTTTTATGCTGAATTTAGACTGCGACCCCACGATTGAATGGCTCGGACAGGAAATGATGGTCGATGTGATGAACGCGAACGTGTTTTCACTCGGACGTAAAAAAGCCAATATGCTCGGTGCATTAGATGCGATTTGTTTAAACAGTTGGGGTGAGTGGCAGTGCCATCGCTTTGAAGGCGATACCGCAGTACTGCAAGCGTTAGCCTTTGTCACGCCTGGATTAAGACGTGCCAATTTGCCTGTGGATATCGATGTGATCAGCTGCTCGCAAAAATTACGGCCGCAACTTAAATTAGCCGTCAAAACTTTACTGAGGCAAACTGTGCGTCTGTGCCAACAAGTGCAGCAATCGAGCACCTTAGTGCAGCCACTGCAGATACGTCATACCCGTTATGGCATCTTTTTTAATCCACTCGGTATGGCCTATCAGGACTTGAGTGATGCTAAGTCTTTTTATCAACAGTTATCTCGTAGTCACTTAGTGCAACTGCCGCGCCCTGAGCTGGGCGATGATCCCTTTTCGAGTATGCCTAAAGTGGTGCAAAACTATGCCGCTAAAGGTACTATCCAGTATTTTTTACGCCAGCGAACCGATAACTTGGACGTATTTATTCTCGATGAAGAAAACCAGTTAAGTCATTATGTTCAGGCGGGATCCAACATGGACGAGTTAGTCAATAAAGTGAGTCATCACTATGTGTTTGACGAGCACTATGCTTCACGTGCACAGTTTAATATTCCGCAGTTTTTTCATTTAGTACGAGTCATGGGCGAGTTAACCGTGGCACCTTTCGGTATGGACATTACCGATCAAGATACTGAATTTTAACGTTACTTTTAGATGCGTTGAAAATACAGTCGGTTGAGAATAAGTGATGGGAAATAAACAATGGGAGCCTTAGCTCCCATTTTGTTTTGCGCAATACACAGTTTGAATTAAAAACTGAGTTTAATTCCACCTTGGCGCTGGATAGAGTCTTGTACGAATGGCATAAATTCGTTGCCACTACGCCCGTCAATCCACTTACCCTCTACAAAACCAAAGTGGTACCCACCAAAACGTGTGGCTAACCAAATCTCGTGCAAAGGTTCTTGCTTGTTGATAACAATTTTTGAGCCATCAACAAACTCTAATTGTAATACGTTGCCACTGGCATCGATATCGACATCGGCATCTTGCTCATCAATCGCAGTTTCAATCGCATTTTCTATCGCTTGGAACATGTCATCAGCGAGCTGGTGAAATTCTGTATCTGTCATGGCCATGCATTTCTGTCCTTTGCTTTCGTCAAGATGGATGCGATTATAAGGCTATTAGCCATCAGATGCACAGATGTTGAGAAAAATGAGACTGTTTTTATTGTTATTGCTTGGTAGCCTATTTATTACGGCATGTGGTCAGAAAGGCCCTCTTTATCGCTCACCAGCCACTGAGGTTAGTCAGCCTAAAAGCGTCGAGGCGTCTAAAGCGGCGTCTGAGGCAGAAGAAATCAAGACCGAAATTAGATCCATCGAAGTACAAAAAAACCAACAATAACAATTACCATTGCAGCGATAACGCGCAGTAAGGAATCAGACATTGGATCACTTTCTCTACCAAGATAATACCTTGTATGCCGAAGGCTGTCAGGTTACTGAATTAGCTCAAACTTATGGCACACCACTGTATATCTATTCGCGCGCAACCCTTGAGCGCCATTGGCATGCTTTTAATAATGCAGTGGCAGACCATCCACATCTTATTTGCTATGCAGTTAAAGCTAACGCTAACCTTGCGGTACTGAATGTATTAGCACGTTTAGGCAGTGGTTTTGATATTGTGTCCGGCGGTGAACTCGCTCGCGTCATCGAAGCCGGTGGCGATCCGGCTAAAGTGGTGTTCTCTGGTGTGGGTAAAACCGTTGCTGAAATGGAGCAAGCACTTAATCTGGGCATTTACTGTTTTAACGTTGAATCAAGCGCCGAGCTTGAGCAGTTAAATCAGGTTGCGGGCCGTTTGGGTAAAGTTGCCCCTGTATCACTGCGGATAAATCCAGATGTCGACGCTGGAACTCATCCTTATATTTCGACTGGTCTTAAAGAAAACAAATTCGGTATTGCTATGGACGAGGCGGAAATCGTTTTCGCCCGTGCCCGTGTTTTACCTCATCTACATATTAAAGGTGTAGATTGCCATATCGGCTCGCAATTGACTGAAATCCAACCATTCCTTGATGCGATGGATCGTATGCTGGCATTAATCGATCGCTTGGCAGAGCAAGGTATTGTTATTGAGCATTTCGATGTCGGTGGCGGTTTAGGGGTGACTTATGATGATGAAACCCCGCCGCACCCTGATGTGTATGCCGCGGCTCTACTTAAGCGTTTAGGCAGCCGCCAACTTAAACTGATTTTTGAACCGGGGCGCGCAATTGCCGCTAACGCGGGGATTTTTGTCACTCAAGTGCTTTACCTTAAAGAAAACAGTGATAAGCGTTTTGCGATTGTCGATGGCGCGATGAATGACTTAATCCGTCCAGCGCTTTACAGTGCATGGCAAAAAATTATTCCCGTAGTGCCAAGAAGCTCACAAGCCTATGATTTTGATATCGTTGGCCCAGTGTGCGAAACCGGTGACTTTTTAGGTAAAGATCGCCAACTTGCGTTAGCGGCCGGTGATTTGCTTGCTGTACGCTCCAGTGGTGCCTATGGTTTTGCAATGGCATCTAACTACAATACGCGCCCTCGTGCGGCCGAGATTATGGTCGATGGTGAGCAGGCTTACCTTGTGCGTGAGCGAGAAAAGTTATCGCAACTGTGGCAAGGTGAGCAGCTCCTGCCGTAAACTAGAAAAATATATTGATTCAGGCGCTTGGATTCATCATTTATGAGCCGCGCCTTGGCTTAAAGGATAAGTATCTTGATCCAATTCACTAAGATGCACGGTCTTGGCAATGATTTTATGGTGGTTGATGGGATCACACAAAACGTGTTTTTTTCGCCAGAGCAAATCCGCCGTCTAGCCGATCGTAACTTTGGCATCGGTTTTGACCAACTTCTTTTAGTTGAGCCGCCCTATGATCCTGATTTAGATTTTCATTATCGTATTTTTAATGCTGACGGCAGTGAAGTTGAGCAATGTGGCAATGGTGCGCGTTGTTTTGCGCGTTTTGTACGTAATAAGGGGCTGACAAATAAGAATAAAATTCGTGTTAGCACCTCATCTGGCAAAATGACATTGCGTTTGGAGCGTGATGGAACGGTTACCGTAAATATGGGTGTGCCAATTCTCGAGCCGAGTCAAATTCCTTTTAAAGCCAAGAAACCCGAAAAAACCTACCTACTGCAAACACCGCTACAAACCTTTTTATGTGGTGTAGTGTCGATGGGTAATCCACATTGTGTGCTCGATGTTGAAGATGTGACCAGCGCTCCTGTCGCTGAAATTGGCGCTATGTTGACCAAACATGAACGCTTTCCGCGCGGGGTTAATGTAGGCTTTATGCAAGTGGTAAACTCAGGTCATATTAAACTGCGGGTGTATGAACGCGGTGCGGCTGAAACCTTAGCTTGTGGTACAGGTGCGTGCGCTGCTGTGGTTGTCGGCCAAATACAAGGCAAGTTAGGGAAACAAGTACAGGTAGATTTACCCGGCGGCACGTTAAGTATTAACTGGGAAGGTGAAGGTAAGCCTTTGTGGATGACGGGTCCTGCACAGCACGTTTACGATGGACAAATTCAGTTATGACCGAGCCTTTGATGCCGCAGACTAATGTGCCCTTCGATGAGTTGATAATTCGTGAGTATCTACTCGATAATCCTAGCTTTTTTAATCGTTACCCTGAACTGCTACTAGCAATGCGTTTACCTCATATGGAGCGTGGCGCGATATCCTTAGTAGAACGTCGCCAAGAAATGCTGCGCCAGCGGGTGAGCCAATTAGAAGAAGAGATCACTAGCCTATTAACGATGGCGACGCGTAACGAAAAAATTTATCAATTCAATACCGAGTTATCATTTAAGTTACTGAACTGTGCTGATTTAATCTCACTCAAGGAAGTCTTAGCCGATAGTTTGAAAATGCAGTTTAACTTTAGTCATGTGCGTTTAATCAGCGTTCTTGATGCCGATATGAAGGCAATATGGGATCAAAGGCTGCATAAAGGTCACTATTTTGGTCGCTTAACACAGCAAGAAGCTAAACGTTTATTTGGTAGTGAAGTGGGCTCGGTGGCACTGACTAAATTGTCCGAAGATACCCCAGTCATTTTTGCGATTGCCAGCCAAGATGCAACCCATTTTCACCCAGATATGGATAACATGCTACTGGAACAATTGCAGCGTTTACTGGCGCATATGCTTGCTAAGCTGTAAAAGCAATGGGGTGGCATTTACTCCCTTAGTTTTTACAGTAAACCGATGAGGAAACCGAGATGAGTACGCAAACAGGCGAAGTGTTGGCGCTTAATACTCAATGGTTACAAACCTTTGAACGCTATTTGAGTACTGAGAAGCAGTTGTCTGCCTATACAGTGCGTAATTACCTATATGAGCTCAATCGTGGCAGTGCACTTTTACCTGAAAGTGTGCATCTACTTAATGTGAGCCGTGAGCATTGGCAGCAAGTATTAGCCAAATTACATCGCCAAGGTTTAAGCCCACGATCCCTTTCTCTGTGTTTATCTGCGGTAAAGCAATGGGGTGAGTTTCTACTGCGCGAAGGTGTCATTGAGCTTAATCCTGCCAAAGGTCTAAGTGCGCCGAAACAAGCCAAACCGCTGCCGAAGAATATCGATATCGATGCCATTACCCATTTGCTGGACATTGAAGGCACAGATCCCCTAAGTCTGCGGGATAAAGCCATGATGGAGTTGTTTTATTCCAGTGGCCTGCGTTTGGCAGAGCTTGCGGCGCTTAATATATCCAGCGTGCAATACGACGTGAAAGAAATGCGAGTTTTAGGTAAAGGTAATAAAGAGCGTATCGTCCCAGTCGGGCGCTTGGCGATTGATGCTCTACAGGCTTGGCTTAATTGTCGAAAGCAAATCCCCTGCGAAGATAACGCCTTATTTGTGACTGAAAAAGGTAAGCGTTTATCCCATCGCAGTATTCAGGCACGAATGGCAAAATGGGGACAAGAACAGGCATTATCGGTACGAGTTCATCCACATAAACTGCGTCATTCCTTTGCCACTCACATGTTAGAAGCGAGCGCCGATCTGCGGGCGGTGCAAGAATTATTGGGCCATGCCAACCTAGCGACCACACAAATCTATACCAGTTTGGATTTCCAACACTTAGCTAATGTGTATGATAACGCCCATCCTCGAGCGAAAAAACCACAGGATAAATAATGCGTTGCTATCTTAGACCCCAACATATTCAAGCGATCAGTTTCGATCTCGATGACACCTTATACGACAATCTACCGCATATTCTAAATGCTGAAGCTGAGCTGGCGATATTTTTACAACAGGTGTTTCCTTTATCGCAGGCATGGCAACCCCATGATTGGCGCAGTCTAAAACAACAACTCCTGCAGCAACATCGCGAACTTGCCCACGACACTAGCGCAGCCCGTTTGGCCACGCTGCGCTGCGGCCTCATTCAATTAGGTTATTCGGCTATGGAGGCTGAGCGCGGCGCTGAGCAAGGATTAGCGTGTTTTTATTTTCATCGCAGTAATTTTCGAATATCTGATGAAGTGCTGTTATTACTCAAACACTTGTCAGGGCATTTTAGATTAGTCGGCATCACTAATGGTAATGTGGATGCCGAGCGGATTGGTTTAGGCGATGCTTTTGAATTTGTGCTTCACCCTGGTAGTGGCGTGCAAATGAAACCCGCTAAGGACATGTTCGAGTTGGCTTGTTTGCGGTTAAATATTGCGCCGCAGCATTTACTCCATGTGGGCGATAACATGAATGCCGATGTTCGTGGCGCGCGGCTTGCTGGGTGTCAATCTGTATGGTTGAACCCCAGTTTTGGCCGAAACGATTCGTTACCTATCGCAACTCTATTACCACATTTAGAAATTACCTCCCTTGATGCTTTGGCAAAAGTGCTAGCAATTGATGCAAAATAGTTCAGTGTGACAATAGTTCAGTGTACATTTTCAACCTGCATCTTTACTGATCTAAGGGTGATTGAGATCAAGGTTTTACCACCATATTTACACTAAAGTTAAGCTTTAATTGAAGCCCATAAGCGATCTGACACTATATTTTCAGATAGCGTGGTATCAATCACTAAAGTCACTGACTAAGGCTATTTTATGGCGCGTATTGGTTTGTTATTACTGCTCAGCTTATGTGGGATTGCGCCGGTGTCGGCCCATGAAATTCATTCAGGCGGCGGCTTCATGTCAGGGTTTAATCATCCTGTTTTGGGGTTTGATCATCTGTTAGCGATGTTGAGTGTGGGTATGTTGAGTACCCAGCTTGGTGGTCGCGCTATTTGGACTGTGCCACTCGCCTTTGTCGTTTTTATGTTGTTTGGTGGAATATTAGGTTTATACGCAGTTGCCGTTCCCTTCGTTGAAATAGGTATCGCTTTATCAGTGTTGCTGCTTGGGCTTGCTATCGCTTTTGACCGTCAAATCCCGCTGTTATTTGCTATGACTTTTGTAGGGGTATTTGCGATTTTTCACGGCCATGCCCACGGCGCAGAAATACCGGAATTGGCAAGTCCAGTCCTGTACGCCTTAGGTTTTTTATTTGGTACAGCGGTTATCCATTTAGGTGGCGTAATGATAGGTCTTGGGATGCAAAAGATGACAGGGCAACGCAACTTAATGCGTGTCACGGGCGCAGCGATTGCCGCCATGGGGGGCTATTTATTAGCAGGATTGTGAGGCTGATTGTAAGGCTATCGCAGGCTTATACTTATACTTATAATAGGATTAGTCAGGTTGTAGAGCGGTAAGTTAACGCGCCTTGAGTTGTTTCATGCAAAGATGGGCGCGGCGTTGCATTAGATTGACCTGCCGACGACTTGCATGCATGTCGGCATCTCCTACCCTAAAATAGCTTCCCGTATAGGGATCCCCGCCCACATAAATTGGTTTTAGCTGTTCTGGCGCCAGCGGTATACGGATACGAATAAGCTTTTTATTCATAATTTCAATAATCTGTACATCCGAAATTGCCAAGATATTGTGACTGGTGCGGCTAGGGTTATCGAGTATTTCCCAAAACTCCTGCAAAACGGGCAGGGGATTCGGTATACCTTCAATACTGAAATGGCCATGTTCTTCACGTACACCTAAGATAATCTCGCCACCTAGCGTGTTGGCAAAGGAACTATAGGTTGCCCAAATATCTTCGGGCAATTGACCTTGTCCGTCACGGCCACCGGCGAGCTTAAATTCTACTTGGGCCGATTCATGTAAATCGTCGATATCATCGAGTGCAAATGATTGAAATGTCATGGCAGCTTATCCGTCAGCGACACGTGACTTGTTGTAGCACGTCGATAATTGAAAGGCCAGACTTAGGGATCCACAGGTCTGGCAAAAGCTGGTTATTGAAATACAGTCATGGGCAACAGTAAATCGATGTTAAGCATGACATAACACAATTCATGCATTGTCTTCAGGTTTATTATGGTCACTGCCAAATAATTCGAGGCGCCTAGCGCCTCGAATTATTAATTAGATGCTGATAATAAAGCGGTGGACTAGCCGAGTTGTCCTGCAATCATCAGTTCTTTTGTTTCAGGGACTTCATTATAGGATAAAACATGGAGTCCCCGTGCGAAGGCGAGTGCATAACGTGCTAGGAAAGGTCTGAGCTGCGGCGACACTAGCAGGATTGGGTTATAGCCCTTCTCTTTGGTTTCGGCTAGTAACTGAGGCATTTTTTGTTGCAGTTGTGCTAGTAAATTCGGCTCGATGGGGAAGCTATCCAGTGCGACTTTGCCTTGCTGTTGTGATTGATTCAGTGCAATCATTAAAGTCTGCTCTAACTCTGGAGTCAGGGTGAGTACGTTTAACTGCGAACTGCTACCGGCAATTTGATGCAATATGGTGTTGCGTAAAGCACAGCGGACATCAGCAGCGAGTAAGACGGGATCTTTTGTTTGTTCACTGCATTCCAATAGCGTGGTAGCTATAGTGCGTATATCTTTGAGCGGTACTTGTTCTTTAAGTAACAGACGGAAAACTTTAAGTAACTGTATTGTTGTTAAACTTGTACTGAGTGATTCTGCAAGCTTAGGCGCCTGCTTACTTAACCTGTCAGTGAGTTGCATAATATCATCATGTTGCAATAATTCTGGCAATGATTCTCGTAGCAGTTTACTGACATGAGTAGCAATAATCGTGGCATTATCGACGACGGAATAACCTAAGTTGAGTGCCTTTGCTTTTAAATCTGGTGCTATCCAAATGGCATCCATTTGGTAAGCGGGTTCTTTAGTTAAAATACCATCAATTTTGCCATATACAGGGCCACTTTTTATCGCTAATAAAAGGTCAGGCTCGAGCTCGGCAATTGCGACTTGAGTTCCCATAAAATTTATTTGATATGCATGTGGTGCTAACGCTAAGTTATCGCGTACTCTGACTTCTGATAATAAAAAACCAACTTGCTCTGAGAGTGTGCGCCTGATCCCTGTCAGGCGTTTTTGTAATTCAGCTCCTTTAGTTTTTTCAACTAAGTGCACCAATCTATAGCCTAATCTGACTTCGATAATGTCGGTAAACGGCAACGACTCCCAGCTTGGAGCTGAAGCAGGGCCGGATTATACATTGTTAAATTGGTTAACAAACCTATCCAGTCGAACGAATTTCATTCGATTATGGATGATTTATATCAATCAATAATCTCGCATTAAGTCGACTTAAGAACAAAATAGCTAAATGTTAACAGAATTTACAAAGCATAATCTCACCCTGCGCTGGATATCAGATAACAATATTGACATCCAACGGCTGGTTGATGCGATTAAATTACGGGCGAAAACATAGGGGCATGCAATGGCTTCATCTGTTAATCGTAACGGTTCAGATAAACTGCAGAAAGTCTTTCTTTATTTAATCCTGCTTAATTTGCTGTTACTTACCGTTGTTTCTATTAATATAAATACATTACGTTTTAGTCATGGCGTTATTGTTTTAATAATGATGTTTATCTACAACTATTTTCTTGTGCATTTATGCTATATACGTGCAGCAAGGTCGCAGGATGCCTATCTTATTTACCCCGTTGTTATTGGAGCGCTCAGTTCTTTTTTCTTAGTAGTGTATTTTTTCTTTTTACATTAAGCGCTTCAAATATCATTATTTATGTATTAGGGCTATGTTTTAGAGTCATAAATTAGAGGGAGTTGTGTCGATAAGTCTTGTTGAGGTTATTATTAAATCTACAGGCTAAATCCGCATTATTTTTTAGTGATCATCTAAAGTTAAGAACAGGGATAAGCACAACTATGTGCTTATCCCTTTTTCGTTATCAATCTTATTGTGCTAAAACGAGTGCTTTAGGGAATAAAATATTACTTTCTAAATGGATATGTCTGTGTAAGTCAGCCTCAAATTCTGCAAGTGTCGCATAACAAACGCGCCAGGTGGTGCAAGCATGCGGTGGTGGCGTAAAGTCGTTGGTTAATTGGTGTAGCTGCTCCAAAATGGCCCCCGCTTCTTCATGCTCATGTTGCATAGCATTAATTGGGTTGCTGATATGCCCAAAACAACCATTCACTTGCTCACCTTGACTGAGTGAGCGAATGGCTGGAAATAATATTTTTTCTTCCTTCATTAAATGCGGCATTAAGTCTTCAACTAGCGCACGTACTAAACCTGCAAAAGGAATGATTTCGTCATGTTCTTTACCGTGAGCTCTTACCATTTTTTCTGAGTATTCAATCAATAAAGGCCCTTTGGCGCGTATATATTGATGATGGGTCGATTCGATAAAATCAATCAACTCTGCAAGCGGTAAATGATTCGATTCATCCTCTTTGCCGTTAGCCAGGGATGCTGAGTTTAATGCCGCCACAACCGCTCCTGTATCAGCGCCAGCGCGTTCACAGGCGACAGATAATAGTTTGCCACCGCCGCAACAAAAATCGATACCAAATTGACTAAATACATGGGCACGACGGAAATCTTCGACGACTAGCTCTCCGACTTTTCTATCCAACCAAGATTGAGATGATTCTTCATGGGCAAATAATTCAGATGATGCATTAGCAGATGACATGGAAACGCTCCAATACGGCAATTTATTTACATGCATGTTATTTGCATCTTAATAAGTAAGCAAGCAAAGCGTATTTTTATCTCTAAAAGTGTTAATTAGGTCGCAATTTGATATTTAGCCACCATTAGTTAGGTGTTGTAGCAATCGTAAGGTAATCGCTATTTGTAGATGAGTTGATGGGCCTCTTTTAAGCGGCACGGTAAAGTGGTATTTAACAGCGATATTTTGATGGCGTAGATAACAGCTTAATCTAGTGAGTGTTATTGGTGGTATAGCTGATGGCGTAATTGAGTATGGCATTGCTGATGTAGATGACGGTGTAAATAGTTGTGTAACTATGCGCGTATTCAATCGTAAAAAAGCCTGAATAACTTCAGGCTTTTTCTTTTTAAATACAACAGCTTAATCCTTACGGATTAATTCATGCCGTATTTCTTTAATTTTTTACGCAGAGTACCACGGTTGATACCTAGCATGTTTGCTGCGCGGGTTTGGTTGCCACGAGTGTGTTGCATGATGATGTCGAGCAGAGGTGCTTCCACTTCGCTTAATACCATTTCATAAACTTCTTGTGCTTCCTGACCGTCCAACTGTGCGAAGAAGTTAGTTACGGCACGTTTGACCGCATCACGTAATAACTGGGGCTTGATAGTGCCGTTTGCGGTTTCAATTTTGCCAACGGTAAGCTGGTGAACTTCTGTGTTAGTTGTCTGATCAAACATTCTATTCTGCTCTTTATTAATTCTGTACTAATTCATCAAAATAACATTCCACGAGGGAATACTGTTCTGCAGTGGTTTCCAGCCGATTAAAGTCAGCCCTAAATTGGCGCTGAGCTTCTTGGTCTAGGTACCATCCCATATGTTTTCTGGCAAAGCGGATACCCTTATATTCACCATACAAATCATACAGTTTGGTGAGGTGTTCCAGCATCACTTGACGCTGTTCGGCAACCTCAATGGGCGCTAGCTTATTACCCGTTTCCAAGTAGTGCTGGATTTCTCTGAAAATCCAAGGCCGTCCTTGAGCACCCCGTCCTATCATCAAGGCATCGGCACCGGTGTATTCCAGCACAAAGCGGGCTTTCTCCGGACTGTCGATATCCCCATTGGCGACGACAGGAATCGAGACATTCTGTTTGATTGCTTTAATGGTGTCGTACTCGGCATTGCCTCTGTACATACATTGCCTCGTGCGGCCGTGAACGGCGAGCGAAGCGATGCCACAATTCTCTGCAATCTGGGCGATTTGAACACCATTCTTGTGTTCTGGCTCCCAACCGGTGCGAATCTTTAACGTGACAGGCACATTCACTGCGGCGACCACGGCTTGTAAAATTTCTTTTACCAGCGGCGGGTTTTGCATCAGCGCTGAGCCAGCCAGCTTTTTATTCACTTTTTTTGCGGGACAACCCATGTTGATATCAATGATGTGAGCGCCTTGTTCAACATTGAACAACGCGGCTTGCGCCATTAAATCAGGATCGGCTCCGGCTATTTGCACTGAGCGAATACCTTCTTCACCAGAATGCGTCATGCGCTGGCGGCTTTTATCTGTATCCCAAACCTCAGGATTAGATGAAAGCATCTCGGAAACCGCTAAGGCAGCGCCATAACGAAGACAAAGATTACGGAAGGCTTGGTCGGTGACACCTGCCATTGGTGCCACGATCAGCTGATTTTTCAGTTGATAGGGTCCAATTTGCATTTTATGTTTCACCTTGCTCTTCAAAGGGGCGCTATAGTAGCCCTTTTTGTTGGCGATGCAAAGGTCAATAAATGACCTAGAGGCAATTTTATTTCTTGACATTTAATCGTCAAGAAGTCAGAGGCTATATTGTGAGAAGTCAACGGTGGCGCACGTTGCGCCACCCTTTAGCGCTATTTGCGTGTGCCTGTCAAGCGACTCCAATCTTCTTTGTGAGCCGCTTCGTCCATATCGAACCATTGGCTATAAAATTCAGAGACTTCTTGGGCTTGTTCTTTTAGTAGACCAGAAAGGGCCAATTTACCGCCACTTTTAACGCGTTCGGCGATTAAAGGCGCCAATTCGCGCAGTGGGCCTGCCAGTATGTTAGCCACCAGTACATCGGCCTTAAGATCAGCGGGCTGATCTTCTGGTAAGTAGAGTGCCAACTTGTCGGCGACATCATTACGCTCAGCATTAGCACGTGAGGCGTCAATGGCTTGATAATCGATATCAATACCGGTAACTTTTTTCGCGCCTAGCTTCAGCGCAGCTACAGCTAAAATGCCAGAGCCGCAGCCAAAATCGATGACTTCTTCATCACGTAAATCTAAGCTGTCTAACCACTCTAAGCACAGCGCTGTGGTGGGGTGTGTGCCCGTGCCGAAAGCAAGACCGGGATCGAGGATCACATTCACTGCGGTTGGATCTGGGATTTCGCGCCAGCTTGGGCAGATCCATAAACGTGTGCCAAAGAGGATAGGATGAAAGTTATCCATCCATTCGCGCACCCAGTCTTTATCTTCGATTTGTTCTACCTTGTGGCTGAAGTTTTCACCGAGAAATGGCAAGGTTTTCAGCATCGCGATGGTTGGCGTTAGATCGGTTTCGGCATCAAATAACGCCACGACAACGGTATCACGCCATAGCGGGGTTTCACCCAGTTTAGGTTCAAAAATAGGTGTATCTTTACCATCCTCGAAGGTTATCGAGACTGAGCCGGCTTCCATAAGTAAATCACTAATGGTTTCAGCATCATCGCTATTGGTATTTACACGGAGTTGGATCCAAGGCATGGGGCATCCTGTGGCTAAGGGTTCAAAATATCGCGCTATTGTATACGTAAACTTGCTTAAAATGCAGAGCCCAGCAGTAATTTAACCTATGTTAGGCAAGGCTATAGAGCACTCCAGCATCGGATACGTGAGCGAGAGTAAGACATTTTTACTTACGTTTAACTTGAGTTTAAGTGCTATTGCTTGGTGATATCTTTGCTCAGCCTTGTTACGTTAACTCTCTTATTTAGGAGGTGTTATGTTAAAAATAATAAATTCAATTTATACCCTCGTTATTGTTGCAACCGCGGTATCGTCTGCAGGAGTTATGGCCATGGATAGAATTACGGGTAAAGCCTTTGCAACCCGCTCAGAAGTGTATGCAACACATGGAATGGCGGCGACGAGCCAGCCATTAGCAACTCAAGTCGCGATTGATATACTCAAGCAAGGTGGCAGTGCGGTAGATGCCGCGATTGCCGCTAATGCCATGTTAGGCTTGGTTGAGCCCACAGGCTCGGGTGTAGGTGGTGATTTATTTGCCATCGTTTGGAGCGCGAAAGATAAGCGTCTTTATGGTCTTAATGCTTCAGGCCGTAGTCCAAAGTCATTGAGCTTAGAAAAGCTTAAATCCCTTGGGCTAGACTATTTACCGCCACTTGGCCCTTTGCCTGTGTCGGTTCCCGGCGCGGTTGATGGTTGGTATGAGTTGCATAATAAGTTTGGCAAATTACCGATGGCGGATAATCTTGCCCCCGCGATTGGTTACGCCCGCAATGGTTTTCCGGTCTCTGAGCTGATTGCTTATTATCTTGATAGCAGTGCTAAAAAACTGGCTAAATTCCCAGGGTTTAAAGAAACCTATATGCCAACGGGTAAGATACCTGCGGTAGGTGAAATCTTTAAAAACCCCGCCCTAGCAAACACCTATGAGAAAATTGCTAAGGGTGGGCGTGATGCATTTTATAAAGGTGATATCGCTAAAAGTATTGATAAATATATGGCGTCCCAAGGGGGCTATTTAAGCTATGAAGATTTAGCCAGTCATACCAGCGAATGGGTTGAGCCTGTTTCGGTCAATTATCGTGGTTATGATGTGTGGGAATTACCGCCCAATGGACAAGGCATTGCCGCACTGCAAATTTTAAAAACCATGGAACCCTTTGATGTCGCTGCTATGGGCTTTAACAGCCCTGAATATGTGCATTTATTTGTAGAGGCTAAAAAACTGGCTTTTGCCGACAGAGCTAAATTTTATGCCGATATGGCCTTTAATAACGTCCCTGTTACCGAGTTGATATCACAACACTACAACTATGAGCGCGCTAAATTAATTGACACGAATAAAGCCGCCAAAAGTGTTGATGCAGGTAATCCTGCCCTACAGCACGGGGATACGGTTTACCTCACAACGGCAGATAAAGACGGCAATATGGTGTCACTTATCCAGAGTAATTACCGTGGTATGGGCTCGGGAATGACGCCGGCCGATCTGGGTTTTGTGTTGCAGGATCGTGGGCAAATGTTTGATTTAACTGAGGGACGTTTCAATACCTATGCGCCAGGTAAGCGACCTTTTCAAACGATTATTCCCGCGTTTGTGACTAAAGCAGGTAAGCCTTGGCTTAGTTTTGGGGTCATGGGCGGTGCAACGCAGCCGCAAATGCATGCACAAATTTTAATGAATCTCATTGATTTTAAAATGAACCTACAAGAAGCGGGCGATGCGCCTCGGATTTTACATAGCGGTTCTACTGAGCCTACTGGCGAGGTGATGACCGATGGCGGTTATGTGAGCCTAGAGTCAGGCTTTCCCGTTGAAACGCGCCGTGAGCTCATTAAAAAAGGGCATATATTGCGTGATGCTTTAGGGGATTTTGGTGGTTATCAAGCGATTGGCTTTAATGCAGAAACTGGCGTTTACCGCGGTGCATCTGAGAGTCGTAAAGATGGTCATGCTGCAGGGTATTAGTTTAAATAAATATCATGGCGTTAGTGAGCTTTGCCTACTGTATTGGGGTAGACTCGCTAGCGAAATTTATGCGTTGCATCATTTTTCAATGAGCTTGAGCACAACAACGCTTCGTTATAGGCATTATCATTAATAAACTCGAGTAAAGTGTGCGTTAGTTAATGTCATTTTTAGGGAAAGTTGCGGATAATATTACCGAAAATGAATTTAGAACAGGGTCACAACCAAATGGATATTCAAAATATGCCGCGTGAACAGTTAGGTGTGTGTGCAGAGGGAAACTTACATAGTATCTACTTGATGTTTAATGCAAATGATAATGTGGAGTCGCAGTTACGTCCCTGCCTTGCCAACGTAGCGCAGTATATTTACGAACTGACAGATCAGTATTCTGACAGTGCATTCAATGGTTTTGTCGGTATCGGCGCTAATTACTGGGATAGCCTCTATACCGATGCCCGCCCTAAAATGTTAAGGCCTTTCCCTGCGATACAAGCTGGGAGTCTTGATGCACCTGCAATCGAATATGATTTGTATGTACATATTCGCTGTGACCGTTACGATATTCTGCATTTAGTCGCCAATGAAATTAGCCAAATGTTTGAAGATTTGGTGGAATTAGTGGACGAAGAACGCGGCTTTAGATTTATGGATAGTCGCGATCTGACAGGTTTTGTCGATGGTACTGAAAACCCAAAGGGACGCCATCGTCAAGAAGTCACACTGGTTGGTGATGAGGATGCTGGATTTAAGGGCGGCAGTTATGTTCACGTACAAAAATATGCCCATAACTTAAGTAAGTGGAACCGCTTACCGATTAAAAAACAAGAAGATATATTCGCGCGCACTAAACAAGATAATATCGAATATGAATCCAAGGATAAGCCACTCACCAGCCATATAAAACGGGTGAATCTTAAAGATGCTGACGGAAACTCAATGGAAATCCTACGTCAGAGCATGCCCTACGGATCGCTTAAAGAGCAGGGGTTGATGTTTATTGCTTGCTGTCGTACGCCCGAACATTTTGAAAAAATGCTACACAGTATGATATTTGGTGATGGCGAAGGTAATCATGATCATTTAATGCATTTTACTAAGGCATTAACGGGTTCATCTTTCTTCGTACCCGCTTTAGATTTTATGCTGCAGTTCGATGAGTAAATTGTTGTGACTGACCAAGTTGAGTTGTAGTTGAGTTGTAAGAGTTACATTTTGATAAAGCACTTAATGCCAAGGCATTAAGTGCTTTTTTTATTCGGCATAATTGAATAAAGATTTGATGGTTTCTAAGGTGTCGGCGATATCTTGGATGCTTGATGGGCAAATAAAAATCGTATCATCACCTGCAATCGTTCCCAAAATCCCTTCTGGCTTACCGATAGAATCCAATAAGCGGGCAATCAGTTGTGCTGCGCCAGGGCTGGTTCGCACCACGATCATGGCTTGGTTATGGTCAACATCCAGCACTAAGTTTTTTAATGGGCTGCCTGCGGTTGGCACGCCTAATTCGGCGGGTAAGCAATACACCATCTCTTGTTTAGCGTTGCGAGTCCGAACGGCGCCGAACTTGCTGAGCATGCGTGATACTTTTGATTGGTTAATATTACCAAAGCCTTCAGCTTGCAAGGCGATGACGATTTCACTTTGAGAGCCAAAGCGCTCTTCTTTTAAAATCGACTTAAAAACTCTAACAAGGTCATCCTGATTCTTGGTCGTCTGCATAATATTATTATTCTTTATTCAAAAAAACAGGCCCATTTTGAATATTTTTAAACAAATTGTCAACATACAATCAAATTGGCTGAATAAACATTCACTAAGCAGTAGACTCAGTGTCATTATCATCGGCTTAAAATGTGCAATCGAGTCATTGTTCTTTTGTGAGCTATCAGTTATTTCGAAATTCTTTTGTTCCACGACTAAGGGATAATTGAAATTGTTGCGACATTCCAGTAATGTGACGCACACGCAAATTAGATCCATGTCACACATATCCGAGAAATAACGGAGTTCATTATGAAAGTTGCTGTACTTGGTGCTGCTGGCGGTATCGGCCAGGCTCTTGCCTTACTGTTAAAAACTCAACTGCCTGCGGGCTCAAAGCTGTCTCTATATGATATCGCACCGGTTACTCCGGGTGTTGCGGTTGACTTGAGCCACATCCCGACTGCTGTTGAAATCAAAGGTTTTGCCGGTGAAGATCCAACGCCTGCGCTGGTAGATGCAGACGTAGTGCTGATTTCTGCTGGTGTTGCGCGTAAACCAGGCATGGATCGTTCTGATCTGTTTAACATCAACGCTGGTATCGTGCGTAACCTGATGGAAAAAGTGGCTGCGACTTGTCCTACTGCTTTAGTCGGTATTATCACCAACCCAGTTAACACCACTGTGGCTATTGCAGCCGAAGTGATGAAAAAAGCCGGTGTTTACGATAAAAACCGTCTATTTGGTATTACTACGCTGGACGTGATCCGCTCTGAAACCTTTATTGCTGAATTAAAAGGCTTAAACGTTGCTGATGTTAAAGTGAATGTGATCGGCGGCCATAGCGGCGTGACCATTTTGCCATTACTTTCTCAAGTTGAAGGCGTGACGTTCACTGATGAAGAAGTGGCAACCATGACAACTCGCATTCAAAACGCGGGTACAGAAGTGGTTGAAGCTAAAGCCGGTGGCGGCAGCGCGACATTGTCTATGGGTCAAGCGGCTTGCCGTTTCGGTCTGTCTTTGGTTCGTGGTCTGCAAGGCGAAGCTAACGTCGTTGAATGTGCTTACGTTGACGGTGGTAGTGAACACGCCCAGTTCTTCGCACAACCTGTATTGTTAGGCAAAAACGGTATTGAAAAAGTACTGCCTTACGGTGAAGTGAGTGCATTTGAAGCTAACGCCCGTGATTCTATGTTAGATACGCTGAAAGGCGATATCAAACTAGGCGTTGATTTCGTTAAATAATTATTCGAATAATCTTTTTAGATTATAACGAGTTAAAAACGGAGCCCTTGAGCTCCGTTTTTTTATGTCTGCGTTTTATGCTTTCTAAACCTAAATCAGCGGCGCTTAGTGGGCAATTGGCAATTATCGTCGCAGCGGGCTTTACCTGTCAGTAAATAAGAAATGCGATAGCGATTTTTCGCAAAGCGTAAGTAAAGCCAATCGGCAACAGGTTTAATAATAGGTAAGCGTAATAATTGTATCCAAGAACGGGTTCCCGTAAGTGCCCACGCTTTGCAGGTGACATCTAAGCCGAGTAATATTTCGCCGGTTGCGGTTTCGCCATGCAGAATAGTATTAGCGTAGTTTTTATCGATATAACTGAAACGCTGGCTAAAGTCTGGCGCATTTAAATTTTCTAGCGCAATTAAGTTATCGGGATCGCGCGCTTTCAGTTGACGCATTTCGGCGCTACATAATGGGCAGTTTCCATCATAAAAAATTCGCAGTTCCATCGTGGATACCTCAGATGATTTTATCTTAATGCGTGAGCTTAGCTTTAGCTTATCTTATACGCAGCAGCAATGATTTTAGATCGCAGTTGATGCGAGATTGGATCTAATTTTAGACGTGATCAGCATTATTAATTAGCCTTCCAGTTAGATTAAATCTAAAAAAATGCGCTAGGATTTTGGATGTTGATTCGTTTTGCTTGAGTCTTAGGTGTATTTACCATTCAATAAATCATAAACCGAGCCATAATCGCTTTAAAAATAACAGGATTAGTATGACATCTCCCATCATCATCACTGGCGTAGGTAAGCGTATTGGTTACGCCTTAGCCAAACATTTTCTCGCCCAAGGCCTGAGTGTGATTGGTACCTATCGTAGCCACTATCCGAGTATTGATGAGCTAAAGACTTTAGGCGCGACTTTGTATCCCTGTGATTTTTACGATGATATCCAAGTGCAATCCTTAATCGATGAGCTCGCTAAGCTGACTCAAATTCGCGCTATTATTCACAATGCGTCCGATTGGCTGCCTGATCCTGTGCTTACCAAGAATGCGCCTTCAAAAAGCGCCACTTTTGCGCCGAGCGAAGTGTTGCAGCGGATGATGCAAGTGCATGTGAGCGTGCCCTATCAATTAAACTTGGCCTTAGAAGCGCAGCTACGCGCTGGAGCGGATGGTAATATTGGTGCGAGTGATATTATCCATATTACCGATTATGTGGCTGAAAAGGGCAGTCAGAAGCATATTGCCTACGCTGCTAGTAAAGCTGCGCTGCACAATATGACATTATCCTTTGCTGCTAAACTTGCCCCTGAGGTGAAAGTCAATTCCATCGCCCC
The DNA here is from genome assembly GCF_023283485.1 of Shewanella glacialipiscicola. GTDB lineage: Bacteria > Pseudomonadota > Gammaproteobacteria > Enterobacterales > Shewanellaceae > Shewanella > Shewanella glacialipiscicola. The sequence goes on from NZ_JAKILU010000009.1 coordinate 27,843, forward strand.
AGCGATGATTTTATTTAATGCAGAAGATGATATTGCCTATCAACAAAAAACCTTAGCTAAAGCGTTACTACCAAAAGAGGCGGGCAATGAGGAAATTATCGATTTAGTGCAATATTTACTGAATAGTCGCTACGTTACGGGTCGTTGCCATAATGTCGATGGCGGTCGCCAGTTAAAGTAGTGCTTTGATGATTAAATCAAATCGTTTAGAACGTCAGCACGCGGCTTGGGGTGATGATCATCGGTAAAGGCACATCCCAATGCTCACAGGGTAAGCTCGGCACTTGTTGGCAGTCATGGGCGTAACCCATAGGTAAAGGTTTGCCCTGAAGCTGCCAGTTCGCCAGAGTCCTATCGTAATAGCCGCCGCCCATCCCCATGCGATTACCCACAGCATCAAAAGCGACCAAGGGAGTGATGACAATATCTAACTCAGTCACGGGGATGATGGCGCGCACAGCTAATTTAGGTTCTAAGATGCCAAATTGATTGGGCTGCATCGGCGTGTCAGCGGTGTAACGCAAAAAAAGTAGTTGTCCGGCATTGAAGGGGTGCAATCTGGGTAAGTAGGTATTAATGCCTAATTGCCACAGTGCATTAATAAGCGGCGCGGTCGCAAGTTCACCATCATGGGTTAAGTACAATGCTACATGCTGTGCTTTTTGAGCTTGTAGCTCATCAATCATTTTGTGGCAGGCATTAAGGCTTGCCAAGGTTTGCTCAGCTGGTGTTAGCGATTTACGTGCACAGCGGATGGTTTTACGTAATTGCTGGCGACTTTCTTTTGCGTTGATATCGATGCGCACCGCAGCTTGCGGTGCTTTACTTTTAGCAGGAAGATTGTCGCTGAGTGTAGAAGATGTAGACATAAATTAAGATGCTCCCCAGAATGCCGCTACCCGGTGTAGCCCTTGAACCGTAGGTTCAAGGCGGGAAAATGATTACCTCCTAAGGCTTCTCGGTACGAGCCGAGCATGCACAATGTCAGTAAAGCATTCACCCTAAGATCAAAATTATCGGCACAGGGACATTACCAGTTGGCATGCATCCCAGGGAGCAAAACGGTACTGAATCGCTAAAAGTTGTCTTAGTATTTAAGCCAGTTTAGCCATTCTCTGTGTATCAAAAGAGTTAACTTAGCGGCGTTATCGCGCTAAACCCTCGTGCTTCACAGTTAAACTTTAATGCTATTTAGTTGAACGCTCAACTAAGGCATTTTCGAGGGTCGACTGCAGCAAGCTGATTCGGTCGTCCATCTGTTGCATGTAATGCTTGTTCTTTTGCTTTTCTTGGAACAACTCGTGTCCAATATTGAGCGCTGCCATAATTGCGATTTCTTCACGACTAAGGCTATTGGTTCGGCTTTTTAACGCAATAAGTTGTTGTTCAACACCTAGTGCCACCGTACGTAGGGCATCCTCTTGGCCTTTCGGGCAAGCGATAGAGTAGGTGCGCCCAAGTAGGGTAATTTCAACTGCACTATTACTCATATAACTGGGGATCCTTTCGTTAACCTCTGAAGCGGACTATATAGGGCTAAAATTAAAAGTGCAAGGTAAGCCGCCAATGGATTTGTCGGGATAGTTTTGTTTGCTGCTTGTGTGAGCAGTTGTTGAAATTATTAACTTAAGTCCTGTGGATTTGCGCATTATCGGGATTCAGTATTGGTTCAAGTCTTTATCTCTGCTAGCATTGCAGCTGAAAAAATCTTATTGGGATCTGATATGGCCACCCCTCCTTCGTTACGAATCGATAGCTTAAAAATTGCCTTAGATGCGGCCGAAATTGGTCAGCATCCGGTTGAAGTTCACGGCGCTTTAGTCGGTTTAATTTGCGGTGGTGTAGAGCAAACTGGCGACACTTGGATCAAGCCTTTATTTGATCTGATGAACGACGGCCAGCCGTTGCCAGCGCAGTTACATCAACTGGTGTGTGATTTGTTCCAAGATTCAGTAACGCGTTTAGCCGAGTTTGAATTTGGCTTTATGCCGCTGTTGCCAGAGGAAGAAGAACCGCTTAGCCAGCGTGTTGAGGCTTTATCTTTGTGGGCGCAAAGCTTTTTGACTGGTATGGCGATTATTCAGCCCAAACTTAATCAGGCTTCGACTGAGGTGCGTGAAGTCATTAAAGACTTAGCTGAAATTGCCCAAGTTGAATTTGATGTTGCCGACGATGAAGAGTCCGAGGCGGCATACACTGAACTGCTCGAGTTTGTGCGGATAGCTGCGATTATGTGTTACGCCGAATTTGGCCCCGAACTTCCCCATGGCGAAAGTGACGACATTGCAGCGGTGCACTAATCATCGCAATTATTAAGTTAATCTAATCGCTATTGTTTAAGTTTTTATAATGGTTATTTAATTTGATATAAAAGGCTTGCTCGTCTGGCCTTTTCGTCCATGACACCAGTATTGTTAATTGCATTGTCGCAACTGTTGATATAGCAGGTGCGCCATGCCATAGCTTGAATGAGATCCCCATGACGACCACGATGCACATGGATACTTCAGTTCAAAACGTCGACATCGCTATTGTTGGCGGCGCCATGGCGGGCGCGACCTTAGCGCTAGCGCTAGCGCGTTTATCATCGGCACAGTCCTTATCTGCACAGTCCTTCGCACATAAATTAGCTAGACCACTTTCCATTGCGTTAATTGAGGCGCATGTCCCTGATAAACAACATCCCGGGTTTGATGCGCGCTCTATCGCTATCGCCCACGGCTCTATTTTCGAATTATCTCGCTTAGGTTTATGGCCTAAGCTCGCCCATTTGGGCACGGCGATTGAAAATATCCATGTGTCGGATCGTGGCCATTTTGGTATGACAGAGCTCAATGCGGCGCAGTTTCATTTAGATGCGTTAGGCCAAGTGGTCGAGCTTGAACGTGTCGGCCAAGTGCTATTTAGCGAGTTAACTAAAAGCGATGTAAAACTGTTTTGCCCCGCCAAACTTGTGCAAATCGACGCCACTATCGATAGCCACACATTGCTACTCGATACCGGTGAGCGCATTCAAGCTAAGCTGGTGGTCGCCGCCGATGGTTTGCAATCTAAAGTTCGCAGCAGTTTTAATTTGCCCATTACCCAAGTGGCTTTTGCACAAACGGCGATTATCGCCAATATTCAAACCGACAAACCCCACCAACATTGGGCCTATGAGCGCTTTACCCAAACAGGCCCTTTAGCGCTGTTACCTATGGGCGACATTCAAGGCCAGCCGCGATTATCAATGGTGTGGGCGCTCGATGCCGAAGGTGCCAAGCAAATGCAAGCAGCGCCTAAAGCTGAGTTTTTAGCGGCGTTGCAGCAAGCTTTTGGTTATCGCGCAGGCAAATTTGTTGATGTGAGTACGCGCCATGCGTATCCGCTTGATTTATCGTATATGCCAAGGCCTATCCACCATAGATGTGTGTTTATCGGCAATGCGGCGCAGACGGTGCATCCTATTGCAGGACAAGGATTTAACTTAGGTCTTCGCGATGTGGTGAGTTTGCTTGAGGTGCTCAAAACAGCGCTAGAGCAGGGCGATGATATCGGCAGTGTTGCCGTAACCCATGCATATCTAAAAGCTCGTGAGCATGACAGAAACAGCACTATCCGTAATATTGAATTTTTAGTCCGTGGTTTTTCAAACCAGTATTGGCCCTTGGTGCTCGGTCGTAATTTAGGCTTGCGGTCATTATCTTGGTTTGTGCCACTTAAAACGCCTGTAGCCCAAAAAGCGATGGGCTGGAAATAACACTCGAATGCGTTGATATCGCTAACGTCTATCGCCCGTAAGGCAATGACGGCAAAGCAACGCTATTCACTGGTATCGCAACGCGAAAAGGATGTACCCATGTTAAGTTCGCAAACCTATGACATTGCTATTGTGGGCGGTGGCATGGTGGGACTCGCCACCGCGATTGGATTGGCACAGGCTAATCTTAATGTTGTTGTTATTGATGCCGGGCAGACAGAAGCCGTCAGCGGCTCAGCGCGTTTACGCGTGAGTGCTATCAATAAGGCAAGCCAGCGTTTGTTAGAACATTTAGGTGCTTGGGCTTATGTAGAGACAGCCCGTGCTACGCCTTACCAAAAAATGGCCGTGTGGGATAAAGACGGCTTTGGCAAAATTGCCTTTGACGCCAACAGCATCAGCGAAGCAAGCCTTGGCACTATTATCGAAAACGATGCCATCAGCTACGCCCTCGCCAAACGTGCCAGTGAATTTGACAATATCACTCATATCGAAAACCAACGTATTGAACGCATTGCCTTTGGTGAGCGCGAAGCTTGGCTGACCCTCGCTAATGGCGCCGAGTCTGGAATAGAAAGTGTCAGTGCTGCGTTGGTCATCGCCGCCGATGGTGCCAACTCTTGGGTGCGTGAGCAATGTAAAATACCGCTGACCTTTTGGGATTACGGCCATCATGCGTTAGTCGCCACTATTCGTACTGAATTACCGCACCTTGCTACCGCTCGCCAAGTATTTTTACAGGACGGGCCGTTAGCATTTTTACCCTTATATAAAGACAATCTGTGCTCTATTGTGTGGTCTGTGCCGCCCGAGCGCGCCAACGAATTATTAGCCATGGATAACGTTCAATTTGAGCGCCACTTAACCGCCGCCTTTGATGGCCGTTTAGGTTTATGTCAGCTTGAAAGCGAGCGCCAAGCTTTTCCACTGCGAATGCGTTATGCCCGCCATTTTGCCCGCCATCGCTTAGTGTTAGCCGGTGATGCGGCTCACACCATTCATCCACTGGCTGGCCAAGGGATTAACCTCGGCTTTTTAGATGCGGCCAGCATTATCGAAGTGGTCAGTGAATTACAGCAAGCGGGTAAAGATATCGGTGATTATGCCAATTTGCGCGCCCTTGAGCGTTGGCGCAAAGCCGATGCCATGGAAATGATTGCCGCAATGGAAGGCTTTAAACGACTTTTTGAAGGCAGCAACCCGCTTAAAAAAGCGATCCGCGATTTGGGGTTAAATCTGGTTGATAATGTCGCTGGGCTGAAAACAGTGTTCATACAACAGGCCATGGGCAATAAGGCGGCGCTGCCTAAGTTATGTCGTTAGCCGCGGTTGCGCTAATGTGATCAGAATTGCTGCTAATATCAGCGATTTGTTTGCAAGCTGCGCAAATCTGCCGTTCGCATGTAAAAAAATTACAGGTTTAAGATAAGAAAATCTAATGGCAGTGACTTCGGATTAGAAAAATATCCTGTATACAAATTTGTGACGCAAGGTATAATTTCGCCGCATTTTAGACCCTAGTATCTACACCCTACACTAGGCAGAGACCTGAAAAAGGCCGCAAAAAGGGATAACAATGGCTAACAAAACTATTCTGTTTAACAAGCACATAGAATCAAACGCTAAGATGGTTGATTTCCACGGTTGGGACATGCCGCTCAACTATGGCTCACAAATCGAAGAACATCACGCCGTGCGTCAAGACGCGGGCATGTTCGACGTTTCCCACATGACAGTGGTTGATGTGATGGGCAATGATGCTGGTGCATTTTTGCGTAAGTTGCTCGCAAACGATGTGGCTAAGCTTAAAGTTCCAGGTAAAGCCTTATACGCCGGCATGTTAGATGAAAATGCGGGCATTATAGATGACCTCATCACCTATTATCTTACCGATACGCATTACCGCGTAGTCGTTAACTCAGGCACCCGTGAAAAAGATCTCGCTTGGATTGCTAAACAAGCCCAAGGTTTTGATGTCACTGTGACTGAACGTCCTGAATTATCAATGATCGCCGTACAAGGCCCTAACGCTAAAGCGAAAGCCGCTGCCGTGTTTAGCACCGAGCAAAACGCCGCTATCGAAGGCATGAAACCTTTCTTCGGTAAGCAAGCGGGCTCGCTGTTTATTGCCACTACGGGTTATACCGGCGAAGCGGGTTACGAAATTATTGTCCCAGAAGATGAAGCTGAGGCCTTGTGGCAAGCACTGTTAGAGCAAGGGGTTAAACCTTGTGGTCTGGGTGCGCGTGACACTCTGCGTCTTGAAGCCGGTATGAATCTTTACGGCTTAGATATGGACGAAACCATCAACCCATTGGCCGCCAACATGGGCTGGACCATTGCATGGGAACCTATCGAGCGTGACTTTATTGGCCGTAGCGCCCTAGAAGCACTACGCGCGGCGGGCACCGACAAATTAGTCGGTCTAGTGATGGAAGAAAAAGGCGTGCTACGCCATGATATGCCTGTATTTTTCACTGATACTGCCGGTATTGAGCACCAAGGCGTGATCACCAGCGGTACTTTCTCGCCAACCTTGGGCTATTCTATTGCGTTGGCGCGCGTCCCTAATGCAATTGGGGATACGGCAGAAGTTGAAATGCGTAAAAAGCGTGTGGCTGTTAAAGTAGTCGCGCCAAGCTTTGTGCGTAACGGTAAACCAGCATTTTAAAAAAACGGAACAAGGAACAATAACAATGAGCAATATTCCGACAGAACTGAAATACGCCTCTTCACACGAATGGATCCGTAAAGAAGCCGATGGTAGCTACACAGTAGGTATTTCTGATCATGCCCAAGAGCTGTTAGGCGACATGGTTTTCGTAGAGCTTCCAGAAGTTGGCGATACTGTTACCGCAGGTGAAGACTGCGCGGTAGCGGAATCAGTCAAAGCGGCATCTGACATTTATGCGCCTATTTCTGGCGAAGTGATTGCTGTAAACGTTGCCCTAGAGGATTCTCCTGAGCTGGTTAACAGTGATGCTTACGGCGAAGGCTGGTTTTTCCGCGTGATGCCTTCTGACGAATCAGACATCGATGCGCTGCTAGATGCCGAAGGCTACCAAGCGGTAATCGACGAAGAGTAATCGTCGGTGTTAACAAAGCCCTGAGGGGCTTTGTTTGTTTTAGCACAAGATTGACATAACAACAGTCCGTTAATCAGTACCCTACAGTTCTGAGTTTCGGCAAATCTGGAACAAGGTTTATCATGACCAAGCAAACCCTCACTCAGTTAGAACAGCACGATTTATTCCTACGTCGTCACATCGGCCCTGATAGCCACCAACAACAAGCGATGCTTAATTTTGTTGGCGCTGAGTCTCTTGAAGACCTCACCGCGCAAATCGTGCCCGAATCGATTCGCTTAAGCCAAGATTTAAGCATTGGTGATTCTTGCGGTGAAGCCGAAGGTATCGCCTATATCCGTGGTCTAGCAGATAAAAACCAAGTCTTTAAAAGCTATATCGGCATGGGTTACTACGGCACCCAAGTGCCAAACGTGATCCTGCGTAACGTATTTGAAAACCCCGGTTGGTACACGGCTTATACGCCTTACCAGCCTGAAATCGCCCAAGGTCGTTTAGAAGCCATTCTTAACTTCCAACAAGTGTCGATGGACTTAACTGGCTTAGATTTAGCCTCCGCGTCTTTGTTAGATGAAGCGACCGCCGCAGCCGAAGCCATGGCGCTGGCAAAGCGGGTGTCGAAAGCGAAAAAATCGAATACCTTCTTTGTTGCCGATGATGTGTTCCCGCAAACCTTAGACGTAGTGAAAACCCGCGCTGAGTGTTTTGGTTTTGACGTCATCGTGGGCCCTGCACAGGATGCCGTGAACTACGAGCTGTTTGGTGCTTTGTTCCAATACACTAACCGCTTAGGCCAAATCACTGACTTCACCGAATTATTCGCAACTTTACGTACCAAGAACGTGATTGTGACTGTGGCCGCCGACATTATGTCGTTGGTATTACTGAAATCACCGGGCTCTATGGGCGCCGATGTAGTATTTGGTAGCGCGCAGCGTTTTGGCGTGCCAATGGGTTTTGGTGGTCCACACGCAGCTTTCTTTGTTGCCCGTGATGAGCACAAACGTTCAATGCCGGGTCGCATCATTGGTGTGTCAAAAGACGCCCGTGGTAACCGCGCCCTGCGTATGGCAATGCAAACTCGCGAGCAACATATTCGCCGCGAAAAAGCCAACTCAAATATTTGTACTGCACAAATTTTGTTAGCCAATATGGCGTCTTTCTACGCTGTATTCCACGGCCCAGATGGCCTAAAAACCATCGCGTCACGTATCAACCGCTTTGCCGACATTTTAGCGGCAGGTTTACAAGCTAAGGGCGTGAGTTTAGTCAACAGCACTTGGTTTGATACCATCAGCATCAAAGGCTTAGATGTTACTGCCGTGAACGCACGCGCACTGGCTGCTGAAATGAACCTACGTTTCGATGCCGATGGCATTGTGGGCGTGAGTGTTGACGAAACCACACTGCGCTCAGATATCGAAGCGCTGTTTGAGGTGATTTTAGGCGCTGACCATGGCTTAGATGTAGCCGCGTTAGACGCGCAAATTGTTAGCCAAGCTAGCCAGTCGATTCCTGCTGCATTAGTGCGCCAAGATGCGATTTTAAGTCACCCAACGTTTAATCGCTATCAAAGCGAAACCGAGATGATGCGTTATATCAAACGTCTCGAAAGCAAAGACTTAGCACTTAACTACTCGATGATTTCACTGGGCTCATGCACCATGAAGTTAAACGCAGCGGTTGAAATGATACCGGTGAGCTGGCCAGAATTTGCCAACATGCACCCATTCTGCCCGCTGGATCAAGCTAAAGGTTACACTCAGCTGATTGAAGAATTGTCGACTTGGTTAGTGAACATCACAGGTTACGACGCTGTGTGTATTCAACCTAACTCAGGCGCTCAAGGTGAATACGCTGGCTTATTAGCCATCAAAAAATACCATGAGTCACGTGGTAATGCGCACCGAAACATTTGTTTGATCCCACAATCTGCCCACGGCACTAACCCTGCATCAGCGCAACTTGCGGGTATGCAAGTGATTGTGACCGCGTGTGATAAGCAAGGTAACGTCGATTTAGACGATTTGAGGACTAAAGCCGCCGAAGTGGCTGAAAACCTGTCTTGCATCATGATCACTTACCCATCGACCCACGGTGTGTATGAAGAATCTATCCGCGAAATCTGCGACATAGTGCATCAACATGGCGGCCAAGTGTATTTAGACGGCGCCAACATGAACGCGCAGGTAGGCTTAACGACTCCAGGCTTTATCGGTGCTGACGTATCACACCTTAACCTGCATAAAACCTTCGCTATTCCACACGGCGGCGGTGGCCCAGGTATGGGCCCAATCGGTGTAAAAGCCCATTTAGCGCCATTCGTGGCGGGTCATGTGGTGGTTAAACCGGGTCAGATAAGCGATAACAACGGCGCTGTATCAGCCGCACCTTACGGTAGTGCTGGCATTCTGCCTATCAGCTGGATGTACATTAAGCTGTTAGGTACGCAGGGGCTTAAACAGTCAACGCAAACTGCACTACTAAATGCTAACTACATGATGAAAAAGCTGTCTGAACATTACCCAGTATTGTTCCGTGGCCGTAACGATCGCGTGGCGCACGAATGTATTATCGACCTGCGTCCACTGAAAGAAGCCTCAGGCGTAACCGAAATGGATATCGCTAAGCGTTTGAACGACTATGGTTTCCATGCGCCAACTATGAGTTTCCCTGTTGCGGGAACCCTGATGATAGAGCCGACGGAATCTGAGTCTAAGGTGGAGCTTGACCGCTTTATCGACGCTATGGTGTCAATCCGCGCTGAAATCGCCAAAGTGGAATCGGGCGAATGGCCAGTGGACAACAACCCGCTGCATAACGCACCGCACACTATGGCCGATATCATGGACCCAGAGTTTGATACGCGTCCATACAGCCGCGAAGTGGCCGTGTTCCCAAGTGCAGCAGTGCGCACTAACAAGTTCTGGCCAACCGTGAATCGTATTGATGACGTTTATGGTGATCGTAACTTGATGTGTTCATGTGCACCATTATCAGACTACGAGTAATAATTGCTGCTTAGGCTAGCTACTGCGGCGTTGAATCTCAGCTTTCGTGCTCATTGACAGGAGTCAACTCCGCGCGAAAGCTTTCAATCCGCCTTGCATTAGCTTCGCCAGCAACGCAATTATGGTGTAGTTAGCTTCAGCGAATTTGAAGCATTAAAAAGCGAACCCTTAGCGGTTCGCTTTTTTATTGCCTGAGTTTTAATTCTGCAGAATTGAGTGGTGCGAAATGGCTTTATCGTGGCTTCTGGCAAAGGTATTTCCCAATTGCCTGCCGCAGGCTTTTGCACTGTTACACCAGTGACTCGCCGTGGATACATCCTTGTAGGCTCTACTAAAACATCCATGTTTTAGAAGGTCACTGGTGCAACAATGCCTAATTTGGTGGAACTGTTGAGTAGAGAGATATGCCTGTCCTTTTTCGTTATCTAACATTGGAAATTGTGCCATCCATCTTAAATTGTTACAAATTTAGCATATCTAGTGAAGATTTATTTTCATGAGTAATTTTATGTTTATTGATATTGTCATTAATAATTTTTAGGGTGTCGTTTATTGATTTTGCATTGTTAATAAACTGACTCTTTAATTCGCTTGATATTTTTGAATTAATTAATTTTTCTACACTTACTAGGTATGTGCTAGTATTGCCACTTTCTTTCAATGTATGTTTGATGTGCGTTGATATTGTCTTTAATATATCAGTGTTGTTTCGGACTTCTTTTGAAATTAGATTAAATAAGTCTAATACTAAAGTTTTAATGTTGTCATTACTATAATTCATCTCGGTTGATTGCAATAGTATGTCTAATTTATGTCCGAGAAATATATCTTGTTCATTCCCAGTGTTAACGGATTTAAATGCTTTTATTTCAGTGTTCATGCCAAATGAATTTCTTACACACTCAAATGTATTGACTTTTAGTATTGTAGTGACGGCTAAGTCATTTATTTTATTGTTTTTGCTAAGTTCTAAAAAACTTTTAGATTGAAATAAGGTGTCATAAATATCTTTTGCAAAGTATAAGTAAAAATATTCACAATCAATTTTGTGCAAAATTTTTAGTACATTCTCATATGAGCCTTTGTAATTATCTATCGCATGCTTATAGAACTTTTTCTTTGCTTCGTCAGGTAGTTGAGATACATATTTCGCTGAGAAAAACTCAATAATTGACTTGTGTAGGTATGAGTAAGTTAACTCCTCATCCTTTATCAAGGATGTTTTATTTATGATATCGATATGTGTATCTTTAACATCTATTAGAAGTCTTTCAGATGCGGAGTTGAATGCGCTGGATAATTCTTCTCTTCTGAATGTAACATCATTCCTTAACTCGAGTAACCTAAATGAAGCGCTATGCATTATTAACTCAAGTGTTGCATTATCTAGGCCGGTCTTACTGTGCCTTTCATAATAAGTCTTTAATCTATCATGAGTAGATGCTAGTGCTTTAAATAACTCGTTATAGAAATCTGTTAAAGTCTTAGGGTCTACAGATAGAGAGTTGTATGTGCTACAGAATATATCTACTAGTATAGGTGTGATAAGTATTTCAGCAATATAAATTTTGTTTTCAATTACATTATTGAATATTTCTTTATCACAAGGCTGAATCTCCGGGTGGTTTTTTATTAGTCTTAAGATATCATCTCTATTTAGATCAAGAAGATCATAGTTACTAATTCCTGGTTCTCTAGTTATTTCTGTTCCTGGCCTCGAGGTGACTATGCAATCCAATCCAAATTTGTAATAGGCAGATGTTATAATGCTTAATGCTTTTTGTCCATGTGAGTCAGGTACTTCATCGAAACCATCAAATAATAGTCTTATACGCTTCATTGCAAGTAGGCAAGTACATTGATCCTTTGATAGGTCAAATCCTATTGATTGGAATTCATCAATGACAATATCCTCTATACTAGGTGTTTTTTCATAATTTATGTTTCTCAATGTTATTATTAATGGAAAAATACCATGTTTATGGTTAATAGTGTTGAGGAATATTTTTTTTAATAAGGTAGTTTTTCCTTGCCCAGCTTTACCTATTATGCATGTTATTTTTGGTAGCTGAAGAGTTATGTTGTCATCTATTTTAACCTCTGATTTATCAGTGCGCGACTTTATTTTTAATGGTTGATATATATCTGCAATATGAACGTCAACATATCTTGATAATAGCGTTCTAAATTTCATGTATCTATCGGTTATTTTTCCCAATATAATTTCCTCATGTTCATAAACAAGAGGGGCAAGTGTTGATAAAATATCTTGTGTATCTCTATGGTGATTTAGGTTGTTAAATAATCCTGCGAAACTTTCAATTATTTTTGATTGTATCTTTTTGGAACCTTCAGAAGCTAATATTAAGCTAACTACTTCATTCATGAGTTTTTCCTTAATTTTCTGGAACTAGTAGTTCTATTGTATTGTAATAATTCATGTAAAAAATATTTTTCAGTGTAAAAATGTTTCCATTATCTCTATTTATCTACCTCGCTTTTACTCAGGCATCTTTGGGCGACTTGGTAGATGATGGTGTCTACTTGTTGCTGGGTAAGTGCTTGGGTTCGCAGGGTTGGGATAGTGCCGACTAATTGTTTGTGGTTAACGATCGGGAACGGTGGTTTTGATTGACTCGTGACATACCAGCCTGGGAATACTAGGACTGGGGTTGAGGTGACTGGTGTTCCTGTGGCTTTGGTTAACCACTGGCTGACCCATTGGGCTTGGCGCTGCGCTTGTTCGATTGGTTTGGTTTCTGTCCACGAGGGGAAGTTTAATCGCCCGTCTTTGTAAAATACTTGGTAGCCTTTTTTACCAGAGCTTGGGCCAGTTCCATTGGTTTGGAGTAGGTCTTTGTTTCGTTTATGTGTAATGGTCTAATGAAACTGTAGAGATTTATAGCTTAAAATAAGCCAAATCTTAAAGGTATTTATTATGATTAGAAAATCGAAAGTCACTGTCAGCCCGCTGCGAAAATTAGAATATGCCAAGCTGATGGTCGAACAGGGTTACACCAACAAGCAAATTGAAGATATGTCTGGTGCAGGTAAATCTGCGGTGTCTCGATGGAAAATCCAGTACCAGGCTGAATTAGCGGGTAAAACCCCAGAAAATGCCAAAGCATTCACTGAAGAACAACGAAAAATTCAACTCTTAGAAGCTCAACTAAAACAAGCCATGAGGGATAATGACATCCTAAAAAAGGCTGCAGCTTTCTTCATTCGAGACAATCAAAACTTAAAATGATCCGCGAAGTAAAGAAAGCAAATCTAGGCTTTAGAATGAGTGAGTTGTGCCGAGTATTCGAGCTCAGTTGCAGTAGTTTTTATTACAAACCGATCCCCCAAAGCGCTGAAAAGCAGGCACGGATACAATTAGTAGAACAAGCGTTCTCTGACTCAAATTCGACGTATGGTAAACGTCGAATACAGGCAGACTTAGTCGATTTAGATTGTAAGGTAGGGGTTTACGCTATTGCTAGCATAATGAAAAGTATGGGGTTAATAGCGATTAGGCCAAAGAAAAAGCATTACTATCCTAACTCAGGTGATGAGCAAGTTTACGCACCTAATTTGCTCAAGCGGCAGTTTAACCCTACGACGTATAATACTCATTGGGTGGGTGATATTACCTACATAAAATCCCATCAAGGGTGGAGTTATTTAGCTTGTGTGCTTGATTTAGGCACCAAAGAAATTGTCGGGTATGCCTTATCAAGCCAACCCAATGTAGCGTTAGCGACAGCGGCCTTAAATAACGCGCTACAACGCCAGAGGCCAAATACACAGGCGTTGATGTTTCACTCTGACCAAGGTTGCCAGTACTCTGCTAAGGTGTTCAGAGAAAAGCTAAGGGGCTTAGGCATTGAACAAAGTATGAGTCGTAGAGGAAATTGTTGGGATAATGCGGTGATGGAACGATTTTTTAGGAGCTTAAAGACTGAACGATTAAACCATTTAGCCTTTATCAATCACAGCTCTGTAGTGAGCGTGGTTGAGCAATATATCCAGTTTTACAATTACAAACGTAGGCATTCAGCAATAGATTATAAGACGCCACATCAAAAATATAATGAGTTAAAAAAAGCGGCTTAACATCCCTCCAGAAAAACTTGACCATTACAATGGCGGCCTTTGGTTTCAATGGCGAATACGCCATTTTTGCCGATGACAAGATGGTCGATGTTAAAGCCGTCGGCTTGGACATCGTGAAACACTTGATAACCCAATGCTTGTAAGCCTATGAGTTCATTGGCTGTGGCGATTTCTGCTGTATGACCTAAGCGTAATTTGGTGAGCTTTGAAAAGTTTTTCCATGTTTTAAAGCTGCAATAAGCTAATCCCATTAAACCCGTTATGACAGATATCCACGGAAATTGACCGACTGTGATGTGGGCTTTAATGCTGCTGACGGCAAACGGCAGGGATACTATCATCGCGCCCATCAGCATGCTTCCGATTAAGTCCATTTGCAGATCTTGGATTTGTTGCTGTAAACCATAGGCGGGAATGCGGGCGAGTTGTTCGCGATCGACGGGTAGCTTTACGGTGGCATCACGATATTTCAGCAAGCCATACATGACACCCACAGTGGCAAACATGCTGGAGAGTATTATCGCTACGGATAACATACTGTTGTTGAAATCAGTCATTTACGTCCCTGAAGTAATGCGAGTCAATAGTTAACTCTATGACATAACTTATTAATTAAATTCACTTATTATTTTGGAAAGTGGTGGCAGAGTAGACTGCTAAGAGTTTGGGCGCATATTGCTGATTGGCTTCTTCTTCCTTAAATGGCGTGCTCGATGATGGAGTTCGAGTTTGCCCTGCATTTTCCTTTAGCGGTCACACTTTAACCTGCTCTATGCGGTTAAATCAATGATGTTTATCACAATACGTATTTTAAATAATGACTTGTAGCTGTGTTGAAAAGAACAGCTGGGATGTCTTTGTGGAGTCGCTTGTTAGGTTTTTATCTTTTCCTTACTAGCTCACAGATATACACAAGAGTTAAACGAGATTAAGCGCTGTCATGTAAGTGACCGTCCGTGCAGGGCCGCTTTTTCACGTCTGACCCATAGGGATATGGGAAATGTCATCATGATGTCTGGAACTGTGATCGCGGCATTCGCACTTCCGTGTGCAGCAGATTCCACGTTCGAGCATACAGGGACGTACTTGAACAATATCCCTATTTAACTGCCAGTTCGCCTTCCATGGCTCTCGTTCATAAGCTCAGAAACCCTAGGTTTCTATTCACCGAGTCACTTGAATGACAGTGCTTAATTACTGATAGCGCAAACTAGGAAAGGAGTCATTCAGGCTCTTATCTTTGATCTTGCGAGCCCGCAGATATACAAAAGCTAAGCAAGATTAGGCACTGTCATGTAAGTGACCGTCCGTGACAGGGATGTCACGTTCGAGCATACAGGGAAGTACTTGAACAATATCCCTATTTAACGGCCAGTTCGCCTTCCATGGCTCTCGTTCATAAGCTCAGAACCCCGAGGTTTCTATTCACCGAGTCACTGGAATGACAGTGCTTAATCATTAATAGTAATAGCTAAGGTCGTTTTTTGATCCGCGTTTTATACTCTTCTCTTTGCTCTTATTAGTCCTTAGTCGAGATACACAAAAGCTAAGCGGTCATGTTAGTGACCGTCCTTGCTGTTGTGATTTACCGCTTGTAGAAGGGGTAAATCTCAGCGTAAACGCAGTGCGTCGGCGACTAAGGTAAAAGCGGGGGAGGCTTGGCGGCGACTGGGGTAATACAGATAATAGCCGGCAAAAGATAGGCTCCAGTCTTCAAGTACTTTGACTAAACGCCCTGCTTTGATATGGGGTTCAAACTCTGCTTCTGGTAGGTATGCGATACCGTTGCCTTGTAATGCTGCATCGACGATATGGTGCGATGCATTAAAGATAAGCTGGCCGTCCACATGCACATTCAATTGCTTGCCGTCTTTTTCAAACTCCCATACATACAAACCTCCGTGGGTCGGGAAGCGAATGTTAATGCAGTTATGCTCGATAAGATCCTGCGGGTGTTGGGGGATGGGATGCTGTGCAAAATAAGCGGGGGTCGCCACGGCAGCCATTGTTTGATGCGGGCCGATAGGGATCGCGATCATGTCCTTATCTATGGTATCGCCTAGACGGATGCCAGCATCGAAGCGATCCGCCACTATGTCCCTAAAACCATAATTCACATCGAATTCTACTTTGATATCGGGATAATTGTGTAGTAACGGCGACAGTTTTGGCAGTAGTAAGGTTCGCAGCACGAAATCACCGCAGGTGATCCTGACTGTTCCGGCAGGTTTGTCACGCATGGCTGTTAATACATCCAGCTCGGATTCAATTTCATCAAATCTATTACCTATCGCATTTAACAGGCGTTCGCCTGCTTCTGTGGCCGATACGCTGCGAGTGGTGCGCGTTAACAGCCTGATTTCAAGTCGGGTTTCTAAACCACTGATCGCTTGGCTCAGCGCCGATTGAGTGACACCGAGTAAGGCGGCGGCTCGGGTAAAACTGCCTTCGCGAGCGACGGTGACGAAGCACAAAAGATCGTTCAGATTCCGTTTCATCATACTGTTTTTTACACCAGTTTAATTAGCTGAGCTAATAAGCTCTATAAGCATTCATTAGCTAGTAAGGTTCCAGTGCATTTGAAACAATAGCGACTACAAAGTCAATCAGATTTAATTTTAACCATTGATAGGTATGTAATGACCACTCAGCTATGCGAAACGTCAGAATCACGCTGTGCCATCCAACAAGCAAGTCAACAACAAACGGCAAATTGGAGTGGCGTACTGGCGATGTCGTTATGCGTGTTTGCCTTGGTCGCCTCAGAATTTATGCCTGTTAGTTTGCTGACACCGATTGCCACTGATTTGAGTGTCAGCGAAGGATTGGTCGGGCAGGGCATTGCAATATCGGTTTTTTTTGCGGTGTTAACCAGCCTTAGTATTGCGTCAATTGCTAAAGATACTGATCGCAGGTCACTTCTACTTGGGCTCACTTCGTTAATGCTGGTATCGGGCATTGTGATTGCTTATGCGCCTAACTACTCAATTTATATGCTGGGCCGCTGCTTAATTGGCGTTGTGATTGGTGGGTTTTGGTCTTTGTCTGGCGCATCGGCAATTCGTCTTGTGCCAACGGAAAAGATCCCTAAAGCCTTGGCAATATTCAATGGTGGTAATGCGCTGGCTATGGTGATTGCTGCCCCGCTGGGCAGTTACCTTGGCGCGCATATCGGTTGGCGAGGCGCCTTTTTCGGTTTAGTGCCCGTCGCACTGATCGCCTTTGTGTGGATGTGGTTTAGTTTGCCTACGATGAAACCAGAAAAACGTGTTGTTGGCTCAGCGAATGTCTTTTCCCTATTAAACAACCCTTTGGTTCGATTGGGAATGTTAGCAATTGTGTTGTTGTTTATGGGGCAGTTTGCGCTGTTTACCTATGTGCGTCCGTTTTTGGAAACCGCTATCCATGTGGAGAGCAATAGCTTATCGTTAATTTTGCTGATGATGGGCGTTGCGGGTTTTGTGGGGACGCTTTTAGTCAGTTTATTTTTGAAAAACAATCTCTACCGCACGTTAATTTTTATTCCGTTGGTGATGGCGGTAATTGCTTTAGCGTTAATCCTGTTTAGCGATAGCAGTATTGCCGTAACAACGCTGCTTGTATTGTGGGGCGGCGTTGCCACAGCGGCGCCCGTTGCATGGTGGACTTGGCTTGCGCGAACGATGCCGGAAGACTCCGAAGTGGGTGGCGGCTTAATGGTTGCTGTTATCCAGCTCGCTATCGGTTTAGGCTCTACCGTAGGGGGTGTTTTATTCGATTTTAATGGCTACCACAGCACATTTTTGCTGAGTGCAACCTTATTGGTAGCGGCAGCTTTATTGGCTTATTGGACCAAACGTTCAGAGCTAGCGCCACTGCTTCATACTCAATAATTAAGGACTTTTATTATGACAATTAATGCCTTTGGCGCTCATGCCAGCCATTTATCGCTTGAACCTATGACGATTACACGGCGCCCACCCGGTGAGGATGACGTGCAGATAAGTATCGACTACTGCGGCGTGTGTCACTCTGATCTCCATCAGGTACGTTCGGAATGGGCGGGGACCTTATATCCCTGCGTCCCCGGGCATGAGATTGTGGGGCGAGTAACCGCCGTGGGCGGGCATGTCTCAAAATTTAAAGTCGGTGACTTGGTTGGCGTGGGTTGCATCGTTGATAGCTGTAAGCACTGCCATGAATGTAGTGATGATCAAGAAAATTACTGCGATCACATGGTGGGCACTTATAACGGCCTAACCCACGACGCGCCTGGGCATACGCTTGGTGGCTATGCGGAACAAATCGTGGTTGATGAACGTTATGTGCTGCGTATCAGTCATCCGCAAGCGCAATTAGCGGCAGTAGCACCGCTTCTGTGTGCGGGTATCACCACCTATTCTCCGCTGCGCCATTGGCATGCGGGACCGGGTAAAAAAGTCGGTATTGTTGGCATTGGCGGCCTTGGCCACATGGGGATTAAGCTCGCCCATGCCATGGGGGCTCATGTTGTGGCATTTACTACTTCAGAATCTAAACGTGATGCGGCCAAAGCCTTGGGTGCTGACGAAGTGGTTGTTTCCAAAAATGCCGATGAAATGGCGAAGCATCTGCAGAGTTTAGATTTGATTGTGAATACCGTTGCGGCTCCCCATGATCTGGACGCTTTTTTAAGCCTATTAAAACGCGATGGCACTATGACCTTAGTTGGCGCGCCTGCAACAAATCATCCTTCGCCCAATGCGTTTAATCTGATCATGAAACGCCGCAGCCTTGCAGGTTCAATGATAGGTGGGATCCGTGAAACCCAAGAGATGCTCGATTTTTGTGCTGAGCACAACATAGTGTCGGATATTGAACTGATCCGCGCTGATGAGATTAACACCGCTTATGAGCGCATGCTGAAGGGCGATGTGAAGTATCGGTTTGTTATCGACAACGCCACGCTAGCGCGCTAGCTGAACCTGAGTGTGGATTATGGGTATTCGATGTTTAACCATTTTTATCTTACGGATGCCCATGGTTTTATTGCTGTTAATGGTCTGCATAGAGGTCGCATCCTCTGCGTCAGCGAGCCAATACAATGAGTCTATGACTATGCCGCTTGCAAAAAAGAGTGAAGTAAAGAATGCAGTAAAGAGTGCAGTAAAAATCCGCATTTTTATCGCATGCCACGGGGCGAATATACGCCAGCAAGCTCGTCACCACTGTTAACCACTCACCCAACGCTGACCAGCAATATAAAGTTTATGAACTTCTACCCGTTTAACGACATTGAAACCATCTCACCACGGTTTTTTGTGTAAGCACTGCCGGTGAGGATCTAAAGTAAATAATATTAGTGAGTTTATATTTCTGTTATCAAATGGGCTCAATAAAAACCATTGCAATCAAAGTGGCTGGTTGTTAGATGACATTATTATGACTAATGACGAGCAGCACTAATCATTGCCAAATGACTATTTGAAACAATTACCCACCGGTATGTAACCATTACCGTGAAATAGGTTTACATTTTCGCGTTGCCAAAATTTTTACATATAAATCTGTGGTTTACGTTTTGGCATGGGACTTGATTAGCTTTTAGGTGTAAATGTTTAGTACAAGGTAACATTAGCATTTTTCTAACTAACCAAGGAATCAACATTATGAATAACGATATAGTGCAAGGTAAGTGGAAACAGGTTTCGGGTACGCTTAAAGCGAATTGGGGTAAATTAACTGACGACGATTTACTTGAAATTGATGGTAATCTCGAAAAGTTTCAAGGCAAGATGCAAGAAAAGTATGGCATGGCTAAAGATGAAGCGAAAAAAGAGTTTGAAAAGTCACACTTATAATTATGTCATTGTAAGTATATAAAACGAGGGGCTATTATTTGGCCCCTCATCAATCCCGCCTAATATCTCCAATCCCTCGTTACATGTGAAACTTGACTGCCCAAAATGCTGGAGAAACCTGAGAGCCGTGATCTAATGTTATTAGCCACTACATCAACAGTAATAACACTTGTATTAGCGATAGAACGCTTCAACTGTGCCTTTTACTGTCATGGTTAGTGGTTGGCCGCGACGGTCTAATGATTTTGTTGGGATTTTTACCCAGCCTTCACTTATGCAATATTCTTCGACATCAAAACGTTCTTTGCCGTTGAGCTTAATCCCAATTTCGTACTCGAAAATTTCAGCCACATGATGTGGGCTACGTGGGTTAACAGAAAGGCGATCGGGTAAAGTCGGTTGTGCAGTTGTGTCGTTCATAGTCGTGGTCTGTCGTTATCTATCGTGAAAAAAATGCGTGCGCTATTGTAGGCAATAGCAGCGTGATGCTCAAGACGTTAACTGCACGAAATAAACCGTGTTAGTCATAGTGTGAGGGGTGATTATTTTCTTTAGTTTCAGAACCGCTAACGGCAGGCTACACTTTGGCGCATTGTTTTTAGCGAGCAGGCTATACCGATACTTCCATGACCGACAATATTACTATTTTGCTGCCTTCGCTTATTCATCGAATTGGGCGCGATACAGTTAAACAAGCCCAAGCGATAGCCAAACAATATGATTGCGAGCTTAAGCGCGTTCGTCGTTCAAGGAATTGGTGCATTGTAGGCGGCGCGATTAACATTCAATCTTGCACCGCCCATCTACAAGCTGAGCAATTAACAAACCAAACAGCAGAGCGGGCGTTTGGCTACCTTATCCAAAAGCTGACAACGGCGCTGCTGCAACATACCGATAAACTTGAGCCATTAGCGGCTAAGCTCATTCGACTGATCACTGAAAACCCTGCAATCACCTTGGGTGAATTAATGCAGTTGACTCAATGCACTATCACAGAAGCCAGATTGGCACGCTTTAACGCCGACTCTTGGTAGTCGGCTATTGATTGGCTATTCATCGGTAAGACTTAGTAGTACGCGGCTAATATTTTGCGTATTTATTGCACTCGCTCAGGCTTTAGGTCAAACCCTCACCTAAACCACATCACCGCGTAACCTTCAGTTTAAACCCCGCCTAAATCGAAGTTAGGCATATATTACCGACAACATCATTTTGACGCTCAGTAAGATAAGCAATACGGCAAACACCTTTTTCAAAATAGCGACCGGCAATTTATGTGCGAGCTTAGCGCCCAGTGGTGCAGTTAAAAAGCTGGCGATAGAAATCAAAATTACACCAGGCAGATAAACCATACCCACTGCAAAAGGTAACTCTAGTTGGGGTTGGCTATTGATTAAGTAACCTATTGCTCCAGCTGCTGAAATAGGCAAACCTACCGCCGCAGAGGTGCCAATGGCTCGTTTTAACTCGATATTTCGCGAGTTTAAATAGGGCACAGTTAGCGAGCCGCCACCAATTGACACTAATGCCGATATCGCACCAATACCGCCGCCAACGGCGAGCAGTTCTGTGTTACTAATGTCTTTTTTCTGGACGATAACCGCTTTTTTGGGGCGCAGCATATTCAGCGCAACGTAACCCATAAAGAGGGCAAAAAAGATGGCGAGATATAATGAGCTGATACGCGCGGCTAAAAATGTCGCCGAAAAGGTGCCAAGCACTACGCCCGGCGCCATGGCTTTAACAATGGGCCATAACACACCGCCTCTAGCATGATGCGCCCGCGTACTCGATATTGACGTCATCACAATCGATGTCATTGAGGTACCCAGTGCTAAATGCACCACATATTGCGGCGCTATGCCTTGCGCCAAAAATATGCTGGTAAGTATAGGAACCATAATTCCGCCGCCGCCAATGCCGAGTAGCCCCGCCATAAAGCCGGCAAAAAGCCCTAAGGATACAAACGCCAACACCCATTCAATTTCCATTTTTTCTACCTTAATGTGTTTATTTTTTGTGATGCAGTCGCTATGACTATTTTCCGCGAGATGTGACTCTATTATTCATTTGTCGTCATCAAAAGCCTATCAATTAGTCATAATTTTAATGATACGACTCAATAAAGTTGTTATTAATTTGATGTGCTAAGCCTTGTTTATGTTATCAGCTTGCTTACTTAAAAGGATGTGATTGATGTTCCGAAGATTTCAAAATATGCGATATACCTCTTTGGGGGGCAACTCGGCAAGAGGTGCCAGTAAGGTATTCAATGCTGTAATGTGACAACCAAGCTGTTCAATTTCACTCACCCGCATTATGTGTATTTATTTACTTAATGGTACAAGGGTTAATCGGACGCCTTTGGATTATCCGCTGTCAATATTGTGCAACGCAATAGCCGTTTAGCTTTAGCATATCTTAATATAGCGCACTGTACATTTGTGATACCGTTATGGTGATAGCCAGTTTATGAGCAAACCAAAGGGATCTATTGGCTCATCTGTGAGTCGATTATTCTGCTAGTTAAGGTGCTAACCATGACGGATAAAAAGTTAATTTTCATCTTAAAAATCTGCATCACTATAGGCATTTGCCTGATATTACTTGGTATTTATTTACATAACTATAGTGAAACGATTGATGCCATGGGTGTTAAGGGCATAATGATTAGTGCGGCATGTGTCGCTTTGGGTATGGTGCTGTCATTGCCAACAAAAATGTATCTCACATATCTGCTCGTTATTCGCGAAACCGAGCACCATGATTAGCTCGTATAAGCTATTCGATTTATGGTCAGTTTGGTGAGGCGTTAGGTTTTTTTGCACCTAAATCTCTTTTGAGTTTTCATCCAGAAGTTAACTATGTTGATTATTTTTTGTAAATAATTTAGTTAATTATAAGTGGCTGATAAGAATTGTTATTCTATCGATTTTATTACTGGCATCACCTCGTTTAAACTCACCATTCATTCCATAACGATTGGGCTGTAGTGCAACATCAGGGAGCAAAAAGGTATAATAAGGTGCACGCGATTCTTTACGTAAGGCTACGGTTTATTTAAAGAATATGCGAGATGCGCTATTTTTCTGATGAGTATTTTTTATAAAAAAATAGGCCGTAAATCTACTCATAAATAGTTATCTCTTTATGAGCGATGATGACAAGGGATCTTTTTAACAGGGTGTGCTCAGATTGTAAGCCTAAATTTTGATATTCAGCTTAATTCATTCACTTTTAATTAACAGGCGGCAAATTACATGCGTTCACTCTTTATTCGAATGAGGTTTATCCACTGGTTAGGCGCCATTGCACTTTTTATTAATGCGGCATTTTTTACTGATACCTTATTCTCACAGATTATCCAGTTTATTGTGGTGGCTTTCTTAATTATCCATGACATTGATGAAAAGTTTTGGGGGGTAGATTCACTGAAAAATGTCACTCTTTATATGAAACATTTTGAAAGAAAAGATCTGTCGGTTCCCTGTGAAGTTAATAGCCAATACAACAGTGAGATGGGCAAAGTATTGAGCGTGATTAACGCCTTTCGGGAGAATGTGAAAAAAGCGCTGATTGATATTCAGCAGCAAGCCAGCGCCTCCGACGAGATTTCTATTCAACTTAAAGCTAAGACTCAAAATATTTCTCGCAGAATTCAGCAGCAAGATAATCGGGTCAGCTTTTTAACCGATCAAGTTGAAAACCTCGATAGAACGTCGATTACGTTACAATCTAAAGCCGAAGAAACCCGTACACAGGTTGAAAAAACCCAAGCGGGTTTACTACGTTCTAACCACACTATGGGCCGAATGGTGACCGATTTAGGCTCATATATTGAGAGTAATGATAGGCTGCAAAATAAGTTTAATGCCTTGTCGGAACAGACAAAATCAATTGAAACCGTAGTGTCAGTTATCGACAATCTCGCTGATCAAACTAACTTACTGGCTTTAAACGCCGCGATTGAAGCAGCCAGAGCGGGTGAGCATGGACGCGGTTTTGCCGTGGTTGCCGACGAAGTGAGAAATCTGGCTAAATCGACCCAAGCCAGTCTTGATGAGATTAACCAAATTATTGCTGGCATCACTGAGGCTGTGCTGGATGCCGGTGAACAAATGCGATCGCAATCAATTGCTATCACTTCACTGTCGGATTACACCACCGAAAGTCAGTCAGAATTAGCGTTAGCCTGTGAGAATATCAATGGGATATTAACGCTTATCGGGCAGGGCAATAAAAATGATAATGTTGATATTCAATATATTAACCAACTTGTTGGCCATGTCGCAAAAGAAATTGAGGTATTAAAAGAACTCTCAAGCTCTAATGCAAATGACTGCGCTGAGCTTGAGCAGCAGGGCCAGCATTTGAGCCAAGTAACAGAAAAAATAGTCGTGCAACTCGGCATGTTTAAAACCCAGTAATTACAACTCATCAAATACTGAGCCGTGGTTTAGGGTAACTATAATAATCAGGTAGTATTAACTGCCTGATTTATTAGTTAATTCTACTGCCTTTATTTGATTTTCAATTTGCTCCGCTTCAGCTGTTAGCATTGAATAAGCTCTAATATCGCCTTTTCTTTGTGCGTGCATAGCTTGTTCAAGTTTGGCGGCATAACGCTGGTTGAGCTTTTTTAACGGGTTCGATTTAAATATTGAAAACATCGTAATTTCTACTCAGTTGATTAGTTATGTGTAATACCAATCACATTAACTATCTAATCAGTTCAGAGCCTCACAGGTATTTCAATCCGAGGCGCATTGATGCAGAAATGGTTATTCCCTTTTAAGTCAATGCAACACAGGAGTGAGATGCCTGTGAGGCTCCCGAAGGGCGGGTTTCAACGCGCTTTATACTGCGTTTAAGGCTTTCGACAGAGCACCACTATGTCTTCAATCCTTCGCCTTGTCTAAAGCGCGTTGAACTCCCGCTGAATGAACAGATAGTTAATACGATTGGTATGATACGTTGTTGCGCGTTTTTTGGTTTACTAAGGTGCTGACTAAAAGCATAACTTGCGCTACAAATGCCAACATTGTCGTTGTTAACATAATTAACCCAAGACTAATGGGCTAAAAACACCGATAATTCCCCCCTAACGACTCATTACCAATGACGTGCCTTGGTAACTGGGCGGCTACAGACTCGCCTATTTAGTGGAAATCATATTCAATGGAAATCAAAGTTAATTTTCTCGACAATCTTAGACTTGAAGCCAAGTTTGATGATTTTACCGTTACCGCCGATCAACCGATCCGCTATAAAGGTGACGGTTCTGCCCCTAGTCCGTTCGATTATTTTTTAGCATCATCAGCACTTTGCGCGGCCTATTTTGTGAAGGTCTATTGCAAAGCTCGCGATATTCCAACGGATAATATCAGGCTGTCGCAAAATAATATTGTCGATCCAGAAGATCGCTACAACCAGATTTTTCAGATTCAGGTTGAGCTACCCGATGATATTTCGGCTAAAGATCGCGAAGGTATTTTGCGCTCAATTGACCGTTGTACCGTTAAAAAAGTGGTACAAACTGGGCCAGAATTTAAGATTGAAACCGTTGAAAACCTCGATGCAGATGCCAATGCGATGTTGATGGGGCAGCCGTTGGATGCCTCTAGCACCTTTATTTTGGGTAAAGATTTACCGCTAGAGCAAACGATTGCCAATATGACGAGTATGTTGGCTGACCTTGGGATGAAGATTGAAATCTCCTCATGGCGCAATATCGTACCCAATGTTTGGTCACTGCATATTCGTGACGCCGCTTCGCCAATGTGTTTTACCAACGGTAAAGGTGCGACTAAAGAAAGTGCGCTGTGCTCGGCGCTCGGTGAGTTTATTGAGCGTTTAAATAACAACTTTTTCTATAATGATCAATTCTTTGGGACTGAAATCGCCAATAGCAAATTTGTGCATTATCCCAATGAAAAGTGGTTTGCGTTAGAAGAAGACGATGCCCTGCCAGCGGGTATGTTAGATGACTATTGTTTAGAGATTTATAACCCAGACGATGAGCTATGTGGCTCGCACTTGATAGATACCAACTCAGGTAACAAAGCTCGCGGTATTTGCGCCATCCCTTATACGCGTAAATCCGACGGTGAAACGGTTTACTTCCCATCGAACCTGATTGAAAACTTATTTTTAAGTAACGGCATGAGTGCGGGCAATAATTTGCAAGAAGCGCATGTGCAGTGTCTGTCAGAAATTTTTGAGCGCGCGGTGAAGCGTCAAATCATCGAGCAAGAAATTGTGCTGCCAGATGTACCTATGCAGGTGTTGGAAAAGTATCCAAGCATTCTTGCCGGTATTAAGGGCTTAGAAGAACAAGGTTTCCCTGTGGTGATAAAAGACGCTTCACTCGGCGGTCAATTCCCCGTGATGTGCGTAACCTTGATGAACCCGAAAACGGGCGGTGTATTTGCCTCCTTTGGCGCGCATCCAAGCTTTGAAGTGGCATTAGAGCGTAGCTTAACTGAGTTACTGCAAGGCCGCAGTTTTGAAGGCTTAAACGATGTGCCAAAGCCAACCTTTAACAGCATGGCGGTGAGTGAGCCTGAAAACTTTGTTGAGCATTTTATTGATTCAACAGGGGTGATTTCATGGCGTTTCTTTAGCTGTAAATTCGATTATGAATTCTGTGAATGGGATTTCTCTGGTACAACCGAGCAAGAAGCCAGCGGCCTGTTTGGTATTTTAGAAACGCTAGGTAAAGAGGTGTATATTGCTGAATTTACCTCTTTAGGTGCATCGGCATGCCGAATTTTAGTACCTGATTACTCTGAGGTTTATCCGGTTGATGATTTGATTTGGGACAACACCAATAAGTCACTTATCTATCGTGAAGATATTTTAAATCTACACTCGTTGAGCACAAAGCAGTTAGTCAACTTGGTCAATCGCTTAGAAGAAAGCCAGCTCGATAATTACACGGATATCCGCACCCTGATTGGCATTGTATTTGATGAAAATACTGTGTGGGGTAAGCTAACGATCATTGAACTTAAGATTTTGATTTATTTGGCATTAGGCGCACATGAAGATGCAATAGAGTTGGTCGGTGAGTTCCTGCAATTTAACGACAACACTGTGAAGCGTGTTTTGTTTTATCAAGCAGTTAATGCTGTGCTTGAAATCACCTTAGATGACGAGTTAGTGCTGGATGACTTTATGCACAACTTCAACCGCATGTTTGGCGTCGAAGTGATGGAGAATGTTGTTGGTTCAGTTACAGGTAAAGTTCGTTTTTACGGTCTAACGAAGACTAGCATGCAGCTTGAGGGGATTGAGCCGCATTTAAGATTAATTGAAAGCTATAAAAAATTGCATCAAGCCCGTAAAGCCGCTGCTGAAACGAAGTGATAATGTTAATTTAATAGCTTGATGTAATCGAACCACTTTAATAGCGAGCCTTATGGCTCGCTTTTTTATTCGGCATTATTCTATTTTTTAACGCAAATATTAACGTTTTATCTTGGGTATTAGCAGGCAGTATTTAAATATGTTTTGCTATCACTCGGTTTTTGCCGCTACGTTTGGCTTGATAGAGAGCGGCGTCGGCGCGTTTTAATGTTTCTTCATAGGATTTATCGCGCGGATTGATACTCGCTACACCTATGCTCATCGTCGCAAATACCCCATCAACGATATGCTTTTGTAATTCAATGTATAAACATTGGCAGAGGTGCTCTGCAAAGGCCAAAGCCTGCTCAAGTTGTTGCCCTGGAAGGGTAATAACAAACTCATCGCCGCCAAAACGATAGGCGTTGTCTATTGCTGTTAGCTGTTTTCGGCAGGTATCAGCCACTGCAATAATTACTTGATCACCGATATGGTGGCCTAAATTGTCGTTAATGGCTTTTAAATGATCGAGATCGAGGACCAAAATGGAGGCCGAAGTATGATTGTGCTGATAGGTCTCAAATTGTTCGGTTAAATCTTGATCTAATCTGCGGCGGTTAAATAATCCGGTCAGTTGGTCAGTATCGCTAAACTGGCGTAGTTGGATTTCAAGTTCGTGTCGTTGTGAGATATTACTCGCGACCCAAAGTACAACGGGCTCGTTATCAACAAGAAAATCCAGCGCTTGAATTCGACCTTCAAACCAAATGGGGTGTTCTGGCCCGGTATCGGGTAAGCCTTTGACATCTTTGCTACTGAGTTCATATTCCTCAATCAACAATTTATGGCTGCTCAATGCCATCTCGATCGTCGTTAAAAAGTAATTGAGTTTGTCTGTTTTTAACACATCAGCAAGGTATAAGCCGATTAAGCCGCTGCCATCATGGTAATAACGCCCATCTTTACCGCCAAATACGGCGATATATTTTCCACTTTTTGACAATACAAAAGTAGGGTCTGGCAATGCATCAAGTACTAACGCCATCTGTTCAATGTTGATCATTTATAGGTTCCCTGTGGAAACTCAGCTTATCCAGCAGTGTGTGTATCTTAGTTGCCATCAGTGATAGCGACAAATAAATCTTACTAATGCAGATTAATTTAGTGATTTTGAGTTATAGCCAGCACTTTTATCTTACTGTTTATGTTAGTAAATAAAATCGTAGCTGTGTTGATTTAATCTGCACTAAGTCTGTATTAGTCATATTGCCGTAGTGGCCTAAATCATAAAATGCTATCAGCGCACTTAGAGAGTGACTGTTTTTCGAGTACACTCACAGGCTTGAATTGCGAAGCCAATTGACTGATACAGGTATTCTTACTATGCAAACCGCCGATGATTTTATTGAACATTTAGCACTAGAGCCGCATGTTGAAGGTGGTTACTATCGATCTTCTTACCGCTCTGAGGCGTCTTTTGACTCAACTCGGGTGTTATGGAGCAGCATTTATTTTTTGCTGCGCACAGATGAGGTTTCTCATTTCCACCGCTTGACTGCCGACGAGATGTGGTATTTCCAAGCTGGACAATCCCTAACGATTTATATGATTGATCCTGAAGGAGTATTAACCACCGCGCAGTTAGGGCTCGATTTAGCAGCCGGTGAGCGGCCACAATTTTTAGTGCCTAAGGGCTGTATTTTTGGCTCAGCGCTAAACCAAGCAGGCTTTTCATTAGTGGGCTGCATGGTATCGCCTGGTTTTACCTTCGACGATTTTGAGTTATTTAGCCAAGAGTCACTGTTAGCACAATATCCGCAGCATAGCGATATTATCCAACGATTAAGCCGAAAACAAACCGAGGTTTAATTTTATTAACGTCTGCAGGATTAGCCGATAACGCAATGCAATATCGATGGCGTCAATCGCACTGAAAACGCTTTAAATTTAAGCAATTGTGCTCGATGTAAAGTGTTCTGCACGACAGGCCTTGTTTAATCGGTATTAACCACGTAAAACATATTTTTTGGCGTAGCTCATGTACCCAGTGTTATGGAGTAATTGAATTTGGAACACTTAGTGTGGCAACTCGATCCTGTATTAGTCTCGTTTATGGGGCTCAAAATACATTGGTATGGCGTATTATTTGCTGTCGCTATCACCGCGGGTTTTCAGGTGATGAAGCGAATTTATACTAAAGAAAATCTTGATGTTGAGTCACTCGATAATCTACTGATTTATTGTGTTGTCGGCATTATCGTCGGTGCCCGTTTGGCCCATTGTATTTTTTACGATCCGGATTATTACTTTGCCCACCCGCTGAAGATTTTGGCGATTTGGGAAGGGGGATTAGCGAGTCACGGTGGTGGTCTAGGTGCGATTCTTGCGCTGTATTATTACCAACGTAAAGTGAAGCTACCCTTCTTATTTTTGTTGGATAGACTGGCGATTGCCACCGCCATTTTTGGCTTTTTTGTACGGATGGCGAACTTTGCCAACTCAGAGATTTTAGGCGACCCAACGACTCAACCTTGGGGCATTATATTTGCCCGTGTTGATATGTTGCCAAGACATCCGGCACAGCTCTATGAGGCGTTTACCTATTTGGCTATCTTTATTGGTCTGTATGCTCTGTATCAATATACCCAAATTAAACAACGGCATGGGGCGATTTTTGGCTTGTTTTTGGTGCTGGTATTTAGTGCGCGCATTGCGATTGAGTCGATTAAAGTCAGCCAAGCGGCTTACTCTGAAACGCTCTTAAGCGCGGGCCAATTACTCAGCTTACCTTTCCTCGCTGTAGGCATCATCTTGTTGTTTTTGGCGTATCGAAATAAGCGCGCTTAAGTCCTAATAT
The DNA here is from genome assembly GCF_023283485.1 of Shewanella glacialipiscicola. Classification (GTDB taxonomy): domain Bacteria; phylum Pseudomonadota; class Gammaproteobacteria; order Enterobacterales; family Shewanellaceae; genus Shewanella; species Shewanella glacialipiscicola. The sequence goes on from NZ_JAKILU010000009.1 coordinate 57,800, forward strand.
TAATGTGTTTAAAAGGCTTTCTATCCCAATAGAAAGCCTTTTTTTATTGGTAAATGTATATCATTGAGAGTTGGTTAAGGTTTTTACGACATTGGTCACTTTGCCAATTGAGTGGTGCATAATATTGTAATAAAATTACCTGTAAAGTTGAGGTTAAGGGCGTTGGTGCTTGTTTTTTCGCCTTTATCAGCGTTTTATTATGCTTTATGGTTTGTTTGTGAAAGTTGCTTTCAGTATTTATTCTGTCGCTTGCCTATATATTGTTTAGACAAATTCATTGACCCAGCGCTCACATCGCTATTCGTTCTCTATTTGCAGGATTTTCCGTGGCTAAAGTACCTAAAACATTGCAACAACGCATGAGTATCGTCGCCCTCACATGGCCGATTTTTATCGAGACCTTACTGCAGTCGCTGCTTGGGATCAGTGATATTTTTATGCTCAGCCATTATTCCGATAACGCGGTAGCGGCGGTGGGGCTCACGACTCAGTTGATGTTCTTCATGATGGTCATGTCGATGATGGTGAGCACAGGCGCGAGCATTTTAATAAGCCAAAATAATGGTGCTGGTCAGTCGCAGCAGGCTGTCGATATAGGGGTGGCAAGTATTGCATTGAGTTTGTTACTCGCGCTGATTATGGGCACGTCAATGTTCTTCGGCGCTGAGGGAATTATCGGCCTGTTTGCGCTGGAACACGATGTAGCAGGTTTTGGCTATGACTATTTAGTGATTTGCGGCAGCTTGAGTCTTGGCCTAGTGATGAACATTGCTTTTGCTGCAATTTTAAGGAGTTACGGTTTCACTCGCTCGGCTATGTTAGTGACGTCAAGTACAGGTTTGATGAACGTCATCGGTAACTATATTGCCCTATATTCTCCCTTTGATTTGCCCGTTTATGGCGTGACTGGGGTAGCGATATCCACAGTGACCAGCCAGATTATCGGCGCTGTGATTATGTTACTGGTGATCCGCCATAAAAAAATCCCGCTGCCACTGCACCGTCTTAAATTATTGCCGCGCAGCACTTATTGGCGCGTGATGCGCATTGGTCTACTCAATGCCGGTGAGATGCTGTCTTATAATGTCGCGCAGATGACCATTATCTATTTTATCAGCCAAATGGGCACTTTATCGCTTACGGCTTACACCTATGGTTTAAACATCAGCCGTTTTATCTATTGTTTTGCGGTGGCGCTTGGACAAGCGACGCAAATTCAGACTGGGTACTATGTCGGTAAACAATGGTTTGATGAAATAACCACTAGGGTGCAGCGTTACTGTCTGGTGGGTTTTGTGGCTTCGTTAGCCATAGTGTTAATTTTTTATTGGCAGCGATTCACTATTATCGGCTGGTTGAGTGAAAACGAGGAAGTCATCCAATTAACGGCGGTATTACTGGCTGGTTCTATCGCGCTTGAAACTGGGCGGGTATTTAATTTAGTCATTATTTCGGCATTAAAAGGTGCTGGTGATGTGGCGTTTCCTGTATGGGTAGGCCTTTTTAGCATGTGGGGGATAGGCGTTTTATTTGCGTGGTTGTTTGGCCTTCACTTAGGTTATGGCGTACTTGCTGCTTGGCTGGCTGTTGCTGCCGATGAATGGGTGCGTGGTTTGATTATGGTATATCGCTGGCGCTCTGGCCGTTGGCAACGTTTTAATCGTATTCCTACTGTGAATTCGCTTTAGCGATTTTTGAGTGCACTCAATGATAGCGCAGCACACATCGGCTGCGTATTCTTGATAATAATATTAGTTTTTTTGCTGTAGTAAAGTGCGGCACAGTTTAATAAAGTCCGATGAGGTGACGATACCTAGTACCTTTTTATCGGCATCAACAACGGGTAAGCAGCCTAGCTTATTCTCGATAAAATATTCCACCACCACAGTTAAAGGCTCATCGGCGGTCAGATGCTGGCAGTCTTTATCCATCACAGTATCAATCGGTGTGTAACGCTCTTTACGGTCAAGCGCACCTTGGCCGTATTTATTTAGCATCGACATCACACTGGCGATCATCTTTTTATGGGTGAGTACGCCAACGAGGGTGCCATCTATTTCAGAAATCACCGGTAAGTGGCGTACGCCACGGGTTTGCATCAGATGATGGGCATCTTTCAAACTGGCGCCATCGCTGATGCAGATGACTTGGTCACTCATAATGTCGCTGACTTTCATGTATAAATTCCTTCTCTTGGCGTGCATTCAACCGGCTGCGTTAGCCTTTACCGATGTTAACAGCTTCCTTGTTGGCTGCGCTAGCCCTGTACAGATAAAGTACATAATTCAGTATAAGTATTTGAATTTATGGAAATCATAAAAGGCTGATAAAGATGTCATAAATGTGTAACAGTGATGTCCCACAATCGGTGTTTCATTAGACCTCATACCAGTGAAGCTTTAGCTAGCAAGGAATAATAATGAATCGTACCGTAACTCGTCGTGATTTTTTGGCTATGTCAGCCAAAGGTGTTGGCGTTGCTGTGATTTCTTACGGCTTGATGGGCTGTAGCGATAGTGATAACGATAATTCTGTGGCCGCACAGTTCTTACATGGGATTGCCAGTGGCGATCCAGCGGCTTACGCCGTGATCCTTTGGACCCGTGTCACGCCTGAGTCTGAGGGCGATGTGAAAGTGAGCTGGCAAGTGGCAAGTGATGCGGCCTTTACTCAATTAGTGACGACAGGTGAGATGGTGACTAATGCTCGCCGTGATTATACCGTTAAGGTTGATGCCCGTGGTTTACGTGCGGGACAAAACTACTTTTATCGCTTTATGGCAGGTGGCAAAACTTCCGTAGTGGGTAAAACCCGCACTCTGCCTGAGGGCGATGTAAGCTCTGTCAAATTAGCTGTTATGTCCTGTGCTAACTTTCCAGCCGGATACTTTAACGTATATGAATTAGCTGCGGCGCAGGAAGACTTAGATGCTGTGGTGCATTTAGGCGACTATATCTATGAATATGCCCGTGGCGGCTATGCTAGTGAGCATGCAGCAGAACTTGGCCGTGAAGTATTACCCGCCAATGAATTACTGACATTGGATGATTATCGCACTCGTTATGGTCAGTACCATACTGATACCAGTTTGCAAAAGTTACATGCGAAAGTGCCTTTTATCACAGTGTGGGATGACCATGAAGTCGCCAATGATACTTGGCGTGATGGCGCCGAGAATCACAACGAAGACGAAGGGGATTTTGCCGTCCGCAAAGAAGCGGCACTGCAAGCTTATTTCGAATGGTTACCTATTCGTCCATGGCGCGAAGGGAACCATGAAGAGATTTACCGCAGTTTTAGCTACGGTAATTTAGTCGATCTGCATATGTTGGATACTCGTGTATTAGCCCGTGATAAACAGCTTGATTATGCTGACTATATGGATGCCACAACGGGTTCATTTGCGGGCGAGCGTTTTCTTGCCGATGTCACATCGACCACTCGCACTATGCTGGGCCTGACGCAATTACTTTGGCTGCAGGGCACTTTGCTGCAAGCAACGGGCAAGTGGCAGGTATTAGGGCAACAGGTTTTAATGGGTAAGATGTCATTGCCTGCTGCGATTGCGACTCAGCAGATGAGCATTCCGCAATATGCCATGTTAGGCGCTTTAGCTAAGTTAGCGGCGCGCGCGGCGGCAAATGATCCCACACTTACAGCCCAAGAGTTGCAATATTTGCAAGTCAATCAAGCGCTATTAACACCTGAAACAATCGCGTTACTGCAATTACCCGCCATCCCATACAACTTAGATGCTTGGGATGGTTATGCCTATGAGCGTGAAATCATTTTAGGTACGGCTAAATCGAAAAACCTCAACCTAGTGGTGATCGCCGGTGATACGCACAATGCGTGGGCGAATGAGCTTAAAGACGTCAGTGGCGATACCGTTGGTGTTGAGTTTGCGACTAGTTCAGTGTCCTCGCCGGGGCTTGAATATTACTTGAATCTACCCGCGGAACAGCTCCCCGCGACTGAAGCGGCTATCGTCGAATTAGTGCCCGATCTTAAGTACGCTAACTTAAGCGATCGTGGCTTTATGACCCTCACTTTCACTGCCGAAGAGGTTCGCAGTGATTGGTATTATGTGGATACTATTCTGTCGAAGGACTTCCAAGCTGCAACGACCCGTGGTTATAGTGCTAAGGCAAAAGTAGGCCAGCATGTGATTACGCCTATCGTTTAATGCAGGTATGTACTCGCTGCTTTTAGGCCACCTTAGGGTGGCCTTTTTGTTGTTTTTGGCCTAAAAAGGCAAAATAAATGTCTGTTGTCATGCAAGTTCTTACTATTACTGCAGCACATCATATTTTTTTGGTATAAAATTCGCTCCCAAATTCGGTGGCTGCCTACACTTGCTAAGGCAAAGCTGTTTTGGGATTAATTACCCGCCGAACAGACCTTACAAGCTTTTGCTTTAACGACCTAAGAATAAAATCAATGTGATGGGGACTGTGTCATGTCAGAAAAGTATTTTGTAACCGCCCAACAACTGCTAGAAGATTCATTTTTATTAGCTTCGCAGGTCTATGAGAGTGGCTTTCGGCCGCAGTTTATCGTGGGTATTTGGCGTGGCGGCGCTCCAATCGGGATCGCGGTGCAGGAGTTTTTTGATTTTAAACAAGTCGAAACCGATCATATTGCCGTGCGTACTTCTTCCTATTATGGGATTGGTACCGATAAACAAAACAAAGAAATTAAAGTCCACGGTCTGCATTACATTGTTGAAAATGCTAACGCGAGTGACGGTTTATTGATTGTTGATGACGTGTTTGACTCTGGCCGTAGTATCCACGCATTAAAAGAAAAATTAGGCCAACTTATGCGCCTGAATATGCCAACCGATATCCGTATCGCTTGCCCATATTACAAACCTAAAAATACCGCAGTGCCTTTAAAACCAGATTACTACATTCACGCTTCAGAAGACTGGTTGGTGTTTCCACACGAAGTGACGGGCCTAACGCCTGAAGAAATTGCCGAAGGTAAGGGTGATTTAAAGAACATCCAGTACCTATTTAAATAGGTTGTTCACGGCGAAGCTGATACTTAAAGTGGCAACGCCTATGGTCTTGATAAACAGCGCCAAACTTATTGGCGCTTTTTTATGATTTATAAAGCGCGCTAAATCAAGGTCATGGCCATTTTTCGCCGCAGATAAGCAATTTGCTGCATATGCGGTAAATCCTTGGGGCAGTTGTCTTGGCAACCGAGCAAAGTCATGCAACCAAACACCCCATCCTGATTACCAATCACGTGGTAAAAATCCTCTGCGGTGCGAGCGTCGCGACTATCCATTTCAAAACGAGCTATTTTCATCATACCTACAGCGCCAACAAAGGTGTCACGCATTTGTTTGGTCGCGCAAGCTGAAACACATACGCCACACTCAACACAGCGCTCTAGCTCGTACAGACGTGCAGCTTCAACTGGATCCATTGGATCTTCGAGGCGATGCACATCGCTATCATTAGCCTTAGGGTGTAACCACAACTTTAAACGCTCAGCTAATTCGCGCATAAATTTACCGGTATTCACCGATAGGTCACCAATCAATTCAAAGCCTGGCAGTGGCATTAAGGTGATGTCGCCCTTAGGATATTTGGCGGTTAAGGTACGGCAAGCCAACGTCGGAAAACCGTTAATCACCATAGCGCAACTGCCACAAATACCTGCTCGGCAGACAAAATCAAACTGCAACGAAGTATCTTGCTCTTCCCTAAGTTTATTGAGGGCGATAAATACTGTCATACCCGGCGTTTCAGTAAGCTGATAACGCACCATTTTGGGCTTATCGTCTGGCTCCTGTGGATCATAACGAAAGATATAAAAGGTGAGTAAGCGACCTTGAGTCATTATGATTTCTCTCCTAACACATTGGCAGATGGGATTTTTAAGGTATCACTCAATCGTTCATTACTGGGTTGCAAGCTTTCGGGCAATTCAAAGGGCATAAGGGCGCGCTGGCGTTGATAACGGTCGGCATCGTCGCCTAGCTCAGCTAAAATCTCGGCAATCTGCTGCTCACGTTTTTCGGTATCGGGATGGGCTATGGCGTTATTGATGCCATAACCACGATAACCCGGCGGGAGTTCCATCTTCATCACATCGAGCGCTTCGTAATTAAGCACAGGTTCGAGTGCCTCGGGATCGGGCCAACTGGCTAAGGTGCGATTTAACCAATCGCGGTCATTTCGCTGCGGAAAATCTTCACGGGCGTGGGCCCCACGACTCTCGGTTCGCGCCGCTGCGCCGCAGGCCACTGTCAGCGCGACTTTGAGCATACGCTTGACCCGCAAAGCTTCAACTAGCTCAGGATTAGCGTGACGTTTCTTACACTTGAGCCCAAGTTTGCGCGAACGTTCAAGCAGCACTTTAAGCTCAGCAACGGCTTTATCAAGCTCGGGGCCATTACGGAAAATCCCCACATAATTCATCATGATGCGCTGCATTTCGTGTTTGAGTGTAAAGGCACTTTCAGCACCATCACCCTCGAGGAGCAGATCAATTTCACTTTGTACTTGCTGCATAAATTGCTCGACAAGTTGAGTGTTGATTTCTAAGCTATTGTTCTCACAAAAATCGGCGACATACTTACCGATAATCATACCGCCAACCACGGTTTCAGCCAACGAGTTACCGCCTAAACGGTTAAACCCATGCATGTCCCAACACGCCGCTTCGCCGACGCTGAACAAGCCTTTAAGCTGCGGACTTTCACCGGTGGCATTGGTTCTAATGCCGCCCATAGAATAATGCTGGGTTGGGCGCACAGGGATCCAATCTTTAGCGGGATCGATGCCTAAAAAGTTTTCGCAGATTTCCTGTACTTCCCTAAGGTTGGTTTCAATATGCTTGCGACCTAACTGGGTAATATCCAGCCACAAATGCGGCCCATAGGGGCTATCGACGCCCTTACCTTTACGTATATGTTCGGTCATGCGGCGCGATACTACATCCCGCGATGCCAACTCCTTTTTATCGGGCTCATAGTCAGGCATAAAGCGATAACCGTCTTTATCGCGCAATAAACCGCCATCACCACGGCACCCTTCCGTCGTTAAAATACCCACAGGAACGATGGCAGTGGGATGGAATTGTACCGCTTCCATATTGCCAAGCCTTGCTACGCCGGTTTCTAGCGCCAGCGCTTGGCCAATGCCTTCACAGATAATCGCATTGGTCGACACTTCATAAATGCGGCCATATCCGCCAGTAGCGATAGTGGTGGACTTAGCCACATAGGCCCTGAGTTCACCGGTTATCAAACAGCGGGCGATCACGCCATGGCAGCGCTTGCCATCGTGAATGAGTGCCAATGCTTCGATACGTTCATGCACAGGAATATCCATAGCAATCGCTTTGTTATCCATAGCATATAACAAGGAGTGGCCGGTACCATCGGCCGTATAGCAAGTGCGCCATTTTTTTGTGCCGCCAAAGTCTCGGGCGTTAATCAGGCCATGGGCTTGCTGCGCCTCATGCAAAGTCACTTTTTGCGCGTTAACAATCACGTCCCTTGGGCCTGCACTCACCCTTGACCAAGGCACGCCCCAATTAGCCAGCTCGCGCACGGCTTTAGGCGCACAGTGGACAAACATGCGCGCGACATCTTGATCGCAGCCCCAATCAGAGCCTTTTACCGTATCTTGAAAATGTACATCCTCATCATCGCCCATGCCTTTAACGGTATTGCCTAAGCTTGCCTGCATGCCACCTTGGGCGGCTGCTGAGTGAGAGCGTTTCGCAGGAATGAGTGATAACACTAAGGTATCAAGCCCACGCTCTTTTGACGCGATGGCCACCCTTAACCCCGCCAATCCAGCACCTACCACTAATGAATCGGTATAAATCAGTTTCACGCCTGCTCCTTAATCGGATCTGTTGTTATTGTCAGCTTCATTGTTATTTCGGCACAAAGGGTTGGACTGGTGTGCCAAGTTCACTGCCAATAAATAAGTAGGTAATCAGGCTGGCAGCACCAAGACATAATAGATAGGTAATCAACATCTTAGCGACGTTACTTAGGGCCGTACGTCGGCTAGATAAACCCCATTTCAGTGCGACTCGATACAAGCCAATCATGGCGTGTATCACAACTGCAGGCAGTAGCAGGGCATACAGTAACCAAGCATTATCGTGATACACCCGTTCGGCCGATAAATGCGGGCCAATTTCGGGATTCATAATCATAGTAAAGAGATGTGCTGGTACGAGGAAAAATAAGATAAATCCAGTGACCAGCTGCCAGAACCACGCGTGAGTATCTTTATGGTTAATATTTTTCATGTGCGTGCGTAAGGCGCGCCATTGGCCCAATTGCGCAGGAAAACGCCGTAACGCTAGCGCTGCATGTAGTATCACCACCAGTAACATGAACACTGAAAACACTTTGGTGACAAGTGGAAAACCATGCCCTGAGGGGCTAAACATTCCGCCTTCAAGTAATTGCACTACCTGATAAAAGGCTTCTTTTCCGAGCAAAATGCTGGATTCAAAATGCATGTGCAGCAGTAAAAACAAACCGAGCAGAATGCCCGTCGCACTCTGTAACCAATCAGCTTTTGCTGACCATGGGTGACTGAGTTGTGTACTCACCTTCTTGTGAGCTCGCGTCACGTTTGTCATCTTGGATTTACCTATGTCATTTATTGTTGGGTACCTTCTGGCAATTTACACGATAGCAACAACCTAAATTAGCGGTCAGTATTACAGATTTAAAGCGTGAGCTAACTCACCAGACAGAGTGCAATTCTTAGAATAAGATCACAAAATCAATCATAAAAACAAACAAATATAAAACAATTGAATTAATGCATTCCATTGCGTTATGCCTAAAAACAAAACTGACAATTTGGTTTTTTGTGCTAATCATGCTAGTGATTACAAGGGCTTATATTGTTGATGTGATATACCGTGACAGCGGGTGATACGTTGGCAATATGGTCAAGTTTTGAGTAAAACTTGAATAAAGTATTTGAGTAAAAAAGCGTAGATAACAAAAAAGCCGCAGAATGCGGCTTTTAGATTGATGTTGCGATCTAAGCTTAAGACTTAGAGCGTTTCATCGCAGTGAAGAATTCTTCGTTAGTTTTGGTCATCGCCAATTTATCGATTAAGAATTCCATTGCGCTGACTTCATCCATAGGATGCAAAATCTTACGCAGGATCCACATTTTTTGCAGCTCTTCTTGAGTCGTCAGTTTTTCTTCACGACGCGTGCCGCTGCGATTGAAGTCAATGGCCGGGAACACACGCTTTTCTGCCGCTTTACGTGACAAATGTAGCTCTTGGTTACCTGTACCTTTAAATTCTTCGTAGATCACTTCGTCCATCTTAGAACCGGTATCGACCAACGCCGTGGCGATAATAGTCAAGCTGCCGCCGTGTTCGATGTTACGTGCTGCACCAAAGAAGCGTTTTGGACGGTGTAGGGCGTTAGCATCGACACCACCGGTTAACACTTTACCCGATGAAGGGATGACAGTGTTATAGGCACGGGCTAAACGGGTGATAGAGTCGAGTAGAATGACGACGTCTTTCTTGTGCTCAACCAAGCGTTTCGCTTTTTCAATCACCATTTCAGCAACTTGTACGTGGCGGCTGGCTGGCTCATCGAAGGTTGATGCAATAACTTCGCCTTTAACAAGACGCTGCATTTCTGTTACTTCTTCTGGGCGTTCATCAATCAGCAATACCATCAACACCACTTCTGGGTTGTTGTAGCTGATGCTTTGAGCAATGCCTTGAAGTAATAGGGTTTTACCAGCTTTTGGCGGTGCAACAATCAAACCACGTTGACCTTTACCAATCGGTGAGCATAAATCCAGAATACGCGCGGTAATATCTTCTGTTGAGCCGTTACCGCGTTCCATACGCATACGTTCTTCTGCGTGGAGTGGCGTTAAGTTTTCAAAGAGGATTTTATTACGAGAGTTTTCAGGTTTATCGAAGTTAACTTCGTTGACTTTCAATAGGGCAAAATAACGCTCGCCTTCTTTAGGTGGGCGTATTTTACCAAAAATGGTATCACCCGTGCGCATGTTGAAGCGGCGAATTTGGCTTGGCGAGACATAAATGTCGTCTGGGCCAGCTAAATAAGAACCGTCTGAGCTGCGTAAGAAGCCGAAGCCGTCTTGGAGTATTTCTAATACCCCACCGCCGAAAATGTCTTCTCCACTTTTTGCGTGGGCTTTAAGGATTGAGAAAATAATGTCCTGCTTGCGAGCGCGGGCCATATTTTCGAGCTTCATATTTTCAGCTAGCAAGACTAGGTCAGAAATCGGCGTGTCTTTTAATTCAGTTAAGTTCATTTTGGGGGTCTTGTGTTACGCGACAAAGCTTACCGCTCAATCAGTAAGGATGTAATTCAGGATAGTGATTGACGAGCGAGAAGAGGTTATTAGAAAGAATCTGGTTATTAAAGTAGCACTAACAAAGCGGGGCGTCCAGAAATTTAGGGAGATTCCGACACAATTAATTTATTGCTTGTGTCGGAGGTCATTCATTACGCGATTAAATTAGATTTGCGCGTCAATAAATTCTTTCAATTGTGTTTTTGATAGCGCGCCAACTTTAGTCGCCGCTAACTCACCGTTCTTGAACAACAGTAGCGTTGGAATGCCGCGAACGCCATATTTCGCTGGAGAAACATTGTTTTGGTCAACGTTTAATTTAGCGATAGTCAGGCGACCAGCATATTCTTCAGACACATCGTCTAAAATTGGAGCGATCATTTTACAAGGGCCACACCACTCGGCCCAAAAGTCTACCAATACTGGCAAATCAGACTTTAATACGTCGCTTTCGAAGCTGTCGTCACTCAGGTATATAATTTTATCGCTCATGATGTTCTCCAGTTTGGCTGCCATTGCTGGTTTGTTAATGGCTTACCATGTATATTGGGGTTGAAAAATAGCTTTTCAAGTTACCTTTTTTTACAATGTGGCTATTTCAAACGATCGAGTATCTTATTGCAACCTCAACAGGTAAGCTTGCGCTATGAGCGAAACACATCTATCTACCCAAAGGTTTGCCGACCTACCTCTACATCCTGAGGTTAAACAGGCTCTTGCCGAGAACGGCTTCGAATTTTGTACGCCGATTCAGGCGTTATCTCTGCCTATATTACTTCAATCAAAAGATATCGCTGGTCAAGCACAAACGGGCACAGGCAAGACAATGGCCTTTTTGGTCGCCACGTTTAACCACCTGCTATCAATACCCATTCCTGAAGGTCGACTGATAAATCAGCCTCGCGCCATCATAATGGCCCCGACTCGCGAATTAGCCATTCAAATTGCTAAAGACGCTATTTTACTCGCTAAACACACACACTTAAAGGTGGGTATTGTTTACGGCGGCGAAAGTTACGACGTTCAGCGTAAAGTGTTGGACCAAGGTGTTGATATCTTGATCGGTACTACAGGCCGCATTATTGATTACGTTCGCCAAGGTATTATTGGCTTAAATTCAATTCAGGCTGTGGTATTAGATGAAGCCGATCGCATGTTCGATCTTGGTTTTATTAAAGATATCCGTTTCTTGTTTAGACGTATGCCTGAGGCTAATCAACGTCTGAACATGCTATTTTCAGCAACCTTGTCGATGAAAGTGCAAGAGCTGGCTTATGATCATATGAACGAGCCGGTTAAAGTTGAAATTGAGCCTGAAGAAAAAACCTCTAAAAATATTAAAGAAGAAATTTTTTATCCTTCGCAAGAACATAAAATGCGTTTACTACTGACCTTAATTGAAGAAGATTGGCCAGAAAAAGCCATTGTTTTCTCCAACACTAAGCACAGCTGTGAAACGCTTTGGTCATGGCTTGAAGGTGACGGCCATCGTGTCGGTTTATTAACGGGTGATGTGCCGCAAAAGAAACGTATCCGTATTCTTGAGCAATTTACCAGTGGTCAGTTAGATATATTAGTGGCGACCGATGTTGCTGCGCGTGGTTTACATATCTCTGATGTGTCACACGTGTATAACTATGATTTACCTGATGATTGCGAAGACTATGTACACCGTATCGGTCGTACGGGTCGTGCGGGTAATAAAGGCATGTCGATAAGTTTTGCCTGCGAAGAGTATGCGTTGAATTTACCCGCTATCGAAAGCTATATTAATCATTCGATTCCTGTTAGCGATTACGACAGTGACGCTTTGCTGGCCGATATACCCACTCCTGCAAAAATCCACCGTAAACATCCTAGCGGCACACGTAATTTGCGTGATCGTTCAGGGGCAAGCCGTTCAGGTGCGCCACGGAGTGGGACGCGTCCTCCTCGTCATGACAGGACTCGTAGACATTCGTAAATGCCAACACCCGCTTATGCAGCCATAACATTAGGCTCAAATAGTTTTAATATGCTGATCGCCAGAACCCGTGGTGATCAGCCACATATTATTGCGAAATATAAACGAAAGGTGAGGCTTGCCGAAGGCATTGGCGATGATGGCATATTAAGCCATGACGTGATGCAACGCGGTCTCGACTGTTTGAGCATGTTTGCCCAGATGTTAGTGCAACATAAGATAGAGGCCAATCATGTCGCAGTGATTGCCACCGCGACTCTACGTAATGTTAGTAATGCCGATGAGTTTAGTCGACGTGCATTGCCACTGCTTGGTCATCCGATCGAAATTATCTCTGGTATGCGTGAAGCTGAGCTTATCTATCAAGGTATGGTGGCCACGACTCGCGGTCATGGCCGACGTTTAGTGATTGATATTGGCGGCGCAAGTACTGAGTTTATTATTGGTGATGGGCAGCAAGTATTGTTCAAAACCAGTTTACCTTTTGGTAGCGTAACTTATAACCGCCAGTTTTTCAGTAGTATGCCGTTGCAACAGCTTGATTTTGATGATGCTAAACAGCAGGTGTTAACAACGCTAGCTGAGCATAGGCATACTTTACGTGATCTCGGTTGGCACTGTGTTGTGGGGGCTTCTGGTGCGGTGCAATCTGTGGTCGAAGTGCTACTTCACCGTGGTTTGTCTGAGACGATAACTCTTGATGTGTTACATCAGCTAAAGGCTGAAATTCTTATCCAAGATGATATTGGCCTAACAGGTATTTTAGGGCTTTGCAGTGAACGGGCACCAACTTTTACCGCAGGTGTCGCTATCTTATTGGCTTTGTTTGAGTTATTGGGTATTGAACAGTTAGCTTTATCGGGCGGGGCATTGCGTGAAGGGGTATTAGTAATGTTAGCCCAGCGGATTATTGACGAGGCTAACTAGCCTGATGGATAAAATATTAAAGGCCGCATAGCGGCCTTTGTTGTTTTTACTGAGTTGATTATTTTACAATTTCAGCTAAATCTTTTTCTAAGGAAACGGTTGGACGCTCTACAATACGGCCAATTTCTTTGCCTTGCTGCAGCACAATAAAGGTCGGTATACGAGTAAATTCGTATTTAGCCGCTAAGCCTTGTGGATCTTTTTTGCTGCGATCGACACCAATATAAGTCACTTTAATATTGGGATTAGCGACTTCTTCCATGATACGGATAAAGCGCGGTGTTTCACGGTGACAATCTGGGCACCAAGTACCAATGATTACAATAATCTCAGTCGGTTCGGTAACGGTTTTTAGCGGGGCAATGGCTGCAGTATCGACTTGATAGCTTTTATAGCCGTCGGCAAACTCATTAAGATCTGTGACTAAATGTTGTGCTTCTACTACGCCAGTTAATATCACTTCTTGTTTCTCCTCACTGCAGGTGGCAATTAAACCCTGTTGTTGTTCTTCAAATCCACAGCCACCGTTGGCAAGTACCTGACAACTAAAAAACAAGGCGGTAGTGGCTATAAATGCCTTAATGTTATTGTGCATGATGCGCCCTTAAAATCGAAGAGAAAGAATGAGATTTGATTCAAACATTATTCTCTATGTGATAAAAGCGGATTATTAATTTGCTGCAAGCAAGATCACGCATTACTTATATAAACTCACCAACTGGCTTAGTCACGTAGCTCTATAGAGGGCGCAGTGGCTATTTGGTCGCGCACTTGAGTTTACTTCTGCAGTGCTGATTACTCTACAGATTAGGGTGCGAGAAGCTTTTCCAGAATCGGCTTATTAGCATCGGGGAAGTCGTATTTTATTAAATCGGCTTTAGTCACCCAAGCAATTAGTTGACCTTCTAGCCCTTGGGCTGTGCCGTTAAACTCGGTAACCAAATGGATATCAAGTAGCACTTGTTTATCGGGATAATCAAAGCTCAGCGCCATAAAGGGGCGGCTATCTGTGACGTCCAGAGCCACTTCTTCTTTTAATTCACGGATAAGTGCCTGCGTAACGGTTTCTCCCGCTTCAACTTTTCCGCCCGGAAACTCCCATTTGCCACCTTGATGTAAATGGTCTGGCCGTTTAGCTAACAGTATTTCACCAGCCGAATTGGTAATAACACCTACGGCCACATGGATGCGTTTAGTCATAATGTTTGTCTATTGATTAGGGTTGGAAAAGTCATCACAGTGAGGATTTAAGCTGAGTATCGCTGCATCATGCTACAAATTATTCTTTGAAAAAGTCGCCTTCATCGAGATCAAACTCATCAAATGCTTCGGGATCAAATTCTGTTTTGACAGGGATAACATGTTTTTCTGATGCCCAATCGCCGAGATCAATCAGCTTACAGCGTTCGCTACAAAAGGGTTTAAAGGCCGATTGTGGTACCCATTCAACAGCAGTTTTACAAATGGGGCAGTTAACAGTTAATGGCATAATGGCTCTCTTGGTTTACGGCGATTCTTTGGGTTACAGCGATAATGCGTCTACCCCAACGAACGGTTTTCAGGCCGTTAGTGTAAAGGCTTCATGCACAGGTAGCCAGTAAGAAATCAATCGAACGGTCAGAGTGGCGTTGGTGTTCAAACTGTACAAAATGGATGGCAAAACGGTTTTTATGGCCGCTAATAGTAGGGTAGCAACCGTGAGCAGCATCGACTTTAACCCGCACTAAAGCGAGCGCTTGGGCGCTGTCGCCTTGATAAAAGCCTGCATGGGCAATGGCATTATCATAATGGGCGGTGCTACGAGTTAATTGCAGTAATAGTGCTATGGGTGTGAGTAAAGGCTCAAAATGTGCTATCCAAGTGCGATAATCCTGCTGTTTTTCTTCCCATGGCTTGGAGAGCCAAAAATGTAATTGCGGTAGGTCGAAGTTACAGCAAGCGCCTGGCATGCCAAAACGTTGTCGTAGTGCCGAGATAAAGCGGTCTTGTTTTAATTGGCTGCCGAAGCGTTCAGGTTTTTGTAGATGTTCGCGAGCTTGGGTGAGGGCGTTGATGTAAATATTAATTTGCTGGTGGTCGGCGCTGTCTAACTCTTGCCATTTATTGAGTTGCAGCAAGTGCCGCTCAATGTCTTTTAATATTTCATTGCGGTAATCACAGCGTTCAGATAATTCACACAGGGAAAACAGCGGATAAAAACAGCGATGTTGGTGGTCGTGGCTTAGGTTACTTTGCAGCTGCTTATCGAGATATTCGAGCCGCAAGTAGCTACGAATTTTCTCGTTTAAGGGCTGTTCGTAAACTAATTCAGTCATAGGCGTTATCATTACCCGATAATTGTAAATACTGCTGATGCAAGGCGAGCACCTGTCGTTTTAAGCTGGATATCTCTCCCTGATTATCAATAACATCATCGGCTTTAGCGAGCTTTTCACTACGACTACACTGACTATTGATGATGTTATTAACTTGCGACACATCAACATTGTCCCGCTTTACAGTACGGTTGACTTGTAACTCAGGCGAAATATCCACCACTAAAGTCCGATTGACTAACCTATCTAACCCATTCTCAAATAGCAAGGGCACTACCATAATTACGTAGGCTGAGGTGGCTTTTTCGACTTGAGCGAGCATTTCTGCGCGGATCATGGGGTGGAGTAATTGGTTTAACCATTCCCGTTCGTCTGGATGATTAAATATTCGTTGTCGCAGTTTGGCGCGGTCAAGCTCGCCCTCTAGGGTTAAAATCTCAGCGCCAAAATGGGCCTCAATCGCTTTAAGTCCGACAGAACCTTGAGCCACAACGTCACGGGCAACGATATCGGCATCGACTAAGGTAATCCCTTGTGCGGCAAATAAATTGGCGACAGTCGTTTTACCGCTACCGATGCCACCCGTTAAACCAACAATAAATTTGGACATAACTTTCTCTTAAAAGCCAAGAAGGACGAATCTCTACTAGGAGCTAGAGCGCTTCGCTGCTAAGGCGGACTTTGTCCTGCGAGAATCTATAAAGGCGAAGCCCGTTCTACATTTTCTAGCCGCTGCGTTTTTTGCAGCACCCTAGAAGGACGAAGTCCGCTCTATAGAGTTCCTAAATACCAATCCACAATTTGTTGACCAAAGAGCAGTGCTATCCAACCCGCCGCCGCAATATAAGGGCCAAATGGGATAGGGTTTCCTTGCTTGAGATGTTTACTGACAATCATAGTTACGCCAATAACAGCGCCGACAAGGGACGAGAGTAAAATCACCAGCGGCAGCATTTGCCAACCTAACCAAGCTCCGAATACGGCCAACAACTTAAAGTCGCCGTAGCCCATACCTTCTTTACCTGTGATTATTTTAAATAACCAGAAAATAGACCATAAACTTAAATAACCTACCGCTGCGCCAATAATGGCATCGGTTGGGCTGGCAAAGGTATGATTTAAATTAATAATCAAACCTAGCCAAAGCAAGGGCAAGGTCATTTGGTCGGGCAGTAGCATTTCATCTAGGTCAATCCCCGTGAGCGCTACCAGTACAAAGGTGAGTATGCTAGCAAATACAAATTGCCAGCTTGGGCCAAAATGCCAAGCGAGTGTTGCTACCAATAACCCTGTGATTAACTCAATAATGGGGTAGCGGGCAGAGATTGGCGCTTGGCAAGCTGCGCACTTACCTTTGAGCATTAGCCAGCTAAAAATGGGTAAGTTATGCCAAGGTTTAATAGCCGTTTTACACTTAGGGCAGGCAGAGCCTGGCAGCAGCAGGTTATATTTATCGGGGAAACTATCGATAGGTTTATTAAGTTTATCAATGCCGATTTGCGTAACGATATCGGCGTGATACTCCTGCAAATACTGGTTACATTCCTGCTGCCATTCGCGCTTCATCATCACCGGAAAGCGATGAATGACTACGTTTAAAAAACTGCCAATGGTGGCGGCAAAAATAAAGCTTAAAGCAATAAACAGCCAAGGGTTCTGGTTTAGAGATTGGCTAAAAAGAGAGATAAATTCATTCATTAACGGTTCTTATTATTAAATTATTAAAATTGCTGCAATTAAAGCGAGGCGCTAGCCTACGATATTTCCCATTTGGAAGATAGGCAGATACATACCAACAATTAAGCCACCTACCAGTGTACCAATGACCACCATCATCACTGGCTCTATCAAACTGGATAAACCATCCACGGCATCATCAACTTGCATCTCATAAATGTTGGCAACTTTATTGAGCATATTATCTAAGGAACCTGATTCTTCACCGATCATCACCATTTGCACCATCATGTCGGGGAATAGCCCCGTGGTTTGCATCGCAACGTTCATCTGCATCCCCGCCATTACTTCTTGGCGAATTTTTAATATCGATTTGCGATAAACCGCATTACCCGATGCGCCCGCGGCGGACTCCATACCATCAATTAAAGGCACGCCTGCGGCAAAGGTAGTGGCTAAGGTTCGGGCAAAGCGCGCCATGGCCGCTTTATGTAAAATATTACCAATAACGGGAATTTTAAGAATAATTTCATCGACTCTATCGCGCACCATTTGTGAGTTTCTATGGGCTCTTACGAACAGCCATATCGCCAGTACCACTGCCGCCAATATGATATACCAAGCAGCTTGCATCCATCGTGAAATACCCACAATGAGCTGAGTAAAGGCTGGCAGTTCTGCGCCAAAGCCTTTAAAAATATCTTCAAATTGTGGCACTACAAAAAGCAGTAATAACGAGGTCACCAATATAGCAACGATGACCACCGCAGCGGGGTAAAACATGGCTTTTTTAATTTTAGATTTAAGCTGTTCAGTTTTTTCTTTGTAGGTTGCAACCCGATCAAATACGGTATCGAGCGAGCCTGAGTGTTCACCTGCGGCAACTAAGTCGACATATAAGTCATCAAAGTAACGCCTATGGGGGCGCAGGGCATCGGATAAGGGAATACCCGATTGGATTTCAGTGAGGATGGTACCTAATAACTCACGCATTTTGGCTTTTTCGTGGCCACGGCCAAGCAGTTCAATGGTAGTCACCAAAGGTACGCCTGCTGCGAGCATAGTCGCGACTTGGCGGGTCATCATGGCGATATCCATCGGGGATATGTTAGCTTCACCGAGCTTAAACAGGGGAGAAGATTGCTTACGCACGCTTTTGGGGTTAACCCCTTGAGATTTAAGCTGGCTGCGGATTTCAGCCGCAGCCGCACCTCTGAGCTCACCGGATATTTTTTTACCGTCGCGATTAATGCCTTTCCATTCGAAGGTATAGATTTTTGGCTGGCTTTTTTTATCTGATTTTTTAGCGCGAGATTTTCTGCCCGTGGTTGCCGTTGCCATAAATGATCCCTATAAAATAAAATGTGTAAATAACCATTAACGGCAAACCACATTGATAACAGTAATGATGCCTGTGGGTTAAGGCCGACTATGTATCGATTATGGCTAATATTAGCTGAAACATAGGCGTTACTAAAATCTAGCGTTAACTTAATACTATTGTCACGCAAGCATGGTCTAGCCAAAACTGGTAACGCGGTTGACCTCAGCAATACTGGTGACACCGTGGATCACTTTTAATAATCCCGATTGACGTAAATCTCGCATGCCTTGCGCTTTAGCTTGGGAGGCAATTTGTAAGGAGTTACCGCCCTCCATAATAGTACGGGCTATTTCATCGGACATTTTCATGACTTCGTAAATACCGACTCGGCCTTTATAGCCGCCAGAGCAATGCTCACAGCCTACAGGTTTAAAGGTGGTAAAGCCTTGGGTAATCAGCGCTTGGCTAAAGCCTAAACGTTGTAATTCATGCTCTGGGACAACTTCAGCTTGTTTGCATTCGGGGCAGAGACGGCGGGCAAGGCGCTGGGCAATAATCAAATTCACTGAACTGGCGATATTATAACCTGGTACGCCCATGTTGATTAAACGGGTCAAGGTTTCAGCGGCCGAGTTAGTGTGCAATGTGGATAATACTAAGTGGCCTGTTTGCGCGGCCTTAATGGCAATTTCGGCGGTTTCTAGATCGCGAATTTCACCGACCATTACTACATCAGGGTCTTGGCGTAAAAATGAGCGTAGCGCCGAGGCAAAAGTCAGCCCTGCTTTTAAATTAATGTGAACTTGGTTAACGCCTTCAAGGTTAATTTCAACCGGATCTTCGGCGGTCGAAATATTGCGCTCTTCGGTATTGAGAATATTTAACCCAGTATAGAGTGATACCGTTTTACCGGAACCAGTCGGGCCTGTGACTAAAATCATCCCTTGGGGTTTGGCCAGCATTTCAAGGTAGAGCTTTTCTTGGTCTGGCTCGTAGCCGAGTTTTTCGATGCCCAATTGCGCGGAGGAAGAGTCTAAAATCCGCATTACAATTTTTTCGCCCCACAGGGTTGGCAAAGTGCTGACCCGAAAGTCGATAGACTTAGTGCGCGATAGTTTCATTTTAATGCGGCCATCTTGTGGCACGCGGCGCTCGGCAATATCGAGCTTTGACATCACCTTTAAACGGGCAGATAAACGTCCCGCTAAGCTGATGGGCGGCTCTGATACTTCATGCAATATGCCGTCAATACGAAAACGAATGCGGTAACGCTTTTCATAGGGTTCAAAGTGTAAATCCGACGCACCTTTGCGAATTGCATCGGTTAAAATTTTATTAATATAAATCACAATCGGCGCGTCATCACTGGCTTCACCTGCGGACTCATCGCTACGATTGTTAGTATCGGTAATTTCTATAGCCGCTAGCGCTGCTTCATCCATGCCGCCTAGATCAAGGCCGCTGATATCTTCTTCGAGGATTTTCTCTAATGCTTTTGCTAGCTTATCTTCTTCTACCAAAATCGCTTCGGCGTGCAGGCCAGCACTAAATTGAAAGTCTTCTAGGGCTGCGATATTGGTGGGGTCAGAGGTGCCAATATAAAGGCGATTACCGCGTTTAAATAATGGCAGGCAGCGGTGTTTTTCGATTAGTTTTTTATTGAGGAACTCTTCTGGGATGGAGCCTAAATCAAATTCATTTAAATCCAGCAGCGGCGTGCCATATTCTTCATAACAAAGCTCTGCAATTGCACGGGCGGATATGAGTTTGCTTTGGACTAAGGTACTCACCAGCGCATGTTTGTTTTGGCGGGATTTAGTGATGGCACTGGCCATCTGCTCTTCACTTAGCAGGCCCTTACGGGTAAACAGGGTCGATAAACCCAAATGTAGGCCTGTAGATGGCATAGAGACTCCAGTTGTACAAAAGTGTTAAAATAATAACGTCTTTCTAGCATTTTGTCATGCTTAGTCTATTGAAAAAGCTATTATTTAGAGCATGATAACAAGTGTACACTATGGTTCGTCAAAACTTTGAAATAATAGGGGAATTGATTATTCTGTTAACAAGGTTTTACTCATATGCTGTACGCATGACTTCCTTTTGTTGGCGCTGCATCTCTACCTGATTAAAACCGTACTCAATAGGTTAAATTAGGAGTTTTGATGAAATATATTTTTATTGTAATTAATCTATTTTAAATATCAAAAACGAATCTAATGCATAAATTGATTGGTATGATAGCCAATAATTGTGCGCGTTAGATAAGATGTAAAAATGGAGTATTTATATGCCGTTGAGAGCCTACTCTTGGATGGTAGTCATAGCATTCTTATGTGTTTTTTTGCTTGGAACAGTGTTTGCAGTTAACTTTTCTCACTTTATAGGCGTTGATAATGAATACGATATAAAGCGTATTCTGGTGATTGGCTTTATTTGGTTTTATGCGTTGGGATTATGCTTTGTTAAGGGCGTTGAGCTGGTAAGAGTGTCAACAGTAAGCTTACTATCTTTAAGTCTTTTTTTTGTGTTAGCTATCGCATCTGCATTTGCCAGTAAACACCCTTTTTGGGGAATAGTTGAAATTGCTAATAACGGATTACTTATTACGGCGTTTTATTTATTTACGATAAGCATGAAAGCTATTCAGCGCGATAGTTTAAACTTTGCAGTTTATGTCGGTATTTTACTGTTTTCTATACTAACGCTTGTTAAATACATTTTATTTTTATTTTTTTCTTATGCAGATACCCAAAGTTTTGACATTCATGGCTTGTTATCTGGTTACGTAAATGTGCGTTTTTTTAATCAGCTACAGGTAATGGTAGTACCATTATTATTGTTACCATTTTTCAATCAACATTTAGCTAAGTTCAAACGTATATCTATGGTGATGATTGCATTGCATTGGGTTGTGTTATTACAGACGGAAGCTCGGGGGGCAATGATATCTCTTATTCTGGCATTAACTATACTTTTATATTTTGTTAATGCAGAAGCACGCAAAAAACTCGTTTTACTTACACTAAAAACAATATTGTCTGGCATTTTTTTGTGGCTGGTGTTTATCGTTATTATCCCTTATTGGTTAATTAATGGGGCTAATTTTCAAATAAGAACAAGCAGCTCAGGGCGATTAGATTTATGGTTGTATGTTCTTCAATCTATCTCAGATAGTCCATTGCTTGGGTTTGGCCCCATGAGTTTTTCTTGGGCTGAAGGTAAGCCGTTACCTAACGCCCACCCACACAACTCAGTTATGCAGTTACTTTATGAATACGGAATTATCAGCTGCATTGTTATGATAGGATGGGTAATGAGCCGCGTTTATTATAGATTGCGATATTTATCTCAAGTTACTTGTTTATCTCAAGATACTACGACGGCAACTATCCCAGTGACCTACGCGCTGTTATCTGGCCTTGTTTATTCATTATTTAGCGGTGTGATGGTTATGCCGTTTGCTCAGTTGATGTTGGTTTTTGTGATTGCGATGCAAGTACAAGATAATGTATTTCAGTTTTATAAAGCGGGTATATGGACCAAAATAATATTATTTTTAATGGTGAACGTTATGACGCTAGTATTAATGAATAGCTATAAGAATGAGGAATTGCTCCCAGCCTTGTTTCCTCGTGTGTGGTTGAATGGATTAATTCATTACTGAGTTGAATGCGGGATATATTAAATTTTGGAAGTATAAGAAAGCCGCTATTGTTAGCGGCTTTTTTGGTTCAAAACAATGTACTTAAGAACCGGCTTTACAGGTGGCATTTGCCCAATCACAGCTGATAGTGGTCGTATTTTCATCTCTTGCTTTGGTTGTTACAGTATCTTTTAGAGATGCCATATCTGTTGGTGCTGTGATTACAACGCTACATGCGCTAGCTGTATGAGTTGGTACTACTGTTAATTCGCCTATAACAGCCGCAGAAGCAGCTTTTACATATGTAGAAGCTTCACTCAAACAGGCGTTGATTTTACCTTTGTTAACGTATTCCTTATAAGCTGGCAATGCGATGGCTGCCAAAATACCGATAATGGCGACAACGATCATTAATTCAATTAGGGTAAAACCCTGGGCTTTTTTACGTAAATTCATGGCTTTCATTTTTCTCTCCACTCACTAATGTGTAGTCACTATTGGTTGTGGTTCATATGCTGGTCATATGATACGCACTTGCTAGCAACCCTTTGTTGAATACGGCATTAAACACAACTATTGTGTTACACCATAAAGGCTTAACCTTGTCAAACTTTGTTACTGTTTATGTTAACAAATCCATTTGTATAACTTATTTTAATCCTTGCAACATTTAACAGTGCACCGCTGTTCTGGAATGGCCGCTGCGTCACAACGTATACGTATTGGCTGTTTAAATGACACTCCAGTGCTGACATCAGATGGAGTTGACCTAATGGTCTGTCCACCTTTGTGAAAGTTAGTACAAAGTTACATTAAATGAAACAACTTTTAAGCATAAAGCGTTAATAAATTATGCTTTTGCATCGCTTTTACATAAAACAGCTCAATGTTTAATCATTAATTTATAACAAAATTTTAACTATGGTTGTTTTGCTTGGGTAAATCCGTTTATCGGAAAATTTAGGTTTTTTAACCTCATGGAGAGAATTTAGGCTTTTAATCTCATCGATAGATCTAAGGCGCGTACATGCTTGGTGAGCGCGCCAACGGAGATATAATCCACCCCAGTTTTGGCAAACTCGGCTAAGGTGTCTAGCGTGACATTACCAGATACTTCAAGCAAAGCGCCGTGGCCTTTGGCTTTGTATTGATTATTCATTTCAACGGCCTCGAGCATCATAGTCACGTCAAAGTTATCTAACATGATGATATCAGTGCCCGCATTGAGGGCTAAGTCGAGTTCGTTGAGTGATTCGACCTCCACCTCAACTGGCTTATTGGGGTACAAGCTACGGGCAGTGTCTACTGCTTGGCGAATGCTGCCGCAGGCCATGATGTGGTTTTCTTTAATTAAAAAAGCATCATATAAACCCATTCTGTGGTTTTTACCGCCGCCGCAGGTCACGGCATATTTTTGCGCGGTACGCAGGCCTGGAATGGTTTTGCGTGTATCTAATAAGCGCGTGTGAGTGCCTGCCAACTTATCGACATAATGTTTGGTTAAGGTGGCGACGCCAGATAAGGTTTGGATAAAGTTCATTGCGGTGCGCTCGCCGGTGAGAATAATGCGCGCAGGGCCTGAGAGTTCGCATAACAGCTGGTTGGGTAATACTAAATCGCCATCATCGACGTGCCAGTGTAATGCCACTTCGCCGCCCAATTGATTAAACACTTGCTCTGCCCAGGCTTTACCACAAAAAACGCCTTCTTCACGGGTGATAAGTGTTGCTTGGGCATGTTTATCTGCAGGAATTAATAGCGCGGTAATATCACCATAGGCAATGGCTTTAGTCTGGTCGTTGATTTCGGTGCCGCCTAAGTCTTCATTTAAGGCGGATTTGACTGCGTGACGAATATCGTTTTCTAACATGGGTGGGATCCTTGCATGACTGCCTATGTACATTTTGTCTTAAGATTACCACGCCCTAGGGTCCCACGGAACAGGTTGCCGACTTGTGTTTAAGTTGTGGCTATTACTGTTGTAGTGGGCTAGCGTCATCTATAAGTATACTTTTTTGCTGTATTTTCATTGCACTCTGCGTTGTGTGTTTCTTCTTTGCGCGGGTGAATGCTGGTAGAGTAATCCTGTTTAATAGCAGGATGCAGAGGATAAGCAGATATGCGGTTTGATTCAGGTTGGTGTGATGGGGCGCTGCGCTGCGTGTCGCCGCATTTTAATCAACGCCCCTTGGGTGAAGTGAGCTTGTTGGTGATCCACAATATCAGCCTGCCCGCGGGTTGCTTTGGCTTACCCTATATTGATCAGTTATTTCAAGGCTGTTTAGATACCGATGCCGATGCCAGTTTTGCACCGCTGCAAGGGTTACAAGTCTCGGCACATTTTTTAATTCGCCGCAATGGCGAGCGCGTGCAGTATGTGAGTTGTGACGACAGGGCTTGGCATGCGGGCTTGTCGCGCTATGGAGAACGGGATAATTGTAATGATTTTTCGATAGGTATTGAGTTAGAAGGTACCGATACAGAGCCTTATACTGACGAGCAATATCAATCGCTTATCGAGTTGACGCAGGCATTATTGCTTGAGTATCCATTATTAACGACTGACCGTATTGTGGGGCATTGTGATATTGCGCCAATACGTAAAACGGATCCGGGACAAAGTTTTGCGTGGGAGAGATATTTAGGAAAACTAAAAGAATATACTGAGGCCATGCGCTCTTAGGTTATTTTTAGCTCCTAAACCTTAGCATATTTCTCATAAACCTAAGTTATTTATGGACAAATTATAGAGGTACAGCCCATGGCATTATTTTCACTCTTGGTCGCTATTTTAGTGGAGCGACTTAAATTTTTGCCTGCATCGTGGCAATGTGACCGATTATTGCAATCCTACCAAGCGACTTTTTTTGGCGATAAAGCGTCACTGACAAAGGTGATGATGGCGATAGCGTTAGTGTTGCCCGCTTTGTTTATCTATGTTTTAAGCTGGTTAGTGGCGGGGATGTTTTGGGGGCTGCTGAGTTTAGCCTTGTGGGTTTTAGTGGCGGTAGTGTGTTTTAACCATCAAAAACAGCGGGATATTTTTAAAAAATATATGCAGGCGGCTTGCCGCTCTGATGTGCAGGCTTGCTACCACTATGCGGCAGAACTCGATTGTAGTGAGTGTTTAGATGCGGTATCTGAAAAGGATCTTGGTATTAAAGTTGGCCAGAGCGTAGCTTGGATTAACTATCGTTATTATGGCGCCGTAGCCCTGTATCTGATTTTTTTAGGCCCAGTAGGTGCAATGCTTTATTGCACTGTGCGCTTTTATGCTGAGGAAAGTGCGCGTAAATCCCTTGAACTGCCTTTAGTTAATCAGGTGATTACTTTACTGGATTGGTTACCCAGCCGTATTTTTGCCTTCGGTTATGCGTTAAGTGGCCAATTTAGTGAAGGTTTAACCGCATGGCGCCGTTATAGTTTGAGCTTAAATAGCAGTGCCCGTACTGTGGTTACTGAAACAGCATTAGCGGCGCAACCGTTGCCAGAAGTCGCAACTGCACCTATATGTGTACAGTCCACCTTGGCGTTATTAGTACTGAGTAAACGTAACTTTACACTTATTGTGGCAATACTGGCGTTACTGACGATATTAGGTTTAGTGAACTAAAGCAGTATTGCGGTTTAACCTTTATGTTTTATGCTGTGATGCGTTTAAACCTGAGTGCCTTACATTCAGGTTTAAACTTTAGATTTGTTTTTAGTCATTGCCGCGTTAGCTTAAAGTGATCATCAGCGCCAATATTGCGGCGGTTCTGTCAAATGGTCTGACCCCATAAAACTTTTTTTCGGCTATGCTGTTTCAGCGTGAGCCTCAATGATCCAGATCGATTTGTAGCAACTAATTTCAATCTGGACATCAAAACAGCGATTTGATAAAGTGCGCTCACTCAAAAAAATTGGTAAGACCAATTTACAGCGGAGCAGTGCGCGTGATGGCCTATAGTAAAATTAGTCAGCCAAAGATTTCTGATGTGATCATGGCTCAATTAGAGCGGATGATTCTAGAAGGCAGTTTACAGCCTGGTCAGAAGTTACCGCCAGAACGCGAGCTGTCAATTCAGTTTGAAGTGTCTCGGCCTTCTTTGCGTGAAGCGATTCAAAAGCTTGAGGCAAAAGGACTGTTAATGCGTCGCCAAGGTGGTGGCACTTATGTTAAAGAGCAACTCTGGCAGAGTCTTGCCGATCCCATTGTTGAACTGATGAATTCTGACACAGAGAGTCAATATGACTTGCTGGAGTTCCGCCATGCTACCGAAGGCATGATGGCGTATTATGCAGCGTTGCGCGGTACTGACGCTGATATGCAAAATATCAAACGTATGATCCTCGAGGTGGAAGCCGCCACCGATATCGAACAAAAAGCTGCTGCGATTGTGCGTTTTTATCGTGCGGTTGCCGAAGCCTCGCATAACGTGGCTATGTTACATCTTGTTCTCAGTTTAACCCCTGTGCTGCATCAAAATGTGGCGCAAAACCTGGAGCTTTTAAGCCGCCGCGAAGAAGCTTCTACCAAGGCTAACGAACACAGACGGGCTTTGCTCGCTGCCATCGTTCGTCGTGATCCCGAAGCCGCCAGAGAAGCCTCGAACGAACATTTAAGTTATATCGAAGAGGTGATGTTATCTGTGCGGGAAGAAGATAGCCGGTTGCAGCGAAGCTTGCGCCGCTTAAAAAGTGGCGCTTAAGTTCCTGTGATTTAGCCCTTCGCTAAATCGGAATATGCCGCAAACACCATTCATTATCATGTATATAGAGAAGGACAGTGTCATGTCTGAAGATATGCTACAAGACGTAGATCCATTAGAGACTCAGGAATGGGTTGATGCCCTGCAAGCCGTATTGGAACAAGAAGGTCCAGAGCGCGCACATTTTTTACTCGAAAAGCTGATCGATAAAGCGCGCCGTAATGGTACACACTTACCTTACACTGCGACGACGGCTTATTTAAACACTATCCCTGCTGGTCAAGAACCGCACATGCCTGGCAACCAAGAGATGGAACGTCGCATTCGCGCTATCATCCGCTGGAACGCATTAGCTATGGTACTGCGTGGTTCTAAGAAAGATTTAGAGCTAGGTGGACATATCGCGAGTTTCTCGTCTAGCGCAACAATCTATGACGTCTGTTTTAACCACTTTTTCCGTGCCCCAAATGAAAAAGACGGTGGCGATTTAGTGTATTTCCAAGGCCATATCGCCCCTGGTATTTACGCTCGTTCATTCTTAGAAGGTCGTTTAACTGAAGAACAATTGGCTAACTTCCGTCAAGAAGTCGATGGCAAAGGTTTATCTTCTTATCCGCATCCTAAACTGATGCCGAGCTATTGGCAGTTCCCAACGGTTTCTATGGGTTTAGGGCCAATCCAAGCGATTTATCAGGCGCGCTTCTTAAAGTACCTGACTGACCGCGGTATTAAAGATTGCTCAGCACAAACGGTTTATTGTTTCTTAGGTGATGGCGAGTGTGACGAACCCGAAGCCTTAGGCGCAATTGGTTTAGCTGCCCGTGAAGAATTAGACAACTTAGTCTTTATCGTTAACTGTAACTTACAGCGCCTTGATGGTCCTGTTCGCGGTAACGGTAAGATTATCCAAGAACTTGAAGGCGAATTCCGTGGCGCAGGCTGGGAAGTCGTTAAAGTAATTTGGGGACGTTATTGGGATCCATTATTGGCCCGTGACACCAGCGGTAAATTATTACAGTTAATGGAAGAAACCGTTGACGGTGAATACCAAAACTGTAAAGCCAAAGGTGGCGCTTATACTCGCGAACACTTCTTTGGTAAGTACCCAGAAACCGCTGAAATGGTTGTTAATATGTCAGATGATGACATTTGGCGCTTAAATCGTGGTGGTCATGATCCTGTTAAAGTGTATGCCGCATTAGAACATGCACAAAAAACCAAGGGTCGTCCAACCGTTATTCTGGCTAAAACCGTTAAAGGTTATGGCTTAGGTGATGCGGGTGAAGGTAAGAACATCGCTCACAACGTCAAAAAAATGGGTGCTGAATCGATTCGCTACTTCCGCGATCGCTTTAATATTCCTATTCCAGATGACCAGTTAGAAGACTTGCCTTTCTATCATCCAGGTCCTGACTCTGAAGAAGTAAAATACATGATGAGCCGTCGTGAAGCGCTGCATGGTAGCGTGCCACAACGTCGTCAAAAGTTTACTGAAGAGTTAGAAATCCCATCATTGAAAATTTTCGATTCAATTTTACAGGGCTCAAATGGCCGTGAAATTTCATCGACGATGGCATTTGTCCGTGTACTAACCGCACTGCTAAAAGATAAGAAAATTGGTAAGAAGATTGTGCCGATTATTCCTGATGAAGCACGTACTTTTGGTATGGAAGGTCTGTTCCGTCAAGTGGGTATTTATGCTCACGAAGGCCAAAAATACGTACCGCAAGATTCTGATCAAGTGGCTTACTACCGCGAAGATAAAACCGGTCAAGTGTTGCAAGAAGGCATTAACGAGCTCGGTGCAATGTCATCATGGGTAGCGGCTGCGACCAGCTACTCGGTTAACGATGTACCGATGATCCCGTTCTATATTTACTACTCTATGTTCGGCTTCCAACGTATTGGCGACATGGCATGGGCGGCAGGTGATATCCGTGCTCGTGGTTTCTTAGTAGGCGGAACGTCTGGCCGTACAACGCTAAACGGTGAAGGACTGCAGCATCAAGATGGTCACAGCCACGTATTGGCGAACACTATCCCTAACTGTATTTCTTACGACCCAACTTACGGCTACGAAATCGCCGTTGTGGTGCAAGATGGTATTCGTCGTATGTACGGTGAAAGTCAAGAAGATATCTTCTACTACTTGACTACAATGAACGAAAACTATGAGCAACCTGCCATGCCAGAAGGCGCGGAAGAAGGCATAGTCAAAGGTATCTACAAGTTAGAAACCGTTGCGGGTTCAGGTAAAGGCAAGGTTCAATTATTGAGCTGTGGCACCATTTTGGAACAAACTCGTAAAGCGGCGCAAGCACTGGCGAAAGACTTTGGTATCACAGCCGACGTATTTAGCGTAACCAGCTTTAACGAACTGGCCCGTGATGGCCAAGCGGTTGAACGCTGGAACATGCTGCACCCAACGCAAACGCCAAAACAAGCCTATATCAGCCAAGTGATTTCAAGCGATTCGCCTGCCATTACTGCTACTGACTATATGAAGATTTACGGCGAACAATTACGTGCTTTCATGCCAACCGATTACAAAGTATTAGGTACTGACGGTTTTGGTCGCAGCGACAGCCGCGAAAACTTACGTCATCACTTCGAAGTCGATGCTAAGTTCATCGTGATTGCGGCGCTGAAATCACTGGTAGATCGTAAAGAACTGCCTGTTGATGTGTTAGCAAAAGCCATTAAAGAATATGGCATTGATGTTGACAAGATCAATCCACAGTACGCGTAAGAGGTAATAAAAATGGCTGAATTAAAAGAAGTTTTTGTTCCTGATATCGGCGGTGATGAAGTACAAGTTATCGAAATCTGTGCTGCTGTGGGCGATACCCTCGCGGCAGAAGAATCGATTATCACCGTTGAAAGCGATAAAGCGACTATGGATATTCCAGCGCCTTTTGCTGGTGTATTAACCGAGTTGAAAGTGGCTGTGGGCGATAAAGTGTCTGAAGGCACCTTGATTGCTATGATGCAAGCAGCGGGCGCGGCGCAAGCTGCTCCTGCTCCGGTTGCTCAAGCGGCACCTGCGCCAGCTGCAGCACTCGTTCAAGTCGCTCCAGTCGCAACGCCAACGCAAGCGACTGAAACAAAAGTGGTTGAAGTGACTGTGCCCGATATCGGTGGTGACACCGATGTGTCCGTTATCGAAGTGCTGGTGGCTGTTGGCGATAAGATTGACGTTGATAGTGGTTTAATCACCCTCGAAACCGACAAAGCGACCATGGACGTACCCTCACCTTTGGCGGGTGTGGTTAAAGACGTTAAAGTGGCCGTGGGCGATAAAGTGTCGCAGGGTTCACTGGTGATTATGCTTGAAGTGGGCGGCGCAGCTCCAGCTGCCACACCTGCAAAAGCACAATCAACTACAGCTTCTCAGGCAGCACCTGCAGCGGCGGTTACGCCAGCGCCAGCAGCGGCACCTACTAGTGACGTCGTTGAAGTTAAAGAAATCCATGTGCCAGATATTGGCGATGCTAGCGATGTCGATATTATCGAAGTGCTAGTATCTGTTGGTGATGAAATCACCGCGGACCAAGGTCTTATCACGCTAGAAACAGACAAAGCCACGATGGAAGTGCCAGCGCCGTTCGCCGGTAAACTGCTGTCTTTGACTGTTAAAGTGGGCGATAAAGTATCGCAAGGTAGCTTAATTGCCACCATTGAAACTGTTACTAAAGGCGCTGCGCCTGTAGTACAAGCTGCTCCAGCACAGCAAGCCGCTGCGCCAGTTGCACAAGTTGCACCGACGCCGATGAGCCGTCCACCGGTACCACATCACCCAAGTGCGGGTACGCCAATATCAACAGGTGCGGTACATGCATCACCTGCAGTGCGTCGTTTAGCCCGTGAGTTTGGTGTTGATTTAACCCAAGTGACGGGTTCTGGCCGTAAAGGTCGCATCATGAAAGAAGATGTGCAGGCGTATGTGAAATACGAACTGTCGCGTCCAAAAGCCAATGCGGCAACCTCAGTCAGTTCAGGTAACGGTGGCTTGCAAGTGATTGCGGCGCCTAAAGTTGATTTCAGTAAGTTTGGTGCAGTGGAAGAAGTTCCATTAAGCCGTATCCAGAAGATTTCTGGCCCTAACTTGCACCGCAACTGGGTGACGATTCCACATGTGACGCAGTTCGATGAAGCTGATATCACCGAAATGGAAGAGTTCCGTAAGCAGCAAAACGATGTCGCAGCGAAGAAAAAGGCCGATTACAAGATCACGCCTTTAGTGTTTATGCTCAAAGCGGTAGCTAAGACGTTGCAACAGTTCCCGGTATTCAACTCGAGCTTAAGTGCCGATGGCGAATCACTGGTAATGAAGAAGTACTTCCATATCGGTGTGGCGGTTGATACGCCAAACGGTTTGGTTGTGCCAGTTGTGCGTGATGTAGATAAAAAAGGTGTTATCGAGCTATCTCGTGAATTGGCTGACATTTCTATTCGTGCCCGTGATGGCAAGCTGAAATCTGTTGATATGCAAGGTAGCTGTTTTACTATTTCGAGTTTAGGTGGCATTGGCGGTACGGCGTTTACGCCTATCGTAAACTACCCAGACGTGGCGATTTTAGGTGTGTCTAAGTCTGAAATTAAGCCTAAGTGGAATGGTAAAGATTTCGAGCCTAAATTGATGTTGCCACTGTCGCTATCATACGATCACCGGGTGATTGATGGTGCAATGGCTGCACGCTTTAGTGTGACGCTGTCAGGAATTCTGTCCGATATTCGCACATTGGTGCTGTAAACATAAAAGGCTACTCATCTTGAGTAGCCTTTTGTTTATTGTGATCGGTGTCAAACACAGGTTAAAATGCGCCCACCTTACGCGTTGGCGCATATTCGGTTGGTAGGCTAACTCCTCCAACGGATTGAATGAGAATTAGAGGAAAACATGAGTAACGAAATCAAAACTCAAGTAGTGGTATTAGGTGCAGGTCCTGCAGGTTATTCTGCGGCTTTCCGTGCAGCAGACTTAGGTCTGGAAACTATTATTGTTGAACGTTTTAGCACTTTAGGCGGCGTGTGTCTTAACGTGGGTTGTATCCCATCTAAAGCCCTATTGCATGTAGCTAAAGTCATCGAAGAAGCCAAAGCCGTTGCTGCCCATGGTGTGGTTTTCGGTGAGCCAACTATCGATTTAGATAAGTTACGTGGCTTTAAAGAAAAAGTAATTAACCAATTAACCAGCGGATTGGGCGGTATGTCCAAAATGCGTAAAGTTAACGTGGTTAACGGTTTTGGTAAATTTACTGGCCCTAACACGCTAGAAGTCACCGCCGAAGACGGTACGACTCAAGTGGTTCACTTCCAGCAAGCGATTATTGCTGCGGGTTCTCGCCCAATTAAATTGCCATTCATTCCGCATGAAGATCCACGTATTTGGGATTCGACTGACGCATTAGAACTGAAAGAAGTTCCTGGCAAGTTGCTCGTAATGGGCGGCGGTATTATCGGCCTAGAAATGGGTACTGTGTACGCTTCTTTAGGTAGCCAAATTGACGTGGTTGAGATGTTCGACCAAGTGATCCCTGCGGCTGATAAAGACGTGGTTCGCGTATTTACTAAGCAAATCAAGAAGAAATTCAACCTGATCCTTGAAACTAAAGTCACAGCGGTAGAAGCCCGTGAAGACGGTATTTATGTTTCTATGGAAGGTAAGAGCGCACCAGCAGAAGCGGTTCGTTACGATGCCGTATTAGTGGCTATTGGTCGTTCACCAAATGGTAAGTCATTAGATGCTGAAAAAGCAGGTGTTAACGTTGATGAACGTGGCTTTATCAAGGTTGATAAGCAACTGCGCACTAACGTACCGCACATTTATGCTATCGGCGACATCGTGGGTCAACCTATGTTGGCACACAAAGGCGTGCATGAAGGCCATGTGGCTGCCGAAGTGATTTCTGGCTTGAAGCACTACTTCGATCCAAAAGTTATTCCATCGATTGCTTATACTGACCCAGAAGTCGCTTGGGTTGGTTTAACTGAGAAAGAAGCGAAAGAGCAAGGTATTGCTTATGAAACCGCAACTTTCCCATGGGCTGCAAGTGGCCGTGCTATTGCTTCTGATTGTAGCGAAGGTATGACTAAGCTGATTTTCGACAAAGACACTCACCGGGTTATTGGTGGTGCCATTGTGGGTGTTAATGGCGGTGAGCTGTTAGGCGAAATCGGCCTAGCGATTGAAATGGGTTGTGATGCTGAAGATTTAGCATTAACCATTCACGCGCATCCAACACTGCATGAGTCAGTGGGCTTAGCGGCTGAAATGTATGAAGGTTCAATTACTGATTTGCCAAACCCAAAGGCAAAGAAAAAGTAATTTAACAAATGATTAAAAAAGCGCTCATTTGAGCGCTTTTTTATTGCTTCGGTAAAAAATGTAGCTGTTATGTAAACAAGCGGGTGAATTGAGACTTTTGAACTGCTACAGTGAGACTCTGGTATGAAGTAAGTAGTCACATGCAAACAAAAATAATTAAAATAATTCTGACATGTTTCATCCTATTTTTGACTGGTCTAAACGCAGTTTGGGCGGGTAGTTTTGTGCAGCGTGTTTTTACCGACAAAGATGGTTTAGCCGCAACCAGTATTCGTGGGTTAACCTTAGATGATCATGGTTTTGTGTGGGCGGCGACTGAGCAAGGTTTATATCGGGTCAGTAATTCTAAGGTGCGACGAATTGACAAAGTGGGTACAGAATCACGAATCGCCGATGATTTTGTGACTTCGGTTACCAATATCGACCGTGATCTTTTGTTAGTGAGTACCACTTCTGCGCTTTACCTGTACGACATCGCTAAAAACAAATTTACCGCTTTTGGTTCAGCCCATTTATTTGCCGACTATACCGGTGGTGCACTGATCTCTGCGACCCGTAAAGACCTACACACTTGGTTGCTGCTAACGAATAGCGGCAGTATTTTCGAATTTACGCCGACAGCCCCTAAGCTCACCTTACTCACGCAATTAACGGTGAACCGCGATTTACCATGGCGTAAATTACAGGTTATGCCAAGTGGAAAAATACTCTTAGCGGGACAGTTGCAACTCGAACGACTTAACTCTGATGGCACATTGGATATCCAATATCCGTGGGACGAAGCGAAGGGGAATATTCTCGATATGAAGGTGGATTCGTCCCATCGAGTTTGGGTTGCAACGGGGCGAGGCGTTTATCAACTTGAGCCCGATAGCCAACAGATAACCGCAGTACCTGAATTACCGGATTGGAGTGACCTGATTACTGAAGACGCTAAAGGCCAACTGTGGTTTGCCACTCGAGTTGGTTTAGTCAAATGGTCACCCGCAACACGTAAAGTTGATAATTATCAGCAGGAATTGAAAACGCAGGCCAATATGGAAATACTTAAGGCCATATTATTTGATGATGCGGGTTTAATGTGGGTGGGAGGTTCTGGTGATGGTTTAGCCTTACTTGCCTCACAGCCGGATTTTATTCTTGATAGTTATACCGCTGCCGAACCATATAAACTCAGCGATACTATGACTTGGTCAGTTTATAAGGACGATGCTGGTATTTGGCTGGGTTCTTCACATTTAGCGTTTATTGGTAAAGACAATGAAACGGCCATCGATATTCCCATTGATGGCCTAGAATCCCATGAATATATCTACAACATCGCCCGTTTCAATGATGATCTCTTGTTGCTATCCACTACCGAAGGACTCTTCGTTATTGACGAGTTAACCCTTAAAGGCACTCGTTTTTCGGATTGGGCTAAGGGCGATGATTTATTTAAAAATAAAGTTATTTTTAAAACTTATCTTGACCCATTACTCAAAGGGCGTGTTTGGATAACAACGGCCGCAGGGCTATATTTTTGGGAGCCTGGTCTTACAGTGCCACAGCCCTTTAATATTGATAAAGCCACACCAACGGATGAGCCGCTAAGGCCGACTATTCGCACTATTTATCGTGCCTCAGACGGTAAATTATGGCTGGGCGGTAAAAAGGTGTTTGGCTACATTGATGAGCAAGGTGAGTTCCATAATCAGCGTAGCTTGTTTAGTTCTTTTGCATCATCACCCACGGTCACCCATATTGAAGAAATGTCGTCAGGGGCTGTATGGTTTGGTACCTACGAGAGAGGACTATTTGAATATCAACAAGGTGAGCCATTACGTAATCTAACTGCTGAGTGGCAGGTCAGTTGCAGTGCGGTATTTTTTATTCAAAAAATTATCAATGCCGATCTCATTGGCTGTGCAGACTCACTGATCCAACACGACACAAAAACAGGAAAAGTAAGTGTATTTAATCAACTCGATGGTTTTATTTCCGACGAGATGAATGAGGGAGCCTATTTTTACTCACCTGAAACGGGTTTTTATTTAGGTACCCCAGAAGGGGTTATGCGACTGAATATCGATAAGTTAACCAATCGGGCCAACAATAATCGTGTGATGCTTGAATCGGTTTCGGTATATTACGATAACGCCACCGAAGTATCGTTACTGCCTCAACCTATGATGATCATCAAGCCCGATGCCAATATGGTGAGCTTACAAATAACCAATCTTGATTACCTTGATGACGCGCCAATTCAGTTTAAATATCGACTCCGTTATCAAGGTGAAGAGGCCAAGTATGTCTTGTTACAAGGTGAATCTCAGATAAACCTTGCAGGACTCGCTGCGGGCGATTACGTACTGGATATATTGAGCCAAGTCAATGGGATTTGGTCAAGTAAGCCGTTTTTATACCCATTTTATGTTGGGCAACACTGGTGGTTAACACAGGGTTTTAAAGGCGTGTTGTTATTGTTTTTTTCGGCGGCACTATTAAGCGTTGCTTGGTATCGACAACGACAAACGCGCGTGTTTATGCAAATGAACCAAGCGCTGATAGAGAGTGATGATAGATTAAGGCAATCACTACGTGGTAGCGATTCTGATCTTTGGGAATGGCATAAAGAGACGCAATCATTCCACCTTGATAATCGCAGTGCAGTGTTTGGCGATCATGCGACTGAAATTATTCTTTCACGGGATGAATTACCTGTGCATCCGCAAGATAAAGATAAGATTTTTGCCGAGTGGGACAGCATGCTTGCCGGTGAGATTGACCGTTTTGATACGGAATATCGCTATTGCCGTCGAGATGGTAACTGGGGATGGCTAAGGGTAAAAGGGCGTCCTATTGCTCGTAACAAACATACCAATGAGATTGAGCGAGTGGCAGGGATTTACAGTGATATTACCGTGCAGCGCCAGCTCGAAGATGACGTTAAGCTGCTTGCCCAAGCTTTTGAAAATACGTCTGAAGGCGTATTGATTTTAGATGCAGATGAAAAGATTAAAGTCGCTAACTCTGCTGCTCAGCAGATTATTGGGGTTACGCAAGACGCGTTAGTTGGACAATCTTTGTCAAATTTTTTGCAAGAAAGAGAAGATTTGTCAGCAGAAATAAACCTCTTGTTAGAGCAAGGTAGCTCTTGGACTGGAGAACGTGAACTGGTGAGTCGTAATGGCTTGTGTCCGGTATGGCTCAACGTTTCAGTCATGCAAAGCGCCAATGATAAAGTGAGTTACTACGTGGTGGTTTTTTCGGATATCACCGAACGTAAACGTACCGAAGCCGATTTACGTCGCCTAGCTAATTATGATGTCCTCACCGGCTTACCTAATCGGTCTTTATTTAGCGCGCGGCTAATGCAGTCAATACAAAATGCGCAACAAACCGGTGAAAAACTAGCTTTACTGTTTTTAGATTTGGATAGATTCAAGCATGTTAATGACTCCTACGGCCATAGTATGGGAGATGCTTTGTTAGTCGAAGCGGCTAACCGATTACAATCTTGCATTAGTAGTGAACACCTATTATGCCGTTTTGGTGGTGATGAGTTTGTGATTCTATTGCGAAATGCCGACAATCTTGATGAGATTAATCATGTTGCAGAACGGCTATTAGCACAAATCGTCACACCCTTTAGTTTGTTTGGGCGCGAGTTTTATATTTCGACCAGTATTGGGATCAGCATTTGGCCCGATGATGCGGTTCAACCTGAAGCATTTATTAAAAATGCCGACCTCGCTATGTATCATGCCAAAGAAGAGGGCCGCGGTAATTTCAAATATTATTCGTCGGAACGCAATGCACAGGCTTTATATCATTTGCGCTTAGAGGCCGATTTACGCAAGGCAATAGAACGCGAGGAGTTTGAGCTTTATTATCAGCCGCAAGTGGATATTTTACGTAACGACAAATTTGTCGGTATGGAAGCATTAATCCGCTGGCATCATCCGCAACAAGGATTGATTCGGCCTGATATTTTCATTGAGGTTGCCGAAGCCTGCGGACTGATTATTGAGATTGATCGCTGGGTGCTGCGCCAAGCCTGTATACAGGGGGCTATATGGGCTCAATCTTGTTCTGAGCCCTTTAAGTTATCGGTGAATATTTCAGCGGTGCATTTCCGTCAAGCGGATTTTATTGAAGGCGTACAACAAATTTTGCTAGAAACCGGTATGCCAGCTGCGTTTTTGGGATTAGAAATTACCGAAGGCGTACTGATGAAAGAACTGCAGATCGCTAAAAGTTACTTAAAAAAATTAAAATCTTTAGGTATTGAGG
Source organism: Shewanella glacialipiscicola (assembly GCF_023283485.1). Classification (GTDB taxonomy): domain Bacteria; phylum Pseudomonadota; class Gammaproteobacteria; order Enterobacterales; family Shewanellaceae; genus Shewanella; species Shewanella glacialipiscicola. Next base: position 95,301 of record NZ_JAKILU010000009.1, read on the forward strand.
TTGCCATCGATGACTTTGGAACCGGTTATTCCTCATTAGCTTATTTACGCCATTTTGAGGTCAATACGCTCAAAATAGACCGTTCTTTCTTGATTGATATTGCCACGAATACTGCAGACCAAGCGATTGTAAGCAGTATCATTGAGCTGGCACGTAACCTTAAGCTCAATGTGGTGGCCGAAGGGATTGAAACCGTTGAGCAGCTGGAGCAGGTTTTTAGCCGTGGTTGCTACATTATCCAAGGATATTATTTTGCTAAGCCTATGTGTAGAAAAGATTTTGAAGATTATTTACAGATAAAACACTAAATATCCTCAGTAGAGTAAAACTTAACTCAAATTATAGTCGATGTGATGGGGCTGAATTGAAGGACTTAAGCTCTTCTGGGTGATCCAATGCTTACGCATAGTGAGGCGTTACCTAAACTCAACATGATATGATGTATTGTCTATTAGAGTCGGTCAGATAAAATATGTTTGCCGGTTAAATCGATAAGTTTGTTAATATCATTCAGATTTTTATCCTATAAAAAAGTAGCCTCATTATGATGCGTCAATTATTCGCTTCTTGTCTTTTGTGTTTGTTGATCACGCCCTTAATCGCTGCCGAACGACCTAAAATCGGGGTGGTTCTTAGCGGGGGTGGTGCCAAAGGTGCTGCCCATGTGGGCGTGCTTAAAGTGCTAGAAGAACATAATATTCCAGTCGATTATATTGCGGGCACCAGTATCGGCGCTTATGTCGCAGGCATGTATTCACTGGGGTACAGTGCCAGTGAAGTAGAAGAAATCATGATGGGTCTCGATTGGGACAGTGGCTATTCGGATACTATCCCTCGCAATATTTTGACTTATCGGGATAAGCAGTTACGCGATCGCTATAACATTCCACTGAACATTGGTTATAACGAAGGTGCGGTGAGAGCCCCAAGTGGGGTACTGCGTGGCCAGACCATGTCGCAACTCTTGCGTCAGTCTACCGATTTAGTGCAGCAATTTGGTAATTTTGATGATTTGGCGATTCCCTATCGTGCTGTAGCAACCGACTTAGAAACCAGCTTACCTGTAGTGTTAAGCCACGGTAGCATGGTGAATGCTATGCAAGCCTCTGCGACAGTACCAGGAGCGCTCCAACCTACCCTTATTGAGGGGCAGTTATTGGTTGATGGCGGAATTGCTAACAATATGCCCGTCGATGTCGTTAAGGCTATGGGGGCTGACATTATTATTGCGGTGGACATTGGTTCACCTTTAGTTAAACAAGATAAGTTAGATAGCACCATTGCTGTATTAGACCAGCTGTCAAACTTTTTGACCAACGCGAGTACGGCAAGGCAAAAGCAACTACTGACAGACAAAGATGTATTGATCAGGCCCGCTATTGATGCCTTAAGCACCACTGATTTCACTATTATGCCCTTGGCATTAACCCTCGGAAAAGATGCCGCCAACGAGCAGCTGGGTAAATTGAGCGCGATGAGCGTGAGCCCTGAAGAATATACCGCCTACGTCGAGGCAAAAAGGGCCAAAGGTAAAACCTTAATGGCTGATGTCAGCCATCCCATTAATGAGATTGTTTTTGATAACCAGTCTAAGGTGAGCTTGAACCTGTTAAAAGAAGCGTTGAATCTGAAAGAGGGGCAGTCAGTCACTAAAGATGATCTCAATGATGCATTAAAACGCATTTACTCCCTCAATAAATTTGAACGAGTCGATGCTGAGTTTGCCGAAGGGGAGGATGGCCGCATACTGACGGTCACGACGAGGGCGAAGTCCTGGGGACCTAATTATTTCCAGCTAGGTTTTAATTGGGAGGATGATTTTAACTCAGAGTCTGCCATCAGTTTTGATATGGCTTACACCATGACTGATTTAACCTTTAATGGCGGCGAGTGGCGCAACGAAGTTAAACTCGGTTTTGAAAAGTTATTCGCAACTGAATTCTATCAACCCTTAGACAGGGATCAGCAGTTTTACACGCGTGCTCGTTACCAATATGAAAATAAAAACTGGGATCTCTACGATAATAATAGTCGTGTCTTAGTTTTAGATAAACAAACGCATAGTGTTGAGTCTGGGATCGGTTACAACTACACCCTTCAAGGGCGCATCGAGTTAGGCATTGTCGCAGAAAAAGGCGCTATCGTTAACGATGCTTGGCTAACCGAGGACTTAGATTTTAGCTCCTACGGCGCTTATTTTAAATTTGGTTACGATAGCCTAGATAGTATTAGCTTTCCGACATCGGGAAACCGGGTGACCTTAAACGTTTATGTGCGTAATGAAGATCTTGATTATCTTCTCGACGATGGCAAAAATGGCTACAGTGTGCAAATTGAAGCTGACTGGAAAGGCGCGTTAAGTGTGGGTAATCATGCCTTTGTGGGTAAAGCCTCATTCGCGACCATTAACGATGATTTCAGTACCTTGCATTTGGCTGAGCTCGGTGGTTTTTTAAATCTATCGGGTTACCATAAAGATTCTTTGATGGGTGCACATAAAGTATTTGGTGCTTTTGTATATCAATATGATTTGGGGCGTGATGTGCTTGGTATGACAGATTACCCTCTATATTTAGGTTGGAGTTTAGAGTCGGGTAATGTGTGGGATGTCCGCAGTGATGTGTCTCTCACTGATTTAATTTATGCCTCAAGTATTTATTTTGGTACCGACACCTCCATGGGACCTGCGGCTTTAGGCTTTGGTGTTTCCGATCTAGGTGATAAATCATTTTATTTATTTGTAGGTAAAAACTTCTAAATTTTGTTCAAACATTCACCGCGTATTAAAATTAAAGGCATCAATATTGATGCCTTTAATTTTGGTTTATCCCAATCAACTTTTAAAGAGTCTGTTTAACTCAACTCAGTGAATGTAAGCTGATGTTGTTACAAAGAGTCATAACCATTTACAAAATGTGACTACAGACAGTAGATGCAAAATGTTAAGGTTTTACTGGAAAAATAATAACACTCTCAATGGAAGCTGGGGAAAACAATGAAAAAGATAAGCACACTAGCATTAGGCATTGCCTTGGGTTTAGGTTTAGCGGCTTGTAGTACTGAGCCTAAAACTGAAGTCGCCGCCGTATCTGGTATTGAATTACAAAACTTTGATACCTCAGTTCGCCATCAAGACGATTTTTATTACAGCGTTAACGGTAAATGGCTTGCCAATACGCCTATTCCTGCTGATAAGTCGAACTACGGCGCATTTTCAGTGTTGTACGATCAAAGCCAAGATGCTTTGAAAAAAATCATCGATGAAGCAGCGGCTAAAAAGAATCCAGCGGCAGGCTCTAATGAGCAGAAAATCGGTGATTTTAATGCCAGCTTTATGAATACCGATTTACTCGAAACCTTAGGCGCCGCTCCTCTTGAACCATTGCTTGCCGATATTGCCTCGGTGAAAACACACCGCGATTTACCCGCGGTAATGGGAACATTGTTGACTCATGGTTCAGGTATTCCTTTTGGTTTTTACGTTAATAACGATGCCAAAAACTCAACCCAATATGCGGTATATTTAAGCCAATCGGGGCTGACGCTGCCAGATCGCGATTACTACCTTAAAGATGACCCTAAGTTTGCCGCTAACCGCCAAGCAATGGCGAAATATGTCACCGACTTATTGACCGAAGCGGGTTATAAAAATGCCAAACGTGCGGCTAAAAGTGTCGCCGATATTGAAATGATGATTGCAAAAAGCCAGTGGAGCCGTGTGGAGTCTCGCGATGCCAATAAGGCTTATAACAAGTTAGATCGCGCTGAGCTGCAAAAGCTAACGGGTCAATTTGATATCAATGCCTTTGCCGCAAGTGCAGGCTTAGACGATAAAGTAACAGACATAATTGTGCGTCAGCCTTCTTACTTTGAAAAGCTTGGTGCTAATTTTGACAGTTTTCCTGTTGCAGCTTGGCAGGATTATCTCACCTTCCATTTGGTCGATAGCTACGCAGAGCTGCTCAGTAAAAACTTTGTCGATTTGAACTTCGCCTTTAAGAGTAAAACTCTAATGGGGATTGAAGAGCAGCAACCGCGCTGGAAAAAAGCCGTGGATGGTGCCGACCAAGTGATTGGCGAGCTGGTGGGCGAAGAATATGTTAAACAATATTTTAAACCAGAAGCCAAAGCACGCATGGAAACCATGATCAAAAACTTGATCAAAGGTTTTGAAGTCAGCATTAATGAACTTGAGTGGATGACGCCAGAAACGAAAATTGCCGCCCAAGAAAAACTGTCCAAATTTACCTATAAAATTGGCTATCCAGATAAATGGAAAGATTATTCAGGCTTAGACATCAAAGCCGACGAGTTAGTCGGTAACTATATGCGTTATGCCCAGTTTGAATATCAAGACATGATCAACAAGCTCGGTCAGCCAATCGATCGTACTGAATGGGGTATGACGCCGCAAACCGTGAATGCCTATTACAGTCCGGTGAAAAACGAAATTGTTTTCCCTGCGGCTATTTTGCAACCGCCATTCTTTAATATGGATGCCGATGATGCAGTCAACTATGGTGGCATTGGTGCGGTAATTGGTCATGAGATCAGCCATGGTTTTGACGACCAAGGTGCCAAATACGATGGTGATGGTAACCTGCGTGATTGGTGGTCGGATAAAGACCGCGAAGAGTTCCAAAAGCGTGGTAAACAATTGTCGGCACAATATTCGGGTTACGAAGCGCTACCGGGTCAATTTGTGAATGGAGATTTAACCCTTGGCGAAAACATTGGTGACTTAGGCGGTTTAACTGTGGCGGCACGTTCTTATCTAATGAGCCTCAACGGTAAACCCGCGCCCGTGCTCGATGGCTTAACGGGTGAGCAACGCTTCTTTGTGGGTTGGTCGCAGGTATGGCGTCGTAACTACCGTGATGAAGAGCTGAGCCGCCGTTTGCTCACCGATCCGCATTCACCGAGTCATTATCGTGCTATGGGCACACCACGTAACGTGGAAGCCTTCTATAAAGCCTTCGAGATGAAAGAGGGCGATCAAATGTATTTAACGCCCAATGACCGAGTGAAAATTTGGTAACGCAAGCGATTAGCTAAACTTAAACTTAAATTTAAACGCAAAAGCCAGACAATGTCTGGCTTTTTTATGGCATGCCGTTACGCGTAATTTGCCAAAATGGCAGGTAAATCTAACAAGTTACGCGCTTGATGGTGAGCGATGACCCATTTTGCTTCACCTTGTTGCTCTGGCGCAGGAATCGCAACCGTTTGCATATTGGCTGCGCGGGCAGCGATTAAACCATTAAAAGAGTCTTCAATGGCTAAGCAATAGCGGGGATCGACATTTAACGCCTTGGCACAGTTTAAATACACTTCAGGGTGCGGCTTACCATAGGTGAGATTTTCGGCAGATTGCACCGACATAAATTTATCGCTCAGTGCCAGTTTTGATAATACCGCTTCAATGAGCGGTGTGGATGAGGAGGTTGCTAAACCAATTTTTAGCCCCAGCGCTTGGCAGTGTGCCATCGTTTGGTGCACACCGAGCATGGCTTCGCCGCTGCGTGAAATTTCCCGCGCTACTTTATCTACAATCGTTTGGCTGACCTTGGCGTTATCATAATGAGGCCAAGGCGCTCTGCGATACCAATAATCGACACATTGGTCGATACGCAAGCCAGTCGTTTGGTGAATTGCTTCTATCGTAATCGGGACGCCTAAGGCTGATAACACTTCCAACTCTATCTGTTGCCACAGGGGCTCAGAATCGATTAAAACGCCATCCATATCAAAAATAACCGCTTGAAGACTTAGGGATGTCATGGGTACTCCGCTGCTGAGGTAATAGGAATGAATATCTTTTATTGAACCCGAGTGTAAGTTTTTGCTTAAGATCTTAAAAGCCAAGAGGCCGCAATATAAGAAAATTTACATATATTTGAGTGCGAATACAGAAAAACATCGGTTTGATTTTAAATTTAGCAAATATCGTTAAGCAGTTGTGAGATATGATTTTTTAGTTGTTTTCAAACTATTGTCTAATTTCACTTGTTTTAATATTCGCGTAAGTTAACCATGGTCGGCGGATTTAGTCCTTATTTTGCCTTCTGCCGAGTGTGACCAGATTCATACTTTTGCAAAGCTGTAGTATACTGCAGGCCAGAAATACGGGTCGATCATGTCGGACTGCCTGCTTCTATTGAGAAGACATGCAGTTTGTTGTTAGAGCGCCAAAAAAAGAGGAATGTTGCCGTGCTAGAAGCATATCGTAAACACGTCGCAGAGCGTGCTGCAGAGGGTGTAGTCCCTAAGCCATTAGATGCACATCAAGTGGCTGAACTGGTTAAGTTAATTCAAAATCCACCCGCAGGTGAAGAGGCGTTCGTTCTCGACCTGCTAGAAAATCGAATTCCCCCAGGTGTTGATGAAGCCGCTTATGTAAAAGCTGCTTTTTTAGATGCGGTTGCCAAGGGCACTGCAACGTCACCGATTTTATCTGCTGAGCGTGCGACTGAATTATTAGGCACCATGCAAGGCGGTTACAACATCGATCCATTGATCGCGCAGTTGGATAATCCAGCGTTAGCGCCATTAGCGGTTAAAGCCTTATCGCATACTTTGCTGATGTTTGACTCTTTCCACGATGTGGTTGAGAAAATGGAAGCGGGTAACGAATTTGCTAAGCAAGTCGTTGAAGCTTGGGCTAATGCGGATTGGTATTTAAGCCGTCCTAAACTGGCTGATAAGGTTACGCTAACAGTATTTAAAGTCTCTGGTGAAACCAACACCGATGACTTATCTCCTGCGCCTGATGCATGGTCACGTCCTGATATTCCATTACATGCGTTAGCGATGCTGAAAAACGCCCGCGATGGCATTGAGCCTGATGTTGCTGGCGTTATTGGCCCGATTAAAAAAATCGAAGCATTAAAAACTCAAGGTTTCCCATTGGTTTATGTGGGTGACGTTGTGGGTACCGGTTCATCACGTAAATCAGCGACTAACTCAGTGCTGTGGTTTATGGGTGATGATATTCCATTTGTACCGAACAAACGCGCGGGCGGTTTCTGCCTTGGCGGTAAAATTGCACCTATTTTCTTCAATACGATGGAAGATGCTGGCGCACTGCCTATCGAGCTTGATGTCGACAAGATGGAAATGGGCGATGTGATTGACATCTACCCATATGCCGGTCAAGTGAAGCGTCACAACTCTGATGAAGTGATTTCAGAATTCAGTTTGAAAACTGACGTGCTGTTAGACGAAGTGCGTGCTGGTGGCCGTATTCCCCTGATCATCGGTCGTGGTTTAACAGATAAAGCCCGTGAAACGCTAGGTTTAGGTTTATCAGAAGTATTCGTGCGTTCACAAGACGTGGCAGATACCGGTAAAGGTTATACGCTTGCGCAGAAGATGGTTGGTAAAGCCTGTGGCGTTGCTGGCGTGCGTCCTGGCCAATACTGCGAACCTAAGATGACCTCTGTTGGTTCACAAGACACGACAGGTCCTATGACCCGTGATGAGCTGAAAGATTTAGCTTGTTTAGGTTTCAGTGCCGATTTGACTATGCAGTCATTCTGCCACACTGCCGCTTATCCAAAGCCTGTTGATGTGAATACACATCATACTCTGCCAGACTTTATCATGAACCGTGGCGGTGTATCACTGCGTCCAGGTGACGGTGTAATTCACTCATGGTTAAACCGTATGCTACTTCCAGATACCGTTGGTACTGGTGGTGACTCACATACGCGTTTCCCAATCGGTATTTCATTCCCTGCGGGTTCTGGCTTAGTGGCGTTTGCTGCGGCGACGGGTGTTATGCCACTCGATATGCCTGAGTCTGTATTAGTGCGCTTTAAAGGTAAAATGCAACCAGGTATCACACTGCGTGATCTGGTGCATGCTATCCCGCTTAAAGCCATTGAGCTGGGTATGTTAACTGTTGAGAAGAAAGGTAAAGTAAACATTTTCTCTGGTCGCGTACTGGAAATCGAAGGTCTTGAGTCACTGAAAGTGGAACAAGCATTCGAGTTGTCTGATGCATCGGCTGAACGCTCTGCTGCGGGTTGCTCTATTAAGTTAGACAAAGAACCGATTATTGAATACCTGAACTCAAACATCATTATGCTTAAGTGGATGATTGCTGAAGGTTACGGCGATCGTCGTACTATCGAGCGTCGTATCAAAGCGATGCAAGAGTGGTTAGCTAACCCAGAATTGATGAGCGCCGATAAAGATGCTGAGTATGCTGCGGTTATCGAAATCGATTTAAACGACATCAAAGAGCCAATCCTGTGTGCGCCGAACGATCCAGATGATGCAGTATTGTTGTCATCGGTTGCGCAAACTAAGATTGACGAAGTGTTTGTCGGTTCTTGTATGACTAACATCGGTCACTTCCGTGCCACCGGTAAAATGTTAGACAAGTTTGCTAAAACACTGCCAACGCGTTTGTGGATTGCTCCACCGACTAAGATGGACAGAGACCAGCTGACTGAAGAAGGCTACTACGCGATTTTTGGTCGTGTAGGCGCGCGCATCGAGATCCCAGGTTGTTCACTGTGTATGGGTAACCAAGCACGTGTAGCTGAAGGCTCAACTGTGGTATCGACTTCTACCCGTAACTTCCCTAACCGTTTAGGTACAGGCGCTAATGTTTACTTAGCCTCTGCTGAACTGGCTGCGGTTGCTGCGTTGTTAGGTCGTTTGCCATCACCAGAAGAGTATCAAGAGTACGCTAAAGAGTTAGATGCGACAGCCGCTGACACTTACCGTTATTTGAACTTCGATCAAATTGAGTCTTACACTAAAAAAGCTGCGGAAGTGATTTTCCAGACAGCTGTGTAATCGATTACCGTTAAGGTCATTAGATGTAAAAAAGCCAGCGAAAGCTGGCTTTTTGTTGTCTGCTCTACGGTGAATATTTTGATTCGTCTGTTAGGATAAAAAACCAATACAGGCTAAACACCGTTTGTAAATGCTTTAGACTTGTGGGGCGTGTTCAGAATGCTTACGGTACAGCATTTCAAGTAATTCATCTTCAAGCTCGAAACGGTTTTCCATATTTTGGGCAAGCTCAGATAAGTCTTTATCGAGTTGAGAAAATACATGATCGTCTTGAGTCTCGGCATATTTATCGTTGAAATCTAATGCGATATTTGTAGTTGGCGTGATCTGAGGCAGCATTTGCTGCGCCAGATTTTTACTTGACTCCCCATATTCGCCACAGGCATTGACGACGGTGTCATAGATCTCGAAGTGTCCCTCGGAGACATAGTCGACTAATAAATCACAGAAAATTTTAACTTGTTCGAAGGAAGGAAGAGATTTTTCTGATTTACCGTAGGGGGGAAGTCCGGCAATTTGGCAGTAATGCACTAACAGTTTGCGGCGGCTTTTTAGCCATTGATCAATCAGCTTATTTGAACCGCCCCACTTTTGTTCTGCTTTTTCAAGTTTTCTCAGCATGATGCATTCCATTGAAGTGCTTATACATAACTCTAATGTAGGGACAAGTTGCTATTCGATCAACTCTTTTAATACAGATTGAGGATAATGGCGAAATGGACAAACCAGTTGTTTTGTCTGAAAAAATAGAAATAAAAAGCCCAACGATAGAAACCTATCGTTGGGCGAGTAACGTTTGTAGCAGGCTCGATTATAGGAGCTTCTTGATTGTTCTTGCTAGCGCAGACTTTTTATACCAAAGGCAGGGAACGGGCGCAACTTTTTTCTGTCTTAGTGTGACTTTGTTACGAATAAACACTGCAATACGTTATCTCGATAACATTTTCCACATTATGTGGTTGAATCGCCGTCAACGATGGCGATTGGGTCACATAAATTTGCACATAAAGGTTACATTATTCGCGTAAATGCTAAACTACCGACCCTGCGGATTTTAATAAGACTAGGAACTAAGCCCAATGGCAGAATTAAAGAATGATCGTTACTTACGCGCGCTACTAAAAGAGCCTGTTGATGTGACCCCTGTGTGGATGATGCGTCAAGCTGGCCGTTATCTTCCTGAATATAAAGCGACTCGCGCGCAGGCGGGTGACTTCATGTCTTTGTGTAAAAATCATGAGCTTGCCTGTGAAGTCACGCTACAGCCTTTACGTCGTTATGGCCTTGATGCTGCAATTTTGTTTTCCGATATTCTGACCGTGCCTGATGCTATGGGCTTAGGTTTATATTTTGAAGAGGGCGAAGGCCCACGTTTCGAGCGCCCTACAAACACTATCGATGCGATTAAAAAACTGCATATTCCCGATCCTGAAGATGAGCTAGGTTATGTGATGCGTGCCGTAAGCACCATTCGCCGTGAACTGAATGGCGCTGTGCCGTTAATTGGTTTTTCAGGCTCACCTTGGACACTTGCCACCTACATGGTTGAAGGCGGTTCGAGCAAGACCTTCGAAAAAATTAAAAAGATGGCTTATGCAGAGCCAATGGCATTACACATGTTATTAGACAAGCTGGCTGACTCAGTTATTTTGTATTTGAATGCCCAAGTTGCTAACGGTGCGCAATCTTTGATGATATTTGACTCGTGGGGCGGTGCGTTATCGCACAGTGCTTATCGTGAGTTCTCTTTGCGTTACATGCAGAAGATTATCGATGGTCTGACTCGTTTTGCCGATGGTCGTAAAGTCCCTGTGACTTTGTTCACTAAAGGTGGCGGTTTGTGGTTAGAAGCCATGGCCGAAACCGGTTGTGATGCATTAGGTTTAGATTGGACTGTAGATATTGCCGATGCCCGTCGTCGTGTAGGCCATAAAGTGGCACTACAAGGCAACATGGACCCTTCAATGTTGTATGCACCGATTCCTCGGATTGAAGAAGAAGTCGGTCATATTCTAGCCGGTTACGGTGAAGGTACTGGTCATGTGTTTAACTTAGGCCATGGTATTCATCAGCATGTAGATCCAGAACATGCCGGTGCTTTTATTAAAGCTGTGCATGCGCAATCAAAGCAGTATCATAAGTAAGCTTAGTTTTATTCAAACAGGCCCGCTTGCGGGCCTGTTTTATTTTTACCTTTAACTTGATTATTGCGCGGCAGGGACGATGTGACTTATCGGCACATTAAACGTTATTGCCATATCAAATGTAACCTGCATTATCGAAATAAAATGACCCCTCACAAGCCGTTATTGAGGTAATTAATGCGTTAAATCAAAGGTGAAATATTAATTTAATTGCAAGCTATTGCTTATTTTCGCAACGAATAAAGTGAAGCAATGTTTAATACTATGGGTCAATGAGATATGTTGCGTGGCGCAATTAAGTGTTATGCCAAATCGTGAGTTAATTTAGTCATCATAAGCCGTGGAATGAAATGCACATTGGCAAAAAAATATTGGTCTTTATTGCAGGATTTTGCCTGCCTGCGGTCGTCATTGTCTCCTATTGTCTTGGTTATTGGTACGACCATCGTGTCGAGCTATTGCGTCAAGACAGCGCTAACGGCGAGCTGGTCAATATCCAGCAGCAGTTTCAAATTGATGTCAGCCGCTTAACCTTTCTCAATAATATCTACGCCTTACCTTTATCTCAATTAGATGAAGAACAACGTAATAAACTGGAGTCCTCGTGGCGCGAGAGTGCTATATCGGCCAATCTCAGTTGGTATATTTTGCGCAATGGCGAACTGCAGAGTTTTTTTCCCAATGAACGTCCTTTAAGCAAGGATCAACTGCAGAACATTGCCAGTGCTATCAGTCGTGCAGGCAAACAAAGTATTGCAGGCGTTTATTTGATTGATGCTCAGGCTTATGTGGTCACCGCAGTGGCTTCTGCACCCAATGAATATGTGCTGTTAGTTCGACAACTGACAGAGAGTGACTTACTTGAATATGCCCAAGCCTCCTTGGTGTCTAAGGTGGCGATAAGCCATGAGAATATGGCTCAGTCAAAGGTTAATGGTACTTATAATGATGCGATTGAAATCCCAAGCCTGTTAAAAGAAACGCCAGTTTATCTTCAAGTACAGTTCTTTGAGAGCCCTTTTCAAGAGGTCAAATTTAAACTCGATTGGGTATCGCTTGGATTTATTTTGCTTGGTGTGTTTATTGTTGCCCTTGGTTATATGTGGCTGCGCGCGGGCTTACTTAAGCCCTTTAAGAATTTAATTCAACAGTTGGCGCAGGTTGATCCTATGGCCAGCGTCTATCAACCCGTGAAGGGAGAAGGAATTGAGGAGCTCGTTCTACTTGCTAGTAGAGTTAATAGCCTGTTAGCTAGAATTTACCAACAAAAAGAACGCGCTAAAATTACTTTAGAATCAATAGCCGAGGCGGTTATTTTAACTGATGTTGATGCCAAGGTTATTTACATGAATCCGCGAGCCGAAGTGCTCTTGGGCGTAGCCAGTTGTCACGCGATAGATCAAAGTTTGGCGAGTTTATTAAAGGCTAGTGAGCAACTTAATCAGGCGGTATTTAGCTGTATTAGCCGCTGCGACTCAACTCCACAGATCGCGAAAATTAAGCTATTAACCGCTTCCCCTCGAATTATGGAACGCAGTATCAGCAATTTGCGTAGTCACGATAAAGAAATCGTCGGTACTGTGGTGGTATTGCGGGATATCACTCAAGAAGAATTACTTAAACATCAATTACAAAAAAGAGCCAATTTTGACAGTATTACAGGGCTGTTGAATCGTCAGGCTTTTGAAGAAAAATTACCCCACTTTACCGCAACAGCGCAAACCATCGCCGTGTGTTATCTCGATCTCGAGCAGTTTAAGTTGATTAATGATAGCTGTGGTCACGCAGCGGGCGATCGGATGCTGGCGATGGTTTCGAAAGCGATGCAGTCGTGTCTTGGGCCGCAGGAGTTATTGGCGCGTCTTGGTGGCGATGAGTTTGGTTTAGTGATTTGTGGTCGAAGTGCACTATCGGTCGCTAAACTACTCAAGCAATTGATTTTACAAGTCTCATTACAGGTATTAAGTAGTGGGAATACGCATTATAAGGTGGGGCTAAGCATAGGCGTTGCCTTTGGCCGTGCGCCCTATATTAATGCGCAAGAATCATTGAAAGACGCCGACATTGCCTGTATTGCCGCTAAAGCTAAGGGCGCTAATCAAATTCATTTTTATGATGATAAAGATAAAGAATTGACCTACCAGCGAAACGCGCCTAAGTGGGCGGTGCGTATTGCACAGGCTATTGAAGAAAATGAGCTAATCCTTTATTACCAACCAATCCGTGGTTTAAGCGGTGGCTCGCTGCGACAACGTATGGAAATCTTGTTACGCATTCAAGAGCCCTGTGGTCGCATTCTGCCTCCTGCACAGTTTATTGCTGCCGCCGAGCGTTTTAGGTTAATGCCTGATATAGATAAAGAAGTGATCCGCAAAGCCTTTTTATGGTTGTCTTTACACCCCAAGCTTTGGCCTGATCACTGTATTTCAATTAATCTTTCGGGTAATAGTTTGGGCGCTGAAGGTATGGTGGAATATATCATCCAGCAACAGCAGATTTTTGATATTCCAAGTCAATGTATTTGCTTTGAAATTACTGAAACTACCGCGATCCAAAATCGTAATCGCGGCATGGAAATGCTCAAACAGCTACGTAAACGGGGTTTTTCCTTTGCATTAGATGATTTTGGGAGTGGTTTCGCGTCTTACGGTTACCTACGGGAATTACCGGTTGATTATGTCAAAATCGACGGCTGCTTTATTAAGAATCTTGCAGTGAATGCTAAAGACTACGCCATAGTGAAATCGATTCAGGATGTGTGCCGGGTAATGGGTATCGAAACGGTTGCTGAGTTTGTTGAAACTCAAGAAATTATTGATAAATTGAACACCATAGGTATCAACTACGCCCAAGGCTATGCGATTGGCCGTCCACAACCTTTAGCTAACTATCGTGAGCAATATGACATTAGGCGCGCACAAGGCGCGTGAGGATTGCGCTTTTAACGTGATTATGCCAATTTAAGAAAAGGTATAATTAACAAGCTGGTGACAAATCAATGGCGATAAACACACTCACAGGTAAGGTCGTGATTATCACGGGTGCCTCAGAAGGCATTGGCCGTGCACTAGCGATGGTTATGGCGCGAGAGGGGTGTCAGCTCGTGATTAGCGCCCGTAATGAAACACGTCTAGCATCACTTGCCTTAGAAATCGCTCATTATGGCCCAGCGCCCTTTGTCTTTGCGGCCGATGTATCGAGTGCTGAACAGTGCCAAGCCTTGGTTGCTGCCACGGTTGCCTATTATGGCCGCCTCGATATTTTAATTAATAATGCTGGCATGACCATGTGGTCACGTTTTGATGAATTAACACAACTCTCTGTGCTCGATGATATTATGCGGGTGAACTATCTTGGGCCGGCATATTTAACCCATGCCGCGTTACCCCATTTAAAAGCCAGTGAAGGCCAAGTCGTGGTCGTGGCATCGGTTGCGGGCTTAACAGGCGTGCCGACCAGAAGTGGTTATGCCGCATCGAAACATGCTGTGATTGGTTTTTTCGATTCATTGCGGATTGAATTAGCCGACGATAATGTGGCTGTAACCGTTGTTTGCCCTGACTTTGTGGTGTCACAAATCCATAAACGTGCTTTGGATGGTGCAGGTAAACCGCTAGGTAAATCCCCTATGCAAGAGGCTAAAATTCTCACCGCTGAACAATGTGCTGAGATGATGTTGCCCGTCATTGCTATGCGAGAACGCTTACTGATCACTTCATTACGTGGGCGTTTAGGGCGCTGGCTTAAATTAATCGCGCCGAGATTAATCGACAAAATTGCCCGTAGGGCTATCGCCTCCGGGCATTAAAAGTTTATTTGTCGTTTTTATTGAGATGGTCAACGATGGTTTGCGTGGCCTCATTTTGAGTCGCTTTTTTTCCATCTGCAGCTATCGTTGCTGTTGCACTATAGCCTGTTATATCCTCTGCAATATGCAGCCAGTCTGGATGCCAGTAAAAACTACTTCCTTCTAAGGTTTGCCAGTTATGTACGCCAGATTTTTCACCTTGATAAATAAGATCTTTTACCGAATAACCCATATATTCACCCCATTCATTTTATGATTATTTAAAATATAAGAAGATAGATGTTGCCCGTCATCTACTGCAAGGTATGCGATTTAGCTCACATATTTAGGTGAAATAAACCCCGCTGATACGAGGTTTATAACTAATGAAACTTGTTTAGTTGCTTATTATAGCTAAGGTTTTGCGCATTGTGAGGGAGAGTTTGCACCTTTCCACAGCGTAGTCCCCTCGTTTAGCGACAAAGGTATAAAGGTTAATCCTCGGCTCATATTGGCGGGCGGCAGCTCAGTTTCTAACTGATACATGCCCATGGGCATTACGCCCGATGTTGCGTTGGCGGTGGTTTGTGCGGCCGCAAGGCTTGAGTAGCGCAAACCCAACATATCAAAATGGCTACGCCAATCTTTGCCTGTGAGCTGACTTAATGACACCAACATAAAGTCGTTGCCCGGAATATCCCTCACGGTTTTGCCGCTGTAGACACTATTAGCATCAAACGGGAATTGGCTAAAGCCCAGTTTGCTGCGGTTTGCTTCCCAATCACTGACATTATTGGCATATTTGCCAAAAATGCGATTGTGTTGATACAGCAAGGTAAACAGGTTAAAGCCATTTTCCAATGTGGTGCCATCGTTCAGCGTTATGCCGTGAGCCTTTAGCGCCATTTGGATGTAAAACGCCATGCGATAGCCGTTATGCACAGCATAATCATTGCTGGCCCAGGGCGCTGTGTATCTGTCTTCACCCGCATCAAGCACTTTACAGTTAGCCCCAAATACTACACGTTTACCGCGGGTATCTTTTGTGCCGGCTGCATCGGACATAAACACATAGAAGAGATCTTTGTGGTTCATGTGGCCATCTGTCACTGTATCTGTATTGCCATCGCGCAGATAATGGGTTTTCCACTTCACTACATAAGGGAAGATATTGTTGGAGTTTTCTCCTGCACGGCTGCTATAACCGGCCCAGTTGTCACTGTCACTTGCCGCAGCATATTGCACATTAAGACGATTAGTTTGCAGATTATGGCCTAACTCATGGTTATCACCCCAACCGGTTGGGTCGATGTTCCAGGCTGCATCCCAAGGATTACCGCTACAACCTGCGCCGCACTGGGCATTTTGGTCATAATTGGCGTGTTGAACAATAGTGCGGGTATGCAGACTATTATCGATACAGTCGCCACCAAACAGTCCTTTGCAGGCCGCTAGCACATCGGCGGGTAAGGATTCACTTAAGCTCTTGCCTTGGATCTTAAGTCCCGCAAGGGTGTAAACGCTGTTGATATGGTCATCGATAATACTGTTGAGTAGCGCGTTTACATCGGGTACATCCCCGCCGATAGCGTTTAAAAAGCGGTCGCGCCGCAGATGCTGCTCGGCACCATCGGTGCGCAAGTCCACATGGGGTAATTCGGTATTTTGGATGCGATCGTTAAAGGCTGCGATTTCAGTGGGGTTTGAGAAATCCATAATGGTCGGATGTTTAGCGACATGCTCAGCGTTGACATCAACACTTAACGCGCCATCAACACTCGAAGCATCACCATTGATGTATAGATAAATCGGCCCGCCGTAGGGGGAGGAAAACTCAATACTTTTCCCTTGTACTAAGCGCAGGCGTTGCTGCGCCAACTCCAATGGGCCGCGATAAATTTTCTGTTCATAGGCGCGGTTAGTATTGCGTCTATGATAGTTGAGTTTTATCTCTACATTAGCAGTGCTGCTGTCGAGACGAGTGAGTTTGATGGTTTGGCCCGGTAGAGCATACCAACCGGTGGTCGTCCATTGGCCAGCATAAGGTACGCTAATGGTTTTTTGCTCGGAGATGGTGGCAGGGTAAGCGTAATGGGCATTATTGCCCTTGCTGAGATTAGCACTGTTGGTAACATATTCCCCCAAATCAGGCTGGGCTAAGTTATGGGCGCGGACATAACTTATTGTCCAGTCGGCAAATAGAGCCTGCTGCCACTGGGCGTATTCGTTATAGGCAATAGGGTAATCAATTTCGCTGCGGTATTTGTCGGCGAGCAGCAGTCCAGCTTTCATTAAAGGGAACTCAGCTTTGGTAAACACATCGATAGCATGGTTATCTAAGGTTTCGGCATTGGTTCGATACCAATCGGCGCCAGCTTTGAATGAATCGATAAAAGCGGCAGCATTGCAGCTTAAATAATTGCCACCACAATCGTTAAGCACTGAGGTATCGAAGCGGCCTTCACTAAGACTGCTAAGCAGATTATTTACTTTGGTCAGGGTTGTATCTTCGGCCAGAATATCGGTGACACTGAGGTTATTGGCATTGAGTTTTGACCAGTAATTGCCTGCGGTCGACAGCCCCATATCAACGTAAAGTGGTGAGAGCATTGGGCTTTCATCACGCCAGTAATTAGAGAGCAGCAAGGGGATGCCCGCCGCCTTAGCTTTGGCTATAGCAGCTTTTATACCGGCAAAACCCAGTGATTGACGGTCGATATCGCTAATCACAATCAGATCTGGTTTAAGCGTTTCGATACAGTTGCTTAACTGGCTGTAGTCACAGGTATTTGCGGCATTAATACTATGGGCATCTGGGTAGTTTTTGGTGAGCCAAGTGCGGATCCCCTCATTATGAGGAAAGTACCAACTGTCGGTGGCGCTTGGCATTTGGGCGGTGACTATACTGAATACATCGGTGCTGAGGCCACAGGTTTTATCGGCGCCTTTGGTCAGCCAGCCTAAAAGGTTTTTCAGTAAAGCATCGGTTTGAGCTGAGGTATTAACGGAAAAAAGATTTTCCGCCATGGCCGCATATCTTTGTCCCTGTTGCTCGCCCGCCATCACTAAACCGCGCACAGTGCTTGCGCCACTCGCATCGATATTTGATGGCAGCACGGTGAAAGTGTTTTCCGGCATAAAGCTCGAAAAAGTAATGGAGTCATGGCTCGGGTGCCAAGTTATGCTGTTACCTACTCCTTGATATAACTGTTTTATCTGGACTTTACGTTTGACGTCGATATTAGCGAGTTCGGCGATGCTGAAATCAATTAACTCACTCGCACTGGCAAGCTTGTGGTCTTGGTGCTTAATGGCATTTTCGGCATTACTGATAAATATCGGCGTGATAGTGCAATCGGTCACCATTGCCGCAGTTGTGTAAGTCAGCCCATTAAGATTTCCCCCACAGCCCGTTATGCCATCGAGTGTAAAACCGCTATTGGCAATAACGCTAAAAATAGCGCTGGTGCCTGATTCGACTTTTTGGCTGTTGGGGCTTAGTACGCCGCCCGTGGCTGCTACGCTGCTGGCGGTATATTGCGTTACAGGTGGTTGGACTGGGGGCTGAGTGGTGCCCGCGTCCTCAGAACCCCCACATCCGCTAAGAAGTAGAGTAATGGCGGCATAAAACAGTCGAATCCTCATGGGAGTCCTTGGTATGTAGGGGCTTAATATTTTGGGGGTATTGTATATTGTCATTATCATTTTAAATAGGTTTAATTCTATAATTTCATTTAAAATCATGTGTTTATAATTGACGCCGCGTCAAAATACAGGCATAAAAAAACCGGTGAGATACCGGTTTTTTTAATGGTTTAATTATTAACCTTGCTGCTCACGCGCAATGGCGCGATAACCAATATCGGTACGGAAATACACATCATCCCAGTGAATTTCATCAACTAATTTATAAGCGGCTTTTTGCGCTTCAGTCACTGTATTGCCAAGGGCCGTTGCGCACAGGACGCGGCCACCGTTAGTGACTACGTGGCCGTTTTTCATCTCAGTGCCAGCATGGAAGACTTTGCCGTTATTGTCACCAAGGCTTAGACCGTCAATCACATCAAACTTACGGTACTCATCAGGATAACCGCCTGCGGCTAACACCACACCCACGGCGGCGCGCTCGTCGTACTCGGCTGTGACTTTATCTAACTCGCCGCGGGTGGCGGCTAAGCACAGTTCAACGATATCAGACTGTAAACGCATCATGATGGGCTGCGTTTCTGGATCGCCAAAGCGGCAGTTATATTCAAGCACTTTAGCGCTGCCATCTGGCGAGATCATTAAACCGGCATACAAAAAGCCAGTGTAGACATTGCCTTCGGCGGCCATACCATCAACCGTTGGGCGAATAACGTTATTAATCGTCCAGTCGTGCACTGCTTGAGTGACTACGGGGGCTGGCGAGTAAGCGCCCATGCCTCCGGTATTTGGGCCGTAGTCGCCGTTATCGCGTGCTTTATGATCTTGGCTGGTAGCCATTGGCAGAATATTTTTGCCATCGACCATTACGATAAAGCTGGCTTCTTCGCCTTTAAGAAATTCTTCAATTACCACGCGCGAACCCGCATCACCGAACTTGTTACCGGCGAGCATGTCATCAATCGCAGCATCGGCCTCTGCTTGATTTAACGCGATGATAACGCCCTTACCCGCGGCTAAACCGTCGGCTTTAATCACAACTGGATAACCTGTGGTCGCGGTTAATTCACGCACAAACGCTTTGGCATCGCTAATGTCAGTACAGTTTTTATAACCCGCTGTTGGGATATTGTGGCGTGCTAAAAAGTCTTTGGTGAAAGCCTTTGAGCCTTCAAGTTGCGCTGCGGCTTTAGTGGGGCCAAATATCGCTAAACCAGCGGCATTGAATGCATCAACAACGCCCATCACTAATGGCGCTTCTGGGCCGACTATGGTCAGTTCAATCTTATGGGTTTGGGCAAAATCAAGTAGGGCAGGAATGTCGGTGGCGCTGATCGCCAGATTTTCAACATTAGGCTCTAGGGCGGTGCCGGCATTGCCAGGCGCCACGTAGACAGTTTCAACTTGAGCCGATTGGGCGGCTTTCCACGCTAGGGCATGTTCGCGGCCACCGCCACCAATGATTAACACTTTCATGGTTAAAACTCCCACACATCGTAAAAGAAAACGCCCTAAATCCTTAGGGCTAAGTTTGATTTAATTGGTGATTAATGACGGAAGTGGCGCATACCTGTCATTACCATCGCCATACCGTGCTCGTCGGCTGCGGCAATGATTTCAGCATCGCGCATTGAGCCACCCGGTTGGATGATGCAGCTAATACCCGCAGCAGCTGCGGCATCGATACCGTCACGGAATGGGAAAAAGGCATCGGAGGCCATCACAGAGTTTACGACTTCGAAACCTTCGTCAGCAGCCTTGATACCGGCGATTTTAGCGCTATAAACGCGGCTCATTTGACCAGCACCAACGCCGATGGTCATGCCGTCTTTGGCATAAACGATGGCGTTAGATTTAACGAATTTCGCCACTTTCCAGCAGAACATTAAGTCTTTCAACTCGCTTGCCGTCGGTTGACGTTTAGAAACCACTTTGATGTCTTCTAAACCAACCATGCCCTGATCGCGATCTTGTACTAACAGGCCACCGTTAACGCGTTTGTAATCTAGGCTTTGAGTTTTCGTTGCCCACTGACCGCATTCTAATAGGCGCACATTGGTTTTTTTGGCAATCACATCTCGCGCCGCTTGGCTTACGCTTGGGGCAATAATGACTTCAACGAATTGACGCTCAACGATAGCGCTGGCAGTCGCGGCATCTAACTCGCCGTTGAAGGCGATGATGCCACCAAAGGCTGATGTAGGGTCAGTTTGATAGGCGCGGTTATAGGCATCGAGTAAATCTTTACCTAATGCAACGCCACATGGATTGGCGTGTTTAACGATAACACACGCTGGCTCACTGAATTCTTTTACGCACTCAAGAGCGGAGTCAGTATCGGCAATGTTGTTGTAAGACAAAGCTTTGCCTTGTAATTGAATCGCGGTAGCCACAGAGGCTTCATCAATTTTAGTATCAACGTAAAATGCCGCCGTTTGATGGCTATTTTCGCCATAGCGCAAATCTTGTTTTTTGATTAATTGGGTGTTGAAGGTGCGTGGGAACTTTGAGCTCTCAACGGATAGGGAGTCTTCAGCGCATTCGTCAGTGCTATGGGCTGGAACCCTATGCATTGGAACCATAGTGCCGAAGTAGTTGGCGATCATGCCATCGTAACCCGCAGTATGCTCAAAGGCCGCAATGGCTAAGTCGAAACGAGTCGCATGGGTGGTGCTGCCATTATTCGCTGCCATTTCCGCTAGTACACGGTGGTAATCGGCTGCATTAACCACAATGGTGACATCTTTATGGTTTTTTGCTGCTGCGCGTACCATAGTCGGGCCACCAATATCGATATTTTCGATAGCGTCTTCTAAGGTGCAACCGATTTTAGCCACAGTGTCGGCGAAGGGATAAAGATTAACCACAACTAGATCGATAGCATTGATGTTGTTGTCGGCCATTACACTTTCATCAAGACCACGGCGCGCCAAAATGCCGCCGTGCACTTTGGGGTGCAGCGTCTTAACACGACCGTCCATGATCTCAGGGTGTCCTGTGTAATCAGATACTTCGATAACAGGCACGCCGTTATCGGCCAGCAGACGAGCAGTACCGCCCGTTGATAGCAGCTCTACACCTTGGGCGTGTAGAGCTTGGGCAAACTCGAGAATTCCGTTTTTATCTGAAACGCTAAGCAGCGCGCGACGAATGGGTCTGGTATTATTGGCAGCAGTCATTTGGGTACAGGGTCCAGTTATTTTAGTTTCAAGGATCTTTCGGAAAACAGAACAAGCTATTTGTTATTCTGCTTTCCAAAAGTCCCTTGGTTCTACTGTTTGACTTTTATCCCACCGTCAGGCGCGCACATTCTAGCGTAAAACTGCTTTTGCGGGTGTTTTTTCTGTGTGATTTCACAATATTCGTATCAGAACAAAGCCGTACTAATAAGGGCGTGTTGAGTAAAGTCTCAATTACTTCTTGACCTTGGAGTAGGCTCCAAGGTTTATACTTGCTTACATTGAGTGTTGTGCTAGAAATGTTCCTTAAGTTATGGAGTATTTCGCAAAGGATGAAGACATGTACCGTATTGGTGAACTGGCTGATTTATGTGAGGTGAAAGCCGACACGCTGAGATTCTACGAGAAGCACGGCTTACTTACGCCATCGAGCCGTACTGAGTCTGGTTATCGTGTATATACCCAGGATGATGCTGCGCGCCTGCGTTTTATTTTACGGGCTAAAGCAGTGGGTTTTACCCTAAATGAAATCAGTGAGTTACTCTCGATTGAACTCGATAAATCTAACCGGGTCTGCGCTGATGTAAAGGGCATGGTGGATATTAAATTGGCACAAGTTCAGGCCAAAATGGCGGAGTTAACGCATTTTCAAACCAGTTTACAAAGCCTGTCTGATGCCTGTTGTGGTGGGCCGCGTAGCGCCGAACATTGCTCTATTCTAGAGGCTCTAGAGTCAAGTACCGAGCGGGCTGAGCATCATTCTCATCGACACGAAGTACATCAACACCACGAACCTCACCATGCCCACAGCAAAGTAACCCACGAAGAATCAGGGAATTAATTATGTTATTGAAGAATTTTGTTGATTTATTTTTAGAGTCTGCGCCGTGGTTATTACTGGGCTTAGTGTTAGCTGGGCTATTAAAAGTGTTTGTGCCCATGGCGTGGATGCAAAAACAGCTGGGGGGGCATGGTTTTAAAACCGTGGTTAAGGCTGCAATGTTAGGCGCACCTTTACCCTTATGTTCTTGTGGGGTGATCCCTGCGGCCGTAGGGCTGCGCCGTGCGGGGGCATCGAAGGCGGCGACTACGTCATTCCTCGTATCAACCCCTGAAACCGGCGTTGACTCGATTGCCGTTTCCTACGTGTTACTTGGGCCTTTTATGGCGATAGTCAGGCCGATAGCCGCTATTAGCAGCGCGATTGTGGCGGGATTATTAGTTGGCCGTGATGACGATGGTAAACCTACCGCGGTTAAGCCTGAAACTAAGATAGAGAATGAAATACCGACAGCATCTTGCTGCGCGTCAAAGGCAGAGCCTAAAGAGGTCACGACAGAACCGATTCAAAGCTGTTGCTCAGCCGTAAAAGCACCAGTTAAAGCGGACTCGTCTTGTTGTAGTAGTGAGAAAAAGGCCGCAATCAAAATGACGCCAATGGCGGCATCCAGCTTGATGAACAGCAATGCCAGTGCTTATAAAAATGTAAGTCATGTCAGCGCGATAAAAACTGAGAAAACCAGTAGCCATTGCAGTGCTAATACTGCTGAACCAGCAGCGTCCGAAAAAATAGTGGTGGTGAAAAAGGGCGCGTGTTGTGACACCTCGACCAAGGCTAGCGCAGAATCGAGTGCGGCTCACGCCCATAAGCAAGGAGAGACCGATAGTTGCTGTGCATCGACCCAAGATATTGCCACTGAGTTAAAGTCTGAATCGGTATTAACACGCGTTGGGATTGGTCTTAAATATGCGGCCACGGATTTAGTACGTGATACGACTCTGTGGTTGTTGGTGGGGTTATTTTTTGCCGCATTAGTACAAACCTATGTTCCTAGTGACTTTTTAGCAAAATGGGGTGATGGCATTCTGGCGATGTTAGTCATGGTGCTAATCTCTGTGCCTATGTATATTTGTGCTACGGCATCAACGCCTATTGCAGCGGGATTATTGCTTGCGGGTGTGTCACCAGGCGCTGTGCTGGTCTTTATGATGACGGGTCCAGCAACCAATATTGCGACTTTAGGCATAGTGGCCAAAGAACTGGGTAAGCGTGCGTTATGGGGATACCTGGGTGGTGTTGTCGGCGTAGCGTTAATCGCAGGTATGTTAGTCAATTATCTGGTGGCAACGTTTGGGTTTGTGGTGATGCCACAAATAGGTGAGCAGCACGAAATATTACCGGAATGGTTAGTGGCGACTTCAGGGATATTACTCGCGTTATTAATGGCGAAAGTGATATTTGAGAAGATCCCAAGAAGCTGGCTACGCCGCAGCGATTGTTGCTCTTAGTCGACCCAATACATTCAATATTAGCGTTCAACATGGTCGCAAGATTTAACGACTAAACAAAATCCCCAGTGTTAGCGCTAACACTGGGGATTTTTGTATCTAAGATTAATCTGGATATCAGCTTACAAGAATCATTTATAAATTAGGTATATGCCAGCATTCTCATGTAATACTTTTATCGGTTCTGTGCACAAATCCCTAATCTCAATCAACGTCTTTAAGTGAGTACGGCTTACGGCGCCGATAAACGCGGTCTGGTGTTAACCAATAACTTGCCGCCGAGATAAATGCTGGTCAACATGAAGCTTGCGCCTAAGTACAACAATAAACCGTGCTCCATTTGCTCAAAACTGATAGCAACTAAGGGACCTATCACCGACCCGACAGAATAACTTAGTAACATCATTTGCGTTGCCGACACTATCTGGCTAGTCGGTAAATTGTCGCAAGCTAAGCTAATTGCAATCGGGTAGAGGGCAAATGCACAGGCGCCAAGTAATATAAAACCTATGCTAAGGCTCACTATTGAGTGTTGAGTAAGCAGGAATATTGCAGCAGTGCCGAGTAGGCAAAAAGCGGCCATCAAACCATTTTTATGCATACGAGGAGACAAATAACTCACCAAGGGTTGTACTAACATACCGCCCATGATGATAAGGGCCATAAATAACCCCGTTTGCTGATCCAGCCCCATATCTTGGGACACATAAATGGGTAATAAACCATAAATTGGACCCAATAGAAACCCAGAGACTAGACAGCCTAAAATCGCTGACTTGCTCAGTTTTTTTAATACTGCTAACGAAATGGAGTGCTGTTCACTGGCCTGCGGTTGCCCACGTTTTACCAGTAAAGCCGGCAAGCTAGCGGCGGCTAATAAACCCATTATGACGAGGTAGGGTAAATGCCCTGTGGTACCTAAGTAATCAATGGCTAATTGGCCTATGGCTGTTCCGCCATAAAGCGCGGTCATATAAAGGCCTAGTCGTTTTGCACGTTGCTTTTGGGTGTCAGCCATTAATAGCCAAGATTCAACCACGACAAAGACCCCCGCGACGGCAAATCCTGCTACAAACCGAGACAGTAACCACATCCAACTTTGTGGTACTAATATCATGGCCACAACACTACAAAGCAGAATATTTAGAAAGAGGATAAAAGCCTTACTGTGGCCGATACGCGTCACGATAGATGCGATACAAGGTGCACCAAGTAGTAGGCCAAAATAAAAAATACTCGCCAGCAAAGGTGCGAGTGAGGTATTGAGTTCAAAAAAAGTGAGCGATAGCGGGATCAAACTCATTAAATAACCAGAGGCCAATGCAAATAAACTCAAGCCAACGACGGGGACGAATATGCTGTTTTTTTGAGTAGACTGACTTAACGCGATGTTTTCCACTGTATGCCCTAAAACGGATAAAAATAAAGCGAAATATGCTTAGGGGCGCGACTTTAGGACTAATTTAGAACAGGGTAAAGTGAGTTAGATTGACTGTATCGGTGAATAATATTTGTGTTTGTTTTTCAGAGGGATATTACGTTTTAAATGTGTGTATTTTGAAGCGTAACTGTAACGTGGCTGGTGCTTTAGCTTATCGGCTTAGACGTGAATAAAATACATGCTGCTTGCGTAGACTGCCAGCAACAAGCGTTTGATTAAAGCTTAATTTGGTCATTATCACTTTGGTGAAGATTGAAATTAGATCGAGTTCACAATTTTAAACAGTCATTCTATTACAGGTTTAGTCTGGTTTTGCTCGATCTTTATTCGTTTGAAAGTTAAAAACATAACTTTAGACCGAAAATAGGTAAACTAAGCAGCTAATTGTGAGTTTATGTGCACTACAGCAGTAAAGAGTGTCGTTACTCTGTAGTAAAAACACAAAATAAAGCGCTTTGCTCGGTGTGATCAATGCCCTAAATTTGCACCAAAATTAAATGGTATTAAGGTTGTAACCATGTCTGTAACACATTCAAGTACAGTTCCCCCTAATAAATCCCCTACCAGTGATGAAATCGATAAGAAAAAAATGCTGATCCTCGCGGCGGATATTGTGCTGTTATTTGCACTGCATTATGGCTTGCCCTTCGATCAAGGAGTGAACACCGGATTAGCTATTCTGGTTTTCTCAGCCATTCTTTGGCTTTCCGAAGCTATCCACATCAGTATTACTGCGATTTTAGTGCCTATTCTTGGCGTATTTTTTGGCGTATTTGAAACCAAAGAGGCGATGAGTAATTTTGCTAATCCGGTCATTTATCTCTTTTTTGGTGGCTTTGTACTGGCGGCGGCTTTGCACCATCAAAAGATTGATACCTTAATCGCACAAAAGCTGTTGGTGGCCTCCAAAGGCAGATTAAGCGTTGCCTGCTTTATGTTGTTTGGCGTCACCGCGCTGTTGTCTATGTGGATAAGTAACACGGCGACTGCAGCCATGATGTTACCGCTGGCTTTAGGTATTTTGTTGCAACTAGATAAAGATAAATACCACAGAACCTATGTGTTTTTACTGCTGGGGATTGCTTACTCTGCCAATATTGGCGGCATGGGCACTCTCGTCGGTAGCCCGCCTAATGCGATTGCAGCTGCGCAAGTAGGCCTAACATTTAGTGATTGGCTTAAGTTTGGGATCCCAACCGTTATTGTGATGCTGCCGCTAATGTGGCTAGCCTTATATTGGTATTTTAAGCCGGATCTGTCCGCCAAGATTGAAATTAAGCGAGAAAGCAACACATTGACTAATCAAGGTAAATTAACCTTGATGATATTTTTTATCACAGTGTGTTGTTGGATATTTAGTGTTCCGCTAGCGGAGGCTTTAGGTGGCATTTCTCAGTTTGATACCGTGGTCGCGCTAAGCGCTGTGGTGGTATTGGCCGGCCTAGGTTTAGTCGGTTGGAAGAAAATTGAATCGACCACTGACTGGGGCGTATTGATCTTGTTTGGCGGTGGCTTAACTTTAAGCGCTATCTTAAAAAGCACCGGCACGAGCGTATTTTTAGCTCACTTTATGACAGACATTTTTGGCAGTACACATATGTCGTTATTTGTGTTTGCTGTGATTGCGTTTGTCGTGATGCTAACCGAGTTTGCCAGTAACACCGCCAGCGCCGCGTTGTTAGTGCCTGTGTTTGCCGCCATTGCCGAAGCATTGGGTGTGTCGCCAGTGATGTTATCTGTGATGATAGGTTTAGCGGCATCCTGTGCCTTTATGCTGCCAGTGGCAACGCCGCCCAATGCGATTGTTTATGGCTCTGGCTATATTAAGCAGTCTGAAATGGTGCGAGTTGGTATGATTATCAATATTATCAGCATGATAGTGTTGAGCATTATTGCTCATGTATTTTGGGATATCTAAACTTATCTATTTATACGCTTATTTATTGTGCGCTCCTAAAAAGTACCCCGCGAGGGGTACTTTTTATGGCGATAGGATAAAAGCGTAGCCGTTAACAATAATTCTTTAACCACTGTTCGAAAACCGATTTAGGTAAAGCCCCCGCTTGTTGCGCGAGTAACTGTCCTTGTTTAAAAATCATTAATGTCGGAATCGACCGAATATTATATTGAGCAGCTAGTGCTTGTTGCTCTTCGGTATTGAGTTTACCAAAGCGGAATTGATGTTCCCAAGTTTTAGCCGCTTCATAAAATATAGGGGCAAAACTTTTACAGGGGCCACACCAGCTGGCCCAAAAGTCGACCACAAGTGGTAACTCAGATTTATTAGCGTGGTTAGCAAAGTTTGCACTCGTGAGTTCAATCGGCGCTGGCATAAACACACTGAGCTTACATTTACCGCATGTGGGCTGCTGCTTTAAACGTTCATCGGGAACCCGGTTTAGCGTATCGCAATGTGGGCAGGCAATAATCATGGTAAAACTCCAATAACGGGATTTAAGAAGATATTGGGTTGTTTAAACGTTATTTAAAGGGGCTTCTTGAGTTTAGATTCATTGTAAAAATGTATTGATAACACCGACAAGCTTTGATGCAGGTGATACAATTCTGCACAACATGTCATATCGCAAATGTATTAAGTGCGATTCATAAAGAGATCAAATAAATGACTGAATTAGAAGTTATTGACCTCAGTATCGGTGAAGGTAAGGAAGCCGTTAAAGGCGCGCTTATCACCACTCAATATCGCGGTTTCTTGCAAGATGGAACGCAATTCGATTCATCTTACGACCGAGGCCAAGCGTTTCAGTGTGTGATTGGCACTGGTCGTGTGATCAAAGGCTGGGATCAAGGTATTATGGGCATGAAAGTCGGTGGCAAGCGTAAATTGCTGGTCCCAGCTCATTTAGCTTATGGTGAACGTCAAATTGGAGCGCATATCGCACCACACTCAGATCTGACTTTTGAAATCGAGTTGTTAGAAGTGCTGACGCGCGACGAGTAATACAAGTCGTTATGGATTACGCTGGATAAGCGTGAGTGTGGCAGTTGGATCAGGTTAAAATGTTACTTTGGTAACGAGTATTTTTCACTGATTTAAAATCCTCCATCTTAAGGAAAGAGGTTTCTAGTGGCTTCGGATAACTCAGCAGAAAACGCGGCAGAACTCATTGCGCAACTACAAGTTGAAATTGCTCAGCTAAAACGTGAGAACGCAAATTTAACGGCATTGAATCGTCGCGCCGAAGAAAAACTTTTTGCCGCGCTTGATGGCAATGGTTTGTGCCTGTGGGAGCAGCATATCCCCAGTGGAAATTTAACGATATTTAATATGCGTTGGGGTGAGCTATTAGGTTTTAGCCGTGAAGAACTCGCCGCACATATTGATAGCTGGAAAAGTAAATTACACCCTGACGATAAAGATTGGGTGATAAAAGCCTTTGACGACCATGTGAGTGGTAAAGCGGATTATTACCAAGTCATACACAGAATGCTGCACAAAGACGGTAGCGTCAGTTGGGTGTCTGATCGTGGTCGTATTGTTGAGCGCCTAGCCGATGGTACGCCGCTGCGAATGATGGGTAGCCATATCGATATTACTCAAGAAAAGCGTTATGAAATTGATTTAGCACTTTTAGCCCATAGCGATCCGCTGACTAATCTTATGAATCGCCAAGCGATTTCTAACGCATTTGATGAATGTTTACAATCCGTGGAACACGGTGGATTGTTCTTTATCGATCTTGATGGTTTTAAAGCATTAAACGATCACTACGGCCATAAGTTTGGTGATACTTTGCTGATGCATATTGCCGATACACTTGTGTTCCATGCTGGCGAATTGGCACATATTGCCAGATTAGGCGGTGACGAGTTCGTAATATTAATGCCTACATCTGAAGTGGAAGTATTAGAAGCACTGGCACAGTCTTTACTCGATGTTTATCGACAGGCTTTTATACTAGAAGACTGTGAAGTAAAGATAGGCCTGAGTATCGGTATCGATATTTTCGGCGCAAATGATAGTTTTGCTGAAAGCTGCGATCGTGCTGATGCCGCCATGTATCGCGTGAAACACCAAGGAAAACATGGATATTGTTTTTCGATATAAAAAGATGATGTGACTTTAATCACCAGAACTTAATCCACTCATTATTGAGGGCGACATGGATAGCATCTATTGATTATTGATGTGTTATTCGATTGTCATCGCTTGATTGTCACAGCCCCAAACTTCAACGGCCGCGATGTGTTTGTTCGGCGGGCCAATCCAATGACTCATAGCTTTGCATTGAATATCGCCAGATATTTGCGTGAAACACAGTTCAAAATCTCCTGCTTCGGGCGTGCGACCTAAACGTAATATGGGCAAAGTGGGTAACTTGGGCTGATAATGCCAGTTGCCATCTTTAAAATAAGCATCGTCGGGTATTTCCATCCCCGCGCCTGTGCCTTTAACTCTCGCTTCGACCAACACTAAACCCTGTAATGTGACGTTATAGTCCTCTTCCCAGCGGATTTTTTCTATGCTGTGGTTCCATGCCAAGGTGAAGTTGTCTGTGGGCACTTGGGCCCACAGTGTTCCCGCTAGGCCTAAACACAGGCCTAGCATGGGTTTACTTTCAAAGACTGATTAACGACCAATAATCTCAAGAGTTTATCCTTGTTCTGTTAGGCGTTTGAGTTTGCGTGCACGCAAGCTGTGCTGCACGATGAAGAGTAACGCCAGCCCAAAGCCAATTTCATCGCTTAATGGCGTAGCGAGAATTAAACTCGCCCCTGCAAGGAAGCCAATAACCCGTTCCCACCAGTAGAGGTTTTGCAGTAAGTATCCAGTAAAAATCACGCCCCAAATGCCGATAGCGACAGTCGCCTTAAGCACAACAAAGCCCGTGGCCAACCAGCTGTCACCCTGCAGCATTAATGCGGGATCGTAAACCGCCATAAAGGGGATCACAAAGCCCGCAATCGCGATGCGAATCGCCCACAGGCTGATTTTAAGTCCAGACTCCCTTGCAATCGGCGCCGCAGCAAAACAAGCTAATGCAACGGGCGGCGTGAGATCGGCCATAATGCCAAAATAGAATACAAACATATGTGACACAATCAACGGCACACCTAAGTCAAGTAATGCGGGCGCTGCAATTGAGCTGGTAATAATATAGTTGGGAATGGTGGGGATCCCCATACCAAGTACTAGGCAAGTGACCATAGTTAATACGAGTGATAAGAACAGGTTATCTTGACCTACCGCCAAAATATAACTCGCGAAAGTTGAGGCAATCCCCGTAAGGGAAACGATACCGATAATTACGCCCACTAAAGCACAAGCAATACCCACAGGCACGGCATGGCGAGCACCTTCAACCAGCGCATGTAAGCAAATAGTGAGTGTTTCTTTACCGCCTTGAATAAACCAACAAATTGCGACTAATAGCGCAATAACACCAAATACCACCCCAATACCGAGTTGGAAAAAGCCAGCGCACAACACGCCAAGGGCGATCCAAAAGGCGATACGCATCGCCATTGATGAAAGCCGCAGCACAATGGCTGAGCCTAAAATCACTATCGATGTCAGTGCTAAACCCACCATGCCAGAGAACAGGGGGGTTCTGCCCGAAAACAGCAAATAAACCAAAATAAATAAGGGTATCAGCAGATACCAGCGTTCTTTAATCGCTGCCCAAGGGTTGGGACATTGATCTTTGGGTAAGCCACAGAGATTGGCGCGTTTAGCCTCTAAATGTACCATCCAAAATACTGAGCAGAAATAAAGCAGGGCGGGGATCAACGCCGCTTTGGCAATTTCGATAAAGGGCACGTTAATGGTTTCGGCCATGATAAAAGCCACCGCGCCCATAATTGGCGGCATAATCTGGCTGCCCATACTGGATGTCGCCTCCACGCCACCGGCAAAGGCCGAGCGATAGCCAAATCGTTTCATCAACGGAATAGTAAATTGCCCCGTTGTGACTACGTTAGCAACGCCTGAGCCCGTAATGGTTCCCATCAGTGCTGACGATACCACTGCAACTTTCGCTGGGCCGCCGAGTTTGTGGCCGAATAAGCCCATGGCAAAGTCGGTGAATAAACGGATCATTCCGGCTTGCTCTAAAAAGGAGCCAAAAAGAATAAATAAGAAAATATACGTCGCCGATACATAGGTTGGGGTGCCGTATAACCCTTCGGTGCCAAAGGCTAACTGGTTGATTATTTGATCAAACCCATAACCGCGGTGCATTAATTCACCGGGTAGGTATTGACCAAATAAACCATAGGCCAAAAAGATGCTACAGATTATAGGCAGCGCCCAACCCATCACCCGTCTTGCGGCTTCAAACACTAATGCGATCAGTATGATACCAATCACCATGTCGGAATCGGTCAAGTCGCCTGAGCGCTGAATTAAGTCAGCTTCGAAATACCACTGATAAGCTGCGGTTGCCATGCCTGCTAAACCGAGTAGCCAAGCCAATGGTTGCCAAGGTTGTGTTTTGCCTCTGGCGGGATAACTCAAAAAAACCACTAATAGTAAAAAGCCCACGTGGGTTGCCCGTAACACTTGAGTAGACACGGGATGGAAAGCAGCGGTAATAATCTGAAAAATAGAAAAAACTAAAGCGGTATAAAACAGCGCTTTGGGCCAGTCGCCGGTATTTGCGCTGAGACCTTGTTGGGGATCACTCATATTATGCCTCACAGCATTAGACTACAGAGGCGAAAATAAGATGCCGTTAATCAACGGCATCTTAATCGCTTGGTTTGGGAATTTGTGCGCTCATTTAATGTTAAGCAAACTTACAGTGCACCCACTTCTTTGTAATAACGCTCTGCACCTGGATGTAGTGGTATCGGCAGATTTTTTGTCGCGTTGTCTAAGCTAATGGCTTTAGCGGCTGAGTGCGCGTTACCTAAGCGATCTAAGTGCTCGAACATCAGCTTAGTCATTTGATAGGCTAAATCATCTGATACGCTGCTCTGAGTCACCAGCAGGTTTTGAATCGCAACAGTAGAGACATCAGTGGTTTGGCCTTCATAGGTTGAAGCGGGGATCACGCCGTGTTGATAGGCAGGATTATTGATCTTCGCGATAACATCTTCAGGAATTTCAACAAAATTGATTGCCATCGTCGCCGCTAAATCACGAATAGCCGCCATACCTAGGCCAGAAGATTGCAACGTCGCGTCTAACTGACGGTTTTTGATTAACTCAACAGATTCGGCATAGGGTAAAAACTCGACTTTACCCATATCTTCGTAGCTTAAACCTGCC
Organism: Shewanella glacialipiscicola; assembly: GCF_023283485.1. Taxonomy (GTDB): domain Bacteria; phylum Pseudomonadota; class Gammaproteobacteria; order Enterobacterales; family Shewanellaceae; genus Shewanella; species Shewanella glacialipiscicola. Next base: position 127,828 of record NZ_JAKILU010000009.1, read on the forward strand.
GCTTTAAAAATTGATCTAGCATTGAGTTCAGTACCCGATTTAGGTGCGCCGACGGAGATACGTTTGCCCTTTAAATCGGCTAAGGTTTTAATGCCAGATTCTTTATTGGCGACGATTTGAATGTAATTAGGATAAGCCGCTGCAATAACACGGATTTTATCTAGTGGTTTTTTAAAGCCAGCATCAATATCGCCTTGATATGCAGCGGCAACAGAATCACCTAGAGCGAACGCTAATTCGCCACGACCAGATTGCAGTAAATTAAGGTTTTCTACCGAGGCTTTCGTCGCCTGAACTGAGGTTTTAGAGCCTTCAATACCTGTGTCATAGAGTTGCGATAAGGCAACGCCAATCGGGTAATACACGCCACTGGTGCCACCAGTAAGAATATTGATAAAAGCGGGGGCGGCGGCCATAGCTGCTGCACTGAGGGTGAATGTCACTGCGGCGCCGGCGGCTACCCATTTTTTATTGATTTTCATATGAAATATCCTGATTTTTTATAATGTTATATAGGGTCTTTCAAGCTCGGAATATCACGGCCTGCTAAGTATAACCTCATAAATTTTGGCAAAGGTCAATTAGCCTATGGTCGATACTGATACTTTTACGCGATTAAACGGAGGGTTCTTACCGTTGTGATTCAAACCATTGGGAGAGGGATGAGCGCGTGGATTATGTATGGCTCATAAAATTAACTCATAAAATAAGCTAATAAAAAGGGCTAACCTGAGGTTAACCCTATTTGTGTTACTTGAGAAAAATATCAAAAATAACAGGACACTATTTAGTGTTATCTAAGAAACCTTTAGTCAAGTTTTTAGCTTGTTTTGCTGCCTTTTTTTCTTTAGCAGACAGGAGTGGCTGTTTCTTCGATTCTTTACGGTTTTTTTGCTCTTTACTCATATAAAACTCCATGTACTCTGTGGTTATTCATCAGGCTAATCATGTAAGCCGTACTCAATTGAACCTATTCCATGATGTCCTGATTGAAGCGAAATTCTTTATGTCGAATGACCAGATTTAAAAATTACAAACATTTAAAATCATTGATAATTATCTGTGAACTATTTGCCTCAATGAGCGATTACAGCAAAATAATCTTACCACTGAATTCCGTATCCTGATCCACTCATCGCTTAGAATAATTAACGCTAATGGTAGCGCTAACTTGTATAAGAAATATGCGACCTGTAACGCTGTGCGTTTGCGTTTATCAATGTTGGCTATTTATATATCACGCTATACCCGTGCATGATTTATCTCTCTAGGTGGTTATTCCTATTATTAAAATCTGTTTATCGGCGGCTCGATTTACCTAAAATACCGCCCAAGATACCGCGTAAGATTTGTTTACCTAATTGACTGCCGACAGTGCGCGCGGCTTGTTTTGATAGCGTTTGCGCTAAACCTTGGCGGCGTTTATTACCAAAAATCAGTTCACTGAACCAACCTTGGTCTTCTGTTTTTTGGCCCGTTTGAGCGTCATTTGCTGTCGCAGTAGTATTGCTGGTGGCGTTACCTGATCGTCTTTGGTTGAGTAATTCGTAGGCCGATTCGCGGTTGATGGCGTTATCGTATTTGCCACCAATCGGACTCTGGGCGCGTACTTGTTGTAGTTCTTCATTTGTGGCGGGGCCCATGCGGCAACGCGGCGGCGCGATGAGTGCGCGTTCAACCATAGTTGGTACGCCTTTATCTGCGAGCATAGATACTAGCGCTTCGCCTACCGCGAGTTGAGATATCACCTCACTTACAACCAATTTTGGATTGGGTACAAAGGTTTCGGCCGCCGTTTTAACTGCCTTTTGATCCCGAGGAGTATAGGCTCTTAAAGCGTGCTGAATGCGATTACCTAATTGTCCGAGAATTTCGCTCGGGATATCGTCAGGAAATTGCGAACAAAAATAAACGCCTACGCCCTTTGAGCGTATAAGCCGCATAATTTGCTCAACGCGTTTTAATAAACTCGGTGGACAGCCCTCAAACAGTAAATGCGCCTCATCGATAAAAAATACCAGTTTAGGTTTTTCGGGATCGCCGACTTCGGGTAGGTTTTCAAATAACTCAGAAAGGAGCCAGAGTAAAAAACTCGAATATAAACGAGGTGTTAAAATTAATTTATTCGCCGCTAACAAATTAATGATGCCGCGCCCCTGTAAATTGGTCCGCATTAAATCTTCAAGTTGCAGCGCGGGTTCACCAAAAAAGTCTTTGCCACCATCGCGCTCTAGCCCCAGTACCGAGCGCTGAATCGCCGCGAGAGATTGGGCGCTAATCAGGCCATATTTGGCGGAGATCTCTTTACGTTCTTCGGCAACTAAGGCCAACATAGCACGTAGGTCGTCTAAATCGAGCAGTAATAATCCTTGGTCGTCAGCCAGTTGAAACACGATATCTAGGATGCTGCTTTGGGTATCATTAAGTTCGAGGATTCGGCCTAGTAGCGTCGGGCCCATTTCGCTGATGGTCGTTCGTAGTGGGTGGCCCTGAATACCCGCTAAATCCCATAGCACCACAGGGTTGGCTTCGTTTTGATAGCCCTCAATACCAATTTTAGCCACCCTTTGTAACAGCTTTTCATTGGCAGTGCCCGCCATCGCAAGGCCGGAGATATCGCTTTTAACATCGGTGATAAATACTGGCACACCTTGGCGCGAAAAGCCTTCGGCTATGCTCATCAATGACACGGTTTTTCCTGTGCCTGTCGCGCCAGCAATTAACCCATGACGATTGGCATACTTAAGATTTAAGTGAGCTTGCTGCTCACCTTTTCCAATTAATAGCGTATTCAAGGGCATTCCTTATATTAACGATAGGGCTTTACGGTAGTGACTAGGGGATCTCTATTTAAGCCACTGTTGTGTGGTCAGTTATTTATATAAACATTTATCATTGAGTGTTGGCCTTAGCCTAGTTTATGTCAACATAATGAGTGAGTAAGCTTGATATCACTTGGCTAAAACCTATCACTGGCAATATGCTCGTTGCAGCTACGTAAGGTGTGTTATTTTACATTCACTAAAGTCGCATTCACGCACCATACAGCAGCGACATAATGCGATAGTCCGTGATAAGTGCTTGAAGGCAATATATAAGCGGTTTAAAGAGTGATTTAACTAACGGTGCCATTAACTGTTTAATAAGTAACGAGAGTAAGGAGTGCTATGCGCTGGCGTGATACTGAAAGAAGCTCCAATGTGGAAGATAGACGCGGCCAGCAAATGTCGTCAGCGGGTATGCCTGTTGTTTTGTTAATGCGTTTTTTGCCTTTTTTATTAAGAACTAAAATCGGCCGAGTAGTGCTACTGATTGGTGGCATTTATTTTGCCTTTCAATATTTTACTGGCGGCCTGTCACTTGACCCGAGCACTCAATCTAATTTAAGCCAAGCGCAATCAGCCTCAACAACCGTTGCCCAAGATGAAAATGCTCAGTTTGTCGCGGCTATTTTAGGCACCACCGAAACGGTTTGGGGTCAATTATTAAAAGGACAGTATAAAGAGCCCAAGTTAGTGCTTTATCGCAATATGACCTCCACAGGCTGCGGTATGGGACAGGCGCAGTCAGGGCCTTTTTATTGCCCAGCCGACAGCAAGGTTTATATTGATTTGAGTTTTCTTGATGAGCTTAAAACTTTAGGCGCCCCCGGTGATTTCGCCTTTGCTTACGTGATTGCCCATGAAGTTGGCCACCATGTGCAAAACCTGCTGGGTACTAACGCTAAGGTGCGCCAAGCACAGCAAGGTGCAAGTAAAGTGCAGGCGAATCAATTGAGTGTCGCACTTGAATTACAAGCGGATTGCTATGCGGGTATTTGGGGGCATTACGTTAATCAACAACTTAATTTACTTGAAGCGGGCGATGTCGCCGAAGGCATTGCCGCTGCCAGCGCAGTGGGTGACGATCGCTTACAAAAAATGGCGGGTCGCGCCGTACAGCCCGATGCTTTTACCCACGGCAGCTCCGTACAAAGGGTGAAATGGTTTAAGACAGGGTTTGAGTCGGGTAATCTCGCCAGTTGTAATACCTTTGCGGCGAAGTGATTTTGTTTGATATTTCAAATGTATATCAAACATAAATGCTCTGAGCTTACATGCACGTACTTAAATACACGGCATTTAAATACACTGTAGAAGGATAACTGAGTGGCCTTTAACGATACCTTTAGACTGAGTAGTCACGCGGTGATCACTAATCAACAAGGACAAGTGCTGTTGCTTAAGGCCAATTACGGTAACTTTGCTTGGGGCTTGCCCGGCGGCGCACTCGAGCCAGGTGAAACGATTCATGAGGCCTTAGTGCGCGAATGCCAAGAAGAATTAGGCTTAAGTGTGCAGGTCAACTATTTGAGCGGCGTGTATTATCACAGTGCCTATCAATCCCAAGCCTTTATCTTTCGTTGTGAACTGGTGTTGCCTGAGTTGCCTGATGGACCTGAGGTGGCAAAAGATGGGGCAGAAGGCGCGCCATTGCCGATCCACTTAAGCCACGAACACTCAGAGTTTGCCTTCCACGATATCGACACCCTCAGCGCGGTTCAGCAGCAAAGAATCAAAGATTGCCTCAATTTCAACGGAGTTGTCATGAGTGGAAAATTTTAATCCTTTACCAGTAAATAGCTTGCCATTAATCGGCTTGGGTTTGCGCGAGTAAGGTTTCTAAGCAATGTTCAGTAATACCGTAATAGGCTTTAATGTCAGCAATTTGCGCGAGTATTGCGGCGCTGTCTTTCTGATTGTGTTGTGGCTTTTTCACCGCCAAAATCATCTTATTCTTATTGGTATGTTCTAGGCTGATAAACTCAAACACCTTAGTGGCATAACCGTTGGCTTCCAAAAATAGCGCACGTAATGAATCCGTCACCATTTCAGCCTGTTGGCCCATGTGTACCCCATATTGCAGCATAGGTTTGAACAACTCAGGGCTGTGCATCTGCGGGCGAATTTGTTTATGGCAGCAAGGCGAGCACATGATGATGTCGGCATTGGCGCGAATACCATAATGAATCGCATAGTCAGTAGCAATATCGCAGGCATGCAGGGCGATCATCACATCGGTTTGCTTTGGCGCATGGGTTCTCACATCGCCGCAAACAAACGACAATCCTTGATGATCCAGCGTTGCCGCCGTTTCATTACATAAATCGGCCAAGGCTTGGCGCAATTCTACCCCAGTCACCTGCGCATCATTGTGTAGGCTGTGGCGCAGGTAATCATGGATTGCAAAAGTGAGATAACCTTTGCCTGAACCAAAATCGACCACATTGATCGGTTGGTCATTCTTGTGGGGTGAAGCTTCGAGTGCTTGGCTGAAAACCTCAATAAATTTATTGATTTGTTTCCATTTGCGCGACATCGCAGGGATAAGATTATGTTGGCTGTCAGTCACACCGAGCTGAGTCAGGAAGGGGCGCTGGATATCCACAAAACGCTTTTTCTTACGGTCATGTTCTAACGGCGCCGCGACGGCTTGTTTAAGGTAATGTGTGCTGATTTGGACTTTGCCTTTTTTGCTGATCTCAAGCTGAACTTCTGCCTGTGTCGTAGCTAAGTGGGCACTTTTAAAATCGTTACCGAGTAACAGTTTTATGTTGGTTAAGCCTTCGTCATAACTCAGGTTTTTAGTGATGTGATTTGTCTGGTGTTGATACACAAACGACAGCATAGGTTCATTTTGCAAACTAATCGGCCGAATCGTAATGCGCTGCAAGCTTTTATCTGCCCCTCGGTACTTACTCAACAATAGTTTGATCAGACTATTCTTCGCCAAGCTGTCAGCCAAAAGCTGGTAAAAATCATCAAAAGAATTAAGCGCTGAATGGGACATTATTGTTTCCGAAAAAGTAACCAAGAAAAACAGGGTGAGTATTCTAACCGCGATCCGCCGCTACCTAAAGTTATTCTCATCGAGAAGGGGGTTTGGGGCAGAACTACGCTGCTGATCTATCTGTTGAAATTCGTAATCTCGTGTAGGTTTTTGGCAAGCGGGATTTTGTCCCAACTCTTGTTTGAATTATTTAATCAAAGTCAAAGTCAACGTCGTGGGGCTTCACCCCACACCCGACCAAGGAGGACTGCTCGTCCTATCCTCCTTGGATGCTCCAAGACGCCCCCAACGGAGTTGAAAGC
>NZ_JAKILU010000010.1 GCF_023283485.1 Shewanella glacialipiscicola
CCCATCCCGAACTCAGCAGTGAAACGCAAACGCGCCGATGGTAGTGTGGGGTCTCCCCATGTGAGAGTAGGTCATCGCCAAGCGCCTAATTTAGGTTAATGTGTAAACGTTAGCTTAAAGGAGCGGTAGTTCAGTTGGTTAGAATACCGGCCTGTCACGCCGGGGGTCGCGGGTTCGAGTCCCGTCCGCTCCGCCAACATAAAGACAAAAGCCTCATCGAAAGATGAGGCTTTTTTCGTTGTGAGAAATACATTATTAATTAAAATATCGCGTAGAATTATGCCAATCATACCAATCACATTAAATATCTAATCAGTTCAGAGCCTCACAGGTATTTCAATCCGAGGCGCGTTGACGCAGAAATGGTTATTCCCTTTTAAGTCAATGCAACACGGGAGTGGGATGCTTGTGAGGCTCCCCAAGGGCGGGTTTCAAAGCGCTTTATACTGCGTTTAAGGCTTTTGACAGAGCACCACTATGCATTCAAGCCTTCGCCTTGTCTAAAGCGCGTTGAATTCCCGCTGAATGAACAGATATTTAATACGATTAGTATTATCTCGAATTATGCTCCGATTTCTCTACAGCGATCTGAACTTTGGATCAAGCTTGGCTATTGCTATTAATTAAGCGGTTACTTACCTTATGGTTAATTTGTTGCAATAAACAAGGATCTAAAATGAAGTTAGAGATGATTTGTACTGGGGAAGAAGTGTTAGCGGGTCAAATTGTTGATACCAACGCCGCTTGGTTCGCCAGTACTATGATGGAGTATGGGGTCGAGCTGCAGCGTCGGGTTACGGTTGGCGATCGTCTCGAGGATTTGATTGCTGTATTCCAAGAGCGTAGCTTACATGCCGATGTGATTTTGGTTAATGGTGGTTTAGGACCTACGAGTGATGATATGTCTGCTTTAGCTATGGCTAAGGCTAAAGGCGAGTCTTTGGTTGAGAATGCAGAGTGGCGTGAACGTTTAGAAGAGTGGTTTACGCGCAATAACCGCGAAATGCCACTCAGTAATCTGAAACAAGCCATGTTGCCAGCATCTGCTGTAATGGTTGATAATCCTGTGGGAACTGCCTGTGGTTTTAGGGTTAAGCTTAACCGCGCGTGGTTATTCTTTACGCCCGGCGTGCCTTTTGAGCTTAAGAATATGGTGACTGAGCAGTTTGTGCCTTTTATCCGTGAAGAGTTTAATCTTGACTCTAAGGTCGGCTTAAAGAAACTCTTGACCATAGGACAAGGCGAGTCGGTGTTGGCGGATAAGCTAGAGCCCTTAGAGCTGCCTGAAGGTATTACGATTGGTTACCGCTCTTCTATGCAGCATATTGAAATTAAGATTTTTGCTCGTGGCGAAGACGCTATTGCGGTATTACCTCGTGTTGCTGGGCATATTAAGATGGTGCTTGGTACTGCTGTCGTTGCCGAAGATAAGGCTACGCTTGCAGAAGAGATTCATTATAAGTTAGTGAACTCTGGGTTAACGTTAAGCATTGCAGAATCGTGCACGGGTGGAATGTTGACGAGCCAGTTAGTGGATTTTTCCGGTAGTTCATCTTACCTACACCATGGATTAGTGACTTACAGTAACGAATCCAAGGTGCGTGTATTAGGTGTTAATCCATCAACGTTAGATGATCACGGTGCGGTTTCCATTGCGACAGTAGAAGAAATGGCCAAGGGGGCAAGGCAAATCCTAGACAGTGATTATGCACTGGCCACCAGTGGAATAGCAGGACCAGACGGCGGCACTGATGAGAAACCTGTCGGGACGGTAGCGATAGCTTTAGCGACCCGTAACGGGGTGTATAGTCAGATGATAAAATTGCCCAGACGTTCGCGAGATCTGGTGCGTAGCCTTAGTGCGGCAGTCGCTTACGACATGTTGAGGCGTGAACTTCTTGGTGAAGCCGTTATTGTTGATTACTCTTCGATAGGGCGATTCAGCAAGTAACTTTTTAAAGGTTTACGTCAGTTTAAACGTATTAATAAAAATGCTCCCGAGGGAGCATTTTTATTGAGACTCGATTGCTTAGTTTAAACGCGACTTACTTAAATTTAAGCACTAACTTGCCCGGAGCAACTTGAAGGCTTTCAGCCATTTTGGCCATCAGTGCTTGATTGCTATCTTGAGTATCAAGTACATAAACCGGCTGATTTTCTAAGAACTGTCTTAGATAGCCCATCACCTGCGGTGTTGCTGAGCTCATCGCTCTTTCAATGTCCTTTGGCGTTGACTCCACTTTGACTAATTCGAGCTGGCGTAGATAGATGCTGTGCGTTGCACTGTCATACCAAGGCTTAGCCTCGAAAGTCGTGGTGAGTTTCGCGTTCAATGGAAATATCGGATTATTGATCGATACTTTTGTTGAAGCACTTACGCTCATTGTGTCAGGCTTCTGACCCAGTTTGACGCTGATATCGTTAATACGCACATCAATGCCAACGAGTTGATTGCCTTGTTTTACCTCAAAATGGATCTCTTTACTGAGATACTGTTCCATTTCTTGCTCGGTGATACTGTACTGAGAGACGCAGCCGCCAAGCAGTACAGTCAGTCCCAAGCAAATCGTGCGGGAAAGTTTTTTCATTAACCAGTGTTTCTCATACCCGCCGCCACACCAGCAATAGTTAGCATTAGCGCTAATTGCACATGTTCGGACGCGGGTGTTTCAGTTGTTTCCTTACGTGTTCGTGCTAATAGCTCGGTTTGTAAGAAGTTTAAGGGATCGATATACGGATTTCGCAGTTTAACTGACTCGCGATTCCATGGTGTATGCGCCATTAAACTATCTGATTTTGTCAGTTCGAGCACGACTTTAATACCAAGATCTAACCGTTGGCGCAAGGTTTCACCTAAGTGATGCAACTCTTTCGGTACTAAACAGGTTTCATAGTAGCGCGCTAAGTTAGGTTCTGCTTTGGCGTAGACCATTTCGAGCATCGAAATTCGCGTGCTGAAGAAGGGCCATTCTTGTTCCATTTCTTGCAGTAACCCCATTTCTCCGCGTTCACTGGCGGCTTGCAACGCTTCACCAGCGCCGAGCCATGCCGGTAGCATTAATCGGTTTTGTGACCATGCAAATATCCATGGTATAGCGCGCAGGCTTTCAATGCCGCCATCGACACGACGTTTGGCAGGGCGACTACCCAATGGTAGTTTTCCTAACTCAACTTCTGGTGTTGCCGCGCGGAAATAAGCGACGAAATCAGGTTCGTCGCGCACTATACCACGGTAAGCACTCACGGATTCTTCTGCTAGGCGTTCCAAACAGTCGCGCCATTGTTGCTTTGGCTCAGGGGGTGGTAGCAGTGTCGCCTCTAATACGGCAGAGGTATATAATGCCAGACTTTGCACCGCGACTTTTGGTAAACCAAATTTAAAGCGGATCATTTCGCCCTGTTCAGTCACGCGAATACGCCCATCAACGGATCCCGGTGGTTGCGATAGAATCGCTTTGTGCGCAGGACCGCCTCCGCGACCAATACTGCCACCACGACCATGGAACAAAGTAAGCTTAACGCCCGCTTGTTTACAGACGGCGACCAATTGTTCTTGGGCGCGATACTGTGCCCAGGCTGCGGCCATAACACCGGCATCTTTGGCTGAATCAGAGTAACCGATCATCACCTCTTGCGTGCCCTTGGTATAACCACGATACCAATCGATATTGAGTAAATCGGAGATGCATTTAGCGGCATTATTTAAGTCGCTTAAGGTTTCAAATAGTGGCACTACGCGCATCGGGTGCGAGCAACCCGTCTCTTTAAGTAGCAGTAAAACCGTTAATACGTCTGAAGGCTTCCCCGCCATTGAAATAACATAAGAACCGAGAGCCTTAGCAGGGTGCTTAGCAATTAAGCGGCAGGTATTAAGTACTTCGGCCACATCATCCGAAGGTTGCCAATTACTTGGCAGCAGTGGGCGACGATTACTGAGTTCACGTAATAAGAATGCTTGTTTTTCGGCTTCGTCCCAATGATTAAAGTCACCCATGCCGAGATAGCGAGTTAACTCGGCGAGAACATCGCTGTGGCGGCTGGCATCTTGACGAATATCGAGTCTGAGCATGTGAATGCCAAAACAGGCGAGGCGACGGAGGATATCGAGCAATAAGCCATTGGCAATTAGGCGCATACCGCAGTCGGTCAAACTCTTGTAGAGCATTTCTAGCGGCGCTTTAAGATCACTTTCTTGCCAGATCAGGCTGGATTTATCGATCTCCGGATTATGGCCTTCAATACGCGCATTTAAATAATCTATGGTATTGCGCAGTTTTTGGCGTAAATCGCGCAGTACGTAACGATAAGGTTCGCAGCAGTTGTTGGCGTAAGCAGTGAGCTCTGCGTTGGCTTTTTCCATTGATAACTCGCCCACTAATAGGACGATATCTTTTAAGAATAATCTAGCGGCTGCGTGGCGGTTGCGGTCGAGCACCTCTTGGGTGACTTTTGCGGTGACGAACGGATTACCGTCGCGATCGCCGCCCATCCAACTTGAAAAACGTACCGGTGCGATATCAATAGGTAATTGCTGACCGGTACGCTGTTGTACTTGATCGTTGAGCTGCCTTAAAAAGTCGGGTACCGCTTGCCAGAGTGACTCTTCAATTGTAGATAATCCCCAACGGGCCTCATCTACTGGTGTCGGGCGTTCGCGGCGGATCTCATTGGTATGCCAGATTTGAGCAATCAATTGTCGTAAGCGTAAATTAACTTGCTGACGCTCTCTATCTAATAATTGGTCGTTCTCTTGCTCTGCGAGGCAGTCGACTATTGCTGCATATTTTTGGATTAGAGTGCGACGGGAAATCTCAGTTGGGTGTGCTGTTAACACCAGATCAATATCCAGTGTTTTAAGGCAATCAAGCATTTTACTTTGGTCAACGCTGCCATTGAGCATACGACCTAGTAGTTGCTCTACGGGATCGGGTACGCAAACGAGTTCGTCACAATTGCGACTAATAGTATGAAATTGCTCTGATAAGTTAGCTAAATTGAGGAACTGATTAAAGGCTTTTGCAAATGGAACGAGTTCTTCGTCGGGTAATGCTGTGAGTAACTCAAGCATTTGTTCTCTGGCAGCTTGATCTCCTCGGCGTGAATCTTTGGCAAGTTTCCGGATCTGCTCGACCTTCTCGAGAAAGGAGTCTCCTAGGTGGGTACGCATCGTATCACCGAGAATTTGTCCTAACATACTCACGTTTGATTTTAATGACGCATACATATCGGTCATATTGCCAGCCTTAGTTACAACCATAGTTACTCCGAATAAAAAACATTGAAATTCCGCATTACATTTAGCCCGTTAGCACAATACCTATCACTTAGGCCCGCGGTCAACAGGAGAACTTATAACTTATACGACTGGCTTATCTGATATGCAACTAATCGCTACAATTATTGAATAATATTCAATATAAATGCGAAGTAACGCAATATTTTTTGATGATTGGCGTAAGTGAATATGAAGTGCATTATTTGTAACTTTATTACATTCTTTCTTTTTGTTAAGAGAATGGGTTTTCATTGAAACTTATTTGCTATGGATAACTTTATTATTAACGAGTTAAACCAATTGACGCGCTAAGGTTAGGTGAGATCATTCGCGGTAAATTATAAAATAAATTGAAAATATATATTCACATATATTGCATAATTAGATATCCGTGGTAGTCTAGCCAGCAGTAGAGATGAGTCATCTTCTGTGACCTGTAGAGTAAATATCATGATTCAGAGCAAATACCAGACAGTGAATAAAATAACGACCCATAACAATTTCCTGCGACGATAATCTTGTCATCATAGATATGCGCTGCTGCGTGTAGGCTACTTACCTATTGTTTAATATCCTTTGATTCGGTTAAAAAACACATGAAAAATATCGCTATTATTGGTGCCAGTGGTTACACAGGCGCACAGCTCACCGCTTTAATCCATGCAGAACCCGCGCTAAAGATTCAGGGTTTGTATGTTTCTGAAAACAGTTTAGATAAAGGTAAGCCTTTAGCGGATTTGTACCCTAGTTATAGCCATATTGCATTAACGCTGTCGCCATTGTCCGATGACGCTAAGGCAAAAATCGTTGCCGAAGCCGATGCCGTGGTATTAGCGACTGAGCATTCAGTGAGCTTACATTTAGCCGCTTGGTTTTATAGCCAAGGGTTAGCGGTATTCGATTTAAGCGGTGCTTATCGTTTCAGCGATGTGGCGCAATATCCAAAGTGGTATGGCTTTGAGCATGAATATCCTGAAGTTTTAGCTAAAGCGGTATACGGCCTCGCCGAATGGAACGCGAGTGACATTGCTGCGACTAAGATGATTGCTGTGCCAGGTTGTTACCCGACCGCATCATTGACAGCATTAAAACCGCTAGCGAGTTTACTGACATCGGCTTATCCGGTAATCAATGCCGTGAGCGGCGTAACAGGTGCAGGCCGTAAAGCGCAGTTACACACCAGTTTTTGCGAAGTGAGCCTGACACCCTACGGCGTATTAGGCCACAGACATCAACCCGAGATCGCCACTCAGCTTGGCCAAGAAGTGATATTTACCCCGCATCTTGGCAACTTTAAGCGTGGCATTTTAGCGACTATTACCGTACAGCTAAAACCAGGCACTACAACTGCCGATGTGGCAGCGGCCTATAGTGTGTATGACAAGGCGCCATGGGTCACTGTGAAGCACAATCAGTTCCCTAAAGTGGACGATGTGGTGCTGACACCCAACTGCCACTTAGGTTGGAAGTTTGATGAGAATAGCGGTTACTTAGTGGTAGCCAGTGCAATCGATAATTTGATGAAAGGTGCTGCCAGCCAAGCGCTGCAATGCATAAAGATTCATTTTAACCTTTAATCGTTCATCCTTATTTAAGAGAGTCGTCAAGATGTCTACAAACAACTCAGTATTAGTGCTTAAAGTGGGCGGCGCGCTGCTGCAGTGTGAAATGGGGATGGCGCGGTTAATGGATACGGCTGCGGCTATGTTAGCCAATGGTCAGCAAGTGTTGATGGTGCATGGCGGTGGCTGTTTGGTGGATGAACAGTTAGCGGCAAACGGCATGGAAACCGTCAAGTTAGAAGGTTTACGGGTGACTCCGCCTGAGCAAATGCCGATTATTGCCGGCGCACTTGCGGGCACTTCGAACAAGATCCTCCAAGGCGCAGCGACTAAAGCTGGGATTGTGAGTGTGGGTATGAGCCTCGCAGATGGCAATACTGTCTCGGCTAAGATTAAAGATGAGCGTTTAGGCCTTGTGGGTGAAGTGACACCAAAAGATGGCGCTTATCTTAAGTTTATCCTCGCCCAAGGTTGGATGCCGATTTGTAGTTCCATTGCCATGATGGACGATGGCCAAATGCTTAACGTCAATGCTGATCAAGCGGCGACCGCATTAGCTAAATTGGTTGGCGGTAAGTTAGTGCTGCTGTCGGATGTGTCTGGCGTGCTCGATGGTAAAGGTCAGCTCATCCGCAGCTTAAACGGCAAGCAAATTGCTGATCTTGTTAAGCAAGGCGTGATCGAAAAGGGAATGAAGGTCAAAGTTGAAGCTGCACTCGAAGTAGCACAATGGATGGGGCAAGCAGTACAAGTTGCCTCGTGGCGTGATGCAAGCCAATTAATCGCATTAGCAAAAGGTGAAGCCGTAGGAACACAAATCCAACCATAAATGGAGTAGGTTATGAAGCATTTACTATCGATAAAAGAGTTAACCCAGCAGCAGTTACTCGATCTGATTGCCTTGGCAAAGACGATTAAAGCCAATCCAGCGGAGTACCGCCATGCGCTGGCAGGCAAAAGTGTGGTGATGTTATTTGAAAAGCCTTCACTGAGAACGCGCGTTAGCTTTGATATCGGTATTAATAAGCTTGGTGGCCACTGTTTATATTTAGATCAGCAAAATGGCGAGTTAGGTCAACGGGAATCGGTAGCTGATTTTGCTGCTAACCTGTCTTGCTGGGCGGATGCGATTGTGGCCAGAACCTATTCGCACACCACCATAGAACAATTAGCCGAGTTTGGCACTGTGCCTGTGATTAATGCTTTGTCAGATCTTTATCATCCTTGCCAAGCATTAGCTGATTTTTTAACGCTGGCAGAGCAATTTGACGATGTCAGCAAAGCCAAATTAGCTTATGTTGGTGATGGCAATAATGTTACCCATTCGCTGATGTATGGCGCTGCTATTCTCGGTGCCACCATGACAGTGATCTGCCCAGCGGGTAACTTTCCTGATGGCTACGTAGTGGCAGAAGTGCAAGAGCTCGCTAAACGATATGGTGGCAAGATAGTATTGACCTCAGATATTGAAGCAATTGAAGGCCATGATGCTATTTATACCGATACTTGGATTTCAATGGGTGACCCTACACCGCTGTCGGATATAAAAGCTAAGTTCGCTCCTTTTCAAGTGAACAAAGCCTTAATGGCGAAAGCGGGCGCTCACTTTTTTATGCATTGTTTGCCTGCCCACCGTGGTGTAGAAGTAACAGATGAAGTAATGGATGGTGCTGGTTCCTTAATTCTGCAGCAAGCTGAAAATCGGATGCATGCGCAAAATGCGGTACTGGTAAGCATATTTAGTTAAATTAACCCTGTGTAGTAGCCTGATTTCTCTTTGATGAGAAACGAGTATAGGAATATAAGATGTCTATCGAAATTAAAAATACGGGTGTAAAAAAAGTAGTTTTAGCCTATTCAGGTGGCTTAGATACCTCGGCCATTATTCCTTGGTTAAAAGAAAACTACGATAACTGTGAAATCATCGCATTCTGTGCCGACGTCGGCCAAGGTGAAGAGGAGCTGGTGGGCTTGACTGAAAAAGCCTTAGCTTCTGGTGCGTCTGAATGCCATATCGTCGATTTAAAAGAAGAATTCGTTAAAGAATATATCTATCCAACGATTGCCAGCGGTGCGATTTATGAAGGCACTTATTTGCTGGGTACTTCAATGGCGCGGCCAATCATTGCCAAAGCGCAGGTTGAAGTGGCCCGTAAAGTGGGCGCCGATGCTCTGTGCCACGGTTGTACCGGTAAAGGGAACGACCAAGTGCGTTTCGAAGGTTGCTTTGCCGCATTAGCCCCTGATTTAAAAGTGATTGCACCATGGCGTGAATGGACCATGCAGAGCCGTGAAGACCTGCTGGCTTATTTAGCCGAGCGTGATATTAAAACGTCAGCGTCGGCGACTAAAATCTATAGCCGTGATGCCAACGCTTTCCATATTTCCCACGAAGGTGGTGAGTTAGAAGATCCATGGAATGAGCCAAGCAAAGGCGTATGGACTCTGACAGCCGATCCTGAAGGTGCACCAAACAAGCCAGAATATGTGTCGTTAGAAGTAGAACATGGTCGTATCACTAAAGTAAATGGCCAAGTGTTAACGCCTTATGCGGCGCTGATGACCTTAAACGCCATTGCTGCACCGCACGGTGTGGGTCGTATCGATATCACTGAAAACCGTTTAGTTGGCATGAAGTCTCGTGGCTGTTACGAAACTCCAGGCGGTACAGTGATGTTCGCAGCACTGCGTGCGATTGAAGAGCTTGTACTCGACAAAACCAGCCGTAACTGGCGTGAGCAAGTTGCCGCACAAATGGCGCATTTAGTGTATGACGGCCGTTGGTTTACGCCATTGTGTAAGTCACTTCTTGCAGCATCTGAGTCATTGGCTGAGTCAGTTAATGGTGAAGTCGTGGTTAAACTCTACAAAGGCCAAGCAACGGCAGTGAAGAAACGTTCGCCAAATAGCTTGTACTCAGAAGCGTTTGCTACCTTCGGTGAAGATCAAGTGTACGACCAAAAGCATGCAGAAGGCTTTATCCGCCTGTACTCATTAGCGAGCCGCATCCGCGCACTCAACGCTAATGACGTTAAGTCTAAGTAATAGGTCGTTTAAAAGGGCGCCTAGCGCCCTTTTTTTGTTTCTAGGTTTTGATGCAGTTTTTAGACTTAGTTTTTGATGTAAATGAGTCGTTTTCAAATCAGTAGTAAGGGGAGTTAGCATGGCTTTATGGGGTGGAAGATTTCAGGGCGAAACGAGCGCGCTATTCAAATTATTCAACGATTCGCTACCCGTGGATTATCGCCTGTTCGAACAGGATGTGGTTGGTTCTATCGCTTGGGCTGATGCGATTGCTAGCGTGGGTATTATTACCGCAACGGAATGCAGCGACTTGAAAAAAGCGCTCAATGAGTTGCTGGTGGAAGTGAATAGCGATCCAGCGATTATTCTCGCCTCGGGCGCTGAAGATATTCACAGTTTCGTCGAGTCTGCCTTGATTGCTAAAGTGGGCGATTTAGGTAAAAAACTGCACACTGGCCGTAGCCGTAACGATCAAGTTGCCACCGACTTAAAGCTTTGGTGCCAATCAGAAGGCGCAGCATTGCTTGCGCGCCTTCAAAGCTTACATGCTGAATTGCTGGCGTTGGCTGAACGTGAGTTTGATGCGGTTATGCCAGGTTATACTCACTTGCAGCGCGCACAGCCAATAACGTTTGGCCACTGGTGTTTAGCCTATGTGGAAATGACTGAGCGCGATATCAGCCGTTTAGACGATGCGTTAACTCGTGCGAATACTTGTCCATTAGGTTCTGGCGCCCTCGCTGGCACTGCTTATAAAATGGATAGATATGCGTTAGCAACGGCGCTGAACTTTGCCTCACCAACGCTCAATAGTCTTGATAGTGTGTCAGACAGAGATCACGTTGTTGAGCTTTGTTCGACGGCATCGATCAGCATGATGCACTTAAGCCGTATGGCTGAAGATTTGATTTTCTTTAACTCAGGTGAAGCGAACTTTATTTCCCTGAGTGATGAAGTGACCTCGGGTTCATCCCTGATGCCACAGAAGAAAAATCCTGATGCACTAGAGCTTATCCGCGGTAAAACCGGCCGAGTTTATGGCAGTTTAGTGGGCATTCTCACTACGATGAAAGCACTGCCGTTAGCGTACAACAAAGATATGCAGGAAGATAAAGAAGGCCTGTTTGATGTGGTTGATAGTTGGACAATTTGTCTTGATATGGCAGTGTTAGTGTTATCGGGCTTGAAAGTTAATCGTCCTAATGCGCTGTTAGCGGCGCAGCAAGGTTATGCAAACTCGACAGAGCTGGCTGATTATTTAGTTTCTAAGGGTATGCCTTTTCGTGAAGCGCACCACGTTGTTGGCGAAGTCGTGGTTGCAGCGATAGCGAAGCAAATTCCGCTGGAGGAGCTGTCTTTGGCTGAATTAAAAGCTTTTGCAGCGGTTATTGAGGATGATGTTTATCCTAACTTAACGATTGAAGCCTGCTTAGCCAAACGTGATGTGCTCGGTGGTACTGCATTGCCACAAATTCAGCAGGCGATTGCGGCCAAGAAAGTGCGTTAAAATAAACGATTAAAAATAAAGTAAACTTAATAAAAAACGCGACCAATGGTCGCGTTTTTTATGAGTTTTTATCAAGGTTGTTTAAACCATCAAATTTAAACCAATAGTTATTTATTGAAATAAATCATCGGCAGGGGCATCAATGAACAGGCTATTTTCATCCTGCGTTTCACTGGTATATTCTTTAGGTTCTGTGCCCGAGATAAAGTATTCAAATGCACTGGTATAGTCAGTTTTACGGGTCAATTTACCCGTGGCTAAATCAATACGAACTGAAACAATACCCTCAGGTGGAGCGGAGATAATTTCAGGTGTGCCTTTTAACACACTATTCATAAACTCGTTCCAACCAGGACCTGCTGTTTTAGCGCCAGCCTCTGCACCGGTGATTTGATCCGGTTCGCCGTTGGCATTCCATGCGGTTCGGCCAAGTTGACGACCGTGATCGTCAAAGCCGACCCAGAAAGTACTGGTGATAATAGGGCTAAAACCACTAAACCAAGTATCGCGAGATTCGTTGGTTGTACCAGTTTTACCTGCAATATCATGGCGTTTAATCAGTTTTGCCGCGCGCCAAGCTGTGCCTTGCCAACCGGTTCCGTGGCTCCAATCACCGCCGCCCCAGATTACACTTTTCAGTGCTTCGGTGATTAGAAAGGCTGTTTGTTCTGAAATAATCTGCGGTGCGTAGCGACCTGTTTGCCCAAAACACTGGGTGATTGGTTCGCTAGGCAGTGTACTTGTTTCGCCAAATGTCATTGGATTGTTTGATACCAGCGCCTGATTAACGTTTTGACTAGGTTTACAGGCTAAGGTTGGATTGGCTTTTTCAATCACATTGGCGTAGGCATCTTCGACTCGGTCAATGTAGAAAGGCTCGATTAAAAAACCACCATTGGCAAATACGTTAAATGCGGTTGCCACTTGCAATGGTGTGACAGAAGATGAACCTAACGCGATGGATTCATTGCGAGGTAAATCGTTCGGGTCAAAACCAAATTTAATTAACTCTGCAATAGTGGCGTCGAGTCCGACATGGCGCATGGCTCGCACCGACATCACGTTAATCGATTGGGCTAAGCCGACACGTAAACGGGTTGGACCGCCGTAGATGTCAGGCGAGTTTTTAGGACGCCATGCCGTGCCTTGGCTGATATCGGGTTGATTAATCGGGGCGTTATTGATCAGCGTCGCTAAGGTAAAGCCTTTTTCTAATGCAGCAGCATAGATAAACGGTTTGATGTTTGAACCTAATTGACGTTTTGCTTGCGTCACACGATTGTACTGACTTTGGCTAAAGCTATATCCGCCGACTAAGGAGCGAATCGCCCCATTTTGTGGATCAAGTGACACAGTTGCACTCGCAACTTCAGGCACTTGTGATAGCTGTAAATATTGGCCGTTATCACGGATCCAAATACGCTCACCCACTTTGAGTATATCTGCGGCAGATTTAGGTACGCTATCTTGACGCTTATCGGTAATAAATTTACGTGCCCACTTCAAGCCATCCCAAGTAAGCACTTTTGTCTCGCCGTTGGCAGTGATTACGTTGGCTTGTTGGCCGGTAATGCTGATGACTGCTGCTGGGTTTAATTCTTGTACTGAAGCGACCTTAGCAAGTTCGTTTTTTATTTCAATTAGATCAAGTTTTTCATTAGTCCACAATACCGCGGCAGGCCCGCGATAACCATGGCGCTCGTCATAGGCGTATACGTTATTACGTAGCGCTTGCTGAGCTTTCAGTTGTATATCCGATGAAATGGTGGTGTAGACGTTATAGCCATTAGTATAGGCTTCTTCTTCACCGTACTTTTGTACCATATAATCGCGTGCCATCTCAGAAATATAGGGAGCATAGAGATCGATTTCAGCACCATGGTATTTGGCTATTAGAGGTTCTTGTAATGCAGCTTGATATTCTGCTTGGCTGATATATCCCACTTCATTCATTCGCATCAGTACCAGATTACGACGGGCTAATGCACGCGAGGGTGACGTGATTGGATTGAGTGTTGAAGGTGCTTTAGGTAAGCCTGCGATCATGCTCATTTCTGATAATGTGAGATCTTTTACATCTTTGCCAAAATATACTTGAGCAGCGGCTCCTACACCATAAGCGCGTTGGCCTAAGTAAATGCGGTTGACGTAGAGCTCTAAAATCTCATCTTTAGTGAGCAATTCTTCGATATGGTAGGAGATAAAGATCTCCTTCACTTTACGAATAATTGTTTTATCGCGGGTTAAAAAGAAGTTACGCGCAACCTGCATAGTAATGGTACTTGCACCTTGCTTTTTCTCACCAGTGGTTAACATGACTAATGCGGCGCGAAGTACACCGACTGGATCTATGCCACCATGCTCATAAAAACGCGCATCTTCAGTCGCAATAAAGGCTTGTAGCAGTGGTTTTGGGACTTCATCCAATTTTAATGGAATACGACGTTTTTCACCAAATTGAGAAATCAGCTTACCGTCACTGCTGTATATGCGTAGTGGTGTTTGTAACTGTACATTCTTAAGCGTTGAAACATCAGGAAGATCTGGCAAAACATAAAAGTATGCTGCCACAATGGCGCCTATTCCCAGAAGGGCTAGACTGAATAGTGCTATTACAATACGTTTTAACCACTTCACCAAAATTTGATCCTAATGTTCCGTTAAGTGCGACAGTATATAAGGCACTCACGTCTTGGTGAAGTAAAAACGTTCGACTTATGAAATAGCATTTGTAAAATGACGAAACATTCTATACAAGTACGTATAACAAGTTGATTTTGTGCTAATCTCTTTAACTGAAATATAAATTACAAGTGACAATGGATATGCTTTCAAATTTATGGAAGCGTCAGGCTCCGCAGATGGTAGGAATTGATATTGGTTCCCATGAAGTTAAAGCCATTTTGCTCAGTAAGACTGCTGATGGATACAAAATATTGAGTCATGCGGCAGTGCCTATTAAAAAGGGTGCCGTTAACGATCACGATATTCGTGATGCGGATTCTGTTGTTGAATGCCTTAGGTATATAAAACGTAATCTGCCTAAATCAGTTAAATATGCCGCAGTGTCTGTTTCAGGCTCAGCGGTAATGACGAAAGTTATTTATATGGACGCCTCTCTTAGTGAGGAAGAGATGGAAGCACAAATAGAAATTGAAGCTGATAATCTTATTCCTTATTCTCTCGATGAAGTCAGTATTGATTTTGAAACTCTCAGTGTGAATAGTACAGACCCTACTAAAGTCGATGTATTATTGAGCGCATGTCGTACTGACAATATTGATGTCAGAGTCGATGCACTAGATAGCGTAGAACTTGAGGCAAAGGTCGTTGACGTCGAAGGTTATGCTTTGGGGCGTGCTGCCGAATTAATTCTTGCCCAGTTGCCTGAAGGGGCGAAGTATAAAGCTGTTGCCATGGTGGATATTGGCGCCAATATGACGACATTCTCGGTGGTTGAGTCGGGCGAAACAACCTTTATACGGGAACAAGCCTTTGGCGGTGAACAATTTACGCAGTCAATATTGTCTTTCTATGGCATGACTTACGAGCAAGCTGAAAAAGCAAAAGTAGAAGGTGACTTACCGCGAAACTATATGTTTGAAGTCTTGTCACCTTTCCAAGCTCAGCTATTACAACAAATAAAGCGTACTTTACAAATTTATTGCACCTCAAGCGGTAAAGATAAAGTCGACTATCTCGTATTATGCGGTGGAACCTCTAGATTAGAGGGTATGGCTAATTTACTGGCCAATGAATTAGGTATTCATACAATTATTGCCGATCCCTTTCAAGGGTGTTTACATGCTGACGAATCGGTTAAAAACGCTCTGCAGCCTTCCATAAGTAAATATATGATCGCATGTGGTTTAGCTTTAAGGAGTTACGGTCAATGGCGAACATAAACCTACTCCCTTGGCGCGAAGAAGCCAGAGAAAAACAAAAGCGCGATTATATTGGTATTTTAGCGGTAGTTTTCTTGGCGTCGGCAATTTTAGTCTACGTTGCAGTCTCTTTGTTGGAAATAATGACGGATGAGCAACAAACGCGTAATGCTTATTTGCAATCGGAAATTAGTTTGCTCGATACACAAATTGCCGAAATTAAAAAAATTAATGAACGTAAAAAAGATATTGAACGGCGCACAGATATTATTTTGAATTTACAACAATCGCGTAATTTACCGACTCATGTATTAGATGAACTTGTTCGCATCGTCCCCCCCGGGATATATCTTTCTAGCCTAGAGAAAAAAGGCAGTTTGTTACTGATTGAGGGACGCAGTGAGTCAAACAATAACGTCGCTAATATGATGCGTAAGGTAAAAGCTTCTGAATGGCTAACCGATCCTAATATGCAGTCAATTGTGACCAAAAATGAAGAGTTACGCCAATTACAGCAATTTAGTTTACGAGTCACGATTAAAGGCGCAAATGTGGATGAGCCTGAAAAAATGACAAAAGGAGCGAGTAAATGAAGCTCGATCTCAGTCAGTTTAATGACATCGATTTTGAAAATATTGGTGGCTGGCCTAAACAAGTTAAAGTCTTTTTCGCAATTTTATTAATGTTGTGTGTTTTTACTGCGGGTTATTTTCTCGTTGTTTCTGATGCAAAAGATGTTTATGTTGCGGAGCAAGATAAAGAGCTCCAACTTCGAGATGATTTCCAGAGTAAATACCAACTCGCCGCAAATTTAAAATTGTATCGAGAGCAATTAGCAACGATGGAGGTCCAATTTGCGGAACTACTAAAAATGTTGCCCTCTGAGAATGAAATGCCAGGGTTACTTGATGATTTGACTTTCGTTGCAACCGATGCTGGCCTTAGAATACAAAGTTTAGATTGGGAGCCTGAGATCCAGCGGGATTTTTATATTGAGTTTCCAATTAAGATGTCGGTAACTGGGGATTATCATCAAATTGGTAATATGGTGAGTGGTGTTGCTAAGTTGCCGCGCATTGTTAGTCTCCATGATTTCACCATTAAGCGAGATGACGCGGGTAACTTAGCGATGGATATTCTCGCTAAAACTTATCGTTTTAAAGAAGGTGCTGAATTACCGCCCGAAAAACCTGTTAATCAGGGGGCGCAATAATGAAATATCTACTTAAGTATTTACCCATACTAACCTTGAGTCTTTTTTTAATGGGGTGTGTTGGCGATCGTAGTGATTTAGAGCTATTTGTTACTACAACCAAGGCACAACATGTTGCTCATATCAAACCCTTGAAAGAACCACCCAAATTTGAGCACTTTATTTATCAAGCCGAGCTATTGCGTAGCCCATTTGTACCGCCTTCTCGTGAGCTAACTGAAGAAGTTGTCGATACCAGTAAGGATTGTTTGCAGCCAGATTTAAAACGTCGCAAAGGACGGTTAGAGACTTATCCATTAGATAATTTAAAAATGCGCGGCACTTTAAGCGAAGGCGATACAACGTGGGCGTTAGTTGAAACCAATGATGGTAGCGTTTATCGAATGGGAGCGGGTGAATATTTAGGTTTTTTCAATGGACGGATCTCTAAGGTTACTTCACTAAATGTTGAAGTAGTAGAACTAATTCCGGATGGTTCAGGTTGTTGGTCTGAAAGGACAAGCAATTTAGAACTCTCTGGAGAATAACAAGCGAAGGATGAGGAAATAATGAGATCTTCTGCCGCGATAAAAATACCATTAATAGCTTCAGGTTTAATTAAGTCTATTATTGGCTTCTCACTGGTATTTGGAGTTTTGCCGTCAAGCTTTGCGGCAAATCGATTAATGGATGTCAAATATCATGCCTTGGTTGACCACCAACTGGAGCTAGAACTAGTCTTTGAAGATGCAGTCACAGCACCTAGTATTGATTCACGCGCTGCGCCTGCGGAGTTGGTACTGACATTTGATAACAGTATCTCCAGCCTATCTAAGGATCGCTTACCGATTAATCAAGTCGGAGTTAATGATATCACTACAGAGCAACAAGATACTCGGCTACAAGTGACTTTAGGTTTATCCAAAGTGAAACCTTACCAGGGTTCAGTCATTGGCAATATTTATCGACTCACCATTAATGATGAAGTCGTCGGTGCTCAAACTCAGGCCGAAAATCCATTTGTTAATAGTATTAAAAATATTGATTTTCGCCGTAATGACAAAGGCGGCGGCGAGTTATTAATTTATTTAAATAATCGCTCTGTAGCGGCTAACGTTGAGCAAGTCGGTGCTAAGCTCGAAGTGAAACTCTATAACACGGATATTAATGACGATCTGCTATATGTGATGGATGTAAAAGATTTTTCAACACCCGTAAAAAGTTTTGAGACATATAAAGAAGGCTTAACTGCACGCATTTTAGTCGATATCACCGGTGAATATGAATTCAGCTATAAGCAAGAGGACAGTCTATTTAGGCTTTCAATGAATAAAGTGGAGAGAGTCGCCGCCAAAAAAGATGTCAAAATATACAATGGCCGTACTTTATCGCTTAATTTTCAAAATATTCCGGTACGTACTGTATTGCAGATTATTGCCGACTATAACAACTTTAACTTAGTCACCAGTGATACGGTAGAAGGCAACATTACCCTAAGATTAGATGATGTGCCTTGGGATCAAGCATTAGACTTGATTCTTAAAACGAAAGGTCTAGACAAGCGCATCGAAGGGAACATTTTAATGGTTGCGCCTAGTGAAGAGTTGGCAATCCGTGAGAGTCAAAACCTGAAGAATAGGCAAGATGTTAAAGAATTAGCACCGCTATATTCTGAATATCTCCAAATTAACTATGCTAAAGCCGTTGATATTGCCGAATTACTTAAAAGTGCTGACTCTAGCCTACTGTCACCGCGAGGTTCTGTCGCTGTCGATGAACGCACCAACACCGTGTTGGTGAAAGATACCGCAGAAACGATTGAGAATATTCATCGTTTAGTCGAAGTGCTCGATATCCCTATTCGCCAAGTACTGATTGAATCGCGCATGGTAACAGTGAAAGATGACGTTTCGGAAGACTTGGGTATCCGTTGGGGCGTAACCGATCAACAGGGAAGTAAGGGTACTTCAGGGACGTTGGAAGGGGCGCAGAATATTGCCAATGGTATTATTCCCACACCGGATCAACGTTTGAACGTTAACTTACCTGCGGCAGTTACCAATCCTGCAAGTATCGCTTTTCATGTGGCTAAGCTCGCTGACGGCACTATCCTTGACTTAGAGCTGAGTGCGCTTGAACAAGAAAATAAAGGCGAAATTATCGCCAGTCCTCGTATTACTACGTCTAACCAGAAGTCAGCTTATATTGAGCAAGGTGTTGAAATTCCTTATGTAGAGTCAACATCAAGCGGTGCGACCTCGGTTACCTTCAAGAAAGCCGTGTTATCACTGCGAGTCACGCCGCAAATTACACCCGACAATCGCGTCATTTTAGATCTCGAAATTACGCAAGATTCTCAAGGGAAAACGGTCGATACACCAACGGGTCCTGCAGTTGCAATTGATACGCAACGTATCGGCACTCAAGTGCTGGTAGACAATGGTGAGACAATCGTCCTTGGTGGTATTTATCAGCAAAACCTGATCAGCCGCGTGAGTAAAGTACCTATTCTGGGTGATATTCCATTGGTCGGTTTCCTGTTTCGCAATACAACTGACAAAAATGAGCGCCAGGAGCTACTTATTTTTGTTACCCCAAAAATAGTCGGGGAGAAGATCTAAGCACTTGCTCTATATTGAATAAAGCCAGCAATTCATGCTGGCTTTATTATTGAAGTCATACAATTCTTTGCATAAATAGCGCACATGACTTGCCATAGTAGACCCTAAACTGAGATAATCCACGGTCTAGTCTCAGAAGAGCAAGGTAACATATAGGTCGGCTTGATATTGAGTCGATATAGGCATACTTTTCAATAAGATTCCGACGTACAAGAAATGGCTGAAAAACGTAATATTTTTCTGGTAGGCCCTATGGGCGCAGGTAAAAGCACAATTGGTCGCCATCTGGCGCAAATGCTGCATTTAGAATTCCACGATTCAGATCAAGAGATTGAACAACGCACAGGCGCTGATATTGCTTGGGTGTTTGACGTCGAAGGTGAAGAAGGCTTCCGTGTTCGTGAAGCTCAGGTTATTGCTGATTTGTCTGAAAAACAAGGTATTGTCCTTGCCACCGGTGGTGGTTCAGTACAAAGCAAAGATATCCGTAATCATCTGTCTGCACGTGGCATTGTGGTTTATCTGGAAACGACTATCGACAAACAGGTTGCTCGTACTCAAAGAGACAAGCGACGCCCATTATTGCAAGTGGATGATCCTCGAGAAGTGTTGGAGAATCTTGCAGAGATCCGTAATCCATTGTACGAAGAAATTGCTGATGTGATTGTCAAAACCGATGATCAAAGTGCAAAGATTGTCGCTAACCAAATCATTGAGCAATTAGGTTTTTAGGCAGGATGATGAAGCAAATTCAGGTTGATTTAGGTGTACGTAGTTATCCCATTTATATTGGCCAGAATTTGATGAGTGATGGCGAGACCTTGTCTCGCTATCTGCTTAAAAAACGTATTCTTATCGTCACCAATGAAACTGTCGCGCCTTTGTATCTAAAACAGATACAAGAGACGATGGTTTCGTTTGGTGAGGTAGAGAGTGTAATCCTTCCCGATGGCGAACAATTCAAAGACTTAGCACATTTAGATACTATTTTTACTGCATTGCTGCAGCAAAACTATGGTCGAGATTCTGTGCTGGTGGCTTTGGGTGGCGGCGTGATTGGTGATATGACTGGCTTTGCTGCGGCATGTTATCAGCGTGGGATCGATTTTATTCAAATACCAACAACCTTATTGTCGCAGGTGGATTCTTCCGTCGGCGGTAAAACGGCGGTTAATCATCCTCTTGGTAAAAACATGATTGGGGCTTTTTATCAGCCACAAATCGTGCTTATCGATATTCAATGCTTACATACGTTACCAGCGCGTGAATTCGCGGCGGGAATGGCAGAAGTCATTAAGTATGGGATCATGTGGGATGCTGATTTTTTTCAATGGCTTGAAGATAATGTATCGGCACTAAAAGCGTTAGATACCGAAGTATTAATTTATGCTATTTCTCGTTGCTGTGAAATTAAAGCCGATGTGGTTAGCCAAGATGAAACAGAGCAGGGAGTACGTGCTTTATTGAATCTGGGCCATACCTTTGGTCATGCGATTGAAGCAGAAATGGGCTACGGTAATTGGTTGCATGGTGAAGCCGTGTCTGCTGGCACAGTCCTTGCTGCTCAAACAGCTAAGGCACTGGGATATATCGATGAGTCAATTGTTTGTCGTATCATAAAGTTACTACAAGCTTTTGATCTTCCAGTGAGTGCACCGGAATCTATGGATTTCGACAGTTTCATTCAACATATGCGACGCGATAAAAAAGTTTTAGGCGGTCAGATTCGACTGGTGCTCCCTACGGCAATAGGCCGCGCGGATGTTTTTAGTCATGTCACAGAATCTACCCTTGAACAGGTTATTCGCAGCGCATAAAAACTGTGTGGTGGGCGAGTGACGTTTCAGGGTTCTGTCTTGCTTCCTTCTCAGGAAGCCCTCATACAAAGAATGCATCATGTTGCCAGTTATAGCGATCAGCTGCTGGTGCTTTCTGGTGTCAGCGGTTCAGGTAAAACCACTTTAGTTACAGGATTAGCGACTGATTTTGACGAGTCAAACGCGGCATTTGTGATTTGTCCTATGCATGCGGATAGCGCTGAGATCCGCCGTAAAATTCTGGTCCAGCTGATATCATCCCCCATTTTTGACGATGACATTCCCCTTGCCGATACCCTGTTGCGGCTTGCGAGCACGCAAACTAAACCCTTACATATCATTATCGATGATGCGCATTTATTGCCTAAGGCCCTGTGGGCTGAGTGTATTATTCTTAATCAAATTCAGTGTGCGGGTAAGAATATTGCGGTGACGCTTACGGTTCCACCGAGTTTTTTAACCGACTTGCTAGCACAACTACCCGAGCAATTACGGCGCCAAATATTACCAATCAGTATTGAGCCGTTAACCATGCCTGAGCGTGAGGCTTTGTATCAAACTTTGCTCAGGTGCAGCGACCAAAATCCTTTTACTCCAAGGGAAATCGTACGCAGTCAGCTTGAAAAGCAAGCTGGGACGCCGCAAGAAGTGGTCACTCTTTTAGAGAAAGCGTTGCATACTCCACCGGAGAAGGTGTCTTCCTGGAAGAAATATAAGACTACAGTTATTGCCGCAGTGAGTGTGTTATTGGCTCTTGCGATATGGCTTGGTGTGGTTCAGCCCTTCCCTAAGGGGCCAGCGCTAGAAGCGGTGACTTTCCCCGCAATAGATTCACCCGCTTTCTTATCTTACGGGCAGCAATTGTTAGCGCCCTATTTTACCCTGCGTGCTGAGCGACTAAAGACGGTTGATATTGAGAAGGTTATCAATAGCGCCGAAGTCAAAATAGAACAAGCTGTAGACCCTCTAAGCCAGTTCCACGGTGAAGCGCCACATCCAGAGCCTGATGCCGCTGCCTTAGCGAACATAGGTGAAGTGAGTAGCAAGTCTTTTACTGAAGATAAGCTGGTTATTGATGCCTCATCGCAAGCAAGAATGGTTGATGTGCAGTCTTCAACTACAAGTGCTGCAAAGGCTGACAGACCGATAGCTAAAGCTATTTTTGATACGCAAAAGCCACTTAAAGGTTACACCATACAGATTGCCAGTGTTGATCAGCTTGAAACTTTGCGCGCCACATTACAGGGTATTGAAAATGTTGATGGCGTTCGAATTGCAAAATATAAACAACGTTGGGTTGTCCTTGTGGGTAATTATAGCAGCAGTAAGTTAGCGTCGAATGTGGCTGCTCAGCTGGTTAAAAAGTATCGTCTTGATCAGCCTTGGGTCCGAAAATGGGCCGATTTGAAAGATTATCGATTACAAGAAAGCCTTCCAAGTCGTGAAATTTCAGAATAAACAGAGTACAATCATGGCCTTTATTTTTGTCGGCATTCATCAAGTTAAATGAGAAAAAAACACAGAGCCTTCCTTAAGTGGGCGGGCGGTAAATTTAAATTGGTGGATGAGTTGGCCAATTATTTACCCGCTGGAGACCGTTTGGTTGAGCCATTTGTGGGCGCTGGGTCGGTTTTCTTAAATACGGATTACCCTAGCTACCTACTCTGTGACATTAATCAGGACTTGATCGAGCTATACCAAATTGTGAAGCATCAACCAGACGTTTACATTGCCGCAGCTAAGGCTTTGTTTGTGGATGCGATGAATCAAAAGGAAGCTTACTATCAAGTGCGTACCGACTTTAATCAATGTCGTGATCCATTTTTGCGCTCCGTGTATTTCCTCTATTTAAATCGTCATGGCTTTAATGGTTTATGTCGCTATAACCGTAAAGGCGGCTTCAACGTACCCTTCGGTTCCTATAAAAAACCTTATTTTCCTGAAAAGGAAATTTGGGCTTTTGCTGAAAAAGCGCAACGTGCTGAGTTTAAATGCATTGGTTACGAAAAAGCCTTTGAACAGACCCGTAGCGGTGATGTCGTTTATTGCGATCCACCTTATGCGCCATTATCGACCACATCCAGTTTTACGACTTATGTCGGCGCGGGTTTTAGCTTAGATGATCAAGCATTGCTGGCGCGTCATTCTCGTCATACCGCCCTAGAGCGTGGTATTCCGGTATTGATCAGCAACCATGATATTCCATTGACCCGTGAGTTATATCGCGGTGCTCATTTAGCTAAAATTCAGGTGCAGCGCAATATCAGTCAAAATGGCAGTGGTCGTCATAAAGTAGATGAGTTGATGGCGTTGTATGATGAAAATTACGATGCTAAAGAAGAATAACTACTGTCGATTAACCGTTAGCTAAGTACTTGTCCTACGAGGAACATTAGGCTTGCGACTAAAATAACTGCCAATATAATACCCATAATAATGTAAGGTATTGGTGACCCAGCTTGAAAATCTTTCTGGCGATTATTGTGAGTTTGCACCCCGAAAAAGGCGGCAAGGGTACTGTGAAATACTCGCCAAATACGGCTAAGCATTAATAGGAAAGATGCGAGGTGGTGGGCTTGAGATCATCCATAGGTTTATCTTGATGACCATATAATAACTCAAGTAAATCAACAAAGTGGAATTGACTCGAACGGTTTTTACCCGTAAACCACGTTTTCCAGCTTAAGGTTTGTGCCTGATCTGAACAACGATTATTGGGGTGACTACTGGGTAAAGTTGTATTATAGCGCGTACCAAAATTGCAAGCGCAAGATGCAGTTTCAGTATTTTCAGTAATTTTTTCAACACCAAAGGCTAACGTAGCGACGACGGCTACAGTAAAGGCTACCATCATCGATGACTTAAATGTCACTGACTTAACATAGCGTAAAAACTGACTAAACTGCCCCTTCATAGCATTTCCTTTCAAATTAACTTCCACCGCGCCACGAGTATAACAAACTCGCTTAGTTTATGAACAAAAATTTAGCAATACTCTCCCAAATGCTATGAAGCATTAGCCTATATATCCTCATTGAGATCCCTAACTGCTGTCATAGTGGCAGAATGTGCTGCTGTATTGATATAACGCATCAATTACTCGAAATGTGGCCTTAGCTATAGAGGCTTAGCTTAGCTCAGGGTAAAATAAGGAACTTTTTATCCAAATAGCTGCGAGTGTCTTATGCGTCCATTCTTGATTGCTCCATCGATTTTATCTGCCGATTTTGCCCGTTTAGGTGATGATGTAAAAGCCGTGTTAGATGCGGGAACCGACGTAGTGCATTTTGATGTGATGGATAACCACTATGTTCCTAACTTAACGATTGGCCCTATGGTGTGCCAAGCGTTACGTAATTACGGTATTACCGCTGATATCGATGTGCATTTAATGGTGAAACCGGTTGACCGTATCGTGCCCGATTTTGCTAAAGCCGGTGCCTCTATTATTACTTTTCATCCAGAAGCCTCAGAACATGTTGATCGTACTTTACAGTTAATTAAAGAGTGTGGTTGTAAAGCGGGTCTGGTGTTTAATCCTGCTACTCCGCTACATTACCTCGATCATGTGATGGATAAGCTTGATGTTATTTTGTTGATGTCAGTCAATCCTGGTTTTGGTGGGCAATCCTTTATCCCATCAACGTTAGATAAATTACGTCAAGTGCGGGCGCGTATCGATGCCAGTGGTTTTGATATTCGCTTAGAAGTCGATGGCGGCGTTAAAGTTGATAACATTGCTGAAATTGCTGCCGCAGGTGCTGATATGTTTGTCGCGGGTTCGGCTATTTTTAGTCAGCCTGATTACAAAACCGTAGTAGATGAAATGCGCGCTGAACTTGCTAAAGTTGGGGCGTAAATATGTGGGATCAAATTAAAGCGATTGCGTTTGATCTTGATGGTACGTTGATTGACAGCGTGCCCGATCTTGCTATGGCAACTCAAGCCGCTTTGGCTGAGTTGGGGTTAAGTAGTTGCACAGAAACTCAGGTACGGACATGGGTGGGTAACGGCGCCGAAATGTTAATGCGCCGTGCCATGACCCATGCGTTGGGAACCGATGTTAAGCAAGTAGCTCTCGATGCTGCGATGCCAACTTTTATGCATCATTACCAAGAAAATCTTGAAAAGTATAGTGCGCTTTATGCTGATGTCCACTCAGTACTACAAACTTTGTTCGATGCTGGTTATAAGCTGGCGGTGGTGACGAACAAGCCCTACCGTTTTACCTTGCCGTTACTTAATGCCTTTGGTATTAACGACTTTTTCAGTTTAGTGTTAGGTGGCGATACGCTCGCTAAAATGAAACCAGATCCTTTGCCGCTACAGCATGTATTACGTGAATGGCAATTAGAGAAAAGTCAGTTATTGATGGTAGGCGACTCTAAAAATGATATTTTAGCGGCGAAAGCGGCGGGGATAGCATCAATCGGCTTGACCTATGGCTATAACTACGGTGAAGATATTGGGCTCAGTGGCCCAGACGCCGTATGTGAGCAGTTTAGCGACATTTTGAATTGGGTAAATCCTACCAAGCAATAAGTGTTGACCCGTTTTTAGTCTTTTTTAAAGCCTTTTTCTTTATCATTTATAAAATAGTGGAGCAACGACGTAATGACCAAACCCATAGTATTTAGCGGTGCGCAGCCGTCCGGCGAATTAACCATAGGTAACTACATGGGTGCATTGCGTCAATGGGTTGCGATGCAAGATAGTCATGACTGTCTGTATTGTGTGGTCGACTTACATGCCATTACCGTGCGCCAAGATCCTAAAGTATTGCGCGAGGCGTGTTTAGATACCTTAGCCCTCTATTTGGCCTGTGGAGTTGACCCTAAAAAAAGCACAGTATTTATTCAGTCACAGGTGCCGCAACACACTCAATTAGCTTGGGCATTAAACTGTTACACCCAAATGGGTGAGTTGAGCCGTATGACTCAATTTAAAGATAAATCACAAAAGCACGCAAGCAACATTAATGTGGGGTTGTTTGACTATCCGGTACTGATGGCGGCAGATATTTTGCTTTATCAAGCCAACGAAATCCCCGTAGGCCAAGATCAAAAGCAACATCTTGAGTTAACCCGCGATATCGCCACCCGTTTCAATAATGCCTATGGTGATACTTTCACTATCCCTGAGCCATTTATTCCAGAGCATGGCGCTAAAGTGATGTCACTGCAGGAGCCGCTGAAAAAGATGTCGAAGTCAGACGAGAACCGTAACAACGTTATCGGCTTGCTGGAAGATCCTAAATCTGTGCTGAAGAAGCTGAAAAAAGCCATGACTGACAGCGAAGAGCCGCCAGTAGTACGTTTTGATATGGACAATAAGCCAGGAGTATCTAACCTGCTCAGTTTAATGTCGGGTGTCACTGGCCAGAGTATTCCAAGTTTAGAAGCCGAATTTGAAGGCAAGATGTATGGTCATTTGAAAGGCGCCGCGGGCGAAGCGGTTGTGAGCATGTTAGAGCCACTGCAAGAGCGTTACCGCGCTATTCGTAGCGACGGAGCTTACTTAGACCAAGTGATGAGGGCGGGTGCTGAAAATGCTCAAGCACGCGCTGAAGTGACACTGAAAAAGGTTTATGAAAAAATTGGTTTATTGATTTAGTTTATATCAATTATTTAGCCGACGTCTGCGTCGGCTTTTTTATACTCAAAATTCCCTTAAGCCTGTGATTTAAGCCAAGAGGAAAAGGCCGCAATTGCAGGTTCCGATAAACGGCGCTGTTTACAAAAGAAAGTAAATTCAAATCCGGTATGTACATCGGGGAGATTTAAGGCGACTAAACGTCCGGTGGCGATATCGCCAGTCACCATAAAATCTGGCGCTAGGGCTAAGCCTTGACCTGCAATCGCCGCTTCAATTGCCATCACAATATGGCTAAACACATGTTGTTGTTCATTATCAAGTGGGATCTGGTGCGCCGATGACCATTTGTGCCAGTCGAGCCCTAACGGCCCTTCATCGACAACGAGCAGGGCTTGCTGCTGAAAATTATTCAGATTAATGTCACGCCATTTAAGGTAAAAGCTTGGGCTGCACACAGGAATTAATCGTTCTTTATGCAGTAACTGTTGCCAATAACCGCGTTGATTAAGTTTACCGGCGATAAAGATATCTGCCGTGCTGGTGCTGAGGTCCGGATCTTGGGTAATCATTTCGAGGCGGATTTTCACGCTCGGATATTGGCGACGAAAATCGGCCAGTCGTGGGATCAGCCATTTCACCGAGAATGAGCTATAAACGGCTAGGCAGAGCTGTTGATTGTGCGTATCGGCAACCTTAAAATTAAGGTCGCTTAATTCATTGAATATCCGTTCTAACTCTAGAAATAATCCGTGTCCCTTAGGGGTTAGCTGGAGCCTGCGTCCCTGACGGTTGAACAGTTGTTCGCCAAAATATTCTTCTAATACTCGTACTTGGTGCGAAACGGCGCTTTGAGTAATGCATAACTCATCGGCAGCTTTAGAAAAATGCTGCTGTCTGGCGGCGGCCTCAAACACTTGTAAAGCGCGCAATGGTGGGAGCTTTCTCATTATTTTCAATACCTAAAGACCTTAGTATGAATATAGTTCATCTAGCATGAGAAAGCATCACTTCAGCTTAAGTCTTGTGGGCTTTATCATGCGGCCATTGAGATTTATGGATATTAAATAATGCAGCGCCCAGTAGTGATCGGTTTAATTTTATTGATAGTAGGTAATCTATTTAGTGCCTTCTATGACGTATCGATCAAGTGGTTGCCGAGTGATGCCAGTGCCTCAACTTTCCTCCTGGTTAGGCAAATTTCTTCAGTGTTTATGTTGTTACCTGTGTGGCTATATTCACAGCGGCCGATGACGACACATATTTCAGTTCACCTTTGGCGTGCCAACATAGGCTCAGTTGGTGCGCTTTTTTTAATTATGGGTTTAATGGCTTTACCGTTAGCAACCGTGAGTTCTTTATTTTACTCGGCACCTTTAATGATCATCTTGATGGGGTATTTTTTCCTGAGAGAGCGGATCACTGCCGCACAAACTATCTGTACTGGCTTAGGTTTTGTGGGTATTTTGATTATCCTGCGTCCGAGCGAAATGAACTGGTATGGCGTTGCGGTACTATTTTCTGCTTTTACTTTTGCGGTGAATCAGTTAGCCCTAAAAAAGGTTCCTCATACCGAGCATCCCGTATTAACACTAATGCTGTATAACTTGCTGGGTATTCCGGCAACATTACTGATTGTGGCATTTCAAGGCGTTGCGGGTTTAAGTTGGGAGCTGGTGGGCGTGGCTTTGCTGAGTAATGTTTTTTTATTAATATACCATTGGTTTTGCGTATTAGCTTATCGTAAGGCACAGGCCAGCGATATCGCTATTGCAGAATATACGGGTTTATTATTTATTGTGTTTTTAGGCTGGCTGTTATTTGATGAATGGTTGGATAACTTAAGTTGGCTCGGCGCGGCTTTAATTGTATTGCCTTCGTTATTTTTACCTTGGCTAGGTTCACTATTTCTAAAATCGACGCCTAAAGTATTAACCTCGGTACCTAAAGTGGCAGATACGGTTACGCTAAAATGATGATTAGTGCATTGAGCCTAAGTACGTGAGCAAGCTCACCACTTAGGCTTAAGTTTAAAAGTATCAAGTTATTCAATCACTCTGCGTATTCAAATACTTTAACCACTTTACGTACACCAGCGGTATTACGGGCGATATCAACGGCTAAGTCTGCTTGCGAACGATGAATAACACCCAGCAAGAAAACTTCACCGTTTTCAGTGATGACTTTAATCCGCGTAACATCTAATCCCTTTTCATTTAGCATGCGGCCTTTCACTTTGGTCGTAACCCAAGTGTCGTTGCTGCGCGTGGTAAATGATGTTGGATTGCCGATACGGATCTGATTATGGATTTTACCGCCTAGTTTTAGATCTTGTACGACCCTAACAGCTTTATCTCTTAACGTAGAGTTAGGCGCTTGGCCTATCAGCAGCACATTACCATTGACTGACACCCCAGTGATATTGGTTTGTTTTTTAAGATCTTCTTGTTCTAGTAATGCACTAGTGATCCTAAAATCAGTATTAGTATCATCGAGCTGAGTCTTAACTGTACGTTCGTCGTTGGCCATCATAGCGCCACTCACTGCGCCCACCATAACAGCACCGGCGCAACCTTGTAGCAGCAAGCAAACTATTAACAGTGGGGCAGAGTGTCTCATTGCTGCTCGTCCTGTGGGAAGAGTGTACGGTCAATATTGTCACATAGGCAGTGGATAACCAGTAAGTGCACTTCTTGAATACGTGCTGTGACGTTCGAAGGCACGCGGATTTCTACATCACCCACACTCAACAGACCTGCCATCGCGCCACCATCTTTACCCGTTAGCGCAACAATAGTCATGTCGCGGCTTAATGCTGCTTCCATGGCTTTGATGATGTTACCTGAGTTGCCGCTGGTAGAAATTGCCAGCAGAATGTCACCCGGTTGACCTAAGGCTAAGATTTGTTTTGAGAAAATCTCATCATAGCTATAGTCGTTGGCGATGGCAGTAATGGTCGACGTGTCGGTAGACAGGGCGATAGCCGGTAAGGGTGGACGCTCAATCTCGTAGCGGTTGAGTAGCTCAGCAGAGAAGTGTTGCGCATCTCCAGCACTACCACCGTTACCACATGCGAGGATTTTATGGCCACCCAAAAGACAGTGCACCATCATCTCTGCCGCTTTGGCGATAGATTCTGGCAGTGCTTCGGCTGCATCGATTTTTGTCTGGATAGATTCAGTAAAGCTGTCTTTAATGCGTTCTAACATGGATAAATCCTTTCAGGATAAAGTGTTGCTATCATGCCATATTTCCGCGCGGGAGTTGAGGCACAGACGTTAAAAATAATTTGTATTATCACTCTTTGGCTTTTGGTGCTTAAAAAGCATCAATCAGCCAATGAATTTGCTCAGTCTCTATCGCTATAACATCGAAACGACAGGGCACATCGAGCCGATGGAGTTGTAAATAATGGCTGGCCGCTTTACGAATTCGGGTGATTTGTGCGCGGCTTAGTGCTTGTAATGCGCCGCCATACAAATTTGCCGAGCGATACTTCACTTCGACAAATACCCAATGATTCTTATGGCGCATGATGAGATCAATTTCGCCAAACGGATAGCGGACATTGCGTTCTACAAACGTTAAACCCTGTTGTTCAAGGTAATGTTGCGCGCGCGACTCTGCCTGCTGTCCGAGTGTCATAACTGGCGGAAGCTGCCTGCTTGGTAACGTCCCCAGCTTAATTGACGGTTAACTATGCCATCGGAGCTCACCGATAACGCGCCACTACGGCCATTGTATTGGTAACCGGTGAAAGAGCGCATTTGTGCTAAGCGGCCGATCAAGTCCATTGCATCATAACCCATTACAAACAAACGCTTCTGGCTGTTATTCCAGCTAGGAAATAAGGTCTTGACCATTAGGTTTTCTTCACCGTCTTGCATCAACCACGGGGCATCACTTAAGGTTAAGTTATTTAAATCTTGCGCAGTTTGGGTACTTTCATTCTCAACTCGACTGCGGCTTGACGTATATAGCGGTACAGGTTGAGTGAACACGCTGAAGTTAACGTCAATAAAAGCCTTTAGTAAGGTAAGGTCCTGCGGGGTTGAAATCATATAAATGGCATCGATATCTTGGCGCGAGCGGAAGTCTGCTTGCACAGAATTACCTACCAGCTCTTTGATACGAGCAATACGTGCTTGGCTATCTCGTACACCGAGGGCATCTTGCACTGTGGTTTTCATTTGGTCGCCGCCATCGTAGTAATAGACTTCGACAGCATTGTCGCTTTTCTTTTTCCACGCTTGAATAAAGCTCTCGGCCATACGCTTGCCCAGTGCATCATTGCTGGCGAGCAGTAATGGCATAGTGACGCCGTCTTGATATAAATGTTCCGCTGCATCGGCCGCCTCTTGTGCGGGGGATAGTGCAAAGTAAAACTTATTTGGGTCCGGTGTAAACTTATCAACTTGATTTAAAAATAATTGTGGCACCGATTGGACGACTGCAACGGTATTGGCTATTTTTTCTGGGTTGGTAGCATTAGCTGTATTGGCCGCTGCATTAGTGGTGGCAGTGTTCGCTGCATTCATTACTTGCAGTTGTTCAATTTCAGTGGGTAGTAATGGACCAATAATAAACTCGGCTCCCGCAGCTACGGCTTGCTGATAGGCTTTGGCGGCATCGTCGGCGGTATCAAAAAAGTTAACGGCCACATGATCGTTTTGTTTAGCCATGTAGCTGGCGAGTATACCTTGACGTATTGCATTGGCAGCATTAGCTCTTGTGCCTGTGAGCGGTAACAGCACTGCAATGTTTTTCGGTGTAAACGGCTTAGCATTTAAGGCTCTGTCCAAATCAGCGGGTAATTTGGCAGCGGCAGGATGATAAGGATTTTGCTTCTGCCATTCGCCCAAGTAGCGCACTAATTGAGAAGGATCAACGGCATAATGCTTAGCGATATAAGCCAGTTGTAACCAACCGGTAAATACAGGGTTTTTAGCATCTTGGGTAAAGGCCTTTAGCGTTTGTTCGTGCATCGGCTGCAGCACTTGCCAAATGGTGTTATTTACTTCGTTGGCTTGGGCTGGGGGTAAGTAAGTGGCCAGTAAACTCAACTCGCGTACTTGCTCAATTGGTTGTTTGTTCAATTGATATAAATGAGCTTTGAACTGATGATAAGCCGCCATCTGCCAGCTGGGTAAGCTCCAATTGCTCGGGTAATTGAGCATTTTAAGCGCATCACTATAAGTCGAGGTGTGTTCAAGCGCACGCGCCGTTAAGTATTTATGTTCGGCCAGTAGTGTTGGGCTTTGCGTTAAGCTTGGCTGTATTGATTTAAGTAGCTTTTGCGCCGCAGCGTAGTCATTGGCATTAATATAGGCATGAGCCGCCTGCAGCAAGTTAGTATCGCGTTGCTGCGGATCCTTACTATTAGCCGCTTGGGCTAAATAGACATTTGCCGCCAAGGGTGCGGCTGCTAATGAGGTCGCAACCGTCGCGGTCGTTCCAGTGGGATTGGGCGATGAAACACCACAACCCGCCAAGATTACCGATAAAATGGCCACGGAAACGAACTTAGTTGTATTCAGGCTTTTTAACACTGGGCTTCACTCTGGTAAGATGCGGCCTCTAGTTTAACCTTCTCTCGCGCTTGACGAAAGTCTTGGCATGTCATTACAGAGGTATATATGGACCAAAGTGTCGCACTCTACATAGTTCCTACTCCCATAGGTAATTTGGGCGATATGAGCTCACGGGCAATAGAGGTGCTGAATCAGGTTTCATTAATCGCCTGTGAAGATACCCGCCACAGTGGTAAGTTATTGAGTCATTTCGGAATTACCACAAAAACTACAGCGTTGCATGATCATAACGAGCGCGCACGTGCCCAATGGATAGTGGACCAATTAGCTGCGGGTCAATCGATAGCCCTGATTTCAGATGCAGGTACGCCGTTGATTTCCGATCCTGGGTACCATTTAGTCTCCCATGTGCGTCAATCAGGCTTTAATGTGATCCCTTTGCCGGGCCCTTGCGCGGCGATTACCGCCTTAAGTGCCTCTGGTTTGCCATCGGACCGTTTTACTTTTGAAGGATTTCTACCATCAAAAGAAAAAGCTCGCGCCGATAAGTTATTGGCATTAAAAGAAGATCCGCGCACGCTGATTTTTTATGAGTCACCACACCGCATCGAACATAGCTTAACGACTATGGTTGAAGTGCTGGGCGCTGATCGTCATGTCGTGATGGCGCGTGAAGTGACTAAAACCTTTGAAACTTTTTTATCTGGCCCCGTTTCTGAGGTGCTCGCTAAAGTGAGCACAGATCCTAACCAGCAAAAGGGCGAAATCGTGCTGATGGTGCATGGTCACCATGTGAGTGATGACGAAGGTATCCCCACTGTGGCGATTAATACGCTTAAACTCTTGTGCGAAGAATTGCCGCTGAAGAAAGCTGCTGCAATTGCAGCGCAAATTCATGGGCTTAAAAAGAATGCATTGTATAAATACGGCCTAGAGTCTGATTTATAAGCGCTAAAACTACTGCGAGCGGATTATCTGTGGTGCATCAGGGTAGCTTAGGCTATAATCCGCGCCGAGTTGGCCAGACAGTCGCCGCGTTCAATAGAACGGGGAGGAAAGTCCGGGCTCCAAAGAGCGGGGTGCCAGGTAACGCCTGGGCGGTGCGAACCGACGACAAGTGCAACAGAGAGTAGACCGCCTGCCTGATTTATCAGGTCGGTAAGGGTGAAAGGGTGCGGTAAGAGCGCACCGTGCGGCTAGCAATAGTTCGTAGCAAGGTAAACTCCACCCGGAGCAAGACCAAATAGGGTTCCGTATGGCGTGGCTCGCGTTGGAACCGGGTAGGTCGCTTGAGCCTGTGAGCGATTGCAGGCCTAGATGAATGACTGTCCTAGACAGGACCCGGCTTATCGGCCAACTCACCTCATTCAATAAAAAGCCCGTTTGTCTTTAAAGACAAACGGGCTTTTTATTATTTAAATGTTTATCCATATCTTAGCCGTTTCACTCAAGCCTGTTGTTCATCTCTATCGTTACAGTCATACAGTTTGTATTTATGCTTTGCTACATACTCATTTTAATACTGAGTTACTTCACTCGCTTCACCCGAAGCCTTTCTAAAATATTTTGTTAAATACTTATTTTGTTAGATAGTTAGAGTTTGGTTATCCATCGCAAACCAAACAGACTACGCACTAATTTGACGGTACTGTTATGGCGCAGTTGAAATAAGCAACCAAGACCGAAACTCATCATTAAGCCAGGCGTTGATCCCATAAAAATACGAATATGTTGCGCCAATAATTGGCTATTTACCTGTAATTGTTCATTTTGAATTCGGCTTTGCTCCGTTAGTTCAGCGAGTCTTACCTGCTTTTTTTTCAGTAATCGTTGAATTAGCATGTTTAGTTTCCTGTTCTTGTTGTGCCGTTAAAGAACAAAAGGCGTATCTGTTGCCAAGTATTTGAAAAACCGGCTTGTGAAAGCACATAACTAAGACTGCGCCAGCACCAAAACAATAGAATAAATTGCAATATCACTAAAGTAGATGCGGTAATCAACACTGAGTGGCTCAGTTGAAATAGCAAATAACCTAGTACTAATAAAATACTACCCCAAAATAGGATTATACCAGCGCCAAAGCAAACCACTAACGCCGCAGCAATAATTAGGCTGCGCCCAGTTAGCTGCCATTCTGCGCTAGCTATTTTCTCAACCAGCATTAACTGATTAATATAGTTTTGCTTTGCTGAATGACCCAGCGCAGCTATCAATGACAGCTGTTCTATAGCTTGCTCTACCGCGCTATTTGGGGGCGACTGCATAGGTGCAGCCTGCCCCGTACCCGTATAAACAGGTTGAGTTGGTTTTTGCGCAGGAGCGTCAGAACTTTCACGGCTCTGCATAACGTTACCTTAGCGACGACGTAGTAAAGCCGTGAACAGTGCACCCGCTGCAAACGCGATCCCCGCAGTGGCGAGTGGGTTTTGTACGGCAAACTCACGTGTTTTACTGTATGAGTCGTGCAGCTGCTGTTTGACTTCTTCTTGCTTGTGGGCAAGGGTTTCTTGCGAACTAGCGGCTGTTTTCCGTAATGTATCTTCAGCGGCGGCGGCTTTTACTGCTACAGCATCAACGGCATGATGAGTTGCCTCAGCCGCTTTTGCTGTAACGGGGGCAGCAACGAGTGAATCTACAGTGGCAGTAGTGTTAGCGTTATCTGTTGTACTTTTTGAGCTGGCCATAGGGAGCCTCCTTGGAAAACACTGCAAAATACAGCAACATACTGTACTTAATACTATGGTAGCAATCGATGTGCCATATAGTATAAGTGTTATAAAACAGTTGCTTAATCTGGATTTCTCTTAAGGGGTGTAGCCCTGTTGCTGTAGAAGTTACCTATTTTGAGTAATTTTTACCTATCGAATGATAAGTGAAGGACGTCATCAATCATGGTTGTACTTTGTACTGTAACTAAGACATGGCGACAACATACTCAAGTTTTTGCTTAAGGCATGCTTATACATTGGGTCAGTTTCAATATCTCGTCTGTGATCACCATTTATCGTGAAAAATGTCAGCAATGTTTTGCTTTATTAATTTAAGTGAATCGGTCGTGCCTCTGGCATAGTGTGCTAATGCAGTGCTTTTATTTACAGTTAATTTAATGCTTTAAAATTAATGTTTTAGTTGTTAGTTAGGCAGTTTTTATCGGCATGATTAAGGCTGGGCGCGTTAATACTTAAAAACTTTGCTTTACTAAGAATCGCCATTCCCAGCTATTGGTTGCATCGCCGCCAGTGTAAGGGACTGAGAAATCAATATGCGCAACGTTGCCATAGCTAGAGCGTGAGGAGTAAATCCGCGCACCAATGCCTATGCTACCCAGAGGGCCGCTGACTTCGTTATTATCGGCGAGTTGACCACCAGAGGCTTGGCCCAAATCGGTAAATACTGCCCAGCCGAGTTCAGCCAGTTGGTATAAATTAATATTGGGGTAATTGCGTATCTCTGCGGTGAGCAACCATTGATTATCCCCTTGTTGATATTCGTTGGGGTAACCGCGCACGCCAGTTTCATCCCCTAGTCCTTCGGTGAGATCCAGATAAGTGTTCTGTGAAAGGCGAGCCCAAGCTTTACCATAAGCCGTCCACTTAGGATGAATTTGATAGAAATATTCAGCTTGAATATCCACTGTGTAAGTGTCTTTTTGGCTGGTAGCGATGGTACTTGTACCGCCCATTTCTAATAGCCATAGCTGATTATCAAACTTATAACCGCCAGCACTTTGCCATTTAACGTGGTAGCCAATAGGGCTGTTGTCGTCTACGTCATTGGTTTCTAAGCCGAGTTGTACGTAGTGGTGCCAGCCTAGATTAAAGTCCTCATTATTTGTAATGAGATGTACGTTATT
This sequence comes from Shewanella glacialipiscicola, assembly GCF_023283485.1. GTDB lineage: Bacteria > Pseudomonadota > Gammaproteobacteria > Enterobacterales > Shewanellaceae > Shewanella > Shewanella glacialipiscicola. The sequence continues at coordinate 35,859 of NZ_JAKILU010000010.1, forward strand.
GAGTACATAGAAATCATCTTGAATAAACTCGTAGCCGACCCAAGGATACATAAAGTCCCTATTTGGGGGGAGCATTGATGTAGGATAGAGTTCAGTGTTGACGAATTCGTGTTTATCTTGAGTCACGCCAGTAATAAAGCGAGAAAGATGTTCACTGTTCTTATTTATTAACCAGCCATATTGTAGATTGAGGTAATCAATGGTGTGCTCGAATTCATTCACATCCTCCCCATTTTGTCTCAGCGTATCTATACGGTTCTCATCTAAAAACTCTGCTGAATACATGGTATTAGTATTAAGTGAATAGAATGGCTTACTGACATAAACGTGTTTGGCTTGGCCGTCGCTATTATCATAAAACTCGGCCGCAAGGATACCGTGTTCGATAATGCTGATCGGGGCTTCAAAGGCAAAGGCATAACCATTACGGGATTCATTAGATTGGTATTTGAGGCGGGTGCGGATACCTGTTCCAAACAAGTTGTCTTCTTTAACGCCAAAAGAATAGCGGGTGTCGCCGCCTGAGCTACTTAAGCTTGCAGTCGGGAGTAAGGACCAGTTATCCCAAGTTTCGACGACAACAGATTCAAGTGCTGGATCGGTATCGGCTTCGGGATCTTTTTCGGCAACATAAACCTTGGCATCGCGAATGTAGGGCACCGCGCGGAGGAGTCGCTGGGATTCGTCGAGATCTTTTTGGCTAATACTATCAGCTTCGTTAAACGTCAGATTATCGAGGACCACATATTCTTTAGTATTAATATGTAAGGCGTTAGCCCAGCGGTGGATAAAAAAAGCATCCGGAGCGGATTCATCAAAAATGGGGTTGTTAACCACTACTATCTTGCTGATTTTTTTGGTTTCTTTAACCTTATGTTCAGCTTTAACATCTTCTGCTTGGGCAACATTGAGGCAGCTGCTAATGCAGCAAGGTAGGATGCATGCATACTGGACGAATTTCTGCATAAAAGGCCACTCCGATGAAATTGACGACTGCAGTAAAAATAATTTTACGCTGCAATTTACAATTTAATAACACACGGAAACGGGCTGCTCGTCAAGGAAATAGTAAAAGAAGTTTCTTATTTTACTTAATGTTAGCTTAAGAATGTTGCAGGGTAGTACGCTGCCGCTATATTCAAACTTGTTACAAGGTTCGTCTAGGTGGTACGGCGACATTAGCAAAGATGAGTCCTGCAATGAGTGACATAAAAATCAGGAAAATTTGCGATCCTATGTGTGATTGATTCAGCATGGTCTCACCAGAGATCAACGCATTGAGTCCAATATAGGTTTTACTGCCAGGCACTAAGATGACGATGCCTTGCAGCAGTGCAATGGAGGCGGGTGCTTTCATCCAGCGGGCAAAGAGGTTGGAGTAAATCCCTACGGCTAAAGCACCGAAAAAAATCCCCACAGAATCACCAAAATAATGTCCACCCAGCATGGCCGAGAAAAACGCAACAATTCCCGCTAATACACCCCAAGGCGAATCTTGCATCCGCGCCTTGAAGATAAACACTAATGCCATAGATAAAATGGGCACTGCTGACCAAATCGCCCAACGTGGCAAGCCTTCTGGTTCTGTATGAATCGCTTCACCAAATGCGGCGATACCGATTGCCATGCCGAGCACGGCACCGAAGTACAGCTTAAATAACTGCATTGTCGCATCCATAATGCGCGCAGTTCCTGAAATTAAATCTCGGGCTGCGAGTTCGGCTAAGCCTAGCGTTAACGCTAAGCCAGGAATAAAAATAATGATGGAGGAGAGGATCACTACTGGGATATTAATATTGGGATCGATTCGCGCTATACCACAGGCGGCAACGGCACAAAGAATAGTTGCAAAGGGTTCGAGTACCTCGGCCATACGCGCTGAACGCTCGGCGCGGTATACCAAGCCATAAACCAACAAACCTAACAGTCCTGACCAAAACACATCGTTCCAGCCAGTGCCCATCAACATGGCAAAGGCCGCGGCTGCCGTACCAAAAGAAAAACAGGTTAATACTGGGCCATAGGGATTAGGCTTGTTGGCAATTTCTTCGAGGCGATCTAAGGCTTCGGCTAAGGTGCGTTTTCCTGATGTTAATTCATCAACTAATTCGTCGGTGCGGGCGAGTGAGCCGAGATCGAGCTCGCCAGGTTTGACTCGAGCCGCATGGTTGTATTCTTGATCGGTATCGTGTTGCAATACAAAAGTCATCGAAGTGGGCGAAATCAAAAAATAGCCTTCGATACCTAAGGTGCGGGCGACGGTTTGTAAATGGGTTTCTAGCCGATAGGCGGGTGTGCCAAATTTATGTAAAGCCTTGCCTAGCTTTATGATAAATCTACGTTTTTCGATAAACTCGTCGTTATCCAATCGGGGTATTCACTGTATAAAAGTTGTCGGGGATGACGCGCGCATATTAACCGATATTTTCGTTAAAAGGTTAATGCCTTTTAACGAAAATATAAATAAATTACTGAATTTTTACCGCTCGGGCTATAGTCAGTTTTTTGATACAGGGAGATATCTATGTCTATGATGGTGACGGGCCTTTACGCTAGCCTTACGGGATTACTCTCCGTAGCTTTAGCTTATCGAGTCGTAAAATTAAGAAGAAGCCACAAGATTGGCCTTGGGGATAGTGGTAATAGCGCGCTTTCCTTGGCATGCAGAGTCCATGCTAACCTGATGGAAAATGCACCTATCGTATTAATTTTGATGCTGGTGGCTGAGACGGGTGGCTTGCCAGTATTCTATTTGCATTGCTTTGGTACTGTGTGGATAGTCGCACGCTTACTGCATGCTATTGGGTTAACTCACGGCCAAGGCGGTTATCATTTTGGCCGCTTTTGGGGTGTATTACTCACTTGGCTAGTGATTATCAGTTTGGCGCTGGTGGATTTGTTGTATTTTATCCAAGGGTTAGCAAAGGGATGGTAGGCTTGTAAGATGGGCGGTCGATTTCGCCCTAAGCCATATCCATAGCGGATTTAAGGGTATTGCACTTAAGGCTTAAATACTCTCAAATATGCCTTGGTTGATGTTTTTTTAATCGTACTTATCCTTCGTTGCCTGCTATACTCCGCGTCCCTAAATTGGCATCGCTGTTCCAGTGACGCCTTTATTTGATACTACGTTTTCGGGTCACAAACGATGCAAGTTGAATCCACACTCTTTAGTCATCCCAAATATTGGGGTACGGGCGACAGTACTGCGCCTTTCTTACCTATGTCTCGCAAGGAGATGGATAAGCTTGGCTGGGATAGCTGTGACGTTATTATAGTCACGGGCGATGCTTATGTGGATCATCCAAGCTTTGGCATGGCGGTGATCGGCCGAATGTTAGAAGCACAAGGTTATCGTGTGGGGATTATTTCTCAACCCGATTGGTCGAGTAAAGATGCCTTTATGCAACTGGGCCGACCCAACCTGTTTTTCGGCGTAACCGCTGGCAACATGGATTCAATGATCAACCGTTATACCGCTGACCGTCGTTTACGTTCTGACGATGCTTATACCGCCGGAGATATTGGCGGTAAGCGCCCTGATCGCGCGGTAACCGTATATACCCAACGTTGTAAAGAAGCCTTTAAAGAGGTGCCAGTGATCATTGGCGGCATCGAAGCCAGTTTACGCCGTATCGCCCATTATGATTATTGGTCTGACAAAGTGCGTCGCAGTGTGATTTTTGACGCAAAGGCCGATTTGCTGATGTATGGCAATGCCGAGCGGCCTTTAGTTGAAGTCGCGCGTCGTTTAGCAGCAGGTGAACCGATTAGTTCGCTGCACGATGTGCGTGGCACAGCTGTTATCCGTAAAGAGCCATTACCAGAATGGCGCGGTATGGACTCGCGCAAGATTGACCAACTGCATAAAATCGAACCACTGCAAAACCCTTATGGTGGCGATGATGTAGGTTGTACTAACTTATCTGGCCCATCGGATGTAAAGATTTTTGACAACGAAGCGCCTAAAGCTATTAGTGTACAACCTCCGCGCCCTAAGCCATGGGATAAAACCTATGTATTGCTGCCAGCATTTGAAAAAGTCTCTGAAGACAAATATTTATACGCCCATGCTTCGCGGATTTTACATCAAGAGCAAAACCCAGGCTGTGCTCGTGCGCTATTTCAGCCCCACGGCGACCGCGCTGTTTGGGTCAATCCGCCTGCATGGCCGCTTAATACCGATGAAATGGACGCGGTATTTGATTTAGCCTATCAACGTGTACCACATCCGATTTATGGCAAGGATAAAATCCCTGCTTACGACATGATTAAAACCTCAATTAATATCATGCGTGGTTGCTTTGGAGGCTGCTCTTTCTGTTCGATTACCGAGCATGAAGGTCGAATTATTCAAAGTCGCTCACAAGAGTCGATTGTTAAAGAAATCAAAGATATTCAACAAAAAATCCCGGGATTTAAAGGTGTTATTTCTGACTTAGGTGGTCCAACCGCTAACATGTATCGCTTAGGTTGTACTAGCGAGAAAGCTGAAAAAACCTGCCGCCGTTTATCCTGCGTATTCCCATCAATTTGTGGCCACTTAGGCACAGATCATAAACACACTATCGACTTGTACCGTGCGGCGCGCGCTGTGCCAGGTATTAAGAAGGTATTAATTGCATCGGGTGTGCGTTATGACTTGGCGATTGAAAATCCAGAGTATGTCAAAGAATTAGTGCAGCACCATGTTGGCGGTTATTTAAAAATTGCCCCTGAGCATACCGAAGAAGGGCCGCTCAATAAGATGATGAAACCTGGCATGGGCGCTTACGATAAGTTTAAAGAACTGTTCGACAAGTTCTCGAAAGAAGCGGGTAAAGAGCAGTTCCTGATCCCTTACTTTATTTCGGCGCATCCAGGCACGACCGACGAAGACATGGTGAATTTAGCGCTGTGGTTGAAGGAACGTAAGTTCAAGCTCGATCAAGTGCAAAACTTTTATCCATCACCTATGGCCAATGCGACCACGATTTATCATACCGAATTAAACTCGCTGAAAAACGTCAAGCACACCAGTGAGGTGGTACCTGTGCCGAAAAAAGGTCGCCAACGTCGTTTGCACAAAGCCTTGCTGCGTTATCACGACCCCGCGGGTTGGCCATTGATCCGTGAAGGATTAACTGCCATGGGACGTGAAGACTTAATTGGCAATAGTCCGCATCAATTAGTGCCACCAGAAGGTCGTAATGAACGCGGGCCTAAGTGGATGAAAGACGCTAACCAAGGTCAAAAAGCCTTCACGCGCTTTTCGGGTAATCAGTTTGATGACCGTAAAGGCGATGGTAAATCTAAAGGTTCGGCTAAAGGTGGTGCTCAGGCTAACGCTAACGCAGAATCAAAACTTGTCATTAAAGGTGGGAAACCCGCAGCGAATGGCACTAAGCCAGCGGGATCTAAACCTAGTGGATCTAAGCCCAGCGGAGCCAATTCGAGTCGTCCTGGCGCTAAAGCGCCCTTTGGTCAGTCAGGTTTTAAGTCAAACTCCCAGACTAAAGGCGGTACTCAAGTCCAGAGCGGTGCCGGGATAAAAGGTACAAATCCATCAAGAAGTGGTGGTAAAGCTGCGGGTAAATCCTCTCAAGGTAATCAACAGGTTAAGTAATCACTTTTTAGCTGCCGACCAATATAACAAGGCCATTCCAGAACGTGGAGTGGCCTTGTAGCATGATTATCCCGTAACACCCTATCTAATCCTTTTTTACCGCGAGTCTGCCTTGCTGAAATATGTCCATGCTTTGCTTTAAATAAGCAGATACAGGCGCGTTATCGTCTGAGCTTTGTGCCTAATACTACCAGTTACTATTTATCGGTAAATTATCAAAAACGAGAAGCTGACGATAAAATAGTCCGTAGCTGGTATCACTAGATGAACTATTATAAGATCTCCGAGTGATGATTATGCCTACTGTTTGTTTATATTCGATATTTTAGCTATACATCTCACCCATATCCGCGGCTTGTTAACTAACATTAGATACTATGAATAAAAAGCGCAGACCTACTCTTCAAGATGTTGCCGATCAAGTTGGTGTGACCAAAATGACGGTGAGCCGCTATTTAAAAAATCCAACAAGGGTGGCACAAAGCACTCAAGAAAAGATCGCTATCGCGCTAGAAACATTAGGCTATATCCCTAATCGTGCGCCAGAAATCTTGGCTCAATCAACTAGCCGCGCCATTGGTGTATTAGTGCCTTCTTTAACCAACCAAGTGTTTGCAGAAGTGCTGCGCGGTATCGAGAATGTGGCCGGTCAACGCGGTTATCAAACCATGCTGGCTCACTATGGTTATCAGGCTGAAGTAGAAGAGGAGCGGATTGCATCACTGCTCTCTTATAATATTGATGGATTACTTTTGTCTGAGAGTTACCACACCCCACGTACCGTACGAATGATTGAAACAGCGGGTATTCCGGTAATCGAAATGATGGATAGCGTGTCGCCTGCGATTCAGCAATGTGTTGGTTTTGATAACACTGCTGCCGCTTACGAGATGGTGCAAGCCATGATTACACAAGGCTATCTACACATTGCTTACTTAGGCGCTCGAATGGATGTGCGCACCCAACTTAAGATGCAAGGCTACGAGTTAGCAATGGCAGAAGCTAAGCTCACACCCTTGGCGATGACCACCAATGATGCTTCTTCGTTTTCTTTAGGGGCATCGCTGTTACAACAAACCTTAGCGAAATATCCCTACGTGGACAGTTTTTTTTGCACTAACGATGATTTGGCCGCAGGGGTGATATTTGAGTGCCAAAGACAAGGGATTAAAGTGCCTGAGCAGATAGGTGTTGCGGGGTTTCATGGCCATGATATTGGCCAATCTATGACGCCAAAATTGGCGAGTATTATTACCCCAAGAAATGACATTGGTCGTATAGCAGCAACTGAGTTATTAGATAGGTTAAATGGCAAAGAGATCGAACAATCCGTCATAGAGCTAGGTTATCGGATTGATCTAGGGGAAACCTTGTAGTTTCCCCTAGAGTCTTTGGTTCAATATATCTATTGTGATTAAAGAAACGCAGAGATAATGACTGCAACTATGCCGCCCGTCGTACCAATAATGGTTTCCATCACGGTCCACGTTTGCAGCGTTTGTTTTTCCGACAATCCAAGAAAACGGTTAGCGAGCCAGAAGCCTGAGTCATTGACGTGCGAAAGCACAATCGAGCCACCGCCAATGGCAATGGTAATTGCCGCCAATTGAGCGCCACCTAAGTTTAGTGGTTCAAGTATCGGGATGATAAGGCCGCAAGCGGTTAACATAGCCACAGTGGCCGAACCTTGAATAACGCGCACAGAAGCCGACAAAATAAAGGCCAGTATCACAATCGGTAAACCTGAACCCGCTAAAATATTACCTAACGCATCGCCTACACCTGAATCAATCAAAACTTGCTTAAACACGCCGCCGGCACCGGTGACTAGAATAATGACTCCAGCAGGTTGAAGCGCACTACTACAGATTTCCATAATGCGGTCATTGGGGATATTACGCCTAACACCCAGCACATAGAATGCGATTAAACAGGCGAGCAAAATGGCGGTAAATGGATGACCAATCAATGCGAGCCAATTATGCAGATCGGATTTTTCATCAATAAAGCGTGAAACAATCGTTTTTAAGCCGATAAGCAGCAGTGGAAAAATTACAATACTGATTGATAAAGCAAATGAGGGAATAGGTCCGCCTTCTCGTTCACCTTTTTCCTGCTGCTCGTGGGCTGGCAGCTCAACATGGACTTTTTTGGCAATAAGACTGGCAAAGAGCGGGCCGCCTAAAATCATTGCTGGAATGGATGCCAACAAACCGAACACTATCATGTAGCCAAAATCAGCATTAAGTTGGGAAGCGACCAAAATGGGCCCTGGTGCGGGAATCAGAAACGCCTGACAGGTTGCGATACCCGCGAGTAGCGAAATCCCTATTTTAACTACGCTGCCGCCCCCCTTTCGAACTACAGCAAAGGCGATGCCAATCAGCAGTACAACCGCAACGTCAAAAAAGAGGGGTAGCGCACAGATAAAGCCCGTAAAGGTCATCGCCCAGTGAGCTTTGTTGTTACCAAATTTATTTAACAGGGTATGGGCTATCTGATCCAGCGCGCCGGTTTCTTCCATTACCCGTCCAAACATCGCACCTAAAGCGACCACAACAGCAACAAAACCTAAGGTGCCTCCCATGCCTTGTTGAATCGTGTTTGTGATATCAGCGGGGTTCATGCCAGAGAAAAGCCCAGCCACTATCGACACCAGTATCAGTGATACTACGGCATGTAATCTTACTTTCATCACTAAGAACAGTAGCAAGGCGATTGAACCGAGCGCTGTCAGGATCAATGACATATCGGACATAATAGGTACTTTTCCTTGTTCGTTAAGTTGTCCACATTTTTGGAGGTTACCGGTAACATATTACCCGTAATATGATAAGGTGGGAAGTAACAAAAATGGAAAATGAGCCCGAGGTTAACAGAAATGACTAAGACAAAAAAAGGCGATAGCTATGTGTTCATGGGCGTCTCTAGTTGTGGTAAATCTTCGATTGGTGCAGCGGTCGCACAGGCGTTAGAGACAAAATTTATTGATGGTGATGACCTGCACCCTAGAGCCAATATCATCAAGATGAAATCGGGCTCAGCGCTTAACGACACTGATCGTGCCCCTTGGCTAGAGCGTATCAATGATGCTGTATATAGTATTGAGCAAAAAGCTGAACGGGGAGTTATTGTCTGCTCTGCACTGCGTCGCCATTACCGTGATTTAATACGTCAAGGCAATAGCAAAGTCGTATTTATTCATCTATACGGTGACTTTGAACTCGTCAAGCAACGCATGTTGGCGAGAAAAGCCCACTTCATGCCGATTGAGCTGCTCAAAAGTCAGTTCGACACGCTGGAAATACCCGCTACTGATGAAGCTGATGTTATCCAAGTGAGCATCGATGGATCTTTTGAAGAAGTGGTGCAGCGCTGTATTCAGGCGATAAATGGCGAAAAATAGTAATGTCTAACATTGGAACAGAGCATAAGGCTTACCATTGGTGATGACTTTTGGGGATTGACCTTTGCTTTAAAGAGCGAGACGAGTCTTATTGATAAGCCATAAGCAGGTATTCTCTAGGGGGCATAGGCTAGCCTATGACCCCTAATTAATTGTTTTCGATATGTCTTAGCCGTATTTAGGCTGGACGAGTATCGGCAACGGGCGCTTTGTTTGAGATCACACCGAAGATAGTCCAACCGAAGAAGGTGGCTATGGCGCCAAGCATTACTGCGGTTTCGCCTGAGCTATAGAGGGCATAAAAGCTATACAAGGCACCGATCACTGCAATCACGTTGGCAATACGGGCTTTATTAAAGGGCACTTTTTGTTGTCTTTGCATTATGCCAAGGGCAGCCATCGACAGTATGTAAGGCACAATGTTGGTGACGACGGCAAGGTTAACGAGTGCTTCGAACTGTTTGCTCAGTGATGGACTAATGGTCATCAGAGATAAAACAGTTTGGATGGATACGATAATGGTCATACCCCAAATTGGCGCGTCGGCTTTACTGACTTTAGAGAATATTTTAGGGAAGAATCCTTCATCGGCAGAGGCTTTAAACACTTGGGCAATAGTGAACTGCCAACCTAATAACGAGCCAGTACAAGAGATAATGGCGCAGGCCATCACGATTTTACCCACGACAGGGTTAAACATTTGCGCGAAGGCTAAACCGAAGGGTGCGTTCGACATGGCAAGTTCGGCGTTTGGCACAATACCGGCAATGACATTGGTAGAGATGATATAAATTACCGCTGCACCTAAGGTTCCGGCCATTACTGCGATCGGTACGTTTTTCTCTGGATTATCGACGGCTTCTGAGTTTGCACAGGCCGATTCTAAACCAAGGAATGCCCACAAAGTCATCGCGATAGAACCGCCTAAAGCTTTGAAAAATGGCATATCATGCGGGTTCCATGCGCCTTTGTAGAGGTCGATGTCGAACCAGAACCAACCAATTAGCGACACACCAATTACGGGCAGAATAATCCCCCACACAGTCACGCTACTCACACGACCTGTGATACGGGCACCACCGAAGTTAGCAATCGTTGCCAGCCAAAGCACGCCAATGGTTGCAAGACAAATGGCCATCGGGCTTAAGTTTACATCGAGCAGCACGGCGGCATAACCTACGGCCGAAATAGCAATCGCGACGTTGGCGATGAGCAGCGAAACGGCGTAGGTGTAGTTGGCCATAAAGTTGCCAGAGCGGCCGAAGGCATATTCGGCATAACCGCCCATACCACCGGATTTCTTACTGAACATACCGCACTTAGCAAACGCATAGGCGAGGGCAGTTGAACCCGCGGCTGTGACTAACCAAGATAAAATCGAAATAGTACCGACTTGAGCTAATTGGGTGGGCAGCATAATAATGCCCGAACCCATCATGTTGACTATGGTGATAATCGTTAATTGGACGACGCCAATTTTATTTTCTGATTTACTCATACTAATAACCTAATTAGGTGAATTATTATAGGGAGTATGAAATTGACTGCAGAGCGGATTAATTAACTCTGCAGTCAGTCTTCATTATTTATTTAGTACATAGCCCATAGCTTGAATTTTACCGTCTGGAGTGTTTTCGAGATAAACACCTTGTAGTTCTGGTGAGAATCCAGGTAATAGATTGATACCTTCTTCGAGAGCTTGGAAATAATGTTGAACAGAGCCACCCCATATTTCACCTGGTACCATACATAGCACTCCTGGTGGGTAAGGAAGCGCACCTTCCGCGGCAATTCTTCCCTCAATTTGCGATAGCGGCACTAATTCGACTTTGCCACGAATAAATTCTAAATTTGCTTCTTGTGGATCCATGACTTTGATTGGGAAATGCGCTTTACGGAACATTTCTTTTTGCAGTTGTTTTACATCATGGCTGACATAAAGATTGTGCATTTCTTGGCAGAGTTGGCGGATGGTATAGTCTTGATAGCGCGCTTTATTCGCGTTATAGACGTTAGGCAATACTTCTGATAATGGCGCATCTTCATCGACTAATTTCTCGAATCGAGATATTTGTGAGACCAAGTGTTGCATCTTGGCCATATCTTCCGCAGGCGTCATCAGGAATAAAATCGAATTTAAGTCGCACTTCTCAGGAATAATATTATTTTCTCGTAAGAAGTTAGCCAAAATAGTGGCTGGAATACCAAAGTCGGTATATTTACCCGTTTCTACATCTATGCCTGGTGTGGTTAATAGGAACTTACAAGGGTCAACGAAGTATTGGCCTTTTTCATAACCTTCGAATGAATGCCATTTTTGACCGGGCTCGAATTCGAAGAAGCGTAAGTCATCGGCCATTTGCTCTGTTTCATAGTCTTGCCATAGGCGGCCATCTATCATGGTCGGAACGAATGGTTTGATATATTTACACTTTTTCAGCAGTAGCTTACGTGCTTCTATACCCGCTTTTACCGCTTCGCGCCACAGGTAACGACCGCTTGCGCCTTCATGCATTTTCGCGTTCACATCTAGTGCCGCAAATAAAGGGTAGAAGGGGCTAGTAGAGGCATGCATCATAAAAGCATTGTTGAAGCGTTTATGGTTGCAGTATCTATCTTGACCTTTGATATGCTTATCTTTTTTATGGATTTGTGATGTTTGTGAGAAACCCGCCTGCTGTTTATGTACCGACTGAGTCACGATAATACCAGGATCTTCGGCGGTCAGTTCTAGCAAGAGTGGTGAGCATTCATTCATCATTGGGATGAACTGTTCGTAACCGACCCAAGCCGAGTCAAACAAGACGTAGTCACACAGATGACCAATTTTATCAATTACTTGTCGAGCATTGTAGATAGTGCCGTCATAGGTGCCTAGTTGGATAATCGCTAAGCGGAAAGGGCGTTTTTCATCGGCTCTTTCTGGGGCGACTTCGCGAATTTGATCTCTTAAATAGGACTCTTGGAAGCAATGAGCGTCAATGCCACCAATAAAACCGAAGGGATTACGCGCTGTTTCTAAATAAATTGGTGTTGCACCGGCTTGAATTAACGCACCATGGTGATTTGATTTGTGGTTATTGCGGTCAAATAATACCAGGTCGCCTTTAGCAAGCAGCGCATTGGTCGCCACTTTATTTGAAGATGAAGTCCCGTTAAGTACAAAGTAGGTTTTATCGGCATTAAAGACTTTGGCAGCATATTTCTGCGCTGCAAGTGGCGCGCCTTCATGGATCAGTAAATCACCCAATTTGACGTCGGCGTTACACATATCGGCGCGGAAAATCGTTTCGCCAAAAAAGTCGAAAAACTGACGACCCACAGGATGTTTACGGAAGAATTGTCCGCCTTGATGACCTGGGCAAGCAAAGGTGGAATTACCCATTTCAACGTATTTTTTCAATGTGCCGAAGAAAGGAGGTAATAGCGCTTGTTCATATTTATTGACTGCAGTTTCAACCTGTTTTCCGTAGAAGTCAGTGTTATCGCCGCAGAGTTCAAATACCCCTGTAATAGATGAACAAACATCATCTGGGAAAGTTTCTTCACAGCAAACTGAAACAAAAATGGGTAGTTTTAATCCGGTATTTTTAATCTTTTCAACAATACCGTTTCTAACATCATCAACAGAGACTACAGCCGCGCCCACATCGCAAAAATCTGTGGTTAATACATTGACGACTTCTCTGTCGATATCGAAACAAGATCTAACAGATAAGCTAGCGGCTACCTTTAATGATTTCATAGTTAATTTCCCTTTTACTTTTAAAAAATAGATACAAGTGTGCCTATACCTAATTAAAAATTAATAGTATAAAAATTAGATATAGCTATTTCGGGCGCAGATTAGATGTGGTTGTGCTTATTTGGCGAAATAAATAAAAGTTAAAATATATTTATTAAGCGTGCAAATAGCTTAGCCTCAGTAAAGCTACACGGATAAAAAATGCTTTGATAGTGATGCAAGTTAATAAACCAATAAAGACAGTACATTAAGTGTTTGCAAAAATTAGAGCAATAGCACTTTAGACCTGTTCGTTGGCCTACTTACTGCGCTGAAATTAGCGGAGGAAGATAAAGGAGTGATCGAAATAGTCACGTTGACTGGGCATCATGATATGCCGTGTGCGCCGGATATGCGCCATTATTTTAGATTTCCTCTTCATATACGACTCCATTATGACTTAGAGAAAATAGTTAGGTTTTATTACGGAGTGAAGTTTATATGTCAGTTATAAATAAAATCATGACCTATGTCTTACTTTTTAATAGTCAGCACTTTGATTTAACTTATTTATCATTATTAGATTGAGTCAATCATACTTAAGTATCGTTATCTCAATTATGAAAGTAAATATTGCCAGCATTATTTAAATGATACTATTTGCATAAAATATCTTATTATTTTTTTCTAATCTTAATTAAAGGGCTGTGGTAATAAGTATCTTAGTTTATACCGCATGACGCACTTGCATGGTTATGCATAAATTCGCTTTACAAAACTGCCTGCATGCTCAAGGATTGCAAAAATGACAGTTTTATTCTCATATTTGAGCATTTTGGGCAGAAAGTTGCCGTTTTAGGGCAGATGTTATCTTTTAGATTGACGTAGATTGGTCAGGTCGAAACATCAATAGGAGATAGACATGAATAAATGGTGGCTAGGGGCGAGTTTAGTGTTGGGCTTATTTGGACAGGCACATGCTATGACGTTAACGAGCAAAGATATGAGCGAGGGCAATAAATTCACATCGCAATTAGTATTTAATGGTTTCGGTTGCCAAGGTGAGAACATTTCGCCACAACTGACTTGGACTGAAGTACCTGCGGGGACGAAAGCGTTTGCGGTGACGGTTTATGATCCTGATGCACCAACGGGCAGTGGTTGGTGGCACTGGGCCGTATATAACTTACCCGCAGCACAAACATCATTGGCGCAAGGTGCTGGTTCGCATGCTAATGCCCTGCCCAAAGGTGCTATCGCCTTGAAAAATGACTTCGGCACCACTGACTTTGGTGGCGCTTGTCCGCCAGAAGGGCATGGCGTACACAGGTATGAATTTACTGTGTGGGCATTGCCTAGTGCATTAGAGCTGCCAAAGGACGCTAGCCCTGCATTATTAGGTTTTATGCTCAGAGCACAAGCCTTAGGTAGCGCCAAGTTGACCGCGGTATATAACCGATAATCCACTGATAATTAGGCTGGTGTCATGATCCGTTTGTTTGAATATGATTCGAAGCAGGCACAATCTTTATCTCAAGTACCTGTGCACCAGCCGTCGATTATTCGAGTTATTCATGGGGAAAAGTCTTTACTTTGGCAAGACGAATCCGTTTTGGTGGGCCAAGGTCAGTTACTGTTAATTCCTGCCGGGTCGCATATCAGCTTTGTGAATCGGCCTTTTCTTGGGCGCTATCGGGCAGTGCAGTTATTGCTCCCTCACGATTTACCCCAAGGCATTTTACTGAACACTGCCGATTGGCGTGACCCCATGCCAGTCCAAAACGTATCGCGCGCGGTGGACTTAGCTTGGAATGCATTATTGCAGAGTTTGAGCTTGTCTCTGACGGATTCTGTTCAGCTGCATTATCTGGCCGCGTTACTGCTCAGTTTGCCGGATAAACGCAGTGTGAACTGGTTGTATGGTCACACGCAGCGCAGCGTGACTCAAGCTGCCTTAGCCTTGATGAGCGTGAGTCCTTCGGCACTATGGCAGCAGGAGGAGATAGCTGACAAGTTACACATGAGTACAGCTAGCCTTAGGCGTAAATTGGCGCTAGAAGATACCAGTTTTAGGCAATTATTAGTCGAAGTCCGGCTGAGCCATGGTTTGGCCATGCTGCAAAACTCAGGCGAACCATTACTGCAAGTCGCTTTAGCTTGTGGTTATCAATCTGCGGAAAAGTTTTCCTTACGTTTTAAGCAACAATTTGGCCTGACCCCTGCGGCTTATCGTCGTACACTGTAAATAAGGAGTGGATTGAAACTTAAATAATCTTAAACTGCAGGAGAGATATGATGGCGGATGAGCAATTTACCGACAGCGGATTTTGGAACAAGATTAAACTCTTTAGTCGTCAGGCGGGCAGGGAAGTGATCGAGCGTGCTCTGTGGCTTTATTATGCGTCGCAGCAGCCGAATACGCCTAAATGGGCTAAATCAGTTATTTTTGGTGCTCTGGCATATTTTATTTCGCCCTTAGATGCCATTCCTGACTTGACGCCTTTAGTTGGCTTTACTGACGATTTAGGGGCTCTTGCCGCGGCGCTAACTATGGTGAGCTTATACATTGACGATGAGGTTAAATCTCGCGCGGCGGATAAGCTCGCACTGTGGTTTGGAGATAAACCGAATGAACCTAAGGTTTAAGCATCCTGCGTATGCCATGATTTAATCACGGTGGAATAATGCTAAAAATATGATTTTATTCGGACTCCAAGCGCTGGCTTGTACTTAAAATGGCTAGAGTAAATATATTTTTTTACAAACGTTTCACTATTGCTTGATTGCGCTATATGCTAGCGCTGTTTTGTGAACCCCTCGTGTTGGTTTAGGCTGATAAATGAAAAATATTATGGTGGTGATCCTATGGTTTTTAGGTGTTTCTGCCACTACTCCTGCGTTTGCCGATGAAGCATCTCCGGAACAACTCGCCCGTCTTTACCTCGATTTTATGGCACAAAATAGTCGCCAGAGTGAAGCCTTATGGCCGGGATTTCGTCTTGAAGATAAAGTACACCTTTTCAGTTATGGTGGTAACGTTTGGCTACGTCAACCCGGAGGCGAGGTTATTCAAGACAATAGTGTCTTAGAATCCGTGAACCTGCATTCGGGTCTGTCAGTCAACTTTGGCTTTCCGCAGTATCAAGGTCAGCCCGGTGTATTAATCCAGCTTGAGGCGCCGAATATTCAATTTAACGCCGACACTAAATCTACAGACCTCACTTTTCTAATCTGGGCGGGTAACGCCTTGCATGAAGCTTTTCATTTTTATGCACAATCCGAATGGCGGGTATTAGAAGATAGCCGCCATTATGAAGGTGAAGTTTTTCCTCTCAACTTCGATGCTCGTTATTATCGTTTAGAGTTATTTGACGCCTTAATGGCGGCATTAGCAGAACCTGAGCAGCAGTCTTTGTTTTTAGGTCATGCCGCCTATTGGTTGCAGCAGTGGCGCCAAGTGGCACCCAATGAAGACCGCGTAAGCTATATCAATGATTTAATAGAAGGTAGTGCCAAATATGTTGAGTTAGTTGCTGGCGCTCGTTTATTAAGCCGAAATCAAACCTTACTCGGTTATCAACAAATACTGACTCAATATGTGCATGACTATTATCAACAACAGGTAATGTGGGGTGGCTGGACTGCTGAGGCAGAAAATATAGGCGCTCTGGCAGGCATATTGTTGGATAGCACTCAAGATCCTTACCGATGGAAAGAGTCGGTCATGTCGGGGATGTTGCCAGTGGATATATTATTAAATCGCATTAAACCGATACAAGCTCCAGAGAAAAAAGATAATAAACAGAAAAAATACTTACAGGATATGTTGGCTTACTATCCCGCCACACAAGAGAAGTTATCTCAGCTGTTACTCAAAGTGCAGGATCCCAAAGTGCCATTATTGGTGATGCCGAGCGTGAGTGATAGCAGCAGTTTTATTGATATCGGTACGGTGCGTTCTGGTTTTTATGTTGTGCCCTATCAAGATGAGATGACGCAAGCCTATTTAGGGATGAGTTCGCAATTTGGTAACTTGTCCGTGAGTGGCAGTCCGTTGCTCGATGTGCCGATGCAGAATTTTTGTGAGGGCATTGAAGCTGCAACTCTGTTACCTTTGGTATTCCCTTTTCAACGAGAGGGTCAGTATCTGGTATTTAATGAAGCAGAAGTCCATGGAACTATTAGGGTTTCTGCGAGTGTTGTTGATGGAAGAACCCTCTACTGTGCGATGAATTAATAATGAGAAAAAATCAGCTCGAATTTACCTACATGCGTGGCATTGCGATTATCTTTATCGTACTTGGCCACAGTATTTATAACTCAGGGGAAGGTTTCCCGTTATTACTGGAGAACTTATTACGAGGAGGCACTGCATTATTCGTGTTTATCTCGGGATACTTTTTCCATCGAATTTTTTATAAGGATTTTGATTACAAGAAGTTCATGAAAAATAAAGTACAAAATGTGCTTTATCCTTTTTTAGTTGTATCTTTTATCGGCCTAGTCTGTCTATGTTTACGCTGGATCTTTATGGAGCACCAGTCGCTCGAACAATTATTGTTGAGTGTTTTTTATACGGTGCGTAATGGTTATATCCTTTATCCACATTGGTATATTCCATTCATCATGGCGGTATTTTTATTTTCACCGATTTTCTTGTGGTTTATCCGTTGCTCGCAACAGATGCGCTGGACGCTATTTGTACTCAGCTGTGTGGCGGCTATTTTGTTGCATAGGCCGATAGGGAATATCAACTTTATCCACTCTGTGGTGTATTTTATGCCTTTCTATTTGATTGGTATTCTATATTCCCAAGATGAACATCTGCTGAGACGTTTTGGTTCTATTTTCAGTGCATTAGCAGTGATTTTTTTAATCGTCAGCTTAGTCGAGCAGAGTTACGTCGTGCAGCATATTGGTAATTACCATAAAGCACCGTTTGAATATAATGGTATTGATTGGCAGTTTATTCAAAAGCTAAGTTTATGCGTGTTGACACTTAATTTTTGTGAATGGTTATCAGAGCGCAGTCGTTTGCCTTGGTTAGTTGAAATAGCTGAGATGAGTTTTGCGATTTTCTTTATTCACCCGCTCTTCGACATGATGTTTAATGCGACTGCGACCTTAATGCGTTTCCGTTTACCACCTGGGTCTTGGATAACCAGCATACTATTCTCTGCGGCGATTTTTATCTTCTTGATGGTTGGCAGTATTATTACCGCTCGTTTTATCAAGAAGCGTCTCGGTAACCGTTCACGCACGTATATCGGTTGGTAATCTCGCACCTTAATTGCCGACATTTACCCTAACACTAGGGAAAATTCAGTTTGAATTTATTTCCTAGTGTTAGGGTGTTTTTCATCTAAAAAATGGAGAACATGATGAAGTCCAGAATTGCCCTACAGAGCCTCGTGCTCGCCAGTTTATCTTCAATTGCTTTACCATCCATAGCGGCTCAAACTGAGCCTTTATCCACTGAGACTCAGAATACTTTCTTTGCGCAAATCGCCGGCCATTGTGGTCAAGCCTTTGCGGGTAAAGTGGTCTCCGGTAACGCTGTAGACTCAGATTTTAGTGGTAAATCTTTAATTATGCATGTGCGCGAATGCAGCGACACTGAGCTTAAGATCCCGTTCCATGTGGGTGATGACCATTCACGTACTTGGGTGCTGACTAAGGCGCAACAAGGGCTTAAGTTGAAACATGATCATCGCCATCAAGATGGAAGCGAAGACGCTGTGACTATGTATGGCGGTGATACCATCAATGACGGGACATTACTGAAGCAATCTTTTCCTATTGATAAAGACTCAATCGATAATTTTGTTAAAAATGGCTTAACTCAGTCGATCACCAATGTGTGGCATATTGCGATTACGCCAACGACGTTTAGCTACCAGCTCACGCGCGCAAACCGCAATTTTCAAGTCGATTTTGATCTCACTCAGCCAGTTGCCTTGCCGCCAGCACCTTGGGGGCACAAGTAAGTTTAAATTTTTTATAAGATAGACATATAAAAATGGTGAGCCCTGCGGCTCGCCATTTTTTAACAGTTAATACCGTTTATTAGTTTGCTTTAGGCTCGAAACTAAAGGCTTGTCCTGCCAGTGCGGCTTCAAACATTAAGCCGCCTTTAGCTGCGGTAAATACTGCCATGCCATTGATATAAGAGCCTCTGGCTGAGCTATTGCTGCCGGCTTGGCCCGCAGTGGCGGAGTTACCCGTCGTTCCTGCCTGAGCGCTCGCGCCCATATTGATCGCCACCGCTGAAGCTTGGGCATCAAACTCGAAACTGCCACTGGTGAAGTTTTCATACGCTTTAGCATCTTTAAAGAAAATGATTTCGCTATAGGCTTGCCCACCTAGTTGCAAACCGATAGATAATTGAGTCAGGCTGGAGTCACCCATATAAACGCCGCCTTTATAAACGCGACCCTTACCATAGGCTGCACCAATACCAATGCCGCCTTTCCCGACAGTAGGGAACAAAGCGTAGCCATAGGCGGTGTCGAAAAATTTACTGGTTTCTTTCGCTTTTTGAAAATTAACCACAGCCTGCTCGTAGCTTTCGTCTGCTTGTGCGATTGGTGCTGTAAATAAACTCACGATTAGGCATGTTGATGCCGCAATAGCAGTTAAAAATGATTTCATGGTAGTGCCTCTTCAGTCTTTGGTTTTTTCCAGACTAGCCTTTATCGAAATAAATAACAGCCTAAACGACTTGAGTGTCAGCTGAGGTTCAGTATTCGAGTTGCTTGCCACAGAGTCATATTGATGGTGTGTATTGGAGTATAGTTGTACCGATAAGTTCTTAGATCATTAAGAATCTTATTTTTTTTCACTGTCGTCCTGTTGAACTTGGTGTAAAAACTCATACTCCTCAGGGGTGAGGACATTCTGAATCACGTGTGGCTGTAATGGTTGTTTGGCCATGCGACCTTTTAAATAGGCTGAACGGGTGATTTGCTTTAAACCGTATACGGCCAACATATACATGCTGAGCAGTAAAGTGAGCCTTGGTAGTGCATTGGATAGTAAAGATAAATTATCACCAAAATAAAAAGGCAGAATCACTACAAATACACGTATCAGCCAATTTAACAGCATGGCAAGCGTTAACCCTATTAACCAACGAAACCGAATGGTACCGAGTGTCTCTTGGGGTTGTGTGATATTTCTTTGTTTTTGTTTATGCAGGCGAAATAGCATCCATAACGCAATAAAGTAATAGCAGGTTTGTATTGATAACAGTGCGGGGAGCAAGGCGCTCCACTGGTTGATATTCAGTTCTTTAAGGAGCAGAGCGATAGATTGCCATTCGCCTGTTTGATATCCCGTTAATTTTAAAACAATATCGATAATAGCGAAGAGTAAGGTGAGTAATGCTGGCCAGTAATGTTTTGAAAAACCAATAGGTTGACTTATTTGACTTAAACTACTTTTACAGTACAAATACAATAAAGGCATAAGTAAAAAGTAAATCGGACTAATAAGATTAAATAAGAGATGTATCGGGATCGGGGTATTATCGCGGTTAATTAAACCTGTAAGAAAATACAGTGCAATAAGGCTCAAGAAACTAGCCAGCAAACCTTGATGTGTTTCTGCCTGATAAAAATAGCGAATATAAATAGCTAACGCGAGGCAATGTAAGCCTCCAAATAGCGATAACCACCAATAAGCTTGAGCGAAAAAACTATTAAATTCGTTCATATTCGGTACCCAAACAATCTGAAGATGCAGTGGGAATTTTACGCACTTTAGGCTATGCCATTTATTGCTCCTGCATAAATGGCCTTCGCGCTATCCAAGGCGATTGCGGTTATTTTTAACTTAGTGGGCTAAGTTAAAAATAGTCAACACCGCATAAAGTGCGTTAAAGCCCGCCAAGACGGAGCACTTAGGGAACTGTATTAGAGTGTCGTATCAATTAAAAAGGTGGCCGACATTCTGTTATTGACTCGTCTCGGATTTACACACCTTAGGCGCTCTGAAACTCGTATCTTCAGATTGCTTAGGCATACACCTAGAGCCCTGTTATATCAGGGAACTTGGCGTGATAAAAGAATGAGGTTAGTTTTTTTGCTGGATAGCAATGCGCTGGTGGCGATTGGATGCTGCTTCTGGCACTACACTCGGAACAGGCGTGCGTTCGGCAAGTAAGTGTTTGATTGCTCGAATAGGATGTGGCAACAGCATCCGAGGACCAGAGAAAATCATAATCTCTTTAACGATTTGCTTCTGCACAGGTTTGTAGCAATGTACTGGGCATTTATTGCAGGTTGGTTTGCTCTGACCGTAGGGGCAGCGATCTAGGCGAGTTGCGGCATAATCCAATAACTCAATACAATCAGTGCATAGACCGGTTATATTTTGGTTTTGGTGCTTTGCTTTGCAATGTATCTTCACCATCGCAGCTATGGTTTGGTGCTCGTAAAGCAGTTTGCCCGTTAGCAGTTGCGCAGCGTCCATTGGAATACCTTAGTCTATTACTCGGATATCCCATCATAAGCAGTGAAGCCAGTGCTGACAAAACAGAAGTATTAATTTATGAAGGTGCGCACAAAATGAGGCTTTAAATAACCTTAAGTGTTGCACCTAAAATAAGCTTTAGATATGCATCACTTTGTCTGCAGCGAGTGTCCAGCGGGTTAAGTCTTGCAGCGTACCTATGTGCGCACCTTCGATGATCATATCCGCAGTCACACCTCGAGCTTGAGCACAGGTCTTACACAATAAAATAGGGACTTGCTGCGCCAAGAGGATCTCAAACATCTGTTGTAGGTTGTAACTTAAATCAGGTGTGGTTTGATTTTTTAACACCCCAAACACCGCATCAGACATGAGAAACAGCTTAAGATCGACGGCTTGCTCATCTTGATCCTTCAGTGCTAATGCGATGCGTAAGCTATTAAATAGCTTTTCTGTTCCATAGGGTGTGGCGTGGGCGACGATAAGAATACTTTGCATCAGGGCTGTCCTTAATGTGTATTACACAGCGGAATTAGGTTAATAATCTAACCCGGATGTCGCAGTCTAGCGCAATTGGCTATAACTATTTGAGTGCAAGATCGTATAAAAAGGTATAAACACTTGATTTGCACCGACACAATGGACTTTAATAGCGGTTAATCTCTGCTCAATTCTAGGTGAGCACGGTTGTCATTGATACGATTTTAACGGACTTTGGCATACCCATTGGCATCGCTTATGTCGAGAAGCCAGCATCAAAGGTGAACAAGAATGAAAATTTTAATCGTATTCGTACTGATCGCAATCGGTGTGTTTTTATTTCGTCGCACACAACGATTGGCGAAGAAGGAGCAAGAAGCGTTGAAGCCTAAATCGGCGCCGATTACGCCGGTTGTTCCTCGCGAAGAAGCACCGATTTCATCTACAGCAGAGCCCGAGCAAGTTGAGTCTGTGGAGCTAGCCGTAGGGACTCCTGTAGTGGAAGCGGTTATTGAAGTTGAAGCCGAATTGATGCCGCGCGACCCAAAACAGACAGTGAATACTACGCATATTTCGGTCGATATCGACACTGATATTATCGAGGTCGATATTCCTGCGGCACATAACGAAGAGGCGGTGATCATCTTAGGTTCAACATTTGTAGATGACCCATCTGAAGTCGCTGGTGTTGATGTACTTAAGGCTGAAGTTCAGGCTACTGTGCCAGTGATTGGTGCTCAATCGCCCGGCGATTGGGCGAATGTGACCTTGAAACGAGCTTTTGAGGAGTATCAAGCGGCAACCTCAGTAAGCGATCGTTACAGTGCATTACAAAATATGGTGGGTGAGTGCTACAAGCAGCGTAAATCTGCTGATTATCTCAATTATGGTGCTCAGTTGGCACAGGAGTATATTGCATTATTCCAAGCGGTGACTGCTGAGCAAGGTAAAACTGCTGAGCTTAAATCTGCAGGTTTCCTCCACTTGGCGACGCTGCTTAATGATACTCAAGCGTTCGATGCTGCTATTGTCTTATGTCGTAAAGCATTAGAGTTTGGGTTGAGCGATGGCACAGTAACGGGCTTTGAAGGCCGTATTAGTCGAATAGAAAAAGCCCAGACCAAAGCTGCTATGACTTAACATGAATGTAGGGATTAAACCCTTAGGCGAAAAGCGGTTATTTACCTCGTCTAGGCAGTGTAGAATCCTCCTTAACTGATGCGCAAAAGGCGAACCTTAGTTCGCTTTTTTTTATGGGCCTATTTTATGGGCTTAAGTAGGGGAACAATGAAACTACGCTATGTCTTACCGAACGCCTTATTTATGTTTGGAATACTGTTACTCAGTGGCTGTACTAAAACGGCAGAATGGACACTGTTTTATTATCCCGATGCGAGTGCCATTCCGGCGATGCCTTTACAGACCGAAGCGATTAATGGCTACTATGAAACATTAGAGCAATGCCAAAGTAAGGCACACGGCATGCAGCGTTTAAGTCGCTCTGGTGTGAGTGGTTTTGGCCTTGGCGTCTATCAGTGTGGACATTTATGTGAACTTGACGATAAGTCGGTGCTGGTTTGCAAGACCTTGAGCCAATAGGTGGGTGATGATGAAGTTTAAACAGGATTTTTTTACCCAGCTGCCCGAATTTTACTCGCAGGTTTATCCTCAGGGGATCACCAATCCTCAGTGGCTAGCGTGGAGTGATGACGCTGCGCAATTAATTGGCCTAACCCAGCCAACCGATGAGCTATTACTCGGTTTATCTGCTAATGCCGCAATCGATGGCGCGACTTATTACGCCCAAGTGTATAGCGGCCACCAGTTTGGCGGTTATACGCCGCGCTTAGGCGATGGGCGCTCAATTATCTTAGGCGAAGCGGTAGGCCCACATGGTGTGTGGGATGTCGCGCTTAAGGGCGGCGGCCCAACGCCATACTCTCGCCGTGGTGATGGCCGTGCGGTGATGCGCTCAGCGGTGCGCGAGTTTTTAGTCTCAGAAGCGCTATATGCTTTACAAGTTCCCACTACGCGTGCTTTGGCCGTGATTGGTTCTGACTTACCAGTTTGGCGTGAGAGCCAAGAAACCGCAGCGATTACTGTACGTCTAGCTCGTAGTCACATTCGCTTTGGTCATTTTGAGTTTTGTTGCCATAGCGAACGTGGCCGCGCTGATAAACTGATTCAATTACTCAATTTTACGCTCACTCAGCATTATCCTCATTTGAGTTGTGATGCCGCAGGTTATAAAGCGTGGTTTTTACAGGTGGTGCAAGATACGGCCAAAATGATTGCCCATTGGCAAGCGGTAGGTTTTGCCCATGGGGTGATGAACACTGACAATATGTCGATTCTGGGTGACAGTTTTGACTTCGGTCCCTTTGCGTTCCTCGATACATTCCAAGAAGATTTTATCTGTAATCACTCTGATTCAGAGGGGCGTTATGCTTTTGGTCAGCAGCCGGGTGTTGGATTGTGGAACCTACAACGCTTAGCGCAAGCATTGACACCCGTTATCCCGTCCGACGATTTAATTGCCATCCTTAATCAATACCAAGAGGCGCTAGTTCAGCCTTATTTACATTTGATGCGCGCAAAATTAGGTCTGCCAACATTAGTTAAACCAACGCCAGAGCAGGATAAGCAAGACCTTGAGCTTATTGGTCGTTTGACTGTGCTAATGGAGAAAAACCAGCTCGATTACACTCAAACATGGCGTCAATTCGGTAAGGTCGACCCGACCAGTCAACACAGCGGCTTACGGGATAATTTTATCGATGTGGCGCAATTTGATACTTGGTATCAAGCCTATCAACAGCGATTAGGTACAGTGGCTGATGTGGGTGAATGGCAAACTGAGCGTAATGCAGTGAATCCAAAATATATTTTGCGTAACTATTTAGCCCAAGAGGCGATAATTGCTGTGGAAGAGGGTAACCTTGCGCCGTTACATCGGTTGCAGAAAATCTTAAGCCAGCCTTTTGCCGAACACACAGAACATGAAGACTTAGCTAAACGTCCACCGGACTGGGGCCAAGGTTTGATTATGTCATGTAGTAGTTGATTGGATAAAAAACATGAAATTAGCCAGCACTCAGATACAAGCCATTCGCTTAGATAAAGAGGCGTTGAGTTTATCAATTAGCGCCGATATTGATTTTGATCGTTTTGTCGATTTTGCCGAACCACTCGCCGCTATACTCGATTGCACTGTAGGTGAGCGTCAATGGGGCGCCGACAGACATCAATGGGCATTAGCATTTGAAGGGAGCCTGTTATGGCTCAATTATGAGTTTTACGGCAATATTTGCTGGCTTTCAACTGAAAATGAAGCCGATTTTGAGGTGTTAGAATACTTCGCCACTGTGCTTAAACCTCATCTAAGAGTGAACTAATATGAATCAGAATATGACGCCGCCGACGATAACCAATACCAGCGGTGCAGCATTCCATTTCCAAGCGTTAACGCCAGATTTGATCTTAGATGCCATTGAAAGCTTAGGTGTGTATCCTGAAACGGGCTTGCTCGCGCTTAATAGCTATGAGAACCGTGTATATCAGTTTCGTAGTGATGAAGGGTTACGTTATGTGGTGAAGTTTTATCGCCCCGATCGTTGGAGCGACGCACAGATCCAAGAAGAACATGACTATGCGTTAGCGCTCGCTGCTGAGGATATTCCAATGGCGGTGCCTGTGATTATCGAAGGCCGCACGCTGCATAAGTACCAAGGTTTTCGATTTACGCTGTTTCCGTCTTTGGGCGGCCGAGCTTTTGAGGTCGATAATTTAGAACAACTAGAGTCAGTCGGTCGATTTATCGGCCGTATACACCAGTACGCTGCGCAAACCTCGTTTGCAGAGCGTGAACCCTTAAATCCACAGATTTTAGGGGCCGAGCCGCTGGCGTGGTTAAAACAATCTGATCTCGTGCCTAACAGCTTACGTTTACCTTTTTTTACCGTGGTAGAACAAGTGCTAGCTAAGGCGAATGCGATTTGGGATCGACAGGATTTTGCGGCAATTCGTTTGCATGGGGATTTACACCCAGGCAATATCCTGTGGACGCCCGACGGCCCTGGATTTGTCGATTTAGACGATGCGCGTATGGGGCCGGCCATTCAAGATTTATGGATGATGCTAACTGGTGATAGAGCGCAGCAATTAATGCAGCTTGAAATCTTACTCGAGGCCTATGAAGAGTTCTGTGAGTTTGATACTAGGCAACTTGCCTTGATTGAGCCACTGCGGGCGTTGCGTATGGTGCATTATAACGCGTGGATTGGCCGCCGCTGGGATGATCCGGCTTTCCCGATGAACTTCCCTTGGTTTGGGGATGAGAAATATTGGGAACAGCAAATTTTATCATTTAAAGAACAGTTATATGCACTTGGCGAATCTCCTTTGAGTTTAGTGCCTTATTAATGTTCAGTATTTAGCCGTGTACAATGGTCGCAGCGATATTAAATTGAACTCTTAGGCGTGAGTTACACTCAAAAAAGAGAATGTGTTAGTCTCCTGCCTAGTGAACCTATTTATAAGATTGATTTAAGGAATTTTCATGAAAAAAGCATTACTTATGGCTGCGGCCTTGTTACTGGCGCCAATGGCCGTATTCGCTGCAGATTATCAAGAAGGTGTGCATTACACTGTGATTAATGATGGCCCAGCGACGGCAAAACCAGAAATTACTGAGTTTTTTTCCTTCTACTGCCCACACTGTTTTAATTTTGCTAAAACGGTAGTGCCAAAAATTATTGCAGACAAACCTGATGGTGTGGCTTTTAACCAAGCGCACGTTGATTTTATCGGTAAAGAAATGGGCGTAGAAATGTCACGTGCATTTGCAGTAGCACATCAATTAAATGTCGATGATAAAATCGATAATGCACTTTTTTCAGCTATCCATGATAAAAAACAAAATTTTACTAATCGTGATGATATCCGTGCTCTTTTTATCGCTAACGGTGTGGATGGTAAAACCTTCGACGCGGCCGCGGAATCTTTTATGGTGAAAGCGCAAATGGCTAAGATGAAGCGTGATACTGAAAATGCTAAGTTAACCGGCGTACCGGCTTTGGTTGTTAATGGTAAATATCGCGTTGAAACCGGTTCAATCAAATCCTACGATGAGCTATTAGATATCGCTTTCTTTCTAGCGAAGAAATAATGCTGATGACGTTATCATGTCGCCGTTATACGAGCGGGTGATAATCCGTACCCATACAGTTGTTTGTTTAAAGGAGCCTAACGGCTCCTTTTTTATTGCTTGTGACGGCAGTATTAAGTGTTGGCGTGAGTTAGCGACGTCGGGTTAAGCGCTTGAGATTATAGTTTATTGAATATATTGATAAAAAACAGGCAAAAAAAACCGTACTTCTTATAACAGAAAGTACGGACTTGAGCCAAGGGGCTCTTTTTCACCCTGAGTAACATGGTTAATTTAACAGGGCGTCAAAAAATTGGCAAGCGTCATTTTTATGGCTTTTGGTTTTTTTGTGATTGAGTTTAATATTGATAGTTTAACTAAATCAGATGATTGAAGTTTTTGGGTGCTCAAATATGAAAAATAGTCTGTCAACCATGCAACTCAAACAGTAAACCTTATGTCAAAGAGGGGAATCAATAACAACAAGAATGTTTATAGGTGGTCATATGAGAGTTTTCCCCGTTTACGCCCCTAAACTTATCGTTAAGCATGCGCGTATTTTTCTTACTGGTGTTATTTGGGTTAAAGATTTAGGACGACTAGAATTTGAGCGGGGACGGTTTTTACTACCAAGAAAAAGCCTGCCAAAAGTGAAGCAGGCTATTTTAGAGCTGAACGAACTCATTGAAGCGCAGAATTATCAAACCAATTCAATTTAGAGCGGGTTCGATTTAGAACCGGCTCAATTTAAATCTCATTTAGTTAGTATAGATTTCACGCCGCGCAGCTTAGATTTCGCTGTTTAGTAAACCAACAAGACCGGTCACTTTTTCGTTCCAAGAAGTGAGTTCTTCCTGTAATTGTTGGTTTTGCTCATTCAACTGGTGATTGCGTTCATTTAAGGTCGACGCTTTTTGCTTCTCTTCTTCAAGCTCCATTTTTAGAAGCTCGATAGTTTCGAGAGCAGCCTGGATTTTGGTTTCCAGTTTGGACAGTAATTCAAGGCTCATCTGGAGAGTCCTATGGTTTCTGGATGGGACTGTGATTCTAGCAGTGCCTTGAACTTAAGGAATAGCGATTCTTGCCGTTTGGTTAAAAAATAGCCTATTACAGCGTTCTAAATTAAATTTTTTTGCATTTGTTATTAACTCGTTAGTATTCTTGGTTTTATTTTTTATCGGAATGGTCCATGTCGTCTAGTCTGCTCGTCATACTCCCGTTACTGTTGACCTTAATTTTAGCCTTAGTTCTGCGTCGAACACTGGTGGCCTTAGGCGTCGGTATTGTTTCTGGCGCGTTATTGATTGCTCAGTTTGATCTGCTACAAACGGGGCTGTATTTGTTTGATATCGGTGTTAAACAATTTTATGCCCAAGGTGCTTGGCAAACATGGCATCTCAATGTGCTGTTAGCCATGTTGCTGCTCGGTAGCATGACGCAATTGTTAGCGCGTGGTGGTGCTGTTGGTCAGTTTGGTGATTGGTTGTATAGCCGTATTCGCACTGAGCGCCAGGCACGTCTTGGCGTAGTTTTTCTGGGTTGGTTAGTGTTTATCGACGGGATTTTTAGTTGTTTAGCAGTGGGTCATGTTTGCCAGCCTCTGAGCCAGCGTTATGGTATTCGCCATGAGCAGCTTGCTTACTTGGTCGACTCAAATGCTTCGCCCCTGTGTTCGTTACTGCCTTTTTCCAGTTGGGGCCCTTATGTGATGGCGCTTATCGCTGGGATCAGTTTTTTGCCTATGTCGCCGCTGGAAGCGTTTATTGAAGTGGCCTTATTTAACTTTTACGCCATCGTGACCTTAGGTTTGTCTGTACTCGTCGCTTGGTATGGCGTGGGTTTTCGCTCTTTTGTTGCAGCGACTGCGGTGGAATCTTCTAGTACAGTCGAGGCCAAAGGTAATCCTTGGCTACTCGCTATCCCGATGCTGACTCTGTTATTGGCATCTGTGGGCCTAACTTTGTGGTCTGGTGCCGAGCAAGTCTCTACTTGGGACATATCACTCTGGTTGGCTAAGGCCGATATTGGCGCCTCTATGCGCGATGCTTGTTTGTTGGCGACCTTGGTCACTCTGATTATGTTGGGCTTATCTGGTCGACGTTTTACGGCGTTAGTGGGTGATTTGAGTTATGGGGTACGCATGATTGCCTTTGCTATCGCCATTTTACTCTGCACTTGGATGATTGGCGCGGTGATCCAAGATCTTGGCGTGGCGAAATTGTTGGCCACTTGGGCTAAAGCTTACCTGTCGCCAAACTTGCTGGTGGCGGGGATGTTTTTACTCTGCGCGATGATGGCTTTTGCGACGGGATCGAGTTGGGGCACATTTGCCATTATGATCCCTATTGGCGCCGAGATTGCCCATAACTTAGATGCTAATTTATTATTACCGGTATTGAGTGCTGTGATGGCAGGGTCAGTTTTTGGCGATCACTGCTCGCCAATATCAGATACTAGCGTGCTCAGTGCCACCAGTTCAGGTTGCGCTCCCCATGACCATGTCGTGACTCAGTTGCCCTTTGCGTTAATCGCAGCATGCTCGGCCTTGGTTGGATTCCAATTAGTGAATTTAGCTGTGCCAACACCATTGGTGTGGTTGGGCATAGTGAGTTGCGGTATTGGCTTATTTGCTTTGATGGCGCGTTTTTACACGCCTTGGCCTAAGTTAGAATCGCAGACATAACGCCTATTTATCGCTAAAATGGCCGATTCGGTTTAAGCCGAAGCCTTTATTCAAATGTTGTGATTTAAGAGATAAACAATATGAGTATTACCCGTTTAGATGTTGGTGTTCGCATGAGTAGCGTAGTGATCTACCAAGGTGCTGTGTATTTATGTGGCCAAGTGGCGAAAGATAAGTATCAAAATATTACTGAACAAACCGTCACTATGCTCGAGGAAGTGGATACCTTGCTCGCGCAGGCGGGCAGTTCGCGCGAGCATTTACTGTCAGCGACTATTTATTTGAAAGATATGGCAGATTACGATGCGATGAATGCTGTATGGGATGCTTGGGTGCCAACAGGGCATGCGCCTGCCCGAGCTTGCGTACAAGCGGCGATTGCAGAGCCTGAATATTTAGTTGAAATCTCGGTTGTTGCGGCGGTTGCGGAATAAGGAATGTGCGCGAAAGAGCAGAGTATAGTGACGCTGATATGCGTAATACTGGGTTATTACGACGGGTTATTTGTGGTTGAAAATGATGTTGATCCAATGGAATAATATTTTTTTAGCGGTTAGGCCATGAAGCGCATGTGCTTTCCTTGACTTTATTCCAGTCGCTCCCTAGTCTGCTTGTTCAGTAATTAAGGTGGTATGTGATGGAAATAACTTACAATTTAAAATCTGCGTCCGAGCGCCGTACTGAGCAATTTGAGCCCGAGGGAAATGTGGGCTTCGGTAGCCTCAGAACCGATCATATGTTTTTGGTGGATTATAGTGATGGTGAATGGCGCGACCCGCGTATTGTTCCCTATGGTCCATTTGAAATGGCACCGGGTGCAATGGCGTTGCATTATGGCCAGTCAATCTTCGAAGGCGCAAAGGCCTTTATGCACGAAGATGGTGAGATTTACACTTTCCGGATTAATAAAAATGCAGAGCGAATGAATTGCTCCGCTGATATCGTCTGTATTCCTAATATTAACGAACAAATGCAAATGGATGCGATCAATGCGTTGATCGATGTTGACCGTCTGTGGTTCCCAATGCAAGAAGGTGCGTGTCTGTATATTCGGCCCTTTATTTTTGCAACTGAAGACCGTCTATCCGTTAGCCCAAGCTCGCGTTATACCTTCTGTGTGGTGTTAAGCCCCAGTGGTGCTTATTACGCAGCAGGCGTGAACAAAGGCATACGTTTGCTTATCAGTAAAACATTCCATCGGGCCGTATCGGGTGGCACTGGCGCTTCAAAAGCAGCGGGTAACTACGCGGCTTCGTTGCGTGCGGGTAAAGCGGCAGCGCAGTTTGGTGCTTCACAAGTATTGTATTTAGATTCAACTAATCAACAGCTTGAAGAAGCTGGCGCGATGAACCATTTTCATATTCTGAAAGATGGCACAGTCATCATCCCTACCTTCACCGACACGATTTTGAAATCTATTACTTCACAGTCCATCATGGAATTGGGAGAGTTGTTAGGTTGTGAAGTGCGCCAAGAGACGGTCATGCTCGATAAATTTATCGCTGATATTGAATCAGGCGAGATTATCGAAGCGGGAGGTTTTGGTACAGCGGCCGTGGTTTCGGCTGTTGGATCCTATATTTTTGAAGATGGACATATTGTCACTGTGGGCAATGGCGAAGTGGGCGAGCACGTACAACGTATTTATAAATTGTATACCGACATCCAAAAGGGCCACACTCAAGGCCCTGCTGGCTGGGTTAAGCGTGTTGAACGGCAGTTATATTGATGATTAAAGGCTCCTAGGAGCCTTTTTTATTAGCTTGAATTTGAGATAACACATCGCTAGCGTTTAAATACTATCGCATATTAAAGTGATTTTTTCTTAGGTTGATTTTTTAACAATGTTAAAAAGTCTTCTGCAATTAATGGTTTGCTGAGTAAGAAACCTTGCACTTGATCGCATCCTTGTAGCGCCAAGAAATTAAGTTGATCTTGGGTTTCTACGCCTTCAGCAACCACGTTTAACTCTAAGCTATGGGCCAAGGCAATAATGGCGCTGGTAATGGCGGCATCGTCGGGATCATGGGTAATATCTCGTACAAATTCACGGTCGATTTTTAAAGTATCGATCGGGAAGCGTTTTAAATAGCTTAGGCTCGAATAGCCAGTGCCAAAATCATCTACGGCGATGGTCAATCCAAGGGCCTTGAGCTGAGATAAAATGCTGACCGATTCCTGTGGATTACCCATAATCATCGACTCAGTCAGTTCGAGTTCAAGCGACTGTGCGGGTAAGCCCGATACCGCTAAAGCCACTTCAATGGTAGAAATGATATCGGCTTTGAGCTGGCGTGCGGAGAGGTTAACCGCAATGGTGATACCATCGAATCCCAGATCATTCCATTGTGCTAACTGTTGGCAAGCGTGATTAATAACCCAGTGGCCAATCTGATTAATGATGCCGGTTTCTTCCGCCAGTGGAATAAATTCTACGGGTGAAATAGGCCCCAATTCGGTGTGATGCCAACGTAATAGCGCTTCTAGTCCTGTGAGTGTCCCATCTCGTACACAGAACTTAGGTTGATAAACGAGGCTGAGTTCATTGCGTTGAATCGCTTGCTTCAAGCCTGCTTCGAGCTGCACATGGCGAGTGGCCACCTCATTTAATTTATGAGTATAAAATTGGAAATTATTACGACCGGACGATTTAGCGTGGTACATCGCAGTGTCAGCAAATTTGATCAGTGAGTCAGCATCCTTGGCGTCGCTAGGGTAAAGGCTTATACCGATAGAGGTCGAAATAGTTAGTGATTTATCATCTAATAAAAAGGGTGCTTGGAAGGCTTTGAGCACTTTTTCTGCGATGACAGTGACGGCTTTTATGGTCGCCACGCCTTCTAAAATGATGGTAAATTCATCACCACCTAAACGTGCAACGGTATCACCATCCCGCACCGCATTTTGTAAACGTCGTGCGACGGCCTTGAGCAGCATATCCCCTACATGGTGTCCCATAGAATCGTTAATATGCTTGAAACGATCGAGATCTAAAAATAATAAGGCGACAATATTCTGGGTTCTGTGGGCGTGAGAAATCGCATGATTGAGCCTGTCGTGGAATAAAGTTCGATTAGGTAAATCAGTTAATGTATCGAAACTGGCAAGAAAACGTAGATCTTCTTCGGCTTTTTTCCGCTCTGTAATATCGGTAAATACCGCAACGAAATGGCGGGTTTCACCTTTTATATCGATGACTTGATTAATCTCGAGCCAGACTAAAATAGCGCGGCGTTGTTTGTTGCGGATCCAAATTTCACCGACCCAATGTTTGTGGTGCAGTAATTGTTGTTCAATGATCGTAAACAACTCTCGCTGCTGACGATTATAGGCTAAACGAATGAAGTGCTTATTGTTGATTTGGTGTTCGGTATAGCCAGTGATCGTACAAAAAGCTGGATTCACCGAGCGAATCCGATAGTCTAAATCTGCGACAACAACAGCCTCGTTCATACTGTTAAGTACTTGAGATGAGAGAATTAATTCATTCTCTATTAGTTTTCGAGAGGTAATGTTACGGTTGGTCCCCGCCATACGAATAGGATGGTCGAGGTTATCTTTCTCAACCACTTTGCCGCGATCTAAAATCCATATCCAATGACCCGTTGAACACTTGACACGGTACTCTATTTCAAAAAATGGTGTATAGCCTTGGAGATGCTCATTGAGTTCAAGTGCGAACCTTTCTCTGTCCTCTGGGTGCATATTTTCATGGGCTAAGTCATCACCATCTGCCTGTGGAATGGATGAGTCTATATTGGTTCTATAGACTTTATTCTCTTTAATATTCCAGTCCCACATCCCATCGCCAGAGGCCCAGAGCGCGAGCTTAAGCCGTTCTTCTGAGGCGCGGATGCTTGTTTCAAATTCTTTTTGTTGTTGGCGTTTTTTCTTACGCCAGAGGATTATCCAAGCAAGCAGCCCGATGCTGGCAATGGCGTATAACCAATACGCAGTTTGAGTCAGATAAAATGGCGGCCGCACCGTAAGATTAACGACTAATGTATCATCACCAGCCGTGTTGTATTGCAGCGCATGTTTGACGTGTAGTTGATAATGACCGGGATTAATGTTGGTGAAGGTAATTTCATTACCGCTGGGCAAATTGTGCCATTGGTTATCGAATCCTTTGAGGAAATAACTAAAATGGTTTTTACCTGAGTAGCTGAAATCTAATGATGTGACTTCAAAGCTAATGAGTTGCTCGTTATAGTCCATCACTATATCGGGTGGGCTACTTAAGTTAAGAATCGTGTGGCCTTTTCCTGCAATGCTATAGCCAGTCAGCGCGACTTTAACATCGGGTCTTTTATCGGGAATCAATGTTGGATCGAAGTGATTAATGCCGCGAATGCCCCCAAACCAGAGACCGCCATTGTTATCTTTTAATTTTACTCCGCCATTAAACTCCAGCGCCTGCAGTCCCTCTTGTTCATTGAAAATAATGATGTGATTTGTTGCAGGATTAAGTTTGCCTATCCCGGCATTACTACTAAACCAAATATTATGTTGTTCATCTTCGAGTAAGGCGTAGATAGTATCGCTTGGTAAACCTTGTTCTCGAGTGTAATGACTAAAGCCCGCACTGGGATTTTGAGCTGATAGTTTACTGATCCCACCATGGGTGGCGAACCATACATCGCCCGATGTCGTCACTAAAATATCGCGTATACGGTTATTGATGAGGCTTTTTTTATCTAAGGGTAGGTGATAATAAGCTTGGCCAATACCCGTTTGCATATCCAGTTTAAGCAGTCCATTAAGTGTACCCAGCCAGAGTGTGTTGTTCTGTGCTCGTAGGATTAAAATTCGATTTTGATCCGGATGGAAATGCGCAATATTTGCTAACGGTATAGAGGTGAATTTATCCGAGCCTGCGACTTTGCGATACAGTGCTTGGGTGGTTGCGACCCAGAAGTCGCCTTGATCATCAATGGCTAAACTGCGGATGTAATTAGCTTCGACATCTTTAGTGGTGTCTTCAACCATGTTAAGTAAAGTGAATTGTCCATTAGGGGAAAGCCGCCCTAGTCCATAATTACTGGCAAGCCAGAGTACGCCTTCTTTATCTTGAGTAATGTCTCGTATAATTAGATTTAAGTTGCGTGGGCCGCGTCCTAATGCCTGTGCAAATAACGACGTGTAGTGCTCATAGCGCCCATTGGGTAGGAGGCGTTTAAGCCCCGCGCCTTCAGTACCCACCCATAGTGCGTTATCTTTACTGCGAAATAAGCTACGGATGTTATTGCTCTGCTGTGGCCATTCAGCGTTATAGTCAAAAATATGCTGAAAATATTGATGCCGTTTATTGAGCTGATCTAAACCTA
Source organism: Shewanella glacialipiscicola (assembly GCF_023283485.1). Classification (GTDB taxonomy): domain Bacteria; phylum Pseudomonadota; class Gammaproteobacteria; order Enterobacterales; family Shewanellaceae; genus Shewanella; species Shewanella glacialipiscicola. The sequence continues at coordinate 70,702 of NZ_JAKILU010000010.1, forward strand.
AATAATTGGTCCCCAGCCATAAATTACCAAAGGGATCTTGCAGTAAACTCAATATATTATTTGCGCTAATACTGTCGGTCCGCTTTGAGTCAAATTTGTGATAACTTGCTTCAAATACGGATTGTCTTTGAGTTAATTGTATAAGCCCTGCTTCTGGCCCTACGGCCCAAAAATCACCTTGTTCGGTCTGGATAAAATCTTTGATATAAGGTACGGAATCATCGGTTTGCCAAAGCACATTACCTTGTTGTGTGGCGAGGTTGTAATGCCATAATTGATTACCTAGAGCCAAGATAACCTCATTGGCAGAGCTTGCCTTAATTTGATTGGCAGTAGCATTGTTTGGCACATTTAAGCGGGTTATCGTACTCGCGCTAACGGCAAAAACGCCGCTACTTTGAGTGCCTGCAAGTAAGTAAGTGTTATCGACATTAGCAAGGCTGGTTATGTAGGGTGCGACGTTATTCTCATTACTGAGATTGACTCGAGTAATATGCTGACTTTTAATCGATAGGGAGAATAAACCTGCTTTGGTACCTATCCAGAGCGTATTGCCCACTAGGTTGAGTTTAGTGGTGCGGGGCTCTGTGAGGCCTTGTTCTTGGCCAAAATGCTGAAAAGTTCCAGTATTAAGATCGAGCCGATTTATCCCCTGACCAAAGGTTGAAACCCAAATATAACCCTCTTGATCTTGAATAATATCGGAGACATAACTCTCTGAGATACTGGTTGGATCATTGGGAGAGTGCGTAAAAATGCTAAAATCATAGCCATTATAAGCGTGTAAACCATCTTGAGTACCAATCCAAAGCATGCCAGCCTTGTCCATAAACAAGCTGGTAATAGAATTCTGGTTTAAGCCATCTACGCTACGAATGTGTTCAAATTTGAGTTGGCTATTAATCGAATCCAATGATTGTGCCAATCCATTCGAAGGGCTCCCAAGTACACTCAGTACACCGAGAAAACATAGAATTAGTCTATGGAATAATTGGCTCAAATTCATCCCTATCAAAAACAATTCCACCTAATTCAATGAGTATTTAGTCAGTTTAGTGTTCAATCACGATACTAAGGATTTTTATAGTTTTTACTCTAAAACAATGGAGTCGTTTAAAAAATTACATCAACCAAATATCACTCTGAATATTTTTTAAGATAATGTTCGCGCACGTTGTTACCCAATACTGCAAATTAATGATGCTGAGTAAAGCTGAGAAGCTTAGCATTATTTATCGATGGCAACACATCATCTCGAATAGATTTATATGCCGATTGTTCGTTATTGTTAACCAAGATGGTTGGGGCAGAATTCAGATAATAAAGAAAAAGACCTCGCAGGAAGGGGGGAGAAGCAAGGTCTTTGATTGAACATTTGTTATTACTCTGGGTTTACACCGTAGGCACTCGTACAGAGCCTTCCATTAATACGCGGGCACTGCGGCTCATAATGGCTTTAACGACTGTCCATTCGCCGTCAACCATTGATGCCTCTGCCCCAACACGCAGCGTGCCTGAGGGGTGGCCGAAGCGGACCGCATCGGTCTTTTCGTTAGTGCGTCCGATACCAGCTGCTAAATTGACTAACGTGCCCGGAATCGCCGCTGCTGTACCAATCGCAACGGCAGCCGTGCCCATCATAGCGTGGTGCAGTTTGCCCATGGACAGGGCGCGCACTAATAAGTCGATGTCGCTTACATTGACGGTTTTGCCACTCGATGACACATAAGTTTGGGGTTTAGCAACAAAAGCCACTTTGGGCGTGTGTTGGCGAGCAGCTGCTTCATCTATGTGGTTAATTAAGCCCATACGCAGCGCGCCATAGGCACGAATTGTTTCAAACTTAGCCAGCGCGGCGTTATCGCTATTGATATCATCCTGCAGCTCAGTGCCTGTATAACCTAAGTCCTCTGCATTAATAAAAATAGTCGGGATACCCGCGTTGATCATAGTGGCGTTAAAGCTGCCAATGCCGGGCACTTCTAACACATCGACCACATTACCCGTGGGGAACATGCTACTGCCACCTTCGCCATCGTCATCGGCTGGATTGATAAATTCGATTTGCACTTCGGCGGCTGGAAAGGTCACGCCGTCTAACTCAAAATCACCGGTTTCTTGCACTTCACCATTAGTGATGGGCACATGGGCGATAATGGTTTTGCTTATGTTGGCTTGCCAAATGCGTACAGTGCAGATGCCATTTAGCGGAATACGCGTGCTATCAATTAAACCGTTGCTGATAGCAAAGGCGCCAACTGCGGCAGTTAAGTTGCCGCAGTTACCACTCCAATCGACAAAGGGTTTATCAATTGCTACTTGGCCAAAAAGATAATCTACATCGTGATTGGCTTGAGTGCTTTTTGATAAAATTACGGTTTTGCTAGTGCTTGAGGTCGCGCCGCCCATGCCATCGATTTGTTTAGCGTAAGGGTCTGGGCTACCAATCACCCGCAGCAATAAGGCGTCGCGTGCAGGGCCTGGCACTTGCGCTGCCTTAGGCAAATCTTGCAGGCGGAAAAACACGCCCTTGCTGGTGCCGCCACGCATATAAGTCGCCGCGATTTTGATTTGCGGCGCGTGGATTGTTGCAGTAGTCATATATTGACTCCAAAAGGATTCAAAATGAGCGCCAACGACTTAATGGTGAAGTCGCTGGCACTCGGTTTAGCTAACGAATATTAAGCGTCAGCTCAGGCAAGGTTAGATTCTAAAAAATCCTGCGCGAAGCGTTGCAACACGCCGCCAGCTTCGTAAATTGACACTTCTTCGGCGGTATCGAGGCGACACGTTACTGGCACTTCGATGCGTTCACCATTTTTACGAGTGATAACAACCGTTAAATCTGCTCTTGGCGCTGGCGTGCCGAGTACATCGAACACTTCGGTACCATCAATGGCGTAGGTGGCGCGGTTCTCACCTGCTTTAAATTCCAGTGGCAACACGCCCATGCCGACTAGGTTAGTACGATGAATACGCTCAAAGCCTTCGGCGACAATGGCTTCAACGCCAGCTAAACGCACGCCCTTGGCGGCCCAGTCGCGGGACGACCCTTGGCCGTAGTCAGCGCCCGCTATGATGATTAGCGGCTGCTTGCGCTGCATATAGGTTTCAATCGCTTCCCACATGCGCGTCACTTGGCCTTCAGGCTCGATACGCGTTAGGGAGCCTTGCTGCACTTTGCCATCAACAATCGCCATTTCGTTTTTAAGCTTAGGGTTAGCAAACGTGGCGCGCTGGGCTGTTAAGTGGTCGCCGCGATGGGTCGCATAGGAGTTAAAGTCCTCTTCTGGTAAGCCCATTTTGTGCAGGTATTCGCCTGCAGCGCTGTCCATCATAATGGCGTTGGATGGCGATAAATGGTCAGTGGTGATGTTGTCACCTAGCACAGCTAATGGACGCATGCCTTTGAGTGTACGCTCGCCCGCCAACGCGCCTTCCCAATAAGGTGGGCGGCGAATATAGGTTGATTGTGCACGCCAATCATACAGTGGGCTAATTTGCTCGCCGTAATCCACTGCGATATCAAACATAGGCTCGTACACTTTACGGAACTGCTCAGGCTTAACGCTTTTAGCAATCACGGCATCGATTTCTTCATCCGATGGCCAAATATCGATAAGTCTGACTGGCTTACCGTGTTGATCTAATCCCAATACATCTTTTTCGATATCAAAACGTATGGTGCCGGCAATGGCATAAGCCACCACTAATGGCGGCGATGCTAAGAAAGCTTGTTTGGCGTACGGGTGAATACGGCCATCAAAGTTACGGTTACCCGATAACACCGCGGTGGCGTACAAGTCGCGATCGATCACTTCTTTTTGGATGATGGGATCGAGCGCGCCGCTCATACCGTTACACGTGGTGCAGGCAAAGCCGACAATTCCAAAGCCTAGCTGTTCAAGTTCAGTCAGCAACTTGGCTTCTTCTAAATATAATTGCACTGCTTTAGAGCCAGGAGCGAGTGAGGTTTTGACCCAAGGTTTGCGGGTTAAGCCTTTGGCATTGGCGTTGCGGGCAATGAGGCCTGCGGCAATCACGTTGCGCGGGTTACTGGTGTTAGTGCAGCTAGTAATTGCTGCGATAATCACCGCGCCATCTGGCATTAAACCGGGTTCGTTTTCGATTATGCCACTAATACCGCGCTCAGCAAGTTCTGATGTTGGCACTCTTGCGTGTGGGTTTGATGGCCCGGCAATCGTGCGTACCACTGAGGATAAATCAAAACGCAATACGCGTGGATAGTGCACTTCAGTCAGGCTATCGGCCCACAAACCTGCGGTTTTGGCATAGGTTTCAACCAGTTTCACTTGCTCAGCCTCGCGGCCCGTTAAGGTTAAATAATCTAAGGTTTGTTGGTCAATGTAGAACATTGCCGCAGTGGCACCAAATTCAGGCGTCATGTTTGAAATCGTGGCGCGATCGCCCAGTGTCAGTGCTGCTGCGCCTTCACCGAAGAACTCTAAGTAAGAGGAGACGACTTTTTGTGCGCGTAAAAACTCGGTTAAGGCCAATACGATATCGGTGGCGGTAATGCCAGCTTGCGGTCTGCCGGTTAGCTCAACGCCGATAATGTCAGGCAGGCGCATGTACGATGCGCGCCCTAACATCACACTTTCGGCTTCTAAGCCGCCGACACCAATGGCGATAACGCCTAGCGCGTCAACATGTGGCGTGTGGCTGTCGGTGCCAACTAAGGTATCAGGGAATGCGACACCTTCGCGGGCGTGGATCACTGGTGACATACGCTCTAAGTTAATTTGGTGCATAATGCCGTTACCCTGAGGGATAACATCAATGTTTTTAAACGCTTTTTGCGTCCAATTAATAAAATGGAATCTGTCTTCGTTGCGTCTGTCTTCGATGGCGCGGTTTTTGGCAAAAGCGTCTTTGTCAAAACCACCAAACTCAACTGCCAGCGAGTGATCCACAATGAGTTGTGTTGGCACTACAGGGTTCACTTTGGCAGGATCGCCACCTTTAGCGGCAATCGCATCACGCAGACCCGCAAGGTCAACTAAGGCGGTTTGCCCTAAAATGTCGTGGCAGACCACGCGGGCAGGAAACCAAGGGAAATCCAGTTCTTGTTTTGATTCAATAAGCTGCTTAAGTGAGGCGGTTAAATCGGCAGGCGGGCAGCGACGGACTAAGTTTTCCGCTAAAACGCGGCAGGTATAAGGTAGCTTGGCATACGCGCCGGGTGTAATGGTTTCAATCGCTTCGCGGGTATCGAAGTAATCAAGTTTAGTGCCGGGTAAAGGCTTGCGATATTGGGTATTCATAGCAGTATTCATAACATCATCCATTGCGGAAAATGAAGTTGGCGCGAGACAGTCTATTAACAGACATTTCTTTAACAGAAGTCTCGCGCCAAGAGTGGTTAGCTTGGTTTAACGCTTGGCAATTGGAACCACTTTGCGTGGCGCTACGCCTACATAATCGGCACTTGGGCGGATGATGCGGTTGTTAGAACGTTGCTCCATTACGTGCGCCGCCCAGCCAGTGAGGCGCGAACAGACAAAGATTGGCGTAAACAATTTAGTCGGAATATCCATGTAGTGGTATGCGCTGGCGTGGAAAAAGTCCGCGTTACAGAAAAGCTTTTTCTGTTCCCACATTAGTGCTTCACAGGCAACCGATACACGGTATAGGCGGTCGTCACCGTTGGCGGCAGCCAGTTTTTCTGACCACTCTTTAATGATGGCATTGCGTGGGTCACTGTCGCGGTAAATCGCGTGACCAAAGCCCATAATCTTATCTTTGCGTTCTAGTTTACCCATTAAGATGTCGCGCGCATCGGCTTCATCTTTCATGTCTTGAATCAGTTCCATCGCCGCTTCGTTCGCGCCGCCATGTAGCGGACCACGCAGTGAACCAATGGCGCCTGTTACGCACGAATGCATGTCAGACAGGGTTGAAGCACATACGCGAGCGGTAAAGGTCGATGCGTTAAATTCATGTTCCGCATAAAGAATTAACGATACGTCCATCACTTTAGCGTGCAGTGCCGAGGGTGCTTTACCGTGTAATAAATGTAAAAAGTGCGCGCCAATTTGAGCGTCATCGGTTTCGGTTTCAATACGCACGCCATCGTGGCTAAAGCGATACCAGTAACAAATAATCGATGGGAATGCAGCCAGTAAGCGGTCAGATATTTCACTTTGCTGGCTAAAGCTGTGCTCGGCTTCTAAGTTACCTAGCATAGAGCAACCAGTACGCATCACATCCATAGGGTGAGCATCGGCAGGAATGCGCTCTAATACTTCTTTTAAGGCTTGCGGTAAGCCGCGCATGCCTTTGAGTTTGGTTTTATAGGCATCAAGCTGAGCTTGAGTGGGTAGCTCACCGTAAAGAATCAGATAGGCGACTTCTTCGAAGGTGGCATTTTCACCGAGATCTTTCACATCATAACCGCGGTATGTTAGGCCGCTGCCCGATACGCCCACTGTGCTCAATGCCGTTTCGCCTGCGCTTTGGCCGCGTAATCCTGCACCACTTAGTTTTTTAGCTTCTGACATAATGTTTCCCTTCCGTTAACTCTGTTTGGTTATCGTTGATGCATTGCAGTTTATGTAAGGTGCTAATACACCAACATTTATTGGTTAAGGTTGTACTTCCTGTTTACGCTGCATTGTAGGGTGCAGTTAGCCAGTTATTTATCTTGGCTAAACAGTTGATCTAACTTGTCTTCAAAAGCGTGGTAGCCCAAGTATTTATACAAATCGTTACGAGTCTGCATGGTATCTAACACGTTGCGTTGATGACCATCATTCATCAGCGCTTGCATCACGTTCAGTGCCGCTTGGTTGGCTGCACGGAAAGTACCGAGTGGATAAAGCACCATGTCGGCGCCCGCCTGCGCCAGTTCTTCTTTATTAAATAGCTGGGTTTGGCCAAATTCGGTCATGTTAGCTAAAATCGGTGCTTTGACTTGCGCTTTAAAGTGGCGATATTGGTCTAGCTCAGTTAAGGCTTCGGCAAAAATCATGTCGGCACCGGCGGCGATATAAGCTTGAGCGCGTTCAATACCTGCTTCTACCCCTTCAACGGCAACCGCATCGGTACGTGCCATGATGACAAAGTTAGGATCGATACGGGCATCGACGGCCGCTTTAATGCGATCGACCATTTCCTCTATGCTCACCACCGCTTTGTTAGGTCTGTGGCCGCAACGCTTTTGCGACACTTGGTCTTCCATGTGCACGGCAGCAACACCGATTTTTTCAAATTCTTTGATGGTGCGAGCAATATTGAATGCGCCGCCCCAGCCAGTATCGATATCGACCAATAAAGGCACTTGTGTGGCAGAGGTGATACGACCCGCATCAATCAGCACGTCGCTCATTGAGGTCATGCCTAAGTCCGGCAAACCGTATGACGCATTGGCAACGCCAGCGCCCGAAAGATACAAGGCTTGGAAGCCAGTTTGCTCTGCCATCAAGGCAAAATAGGCATTGGTGGTGCCAACGATTTGTAACGGTTTGGCCTTAGCAAGAGCTTGGCGAAAACGTAATCCTGCGCTTTGGGTCATGGTCTTGTCCTTCTATTTATCCATTTTTTGGCATGTGAGCCGTAAGAATTTAGCTGATGTTCGCTAAGGTTTCTTTTGCGGCGGCATTGGCTTGCAATTCAATTAAGCGTAATTCGGTATTTTTACGTCCCTGTTCGATATGGCGGCGCATTAACAAGCTTGCCAGTTCACCATCGCGCTGGGCAATGGCCTCGACTATGCGTCTGTGCTCGGCAATCGCTTTTACGGGGCGATTTTTATTGGTGCATTGGTAACGATACATACGTAGCAAGTGATACAGACCACCGACTAGGGTTTCCTGTAAGTGTTTGTTGCCACTGGCTTGAATGATTTGGTAGTGAAAATCGACGTCGCCTTCTTCTTGGAAGTAGGTATCACCCTTTGCGAGCGCGGCATCTTGGCAGGCGAGTAAATCTTCTAACTTGGCTAACTGCTCAGGGGTGATGCGACTGGCGGCGAGTTCGCAGGCCATACCTTCAAGCACGCTACGCAGTTGATATAAATCGTTAAGTTCGCTAACGGTAAGCTGTGCTACGCGGGCACCAACATGGGGTGAGCGCACCACTAAACGCTGTCTTTCTAAGGTGTGCAGGGCTTCGCGAGTTGGGCCGCGACTGATGCCGTATTTTTCGGCTAGCGCTTGCTCATTAATTTTGCTGCCCGCAGGTAGTTCGCCCTTAATGATGCTGGTTTGGATTTGCACCAAAATTTGATCGGCTAATGTGGTCGACGTTTTATCTGCTGAGGTCGATTTGACCTTATGCAGGTGGGAAACTTGTGTGTCATCAGAAATCAACGTCGTGTCTTGCTTCAACATAGCGCGTCACTATTTAATGGGATTGTCTACAATGGATAAAAATAGCCCTCTCTCAATGGATTGTCAACAATGTGTTTACTTGGACGTAAGTCTACATTTTGAGGGTTTTTTACTTTATTTGTTGATTTTTATATTTTTTAATTTTTACTTGTGTGTTTAGTATTTTATTTTATAAATATTTAAAATATTAAATTGTCAACAATGATGCGGTTTTAGCCGTACTATCTTGTTGCAGGTGTTTATGGCTTTGGGGTAAATCTTCCAGATGCATTTTGCATGTGTGTCCTTCGCGTTATCCTATTGGCTGAATAACACACTTGGAGGCGACAGTGGAGAAAGTGTTAGTGAGCAGTTGTTTACTTGGTCAAGCGGTGCGTTACGACGGTGGCCATAATTTCATGGAAAGCGATGTTGTATGTACATGGCTTGAGCAAGGGCGGATTGTGGCGATTTGTCCCGAATGTGCGGGCGGGTTGCAGACACCTAGACCGCTAGCTGAGCGAGTTGGGCAGCGCATCTTAACCGCGCAAGGGGAAGATGTGACGCACGCTTTTAGTCTGGGAGCAAATATTGCCCTTAAGTTAGCGCAGCAAGAAGGGATTAACGTGGCAGTTTTAAAAGCCCGCAGTCCATCCTGTGGTAATCAGCAGATTTATGATGGCCGTTTTGCGAAACAATTAATCGCGGGGCAAGGATTAACGGCAGAAAAACTCTGCGCGACAGGGATAACCGTCTTTAATGAATTTGAGTTAGTCGCGGTTGCGGCATATATAGCAAAGCTGGAAGCGGGCGCTGTTTGAGCCTGTTCTATTTATGATTTAGTTCGTTATTGAATGTGAGTGTTATTAGTGCTGGTGGCGGCATTTTGATAGTCGCGCAGTAAGTCATCAATTTGTTGATCTTTCTCAGCCCATACTTGATTTAACCAGCGCTGGAATTCGACGCGGTACTCAGACTCAGAAAAATAACGTGCTGGGTCAACCTGAGGTACGGGCAGAGCATTAATGCGCACAATGATCTTACTCACTTTGCCGTTCATCACCCCAAACAGAATATCCTCAGGCGCATCGGGATACACAATAGTCATGTCGAGTAGATTGGTAAATTGCTCACCCATAGCAGATAGGGTAAAAGCAATCCCGCCGGCTTTAGGGCGCAATAAGTGTCGATAGGGCGAGTTTTGGCGCTGATGCTTCTGTTTGGTAAAACGGCTGCCCTCGACATAGTTAATAATCGATGTGGGCATTTTTTTGAATTTTTCGCAGGCGCGGCGCGTCGTCTCTAAATCTTTACCCTTAAGCTTTGGATTTTTTTTCAGTTTTGCTGGACTGGTTCGATTCATAAATGGCATATCGAGCGCCCAACAGCCGAGGCCCATAATCGGCACATACATCAGCTCATTTTTGAGGAAGAACTTCAGCATTGGAATATGGTTACGTAATACATAAGTTTGCGCGGCGATATCAAACCCACTGAGATGGTTGCTGATCAGTAAATACCAACTGTTTTTATCCAGCCCTTCGAGCCCTTGTATATCCCACTCAATTTTAGCGATCAAAAACAGAATACCGCCATTGCAACTGGCCCACGCCCACATGAAACGATTCATGACGCTGGATACTGCATTACGCGCACCTTGCGTAGGCATCACGATTTTCACTAACCCGCCAAGGCTGATAAGCGAACTCCATATAAAGGTGTTTATAATCAGTAGACTAAAGCTAATTATAAACAACACTGGCCCAGGCAAGAAATTCAACATAATGGTGTTACCTTTGTTCTTTATTCGTTTGGCTAGCCAGTTGGCTTAACACTTGATCTTTAGCTAACCATATTTGATTCAACTGTTCTTGAAAGCTAATTTTAAAATCACGATCATTCATATAATCGCCGCGCATGGCGGGATCAATGTCTGATACCCTAATGTGTACTTTAACGCGGGGCATTTTGCCTGTTAGGTAGTCCCAATAGGTGGGCACTGTGTCTGGGTAGTAAATGGAGACATCGACTAACTTGTGGATCTGTTCACCCATGGCCGATAACGCAAAAGCCATGCCGCCTGCTTTAGGTTTTAATAGGTGTTGGAACGGTGAGTTTTGCTTTTGATGTTTAGTTTTACTGAAGCGCGTGCCTTCGACAAAGTTCATCACACTCACTGGCTTAGCCTTGAATTTAGCGCAGGCTTTACGTGTGATTTCAATATCCTTACCCTTTAACTTAGGATTTTTACGCAGCTGTGCTGTGCTATAACGACGCATAAAGGGGAAATCAAGTGCCCACCAGGCTAAGCCTAAAATCGGCACAAAAATTAATTCTTGCTTGAGAAAAAACTTTAAAAAAGGGATTTTTCGGTTAAAAACTCGCTGTAGGATCAAGATATCGACCCAAGACTGGTGATTGGCAATGACCATATACCATTCTTTAGTCGAAAAATCGGTATCGCCGCTCAGTTCTATGTTAACGGGGTGCAAGCAACGCTCAATTACACCATTAACACTAATCCACGCGCTGGCGCAAAAGTCGAGTACATAGCTAGTTGCAGTCCTTAATGAGCTGATAGGTATCAGTTTTATAAAACTGATTAATACAATTGGGATAGTCCAAAAGATAGTATTAACAACGTAGCCTAAAAATGCGATACAGCCTTTGAATTGTGAAAACAGCGTTCCCATCCGAGCCCCCTGACAAAAATTGGAGGCCTATGTTACTCGGTGTCGGCGTTTGGCTCAATCTTAGGCGCTGCTATGGGTGCATTTGTTTAACATTTATTTCAATGCGAGTTCAATATTGTTGGGATAAGCGGGCGAGTAATCTATCCATTGCGCGGTAGCCTAAGGCTTGAGCAAGATGGCGACGTTCAGTGTTAGGTACTTGTTCAAGATCGGCAATCGTGCGCGCCACCTTTTGTATGCGATGGAAACTGCGAACTGATAGGCCAAGTTTTACCACGCTTTGTTCTAAAAAGATTAAATCGGCGTCGCTAATGCCGCTAAAGATTTTGAGTTGTTTCCCTGTGAGTTCACTATTAAGCACTCCAGCGCGGGCAAGTTGCCGCTCGCGTGCTAGTTTGACGCGTTTGGCGATATCTTGGCTGGTTTCTGTTTGCGGCGCTGCTTGTGTTAATGTGCCAGCGGGAAGTTTTGGCACTTCTATGGTTAAGTCAAAACGGTCGAGAAATGGACCTGAAAGTCGTGAAAGATATCGCTGGATTTGTTCAGGACTCGACCTGTGTTGACTATCGAGATCGCCGCTCGGGCTCGGGTTCATCGCGGCAATTAATTGAAATCGACTTAAAAATGTTAGTTTAGCGGCGGCGCGAGAAATCACTACTTCGCCAGTTTCCATCGGTTCACGCAGACAATCTAAGACTTTTCGAGGAAATTCGGCGACCTCATCCAAAAACAATACGCCACGGTGAGCCAGAGAGATTTCACCGGGTTTGGGAATACTGCCGCCACCCACGAGTGAAATAGCTGAACTAGTGTGGTGCGGCGCCCGAAACGGCCGCTGTAAAAAATACTGTGGTTTAATGTCGAGTCCGGCAACCGAATGCAGTGCTGCCACTTCCAATGCTTCTTCATAATTGAGCGCGGGTAATAACGCCATCATGCGGCTAGCGAGCATAGTCTTGCCCGTACCCGGCGGGCCAAGCATCAAGAGGTTGTGGTTTCCCGCAGCGGCAATTTCGAGTGCTTGTTTGGCCTGATATTGGCCAATCACATCGCTTAGGCAAGTATTTGATTCGGGCGTTTCTTGGTTTATCCATTCTAATTGCGGCGCTAACGTGGGCAGTTGGGTTTGCCCTTGTAAATAAGCGGCGAGGCTTTGCAAGTGTGAGCCAAATAATACCTTGGGATAGCCGACGAGCTCGGCATCGTGACGGTTATCCAGCGGTAATATTAAGGTATGCTCTTGGCGCTTAGCGGCGATTATTGCCGGTAATAATCCTTGGCAATAACGTATGTGCCCAGAAAGCGCCAACTCACCGACAAACTCGAGATTTTTAAGGCTATTCAGCGGAATTTGCTCCGAAGCTGCCAGTATGCCTACGGCTATGGGCAAATCGTAGCGGCCACCTTGTTTAGGTAAATCTGCTGGTGCGAGGTTAACGGTTATCCGCCGCATCGGGAATTCAAATCCCGCATTAATCAATGCACTACGTACTCGCTCACGTGCTTCTTTCACTGAGGCTTCAGGTAAACCCACTAGATTAAATGCGGGTAAGCCATTGCTGAGATGCACTTCAACAGTGACTTCCGGGGCTTCTACCCCGCAACTTGCTCGGGTAGTGACGCAGGCAATTGCCATAAACAAATCCTTTTGTGGTTCATTTCACGCAGAATTTGAGTGTAGCAGTTAATGGAATGATGGCTTTACCATCGACTCTGAATTCAAGCGAAGTGTGGATTCGTTATGGGCTAGTGGATCTGCACACTTACATACCATTAATACATACTTTTAGCCTGATGATATAGGCGTACTTAAGTGTTCACTAAGTTGATTTTTTAAACGCCATAAGCAGCACCGAATAACAGCCAAATAATTGATAACATTTATATGAGGTCGCGCTGCTAGTTTGTCTTTCAGATAAAAAATTATTCAAGCTGAGGAATATTAGCCCATAAATCGGATATAATACGTCGCCGATTGTCGAGATGGTGGTGTACTCGTCGTGGCGCCTATGCTGCAATTCTGAACGTCTTTCAAGTAATGTGACTAAGCTAAAATAATAGCTAAAACCATATCAGTGTAGTCAATGCTATTGGTTTTTATGTGCGTTCTAGCAGCTCAATAACTAAGCCACTAAGCTAAAATATATTAGTGTCGCTGAGTCTAACAAAAATTAAAAATATAATATTCAGTACATTAGGCGAAAATATCACTGGGAGTCGTCGACTTTTGACGGTGTGGCTCTCACAGTATGATTTGTGTACTGCGGAGCTGAATCACGCACAACTTGAGCAAGTGCAGATATATCCATAGCACGCTACATCTTGCTACCTCAGTGATTATTTATCTGCGCTAGAGTGCGGCTTATGTGATTTTTGAGCGATGCCTAACCCAATAAATGTTACTTCAATACAATGAATTCAGCTGACACGCGAGTAATAAAGCGCGAGTCGGTCCTAGCTAGTCCAGTGTTAAATGAAAGGTGTTACATGAGTCTCTTTGATAACGTGATGATTATATTGTGCCTGATTGGCGCAAGTTGTTTCTTCTCTATGTCAGAAATTTCGCTTGCTGCTTCCCGCAAAATCCGTTTACGTCAGTTAGCCGATGAAGGTGATGCTCGAGCTGAAAAAGTGCTGAAGTTACAAGCCGTTCCTGGTAGTTTTTTTACTGTGGTGCAAATTGGTCTTAATGCGGTAGCAATTATGGGCGGTATCGTGGGTGAGTCGGCATTTCGGCCGTATTTCCATAGTCTGCTGGCGCCTTGGTTAACGGATCCTTGGCTTAGCCAAGTGAGCTTTTTGTTCTCGTTTGTGTTGGTAACCAGTGCCTTTATCTTGGTGGCCGACCTTATGCCGAAGCGCATTGCGATGGCAATGCCAGAGCCTGTAGCGTTAGCTGTCGTAGGGCCAATGTCTTTCTGTATTGTGCTATTACGCCCATTGGTATGGTTTTTTAACGGCATGGCCAGTGGTATTTTTAAACTATTGCAAATTCCTACCGTTCGTAACGATGCTATCACTTCAGATGATATTTATGCGGTAATGAATGCGGGTGCAGAGGCTGGGGTGCTCGATCGCGGCGATCAGCAGATGATGGAGAATGTGTTTGAAATGCAAACCGTTTCTGTTACTTCAGCGATGACAGCCCGCGAAAGTTTAGTGTATTTTTTACTGCAGGATAGCGAAGAAGACATTAAGCGTAAGATTTCTGAAGATCCACACACTAAATTTTTAGTGTGTGATGGTCAGCTCGATATGATCAAAGGGATTGTCGATGCTAAAGAGCTATTAATTCGAGTGATTAATGGTGAAAACATTACCTTAAAGGATACCAGCCTAGTCCACACCACCTTGATTATTCCTGATACTTTAAGCCTATCTGAGGCGATGGAATACTTTAAAAATAGTCGTGCCGATTTTGCGGTAGTGATTAACGAATATGCCCTCGTGGTTGGTATTGTTACTACGAACGATTTACAGCGTGCGGTGATGGGGGCTTGGTCATTACATGAGAGTGAAGAGCAAATTATTGCCCGCGATAGCAACTCTTGGCTGGTGGACGGGGTCACGCCGATTACTGATGTGATGCGCGCTTTTGGCATTGAAGAATTTCCGCATAATCAAAACTATGAAACGATTGCCGGTTTTATGATGTATATGCTGCGTAAAATCCCTAAGCGTACTGATTTTGTTAACTATGCAGGCTATAAGTTTGAAGTGGTTGATATCGACTCTTATAAAGTCGACCAGCTATTAGTGACTCGAATTGATCCGATTTCTACTGACAAGCTTAATTCCCCCGATATTTAACCTGCGGTGATGCGACTCATTTTGGCTAACATTTTAGCTGCAAAGGGTCGCGTCAGCTTAGGCGTAATTAATAATTCGATTTTACATTGCAGGCGTTTGAATCACCTCTAAAAATGCATTGATGATGGGTTCTGCCAAACGTTTTACCCTACAGCAGCAACCTAACTCGAATGGCTCTATCGTAACGGGCGATGATAATAGCTGAATACGATCCCGCACAGGGCTGTTATTGATCACCACCACAGGGCTCATGCTGATACCGCAGCCTAACGCCACCATAGAGGCAATCGCTTCTTGGCCCGACACTTGGGCATAAATATTGGGGCTAATACCCATTTGTTTGAACCAATTATCGGCGCGGCGTCGTCCAGGGCCATGATCAGCAATGATAAAGGGGACGTTCGACCAATCAATGGGATGTTGAGAAATCTGTTGTTGTACCGCGCAGCGAATAGTTGGAGCGATAATAGACAACGGCACATCGTCAATTTTAGCAAAGTGTAAACTACTGGGGAACGGGTCTGGTAGGGCGGCAATGGCGATATCGGCGCGATTTTGCTGTACTTCAACCAAGGCGTTAGCCGCGTCTCCTGTGGTTAATGCAATTTCGACAAATGGGTGCTCTTGGCGAAATAAATCTAACAAAGCGGGTAAATGGCTGTAGGCGGCAGTGACCGAACAATACAGGTTTAATCGACCGCGCAACACATCCTGCTTGAGGCTAATACTGTGTTTAAGTGTCCCCCAATGATTCAAAGTCTGTTCGGCAAACAGCTTAAACTCACGCCCCGCATGGGTTAAGGTCACACTGCGATTGTCCCGCTCTAATAGCTTAGCGTTAACTTCCTCTTCTAATCTTTGCAGTGCGCGGCTTAAGGTCGATGGGCTCACATGCATCTGCTCCGCCGTTTTGGCAAAGTGCAAACTGTCACATAAGTGCAGGTACAATTTGAGAGTACGAATATCCATGATCTTATCCTGTTTAGCCTGTGCTTGAATGACGCCACATTTGAGTGTTTGTCTATCGCCGTTAGGTTTATTAAGCCGATATTACGTGGGCTGTCATTGTTGTTGACGTTGCACATAATGCAATATTAAGTTTCGAATATATCATTTTAAGCAATGATACGCATAGGTTATAGTGACCTTAATCACAACCATTATTTAACATTATGTTAGTTTGGTTGCGTCCAATATTTCTGACTTTATAGGTGGTATATCAGATGGCTAACTATTTTAACTCTCTGAATTTGCGTCAACAATTAGCACAGCTTGGGCAATGTCGTTTTATGGATCGTTCAGAGTTTAGCGATGGCTGTAACTACATTAAAGATTGGAATATTGTTATTTTAGGTTGTGGTGCTCAAGGTCTTAACCAAGGCTTGAACATGCGTGATTCTGGATTGAATATCTCTTTTGCCTTGCGTCCAGAAGCGATTGAGCAAAAACGCGCCTCTTGGCAAAAAGCCACCGACAACGGTTTTCGTGTCGGCACGTTTGAAGAATTAATCCCAGCGGCAGATCTAGTTCTTAACCTAACGCCAGATAAACAACATTCAAATGTGGTTAACGCGGTTATGCCACTGATGAAGCAAGGTTCTACCTTGTCTTACTCACACGGTTTCAACATCGTTGAAGAGGGCATGCAAGTTCGCTCAGATATTACTGTCGTGATGGTGGCTCCTAAGTGCCCAGGTACTGAAGTCCGTGAAGAATACAAACGTGGTTTTGGTGTGCCAACCCTTATCGCAGTTCATCCAGAAAACGATCCAAATGGTGACGGCTTAGAGATTGCTAAAGCCTACGCTAGCGCTACCGGTGGCGACAGAGCAGGGGTTTTACTGTCATCTTTCATCGCCGAAGTGAAGTCGGATCTGATGGGCGAACAGACCATTCTGTGCGGTATGTTGCAAACGGGCGCTATCTTAGGTTATGAGAAAATGATCGCCGATGGCGTTGAGCCAGGTTATGCAGGCAAGCTTATTCAGCAAGGTTGGGAAACGGTCACCGAAGCGCTGAAACACGGTGGCATCACGAACATGATGGACCGTTTGTCTAATCCAGCTAAAATTAAAGCCTTTGAAATCGCAGAAGATTTAAAAGAAATTTTACAGCCATTATTTGAAAAGCACATGGACGACATCATCAGCGGTGAGTTTTCTCGCACTATGATGCAAGACTGGGCAAACGATGATGCGAACTTACTGCGTTGGAGAGCCGAAACTGGCGAAACAGGTTTCGAAAATGCACCCGTATCGAGCGAACATATCGACGAACAAACCTACTTCGACAAAGGTATTTTCCTTGTCGCTATGATCAAAGCCGGTGTGGAGCTGGCGTTCGATACTATGGTGTCTGCGGGTATAGTGGAAGAGTCGGCTTATTACGAGTCACTGCACGAAACCCCGCTTATTGCTAACACCATTGCCCGTAAGCGTTTGTATGAAATGAATGTAGTGATTTCAGACACTGCTGAATACGGTTGCTACCTGTTTAACCACGCGGCAGTACCTATGCTGCGCGACTACGTTAATAACATGTCATCTGAGTATTTAGGTGCTGGTCTAAAGGACAGCGCAACCGGTGTCGACAACTTAACGCTCATCGCCGTTAACGAAGCGATTCGTGAAACCGCGGTGGAATATGTTGGCGCTGAACTTCGTGGTTATATGACTGATATGAAAAGCATTGTTGAAGCCTAGTTGATTGAGGCCGCGCTTGAGTATAAGGCTGAAATACCGCTTGCGACTCAACTGGCCTCAATAGATTGAAGATCAGATTTTACAATCGTTTACGTACACATTTTTCCTGTTCAGTCAGTGGTCGAGCGGGCAAAAACGACACAGTTAAGTCAGTAAATGCTCAGTAGGTGAATGATGCCGACTGAGCATCAATAGTTAACGTTTTACTTTGTTGTTTTGCATTGTCTCGGCAGGGAAGCTGAATTTTTTTGACAAAAGATATTTTTATTGTGTTTGGCTGTCGCTTTATGGTAAAGCTAATAGCTCGCGGTAGGGCAAGGCCCAAAGCGAAGCTAACTTTCAAGTCATTCTCGATGTTAGAGAACCATTTTAAAAACACCGATTAGGGATCCATATTGATGTTTAATCAAGCTGCCAAGCTCATTCTCGTGATTATTACCGTCGTGATTATTAAATCACAGCGGGGGCGGCGCATGGCGAACTGATAGACCTAAAAGGTTAGAAGTTTCAAAAGAACCCCCCGCTCCGAAAGGACTGGGGGGTTCTTCGTTTCAGGCCTTAAGTTTCAAAATTAAAATTTTAAAAGAGTAAACATCAGCGTCGATTTCGGCAATTCAGGACTAACGTAGCGAGAGAGAATATGGAACCAGGGCAGATGATCAGAGGCGCAGACGCGGTAATAAAAGTGTTAGCAGCACATGGCGTAACCACAGTGTTTGGTTATCCCGGTGGTGCCATTATGCCAATATACGATGCCCTCTATGGAAGCCCTGTCGAACACTTACTCAGCCGTCACGAACAAGGCGCCGCCTTTGCCGCCGTAGGATATGCCAGAGCCAGCGGTAAAACCGGCGTGTGCTTTGCGACCTCAGGCCCAGGCGCGACTAACCTCATCACTTCTTTAGCCGATGCATTATTAGATTCAGTGCCTCTTGTGGCTATCACAGGCCAAGTCTCCACCGCGGTTATCGGCACCGATGCATTTCAAGAAATCGACGTACTAGGCATGTCATTGAGCTGCACTAAGCACAGCTTTATGGTGACAGACGTTAACGACCTAATACCAACCTTGTATCAAGCCTTCGAAATCGCCGCATCGGGTCGCCCAGGCCCTGTGCTGGTGGATATTCCCAAAGATATCCAAATCGCCCAATTAGAATACCGCACACCTTTGCTTGCTGTCATGAACGAACCCCAAGCCCAGATGAGCGACATCGATGCCGCCCGTGCACTGTTGGCAGAAGCTAAACAGCCTATGTTGTATGTCGGTGGCGGCGTAGGTATGGCGGGCGCTGTGGATCAACTGCGTGAGTTTATCAAAGTGACTGGCATACCTTCGGTGGCGACGCTGAAAGGGCTGGGCAGTATCGCCCATGGCACATCTGGTTATTTAGGCATGTTAGGCATGCATGGTGGCAAGGCCGCTAACTTAGCGGTGCAGGATTGCGACTTGCTGATTGTGGTTGGTGCCCGTTTTGACGACCGAGTTACCGGCCGCTTAGCGAGCTTTGCCGATAAGGCCAAAGTGATCCATCTCGATATCGACGCCGCTGAACTAGGCAAATTGCGTATGCCAGAGGTGGCAATCGCCGGCGACTTACGCCAAATCTTACCTGCCTTAGCCATGCCGATGAACATCACCCCTTGGCAGGCTGAGGTTGAGCATTTATCCCGTAAGCATCAATGGGATTATCAACACCCCGGCAGTTTGATCTACGCCCCTGCGCTGCTGCGCCGTTTAGCCAATAAGTTACCCGAGGACAGTGTTGTGTGCTGCGATGTAGGCCAGCACCAAATGTGGGTCGCCCAGCATATGTGGTTTCGCCGCCCTGAGGATCATCTATCCAGCGCAGGTTTAGGCACTATGGGCTTTGGCTTGCCTGCGGCGATTGGCGCTCAAGTGGCGCGCCCTGATGCCACAGTGGTCACAGTCTCTGGCGATGGTTCTTTTATGATGAATGTGCAGGAGCTGACCACCATCAAACGCCGCAAGCTGCCGGTAAAAATCGTGCTGGTTGATAACCAAAAGCTCGGCATGGTGAAACAGTGGCAGCAACTGTTTTTTGAAGAACGTTACAGTGAAACGGATTTATCCGATAACCCAGATTTTGTCTTGCTGGCCTCGGCCTTTGATATTCCCGGCCGCACGATTTTTTCTTCCGACGAAGTGGAAGAAGCCTTAACCGAGATGTTAGCGGCAAAGGGCCCGTATTTGTTACACGTTGCAATTGACGATGCTTTTAACGTTTGGCCACTGGTGCCCCCCGGCGCATCAAACAGCGATATGATGGACGAAATGGAGAAACAAACATGATCTACTCTCTGGAGTTAACAGTTCAACAACGCCCCGAAGTGCTTGAGCGTGTTTTGCGTGTGACGCGTCACCGTGGTTTTACCATCACTCAAATGCAGATGCGCATGAACGACGATGCTAGCCTGTCGCTGGATATGGAGGTTGATAGCGAGCGCGCCATTGAGCTCCTAAGTAATCAACTGAATAAGCTAATTGATGTCACCTTATGTAAGGTGTTGTTGCCGATGAGTTTGCAACAAACGGCCAGTGCATAAGTCGTTGCGTTAAGCTCAATTTCAGCCGCCGATTTTAGGGCTGACACGGGCGCCATAAATAAGGGCAGTGCAGCCAACGCTGCATTCGCCATGTGAATTAAGCACACCATTTTCGATTTAAGATAAAGGATACAGTCAATGCCAAAGTTACGATCAGCTACCAGTACCGAAGGCCGCAATATGGCGGGTGCCCGTGCGCTATGGCGCGCTACAGGGGTCAAAGACGGTGATTTTGGTAAGCCAATTATTGCGATTTCTAACTCCTTTACCCAGTTTGTACCAGGCCATGTGCACTTAAAAGACATGGGCTCACTCGTTGCGAGCGCCATTGAAGAAGCGGGCGGTATTGCAAAAGAGTTCAACACCATCGCCGTTGATGACGGTATCGCAATGGGTCACGGCGGCATGCTTTACAGCCTGCCATCGCGCGAGTTAATTGCCGACAGTGTGGAATACATGGTCAACGCCCACTGCGCTGATGCCTTAGTGTGTATCTCCAACTGCGATAAAATTACTCCCGGCATGCTAATGGCGGCGCTACGGCTTAATATTCCGGTGGTGTTTGTTTCTGGCGGGCCGATGGAGGCGGGTAAAACCAAGTTGTCGGATAAACTTATCAAGCTTGATTTAGTCGACGCGATGATTGCAGGCGCCGACACCAATGTTAGCGATGAAGACAGTGCCAAAATTGAACGTAGTGCGTGCCCAACCTGCGGCTCTTGTTCTGGTATGTTTACCGCTAACTCGATGAACTGTTTAACCGAAGCCCTAGGTCTATCTTTGCCGGGTAACGGCTCTATGTTGGCGACTCACGCCGATCGCCGTGAGCTGTTTTTAGAGGCAGGTCGGCGCGTGATGGCGCTGGCAAAACGTTATTACCATGAAGATGATGAATCGACCTTACCGCGCAACATTGCCAACTTTAAAGCCTTTGAAAATGCCATGACTTTAGATATCGCCATGGGCGGTTCATCTAACACAGTATTGCATTTATTGGCGGCAGCGCAGGAAGCCGATGTTGATTTTACCATGGCGGATATCGACCGTATGTCGCGCCTTGTGCCGCACCTTTGTAAAGTTGCTCCCTCAACGCCTAAATATCATATGGAAGATGTACACCGCGCAGGTGGCGTAATGGGGATTTTAGGCGAGCTAGATAGAGCTGGATTACTGCATACCGATGTGTTCCATGTGGCGGCCAACAAGGGTGACACTTTTGCGGGCGGCACAGTCAGTGACGGCACATTAAAGTCGGTATTAGCGCAGTACGACATCATGCAAACCCGAGATGACGCGGTAAAACACTTCTTTATGGCGGGGCCTGCGGGCATTCCAACCACTAAAGCCTTTAGCCAAGATTGCCGCTGGCCAACACTGGATAACGACAGACAAGAAGGTTGTATCCGCACCCGCGAATTTGCTTTTAGCCAAGAGGGCGGGCTCGCCGTGTTATCGGGCAACGTGGCTGAAAATGGCTGTATTGTTAAAACCGCGGGGGTGGATGAATCTAATCTGACATTTGTTGGCTCGGCTCGCGTTTATGAAAGCCAAGATGATGCGGTTGCCGGCATTTTAGGCGGCGAAGTGGTCGCGGGTGATGTCGTGGTTATCCGTTATGAAGGCCCCAAAGGTGGCCCAGGAATGCAAGAAATGTTGTACCCGACCACGTATTTAAAGTCGCGCGGTTTAGGTAAAGTTTGCGCGCTGATTACCGATGGTCGTTTTTCGGGTGGTACCTCAGGTTTATCTATAGGTCACGTATCGCCAGAAGCGGCGGCAGGCGGCACTATCGCCTTGATTGAAAACGGCGATCGCATCGAAATTGATATTCCAGCGCGCAGCATTAAGCTGGCGTTAAGCGATGCTGAACTCGCTGCTCGGCGCGAAAAAATGCACAGTCTTGGCCCATTGGCGTGGAAACCTATCGGTCGAGAGCGTTTCGTGTCACTCGCGCTTAAAGCCTACGCCATGCTCGCCACCAGTGCCGATAAGGGCGCGGTGCGCGATCGCAGTAAACTGGAGGACTAATATGTTTACTGCATCTATGTTGCCACTTGCAGCGCAAGCTCAGACGGATTTAGCCCATTTTCAGTTGGCACAGAGCTATCTGCAAAAAATCCTGTTGTCATCTGTATATGACATCGCGAAAGTGACGCCACTTTCAAGCATGAACAAGTTATCGGCGCGTTTAGGCTGTCAGGTCTTTTTGAAGCGTGAAGATATGCAGCCAGTGCACTCCTTTAAGTTACGCGGTGCCTATAACCGCATTGCGCAGCTAACCAAAGAGGAATGCCAGCGCGGCGTAGTGTGCGCATCAGCCGGTAATCATGCCCAAGGTGTGGCGATGTCGGCGGCGAGTCGCGGTGTGGATGCGGTGATTGTGATGCCAGAAACCACGCCCGATATCAAAGTCGATGCGGTGCGCCGTTTAGGTGGCAACGTGGTATTACATGGCCAAGCTTTCGATCAAGCCAATGGCTTTGCGATGGCGTTGGCGAAAGAAGAAGGCCGAGTTTATATCGCCCCCTTTGATGATGAAGCCGTGATAGCCGGCCAAGGCACTATCGCCCAAGAGATGTTGCAGCAGCAGCGCGATCTTGAAGTGATATTTGTGCCCGTGGGCGGCGGCGGTTTAATCGCGGGTATCGCTGCGTATTACAAGGCTGTGATGCCGCAGGTGAAAATTATCGGCGTAGAGCCAGAAGATGCCGCTTGTTTAAAGGCGGCGATGGCGGCGGGCGAGCCAGTGACGCTGGCGCAGGTTGGTTTATTTGCTGACGGCGTGGCGGTAAAACGCATTGGCACTGAGCCGTTTCGAGTCGCTAAACTCTATGTTGATGAAGTGGTGACGGTCACCTCGGATGAAATTTGCGCGGCGGTGAAAGATATTTTTGAGGACACCCGCGCTATAGCTGAACCAGCGGGGGCTTTGTCGCTGGCGGGGCTTAAAAAATATGTCAGCACTAATACCAGTGGTGAAAGTGGCTTTGGTAATGGTGAAAAACTGGCGGCGATTTTAAGCGGCGCAAACGTGAACTTTCACAGTTTGCGTTATGTGTCGGAGCGCTGCGAACTCGGCGAGCAAAAAGAAGCAGTATTAGCGGTGAAAGTCCCAGAACGTCCGGGAAGCTTCTTAAAATTCTGTGAGTTACTCGATAGGCGGGTAATGACAGAGTTTAACTATCGTTTCAGTAGTCGCGATATGGCTGTGGTGTTTGCAGGCATTCGCTTAAGCCGCGGCCAAGGCGAGCTAGAACACATTATTGCCACCTTAGAGGCTAATGGTTTTGAAGTGCAGGATTTGTCGGGTGACGAAACCGCTAAATTGCATGTGCGCTATATGGTGGGTGGACATCCACCTGAGCCGTTAGAAGAGCGTTTATTTAGCTTCGAGTTCCCCGAGCATCCCGGTGCACTGCTGAAATTTTTAACAACATTGCAAAGCAAATGGAATATCAGTTTGTTCCATTATCGTAATCACGGTGCGGCCTTTGGTCGAGTGCTGGCGGGTTTTGAAGTGCCTGCGAGTGATGCCTTGCCATTCCAGCAGTTTTTAACTGAACTGGGTTTTGTGTATCAAGAGGAAACCGACAGCCCAGCTTATCAACTGTTCTTAAATGCAAATAACAAATACAAATAACAAACTAAAGTAATAGAACATGTTATAACGTTATTTATCAATTTATTACAGTCACTATGGTGACCACTTAGGCTAAAGGAGGAGCGCACATGCGTGCCTTTTTGTGGTAGCTTGGATAAAGTTAAGAGTGAATACTCTAACAGTATCTATGTTAACTATTCGCCAACACCCCAATACACATAATAAGAGTAAGACCTCAACCTGCACGCATTAAGGAGTCATGATGTTACCAGCACCGCATTTTATCGCTTTTAATCCTCCTCGCCGTATTTTGATGGGTCCAGGCCCGTCGGATGTTTACCCTGAAGTGCTTGCCGCGCAAGCCAGACCAACAGTCGGCCATCTAGATCCGCTGTTTGTGGGCATGATGGATGAACTCAAGAGCCTAATTCAATACGCTTTTCAAACTAAAAATGAAATGACCATGGCGGTCTCTGCGCCGGGCAGTGCGGGCATGGAAACCTGTTTTGTTAACTTAGTTGAGCCGGGCGAGAAGGTGATTGTTTGTCGTAATGGGGTGTTTGGTGACCGAATGCGCCAAAACGTCGAACGCATGGGCGCCATTGCTGTGCTGGTGGACAACGAATGGGGCACACCTGTTGACCCTGCTGCGGTTGAAGCGGCGCTGAAAGCCCATCCTGATGCAAGATTTTTAGCTTTTGTACATGCTGAAACGTCTACAGGGGCTTTATCCGATGCCAAAACTTTGTGTGCATTAGCCAAGCAATACGGCTGTTTATCCATAGTCGATGCGGTCACGTCCCTTGGCGGCGTCGAGTTAAGAGTCGACGAATGGGGAATCGATGCGATTTATTCAGGTAGCCAGAAGTGTCTTTCCTGCGTACCGGGTTTATCACCCGTGTCATTCTCACCAGCAGCGGTCGAAAAACTTAAAAACCGCAAAACCCCAGTACAAAGTTGGTTCCTCGATCAAAGCCTAGTCATGGCCTATTGGACCAGCGCGGGTGGCAAGCGCAGTTACCATCACACGGCGCCAGTTAACGCGCTTTATGCCCTGCATGAATCCCTGCGTATTTTGGCGGCCGAAGGTTTAGAAAATGCATGGCAACGCCATCACGAGATGCATTTAGTGCTGCGTGCTGGGCTTGAAAAGTTAGGGCTTAATTTTGTGGTCGCCGAAGATTATCGCTTGCCACAGCTTAATACGGTTTATATCCCCGCAGGAGTTGATGACGGCGTAGTGCGCACTCGTTTACTGAAGGATTACAACCTCGAAATCGGCGCAGGTCTTGGCGCCTTAGCAGGTAAAGCATGGCGCATCGGCCTAATGGGCTTTGGCGCCCGCCGCGAGAATGTCTCTTTATGCCTCAGGGCATTAGAAGAGGTCTTGAGCTAAGCGACGGCACCGTCATCCCCGCACTGCATTTGAGCGGGGATCCAGCTCTTTTGGTAACTGAAGTGTACTTAAGCACTATCATTTCAGTGACACGCCATGAACTCATCCCTGAGGGCTCGACGGCGGCATCCATGCCGCCAACGGTCACTTCCATGACAGTGCTTAACCCAGTTAAGCCCTTGGTATGTCTGATAGTCTGCTTAATTCTCAGATATTTTTAGCCGTCATTCCCGCAATGCTTTGAGCGGGAATCCAGCTTTGGGTATCTTAATTTTGTTATTAGGAGAATTTAACAATGGGTGGTTCGTTAAACTCCGTTAAATTTATATTGGTGGCTGGATTTTCCGGCGGCAAGTAGATGATTTTATAAATTTAAATTATCCTAGTAGCTAAACTACTATCAATAATTTAAAACCTATGAAAAATTCCCCCAATCGAATGAATGTTGCCGAACTGATTTATTTTGGAGTTATAGGTCTTTTGATTGTGAGACAGATATTAGTTCAAGAAGGTTTCGTTATATCAAACCTAAGTAGTGACGTTTGGGTTGCTATTGCGGCGGCAATGATTGCCTTATGTGCACTAGGTGTATCAATTCAACAGTCTAGGTCATCAATTAGACACAACAAATTGAGTGTAAGACCTAAGCTAACATTGGAATATGCAAAGCTCGATGGCGCGCCCAAAATAGGTTTGTCACTGACGAATACAGGGTTAGGGCCTGCCATCATAAACAAAATTGTGATTAAGCGGGCGGGATTGTCATATGAATGCAATACAGAAAAATTTATTAAATTTTTACCTGTTCAACAAACCAGAAATCAAAAAGTAGAATTGGTTTCAACAAATGTGGAAGTTGGATTCAGTTTCTCGTGTATCGGTACAGGTACAACTTTAGAGGTTGGTAAATCTATCTGGCTTATCTGGCATGATTCTCCAACACCTTTACAACGATCTTATTGGGAGGTTGCATTATTAGGGGTGGACATTGATGCTATATATGAATCTATGTATGGCGAAGAGTTTTCCATCAATTTGGGGTCAATTAAATTTACCGATTAACATCGGAAGAAGAAAAATGGACACCCAATGTTAATTGCGAGGTAGTTAACCCCCGACTATGCTTTGCTTAAGCATTTAACAAGGAGGTTTTTGTGCTGTGCCCTCGTAGAATTCAGAACAGTGTCAAACTTCTTATTTAACATCAGACCTTTCTATCATTGCTGCAATCGCGTGGTAATACGCAGGAGTGAAAAATTTGGTTTTTACCACTGACTTGGTAAGCGTAATCGGGTGTGGAATACCCGCAAGATGTGGATCTCATCTTGATGTACCCTGTACGGAATGATGAACGGATAATCCTGCACCACCAGTTCCCTTGTGCCTGTCACGCGCCCTGCGCGGCCCATAGCGGGTTGAATCGTCAATAAGTTCACCAAGCGATAAACGTCTTGCACGAATGCTTGGGCGATCATAGGGTTGTCTTTGGCAAAGTAATCATGGGCATCTTCAAGATTTTGCGCGGCTTTACGCAGCCATCTAACCTGCATTGTTCCCCCAGTGCTTGAACTTCGCATTCATCTCGTTCTCAGGCACAAAATCCCCGTCATCAGCTTCACGCAATGCCGTTTGAATTTCGGCAATCTGCCATGCTTCTCTATCTAAATAATCCTGAATTGCTTGATTGGCCAACCAAGATTTTGTTCTACCGGTTGACTGGGCTAGTTGTACCAGCTTTTGCTCGCTTTCATCGGATAAGCGTACTGACATGACACTCATAGTAAACCTCAACATATAATGTATACATTAAACTACATTACACTGATTGGGGTAAAATTGCTATGTTGTGCCTATAAGCCAAGGGACATTTGATTTATTTTCAGAATCAAGTGTTTGGCAAAAAGATAGTACAGGCATATCTTTCCTCTTGGCGATTATTCTAAATCTTGATTCAAAAGATATGGCCGCTGAGATGGTTACCTCTGTCTGGGCATTGGACTTCGGGTAGCCTATCTCGTAGGATGCACAATAGTTAACGGGATTAAGCACTGGCATGTAGGTGACCGTTCGTGACAGGTATGTCACGGTCGAGCACACAGGGATGTGCTTGCAGCGCGTCACTGGAATGACAGTGCTTAATCATTTCTCACGTCACAGAGTCAGAACATACACATCTTTTGAGGTACTCTTCGTCGAATCTTTTTTATAACTAAAGCCAGTGAGTCACGGGAATGTCAGTGCTTAATCGAAACTCCCTAAATATGCACAAGATAATTAGCCTTTGCTTTTTCATAGTTGACATATAATGTCACACCGCTATGATGCCAGCACCTCTGGTTATATAAAGATCCTATAAATGAAAAAGTTATTTATTATGCTGGCGATGATTTTTGCGGTTAGTTTGGTTACTAGCCCAGTTGTAGAAGCAAAAAAATTCGGCGGTAGTAAATCTATTGGCAAAAGCCATAAAACAGCTCCGGCTCAGCCTACAGCGACTAACACTCCTACTACGGCACCAGCGGGCGCGCCGGGTAAAAAAGGGATGATGGGCGGTATGTTAGGCGGTTTATTAGCTGGCGGTCTATTAGCTGCGCTGTTTATGGGCGGTGGCTTTGAAAATATTCAAATTATGGATATTTTGATCATGGCGTTGGTGGCATTTGTGCTATTTAAAATCGTCCGTACTGTGATGGCCTCAAAGGCAGGTGCGCAGCAAAGGCCGGCCTATGCGGGTGCGAGCCAACCAAGCCCTAATATGCAGCGTGAAGCAGCAGAGCAAACAGGGACTGCTAACAGCGGTAGTAATAGTTTTGGCCAAGCGGCAAGCGATGTTCCGTTTGATTTGCCAGCAGGTTTTGATTTACCAGGCTTTTTAGAAGGCGCGCGCAGCCACTACAAAACGCTACAACTGGCGTGGAATGAAAACGATTTAAGTAAGATCCAAGAATATGTTTCAATTGATCTTTACAATGAGCTCAATAATCAACGCCGCGAATTAACCGGTGACCAGCACACTGAAGTAATGTTTTTGGATGCTGAACTGGTACGCGCCACACACAATGCAAATCTTGCGGAAGTGAGTGTTAAATTTAGCGGCCGCTATCGCGATACCGTTGAAGGCGTAGAAGAGGAAATTAAGGAAGTATGGCATTTAGAGCGTAACGTCACGCAAGCCAACTCACCTTGGTTAATCGTGGGTATTGAGCAGTAATCAGTACGTACTCAAAGCAGCCTTAATCTCTAAGGCTGCTGTCTTTATTCCTCGCGAGTTGTCAGCACTGCGTTCACAGCTAATGGTGCAGAGCTTTTATAGCTTCAGTTTCGATTGTATCCATTCAAAAAATAACCATTAATGCGCCTAGTATTAAAAAACCTTAGGGACTGTGGAACTCTTCTCTTCGGGTGCATTTGGGCAAGTTAGGGATATCTCTCCATCGTTCTATTCTGCGCCTTACTGTCGCCAGTCATACCCATCTGAATATTAAAGACATATTGTTACCACCCCGGTCAGATTGTTGCGGCTGATAGCTGTTGTTTATCAATATTGTTTTTTATTAATTCAATTTTAAGTCTATTCATTTTACTGCGCGATCGTGATTTACATCACATTTTTAGTATTGAACTGCTGCAAAAGATTCAATAACTTCTTACAGTTCTTCTCATCGAAACGATTGCGCAAACGGTTTTCTTGTGTTTTTCGCGGTGATTATCTACAAATAATCCTGTGAATAACCGACTATACCGTTGGGTGTTGACTTAACGTTGTGGGAAAATAAATGAAAAAAACGACCCTACTGAACCCTGCTTTATCCGCTCTAGTGGCCCGATGCGGTCATTTTGACGAGATAACTATTTGTGATGCTGGCTTACCGATCCCAGCCAATGCCGAGCGTATCGATATGGCATTATCACCTGGTGTGCCCGATTTGCTGTCTTGTATTGATGCCATTTTGAGCGAGCTGCAGTTGCAATCAGTGACCTTAGCGCAAGAAATCATTGATATTAATCCGCAAGTACATCAACAAATTTTAGAGCGAATTGCGCAAGAGCAGAAGCTTTGCGGTCGTCACATCAATATCATTTATATCAGCCACGATGCCTTTAAACTCCAAAGCCATAACAGTCGCGCCATAGTGCGCAGTGGTGAGTGCAGCCCTTACGCCAATGTTATTTTCAGTTGTGGCGTACCCTTTTAACGGATTATGGATAAGGGTCTGATAGATATGCAATCAGCCATTCTCAAATTAGACAAAATAGTTAAAACATTTCCTGGAGTTAAGGCGTTAGATGGTGCCAGCTTGCAGGTTTATCCCGGTAAGGTCATGGCCTTAATGGGGGAAAATGGTGCTGGTAAATCAACCTTAATGAAAGTACTGACCGGCATTTATCAGAGTGACAGCGGCAGCATTGAATACCAAGGTCAAGCCGTTAAATTTAATGGTCCGCGCCAATCACAATTAGCAGGGATCAGCATTATTCATCAGGAGCTTAATTTAATTCCTGAACTGTCGATTGCTGAGAACATATTTTTAGGTCGTGAGCCTTGCCATCGTTTTGGTGCAATTAATTGGCCAGCCATGTATCAACAAGCCGATACCCTGCTTGCGCGCTTAGATGTTAAACACAGCAGCCGCACTTTACTGGGGCAGCTCAGTTTAGGTGAGCAGCAATTAGTTGAGATTGCAAAGGCCATTTCTTTTGAGTCTAAGGTCATCATCATGGATGAACCGACCGATGCGCTCACCGATGTGGAAACCTTGAGCTTATTTCGGGTGATTAACGAGCTTAAGCAGCAAGGTTGCGGCATTGTTTATATTTCCCATCGCCTTAAAGAAATCTTCACCATTTGCGACCATGTCACTGTGCTTAGAGATGGCCAATTTATTGCCGAACGTTGCATAGATGATTTAAGTGAAGATGCCATGATTGAGCTTATGGTTGGCCGCCAGCTTGATGAGCAATATCCCTATCAAGATCACCGCCAAGACGCTATCTGTCTTGAATTAAAAGATTTACGCGCCGCAGACTCATCCGCTGTGAGCTTTAAGCTGAGGCAAGGCGAGTTACTGGGCATTGCAGGGCTGATGGGCGCGGGTCGAACTGAGTTGATGAAGCTGATTTTTGGTGCGATTCCAATCCAGTCGGGCAACATTTTACTTAACGGCCAGTCGCTGACTATCGAGTCGAGCCAAGATGCGCTTGCCAATGGCATTGCTTATATTTCTGAAGATAGAAAAGGCGAGGGTTTGTTACTCGGCCTCTCAGTCAAAGAAAATATGTCACTGTGCAGCTTGGGGGAATTGTCGCAGTTTGGACAAATTCAACATCAGCGTGAACAAGCAAAAGTGGCCGAGTTTATTCAAGCCTTCAATATAAAAACGCCATCACAAGAGCAATCGATTGGTTTGTTATCGGGTGGTAATCAACAAAAAGTCGCCATTGCTAAGGGTTTAATGACTCAACCTAAGGTATTGATCTTAGACGAGCCGACCCGCGGTGTTGATGTCGGCGCTCGTAAAGAAATCTACCAACTTATTAATCAATTTAAAGCTCAAGGACTCGCGGTGATCATGGTGTCATCCGATATGCCCGAGCTACTGGGGTTAAGCGATCGCATCTTAGTGATGCACCAAGGTCAAATTAGCGCTGAATTTGAACGCGATCAAGCAGGACAAGAACAGATACTGGCCGCAGCCGTTGGCAAATACCAA
This sequence comes from Shewanella glacialipiscicola, assembly GCF_023283485.1. GTDB lineage: Bacteria > Pseudomonadota > Gammaproteobacteria > Enterobacterales > Shewanellaceae > Shewanella > Shewanella glacialipiscicola. Next base: position 101,513 of record NZ_JAKILU010000010.1, read on the forward strand.
ATAGAGGAAATCCTATGAAGCCTGCAAGTACTCACCTTACGGCAGCGCCATCGCTATCAAGCGTCCGCGTTAAAGCTTGGTTGATTGAGCAAAAATCACTGTTAGCGCTACTGTTTTTAATCGCATTAGTGTCGATGCTCAACCCACATTTTTTCAGCCTTGATAACCTGCTAAACATTTTTAGACAAACTTCGGTTAATGCCATTATTGCAGTGGGCATGACCTTAGTGATTTTAACCGCGGGTATCGATTTAAGTGTCGGTTCTGTTTTAGCGCTATGTGGCGCCCTTGCTGCGACCTTGATTGGTATGGAAATCCCAGTATTTATTGCTGTACCTACAGCGTTGGTTGCTGGTGCGAGTTTAGGTGCCATTAGCGGCATCATTATCGCTAAGGGTAAAGTGCAAGCGTTTATTGCGACCTTAGTAACCATGACGTTACTGCGTGGCGTAACTATGGTGTATACCGATGGCCGCCCAGTGACCACGGGTTTTACCGATGTTTCCGATCAATTCGCATGGTTTGGTACGGGTAACGCCTTGGGTATTCCTGTTCCGGTATGGTTAATGGTGATTGTGTTTGCCGCTGTTTGGTATCTGCTTAATCACACACGCTTTGGGCGTTACATTTATGCGGTGGGCGGTAATGAATCCGCGGCTAAGTTGTCTGGTATCAATGTTGATCGCGTTAAGATTGGCGTTTATGCCCTGTGCGGTACCTTGGCAGCGTTAGCGGCCATTATCGTGACGTCGCGTTTATCATCGGCGCAGCCGACCGCAGGTGTGGGTTATGAACTCGATGCTATTGCTGCTGTAGTGCTAGGTGGCACGAGTTTAGCGGGTGGTAAAGGTCGGATTATGGGCACCTTAGTGGGCGCTTTGATTATTGGTTTTTTAAATAACGCTTTGAATTTGCTCGATGTATCCTCCTATTATCAAATGATCGTTAAGGCCAGCGTGATCTTGCTGGCAGTAATGGTCGATAACAAACATAAATAATAAGGTTAATGATATGAAATTTTTAAATATGGCTATGAAGGCGAGCGTGCTGTCTCTTTCTCTGACTTTGGTGAACAGTGCTTTTGCACAAGATACTTTAGCTATGGTGGTATCAACCCTTAATAATCCTTTCTTTGTAACCATGAAAGAAGGTGCAGAGGCGAAAGCACAAGAATTGGGTTACCGTTTGATTGTGCTCGATTCACAAAACGATCCCAGCAAGGAATTAGCCAATGTGGAAGATCTAGTCGTGCGCGGTGTTAAGGCTATTTTGATTAACCCAACCGACTCTGATGCGGTAGCGAATGCCATTCGACTCGCCAACAGCAGTAATATCCCCGTCATGACATTAGACCGTGGCGCAAATAATGGTAAAACGGTTAGCCATATAGCGTCAGATAATATGGCTGGTGGCAAACTGGCTGCCGAGTTTATTTTCCAGCGCTTAGGTGCCGATGCCAAGGTGATTCAATTAGAAGGTATCGCAGGGACGTCTGCGGCGCGTGAGCGTGGTGAAGGCTTTAAGTTGGGTGCGATTGAGCATAAATTGACAATCTTAGCGAGCCAACCCGCAGATTTTGACCGCACTAAAGGGTTGAACGTGCTTGAAAATCTATTAATTTCTAATCGTGATGCGAATGCAGTATTTGCCCAGAATGATGAAATGGCACTCGGTGCAGTACGCGCTGCGCAAGCTGCGGGTAAATCCCTGCTGATTGTTGGTTTTGATGGCACTGAAGAAGGTATTGCCATGGTTAAACGTAAACGCTTAGCCGCAACGATTGCCCAACAACCAGAATTAATCGGTGCTTTAGGGGTTGAGTCAGCGGATAAGCTGTTAAAAGGCCAGACAGTTGAGGCATTTATCCCAGTACCATTAAAAGTGATCAGCCAATAATTAAGGAAAGCATCATGAGCCAACTAGTTGTATTAGGCAGTGTTAATGCTGACCATGTAGTACAAGTACCGAGTTTTCCTCGTCCAGGTGAAACCTTGATGGCATCTGCATATCAGGTTATTGCGGGCGGTAAAGGGGCTAATCAGGCCGTTGCTGCTTCGCGTCTTGGTGCTAATGTCGCGTTTATTGCCTGTGTGGGTGATGATGATTTTGGTTTGCGGATATATAAAGAATATCAAGCTTTAGGCATTAATGTTTCGGGGCTGATGATCGCGAGTAACATGACCACTGGGGTGGCGATGATCCAAGTGGCTGATAGTGGTGAAAACAGCATTTGTATCGCCCCGGGCGCGAATGCAGCTTTAACGCCCGCAATGTTGGCTCCACACCAACATTTAATCACTCAGGCAGATATCTTGCTGATGCAATTAGAAACCCCGCTAGAAACCATTCTTAGCGCGGCGACTATGGCAAAAGAAGCGGGGACTTTAGTCGTGTTGAATCCTGCTCCTGCCATAGTATTGGCCGATGAACTGTTGGCAAAAGTGGATATTATTACTCCCAATGAAACCGAAGCTGAATTGCTGACGGGTATAAAAGTCGATAGCATTGACAGTGCGGCACTTGCCGCCGCACATCTGCATACTAAAGGTATAGCAACTGTGATGATCACCTTAGGCAGTAAAGGCGTGTATCTTAGCGATCGTGGTCAAGGCCAGCAAATTGCAGGTTTCAATGTAACAGTAAAAGATACAACGGCCGCTGGTGATACTTTTAACGCAGGCGTGTTAACGGGATTACAGCAAGGCAAAACGCTAAATGAGGCTATCATCTTTGCCCATGGCGCAGCAGCGATTAGTGTTAGTCGCTTTGGTGCACAAACCTCTATCCCGTTACGTGCAGAAGTGGATGCTTTTTTAGCTGAGCAAGCTCGATAATTTATAACTTTGTAATGCTGATCACTTTGTAACTTATACTGTTGCAAAGTGATATTTAAGCCTCTAATGGCTAATGATATTTAGGAACCTGAAGCACGATCATGGCCACCATTAAAGACATCGCTAGGCTCGCACAAGTATCAACCTCTACAGTCAGCCATGTGCTGAATAGCACTCGGTTTGTGAGTGACTCAGTGAAAGATCGAGTATTAAGTGCAGTTAAAGAGCTCAATTATGCGCCATCAGCGTTAGCTCGTAGCCTTAAAACTAAGAATACTCGTACCTTTGGCATGCTGGTCACGACGTCGACTAATCCATTTTTTGCCGAAGTGGTTAAAGGAGTTGAAGCTCACTGCTATCTCAATGGCTATAGCTTAATTTTATGTAATACCGAGGGCGATGCTGATCGCATCCGTTTTAGCTTGTCGACCTTACTGCAAAAGCAAGTCGATGGTTTATTACTAATGTGCAGTGAGGCTGAGGCCCCAGCATTTTCCCAACTTAGCAGCCAGCCTAATTTACCCACTGTGGTAATGGATTGGGGACCGACAGATTTTCAATGCGATAAAATTCAAGATAACTCTCGTCAAGGCGGTTATTTAGCGACTCGCTATTTAATTGAGCAAGGCCATAAAGATATAGGCTGTGTCAGTGGGCCATTAGATAAACTCCCATCTCAACAACGTTTGGCTGGTTTTGTCGATGCAATGACAGAAGCTAACTTACCGCTCCAGCCTCAATGGCAAATAAGTGGTAATTTTGAATGTGATGGTGGCGCCGCTGCTTTCGAGAGTTTAATGCAAGCACCCACGCGCCCTACAGCTATGTTTGTGAGTAACGATGTGATGGCAATGGGTTTTATCCATGCGGCCTACTATGCGGGAATTAACATCCCTGAGCAGCTGTCAGTGATAGGTTACGATGATATTGAATTAGCGCGTTACTTAACGCCAGCATTAACGACGATTCATCAGCCGAAACAACAACTCGGGCGTACTGCCGTAGAGGTGTTACTCGAACGCCTTAATAATCCAGGCTCATCAAGTAAAACTATTCAACTAGAGCCAAGCCTAGTAATCCGCGACACGGTCAAATCTCGACTCTAATTTTATAGCCGTTGAGTTAAGAGTCTTGAGCTCGGTGTTTGATAAATCGATAACTTAGTTTTACATGAAAAATCCCAGCACATCGCGGGGATTTTTTAGCTGAGCAAAACTATTACACAAACTGCCTGATGGCGATTGCCAGAATAAGCACTGGACAAACATACTTCACATACCTTGGCCAGATGCGCCAGAAAAGCCCCGAGCTATCGACATGTTCTTGCTCACGTATGGCCCTAATTAACTGTGTTTGGCGCCAAATCCAACCTAAATAAATTGCAATGCCGAGCGCAACTAATGGCTGGGCTATTTGGGTGGTGAGCGTGACCATGAAGCTAAATAGCGCCTCAAAAAATACCGCCAGTAATAGGGATAATGACGTCAGCAATAAGCCGATGATCAAGGTCGCGCGTTGGCGGCTGAGTGTAAACTTTTGCACCACATAACTCGTCGGCACTTCGGCGATTGAAATAGCAGAAGTTAAGCCTGCGATGATTAGCAGAATAAAGAACACCACGCTGATGATGAGGTTCGCCGTGTCGCCTAAGGTTGAGAATAAGGCGGGTAAAACGGTAAAAACCAGCGCATCTGAATCGAGTAATTGACCTTCGGCATTAAAAATTTCTACGCCATTTTGTTGGGCGACATACATGGCCGGAATAATTAAAAAAGCCGCGAGAAAGGCGATGCCACTGTCGGTAAAAGCGACCCAGACGGTTAGCTTGGCGATATTTTCTTTTTGATTCAAATAACTGCCATAAACCATCATGGCACCAGTGCCTATGGTGAGGGAGAAGAAGGTTTGTCCGAGTGCGCTGATCAAGGTGTCTGGTGCTAAAGCCTTGGCAAAGTTGGGTGTTAATAGGGCATTAATCCCTTCGCTGGCGCCATTAAGGGTGAAGATATACGTCACGCCTGCAATAAGCATGATCAGTAGTAACGGCATTAGGCGTTTCGACCATTTTTCGATGCCTTCTTGCACGCCTTGCAGCAGTACCAAAAACACCAGTGTGCTAAAAATTAGCGTAAACAGCAGATTACGTGACAGCGAGAAATCCACTAGCCAGGCCGCAGTATCGTTCGAGCCTAAAGCCGTGGCAATGGGGGCTATGGCGTAGCTAATGAACCAGCCTGAAAGAATGCTGTAGAAGGTATAAATTAATCCTGCAGTTACGATAGAAACCAAACCTATGGTCTTGCCTAAGTTACGGGTTAGCGCGTTAAAGCCGAGCTTGCCCATCGCATCGGCGGGGTTGGTTTGCCCGTGGCGACCAATCATGAGTTCGGCCATCAGCATGGGAATACCTAGGATAAAAATCAGCAGGAGGTAAACCAGTAAAAAGGCCCCACCGCCATGGGTAGCTGCTTGGGTGGGGAAGCCCCAAATATTGCCTATGCCAACGGCGCTACCGGCTGCTGCCATGATAAATCCTAGGCGTGAACTGAAGTGATTAGTTGAACTTGTATTGGCCGCTTGCATTGTGCCTCCCGTAAAATGAAGGCGTATCTTAGGCGGATAAATTAGAAACTCAACGCAATTTTAGTGCGTTATTTTGATGTTATTAAGCTGTTTTATCTCAATAATTATTATTTTCTTGACGTTATATTTCGCTTTTTAGTTTTTTTGTGAAACTAAATTGCTAGTAGCTGTGAATAAGGGCTCAGCGTTAGAGAATAATTGCTATGATAAAAATTCAATGAATGGTGATTACATGCTCAAAAAACTGGCAGCGGCAGATATTCTACTGATGTTTAAACGCCACGGAAGCTTTCGCGTAATTTATGGCTGAATATTGATATGACTTAAGGGGATCGCCGTATGATCTTTGACTTTTTTCAGCACAAAGCTGGAATGTACGCCGGCGATATGCACATTGGTAGTGAGTTTATCTAGCAGGAAAGTGCGAAAGTGCGCCATATCTTGCACTAGCACTGTGAGTTGATAATCAGCCTCTGAACCTGTGATGAGCGCGCATTCTTGGACTTCTTCGTAGGCGAGAATATTAGCCTCAAACTGATTCAAAATATCTGGCGTGTGTTTTTCCATCCGCACATGGATATAGGCGGTCAAATGCAGGTTGAACTTCTCCGCCGACAGGCGAGTTGCGTAATCGGCAATATAACCAGCTTCCTCTAAGGCTTTTACGCGGCGCGAACAAGGGGACGGTGATAGGCCAACTTTATTAGCCAGTTCGAGGTTAGATAGCCGCCCGTGAGTTTGCAGTAAGCGCAAAATTGTTAAGTCGAGTTGGTCGAGTTTATATTGTTGAGTTTCAGTCATCAAAAAATGCGGTTTGGCGGAGTTAGCCCCTAGTGTGCCAGTTTTAACCCACTTTTCCAAAAGTCTCGTTTAACTAGTGCAACATACGGAGGTAATAAAGGCGATTCCCCGTATTAGTTACATGTTGCCTTGAGTCCACTTAGCCCAAGGCATGTGAGAGTCGTCGCTTTGAATCGCAAGTGATTACAGAGCTAATCTATAGATTTTTCAGGTAGGTAGCATTTTAGCGGGCGGAGCTTATTGACGATAAAAATACCAAACCCACTGGTAAAGACCGCGAGTACAGTTGAAAACAGCACATCTTGTGGCCAATGCATACCTAATAACATGCGGCTTAGCCCCATTAATAATGCCCAAGCGACTAACGCTAGGCTAAAGCTGGGCAATCCAGCTAGTAGTAGGTAGTAGCCAGCGGTGAGCACGAGTGTCACTGCAAATATGGTATGCCCAGATGGGAACGAATAGCTCACTTCATCTTGCCAATGTTGGTGAATGCGAGGAGTAAATTGCAGGTCAGGTTTAACGACCTTTAGCCCTTCGAGTGCAGTGGCAATTGCCTTTGAACGGGTTTGTTTATCTAACTGATAAAATGTATCGAGTGAAAGCTGCGCATCTGTAGGCAAATCTTGTTGAGTGAGGAAAACCAAATTCGGCCTAGGTTCTTTAAAGTAAGGTTTGAGTGTGTGACTTAAGGCTAAGCTCGATAATTGACTGAGACTAATGGCTAAAAATAAGCTAATAAAGAGTGCTTTAGGCATCATGCGATGAGCGATTACCAGTACAAATACGACGGTGGCAACGCCATAGGGTGCGGTACCCGTTGACGTAATCCAATATAAAATAGTTGCTAAGTTGGATTGTAGGTCGATTAACGGAAACAACTGATACCGTGTTAGTAACAGTAATCCAGGAGTAATCAGTAGCAGTAGCCAAGCTAAGCCTAAACGACGAAAAATATCAGTATGTTGGGTCAAAATATTAGCCTCTTCATAAACGTTATAGGCTACAACGTGATAATGGTATTGCCAATAAAAAATCTTGAAAAAAAAGGGGGGAGTTAAGGGCTAACCTTAACCTTGCTTAGCGTAACGGACTTAGAAAATGCAGTGAGAGTTAATCAATTGGATGAGGTTTACAGTACAGCGTTAAACAGTGCAGTGAGTGAATATGACGGGTAAGCTGCATGATTTCCCTGTAGGGCTATGCGCTAAGTGTTAACTAACAAAAAAGCACAGTCGCGTTTTAGCTAACTGTGCTTTATGCCAGCATACAAATAAAATTAGTCTGCAGCGTTGATCTTTTTCTCTAACTCATTGACTTGAGCTTGTAAGGTTTCTAGTTTTTCACGAGTTTTCAGTAACACATGTTGCTGTACATCAAATTCTTCGCGGGAAACCATGTCCAACTTGAGTAATTGATTTTGCAGCACTTGTTTGCTGCGCTCTTCAAACTCACCGGCAAATTGCTTCAGACCACTGGGTAAACTGTCACTCAGTTGTTTCGCCATCTCTTCGATTTTCTTGGAATTGATCATAATCTTGTCCGCCTCTTGACTGAATGACTTGATTGTAACTCAGTGCGTTAGGTTTCAAAAGTAAAGCCGATGTCTGATAGTCATGCCGTGTTGATCTTGCGCTTTGCATCACGCCTACGCCAATAAACGCTTGTGGTTTTGCATCGCGAAAGGGGGGATTTGTTAACCTTAAAACCGCCAATTCTGCTATGATCCCACCCCTTTCTATCGACTTGTTTGGATATTGCGCAAAGATGAAACTCAATCCCGCCCAAAACGATGCTGTTCATTATGTTTCAGGCCCTTGCCTAGTATTGGCGGGTGCGGGCAGTGGTAAAACTCGCGTAATTATCAATAAAATTGGTTACTTGGTCGACAAGTGTGGCTATAAGGCGCGCAATATTGCGGCGGTGACTTTCACCAATAAGGCAGCCCGCGAGATGAAAGAGCGGGTTGCACAGTCGATGGGACGCAAAGAGGCCAGAGGTCTGTGGATTTCAACCTTCCATACCTTGGGGCTAGAGATCATTAAGCGTGAGCACAAAGTCCTCGGTTTAAAGCCGGGATTTTCGTTGTTTGATGACCAAGATACCTTGGCATTACTCAAAGAGCTGACTCAAGATGAATTAGACGAAGACAAAGATTTACTTAAGTCGCTTGCTAGTACGATTTCTAACTGGAAGGGGGGGCTCATCATTCCAGAGCAGGCGCGCAAAATCGCTAAAGATGAACAGCAGCAATTATTTGCTATGTTATATCAGCGTTATGCTCAGCACATGAAAGCTTATAACGCCTTAGATTTTGATGATTTAATTTTGATGCCGACCCTATTGCTAAGGCATTACGAAGAAGTACGTACTCGCTGGCAAACCAAAATCCAATATTTGCTGGTGGACGAGTATCAAGACACTAATACCAGCCAATATGAAATGGTAAAGCTGTTAGTCGGCGAAAGGGCGCGTTTTACTGTGGTGGGTGACGATGACCAATCTATCTATTCATGGCGCGGCGCTAAGCCACAAAATCTGGTGCTATTGGGTAAAGATTTTCCTCAGCTTAAGTTGATTAAGCTCGAGCAGAACTACCGCTCTAGCCAGCGGATCCTGCGGGCTGCCAACATTCTTATTGCTAATAATCCCCATGTTTATGATAAAGCGCTCTTTAGTGAGTTGGCCTACGGCGAGCCACTGCGGGTGTTATTTGCCGCCAATGAGGAACAAGAAGCTGAACGTGTGGTGGCAGAAATTGTGCGGCATAAGTTTGTCGGCCGTACCCAGTTTGGCAATTATGCGATTTTGTATCGCGGTAATCATCAATCGCGGTTGCTTGAGCGCGCGCTGATGACCAACCGTATTCCCTATAAACTGAGTGGCGGCACTTCATTTTTTGCCCGTGCTGAAATTAAAGACATCATGGGTTATCTAAAACTCGTGGTGAATCCTGACGACGATAATGCCTTTTTGCGTATTGTTAACTTACCGAAACGTGGCATAGGTCCATCGACTTTAGAGCGTTTAGGTAATTTTGCTAACGAGAAACACATTTCGATGTTTGCGGCAATTTTTGAGCCAGATCTCAATCATCATTTGCCGCCGGCTGCTATGTCGTCGCTGTATCAATTTGGTCGTTTTATCGTAGAAACGGGCGATCATGCGCAGCGCGGTGAGCCAGTGGAAGCAGTGAAGCATTTGATCCGCAAGATAAATTACGAAGACTATTTGTACGAAACCAGCACCAGTGCCAAAGCGGCTGAAATGCGCATGAAGAATATCTCTGAGCTTTACCGTTGGGTCACAGAGATGCTCGCAGGTGATGAGCTAGATGAACCTATGACATTGCCTGAGGTGGTTACTCGACTGACGCTCAGGGACATGATGGAGCGCAATAGCGAGGATGAGGGCGGCGATCAGGTACAGTTGATGACCTTACATGCATCTAAAGGTTTAGAGTTCCCGTTTGTGTTTATGGTTGGCGTTGAGGAGCGTATTTTGCCGCATCAATCCAGCATAGATGAAGATAATGTCGATGAAGAGCGCCGTTTAGCTTATGTGGGGATCACTCGAGCCCAGCGAGAACTCTGGTTTACTCTGTGCCGTGAACGGCGGCAATTTGGTGAAACCATGCGTTGTGAACCGAGTCGATTTTTACTGGAGTTACCGCAAGATGATGTGGTGTGGGAAAACCGTAAACAGCAACAAACGGAGCAGGAGCGAATGCAAACGGGGCGGGCAAATATCTCCAGCTTAAGAGATATGTTTAAAAAATAGCGAATCAGACTATGAGTATTTTAATCGCTTAGCTGTTTGTTGGCTAAGCATATTCAAGCTGAATAAACTCAGGCAGTTGCTCTTCTTTTAAGGTAAAAGTGTTAGCCAATGCCATTCCTTGACCGAACTGATAGCCTAATTCACTGAAAATACGTATTTGCTCTGCGCTATGAATACCATCAACAAATATTTGCAGTTCTAATGTCGCTGCTGTTTTTTGATAAACGGCCATTAACTTAAGCTGTTGTTCAGTTTGTATTTTTTTAGTGATATTCGCATCAAGTTTCAAACCTTTAATCGGTAAAAATAATAAACTATTTAATGCGCTATGGCCGCTACCGTAATGGCTTATGCCCAGCTTCACCCCGATCTTTTGTAATAATTCAAAGCCATTAATGTGGTTTTCTGTTTCTTGTACTAAAGCTTTTTCGTTGAAGAATAACCACAAGTTATTCAGATTTAATTGTGTCTGCTTAAGGGTATTTTTTAGGTTACGCAATACGTGTCGATGCTTGAGATGTTGGCTTGAAAGCATAACGTGTAACTCAATCGACTCAGTATATTGTGTGAGTAGTTCTGAATAACTGCTGTTTATGATGTTAATCGTATATTTATCTAATTCAACGGTAAGATGCGCTTGTTCGGCAAGCGCGTTAAGCTGTTCTTGTTGCAATAAGCCTCTACGCGGGTGCTGCCAGAAAAGACGGCTTTCTAATGCACATATGTGACCGGTTTTTAAATCGACCACAGGTAAGTAACTTAGGTTAATGTCAGCATTTTGCAATGCATGCCTAAAATCAGTCTCTAGTGCGGCGTCCAGCATTTGCTGATACCTTGAATTATCATCAAAAATAACGTAACAACCTTTACCATTCGCTTTTGCCTTATACATGGCGGTATCTGCGTTGCGTAATAAGGATTCACTGGTGTCGGCTCTATGATTACCGCTAATACTGATACCGATACTGGCGCCAGAATTAAGCTCTAAACTACCCAGTCTATAGGGTTGCGTTATGGTTTGAATAACACGTTCGGACACTTCTTTTGCGTCGTTTATATTGTTGATGCTATCAAGTAAAATCACAAACTCATCGCCACCTAGGCGCGCTAAAGTATCGTTATCACGAATACAGGACTTAAGGCGACTCGCGGTTTCAATTAAAAATTTATCGCCTTCTAAATGCCCCATAGTGTCGTTAATCTGTTTGAAGTGGTCGAGGTCAATAAAGAGTAGGGCGAATTGCTCTAACCGATGGCGACGAACGTGTTTAATCGCCTGTGATAAGCGTTCCATTAATAGCGCGCGATTAGGAAGACCTGTCAGTCCATCATGTTTAGCATCGTGAACTAACTTATCTTCCATACTGCGGCGTTGTTGAATTTCCTTTTGTAGGTCTTTATTGAGTTTAGCTAAAGCTTTGGTGCGCTCGCTTACCTTCTCTTCGAGTTCTTCGTAACTGCGCTTCAGAGATTCGCTTGACAGTTTCTTTTCGATGGCAGAACCAATGTGTTGCGATACAAATGTCAGCAATTCTAAATCTTTAACTTGATAATTTTGCGTCATGCTAAAGCTATAAATCGTTAGTGCACCACTTATATTGCCATGGATAAAAAGCGGAATACCTATCCACTGATGCATAGTTTGCGTGTGATTGAGCGTTGGTGCTTGGGCGTAGATCTCTCCAGATACAATCAATGCATTAATATCATTTTGGTCTAATAACAATGGCCGCTTATGTTTGAGCACATATTCAGTCAGACCATCTTGCATTGGACGAGTTTTAGGGTGCTTATTGTTCAATTGCGATACATAAAAAGGAAATCTGAGATGAGTCCCTGCCTCGTTTAATAGCGCGATATAGCAGTTGTTTGCAGGGATAAGGTGACGAATAATATTATGTAATTGGGCATAAAAATCGGGATTATCGGCACTGGAGCTAGCGAGTTCAGCAATCTCGAATAGTGATTTTTGTAAGCGTTCAGCTCTACGTCTTTCATATACTTCAAGTTTTAATTTATCGTAAGCTTGGCTTAATTCTTTGGTCCTTAGCTTAATGGCTTGCTCTAGTTGTTCTTGGTGTTTTAGTCGCTCCATTACCCCCGCGATATGATGGCAAATGAACGTCATTAACTCGAGTTCAATTTCGCCATAGCTAATATTGGTGTCGTAGGTTTGTACGACTAACACGCCAGTGACACTATCATCATGTTTGATCGGGACACCTAGCCAGAGATGGCAGGGGGAACCTAAATTAAGGATTTCCCCCGCAGCAACCAGCGCATTGACTTTATCATTGTTACATAGCAACGCTTCCCCAGTCCTAGCAACGTAACCAGTTAATCCTTGCTGCAGTAGCGTTGACAGTGACTGTTCAGGGTAAAGCTCGGCAGGATGAGCATCTTTCTCATCGGCAAAAAATGGAATCGCGAGTTCGCCAGTGCTGATATCAAGAGTTGAAATAAAAAAATTATCAGCTGGAATGAGTTGCTTTAGGTGACGATGTACCCCGATATAGAATTCTTCGAGTGAAGCTGCGTGGGTCGCAATATTGGAGATTTCGAGTAGTGCGTTTTGAATGATCTCAGCATGCTTATATTTATGCGCTAATTTTTTTAAGCGAATAACTCTTTTACGTAAGCAATCAACTTCATTTTTGCGAAGTTGGCTAGTTTCATCTTCATCCTTAAACATGATACTCACTGTTAAAATATATGGGTTATTTTGCCTTACTCTATAATTAACATGAAATACTGTAACATCCAAGCCATATTTAGGCTGCATTTTGCTTGAAATGTCAGCCAATATGATAAAACTTGAGCAGTCAGTAAAATAATTGCAAAACAGCTATAGACTCAAGGTGGATTTGACCCTAGTATATGCGGCGCTAACCAAGGCGAGCGCCCATAGCTCAGCTGGATAGAGCGCACCCCTCCGGAGGGTGAGGCCGAAGGTTCGAATCCTTTTGGGCGCACCACTTCCGTTAATGGTTGTGAGCTTTTAAGGTTAGCGTAGTAAGTGAAATTCAATGGTGATTGTAGCTCAGTTGGTAGAGTCCCGGATTGTGATTCCGGTTGTCGTGGGTTCGAGCCCCATCAGTCACCCCATTTCATTTACGTGTTATAAAAATTTCGGTGATTAGCGCAGCCCGGTAGCGCATCTGGTTTGGGACCAGAGGGTCAGAGGTTCGAATCCTCTATCACCGACCAAATTTTTCGCATAGCTAGCGAATTTAACCTAGGGTTAAGTAAATAGTTAGTAATTTACGGTGATTAGCGCAGCCCGGTAGCGCATCTGGTTTGGGACCAGAGGGTCAGAGGTTCGAATCCTCTATCACCGACCAATAAATAGAAAAGCCTCAGAGTTCTTAATGAAACTCTGGGGCTTTTTTATATCCTATATTTGAACAATATCTTGGTGTTGCAGCGGTCGTTGTCGATAGCTATTACCTAGGATAGCGTCTCTAGTCAAAAATATAGCATTTCATATGCTTAAATTTAATTTATTAGGCCTATAGCCTTCTATTGGAGCAATTATAGGTTACGCATTTTAACGTTTAGGTCATTGAATCAGGCCAAGATTGATGCTGTAGTGTTCTCATACTACAAAAAAGAAAAGCTCCCGAAGGAGCTTTTTACTATTTATGTTTATTGATTCATATCAGTTAATCAAGGTTTACGGGAGGAGCGATAAAGCCTTGATAAGCATCTGTTCTAAGCTCGTTAAAGCGCTCTAGTTGAGCTTTCTCTTGGATCCCCGTCACAATCACTTGAATGTCTAATCCTTTCGCTACGTTAATTAACGCGCGGCACAGTTCACTATTATGATGCGTCTCATCGTAGTACGCGAAGGATTGATCGAGTTTCACGTAACTAGGTCTCAGTTCTTGTAAATAGGCCATGGAACCAAATTGACGGCCAAAATGGTCAATACCGAATTTAGCACCATTATCACGAATGATATTACATAACAGCTGGCAAGATTGGAGATTACTATAGACTCCAGCTTCAGGAATTTCGAAGCAGATGCGTTCAACGAAGGTAGCATTTCGCAAAAAGTGATTTAACCATTCATGGAACTGCGAATCGTTGATACTCTGATGCGTTAAATTGATAGCTAAAGGTTCATAGTTTCGTTCTAGTAGCTTTTGTTCATAGACTGTTTCAATTAAGCACTTATCAAGTAAGGCTCCGAGTGATAATAATTCAATATAGGGCATAAATTGCCCTGCATGGACAATTTTATCACCGAGTTCTAATTGGCAGTATAATTCCCGTTGCGCTACACCATCATTATCGCAAAACTGAATCTGCTGCCATCTAAACTTAAATTTCTTATTACTGATAGCATGACTAAGGTTATCTCGCCATTGTTCACGAGTGAATAGCTGTTGTTCGGTCGTTGCAAACCAATGGAATATTTTGTTATCTTGGCGCGCTTTTTGTAGGGCATTATCGGCTTGGGCTAAAATATCTGAGACATCCATTTTTCCAATGCGCTCCGCAACACCAATAGCAAAGTCTTCATTGGGCTTACAGCCTGCTTTCGACATTTCCTGATTAATCGTTCGGATGAGCGTCTGTAAATATTTACTGATTTGATCGTGTTCAACATCGGTGACTAAAAAAGCAAATTCATAGGCGGCAATACGGCCTATAACTGAAGGGGCAATTTCGTTTAATTGTTGTTGAAACTTTTCACCCATAAGGCGTATGGTTTCATCACGAACTTGGTAACCATATTTACTGTGAACTTCCTCTAGCCAATCAAGTTTCGCGAGGAATACGACACCGCTACTCGGTTCACTGAGCCAGCCATTAAGACGACTCACCACATATTGGCGATTGGGCAGGCCAGATGCTGGGTCGATAAGGTTTTTCTTACGTAATGCGCCCACTTCTTCGTCGAGTGAGTGAAATACTTGTTTAAGCTGAGCAGACATAGTGTTAAATGCAATGACTAAGTCCTTCAATTCAGCAGTTTTAGGAAGCGCCATATCGGGGCCGAATTGGCGTGCAGCTATACTCTTTGCGTGTTCTGAAAGAGTATGGAGTGGTTTTAATATCCATGTTAATCCGACTCTTGCAGTAAAAATAGCTACGAGAAAAAGGAGCGAAAAGACGATGATAGTATTGGACATTATTCGCCACAACTCATGATAGCCAAAACCAGGATGTGCAGTGATCTCAAGTTGCGCTAGTTGTAACCAACCCGAGGTAATAGTGCTTTCTTTTTTAATCGTTTTAAATAGATTTAGATTAATAAACCATTGTGGTACGTCTTCAATGGTGAGTGGATTATTCCACTCTTTTTGTTTGCCATCGACCATCCATGTCAGCTTGATATTTTGATAGTAACCGCCTTCAAAAATCACATTCACTAAGGTCTCCGCTGCAGCGGTATCCCCCGCTTGAAGTGCTGGTGCTAGCATTAGGCCGAGTGAAGTGCTGGCATTGTTTAGATCGGACTCCATTTGTTTTGTTAAAAAACTTTGGGTCTCTGTGAATTGCACATAGCCAAGACTTGCAATTACAAGCAAGAATAGGCTAAAAAGCAGCGAATAAATCTGTCTAAACAGTGTCATTTTTGATGCTACTCCAGTTTTAATTTAGGCTGTCTAAGGCGATCAACCCCTAACCTATGGTTAAGGTCATTCCATTTTTCTAATCGTGTTGACGAGCCAGCTAAAACGCCTCGTCCTTGTTCTTTGTTAAGCCATAACTGTTTACCGTTAAAACTATAAACAGGCAGTAAGTCTTTTCTTTGGGTGGCAGGTTTTATTGTATGGTCAAGGTTATCGAGGACTAAAGGAATGGATGCGGGGGTCTCATAGTAAGCCAACACCATATGGTACTGGTTAAGGGTAGTCGCTTTGACCATAGTGATCCGCATCTTATCTTCTTGAACGCCAAGCTGAAGTAAAGTGAAGTACTTTGCGATTGAAAAATCTTCGCAGTCGCCGCCATTTACGCCAATAAACTCCATTGGTGTTGCCCAATAATTTGATTCCCCCCAGAGTTTTATGTCATCAACAAAATTAAATAAATTAAAAAAATTATTTACTTTCAATAACTTTTCTTTTTCACTCATAGTGCTCGCTTCAGACTGTACCTTAAACCAAGCTCTTGCTCGCATTCCTGCTCGCTCACCATACTTTTTTTCTAAAGTAGAGACGATCTTCGTTTCATCAAGATTTTGCGTTGGCTTTGCATATAAACAGCATATGCTAAGGGCTGACGCAATTAGGCTAAAGCGACAGACTCTCAATAATGAATTTTTATAATCAAGTCTGCCGCTCATAATCTAGCGTATTAGCCCCTATTGTTGCTCATCGACCGAGTAAACTGTCCATCTCATATCCGTTGTGGTGTCATCTCCAGTTACTTCAGCGACCACACGACGATTACGGATTTCTGCTTCTGGTGTCTGCTCTAAGATAATGGGACGGCTAGAACCATACCCAATAGCAGTTAATCTACTTCTATCAATACTAAAACGTTCTGCTAGCACTGCTGTAACCGCATTAGCTCGCTCTTGAGACAGTGCGGTATTACGCTCATCTGTACCTGTACGACTAGTATGGCCTTCTATAGTCACTTTGGTCGTTGGATATTGACGTAAAAAGAGTGCGACCTCTTCAATTTGAGGGTAATACTCTGGCGCAATAAAAGCGGAGTTATTTGGGAATAAGATGCTTATTTCCTTTCGTTCATTGATCGCTTTTACCTGACCACAACCATAGTTATCGACAGCCGCACCTTTAGCGGTATCATTACAACGCTCGCGCGCCTCAATAACACCGTCACCATCTTTATCTGATAGATCATAAGCTTGAGTTGTTGTCATTTCTTCAATATTAACTGTATCGCGCATCGAACAGCCAGCTAAAAGAATGATACTTAGACCAAATATAATAGTTTTCATTATTTGACTCCTTCTTCGTAGTTATGCTCTCCACGCCATGCTTCTGGGCGAGTGACCTTGAGTGAGTCTAATAAACGTCCAGTAGAGTTGAGAACCCGATACTTGGCAATGATTTCATCATATTCGGCTTGTAAATAATCTTTACGTGCTTCGAACAGTTCATTTTCGGTATCGAGCAAGTCGAGCAAACTACGTTGGCCTAAGTTAAATTGTTGTGCATAAGCTGATTGAGTGTCCTTTGCAGCCACAACATGATCACGAATATACTGCTTTTGTGGTGTTAGCATTTCAAATGCGTTCCAAGCCAAGTTAACGCCTTCAACTACTTCACGTTGAGCGCGTTGACGGATTTCCTTGGCTTCACCTAACTTATAAGCGGTTTCTTTTTCGCGAGCTAAATCTTTACCGCCAGCGAATAGATTGTATCTCACGCGAACCATGGCAACTAAATCATTGCTGTAACCTCCAACATTCTGACTTGGAATATTACTCACGCCATCTTCACCACCAATATCATTATTCCAGTTGCCATTTAGTTCTAAAGAAACCTGGGGATAATAGCTAGCTTGGACTGAAGAACGTTCATTCTCTGCTGCACGGATATCATTTGCGGCAGATTTCAGAATGGGATGGTTTTCCTGTGCAGTGGTAATGCCTGAGCCGAGATCCTTAGGTAACATATCGGCATCTGGCACGGGTAATATCAGGTCTGTTGGCGCTGTTTCTACAATTTTAATATACTGTGCTTTAGCATCGAGTAAATTATTGCGAGCAGAAATAACGTTAGCATTTGCACGTGCAAGACGTCCGGTTATTTGAGATAAATCCGCAATAGAACCTAAACCAGAATCAGTACGTTGCTTAATTTGGTCGTATATATCCTTATGGCTGTTAAGGTTTTTTTCCGCCAATCTGAGTACTTCATCACTGCGTAGATAGTTGAGGTACACTTTACTGACATCAAGCGCCATGTCTTCTGCTGCTGCAAGTAGTGCCCATTGGTCTGCACTAGCTTCGAAGCTGTAACGATCAACTTCACTGCTGGTATAAAAACCATCAAAAAGCATTTGCTTTAAGCTAACACCAAACTCTCCGCGGTTTAATTCGGCCACGCCATCACTATCGACATCACCTACATTTGGTCGTCTACGGGTCGATACGCCATCAGTCTGTTCATAACCATAACCGCCATTGATATCAATAGTCGGCATATAACCTGCTATCGCTTGATTAACTTGCTCTTCTCGCGCTTTAAAGCGATTGAAGGCAACACGTAAATCAGGATTGGTATCGAGCGTATGTGCCACAGCTTGTTCTAGCGTCTGACTTTGAGCCGATAACGGTAATAGTATAAATGACAGTACAACGGCTATCTTTGAATATTGAAATTGTTGTTTTGCTGGAATCTTCATGACCAACCTCCCGGTTTATAAAAAGCTTAGTGCTCTCTGAGCGCAGTGTCCTTTGCTCTTAAAATTGGATTTAAGATGTACTCAAGTATAGATCTTTGCCCCGTAATCACGTCGACAGAAGTCAACATCCCCGGGATAATTGGCATCTGTGTGCCATCGTTTTTGGTTAAACTGGACTCTACGGTCCTAACTCTGATGAGGTAATAGCTATTACCTTCCTCATCTTGAGATGTATCTGCACTGATATGTTCAACGGTGCCTTTTAGGCCGCCATAACGCGTAAAGTCATAGGCGGTAATCTTAACTACGGCCGGTAAGCCAGGATGTAAGAAGGCAATATCTTTAGGCAAAATTTTGGTTTCAATTAGTAATTGATCTTCTGACGGCACTATCTCAATAATATCGACGCCGGGCTGCACCACACCACCGAGTGTATTGATATGTGTAGTTTTTATAGTGCCATTAACTGGAGAGGTGATAATGGCTTTACTGACTTTATCTTGTGCGCCTACCTGCGCCTCATTCATCCTAGAGAGGCGAGTCTGGGTATCATTGAGCTGCGCACGTAGATCGGCAGCATAGATGAATACGGCTTCGCGACGTTTGAGGATGGCTTCATCCATTGCCGCTTTGACCTTAGGGCGAAGCAGACGCATTGAATTGAGTTCGCCTTGTAGGTCGTTAACTGTCCGCTCGAGTTTGAGCAGTTCAACTTCAGGTACAATTCCTTTTTTGGCTAAAGGACGAGTAAGTTCAAGTTCGCGGGAAATCAGTTGCATACTCGTTGTTAAGGTTGTGATTTTCGACGCAAGATCATCAATTTCTTGCTGTCTTTGTTGAATTTGACGCACGAGTATTTCAAGTTGATTGCTTAAGTTATCTAAGCGTCCGTTATATTCCTCCTGCTGTCTTTTCACTAAAGCTGGCTCAACATCAATGATATTATCAGGAAATATAAGCGCTTTTTTTGTGATAAGCACTTGTTCACGCCAATCAGCAGTCATGTCAGATATTAGAATGCTGTCAAGCTCGGTACGCATCCGAATCACATTGGTTTGTAAGCCAAAAACCTCTTGTTCTTGCTGCGCAAAATCGGAGCGGAAACGGGTATCATCAATACGGACTAAAGGTTGTCCTTTAGTCACAATCTCTCCTTCTCGAACGTAGAGCTCTTGCATTATGCCGCCATCGAGGCTTTGAATGACTTGAACCTGTGATGAAGGAATCACTTTCCCTGTCCCTGTGGTGACCTTGTCTAATTGTGCAAAGCCAGCCCAGAGTAAAAAGCACACCACCATGGCAGCAAGTGCCCAAATAATTAATCTGTGACCGCTAGGAGCATCGGTCATCATGGCGCCATAGACGTCATCAACCATGTCTAAATCGTTTGCTGTTAAATTTTTACTCATCTTTTAGCCTCACCATTCACAAGGCCAAAATTGAGTTTTTCTAACACTTCAGCTTTGGGTCCGTCGGCAACCACATGACCCCGTTCGAGTACGATAATGCGGTCAACAAGCTGTAATAGGTGCATTTTATGGGTGATAAGAATTAAGGTTCTGTCTTTACTAACATTTTGCATTGAGCGAATAAACTGTTGTTCCGCTCTTGCATCTAAACTAGCCGTGGGTTCATCCATCAGTAGTACTGGAGGATCATTGAGTGTGGCACGTGCAAGGGCAACGGTTTGCCTTTGTCCACGACTGAGTGACATGCCGCCTTCGCCAACCTGTTGATCTAAACCTTCGGCTTCGAGATTGGTGAATTGACTGACACCAGACAGTTGCACAGCACGAATTAGCTGATGTTCAGTGACTTGGCGTGTACCAAATAGAATATTATCGCGAATTGTGCCGTGGAATAAGGTGACATCTTGTGGTAAATAGCCAAAGTTACGACGTAAATCACTCGGGTGGATTTGCGCCGAATCTAAACCGTCGTAGCGCAAACTGCCGTTTGTTGGTTGGAATAGCCCAACCAGTAGTTTTGCTAATGTGCTTTTTCCTGAACCATTACGGCCGATAATCGCAACACGTTCACCTGGATTAATCGTCAATGACATAGGATGTAACACGGGTTTTTCGGAGCCAGGATAGCTAAATCCGACATGATCAGCATTAATCTTACCAAGTAACCTCAACTTGCTGACTAAGTGTCCTTTGTTTTCAAACTCATCCTCCTGAGTCATGATTTCATTCAGTTGGCGCAATGCACTAGCGGTATGGTTCGCTCTTGTCATTAATCCTGCAAGTTGTGCCATGGGGGAAATCGCTCGACTCGACAACATGACCGCAGCAATAATACCGCCCATAGATATCGCATTATCCGCTACGCGATACACACCTAAAATCACCACGCACACAACCGTAAATTGCACGGTAAAGTTAGCTACATTCGATACTGCGTTAGAGAGTTTTTTTGACCTTAATTGCCAGTTAGCACTATGGCCAATCATTTGTTGCCAGCTTTTTTGTACTATGCCTTCAGCGCCATTAGCCTTAATTGACTCTAATGCAGATAAACTTTCAATTAAATGGCCATGTTTTAAGCTAGAGAATTTATTACCTTCTTCAATGGCAGCTTTGAGCTTAGGTTGAATAAACAGGGTAAAAGTAATAATAATCATGCCACCAATTACGGGTACAACGGCGAGATCTCCAGCAACAATATAGATAATGATGACGAAAAATAGTGCAAAGGGGAGATCGACTAAGGTGGTAATCGTCGCAGACGTTAAAATCTCACGTATATTATCGAACTCACCTAACTGTTTTGCCATACCACCAATACTGGGTGAGCGCTTTTCAAGTGGAATACCAATCGCTTTAGCAAATAAGCGGGAAGAAACAATAATATCGACTTTTTTACCAGCTACATCTATAAGGTAGCTTCTTAGTTGACGCATTATAAGGTCGAACAAATAAGCAATAGATGCCCCAATCGCTAACACCCAAAGGGATTCGAAGGCCAGATTGGGTACGACTTTGTCATACACGTTCATAATAAATAAGGGTGAAACTAAAGCGAATAAATTCACTAATACAGAGGCGATTAATGCATCACGATAAATTGGTGCAGACTCTTTTAGAGTTTGGATTAACCAGTGGGTTTTATTATCGTGAAGGTAAACATCAAAACCCATATCACCACGATATTCTTGTTTGACTAAGAATAAATATCCCACATATAAGGCTTCGAGTGACTCAATCGTTAGCGTTTCTTCACCACCTGTTTCTGGCAATTGAATAATGGCTTTATCTGACTCGACGTCTAACGCACGTAATATGCAGGCTTTCTTGTCTTTTAATAATAAAATGCAAGGCAGCAATATAGGGGATATTTCATTTAAACCTTTTCGAGACAACTTAGCCGCTAGGCCAGCTCTCGATGCGGCTTGGGGGACTAAATCAGGCGTTAATACGGCGCCTGACATAGGTAAACCTGCCGCAAGCGAATCGCTTGAGCACGGATTACCAAAATGTTCAGTGAGTAATACTAAACAATCCAGTAGAGGATCCACTAACACTCTTTGTGAGGCTGAAATGGCCCATTGGTCTATTTTTTCAGAAGCTGCAGCAGACACCTAATGACTTATCCTTTGGATTTTTATACGGTTATAGGAAGTATCGGTCATGATGGCCTATATTTCTATAGGCCATATGAATTGATTTTATTTAAGGAATGATAGTGCCGTTAGTATTATTATAAGGGTCTATCAGTGACGTCACTCCTTGTGGTGCATCTAGTGTCACTGGCGCGGCATCAATAATGAGTGGGCCATTACCATTGGTACCAAGTAACCCATTAATAATTCCGGCATTATCAGTCGTTCCATATTGGCTATAGAGGTCAACCCCATCAAGCACGATATGTTGATCAGCTATGCCATCCTTATTTGCATCAATATCGATAACGGTAGAACCATTATCTAATCTAAAGCTGAGATATTCATCTAATGTATTAGCCGTTTCTCCTTGGAGCAAATCACTCAGGTCGAGTTTATCTTCATTCACATTGAAATCCACAATGTGGTCAGTGCCATTATCGGTATCAGCATAGCGCCACACGAAGGTATCTGCGCCGCCATCACCACGCAGGCCGTCATTACCAAGACCTCCAATCAGAGTGTCGTTGCCAGCACCGCCAATCAAGGTATCGTTGCCAGTGCCGCCATAGAGAGTATCTTTGCCTGCTCCTCCATCTAAATAATCATTACCACCTTGACCAAAGAGAATGTCGTTACCGGCACCACCAAATAGGATGTCTGCTTTATCATTTGTCCCAGATTGGTCAAACTCGTCAGTATGTTCACTGATATACCTGTGTACCTGCGCATCACTGGCTTCGTTAATACCGAGTTTATCGGCAACGTAGGCTTTAATGGCTGCGTAACCTTGACCGCTAATACCGGCAAAGTGTATCGCGTCACCAAAGATGACATCGTCGCCAGCACCACCATCAAAACGATCTGAGCCTGGAATGGCGTTAACTTGGTCACCAAGAATGGCATCGGCTAGATCATCAGCATCTATATTCGTTTGAACATTACCATCAGTGTCATAAGGTAATAAGTCAGCCTCATTGATGTTTGAGCCCATGCCGATGGCTTGAACTGTGACTCCAAGGCCCGAGAGTAATGCAAAACCAGCTTGGGAATTTGTAACTGCATCTGTATCGGTGTCTTTACCGTTACCAGATAAAGCATAGTACTGATAGTTACCTTGGGCATCGGGTCGCATGGCTCCAACAAGGCTCCGGCTCACGCTGTAGAAGTCGTCTACGCTGAACACATTACCATTTTCATCAATCACCACACGTCCGTTAACTGTATAGACTTGGCCGAATACGTAGCTAGTGCCGATGACTTGTGACAAGCTACGATCATTATTGTCCCACCATGTGTCGTAGACCTTTGGGTTACCACCCGCATTAGCATTATAGTAGGTCGGTTTGCCGTCAGTGATAAAGAAGGCAAGATTAGTAGCCCCACTATTATTTTGGGCATCACCATTGGCGAACCAGTTGGCCGTGGTAGTGAATACATCCTCATAGTTGGTGCCGCCGCCGCTGCTCATATCATCTAATGCTTCTTGAAGAATATTCAATGCATTGGGGTCACTAAGATCTACACTGATGCTGCCCTTAGCATGAGTATCAAAATCAACCAAGAAGATGTTCACTGTGCCGCTTTGTGGACCACCGGCACTGTCTATGAGGGTTTCCAATACCTGGGCCAACTGCAACTTCATCGTCTCTAGCGTATTAGCGTTAATGCTACCGGAACTATCGACCATAAAGGCGATATTGTAGTTTTGGCCTGGCAGAATAATGCTGCCATCTAAGTCGCCAACCACAATATTGTGCTCGCTACCAAAATTGACATCTTGGTTTCCAGGTTCACCTTCAGTGCCCTTGAAGTAATCAAGGCGGATAGTATCTTCACCCGTTGCTGAATTAGTGAGATCGGTCCCTTTTTCTCTGGCAACCGCTTCTACCACCAAGTCCACCTGACCTGCAGTTGCTCCTGGAACGCGAATTGTGACTCCAGTCAGCGAAGCGTCCAGTGCATTTTCAGCCCAGAGATTGCCACCACTCCAGCCATTAGGGCCGTTGTAATCCAGCAGTAGCTTGCCATCATTGTCAGCTACACCGAGTAGCACTCCCTGGTAGAACACTTGCGTGCCAGCGGGCAAACCACTTAATTCAATGGAGTCGAGCAATTCGCTGCCGTCACGATCAGTTAGAGATGCATTGATTTCAACTGGGTAGTCAACATAGGTTGGCTGAACCATGACGAGCTGACCAGTGTTCTTGTCAAGTGTATAAATGCCGTCATCAAATTGAATGTACTCGATATCATGAAGCGCCTTAACGACGGCTGCGCCATTTTCTTTAGTTGTAAAATCAAACCAGATATCGTTTTGAGGATGATATCCACTGCCGTTGGTGATGATGTAATCTGCACGATTGCCCATCAGCACGGCAATATCAGTTCCTGTGCCACCATACAAGCCATCATGGCCTAAACCTGCAACCAGAATGTCATTACCAGTTCCGCCATAGAGTGAATCACCTTGAATATGATCGCCACCAACCAGAACGTCATTGCCGCCGTACCCGTAGAGCATATCACCGCCACCTTGTTGGCTGACAAGGTGATCGTTATTGGATGAACCCAACACTTGATCTTGGCTGCTGGTGGTATCGGTCTTCTTAGCTTCGGTACTAAATGGCTGTTTAGTGAAATCACCACTGCGGAACTGTTCAGTTGTAATCCCTGAGCTGATAAATCCGCTGTAAAGTGGTGTGCCATTAGCGGTCAGTATCACGTCAACCAATGGTTTGTCTGCAACTGGCTGCACAGAAATATTGAGTGTTGCCGTATCTCCCGTATTAGTCGTGTATGTCACAGTGGATACATCGCCTGACCAATGTTGATTAGGTATAAACGTGAACTCTCCATTGGCTTGTATTAGTAAGCTACCTATGGAGAGGGCTACTGTTTGACCAGCATTGTAGCTTGTTAGCACACCGTTATGCATAACGGTAAAGCTGACGACGCTGGTATTGCTTGGATGGTCGTTGGTCAGAAGTTTGCCAGTTACCAACTGATCTTCTTTCTCGGTAAAGCTATCGTCTTTCGCATAAATGACCGTTGCCGTATCAGAGCCTGGGTCTGATGTGTTGTTTGCTGCATCGGTCTGGGTCGCGGTGACCGTGATGCTGCCACCTTCAGCTGGGGTGGTTTCAGTCCAGCTGATAACACCAGTGGTGGCGTTGTAACTGTAACCGCTCGCTGGAGTGCCATTGGCAAACCGCAGCTCGCCATTCACCAGTTTCAGTTCCACATTGGTGGTCTCGGTGCCATTGACGATAGTCAGGTTCACATGGCCGCCGGCACTGAAGTCCGCGGCATTGATGCTCACGGTTAACTGTACGCCAGCACCATTGCTGCTGATTTCGCCTTGTGTCAGCAGACCGTCACCAGGGGTACCGTCATCGACAATTAATACGGTCGGTGCATCAGCGCTGCCATCGACGGTGTGTGTCGAAACGGTGTCGGCAGTAAATGGGTTACCGGCGTCATCGGAACCAGAAACGGTTGCGGTGAACGTGGTATCCAG
>NZ_JAKILU010000011.1 GCF_023283485.1 Shewanella glacialipiscicola
GCAAGAGCTTGCCAGACGAACCCTTCGGGCAGCGTTTGGCTGGCGTTTCTGCTGCGTTATCGCCCGTTTATGTAGAATAACTACACTGCACAGGCTTTGCCTTGCATAAAAGCCAGCCAACTCGCTGCAAAAATAACCCTGAAATGTCAACACGCCCTAATAATGGCCCAATAAAAAACCCCGCAAGCGCGAGGTTTTCAAATCGAGTTTAAACGTTATTCAGCATCATCTGCCGATCTGTCCATATTCTCTGTATTTTCAAGCCATAAGGCGTTGATGATACCGAAAGAACAGGCTAACAAAACCCCTAACAACCACGTGAAATACCACATAGTAGATGCTCCTTAAATTGTCAGTATTAGTAGAGTGAGGCTTTATTATCTTCAATATGTTTACGGCCGATACGACCAAACATTTTGAAGTAAGTCCACGCTGTGTAACTTAATACTAAAGGTACAAAAATCGCAGCGGCAACCGTCATCACACCTAAGCTTGTTTCACTGGCTGTTGCATCCCACATAGTCAAACTCACATTAGGATCTAATGACGATGGCATCACAAATGGGAACATCGCTGCGCCACAGGTTAAAATGACCATAGCCACTGTGAGTGAACTAAATAAGAAGGCAAAACCGGAACGGTTAAAGCGACTCACCAAAATCACTAACAAAGGTAATACCACACCTAAGATTGGGAACAACATAGTGATGGGATATTTGTCATAGTTAGCTAACCATGCACCGGCTTCAATCGCAACCGTCTTTAATGCTGGGTTAGAAACCGCATAATGATCGAGTGTAGAAGTCACTACATAACCATCAATCCCATTGGCTAGCCACACGCCTGCTGCGGCAAAAAACACTGCCACTAATAACGCAAAGAATTGTGTGGCTTTTGCTGCACGAACGCGCAGTTCACTATCAGTCTTCATTTGCAGCCAAGAAGCGCCCTGCATCATGAACATGCTTACGCTCACCAGACCTGCGAGCAGACCGAAAGGATTCAACAGACCAAATAAACCACCGTGGTATTTAGCCCGTAGGAACTCGTCAAATTCAAACGGTACGCCTTGTAATAAGTTACCAAAAGCGACACCGATAATCAGCGGAGGCACAAAACCACCGACAAACAAGGCCCAATCCCATGACTTACGCCACTTTGGATTTTCAATTTTTGAACGGTAATCAAAGCCAACTGGGCGCATATAAAGCGCAAACAGTACCAACATCATGGCGACATAAAAGCCAGAAAAAGACACTGCATACACCATAGGCCAAGCGGCAAATAACGCGCCGCCCGCTGTAATTAACCACACTTGGTTGCCATCCCAATGGGGGGCAATGGTGTTGATCATAATGCGGCGTTCTGTGTCGTCTTTACCAATAATCGGTAACAACGCACCCACACCCATATCAAAACCGTCCGTTAACGCAAATCCGATGAACAGTACGCCGATCAAAGCCCACCAGATAACTCTCAACGTTTCATAATCAAACATAATGAAATCCTCTGCTTAAGCTTCTAGTTTCTCGAAATGATAACGACCCGTTTTTAAACTACTCGGACCAATACGGATAAACTTAAGCATTAAGAATACCTCAATCACCAACAGCACTGTGTAGAACAAGGTGATAGACAGGATGCTGAACCATAAGTCGCTAGTCGTTAAACTTGAGGCTGACATAAAGGTCGGTAATATCTCTGAAATAGTCCAAGGTTGACGACCATATTCAGCGACAAACCAACCACACTCAATAGCAATCCAAGGCAATGGCAAACTATAAAGCGCGGCTCTAAGTACCCATTTTTTCTCTTGAATTTGGTGACGAGTGCTTTGCCAAAATGCAGCAGCAAAGACAAACAACATAATAAAGCCTGCAGCCACCATTAAGCGGAAACTCCAGAAAATAGGCGCTACGTTTGGAATAGAATCTTTAGCAGCGGCTTTAATCTGTTCTTCGGTCGCATCGACAATATTATCGGTATAACGTTTGAGTAAGAAACCGTAGCCTAAATCCACTTTTGCAGCGTCAAAAGCGGCACGCAGTTCAGGAGTAACATCACCCGCACGCAATTTGACTAACATGGCATACGCTTTCATACCGTTACGAATACGTATTTCATGCTCAGCAATTAAATCGTGAATACCCGTGACTTGTTCATCAAGTGAGCGGGTAGCAATAATGCCCATTGCATAGGGGATTTTAATTGCATAATCGGTATGCATGGTTTCCTGATTAGGGAAACCCACAGCGGTAAAGGCTGCTGGAGCAGGTTCAGTGTGCCACTCAGCTTCAATCGCCGCTAATTTAACACGCTGTGCCTCACCCACTTTATAACCAGACTCATCGCCTAACACGATAACCGATAAAATCGACGCCATACCAAAACTGGCCGCAATCGCAAATGAGCGACGAGCAAAAGGCAAATCACGCTTTTTGAGGATGTAATAAGCACTGATCGCCAATACAAACATGGCACCAGCGACATAACCAGATGCCACGGTATGGACAAATTTCACCTGCGCGACGGGGTTAAAGACCACCTCAGAGAAGTTGACCATCTCCATACGCATTGTTTCGTAGTTAAACACAGAACCGACAGGGTTTTGCATCCAACCGTTTGCGATCAAAATCCAAAGGGCTGACATGTTAGAACCAAAGGCCACTAACCAAGTCACCATTAAATGTTGGCGTTTAGAGAAGCGATCCCAACCAAAGAAGAACATACCCACAAAGGTCGATTCTAAGAAGAACGCCATCAGGCCTTCAATCGCTAATGGCGCGCCGAAAATATCGCCTACATAGTGCGAATAGTAAGACCAGTTCGTTCCGAATTGGAACTCCATCGCCAAACCCGTCGTCACACCTAAGGCAAAGTTAATTCCAAATAACTTACCCCAGAACTTCGTCATATCTTTATAAATTTGTTTATCTGTCATCACATACAGTGATTCCATGATCGCCAGCAAGAATGCTAGCCCCAAAGTTAAGGGAACAAATAGGAAGTGATACATGGCTGTCAGCGCAAACTGCAACCGTGACAGCTCAACAACCTCTGCAACAATCATCGGTGACTCCTTACGTGGTGCGTCCAATGGCTATGGACATAGGCAATTATTCGCAACAAGTGCCTTGGTAGGATAGTGAGTTTCATTTTGTGCTTATATCTGTCATCAGTATAAACCGTTAAATTTAATCTTTCGCATTACATCCAAGCTGCAAGGTGTAAAAAGTCCTCAGCCTCATAACATATCGAGATGTGAGTCACACTATTGCATAACATTGAGAGCAATACTTTACTACTTAATAGGTCAAATGAGTCATCAATATAAATATCAGCAAGTTAAGATATATATTTACGCTCATCTACTATTATTTTATACGCCTGAGTTTGATTCAAATCAATCAAACCCAGTGGTTTAGATGGGTTTTGCGGCAAGGCACACACTTCCCTACAGGAAGGTATTGACAACATCCACCAACGAGAGTAGTGAACTTGCATTATTCTATATAAAGCCATGGTTTTACACCTTAGCCACCAAAAACGTACGCTAACAGCAAAAACCAGAACAAATTAAAAATATAGCAACAACCAGACTAATGAAAAATAACAAATAAAAACACATTAACATATAAAAATACATAAGTAACAATGACTTATATTTATACAGTGTATTTAAACCAATAAAACAAGAAATTAACCATTATTTTATCTAATGTATAATTGTATTTTTTATCGTTTGATAAGCGCATTTGAGTTGTCTAATATATAGCCTGTGTTAAGGAGACCATTGGGTTACACGGTGTCGTCGCCCAGCCCAAACCTACTTCGCGCACATTGGTATTAACTTTTGGTGTGGAGATATTGATATGACTAAATTATTTGAACGTCTGGTTAACAGTTACAAGCGTGTTTTTGTTGAACTTTATACCGCTAATGAACTTAAATAACACTCCGAATGACTCGAAAAAGTCATTGGATTAATTTGACGTACTATTAACAAAAAAAGCCCCTATCTCATTAAGATGGGGGCTTTTTTTGTTAATAATCATGATGGTTTTCTTGAGTGATCAAGTGAAGTAAAACAACCTGTCGTAGATCAACTCAGCTACGACCTACTTAGTAATAGGTATTTAATGCTTGAATACGACTATTTTATCACTTTGATCTATTAGCATATTTACAATAAGCATTAATAGCCTGAAATACATCGTTTTTTGTAAAAGTGCATTTTAAATATGAAAAAAGGAGCGAAATTATCGCTCCTTTTTTACGATGACATAAACCGGATTTTACCCTTCAATATAGGTAAAAGCTGGTTATTTTAATCACTTAACCTAAGGTCACTCGTGCATTTCTAAACATACGCATCCACGGGCTATCTTCACCCCAAGCATCAGGATGCCAAGAGTTAGCTACGGTTCTGAACACACGTTCTGGGTGCGGCATCATCAACGTTACGCGGCCATCGGTGGTACAAATACCAGTCAAGCCATTTGGCGAGCCGTTCGGGTTTTGTGGATACTGAGTCGCGATATCCCCCTTGCCATTGACAAAACGCAGCGCAATGGTGCCTGACGCTTCGGCCTTTGCCAGCGATTGTGCACTGGCGAACTCAGCCAAACCTTCACCGTGGGATACGGCAATAGGCATACGCGAACCCGCCATACCTTGGAAGAATAACGACGGGCTCTGTTGCACTTCAACTAAGCTAAAACGCGCTTCGAAACGCTCTGAGCGGTTACGCACAAAACGTGGCCAATGCTCGCTGCCTGGGATAATTTCTTTCAGGTTCGACAGCATTTGACAACCATTACACACGCCAAGGGCGAAACTTGCATCACGCTCAAAGAAACGAGAAAACTCATCGCGAGCTCGCTCATTAAACAGAATCGACTTAGCCCAACCTTCACCCGCGCCTAATACGTCACCATAAGAGAAGCCACCGCAAGCCACTAGGCCTTCGAACTCATCTAAGCTGATACGGCCCGATAAAATATCCGACATGTGCACATCGTGGCTTTCAAATCCGGCACGGTCAAAGGCGGCAGCCATTTCTACCTGAGAGTTAACGCCCTGCTCACGCAAAATAGCCATCTTAGGGGCGATACCTTTAAGGATATAAGGCGCAGCGACATCAACACTTGGGTCAAAACTTAAGTTAACCGTTAAGCCTAAATCGGTTTCGTCTTGTTTGAGCTTAAACTCTTCAAGCGCGCACTCTGGGTTATCACGCAGTGCTTGCATACGATAAGTGGTTTCTGACCACACAGTACGCAGCGCTACACGGGTATCGCTGAAAACTTCACGCGCGCCATCGTTAATAGTGATGCGTTGATCATCGGCTAAAGTCCCGATCACATGGCAAGGTACGCCAGCGATAGCAAACTGAGCAGCAATTTTTGCGGCGTTGTCGCGGCTCACTTGCAGCACAGCGCCGAGTTCTTCATTAAAGAGCCTTTCTAAATCAGTGCCATGCAAATCGTCTATATCGATGTCTAAACCAGTATTACCTGTAAAGGCCATTTCTACTAACGTGGTAAATAAACCGCCGTCACTGCGATCGTGATAAGCGATAACAGACTTTTTAGCGACTAAATTTTGCATGGTTTCAAAGAAACCGCGCAGTAGTGCAGCGTCATCAAGATCTGGCGCGATATCACCCAGCTCACCAAACACCTGCGCTAAACAAGAACCACCTAAACGATTTTTACCCGCACCTAAATCCACTAACAATAAAGACGTCTCGCCTTTATCTGTGCGTAGTTCTGGTGTCACGGTATTACGAATGTCTTGCACCACACCAAAGGCGGTAATGACCAATGACATTGGTGACGTCACGGTTTTATCCGCGCCATCTTGCTGCCATGCTGTCTTCATTGACATCGAGTCTTTACCGACCGGAATGGTTAGGCTCAGCTCTGGGCACAATTCTTCACCTACGGCTTTCACCGCTTCATAAAGACCGGCATCTTCACCTGGGTGACCTGCCGCAGACATCCAGTTGGCAGATAATTTAATCCGTTTAAACGAACCGATATCAACGCCAGCGATGTTCATGATTGACTCAGCAACTGCCATACGGGCAGAGGCGCCAAAATCGAGCAGTGCCAACGGCGTACGCTCGCCCAGCGACATAGCTTCACCGGCGTAGGTATCAAAGCTCGCCGCAGTCACAGCGCAATCGGCAACTGGCACTTGCCATGGCCCCACCATTTGGTCACGGTTAACTAAACCTGTAACTGTGCGGTCACCAATGGTGATGAGGAAGCTTTTATCCGCCACGGTAGGTAGGCTTAATACACGTTTAACTGCTTCTTTTACATCAATACTATCTTGGTTTAGTGCGGGAGAGACTGCTTTAGCTGATACCACATCGCGGCTCATCTTAGGTGCTTTGCCTAATAAAACTTCAAGCGGTAAATCAATAGGGTTATTGTCAAAATGGCTATCGGTAAGCGTTAAATGCTTTTCTGCTGTCGCTTCACCCACTACGGCAAATGGCGCACGTTCACGCTCACAGATTGCCGTGAATAATGCGAGATTTTCAGGGGCAACTGACATCACATAACGCTCTTGTGACTCGTTACACCAGATTTCTAGCGGGCTCATTCCCGGTTCGTCCGATGGCACATTACGCAGATTAAACAGACCACCACGCTCTGCGTCATTGACTAACTCAGGGAAAGCATTTGATAAGCCGCCCGCGCCCACATCGTGGATAAATTGGATCGGGTTTTTATCACCAAGCTGCCAGCAGCGGTCAATCACTTCCTGACAACGACGCTCCATTTCTGGGTTTTCA
Organism: Shewanella glacialipiscicola; assembly: GCF_023283485.1. Taxonomy (GTDB): domain Bacteria; phylum Pseudomonadota; class Gammaproteobacteria; order Enterobacterales; family Shewanellaceae; genus Shewanella; species Shewanella glacialipiscicola. The sequence continues at coordinate 6,809 of NZ_JAKILU010000011.1, forward strand.
CGTTGTACAGAAGCAAAATCAAGATTTTCGCTCGATTGACCCGATGCCATAGATGAAGCCGCGCCGCCGCCCAGACCAATGTTCATTGCTGGGCCACCGAGCACAATCAGCTTAGCGCCAACGGTAATTTCACCCTTTTGCACATGTTCTTCGCGAATATTACCTAAACCACCAGCTAACATAATGGGCTTGTGGTAACCGCGCACTTCAACACCGTTATGGCTACTGACTTCTTGCTCATAGGTACGGAAATAGCCCACCAGCGCAGGACGACCAAACTCGTTGTTAAATGCCGCGCCGCCCAATGGGCCTTCGGTCATAATATCTAGCGCACTCACAATACGATCGGGTTTACCGTAATGGGTTTCCCACGGCTGTTCAAAACCGGGAATATTCAAATTTGATACGCTAAAACCGGTTAAACCCGCTTTAGGTTTAGAGCCGCGGCCCGTTGCGCCTTCATCACGGATTTCGCCGCCTGAACCCGTTGCAGCGCCTGGATATGGGCTGATAGCGGTTGGATGGTTATGGGTTTCCACTTTCATCAAAATGTGCATAGGTTCAGTGTGATAGTTGTACACCCCATCAGGATCTGGGAAAAAACGACCCGCAACTGAACCTTCCATCACCGCGGCGTTATCTTTGTAGGCCGACAACACATGATCTGGCGTGGTTTCAAAGGTATTCTTGATCATCTTGAACAATGATTTTGGCTGTACTTCGCCATCAATCGTCCAATCTGCGTTAAAAATTTTGTGACGACAATGCTCTGAGTTTGCCTGAGCAAACATCATCAATTCAATATCGTGGGGATTACGGCCTAAACGGACGAAGCTTTCGACTAAATAGTCAATTTCATCTTCGGCTAAGGCGAGGCCCAGTTCAGTATTGGCTACCTCTAATGCACGGCGGCCTTCGGCAAGAATATTTACACTCTTAAATGGTGCTGGCTCGGTGCGTTTGAATAACACATCAGCTTTAGCAAAATCATCGAGAATGATGTCAACCATGCGGTCATGCAGCAGTGCATTTAAAGCTTGTTGCTGAACCGCTGTCAGTGCATCTGATTCAACATAATAGGCAACGCCTCGCTCCAAACGCTTCACTTTACCAAGGCCACAATTATGGGCAATGTCAGTTGCTTTTGAAGACCAAGGAGAAATAGTACCGGGACGAGGCGTGACAAACAGAAGTGAACCTTGGGGGATATGAGTTTCTATCGCGGGTCCATAGGTGAGAATTGTTTCAAGTTGCTGGCGTTCGTTAGTGTTGAGCAACTCGCTCAAATCCGCTAAATGGACATATTCAGCATAGATTTGGCGTACCGGAAGCGCCGCATTCTCGCAGGCCTCCATCAGCTTTTGCATTCTAAACGTCGAGAGTGCAGGGGCTCCGCGGATGATCTCCATCACGTCTATTCACCTTATTATTTATTATTGCAGGGGTCAGAATTGGCGCTATTATAGGGAAATGTCTAGCACAAATCACCTGTGTCATTACGCAAAACAGTGTTTCCTGTAATATAAAAAGCGACGTATTTTTAAGTCATCATTTACCTCTACGAACGATTTTTTTACGTTATCACAGACAAACGGATATAATCCCACCAATGTTGGTCAGTTCATCACTCATGCCCTACTGTTAATCCTTTATTTATAACGTTGATTTAATTTGATATAAGCACATTTAATGACTCGATTCTTATTGGTTTTTATCCTAGGTTTCTTACTGACTGCCTGTCAGCCTGTTGCCGTGGACGAAACAGAATTTGTGCCTAAAAAATTAACGGAGTTAAGAGTTGGCACCTTGTACGGGCCACAGATTTATATGACCTCTGGTCAAGGCGATAGCGGTTTTGATTACGATATGGCGGTGTTGTTTGCTGAATACTTAAACGTGCCACTAAAAATGGTGCCTTACACTAACAATGCCGAACTGTACGAAGCTCTCAAAAAGAATCACATTGATATTATTGCCGCGGGTATGACTGAAACACCCGCTAGACGAGAACAATTTCGCCTTGGCCCACCGCTATACCGTGTTAATCAAGTCTTAGTTTACCGCGAAGGCATGCCGGTCCCTAAAGACATCAGTGACTTAAAAGGTAAGATTACTGTGATTGCCGATTCGGCCTTCGTCGAAACCTTAACCCAGTTGCAAAAACATTATCCAACACTGGTATGGGATCAAATTACCGACAAGGACAGCGAAGAATTATTGGCGATGATTGCCAATAAAGAAATTGATTACACCATAGCCGATTCCAGCAGTGTACAAATCAACCGCCGCTATTTACCTGACTTACGTTTAGGCCCCGTGTTAGAAGAAAAACTCAATATTGTCTGGTTATTACCGCCCAATCGTAGCGACCAGCTCATGAGCCAATTATTGGCTTTTTGGCATCAAGAAAAACGCGCCGGTACACTCGACCACTTAAATGAAAAATACTTTGGTCATGTGAAACGTTTCGATTATGTCGATACTCGCGCATTTATCCGCGCCATCGAAACCGTATTACCCCGTTATCGTCACTTATTTGAAAAATACGCCGGCAATTTAGATTGGCGTAAACTGGCGGCGACGAGCTATCAAGAATCGCACTGGAACCCGAATGCTCGTTCAGCAACGGGGGTACGTGGCATGATGATGCTGACCCAACCCACGGCTAAGGAAATTGGCATTACTAATCGTTTAGATGCCGAAGAAAGCATTCGCGGCGGCGCGGCTTACCTAAATGACATGATCAACCGTTTGCCAGAATCGATCCCCGAAAGTCAGCGTATGTGGTTTGCACTGGCGTCATACAATATAGGTTATGCCCATGTTGAAGATGCGCGAAAGCTCGCGGAATCAATGGAGTTAAACCCTAATGCATGGCGAGATTTAAAGAAGGTGTTGCCGTTACTGCAAAAGCGTAAATACTATCAAAAAACTCGCTATGGCTACGCTCGTGGCAGTGAAGCGGTGCATTATGTCGATAGTATTCGCCGCTATTATGACACGCTGGTGTGGATGGATAATCAATCAAAACAACACCCTGATGACGATAGCAGCGATTTAGAGGAAGAACAGCCCACACTCCCTGCTGGAACATTAAGCCCAGATCAGCCTAAATAACCTCACTCACCTTTAGAGACGTAAGCTTATCCAAGACTCAGGCTAAAACACATCTGTAGGCTAAACGCATGCTGAATTAAGCTTATCTAACCCGTGCTATTGCCGCATTTAAGTGCAACTGTTACTGTCTTGGTTTAACGGCTACGATAATGCGTTAACCGACAGCAAAATAACAATAAATGGGGTCTATATGAAAAGAAAAGCCATCAGCAACACAGCTGCGCGTCGTCGCACTTTACTAAAAGTCCGTCATAGACGTATTTTAAATCGTCAAAAACTGTTCTTTACTTTTATCCAATCTCAAGATTAATCCTGCCACTTAAATCAATGTTTACTCAATCGATTGCTGCGCCTTTTGAGCCTGTTTCAGGGCTTTTTTTTCATCTCTGCGACGTTTAAAAAAACGACTCAATTGCGCGCTACAAGCCTCGGCTAATACTCCAGAAGTGACTTCAACTTGGTGATTAAATGCAGGATGCTGCAGTAAATTGATCACGGTACCAGCTGCGCCAGTTTTTTCATCCCGTGCGCCAAAAACCACCCTTGCAATACGGCTATGCACCATAGCACCTGCACACATGGCGCAAGGCTCAAGCGTGATATATAGCGTTGCATCTAACAAACGATAGTTTTCGACTAAGCGCCCCGCTTCCCGTAAACATAAAATTTCCGCATGGGCACTAGGATCGTGTTGGCTAATCGATAAATTGTAACCGGTGGCAATTTGTTGGCCGTCCTTTACCAATACGGCGCCCACTGGCACTTCGCCTGCGGCCTCGGCTTTTTCGGCCATCTGCATTGCTACTTGCATCCAATATTCGTCTTGCTGTGATGGCTCATCTAGCTCAATTTGATCCACTCATGCCCCTATCTCATCGCCAAAAATAAGGCGGATTATATCAGTCAATTAACCATATTTCATAACAGAGTCATTCAACCCAAGTTACTCCATAAACAACAAAAAAGGCGCACTTGGCGCCTTTCACGTTAATTCAAATAATTAACTTATTCCCATTCGATCGTCGCTGGCGGTTTGCCAGAGATATCGTAAACCACACGGGAAATGCCATCGACTTCGTTGATGATACGGTTAGACACACGGCCTAAGAAATCATACGGTAGATGCGCCCAATGGGCGGTCATAAAATCGATTGTTTCTACGGCGCGCAGTGATACAACCCAATCATATTTACGGCCATCACCCATTACGCCGACAGAGCGCACAGGTAAGAACACCGTAAAAGCTTGGCTGACTTTGTTGTATAAGTCGGCTTTATGCAGTTCTTCGATAAAGATAGCATCGGCGCGGCGCAGCAAGTCACAATATTCTTTTTTGACTTCACCTAATACGCGCACACCAAGACCTGGCCCTGGGAACGGATGGCGATAAAGCATATTGTAAGGCAGACCTAACTCAAGACCAATTTTGCGTACTTCATCTTTAAACAGTTCGCGCAGTGGCTCAACTAGACCCAGTGCCATATCAGCAGGCAGACCACCCACGTTATGGTGAGATTTAATCACATGGGCTTTGCCTGTGGCGCTGCCCGCAGATTCAATCACATCGGGATAAATGGTGCCTTGGGCTAACCATTTTGCATTGGCACATTTTTTTGATTCTTCATCAAAAATTTCTACAAATACACGACCGATGATCTTACGCTTAGCTTCTGGATCGGCCTCGCCTTTCAGCGCGTCAAGGAAGCGGTTTTCTGCTGCAACATGAATAATATTCAGGCCAAAATGATCGCCAAACATATCCATCACTTGCTCAGCTTCGTTCAAACGCAGTAGACCGTTATCAACAAATACGCAGGTCAGATTTTTACCGATAGCACGGTGCAGCAGCATAGCCACCACCGATGAATCAACACCACCTGATAAACCGAGGATCACTTCATCATCACCGATTTGCTTTTTCAAGCGCTCAATCGCATCTTCGATAATTGATGAAGGTTTCCAATTTGCCGCGCAGCCACAAATGTCTAAGGCAAAGTGCGATAACATGCGCTGCCCTTGGCGAGTGTGGGTCACTTCTGGGTGGAATTGTACGCCATAGAAACGCTTTTCTTCATTGGCCATAGCTGCAAACGGGCAAGTGTCGGTTTTAGCAACCGCAACAAATCCTTGAGGAATCGCCGAGACTTTGTCACCGTGGCTCATCCATACATCTAGTAGTGGCTTGCCTTCGCCGCTGACTGCATCTTCAATGCCTTTAAATAACAAAGAATCTGTCAGCATTTCTATTTGCGCGTAGCCAAACTCGCCCTCACCCACACCTTGAATGACTTTACCGCCCAGCTGCTCAGACATGGTTTGCATGCCGTAGCAAATACCAAGCACAGGAACGCCCGCAGTAAATACGTATTCAGGTGCACGTGGCGAATTTTCAGCCGTCACACTTTCAGGGCCACCAGCAAGAATAATACCGTTCGGGGCAAATTCGCGGATTTGGGCTTCTGTTACATCCCACGCCCACAATTCACAGTACACACCGATTTCACGGATACGACGGGCAATCAATTGAGTGTACTGAGAACCAAAATCGAGGATCAGTATCTTGTGCTCATGAATATCGCTCATGGGTAACCTTTATCTCATCTATTGTTTTAACATTGCTCAACGCGGCAATAGCCAACGTTGAGTATTGAATCATAGGTTGTCAAAGAGGCGCCTTAGCGCCCTCTCATCAAACGCTTAAGAACCTGAACGGTAGTTTGGTGCTTCTTTAGTAATCATGACATCGTGTACATGGGATTCACCCATGCCCGCAGAGGTCACTTTAACAAATTGCGCTTTTTCATTCAGTTCGGTAATTGTGGCACAACCGGTTAAGCCCATGCATGAACGCAGTCCACCCATGTGTTGATGAATGATTTCTTTCAACTTACCTTTGTAAGGTACGCGACCCTCAATGCCCTCAGGCACCAGTTTGTCGGCCGCATTGTCAGATTGGAAATAGCGATCTGAAGAACCTTGAGACATAGCACCTAATGAGCCCATACCGCGGTATGACTTATAAGTACGACCTTGGAATAGTTCTGTTTCGCCAGGGGCTTCTTCTGTTCCTGCAAACATAGAACCCGCCATAATGCACGATGCGCCCGCTGCTAAAGCCTTAGCTAAATCGCCAGAAAAACGCACACCGCCATCAGCAATAACCGGAATACCTAAGCCTTTCAATGCTTCAGCCGCATCAGAAACGGCAGTAATTTGCGGTACGCCCACACCTGTTACGATACGCGTAGTGCAAATAGAGCCAGGGCCGATACCTACTTTAACTGCGTTAACGCCAGCTTCAACTAGCGCTAATGCACCTTCCGCCGTGGCAACGTTACCGCCTATAATTTGTAAATTGGGGTGCTTAGCACGGGTTTCACGAATACGTTGTAAAACGCCTTCTGAATGTCCGTGGGAAGAGTCGATAAGTAGTACGTCAACACCGGCTTTAACGAGTGCGTCAACACGCTCTTCATTACCCGCGCCAGCACCCACGGCTGCACCAACGCGTAAGCGGCCTAACTCGTCTTTACAAGCGTTAGGTTTACGTTCGGCTTTCTCGAAGTCTTTAACGGTGATCAAACCTTTTAGTTTGAAATTATCATCAACAACAAGGACTTTTTCGATGCGATGCGAGTGCATCAGCTTTTGTACTTCATCTAATTTAGTGCCTTCGGCAACTGTGACTAAACGCGATTTTGGCGTCATCACCTCTTCTACCGTTCGACTCCAGTCCGTGACAAAACGCACGTCACGTCCGGTAATGATTCCGACGAGTTCATTGGCATCGTTAACAACGGGGTAACCCGCAAAACCATTCTTCAATGTTAATATTTTGAGGTCAGCTAAGGTTGTTGATGGGGTAACAGTAACAGGTTGTTGAACCACGCCTGCTTCGTAAATTTTCACTTTACGAACTTCCTCGGCTTGCTGTTCAATACTCATATTTTTATGAATAAAACCTAAACCGCCTTCTTGCGCGATAGCGATCGCCAGACGAGCTTCGGTTACTGTGTCCATAGCAGCAGACACAAGTGGGATATTCAATTCAATGGTTTTGGTCAGGCGAGTTTTTAGGATGGCGGTATTTGGGAGTACAGTCGAATGCGCAGGAACAAGCAACACATCGTCAAAAGTAAGCGCTTCTTTAATTAAACGTAGCATTTGCAACATCTCCCCATTTGAGTAGGATTTTAGAGGTGAAATATTGCGGCGGGATTATACCTTGCATATCGCCACTGGTAAATGGAAAATAGTAAATATCACCCATTTTTTGAGTAAAACGATGCAAGGCACCAAAAATAATATTTACACTGTCTCGCGGCTCAACGGTGAAGTCAGACAAATTCTCGAAGGGCAACTGGGTAAAATTTGGCTCAATGGTGAAATCTCCAACTTTTCATCACCCAGCTCAGGTCATTGGTATTTAACCTTAAAAGACCACTCGTCACAAATTCGTTGCGCTATGTTTAAAGGGCGTAATCAGAGCGTCAGTTTTAAGCCCATCAATGGTCAGCAAGTGTTAGTTAAAGGCGCGATCAGCGTTTATGAACCCAGAGGCGACTATCAATTATTAATTGAGTCTATGCTACCCGCTGGGGATGGGCTACTGGCGCAGCAGTTCGATGCACTCAAGATGAAACTCGCCGCCGAAGGGTTATTTGCTGCTGACACTAAAAGGCCTTTGCCGAAAAATATCCAACGTATTGGCGTTATTACTTCGCCAACGGGCGCGGCCATTCGCGATGTACTGCACGTATTAGCAAGGCGCGACCCTTCAATTGAAGTCGTTATTTACCCGACTCAAGTGCAAGGCGCTAATGCTGACATCAATATTTGCCAAGCGATTAATATCGCCAATCAAAGGTTAGAAGTTGACGTGTTACTGCTTACCCGCGGGGGTGGCTCGCTTGAAGATTTGTGGTGTTTTAACAGCGAAGCCCTCGCGCAGACCATTTATAACAGCGCCCTGCCCATTGTTAGCGCAGTAGGTCACGAAGTCGATACCACCATCAGTGATTATGTGGCCGATATTCGCGCGCCAACTCCTTCTGCTGGTGCTGAGTTGTTATCCCAAGATAGCGACAATAAAACACAAAAACTGGCAATGGCATTATCGCGTCTAGCGCAAAGCGCAAAGCATTATCAGCTCAAGCAGGAACGGCGCTTAAGTTTGCTTGAACACCTACTGCAGCGCCAAGATCCTAAACGTAGCTTGCAGCAGTTCGAACAACGATTCGATGAGATGCAATTAAGACTAGAGTCGGCGCTATCGAATCGTTTACACCTGCTTAGCCGCCGCCAGCAATTGCTCACCAGCCGCCTTGAACAGCAGTCTCCCAAACATAAACTTGTTATTGAGGCTAACAGACTAAGTTATCTTGCCAGTCGCTTACAGGATGCATTGCAGGACAAACAGAGCCAAAGTGAACAGCGGATAAAATACGCGGCCCATCAGCTTGAAACTGTCAGTCCGCTTGCCACTTTAAGCCGCGGCTACAGCATTACCACCGATGTGCATAACCAAGTTATCGATTGCACCGATAACGTAGCAATCGGTGATAGTGTGCAAACCCGCTTGCGCCACGGGCAACTGATCTCAACGGTTACGCAAATAACCTTGCTCGAATAGTCAACGTAACCCCTTGGTACGAAAAGGTTAAATGGTCGTAAAACACAAAAGGAACCCTAGGGTTCCTTTTGTTTCAAATGTGTATGATAAATAACACTATTTGGTTTTTCTGTCTTTGATATGGCTTTGCGCGCGCTTGCGACGACGCTCTTGGCTCATGGTCAACTTTTCAGTCTTGTTTTCAAATGGGTTATCACCCTCGTGGAAACGCAGTTGAATCGGCGTACCAACCACTTTAAGTGAACGACGGAAGTAGTTCATCATGTAACGCTTATAAGAATCCGGTAAACGACTCACTTGGTTACCGTGAATGACCACGATTGGCGGATTATAACCCCCCGCGTGAGCATATTTAAGCTTAACACGACGGCCATTGACCAATGGTGGTTGGTGATCATCCTGCGACATTTGCATGATACGAGTCAGCATAGAAGTACTGACACGGCGCGTGGCACTGTCATAAGCTTCTTCAATCGATTCAAATAAATGGCCAACACCAGTACCGTGCAACGCCGAAATAAAGTGAATACGGGCAAAGTCAATAAAGCCAAGGCGACGGTCAAGCTCGCTCTTCACTCTGTCTTTAATACCTTGATCTATACCATCCCACTTATTAACAGCAATCACCAACGCACGGCCCGCATTAAGTGCGAAACCTAATAGGCCTAAATCTTGCTCGGCAACACCTTCACGGGCATCGATAATAAGCAACACCACGTTGGCATCTTCAACTGCTTTCAAGGTTTTGATCACCGAGAATTTCTCAATGACTTGATGTACTTTACTGCGACGACGTACACCCGCAGTATCGATAAGCACGTATTCGCGGCCTTCACGTTCCATTGGAATATAAATGCTGTCACGAGTTGTACCAGGCTCGTCAAATACCACGACGCGTTCTTCACCTAAAATCCGGTTAGTAAGCGTTGATTTACCGACGTTAGGCTTACCGATAATCGCCAGCTTAATAGGCAAATCTTGTAGACGCTTTTGCTCAGCTTCAGCTTCTTCTTCGGTGTATTCGCGCTCTTCGGTCACTTCACCGTCTTCTTGGCGCACAATACCCATAGCTTCGGCGTAAGGCGTTAGCGCATATTCAATCATGTTGGTGACGCCGCGTCCTTGAGACGCTGCCATTTGGTAAACTTCACCTAAACCTAATGACCAAAATTCACCGCAGGCTGAGTCGGCATCAATACCGTCAACCTTGTTAGCAACCACAAAAGTGGTTTTTTGACGGCTACGTAAATGCTGAGCAATAGAAAGATCCGCAGCAGTCAAACCCGCGCGCGCATCGGTCATAAATAAAACGACATCGGCCTCCTCAATGGCGGCAAGGGATTGCTCGGCCATTTTAGTCTCGATCCCCTCTTCAGTGCCGTCGATACCACCGGTATCCACCACAATGAACTCATAGCCAGATAAAAATGCGCGACCATATTTACGGTCACGTGTTAGGCCAGGAAAGTCAGCAACCAACGCATCACGCGTGCGCGTAAGGCGATTAAATAGGGTGGATTTACCGACGTTCGGCCGACCAACAAGGGCCACTACAGGGATCATGATTTTGCCTCTATAAAACTTTTCAATAAAAAGCCCCCGGAACACACTTCCAGGGGCTCTACAAGGATAACACTGTTAACTATGGAAGTGTTACAACAGCTAACTTTCCGCTGCGACCTTGAACATAGATTTTATCATCAACCACTAATGGTTGGCTGTATAACCCAGAACTGTCCACTTGGACACGACCAACAATCGTCCCTGTACTGCGATCGATAAAATGTAGGTAACCTTCAAAATCACCTACTACTAAATAGTCTTGATACACAGCGGGCGATGTCAACGTGCGGTTGGCAAGCTCTGAATTACTCCATAACTCTAAACCGTTACGTTTATCAACCGAGTAAATACGGCTGTGATCATCAACTAAAAACAAGCTTAAGCCCGCTGAGGCTAACTCGTTAAAGCTAGAATACTTACGCGTCCACACCACACGACCCGTGCGTAATTCCATCGACACTAAGTTACCGTTGTAACTTACTGCATATAAATTGTCGCCAAGGATCAACGGCGTCATATCCACATCGGCCATACGAGTAAACTCGTTACCACCGGTTGGGTTATAAATCGCTTGTTCCCATGCTGCTTGACCATTATTTTTGATCACTACGGCCACTTTGCCATCGGCGGTGCCAATGAAGAAACCACCGGCTTCGTAAGCTGCTGAACCAGTACCACGCAGGGTTAGGTTCGGTAATTGCATTTCATACACCCATAGCTTAGCGCCTGTATCGACGTTAAATGCTTCGAGTGAGCCTGAACTCGTGCTAACCACCACCACATCATCGGCAACCGTAGGTGCTGACAGTAACTCGCCGCCTGCAACGACATACCATAACACTTGGCCGTCTTCGGCGTTGAGCGCGGCTAACAGCCCACTTTCACCACCTATAAAAACTTTATCACGCGCAGCAGTCACGCCAGCGGCAATACGGGCGCCTTTGTTTTTAGCTAAGACATTGTCGCGAAATTCTTCACTGAAATCTTTAGTCCATACGCGCTCGCCTGTCGTTTGATCAAAGGCGATAACTTGTCCATAGCGATCGGCAGCAAAGATTTTGCCGTAATTCACAGCCGGAGCTAGGCGAGAATAATAGTCACCCACGCCACTACCAACAGAGGCGCTCCAACTCACTTCAGGAAATACTGTTGCCTGAATTTCCGTTAGCTCACTCACTGGCTCCTCTTCAACATCGCTCGACGAACAGGCGGATAACATAGCCAGACTTAATCCAGCGGCCAGCAGGTTTTTGCACCAAGACTTCATCAAAGGATCCCTTATGCCTGATTTAGGCTATCAAGTTTGATTTTAAGCGCAGGGCTTGTCACCACACCACCATTATCCATGGCAGCTTGATAAGCCACTTTGGCTTTTTCATGTTCACCTTGACGAACTAAAAAGTCACCTTTCAATTCTTCACGCTGGGCGATAAACGCTTTGTCAGTCACTTGCTCTAATGTTGCAAGCGCTGCATCCATTTGATCTTGTTCTGCCTGAACGCGTGCTAAACGCAAGGTTGCAATCACATCAAGACTTGCACCCGGTTTAGCTGCTATTACCTTGTTTAAAGCATCAATAGCTTTAGGGTAATCTTTCGCTTCTACCGCTGTTTTTGCCACGATCAGTTCTAATAAGGCTTGATAACCCTTTTGATCATGACTTTTAGAAAACTCAGCGACGCCCGCAAGTATTGCGGCTTCGTCGCTTGATTTTGTGGTCAATTCGTGAAACGCTTTTGAGGCTTCTTCCGCCTGCGCCACTTTTGCGTCGGAATAGTAATTCCACGCATATAAACCACCTAATCCCACTACTGCACCAATTAAAATTGAACTGCCGTAATCTTTCCAGAACTGCTTGATAGCATCAACTTGTTGTTCTTCTGTGCTATAAATTTCCACGCGCACGTCCTCTTATGTAATCTGTTACTTAATGGCCAGTTCAGCTAAATATGCACTTAAGGCATGTCGAGCTATCCGTTGTTGTTCGTTGTTATTGCGTAAATGTTTCACTGTAACCATACCGTCAGCGAGTTCATCCTCACCTATCAGTAACGCTACACTCGCACCACTTTTATCAGCACGTTTCATTTGTTTTTTCACGTTGCCACCGCCACAGTGACTCATCACTTTAAGACTTGGCAGTGCATCACGTAATTCCTGCGCCGCTTTAATCGCTTCGACAAGGCAACTATCACCCATAGCGATAACATACACATCGACAGCTGCTGGGATATCTTTTGTCAGCTCTAAGGTTTCAAGCAGCAATACAATGCGCTCTAGCCCCATCGCAAAACCGACTGCAGGGGTATCTTTACCGCCTAATTGAGCGACTAAACCATCGTAGCGACCACCAGCAAGTACAGTCCCTTGCGAGCCTAAACTAGATGTAACCCATTCAAATACCGTGCGATTATAATAATCTAAACCACGAACTAGGCGCGGATTAATGGTGTATTTGATACCAACAGCATCAAGTAGTTCACGCAATTGCGAAAAATGTGTCTTTGATTCTTCACCGAGGAAATCCATCAACTCTGGCGCATCGGCTAAAATAGCTTGTACATTGGCATCTTTTGAATCTAAAACCCGCAGCGGATTAGTGTACATACGGCGCTTGCTTTCTTCATCGAGCGCATCTTTATGCTGCTCTAAAAACGCAATCAAAGCATCACGGTAAACCACGCGTTCGGCTGGATCGCCAAGGGTGTTTAGCTCTAATGAAACATGCTCACTAATTGCGAGCTTATCCCACAGGCGGGCAGATAACATTAAGACTTCAGCATCAATGTCAGGCGTACCTATGCCATAGACTTCAACACCGAATTGGTTAAACTGGCGATAACGACCTTTTTGCGGGCGTTCGTGGCGAAACATAGGGCCCATATACCAAAGGCGTTGCTCTTGGTTATACAGTAGGCCATTTTCGTTACCCGCCCGCACGGTTGATGCCGTACCTTCTGGGCGCAACGTTAGGCTGTCACCATTGTTGTCAGCGAAGGTATACATTTCTTTTTCAACAATATCAGTTACTTCACCAATAGAGCGTTTAAAAAGATCAGTATTTTCGACTATTGGAGTGCGGATCTCGCTGTAACCGTAAGCACTGACGCTTGAACGTAGTACCGCTTCCACTTTTTGCCATAGAGGACTTTGAGTTGGCAGAATGTCATTCATTCCGCGAATCGCTTGGATCTGTTTTGCCACTGTATCGACTCGTCTGATTTCGCTAAATTAATAAAAAATGTCACGCATTATAGGCTTTTCAAGACTAAACGTAAAACGACCCCGTCAGTTTCGGGGTATAGCTCAAAATCATTAGGCGTAATCTATACCCAAATGCGTACGCATATTACTCAGTTGTATCTTTTACTTGAATACGGTTGGCCATTAAGCTGGCTTTTGCACGTATTTTCGCTTCGAGGGAATCGACTATGTTGTCGTTATCAAAACGCTCTTTCTGGCGTTCACCCTCGTCGTAATATCCGCTCTTATTGTATCCGCCGGTTAAGCCGATATGTGACACTAAAGCTTCACCTGGGCCATTTACTACGCAGCCGATAATAGACACATCCATGGCGGTAGTAATGTCTTCGAGACGACGTTCTAACTCATTAACCGTACTTATCACATCAAACTCTTGCCGAGAACACGATGGGCAGGCAATGAAGTTGATGCCGCGGCTACGAATACGCAGCGATTTTAGAATATCAAAACCGACTTTGATTTCTTCGATAGGATCCGCTGCCAGCGAAATACGTAATGTATCGCCAATACCTTCGGCCAATAGCATGCCTAAACCTACCGCTGATTTGACTGAACCGGCGCGCGCGCCGCCCGCTTCGGTAATACCCAAATGCAAAGGCTGACGAATTTGTTTTGCTAATAAACGATAGGATTCAACCGCTAAAAAAACATCAGACGCTTTAACGCTGACCTTAAATTGTTCAAAGTTTAATCGGTCTAAAATATCCACATGACGCATGGCTGATTCAAGCAAGGCTTGTGGTGTTGGCTCTTTGTACTTGTCCATTAGATCTTTCTCTAATGAACCACCGTTTACACCAATACGAATAGGAATATTGTGGTCACGGGCACATTCAACCACGCTACGAATACGTTGTTCATTGCCGATATTACCTGGATTAATGCGCAGGCAATCGACACCGTACTCGGCCACTTTTAAGGCAATACGGTAATCAAAATGAATGTCAGCGACTAAAGGCACATTAACCGCTTGTTTGATGAGCTTAAAGGCTTCTGCCGCATCCATAGTCGGCACAGAGACACGTACTATGTCGGCACCGACTTTTTCTAAGGCACGAATTTGAGCAACGGTTGCTTCAACATCGGTAGTCTTAGTATTGGTCATTGACTGAACAGCAATCGGCGCCCCATCACCAATCGGTACATTACCCACATAAATGCGGGTGGAAGGACGTCTTTTTATGGGAGTTTCATTATACATGCTTAATACGCTCTATTTCAGTTCGTGCTGCAGATCATTACGTGGTCATCAGACTTTAGGCAAGGTTAGACGTGCAACACGCCCCTTGGGGAAATCCGCCAAACTAACTATTTGACCATCTAAACTTAAGGTTGCCACATGGGGCGCACCTAAAATAATTTTAAACGGCGGCATACCGCTCACTTGCACGACAGCGCCAGCACCTTTAACGCCATCAACTAAGGCTTTACCTTTCGCATCGACAATGTTTATCCAGCAATCACCGCTCAACTGAAGATCTATCGTAGATTGGCCTTCAACTACTGCCGCGGTATTGATGTTAGTGGCTGGAGATACCGGAGTCGGTGCAGGAGTTGATGCAACAAGAGGCTGCTGAACCATTGGAGCCGTTTGCGAGGTGACCGTTGCAGCAGCGACCGAACCACCATCTTCATTGCTCGTGTCAGCTGCTCGAGCATAATTATTGTCAGTAGGTCCAGTGCTGACATCAATAGTGCTGGCATCGGTATCTTTAATTGGGCCATCAATCGACATAGAGCCATTAGCGGCTATTTCCGTTAACTGTTTGCTCGCATCGGTTTCGGTCAAAAGTACGTCGCCCGGCAAAGTTTGATTGACCGCTGCGACCTCTTCAGCTGTAGGTTGTGATAAATCAACTGTTGTCAGTAAGGTAGATTTTTGCATCCACCAAACGACCAATAAACCAAGTAACACAATGACAATAAAAATACTCAGCCAAGTTAAACGTTTGTCACTGGCTTGATAGGTTGTTTTACGAGAAAAGCTCTGCATTGGCGGCTCAGCCACTACCGGCACTTGACGTAATAAACAGGCTTCAATCAAAGCAGTATCAGCATTAACCATACGAGCATAGTTTTTAACATAACCACGGGCATACGTTGGCGAAGCAATGTTGGTGAAGTTATCAGCTTCAATATCCTCTAGAACACTAGGACGTAAGTGCAGTTTTACTGCTGCTTCTTGAAGGCTGAGGCCCATTTTTTCACGGCCATGTCTTAATAAAGTTCCAAGCGTTACATCTGGCGCAATTGACTCTGTTACTAAGGATTCAACTGGTGCATGGGTTTCATGATCTTTCATTGATGCAAATTAGCTCTGTATTGCTTGGCCTGAGGTGATGCTGGGAATTTGGCAAGCAATAAAATACCAAATCTTTTCACAGCGGCATCATCATTCACTGCCTGCTCTATTTGAATTCCGAGCGCTAAACTTTCTGGAGTTTGTTCTGCAACTTGGTGATAACGCGCTAATTGATTTCGCGCCTGTATATAATCACCTAGTTCGGCTTCTAACTCAGCTAACTCCAGCAACGACACCGAACGTCTCGGGTCATACTTTAACGCCATCTGAAAATACTGTCTTGCCTTTTCTGCTTGTCTAGCTTCTCGGCTACAAAGGCCTAAGTTTTCATAACTTGAAGCAGTACGCGTATATTTGGGCATTTCAATTGCGGCCAAAAACATTTTTTCAGCTTTGTTGTATTGCTTTTGTTGACACAAAAACACCCCGAAATTATTCATGGAATCGCCAGAGGCGTCCTTAGTACTAATGGCATTCATGTACGACTCTTCGGTACGTACTAAATCGCCCACGGTTTGGTAGTAATAAGCCAAAGCAATATGGACATCTTCAAGCTCTGGAGCATATTCTAATGCTTTATCGAGATTATATTTAGCTTGTTCTGAATTGCCTCGATTTAAATAGGTTAATCCCAGTTGCATCCGCTCACGCGCAGCGGCGACCTTGTCTAACTTTCGCTCCGAAACAGGAATATCGGTTCCGGTATAAGTACGCTCAGTAACGCACCCTGTAATGAATAAAGACAGGGTTAACACTAACGAAAACTTTGGCAATCCATGCTTCATTGGCAAGCCTATAAATCTGTGCAAACAAAGAGTTAATCCATTGTGACTGATATCTGGTTTTCTTGCATGCGTTTTTTTGCTAAACGCTTGGTTCTATCGCGAATATCTCCGGCTAACTGACCACAGGCCGCATCAATATCATCGCCACGGGTTTTACGCACAATCACAGTAAAACCGTATTCCATTAACACCTTAGAAAAACGATCAATTCGAGAATTAGACGAACGGCCGTAAGGTGAACCAGGGTAAGGGTTAAATGGAATTAAATTTATCTTACAAGGCGTATCAACCATCAATTTAGCTAACTCATGGGCTTGGTCTGTGCTGTCGTTAATATGATCGAGCATCACATACTCAACTGTGACGCGGCCACGGTTAGCATTGGACTTAGCAATATAACGACGAATACCCGCTAAAAACTCATTCAGCGGATATTTTTTATTAACGGGGACTAAAATATCACGCAGCTCATCATTTGGTGCATGAATACTGACCGCAAGAGCCACATCAATCGCATCACCTAATTTATCTAACGCTGGAACCACGCCTGATGTTGATAGGGTCACGCGACGTTTTGATAAACTAAAACCAAAATCATCGAGCATGATGTCCATTGCAGGAATAACGTTAGCTAAATTCAATAATGGCTCGCCCATGCCCATCATCACCACGTTCGTGATAGGACGCTCGCCGGTGTCTTTAGCAAAACCTAAAAAGTGCGATACACGCCAGATTTGGCCGACGATTTCAGAAACCGTTAAGTTACGGTTAAACCCTTGCTGGCCGGTAGAGCAGAAAGTACATTCAAGGGCACATCCCACCTGTGATGACACACATAAGGTGGCACGTTCTTCCTCGGGAATATAAACCGTTTCGACTTCTTGGCCTTGGCCAACGTTGATCGCAAATTTAATGGTACCATCGGTCGACTTTTGAAAACTGGCTATTTCAGGTGCAACGATTTCGCAGCGCGCCGCCAACTTTTGACGTAACACTTTGTTGATGTTGGTCATCTCTTCGAAGTCACTGACACCGAAATGATAAAGCCATTTCATGAGTTGGTCGGCACGAAAGGGTTTTTCCCCCATATCCGCAAATAATGCGCGCATTGCCTTACGATCAAGGTCTAACAAATTGATCTTTTTTTCACTCATATAACTAACCTCAACATCAAAAACCGAATCCTGCAACAGGGCGGCGAATTATACAGACGCAAATAAATTTTAGCCAGTAACTCAATTAACCTATGATAGAATACTGCTGGGCTAATGTTGGCCTAAAATACGGAGTTGTAATTCCACCTATATGTTAACCCTCATCATTATAGTGCTTGTCGCTGTCGCAGTATCTTTTCTGTGCAGTGTGTTCGAAGCGGTTCTTCTTTCTGTTACCCCCAGTTATATCGCTTCACTCGAACAGACCGACAGTGCCGCAGCCTCTCGTTTACGTAAATTGAAAGAGAATGTCGAGGCTCCTTTAGTGTCAATTCTCACCCTAAATACGATTGCACATACCGTCGGCGCTGCCGTTGCGGGTGCTCAGGCTGCAAAAGTATTTGGTGACGACATGCTAGGTGTGTTTTCAGGCGTATTAACCTTTATTATCCTGTTCTTCTCAGAAATTATTCCTAAATCACTGGGTGCCAATCATTGGCGTAGTCTCGCACCGAGTGTTTCTATTGCCGTGACATGGATGAAGCGTGTCACTAAACCGCTGATCTGGATGTCACTGCAAGTGACTCGTTTAATGGGTAAAGGCGATGACGGCCAATATATCCGCCAAGAAATGAGCGCAATGGCAAAAATCGGCCATGAATCGGGTGAGCTCGATGAGCAAGAGTCAAAGATTTTAACTCAAATGCTTAAAGTACGAGATATGCCAGTCACCGCAATTATGACGCCACGTACTGTGATGTTCTCATTACCGATTGATTTAACGCAAAATGAGTTTGTGCGCCAATATCGCGAAAAGCCTTTTAGCCGTATTCCTGTGTATGACCAAGATCATGATGATGTGATTGGTTACATCACTCGTACCGATGTTCTGCTGGCTGAGCGTTATACACCAGACGCCCCGATTGGTGAACTTAAACGCAGTCTATTTGTGGTGCCTGAAACGGCAAAAATCCTGCCATTATTTGAGAGAATGATTAAACGTAATACCCAAATTGCTATGGTCGTTGATGAATACGGCAGCAGCCAAGGAATCGTTACTCAAGAAGATATTATCGAGTCTATGTTAGGACTGGAGATTGTTGACTTGAACGATCCTGCCACCGATATGCAACAATTAGCCCGAAAACTGTGGACTAAACGCATGAAACAAAAAGGCATTCGTCTATCCGATGATGGTGATTTTGAAGCCGCATCCGATGACGATGAAGCCAAATCTGGCTAAAACGCGTATAATTCAGCAATTAATGAAGTAAGGGAGCCTAGCTCCCTTACTTGTTTTAGGGGAGACAGCTATCATTTCCCGCCGTAATAGAGGTCAGTTATGAAACAGAGTTACACACTCTCACTCGCGCACATTAATGATACCCATTCCAATTTTGAACCTAGCCGCGTGCAATTTAATCTAACAGTAGGTCATCTTAAGCTTGATATGACTAGCCATAGCGGTGGTTATGCCCGTATTGGCCATCATATTGCCAAGGCGCGCCAAGCGGCGACTGAAGCCAATACACCTTTTATCTTTTTGCACGGCGGCGATAGCTTTCAGGGTACACTTTATTTCAGCCACTTTAAGGGTAAGGCTAACGCTCACTTACTCAACTTGTTAGCGCCCGATGCGATGGTCATTGGTAATCACGATATCGATGAAGGTAACGCAACACTTGCCGAGTTTGCTAAGCAGATTGATTTCCCATTGCTTGCGGGCAATATGGATTTAAGCCAAGAGGATATTAATAAACCGGGTTGTTTGCGCGGTTTACCTAATATTTTGGACTATGACCATGAACTAAAACTAGCCAAATACCTACTTAAGCCTTTTCACGATAAAACGCTGGCCATCATCGGCATTACCTTAGATCAGATGAAAGAGATAGCACGTCCCGATCCCGATACCCATTTTGTTGATGCCATTGCCACCACGGCGCGTACGGTTGAGCATCTTAAACAACAAGGTATCAAGCATATTATTGTACTCAGTCATTTAGGCTTAGATCAGGATAAACGTCTTGCGGCCGAAATCGAGGGCATTAGCCTTATCGTAGGGGGACATACTCATACGTTACAGGGCGATTTTAACGCGCTGGGTTTGAGTAATATGCCCTACGGTGAAGTCATCAATAACACGCCAATAGTGCATGCGGGCAAATATGCTGAAGTGGTCGGCCTAGCCGAGATAACCTTTGATGCTGAAGGTAAAATGCTAACCTTAAACGGCGGCAACTACTTCATGCTCGATCAACATTTTGTGCTAAGTGCTAACGTCGCGGTCAACGATACCGACTACCAAGCTGTACGTCAGCAACTCAACCAACATCCACATATTTTGTGGGACGAAGCCGATGCTGATATCGCCGGCGTGATTAGGGACATCTATAAACCCGCTATTGCCGAGATGGAAAATTATGTCATCGCACAAGTTCCTAAAAATTTAGTCCATACTCGTTTGCCCTCAAAAAGTTTGCCCCACGGCAGTCAAATTGCGCCTTGGGTGAGTCGCAGCATGTTTCAAGAGGCTAAACTTGTTGACCCACGGATAAACTTTGCCCTGCATAACGCTGGCGGTGTGCGCCAGTCTGTTTCCCAAGGGCAATTGACGCTTGCTGATGTGATGGGGCAATTACTGCCATTCGAATTACCGCTAGTAAAGTATGAAATCCAAGGCCAGTTTCTGTATCAAGCATTAGAGTCTGCCATTAACTCCGCCACTAACAATAGCGTGCTGGGTACAGGTGCAGGTAGCTTCCCGTATACCTATGGTTTACGTTACTACTACGATGGTAGACGGCCATTGGGCGAGCGTTTATTTAGGCTAGAAATGATGCAACAGGGCAGCCAATCCCTTTGGCAAACAGTAGAATATGAATCACTGTATGTAGGTGTTTCAACCTCTTACACCGCTGCAGGGAAAGAAGGTTATCATCCACTATTGCAAGCACGCTGGCAGGAATCGATGGAATCATTGACCTTACCACAGGCATTTATTCGTTTTTTAAAGCGCTCACCTAATTTATCGGATTTGTGGTCACAACACGTGCATTACACCAGCCACAGGCCGCGCGGCAAATAAACGCTGCACCTGGTAGTTGCGCATCCTTCCTAAATGGCAAACTCAAACTTAAAGCGGCAACTTAAAATAGCCAAGCACATTGGGGTAAGCGCTCAGTAAACCATGCCTGCGCTTTACCCTCTTTATCTTTACGCCAAGCCATAAATACCTTTTGGGCTGGACGCGGGATTTCTACCTGACAAGCAACTAACGCCCCCGTAGCCAATGCATCCAAGATCAGGTGCTTTGGAATATAGCCCACACCTAACCCTAATTGCTGCGCCTTAATTTTGGTCTGCATATTCGGCACTCTAATCACTTGGCGACTATCAAATAAACCGCTTGAACGTTGCGCTAGTGCGGTTGAACTATCGGCTACCACAATCGAGGGAAACTGCAATAAGGCCTCAGTCGGAATAGGATCTCTATGTTGCGCTAATGGGTGGGCAGGATTTAAAGCAAACACAAACTCTAATTCACCCATTTCAACCACATGATATTGGCCTTTGGGCCTCTCACCCGTCACGCCAATCGCAATATCGGCACGGCCCGAATAGAGTGCATCCCAGCCGCCACCCAAGGACTCTTCACTAATATTCACGGCCACTTGCTTGCCTAGCTCAGTAAATTCACCAATCAACTGCAACAGGGGTAAATCTGGCACCACGGTATCTATGGCTAAGGTTAGCGAAGACTCCCAGCCCGTCTCCAATTGACGTACTGCCTCTTCAAGCCTTGATGTTGCGGCGAGGATTTCTCGACCTTGGCGCAATACCAGTTGACCAACTAAGGTCAGCTCTGCGCGCTGGCCTTTACGTTCGAATAATTTCGTCCCTAAATCACTTTCTAGTTTTTGTACTGTGTAAGTCAACGCCGACGGTACTCGAAACAAAGACTCCGCCGCAGCAGAGAAACTGCCCTTTTTATCAATCGCATCGAGCACGATTAATCCATCAAGACTAATAGATGGCAACATACACACCTCTTGTTCAAATTATTTGAAATAAAAATTGAAAATGTTCCGATTTTTTTCAGTAAAGATCAAGTCTACACTGCTTAGCAATAGAGGTGTTCTTTCAGATACACGACTAAAGACAATGAAGAACCCGTTAATAACACGCTTAAATAATACTTAAACATAATTTAAATAATTTGAAAGAAGGAACATACCATGAAAACACTCATTACAAAAATACTGAAATCGGCACCAAGTTTTGCACCTCTGGCACTGCGTATTCCTATCGGGATTATCTTAATCGCCCATGGTTCACAAAAACTGTTTGGCTGGTTTGGTGGCTATGGCTTAGAGGGAACAGGCCAATGGATGACGTCAATTGGCCTAACGCCGGGTTACTTAATGGCTTTAATGGCAGGTTCAAGTGAGTTTTTTGGTGGACTGTTGTTGTTATTGGGTCTACTCACTCGCCCAACGGCTCTAGTATTGTCATTCACCATGGTTATCGCGATTTTCTCAGTACATATAGGTAATGGGTTGTTCCTTGCTAACAACGGTTATGAATTTGGTTTAGCACTACTGGCAGCCACAGCATCACTGGCAGTTTCAGGTGCAGGTAAATTATCACTCGACAATCTTTTAGCTAGCCGCATCAAATAAGGGGAATCAAGATGATCACACTACGCAAAGCACAGGATCGCGGTCAGGCAGATTTAGGCTGGCTAAAGAGTCAACACACTTTCTCTTTTTCTAGCTACTACGATCCAGCCCACATGGGAATTTCATCCTTAAGAGTGATTAATGATGACACAGTGGCACCCGGCGCAGGTTTTGATACTCATGGTCATAAAGATATGGAGATCATCAGTTACGTGATATCCGGCACTATCGCCCACAAGGATAGCTTCGGTAATATCAAAATCTTACCCGCGGGCGAGTTTCAATTAATGTCAGCGGGTAAAGGTATTTATCACAGTGAGTTCAATGCCTCTAATACTGAGCCGCTACACTTTTTACAGATTTGGATCCGCCCCGACACCTTAAGTATCGATGCGGGTTATCAGCAAAAAGCCTTCGAGCAAAGCTCTGCACTGACGGCCGTGGTGACTCCCACTGGTGACAATGGCACGCTTAAAGTACAACAAGATGCCACCGTTTATCGTTTAATGCTGAGCGAAGGTGAAAGCGTAACAATGGACAGAACGCCCATACAAGTGAGTCGTCATCTGTATGTGCAATTGATTGAAGGCACATTGGATATCAACGGCACGACATTGACCCCTGGTGATGGCGCACATTTAACCCAGCTTACCAGTGTCGACTTTAGCGCGACTGCTGGTCAAATCACCGCGTTAGTATTTGATTTATCAGCAAACGACTAAAGTTTGATGCCATCGGTTTAATATTTAGCTGGCGCGAATTAACAGCAGTACTTACCTATTAGAGGGCAAGGGTCATGCTAAAGTTAACCAGAACTTGAGCGGCCTGCCCTTTACTCTTATCTAGCGTATTTAAAAAGCGTTTATGCTCATTTCGGCGCGTACTACGAAAGCCCTGTTTCTCAAAAAAAGGCCGCGCTAAATAGGATGCTTCAACCATTAATCGTTTAAGGGCTAAGGCTTTTACTTGTTCAAATAACGCAAAATATAAAGTGGTTGCTACGCCAGAGCGTGCATATTCAGGATGGACAAATAAACATTCGATTTCGGCCGAAGCTTCAACCTCACTGTCATCACCCACCTTAAGATTGATAAAACCTACCAACATGTTTTCCGTCTCAGCCACCCAAATAGTGGTTCCTTTAAGACGCTCAAGCCAATAACTGTCGCTGCGGCTCTCGCCTTCGATATAAGCCCAAGCTGAACGTTCAGCAAACGAGTAATACTCGCCAGAGCCTTGCATAACACTTGCCTCAAAGATTGCCGCAAGCTGCGAAACATCCGCTGGCGTAAATAGTCGAATCTTCATTCTCAGCCCTTAGATTCAATTGTTAATAGATTGAGATTAACGGTATTTTGCTACAAATAGAATAGTCACCTTCAACTGCCTTACGCCCATGCTTTACAGCACGATTCTTTGCACTACTGTTTAAAACCAAAGTTGAACAATGATTAAATCTCTTTAACCATATAAAAGCCGCGAATAATTTGCCCTCGTTTTTGCTGGTAACTGGCCTGTACCTGCGTAAAGCCCATTTGATTAAATAATCCTTTCGATAAATAGGATGCATCCAGGCTCAAACGAGAATACCCCTGCGCCTTAGCCCAATCTTCTACAACAAGGTAAGCACGTTCGCCTAATCCCTTGCGCTGATAATCCGGATGTATATATAAACTATCAAGGTAACCTTGCTGGCTAAAATGGGTTTCAATATTAATGAAACCGATACAGATTGCCGATGTTGCTAGGGCATCTTTGGCCAATACCACCCACGCTTTTGAGCGTCTTAAGCGCAAATCCCAATGTTTAGCCGATCTTGGCGCCGCTGACCAAGCCGCAAGCTGCGCCGATGAATAACGGGCATGATTGATACTATGCACGCAAAGATGAAATAACTCACTCACCTCAAGGGCATAACATGATTGATAAGGCTGGATGTCAAACTGTTCAAACGCCGCCACTTAATTGTTCCTCCGACTAAAGCATAGCTAAAAATAGTGATATTTTGCCGCGTTTAGCCCCATTGAGATAGCCAAAAACTGATATTTAACGCCATTAAGCAATAGAAACAAAAACGGCCTCGTAAATATCGAAGCCGCTTAATCGATGAGGTGCAAAGTGCACTCAATACAACTGACTATTTCTTATCGATTTGACCCACAAATAACAGTTTATCAAAGGTGCGATTCAACGTTTTGCTAGTGAATTCATTCATCCACATTTGCTCAACTACAGACACTTTATCGCCTTTATTCACTTGAGTTTCAGGACCCGCTGCCCAAAAAGTTGTGTCAGCTTCTTTAATCTGTACGTAGGTGTAACCGCCACCATTCATAGTATCAACAACAGTACCTTCGTGGGTTACGCCCTGCGCCCAAGCACTTGACATGCCTAACGCTAACGTTGCTACCGCTGCTAATTTTACCAATTTTGCTATCATGCCTATGTTCCTTTTGTTTTACTAATATGCCGCATTAAAGCACGCTCACAACAATAAATCGCTAATCTCTATCACGAAATACAACACTTATCGCAAAAGCAATATTTTTATGCCAAGGAAGGGAACTCATTTCAATAACGGTTTTAGCATGCCTTCTAAGCCATTTAGCTTAACTTCATACATCAAGGCTAATTGCTCACCCAACTTCCCCTGAGGAAACCCTTGCTTATGAAACCACACAAGATAAGGCTCGGGTAATGTTAATAATTTACGCCCTGCGTATTTGCCAAACGGCATAGTCTGGTTAACCGCATCAATCAGTAACTGTTGATCCACTTCATTATCCCCCACGCTATTTAGCGCTATATATTACCGCAAAACCAAATCATTTGCCTGTGCGCTCCAGTCGCAAAAAATAGCTGAGAGATGCTATCAAAAATACCATAATCTTATTTACCAGCACTTATCGATATAGGGCTAAAATGCCTTAGAGCATAAGCTTTTAACATAATATGCCTACACGTTTAGCTTATTAGGCCAGTAACAATACGCACATGTACGTTTGCAAATCTATTATCTATAAACGGCAATCTTATAAGCGCTTAATCGTAAACACCATTAGATTTAGATGTTTGAGATAACGCGCACTGGTCTCGGCTTGAATATGCTCAATACCAAGCGATTTAAATACTTGTGTCTTACATTAATATTTCGGTCACTCGTGAACGGTAGCTAAAAGCAGGAAAGTGATAATAATATGCTGGTAATGAAGTCGTCACTCTGTTGTTTTTACCCCAAAGGTTGACTTCACTCGGCTTTGTCCCCATTAGCTAATAATGTAGTTAACGACATTTCATCTTGCTAAAGGCACATTATGCTCGCGATCTCACTCACTGTGCTACTTAGCGTTGCCGCAATAGCTTGGTTAATCTCAACCCGTTGGCGTAAAACATTACATCGACGTCGTATAGCGGCAAGACCATTTCCTAAAAGTTGGCGAGTGATCCTTAAACAAAGGTTGCCTTACTTTCATGCGCTACCAACCGATTTACAGCTACAACTCAAGCGGCATATTCAAATATTTATTGATGAAAAGATATTTGTTAGCTGCGATGGTTTTGAAATTACCGATGAAGTTAAAGTCACCATAGCCGCCCAAGCTTGTCTTTTATTACTGAATCGTAAAACGGATTTTTACCCCAAACTGACACAAATCTTAGTCTACCCCGATGCCTTTATCGTTAATAATCAGCATCAAGATGCAAACGGTATTGTGTGGGCAGAGCGCAATGTGCTGGCGGGCGAGTCGTGGGAATATGGCAAAGTAGTGCTCTCGTGGAAAAATACTGTAGATGGCGCCGCCGATCCCCACGATGGCAATAACGTTGTTATCCACGAGTTTGCTCACCAGCTTGATCAAGAAGATGGCCAAGCCAATGGCGCGCCGATACTGCAGCATTTTGCCGATTACAGCACTTGGTCCAACGTACTAAGCCATGCTTTTACCCAATTACAGCATTGTGCCCAAATAGGCGCGCCCTCATTGTTTAATTACTATGGTGCGACGAATCCCGCTGAATTTTTTGCCGTTATTACTGAAGTCTTTTTTGAAAAACCAGAGGATTTCTACCGACAACACCCAGACTTATATCGGGAACTGAGCCGCTTTTATCAACTCGATCCGATAAACTGGTATTAAACACTCAAACAGGAGGCACGTAAAATGCTCAAAGACACTTATACATTTGCAGTTAAAGGTTCTACTGTTAATCGTCCCGCTAATGTGAGTCGTGCCACTCATATTAATCGCGCGACTTTGGGGTTGCTGTTCAGCGCGCTAATGCTTAGCGGTGTTAAGGTAAGTGCACAAGCACAGGACTCGCCGACACAAAAAGCTCAAATACAAAAAGCTCAAACAGTGTCGAGCCCAGACCAACAAGCTGCGGCTCAGGTGTTAGATTTACTCAACCAATATTCGAGCGATGCCGATTGGGATAAGTATTTTGCCCTGTACCGAAAAGACGGCATTTTTATTGGCACGGATGCGAGTGAGCGTTGGGGAATGGCGGAATTTGAACATTACTCCCGCCCTACAAAAGGTTGGCGCTATGATTTAACCGAGCGACATTTAATCCAACATGGCGAGGTCATATTGTTCGATGAGTTATTAAACAGCCCCGCCTATGGCGTCAGCCGAGGAACCGGCACTTTGATCAAAACCGATGGTAACTGGAAAATTGCGCAATACCACTTAAGTTTCCCAATCCCCAATGAGATAGCAAAACAGGTCACCACCGAGATTAACGCCACAAATAAACAGTAACGCCGCACTCCCATAAATGCGGTTTCGAAAGAGCAAAGTTTAAAAAATAGCTTTAAAATACAGTAATTCACCGCGAGCGCTACCTTGAAGAAACAGTAAAACACACATTTGCCAATTGGGAGAAGTGGATGAAGCTTTGAAAATCTACGTCTTCAAATGCCCTTTGTGAAGGGCCCCGATCTGCGTAATAAAACCCGATCACTTTGCTATCAACCAACAAAGGCGCCAGTAAAAAGCCCTGCCGTGACAGGTGCCGCGCTAGCAACTCCTTGCACTGTCCCTGCCATTTTTTAGAACAGGGATCGTCCACCCAAAGTGGCGCCTTATGCTCCATCGCTTGATAAAATAGCCCGCGCTTGTCAGTTAAATCGATAATAAACTCTTGTTTTATCGCATCGGCATCACTGCCTAGTATCACCCTAGGTTGGAGCTGTTTACGGCTGGGCGATAATAAGAGTACGCCGCAGCGGTCAACACCGACTCCCTCAAGAATGCCTTCAAGAACCGTTTGCATTATCTGATTAAAATCCGCTTTATTAATGGCAAAGCCTGTCAATTCCCGCAGCTTAGCCAACTGCACATTCAAGTTGGCTTGATAGACTGGCATATCTAACGGAATGGGCGGCAGATCGGGTTCAGCAGCGACAAAACGTTGAGGTTCGGGTAAGTAATCGAGTAACACATTAGCACCGTACACTTCTGCCAACTTATGGGTCGCATTCGCGCAGCGTTGCATCCGTACCAAAAACTCACTCTCTTCTAGCCCAGTAAAACTCGCCGCTTGAGTCATGCGTTTTGCTAGTTCGAGCTTATTGAGAGTGGGCTGCGATAAAATATCGCAAAGCTTATCAGCAAGAAAAATAGCCCGAATGTCTGGCCGCTGGTCCTCAGGATAATTCAACGCTTGGATAAGCAACTCTCCCAATCCCCAATTGCGGGCAATACTTTGGGTGAGCTGTAAAAAAGAAGTACCTAGTGCTTCGCGGGTAGCACTTCTTTCTTCGGCGGGCGTTTCACATTGGCTGAGCGTTAAATCTAACTCTTCGGTAAACTCGCCCCCAACACTCCAAAAAGCGCTCTCGCCTATGTGATACAACAAAGAGGCAATAAAGGCTTCCTCCTGCATCTCCTCGTCATGATGACTGAGCATCATCCGCGCAATCATGGCTGCTTGAAATGCCTTGGCCATCAACTTGATTAATCTTTGATATACATTTTGGGCGAGATTTTTACTCTCTAACAAGCTTGAGAGTAACTTGGCGGTGATACAGATATTTCGCACCGCATCGAAACCAAGCACTATCGCGGCGCGGCTAACGGTGGAGATTTGGCTACTCCCCTTATGATAAATAGCACTATTGGCGACTCGAAGAATACGAGAGGTTAAGGCGTTATCGTGCATCACGCTACGCCCAAGTAATGCAAGAGAGGAAACGTCATCCTTGGCGAGTTTTTCTAGCGATTTAACCGTCGAACACAGTGCGGGCATTTCTAATTCACTGATCCGATTTGTCCAATAATCGACCCCTTTATTAGTATTGTTATTAGGCTTCAACCTAAATTTACCTTAGCTTTATAATCTTGTTGTTTTGAGTATAGATAAGCACAAATATTTCGCCCGTAGTCTAAGGCTTGATTTCACAAATAAATCCTTGATGGCTTAGTAATACCAATCGTATTAAATATCTGTTCATTCAGCGGGAGTTCAACGCGCTTTAGACAAGGCGAAGGATTGAAGACATAGTGGTGCTCTGTCGAAAGCCTTAAACGCAGTATAAAGCGCTTTGAAACCCGCCCTTTGGGAGCCTCACAGGTATCCCACTCCCGTGTTGCATTGACTTAAAAGGGAATAACCATTTCTACGCCAATACGCCTCGGATTGAAATACCTGTGAGGCTCTGAACTGATTAGATATTTAATGTGATTGGTATAATTCAACATCACGTTATACCCGTAAATAAAAATGCCCGAGACAAAGCTCGGGCATTAAAGATTTTAAAGCAAGCTGTGCCTAGGCGGTAAAGTGCTGCTTAACAACACGCAACACTTTGTCTATGTCCTGACGGCTCACATCTTTGTGAGTCACAAGCCTGATCGTACGCCCTGGGCTTATCAAAATACCTTCTGAACGACAGTGTTTCGCCAATAAATCTGCATCAACATGGGCCGCTAATTTGACAAATAACATATTGGTTTGTACTGCGGTTAAATCTATGTCGAATTCGCTCAACTCGACTAACTGGCGAGCCAAATACGCTGCGTTGTCATGATCTTCACTCAGTCTTTGCACTTGCTCAGTTAATGCGAGTGTACCCGCAGCAGCAAGGATACCAGCTTGGCGCATGCCCCCGCCGAGCATCTTACGCCAACGTATGGCTTTGTTAATTAAACGCTCGTCACCTAAGAGCAATGAGCCGACTGGGGCGCATAGTCCCTTCGATAAACAAATCGATACTGAATCAAAATGCGCGGTAATGTCACTTATTGCAATATTCTGCGCAATGGCAGCATTAGCGACCCGCGCACCGTCTAAATGAATTTTTAAACCACGATTAAAAGCAAGCGCCTGCGCGCTGGCTAAATAGTGCTGTGGCAATACCTTACCGCCAATCGTATTTTCTAAACTCAGTAAACGCGTGCGGGCAAAATGGATATCATCGGGTTTAATCGCAGCTTCAATATCGGCTAAAGCAATACTGCCATCCATTTGATTGATAATGGGCTGTGGTTGAATACTACCTAAAACAGCCGCGCCCCCCCCTTCAAATTTATAATTGTGCGCTTGCTGGCCGCACAGATACTCATCACCACGTTCGCAATGGGCCATCAAAGCCAATAAATTAGCTTGGGTTCCTGAGCAGGTAAATAATGCGCTTTCAAAGCCAAACATGTCGGCGGCCATCTCTTGCAAGTGATTGACGCTAGGATCATCACCATAAACATCATCGCCAACTTCTGCTCTGGACATGGCCAAACGCATCGCGGCGGTTGGCTGAGTAACGGTATCACTGCGTAAATCTATCATCTTGTCCTCGACTTAGGATCTGCTTGGTACTTTACAGGCACAGGACTCTAACGCCAAAAAACCATGTTGTATAGTTTGCCATATACTCCAAAGGCACACTAAGCGATAAAATGTACGCTTACAATGACTCTTTGGCATACGAAATAATGTAAACCTGAATATACTCAATAGATTGTTACTATCACGTCTCTCGCTTGTATAAGCAGTTTAACTTGGCGAAATGTGTCTAAATCGATAGAATGACTCGCTAAGATGGTCGTGCTACAACAAGTCATAACTCTTAGTGATTTTGGCTAAGGCTTATCATATAAAAGGGGTTTGTGGTGAATAATTCCCAGTCCAGTTGGATTAAACTGTCGCTTTTAATCCTATGTTTAAGCCTAACATCGCCTGTATTTGCTTGGACAGATAGCGATCGAGATGGCGTACCGGATATCAAAGATGCCTGTCCAAATACGCCGCTTAATACCGCTGTTATGGCTAATGGTTGCCCTGAAGCGCCGGTTGAAGCGGCTAAAATCACAACAGGGGCGTCACTCGACTGTGGCTCTACCAATCTTAATCAGGCAAGCGCTGATTGTTATGATATTTCATCGGCGGTAGTGTATTTTGATTTTGCTATTGCTGAAGTTAACTTTGCTCAATGGAAAACTCTCGCTTTTGTAAAAGCATTTTTAGAGCAAAATGATGTTGCATTAACTTTGATTGGGCACACGGATGTCGTCGGCACTCCAGAGTTTAATTATCAACTCTCCCTGAAAAGAGCTCAAAACGTAAAACGGATTTTAGTTGAAGATTATGGCTTTAATCCAAATCGCTTTACTGTAGTTGGTAAAGGAATATCTGAACCTGTCGCGGATAACCGTTCTAGCGAAGGGCGCAGTTTAAATCGACGAGTACAATTTATCGTCAACAATTAAGTAGTTTTTGTTCGCGTACATTTAAGGAATAACTCAATGGAAAACCTAGAAGGTTTATTAAAACAAGCACCTGATTTGCTTATCACTTATGGCTTAAAAATATTATTTGCGCTAATTATTTTTTTTGTAGGTAAATATTTTGCGGGTATAGCACAAAGATTAGTACGCAAGTTACTTAATAGTCGAAAAGTGGATCCTACGGTTGTCTCATTTGTCGCGAACCTCACTTGGGCGATAGTGTTTGTATTTGCGGTCATTGCTACCTTAGGGCAAATAGGTGTACAAACAGCATCTCTGGTTGCGGTTATCGGTGCGGCAGGTTTAGCAATAGGCTTAGCCTTACAAGGTTCTTTGTCTAACTTTGCCTCAGGCGTATTAATGGTATTATTCCGCCCTTGCCGTGTCGGTGACTACATTGAAGCTGCGGGCATTGCTGGCACGGTTCAGGAGATCACTATTTTCTCGACTAAACTTCTTACGCCAGATAACAAACTTATTACCGCGCCTAATTCATCAATCATGAATGGCACAATCACTAACTATTCGGCAATGGATACACGCCGTATTGATTTGGTTATTGGCGTCTCTTACTCTGCTGATATTGCACTCACTAAACAGATTTTTCAGAATATATTAGACAATAACCAATATGTGCTAAAAAATCCGGCCTATACGATTGGACTCTCAGAATTAGCAAGCTCATCAATTAATTTCGTAGTGCGTCCTTGGGTAGCAAAAGCGGATTATTGGACTGCACGTTTCCAGCTTCTTGAGCAAATAAAAAATGAATTAGATGCCGCGAATATCGGTATTCCATTCCCACAAATGGATATCCATGTCAAAGAATTGCCTTTAAACAAGTAACTACTGAGCAATGAAATGTTAGTTGTTGGCGAGAGCTATAATACTTATCAATTAAGCTAATCCATTTATCAAAGGCCTATCGCATACGAACAGGCCTTTTTTATGGTTCTGAGTATCATTTTAGCGTACCGTAAAGCACTGATAGCCGCTAAGACACTGACATTCATTCGCAAGGAAAACTCATGCAAAAATACGTTTCATTTTTAGCCGCAAGCTGTATTTATGGTTTAGTTCTGGTAAGCCAAAATGCAATCGCCAATGATAAAACACAGGTTCTTATGGGCGAAAAAGCCGTCACCCTAGAAGGTAGGCTACCTAAGTTGTCACAAATGGCGCCAGGATTTAAAGTCGTTGATGAGCATTTTACGCCAGTAATGCTAAGTGACTTTAAAGGCAAAACCATACTCATCAGCGCAGTCCCCAGCTTAGATACGGGCGTTTGTGCATTACAAACTAAACGTTTCAATAGCGAAGTGAGCCATTTTTCTGATGATGTCGTGATATTAACGATCAGTACCGATTTACCCTTCGCACAAAAGCGTTTTTGCAAAGTTGAAAACGTAGATAAAATAAAGGTGTTATCAGATTCTGTATGGCGTGATTTTGGCGAAAAATATGGCTTGTTAATTGAAGATTATGGCTTGCTGGCTAGAGCTATTTTTATTATTGATGCCGAGGGTAAACTGCAATACCAAGAGTTAGTCCCTAACATTACAGAGCATCCTAATTATGATGCCGCACTTGCGGCCCTGAAAACGATCAAAGCTCAGTAGTCATTCAAATCAACATGGCAGCCTTAGCTGCCCTGTCTTACAACAATCAGCAAAACGACGAATATGACAACTAATGCGTATGTTGATCGCCATTGGCCTGATAATCAAAGGTCGGCATAGACCAATGATATCGCAGTGCTAACATACGCAAACTAAAACCAACACTGAGACAAATCAACAAATTAATCCACTCTGTCAATTGATAGTCTTTTAAGAGGATATACAAACTTGCCGTCAGCAATGAAATCACCGCATAGAGTTCTTTCTTAAAAATCAAAGGCACTTGATTACACAGAATATCGCGGATCACGCCGCCAAATACGCCAGTGACTAATCCCATCACTACGGCTATTGTCGGGCTAAATCCCAGCATTAAGGTCTTCTGCGCACCCACGATAGAAAATACCGCTAAACCCAAAGCATCAATGGCTAAAAATAACTTAGACAAATAGCGCATCACGGGTGCGATAACCACAGTGAGTAACGAAGCAAATGCTATGGCAATGAGGTAATGCACATTCTCAACCCAAATTAACGGATAATTACCTAGCATCATGTCTCTTAGTGTACCGCCGCCAATCGCAGTAGCGCAGCCAATAATCACCACTCCAAATAAATCCATCTGCTTACGACCCGCCGCTAAAGCGCCCGTCATCGCCTCAGCAAGAATACCTATTAGCCAAAGTAACCCAATAATCTCAGTCTCATGCATCTTAACTACGGCCGACAACTCAAAGAAGCTGATTTTGCCTGAAAAGTCTGAGGTTCTATAATGATTTAATTTTGAATTAATCATTAGTAATTTTAATGCAAAGATCAGCTCTCTACTAAACGAAATGCGATTTACTATCAAAGGCCATCAAATAAAGCATTTTAATAATAGCGAGTTATAAAAATACTGACTCTAACTGTGACTTATTTCGCAAAAAATAATGATAAGTATTAATAAAGCAAATTTAACTAAATTGTAAATAACGACTCAGAATCTGTTTTAATGTGTGAATGTATAAAAATCAGCCACAAAAAAAAGCAACCATGAGGCTGCTTCATTTTTACTAAAACACTATTAAAACTTAAGCTTGAACAGTGTTACTACTTAGCATCGGGTTTAGGTGGATAATTTGCCATCACACTCGCCACCGCTTCATTAATAATCTTCACTCTTTCTTCTGGGGTATTTTTATCACGAATAGTATCAACGACCGATCCGCGCCAGACAAGTTTAGAGGTTTTATTATCAACAAAATCAATTATCAAGGTACCCACTTCATATTCTCTAACCGTAGTTTGGGTCTGCATATTACCGCCCCATCCCCAGCCAGGCCCATAGTAAGGGCTGTAACCGAAGTTACTATTAAAGGTGTCTACATTGATTTTTTTATCCACTTTAGTGAAGTAGTTAACTAACACATCGGCATCTTTGGCATCGACTAACGTCATACCTTTTGCTACCAACTGTGTATTAACAGCTTCTCTTACTCTTTGGTCCATTAAACCATCGAGGTGATAATTTGTAGAGTCTGATTTCTGAGCAACCCAAGCATAGGTTTTATATTGCGTAAAACTGGCGCTGGGATCGTAGTCCCAACCGGCCTTCATTGTGCTACAAGCACTGAGTGCCAGCGCGGCTAGCGCGATAAAAATATTTTTCATCTTAATTTCCTCAGATATACAAACCGAACAAAGATAAGTAAGTGCTATAGATATAAATTTAGCTTACATAGCAATTGCTGGTTCTACAACTCAATTGATTATTAAACTAGCATTTCATTTAACTTGACTTAAGTAAAATAAAACCAGATGATAATGATTATCAATTGAATGATTAAGCAAAGGGTGGCGTACATGTATTGGTTTGCGAGCGCGTTTATTGTAGCGTCTATTATTTTTTTCCTTGCACCAGAAAAAATTTCACTTGAAGCCAATAACGCTAAGCTAAAAAGGCACTTACCCGTAAGCCTGCTTGTTTTACCTGTCATAGTGCTAGGTTGGTTAGTGATTAATGCCCTTTCTAACGGCGCCAATTTTACCACAGTCGCGGCTTTGGGGTTCGTCATCACCGCCTGCTTAATTGCCTTACCTAAGCTGCATAAATTTATCATGCCTAGTGCCTTACTCACTGCTACCGCTTTGATTATCATGCTAGTTCTACGCATTCATTAATCTCGTTTTCAAAAAATATGCTTACCTCCCTGCAAAGAGTTAGCATTTTGTTCGGACCACTTAGTGATAATTCTTAAGTGGTCTTTTTTTACCTCCCAGAACCCCCTCTAATTTGGTAAACTCAATGAGTACCAGCCACTTCTCTTACCAATGAATAAAATCTATGAAAGCAGATCCTAATGTGTCTTTAGTATATAGCACCGATAAAGGCCGTATTAATGCAGAGCCTGTTGCTGCGCTTATTCCAGAATCCGATGGCATCGTCAGGATCTATAGGGACAGTAAGGGCCGAAAAGGCAAAGGTGTTTCTATTATTTCTGGCTTGGGTCTTGATGAAAGCGCATTAAGAATACTGGCTCAAACCCTTAAAAAACAATGTGGCTGTGGTGGAACCGTTAAAGATTTTACCATTGAAGTCCAGACGGACAACCGCGAACAACTCAAGCTATTACTAGAGAAGCTACATTACAAAGTAAAATTAGCAGGCGGTTAATCTCGCTCAATACAGCAATAAACCCTATGCGCTAATACAACTTAGCCATATCAAACGGAGTCGTTTAATGGAGAGTTTGCAGAATCATTTCTTAATTGCCATGCCTTCACTGCATGATACGTTTTTTGAACGCTCGGTTATCTACATCTGTGAGCATGATGCCAAGGGCGCCATGGGGCTAGTGATCAACAAACCACTTGATATCGAAGTTAATTCTTTATTAGAACAAATGGAATTACCTACTGAGCAAATTTCCTCGGATATGGTACTCAACACCAATGTTATGATGGGTGGACCCGTTTCCCAAGATCGTGGCTTTGTGCTGCATACCTCTCAACCTTATTGGGCCAACAGTACAGATCTTAATTGTGGTTTAATGTTAACTACCTCCCGCGATGTATTAACCGCTATAGGAAGCAATAGATCGCCAGATAAATTTCTCGTCGCTCTAGGTTATGCTGGCTGGAGTAAAGATCAGCTTGAACAAGAACTTGCTGATAATTCTTGGTTAACGATTCCTGCAACGCATGCCCTTTTATTTGACGTTAAACACGAAGACCGTTGGCCGCAAGCTAGCCGTACTCTTGGATTTGATGCTTGGCAAGTTTCAGCTCAAACGGGCCATGCTTAAACCTAATTTTTAATATAAGTCTGCACACTATGAATTCGAAAACTGTATTAGGTTTTGATTTTGGCACTAAGAGTATTGGTGTGGCTATAGGCCAAGAAATTACTGCCAGTGCCACACCATTATTGTCAATTAAAGCCGTCGATGGCATTCCAAACTGGGATCAAATTGGTGATTTAATCAAAGAATGGCAACCCGACTTAGTCGTCGTAGGCCTCCCCTTAAATATGGATGGCACAGAGCAAGACATGACCCATAGGGCGCGTAAATTTGCCAATCGCATCAATGCTAAATTTAAAGTAAAAATAGCCACTCAAGATGAGCGATTAACCACTGCCGATGCTAAAGCCAGACTGTTTGAATTAGGTGGCTTTAAGGCGCTGACTAAAGGCCAAATCGATGCTGTGTCAGCGGTGCTGATTATTGAAAGCTATTTCGAAAATAATTTCGGCCAATAAAACCACCGCAAAAAGAAAAAGGATAAGTTGCCTTATCCTTTTTATATCACTTCAACACTCTGATTTATCGAATTAAAAATAGGGTTTAACTAAGTTAGCCATCATAGTGATATGTTCGTCATTATCATTCAGCGCAGCAATATAACGGAATTTCTCGCCGCCCGCAGCTGTAAATATATGGCCATTTTCACCGACGATCTCCTCCAGCGTTTCTAAACAATCGGCGCTAAAAGCAGGGCAAACAATAGCAACATCACGCACACCGTCTTTAGGCAATGCTCCCATTGTCGCGTCAGTATAGGGTTGCAACCATTTCGCTTTACCAAAACGCGATTGGAAAGTCATCACAAACTCATCTTTACCTAGACCCAGTTTTTCTGTAACGAGCCGAGTCGTTTTCATGCAGAAACAGTAATAAGGATCGCCTAAATGCAAATTACGCTCAGGCATACCATGGTAAGACAACACCAATTTTTGCGGTTTACCATGGGCTTCAAAATCAGCCCTGATCGAACTGGCTAACGCATTAATAAAATCAGCATTGTCATGATAAGTATTAATAAAATGCAGTGCTGGAATATAGCGCCACTTGGACAACTCAGCCGCAATCGCATCAAAAGCAGAGCCCGTAGTTGGCGCCGCATATTGGGGATACAGAGGTAACACAATGATTTTATCAACGCCATTTTTATGCATTGTCTGCAACGTACTGGCGACCGAAGGATTACCGTAACGCATGGCTAAATGTACCGAAACGTCATGGTTATCCGCTTTTAACTTTTCGGCCAACTTTGCCGTTTGGCGTAAACTAATGTCCATTAACGGCGAGCCTGCAGCGCTCCAGACTTTCTGGTACAACGCCGCCGATTTAGCCGGACGTATGCGCAAAATAATCCCATGTAAAATTAGCATCCAAACTAATTTAGGAATTTCGACTACGCGAGTATCCGCTAAAAACTCTGCAAGATAACGCCTAACCGCAGATGCGGTAGGCTCATCAGGGGTGCCTAGATTCAATAACAACACGCCAACTTTACCGCGTTGCCCGTGTCCAACCTCTTTGGATAAGCCTGAAAATTTAGCCAAAACAGCCTCTTAATTAATATTATAACAATGAAATTACAGTACCGATTCTATCGCTTGTTTAAGCTCTTCGCTATCAGGCTTCACTTTAGAATTAAATTGTTGCACCACAGTACCGTCTCCACTGACGACATACTTATAAAAATTCCACTTTGGCGCCGCTGTTTTTTCGGCTAAGTATTTAAATACACTATTGGCATCGCTGCCCCGTACCGGCGATGTTGCCAGCATAGTAAAGGTGACACCGTAATTGGTGTAACACACCTTAGCGGTATCTTTTTCGTCATTTTCTTCTTGGAAAAAATCATCCGATGGAAAACCAATAACGACTAAGCCTTTATCTTTATAGTTTTCATGCAATGCTTCGAGGGCTTTAAACTGCGGCGTAAAACCACAATTACTAGCCGTGTTTACAATCAATACCGGTTTTCCTTGCGTTATCTCGCAAAGATTAACGGTTTCTTCAGAATGTAACTTTCGTACTTCAAGGTTCAGATACTCGGGGCAAGTGGCCGCCATAGCGCCAACGCTCATCAAGCTCGCGGTTAAAGCCAAAACTGTGGGTAATTTATTCATTGCTTTCTCCTTTACCTTTTCATTACGCAAACATACGAGGTAAAGATCATATTGAATTAAAAAATAAAAGCTACGCCTGTGGACTGCATAGCGATGAAATAAAACCACTTTATTTATAAGTCTTTATCCATATAAATAAAAACAGCCCATAAAGAGCCGTTTAACACTTACTTTGACTGAGTTAATCCATATCTAAGGTGACGCCTTCCATAAAACCTGAGCCGGTAGATTCTTTACTTTGCAATTTAATCATTAGACGTAAATCATTTGGAGAATCAGCATGATGCAGAGCATCTGCATAACTAATCTCACCATCGACATAGAGTTTTAATAGAGCTTGATCGAATGTTTGCATGCCTTGTTCATTCGATTTAGCCATAGTTTCTTTCAACAAATGTAGTTCGTTCTTCGCAATTAAACTCGCAACTCTTGGAGTGTTAATTAACACTTCAATCGCGGCGCGGCGGCCATTGCCATCGAGTCTAGGAATTAATTGTTGTGCGACAATACCGCGTAAATTCAATGATAAATCGAACAATAATTGTTGATGTTTACTCTGGGGCACGAGATGCATAATACGATCTAAGGCTTGGTTAGCATTGTTTGCATGCAAGGTCGCCATGCAAAGGTGGCCGGTCTCGGCAAATGACAGGGCAAACTCCATCGTCTCTTGGGTACGAATTTCACCAATTAAAATAACATCAGGGGCTTGGCGTAAAGAGCTTTTTAATGCAGCATCAAAAGACTCAGTATCGATACCGACTTCACGCTGGGTAATTATGCTCTTTCTATGGTCGTGAACAAATTCAACCGGATCTTCAATCGTTAAAATATGTCCACGCGCATGACTATTTCGATAACCGACCAATGCCGCCAAAGAGGTCGATTTACCCGTACCCGTTCCACCCACCATAATGATGAGACCACGCTTACTCATCACCAAATCTTTTAGGATTGGCGGTAATTTAAGCTCATCTACATCAGGGATTTTTGTTTCGATACGGCGCATAACGCAACCAGGAGATTCACGCTGCCAAAAAGCACTAACCCTAAAACGGCCTAAATCCTTTACGGCAAAAGCAAAGTTACATTCACGACTCGTATGAAACTCTTTTTTCTGAGCCTCTGTCATCAATGACTCTACAAAATCCAGTGATTGGGCTGGCGTAAAAGCACTTTCGGCCAAGGGACGCAATTCACCGTCAATTTTGGCGCTAGGCGGAAAACCCGCTGTGATAAATAAATCAGAGGCTTTGCGCTCAACTATCACTTTTAAATACGGACGAACATCCATCATAAATCCTTAAAATGTCGCTTGCTTATTTGAACTTTTCGCCATCGCATCTTCACGAGTGATAAGACCGCGATTGACCAAGTTCTGCATACATTGTTCTAAGGTCTGCATGCCGTGAGCCATACCTGTTTGAATTGCAGAATACATCTGCGCCACTTTATCCTCACGAATAAGGTTACGAATTGCCGGGGTGCCCATCATTATTTCATGTGCTGCCACACGACCTCCACCCACCTTTTTAATCAGGGTTTGTGATATTACGGCCTGTAATGATTCTGACAACATAGTGCGCACCATGCTCTTTTCGCCCGCAGGAAACACGTCAACTACACGATCAATAGTTTTAGCGGCAGACGTGGTATGCAAGGTGCCAAAGACTAAATGGCCTGTTTCTGCAGCCGTCATAGCCAAACGTATGGTTTCAAGATCGCGCATTTCACCGACTAAGATCACATCAGGATCTTCACGCAATGCGCT
Organism: Shewanella glacialipiscicola; assembly: GCF_023283485.1. Taxonomy (GTDB): domain Bacteria; phylum Pseudomonadota; class Gammaproteobacteria; order Enterobacterales; family Shewanellaceae; genus Shewanella; species Shewanella glacialipiscicola. The sequence goes on from NZ_JAKILU010000011.1 coordinate 46,825, forward strand.
CCTAAGGGCAGCATTAAAGCTGTGAGTATGGCGGTGAACTTCACGCTGGTTTATCAAACATTGTTTATTTTGGTGAACAAATTCAATGGGATCTTCAATGGTTAAGATGTGATCATGTCGATTTTCATTCACGTAATCCACCATAGCAGCAAGTGTGGTACTCTTGCCTGACCCCGTTGGGCCCGTCACTAATACTAACCCTCTGGGGAAACTGGCAATTTTTTTAAAAATTTCCGGAGCACCTAATTGCTCGAGTGACAAAATATCACTCGGGATAGTACGAAATACAGCGGCTGCACCACGGGACTGATTAAATGCGTTAACACGGAAACGCGCTAAATTAGGGACTTCGAACGAGAAATCGATTTCTAAATGTTCTTCATAATCCTTACGCTGCTTATCATTCATTATGTCATACACTAGACTGTGTACACCTTGATGATCGAGCGCCGGCAGGTTAATTTTTCTCACTTCACCGTCGACACGGATCATGGGAGATACCCCTGCAGAAAGGTGTAGATCTGAAGCTTTGTGTTTTACACTAAAGGCCAATAACTCAGTGATTTCCATCGTTTGGGATATCCTTGCAACTAGATAATTACATCATGACAACAATAGCAGACAGACTCGCAATCGCCCATAGCAGGATTGCACAAGCGGCGCAAAAATGTGATCGCCAACCTAGCAGTATTCGCTTACTTGCCGTTAGCAAGACTAAACCGATTGAAGATATTATAGCAGCCTATCAAGCTGGGCAGCGCTGCTTTGGTGAAAACTATGTCCAAGAAGGCGCTGAAAAAATTACCGCACTCAAAGGGGATTATCCGGACATTGAATGGCATTTTATTGGCCCACTTCAATCCAATAAAACCAGCATAGTCGCGCAACATTTCGATTGGATGCACACAGTGTCTCGCGATAAAATTGCACAACGTCTTAATGATCAACGCCCAAACGAATTAGCACCATTAAATATCTGCATTCAAATTAATATCAGCGCAGAAGACACTAAATCGGGCATAGATACAGACCAAATGTTACCACTGGCTAAACTGATAGCTCAGTTACCTAACCTAACACTGAGGGGCTTAATGGCTATTCCCACGGCAACCGCGGATACCGAGTTACAGCTTAAAGAATTTTCAACCTTACATAATTTATTCCAAACATTAAAATTGCACTATCCCTCTATCGACACGCTTTCTATGGGGATGAGTAATGACCTAGATGCAGCCATTAGCAGCGGTTCAACTATGGTACGCATTGGCAGTGCTATTTTTGGTGAGCGCAATTATCCAGTATAAAAACGACTCATTGGCATGAAATGTAATGATAGCGTGTTACTTTAGCCTTGTTTTTAATAAACAAGGCCCAAATACTTTATTTAAGATCCGTTAATTTTAACGATTATATTATAAGGTCAATTAGCTTAAGCCGTTCAATCAGGCTTTCATATTCAAATGACTAACCGTTTTATCATCTTAATTTAAGGTGAATCTGTTACAAGATAACGGTTAACACACTGAAGAGAATCAAATGAGTCAACAAAAAATCTGCTTTATCGGTGCCGGCAACATGACGCGCAGTATCATCAGTGGCCTAGTGAAGAGTGGCTACCCCGCTCAATTTATTCAAGCGACCAATCCTAGCCAAGGCAAACTCGATGCACTCCAAGCGGATTTAGGCATTTTGGTTTCTCAAGATAATTTAGCCGCAGCGCAAACTGCCGATGTCATAGTGCTGTCGGTAAAGCCACAATTAATGCAGCAGGTTTGTGAAGCATTACAGACTATTGATATGTCAAAAAAGTTAGTCATTACTATCGCAGCAGGCATTAAAGCACAGCGTTATACCGACTATTTAGCGCAAGATATTACACTTGTCCGCGCCATGCCAAACACACCGATGCAAATAGGCGTGGGTATGACAGGTCTTTATGCGCCTCAAGCTATCTCAAGCATTCAAAAAGCTATTTGCGATCGTTTGATGTCAAGCGGCGGCGAAATCGTGTGGGTGAATGAAGAATCAGAATTAGACCAAGTGATTGCATTATCAGGCAGTTCACCGGCTTATTTCTTTTTGCTGATGGAATCTATGATAGATGCGGGCAAAGAAATGGGTATGGATGAAGCTAAAGCCAGAAGTTTAGTGCAGCAAGCCGCACTCGGTGCTGCTATGATGGCAAAGCAAAATCCGCAGCTTACTTTAGGTAATCTAAGAGAAAATGTGACCTCAAAGGGTGGTACAACCGCGCAAGCACTTGCGACCTTTGAAGCTGCGGATATGCGAGGCTTAGTCAAAAAGGCCATGGATAATTGCATTAAGCGTGCAGAAGAAATGGCGAAGACATTTTAACTTATCCCCTTTACCCTTAACGCGTTTTGTATCGAACTTAAATAGGTAGAAATATCGATGAATGCATTGACCTTTTTAATCACCACTCTATTCGATCTCTACTTGATGGTAGTGATTTTGCGGATCTGGCTCCAAATGGCAAGAGCGGACTTTTATAATCCGTTTAGCCAGTTTATTGTTAAAGCGACTCAGCCCATTATTGCGCCAATGCGCCGTATTCTGCCTTCACTAGGACGATTTGATACCGCATCTTTCGTGCTGGCATTACTGGTTGTTATTGTAAAAGTATTGCTGATCAGTCTTATCGCTGGCGGTGGTATAGATATACTGTTGTTCTTGATGTTTGCTGTCGTATCTGTGATCAAAAAAGCCGGTGTTTTATTATTCTGGATGCTCATCATACGTGCGATTTTAAGTTGGTTTAACCAAGGCTATAATCCGATTGTGATGGTCATGGGTCAACTCACTGAACCTGTACTTGCACCAATCCGCCGTATAATACCGCCTATAGGTGGCTTAGATTTATCGGTAATGCTGGTTATCATTGGAATGAACTTCCTCAATATGCTACTCGCTCAATATATTCCATATTGGGCTGTGATCTAATGTGTGCAGTGACTTTGCAGCAAGGTGACTTGCTGCTTAATCTGTATATTCAGCCGAAAGCTAGTCGTGATCAAATTGTAGGATTACACGGTAATGAGCTAAAAGTGGCCATCACCGCGCCGCCCATAGATGGCAAAGCCAATGCCCATTTAAGCAAATACTTAGCCAAAGCCTTTAAAGTGCCAAAGAGTAATATTCATATAGTAAAAGGTGAACTTGGCAGGCATAAGCAAATTCGAGTTATCGACCCCAAGCTCATCCCAAGTGTCATTACTGAACTGATGAGTAACAGTAACTAAGGTTGATACTGTTGAAAAAAACAGCCACATTAAATACCAATAACTTATTGAAAAATGTACTCACCCCCTAACAGAAAGGTACCCCATTATGCTGCGTCATCTTCTCGCTATATTCGCTCTCACTGCGAGCCTTTGCGGCGTTGCAAATGCTGAACAAAAAGAAACTATTGGTAATTTCGATATTCACTATATGGCTCTTGGTAGTACATTCCTAACACCTAGCATAGCTAAATCCTATGGTATTCAGCGCAGTAGCTATAGAGGTATTATTAATATTGCCGTACTAGATAATAGCGAAACCAATAAACCCGCGGTGCCTGTTGAAATCACCGGTGTCGCTAATAATTTATTAGATGCACGAATCAACTTAACTTTCAAAGAGATCCGCGAAGGTGATGCGATTTACTATATTGCAGAAATCCCTTACCGCGATGATCAGGAGATCAATTTCAATATCGCAATAAAGCACGGTAACCAGTTAAATACCAATTTGCAGTTTAAGCAAAAATTCTACGTCGAATAAGCTAGGTTGCGGTTATCGCAAATAATAAGTCACTTTTGGACGGCACAAACCAGTACTGTCCCGCCCTTTTTCTGTCCTTTAGCCCTCAGCTTGGGTATCATTGCCGCAGTATAAATCGCCCCAATGATATAGGTGTTACATGCAACAAATCGTCCTCGCCAGTGGTAATAAAGGCAAACTCGCTGAATTCGATCAAATGCTCGCAAGCTACGGTGTTACAGTGCTGCCACAGAGCAAATTTAATGTCAGTGAAGTGGCCGAAACCGGCACTACCTTTGTCGAAAACGCCATTATCAAAGCCAGGCATGCCGCCGAAATCACCGGACTTGCAGCCATTGCCGATGATTCAGGTTTAGAAGTCGATTTACTCCAAGGCGCTCCCGGCATTTATTCAGCGCGTTACGCGGGCGAAAATGCGAAAGATCAAGATAACGTCTTAAAACTACTTGAGACATTAAAAGATAAGCCTGCACCTCGCAGTGCGAGATTTCAATGCGTGCTGGTGTATATGCGCCACGCGAAAGACCCAACCCCAATTATTTGCCAAGCGTCATGGGAAGGCCACATTGACGTTAGTCAGCGTGGCGAAAATGGCCACGGCTACGATCCGATTTTTATCCCTGAAAACTTCCAATGTAGCGCAGCTGAGCTGAGCAGCAACGAGAAAAATACCTTAAGCCATCGCGGTAAAGCCCTAGTGCAACTCATTGCGGCCATGCAAGCCCAAGGCGTGTTAACTGGCGGGAATGCACAATAATGTCATCAACTGCAGTGACTACTGCGATAAAGCTTGAACTGCCACCACTGAGTCTGTACATCCATATTCCTTGGTGCGTACAAAAGTGTCCTTATTGTGACTTTAATTCCCATGGCCAAAATGGTGAGCTGCCGCAAGAAGCTTATGTTGATGCACTACTAGAAGACTTACGCCAAGATTTACATCTCGTCCAAGGGCGGCAAGTTCATACCATCTTTATCGGTGGCGGCACACCATCCCTCTTCGATGCTCTGCAAATCAAACGCATACTCGATGGTGCCAATGCGCTAATTCCCTTTAGTGATAATATTGAAATCACTATGGAAGCCAACCCAGGCACCTTAGAGCACGATGACTTTAGTGCCTATCGTGCAGCGGGCGTGACTCGTTTATCTATCGGTGTACAGAGTTTTTCTAAGGATAAGCTCAACTTACTTGGACGTATTCACGATCAAAACGAGGCACAAGTCGCCGCTCAAAAAGCCAGCCAAGCGGCATACTTGAGTTTTAACCTCGATTTAATGCATGGATTACCCAACCAAAGTTTTTCTGAGGCCATGGCAGATATCGACACGGCAGCAGCGCTGAACCCGCCGCACCTATCTTGGTATCAGTTAACGATTGAGCCCAACACCCTATTCCACTCAAAACCGCCGCAGCTGCCCGATGACGAAGCGCTCTGGCATATCTATGAGCAAGGTCAGCAAAAGCTGGCGGCATTAGGGTATGAGCAATACGAAATATCCGCCTATGCAAAACCCGGTTACCAATGTAGACATAACCTTAATTACTGGCAGTTTGGTGATTATCTAGGCATAGGCTGTGGCGCCCACGGCAAAGTGACGCTGCCAGAAGAAAACCGCATCATACGCACGGTAAAAATTAAACATCCTAAGGGGTACCTCAGTGCCAGCAACTACACCTTCGAATCAATTGAAGTTGCAGAGGAAGATCGTGCGCTCGAATATTTAATGAATCGCCTGCGCCTAATGACGCCTATCCCTAAGCAAGAATTTGAACTGCGCACCGGACAGCACAGAGAGACATTGATCGCCGGCATGGAAAAAGCCAAACAGCGCGGTTTACTCACAGAATCAGCAGAACATTGGCAATTAACCAGTAAAGGTCATATGTTTGTTAATGATTTACTGACACAATTCTGCTGAGTTAATCTTTAAAATACCTTCACAAACAATGCATTACTGGCTAATTGTGCAATTTAACTGTATTGCTACTAACACATTTTCTAACACTAATATCCATACATTCTTGCCAAGCTTCTTTAGAATTGATGCACATCAATCTAGGAAGCTCGATCATGCCAATAAAAACTAAAATCAGCTTAGTCGCACTGACCCTTTCAGCTCTGCTGACCCTCCCCGCCTATGCAGGCTCAACTTCTCCCACTTTGCACAATGCAAGTGAACCTGTGAATGTGGTAGTACAAACCGAATCAGACAAAGCCAATGCTCTGTTCGAAACCATCTTCATGGAAAACATCATGGCGAGCCCCATTTCGCAAACTTATATGGGGATCAAGCAAGACTATGATAAATGGGATGAACTGGGTGATGCCGCCGATGATGAAACCCTAGAGCGCACCAAAAAACAACTGGTGCAAATCAATCAGATTGATGCAGCCAAACTCGATCCACAAACGCATCTTAGCCTCAGCTTACTGAAACAAAATCTGCAAAATGACATCGAAGATGACCAATGGCGCTATCATAATTACCCTGTAAATCAGATGTATGGCGGCCACTCTATGATCGCCTCCTTCTTGATTAACCAACATCAAATCACTGATATCAACGATGCCAAGGCCTATATCAGCCGCTTAAATGGCGTTCCAAAACGCTTAAGTCAATTACAGACAGTATTAACCGTTCGCGCAGATAAAGGCATTATTGCGCCTAAATTTGTGTTCGCTTATGTGATTTCAGACAGCCAAAACATCATCAAAGGTGCGCCTTTTGATAAGGGCGACGACAGCGCGCTACTCGCAGATTTCCGCCGTAAAGTGAACGCATTAGCGATTCAAGAAACGCAGAAGCAAGCACTACTTCAACAAGCTGAGCAAGCATTACTGACCCAAGTCGAGCCCGCCTATAACAAGCTCATCACTTACGTCAAAACTTTAGCGACCAAAGCTGATGACCGTGATGGTGTCTGGAAGCTCCCTAATGGCGCCGCCTTTTATAATAATGCTTTGGCTCGTACTACAACGACAAATATGACCGCCGATCAAATCCATGACTTAGGTCTTTCGGAAGTGGAACGTATCCACAATGAAATGCGCGCCATTATGAAGAAGGTCAACTTTAAAGGCGATTTACAGCAATTTTTTAGCTTCATGCGTGATGATCCCCAGTTCTACTACCCCAATACCACCGAAGGCAAAGCCGCCTATTTAGCACAGGCGACTAAGCTCATCGACAATATGAAATCACGCTTGGATGAAGTGTTCAAAGTAAAACCTAAGGCTGCCATGATAGTGAAACAGGTTGAAGCCTTTAGAGAAAAATCGGCAGGTAAAGCCTTCTATGAACAACCGGCACCGGATGGTTCGCGCCCTGGCAGCTATTACGCAAACCTATACGACATGAAAGCCATGCCAAAATATCAGCTGGAAGCGCTGGCTTACCACGAGGGTATTCCGGGGCATCATATGCAAATCGCGATTTCTCAAGAACTACAAAACATTCCTAAGTTCCGTAAGTTTGGCGGTTATACCGCATATATCGAAGGCTGGGGTTTGTACAGCGAATCCTTTCCGAAAGAAATGGGACTCTATGCCGATCCATACTCTGACTTTGGCCGTCTAGCAATGGAGCTGTGGCGTGCATGTCGCTTAGTCGTTGATACGGGTATCCATGCTCAAAAGTGGACCCGCGAGCAAGGCATTGCCTATTACGTGGATAATACGCCAAATGCTAAATCAGATGCGGTGAAAATGGTTGAACGCCATATCGTTATGCCATCGCAAGCGACAGCCTATAAGGTGGGTATGATTAAACTACTGCAACTCAGACATAAAGCAGAGCAACAGCTTGGCAGTCAATTTGATATCCGTGACTTCCATACGTTAGTGCTTGCTAATGGCGCATTACCACTGGATGTATTAGAGCAACAAGTCGATATTTGGATAGCCAACCAAAAAAAACTTAATAAGCTTGAGCTATAAAGCGCTTTATCAGTGCTTTATAGCTAGAAATACCAGTGAAAGCGTTAAACAGCGCCCAATAAAAAAGCCACTTCGAGTGGCTTTTTTATTGGGTTTATTATCAAGCTAGATAACACAACTCACCTCACTGTATGTTACTTATTTAGAGTGTTGGTTTATGTGTCGTCTTCACATCACTTAACACACAGTTACGGCTTTAGGTTACAAGGAAACAAAATGCTTACCCGAGTTTATAAACCATCCATAAAAAATTACCTCAGCAATAAAGCTGAGGTAAACCAAAAAACTAGGATGATGGTTTAAAGCCAACATGGTTTTAGTTCTCAAACTTCTGTTGGCGGTGCTCCAGAATTGCATTAATGCCAACCTGTACACAAAAATTGAAAGGGGTCATTTCCAATAAATGTATAGGACTCAGGTCACTCTGAATCAACCGCTATCATTGTACTTAAATAAAAACAGACTTCAATAATGTTAGCACTTTAAGCTTTAGAACCCACTAAAAAACCATTAATAAATACACGTAAAAGCAATGCGCAACCTACTGATTACAAATAAAAACTAAATAAAGAAACTGACCAAGGATTCAATAGAATTGATTTTGTGAACAATGTTTTCTATTTTACTGACGTTCACTGAATAACTCGACATAGGGCGCATCCCAATAAGGCGGTGTACCTATGTGTTCTTTAATAAACTCGATAAAGGAACTGACCTTAGGCGCTAAGTGTTTACGACGGGGATAAACCGCCTGTAAGGGTAAATGATGGGTCAATTGCCAATCTTTGAGTAAGGGGACTAATGTCCCTTTAGTAATTTCATCTTCCATCAGATAACTCGCCAGATACACGACTCCAAGGCCACTGATTGCAGCAGACTTTAATGCGGGCGCATTATCCACTCTGAAATTGCCTGATACGCCAATTTCACAATAATCATCGCCCTTTTTAAATTGCCACATACTGTGCTCATGCCATTCACCTTGATAGACCAAACAATTATGGTCAACCAATTGTTCAGGTCGAGAAGGTTCGCCATGTTGCGCAATATAACCAGGAGAGGCGACTAACAAAAACTGACACTTCATCAGCGGCCTTGCGACCATGCCTAATGGTAATTGCTCCGACATGGTTAACAGTAAATCTAAACCTTCACTCACTACATCGACTTTATGGTCAAGTAAGCTCACCTGTAGCTCTAACTCGGGGTGTTTTGCCATAAAGGATGGCAAAGCGGGAATGATATGCATCACCCCAAACGATTGGGATATGCCCACTTTAAGCACGCCGCGAGTCGCATCATTTAAGTTATGTACGCTAGCAATCGCTTGCTCTGCATCACGCAGAAGCTCTTCACCCTGTAGATACAATAAATGCCCTGCTTCAGTCAGACTTAAGCTGCGCGTTGTACGTTGGATTAATTGAACACCAAGTTTATGCTCAAGATCGGCGACTTGTGTACTAACCTTCGACTTAGAAATTCCAAGTCTTCTTGCGGCTGCACTAAAACTACCTGCTCTGGCTACATGAGTAAAAATCGCAATAGGTTCTAACAGTTCTAACATGGAAGTCGCCTTAAGCTGTTTACGACAATAATATTAATTTTCGGTGGAGCGGCAATGGCTTAGCGTAAGCTTCGCTTAAAAATAATCAGAGTATTAAAATCTCGCATTTAACGAACAAAACACTGAGATTTAGACCGAAAACATCCACTAAAGTAGGAGTTATATCTGACTGATATGCCAGCTTTTAATTATATTTTAAGAGTATACCAAATATTACTCTGCAAAATGTAACATTCAACGCCAAATTAACGTAAGTGATACCATGTTAAACGCTTTATACCTTCAGTCATTAGTATTACAGGCAATTAACAGCCATATTCAACATTGTAAAAAATAAAGCCCCTCGCACGGTTAAGTGTAGGGGCTCATATAATAAGGCATGGTTACTGCTTCTTAACTTAAAATGATACTGTTAATCACGCAAAATATTTTATTTTAATACCGTTGGCGAAGTCTCTTTAGTTAACGGAAAAGGCGCAAGTTCTGGCACTTCTTGGCGCACTTGTTTTTCTAGTACCAATAGCGATTCCATATTACCGCACACTTTATCTGCGCGTAATTTTAAAGCGTCAGATTGTGATTCAATTTGCTTTTCAATGCCTTTACCTAAACCATCCATTTTTTTAGAAAATGCATTCATTTTTGCTTCAAAAGAACCCCCATCAGCAGACATTAACTGCCCACCCATAGTCATCATAATCGTGCCTAATGAGCTTTGTACTATCTGACCCATTTCAGCCTCAAATTCATTGTTAAAGGTATCCTGAATTGAACCTTCAGTTGCACTTAAATAGAAGTTATTGCCATTTTGATGAGCGATCCCATCGACTCTTGTCTGTACGCCGCCCATCATCTTATCAATCTGTACACCTGAGGAATCGCCCAATAACGGGGTAAGAGCCGTATTCACCGCTTGCGTTGCGAGTGTCACGCCATCATTCACTAAGCTCACCACTTCAGGTACTTGTGTTGATACATCTGCGGCATATTGGCTAACTAATTTTTGCTGCTTATCATTTAACTTAACTTGTTTACCTTGCACAAATAATTTATTGCTATCAATACGATATTGCTCGGCCCCCTTATCGCTCACAATGACTCTTTTAGGTTCAATGTTAATATCATAATTAAGCGCCACGTCGCAGCGCTTATCCGCAGTAAACGACATCGCAAAAGTCGATTGCCCACTACCCATGCCAAATAACACCGCTGATAACACCAATCCACTACCTATATTTATGTTCATATTGACGATTCCTGTAAGTGAAGTGGCCTTTGAATTAAATGGCCCAATAAACGAAATGAGTGCCCAACTAACAGCATTGGCTATAACTAAGTAAGCTTTAGCAGAATACATGCCAGAATCGTAACGAATTGATTTAATGAATCTTAAATAATAAGTCGGCTATCAATGCGATATAACGCTTTGTCAAAAGCGCAACTTTTACATTGTTACGCCAAATAGTACCTTATTTTACAACTAGATAAACTAAGGTACTAATATGGTAGCAATGCGGTGATGATTAGAAAATAGATCGGCCAAGACGTTGGCTTAAATGCTCAAGCATGGCCGTACCGGCAAGTGAATTACCATGGTTATCAAGCTCTGGCGACCAAACGCAAATCGAGAGTTCCCCAGGAATAACGGCAATGATGCCGCCACCGACACCACTTTTACCCGGCATACCGACACGATAAGCAAACTCACCCGCACCGTCATATAGGCCAGAGGTCGCCAATAAGGCATTAAGCTGCCGAGTTTGTACCGGTGAAATAAGTTCAGTCCCTGTAATGCTTTTGCCGCGATTTGCCAAATACAACATGGCTTTGGACAAGTCTGCACAATTCATTTTTAAGGCACAATAATGAAAATAGGTGCGCAGCACAGTATCGACATCGCCTTGAAAATTCCCAAACGACTTCATTAAATAAGCAATCGCCGCATTGCGCGCACTATGCTGATATTCTGAATCGGCCACTTGTTTGTCGAAACTCACTTTATCGTTTTGGCTAAGTTGCCTAACTAACTCGAGCATTCTATGTTTAGGCGCACCTAAACGGCTCTGCAATAAGTCAGCAATCACTAACGCGCCCGCATTGATAAATGGATTACGCGGCTTGCCACGCTCTAACTCAACTTGCACTAAAGAGTTAAATGAATGGCCCGACGGTTCTTTGCCAACACGGCTCCAAATTTCGGCTTCGTCATATAAAGTTAACGCTAAGGTTAAGCTGAACACTTTGGAGATACTTTGAACCGAGAATGGTTCAAGGTAATCACCCGCACCTAAGGTTTTACCATCAACGGTTGTGACAGCAATACCTAATTTGCCAGCATCAACACTGGCGAGTGCGGGGATATAATTTGCAACCTTTCCTTGGCCGAGCAAGGGTCGAACTTTCTCGACCACTTCCTCAAGTAATGCCAACTCGGGCATTAACCCCACCAAATGTCGTACAGTTCACTAACTTCAAGCTGAGACACGTTTTGCTTTGCCCAGAATGCTTTAACAGCTGCAATATCTTCTTCAGTACATTTGCCGATGGTTTGGGTTGCGATAATGCCTTCCCATTCGATATGACCGCCGCCATGGAAACCTAATTTACGAGTCTCAATCACTTCTTCGATAAATTTATCTACCGTTGCATCGATATCAGCTTCTGACACTGATGCATCAAAAGACCAAGTCATATCAAAACCTAACTCTTGGAATTCATCAACGCGCATTTTCTTACGTAAACGACGGCTACGATTAGTTGCCATATAGATTTTCCCCGTTGTGTTAAAAAACTAATTAATCATTCAATTGAAATATCTAAATTAAGCAATACGCTCAAACATTAGATCCCATACACCGTGACCCAATCTATGGCCTCGGGCTTCAAACTTGGTTAATGGACGATGATCGGGGCGTGGCACCACAGTGCCATCACTTGACTGGTTTTTATAACCAGGAGCCGCTTGCATCACTTCCAACATATGTTCGCTGTATTCTTCCCAGTCGGTTGCCATATGGAACACGCCACCAATTTTTAGCTTGCGGCGGATAAGCTCAGCAAATTCAGCTTGCACGATACGGCGCTTATGGTGACGTTTTTTATGCCAAGGATCGGGGAAAAACAATTGTACTCGAGCTAAAGAACCGTCAGCAATTGCATGCTCTAATACTTCCATGGCATCGTGATGATACACACGTAAATTAGTCACCTCTGCAATAGCGGCATCGCTTAAGCAAGAACCGACACCCGGTTTATGCACTTCAATACCTATGAAATTTTGCTCTGGTGAGTCTTTAGCCATTTGCACTAAAGAGGCGCCCATGCCAAAACCAATTTCTAGCACGGTATCAGCTTCACGGCCAAAAACGTCACTCAGTACCAATGGCGTTGGGCTGTAATCTAAACCCATTGTTGGCCACTGACTGTCAATAGCGTGTGCTTGGCCTTTGGTTAAGCGACCTTCTCTTAGGACAAAGCTTCTGATCTTACGCAGATACTTGCCTTCTTCATTAAATTCAGCGGTAGTAACTTCGCTCATTTTTGCCTCGTCTAGTGGACAACACCATCATAAAAGAAGGGCATTATCCAAAGTTCAACATACAGTGCAAGCACTAATGGGGCGAAAGTATACCAAGATTATTTAAGAGTGCGAATTTAGTATGACTTTCGGCTTATTAACCTCTATATAGCATGTCTTTGGCGCTTGTCTAAGAAGGGAACTGCCGCTACACTGCGCCGATGAAATCTACAGCCTGCTTTGCTACACGTATCGTCTCTTGGTACGACAATCACGGTCGTAAAACCCTCCCTTGGCAGCAAGATAAAACCCCATATAGCGTATGGGTTTCTGAGATCATGCTGCAACAAACTCAGGTTGCGACGGTTATTCCCTATTACCTTAAATTTATGGCGCGTTTCCCCGATGTGTTAGTACTCGCTAACGCGCCAGATGATGAGGTGCTGCATCATTGGACAGGCCTTGGTTATTACGCCAGAGCGCGTAATTTACATAAAGCAGCTAAGATAATCCGCGATGATTATCAAGGACTATTTCCAACAAATTTTGAGCAAGTACTTGCGCTGCCTGGCATAGGTCGCTCGACCGCAGGTGCGGTATTGTCATTATCACTTGGACAACATCACCCTATTCTCGACGGCAACGTAAAGCGCGTGCTGGCAAGACACGGCGCCATTGCTGGCTGGCCAGGGCAAAAAACGGTTGAAGCGCAACTGTGGCAACTGACCGGTACCTATACACCAAAGCGAGATATTCAGAAATATAATCAAGCTATGATGGATATCGGTGCCAGTATTTGCACCCGTAGCAAACCTAGCTGCGCCGCTTGCCCTGTGGCAATTGATTGCAAAGCACAGCTTATTGGCAGACAAACTGATTTCCCTGGCAAAAAGCCTAAAAAAACCATACCAACTAAAGCGGCGTGGATGTTAGTGCTGGTCAAAAACAATGAAGTCTTTTTAACAAAACGTCCGCCCGCGGGAATTTGGGGAGGACTTTGGTGTTTCCCTGAGTTTGCCACCCAAGCCACCCTAGAAACTCACCTCGAAGAGCAAGGGTTTGCTACGCAGCAGCTTGAATGGTTAATCGGCTTTAGGCACACATTTAGCCACTTTCATTTAGATATTCAGCCCATGATGCTTAATTTAGATAAAATCCACGGCAATAAAGAGAGCGTGGGCGTTGTCATGGAACAAAACCAGTCACTCTGGTATAACATAAGTCATCCTTCCAAAGTGGGACTCGCCGCTGCCACCGAGCGCGTGCTAGCCAATTTGGGATCACTCGTTCAATCCGCAGTCAGTAAGGAATAATCATGGCGCGTACAGTCAATTGCGTATATTTAAATAAAGAAGCCGACGGCCTAGACTTTCAACTGTATCCAGGTGAATTAGGTAAACGCATTTTTGATAACATCAGCAAAGAAGCTTGGGGCCTATGGCAAAAAAAGCAAACCATGCTGATCAACGAGAAAAAACTCAACATGATGAATGTTGAGGATCGCAAGTTTCTTGAAGAACAAATGATCGCTTTCCTATTTGAAGGTAAAGAAGTAGAAATTGAAGGTTTTGTACCTGAAAAAGACCAAGATTAATTACTGTCATTAACTTAATAATAAAACTTACAAAAAAAGCGCCTTTCGGCGCTTTTTGTTTATGTATCTCGTAAAGCATAACTGAACGTTACTTACGCACGCCTTCAACGACCAGATCTAACTCAACATGGCTAGAAGCTGGGCCTAAATCCATTTTGATGCCAAAATCTTTCATCGCAAAAGTGGTTGTGCCGGTAAAACCAGCACGGTAGCCGCCCCAAGGATCTTGACCTTCGCCCACTTCATGGGCATTGATCGCTAATGGTTTAGTGACACCGTTTAAGGTTAAGTTACCGTTAATCACTAAATCGCCATTACCTTTATCTTCAACTGTGGTTGAGGTAAACGTCGCTTGCGCAAATTGACTCGTGTTAAGGAAATCAGCGCTACGAATATGCTTGTCACGCTCGGCGTGGTTTGAATCCACACTGAGCGTATTGACTGTCACATTCACTTTAGCCGCAGTGGGTTTAGCCGCGTCATAGCTAAAGTCACCGCTAAAATCATTAAAGCGACCAACGACATAGCTATAACCTAAATGGCTCACTTTGAAGGTAATAGAGGCATGTGCTCCTTCACGGTCAATGACATAGTCTGCCGCAAAAGCCGCCATCGGAGCCAATAGAGATGCACCAATCAGTGCGCTTAACAGTTGCTTTTTCATTGTATTATCCTCGATTAAATTTAATCATTTTGAGTAAAGTTGCGTCTTTATCGATAAAGTGATGCTTTAACGCACCAGCTGCGTGGATCACGATTAGTGCGATTAAGCTATAAGCTGCGTATTGATGGATATCGCCTGCTATATCAGCTTGGTTTTCAAAAAAAGGGCCAAATCCTGGTAGTTCAAACCAGTCAAACAACATAATTCCACGCCCTTCTGCCGTTGAAATAAGAATCCCAGCAAACATAATCACCAGCAGCAATACATAAATAGCTAAATGCGCAATGTGAGCCGCCTTTTTCTCCCAAAGCTGATGATTCGCCTCTGGTACGGGCTTAGGATTCACTAAGCGCCACAACAAGCGGAATAAGGTCACCAACAAAAGTAAAATACCAATACTCTTATGTAGATGTGGCGCTGCCTTGTACCACGCGCTGTAGTAGGTTAACTCCACCATCCACACACCGACCGCAAACAACCCAATCACGACGATCGCACTCAGCCAGTGAGTCACAATTGCGGTTATCCCATAAGTAAACTGATTATTTCGAAACATACTGCGACTCCGTACTCGCGTTTTCTTCATACTATCCATGAAATAATATTCATTATCATAAGTCTAATTTTAAAAACTAAAATCAGTAAAAATCGCTCATATCTTTCTAAATTTTAGAAAGTAAGCCGAAAACTGAGATTTATGAGTACAACTCTATAGTAAACATCAGTATCTCTTGGCCTTGAAAAGTATAGTCAACGAATGATATTGACCTAAACTCGCAGAATAAAAGATAAAAAACAGCCAAGATGCACATTAAACCGCCGAACGAGTTATTAATTGGGAAAAAGCACTTGCAGAGGTGAAACTCACTAGCTAATATAGCCGCACTTCGAACGAGACGGCTCAGCCAACGAGATCAAAGTAGTTAACTAACGCTTAGTTAGTTGCCCG
Organism: Shewanella glacialipiscicola; assembly: GCF_023283485.1. Classification (GTDB taxonomy): domain Bacteria; phylum Pseudomonadota; class Gammaproteobacteria; order Enterobacterales; family Shewanellaceae; genus Shewanella; species Shewanella glacialipiscicola. The sequence goes on from NZ_JAKILU010000011.1 coordinate 62,837, forward strand.
AATAGCTCAGTCGGTAGAGCAGAGGATTGAAAATCCTCGTGTCCCTGGTTCGATTCCGGGTTCGGGCACCACTTTTAAAGTAATAAATTCTAAAGTGATTGTTTAAGTAGAGTTTTTTACGATGCTTTAGCCGGCATAGCTCAGTTGGTAGAGCAACTGACTTGTAATCAGTAGGTCCCGAGTTCGACTCTTGGTGCCGGCACCATATAAACAACCAAGCCACTCAATGAGTGGCTTTTTTGTATCTGTATTTTGACTAACAACTCATCAAGAATCGCAACTGACTGACTCCCGATAATCCAGCAGCTCTCGAGTTCGACTCTTGAACAACGAAGCCACTCAATGAGTGGCTTTTTTGTGTCTGAATTTTGACTAACAACTCATCAGGAATCGCAACTGACTGTCTCCCAATAATCCAGCAGGTCCCGAGCTCGACTCTTGATTGTTCGAACAGCCGATGCCAGTCTCGGCTTAGTTACTGACAAACATAATTACAATCTGCCTGTCGATAAAAACGCTATAACGCTAATTAATCTTCGTGGTCAGTATCACCTCTTCGCATAAGCTAAATGACTTAGCGTTAATTTCCCTTCTTGAAACACAACATAAACGGGGGCTGAGGTTAATCTAATCAATCCAAAGGAAGCACCATAACGATTAAAATGCTGAAAATTTCGACGACTTAATACCAGTAAAGCGGAAGTCTCACATAAATATTCAAATTCTGTTTAATAGTTAATCAGTCATTTAAAAAGGGCTTGCACAGCTAAAGCGAGCACTATATTATACGCGCACTTCGAACAAAGAAGGTCCTTACGACTTAGTTTGTAGTAGTTAACTAACGCTTAGTTAGTTGCCCGAATAGCTCAGTCGGTAGAGCAGAGGATTGAAAATCCTCGTGTCCCTGGTTCGATTCCGGGTTCGGGCACCACTATTTAAAGTAATAGATTCTAAAGTGATTGTTTAAGTAGAGTTTTTTACGACGTTTTAGCCGGCATAGCTCAGTTGGTAGAGCAACTGACTTGTAATCAGTAGGTCCCGAGTTCGACTCTTGGTGCCGGCACCATATAAACAACGAAGCCACTCAATGAGTGGTTTTTTTGTATCTTTAATTTGACTAGCAACTCATCAAGAATCGCAACTGACTGTCTCCCGATAATCCAGCAGCTCCCGAGTTCGACTCTTGGTGCCGGCACCATATAAACAACGAAGCCACTCAATGAGTGGTTTTTTTGTATCTTTAATTTGACTAACAACTCATCAAGAATCGCAACTGACTGACTCCCGATAATCCAGCAGGTCCCGAGTTCGACTCTTAGTGCCAGCACCATATGAACAACCAAGCCACTCAAAGAGTGGCTTTTTTGTATCTGTATTTTGACTAACAACTCATCAAGAATCGCAACTGACTGACTCCCGATAATCCAGCAATCCCGAGTTCAGCTGTTGGCGCAAACTGTTCAGACTCAAATGTTACATTCTATCTATTATCTAAATTCTAAATTCGCCCAAGCAGTTTATCTCTCTTATACCCTTAAGTTTAATTGTGTATTTGATTACCTAATCAAAATTGCGTGTTAGCGCACTGTTAAAACAAGCCACTACAAGGTATCTTGGCTTAATAAACATGACTAGGAGGCGTTATGACAGCCAATATTTTAAAACTCATTTTTGTCGCAATTGGAATATTTCTGGTCTACAAATTGATATTTGGTGGTAAAAAAGGGCTAAGTCTTTTTGAAATATATTTTAAAGATGGCCGTATGACTCAACATAAAGGCAAGATCCCCGAACGGTTCGAGCGAGAGTGTCGCCAAATTGCTAAAGTAGAAAAACTGACATGCACTATTAGAGCTGAAAAATCTGGCGATGTACGCTTACACATTTCAGCTAATGTGAGTGACAATGTGAAGCAAAGGATTCGCAATCTATTTCCGTTTGAATATTATGATAAAAAAACGATAGATAACAATCGTCAAGCGGGTTAATACCCTATATATCACGAGATGCTTAGTGGGATAAAACTTAAGTGATTACGACTCGGTATCACTCTGAAATTTAAACGTGCTAGGGCTAAACGAAGTTACGGCACAGTAAGATAGCTCAGCGGATGCTCAAACGACGTAGATTGAAATACCTAACTGTAATTTCAGTTAGGTATTTCAAAATGATGGTGGAATTGATGAGTCGACGATCAACTTAACGCCATAAATCAATTAATATTATTTTTGAATAACTAAAGTAACCTGAGCGACCGTGACACCAAACTTAATAATATCACTCTGATTTATAATGGTATTATCATTCACTAAGAACATCCAATCATCGAAATGCACTTGATATTCATCGCCATCTACAGGCAACAACATATCGTATTTCCAACGTAATGCACTCCCACTCGATTGCCCCAATGCCGTGCCTAAGATATCGCCAGCGGTTCCTGTGTATTGTCCATTACCTAAGGCTTTAATCTTCCATACTCGAGTTTGAGTTTCGCCATCATCGTAGACAAACCACTCATTAATAACGCCTTCACTCCCCTGCCAGTTGGCTTCGATTGTGACATTAAATTTTCGGATCACTTTGCCACTAAAATCATGCACGACTCCAGAAGCTTTTAAAGGACCGTTAAAAAATGATTCCAACACCAATGTCGGGGTAGTATCTTTATAATCAGTGACTTCCACTGAGGAGCAACTCGATAGCCAACTTATCATTAAGCAACCTAAAAACAACTTTCTACCCATCAAATTTTTGCCTATCAAGATGTTTAACAGTCGCATGATTTTTCTCCGAGTAATTGCGCCCGCAAACTCGGACGGCTGGTGTCTTTAGATAACCAGATGGCTAAAAACGCTGCAGCGAAATTAGCATCGTGCATAACCCCTAATGGTTGTTGATTAAAGAAAAACTGACTGGTTTGCTCATCAATAACCTTAAAGCTTAAATGATCGCCCGGCTTCACATCGGGCCAAGTCGCAGCTAATAAACCTTGCCAACGCGCAATGTCATCGGCAGAAAACTGTAAATGTTGCCATTGATCCCGCGTTGCTTCTAACAGATCTTCAGCTGCAATATCTCGGTAATATTCAATGTCCAGTAGTAGAGGATATTGTCCCTGTTGATAACGACCCGTTAGCGTCATCAGTTTGGCTTTATATAAACTAAACCACAGCCAATCCATTTCTCCACGGCCCACTTCTAGGAACTTCTGCGTAGGCTCGCTAACCTCTGTACTTTCAACAGCGGCAGTCGTTGACACTAAAGTATCCGCCTCTCGTCCAGCTAAAGGCACAGTGAATAGACTAAGCAACAACAAACCTAAGGTGCTTGAATTAAGACACGATAAACTAAGCTTTAAGTTGCAATAACGATTAAAAATAACTGCCATAGAAATTCTCCTTTACTGCCAAGTATTACCCACATTTAGCAGGCGCTAACCCATTTGATTAATATCAAAATATCGTAAAAGAGCGAGCTTTAGAGCGACGATTGAAACCATAGGGATTGGCACATTGAACCGCAAATGGCAGTAAAATAGACCAAACAACAAATAGAATTAACGCCGAAACCACAGTGCCATAGGGTAAGATCACCGCATCAAATTTTGCCCCAGCCAAATAACTTAACGAGCCAAATATGCCGCCGATGATCGCCTGAAATATTAGTGGTAAAGGCCGTATGAAAGCTAAACTATGATTCAAGCTCAACGAAAAGTGCAACCACAGACAGCCAAGCCACCAAGGAAAAACCGCAAACTCAAACACGCCTAAAACTGACAGCACTGTGTCTATGCCTATTCCCAAAGCAGCAATCTTCAACATCAAGCCCAAATCTATTTTGCGATATTGACTCTTTCCCGATGAAGACAATAAAATAAAATGCACGAATAGCAGCGGTATCGTCAGCAAAAGCGACAAATTAAGCCAAAGCACACTAGACCACCATACGACTTGAAAACTCAGGGCATTATAGAGAACAAAACCCTGATGTTTCGGAAGATGACGAGAGTTAGCTAACATCGATTTCATTTTCCCTCACTGATACCTAAGTAACCTGATGTGATGATCTCCTCCCACTACAGTGATTGTGCTACGGGCAGACGATAATCAGGACGCACTGCAACCAAATGTACAGTGCTAGTCGTACGCTCTAAAAATCCACCTTCACAATAACTTAAGTAGAATTTCCACATGCGGATAAAGTCTTCGCCATAGCCTAATGTGCGGATTTCATCTAGGGCATGGTCAAAATTCTCATGCCAATGCTTTAAGGTTTTAGCGTAATCAAGCCCCATATCATTGAGCGACCAAACCACCATATCCGTTTGCTTGGCAATATGACCCGCCATTTGGCTAATCGAAGGTAAGCAGCCACCAGGGAAGATATAACGTTGAATAAAATCAACGCCTTTGCGATAACTATCGTAACGTTGGTCAGCAATCGTAATAGCTTGCAGCAACATGCGCCCATGGGGTTTTAACAATGACTCCAATTTTTTAAAGAAACCGGGTAAATATTCATGTCCCACTGCTTCAATCATTTCGATGGAAACGACTCTGTCATATTCGCCCGTAAGATTGCGATAATCCTCCGTTAACAGGGTAACTTTATCGCTTAACCCTTCCTGTTCGACACGCGCGTTGGCGTAGGCATATTGAGCATCAGAAATCGTTGTCGTCGTCACATGTACGCCATAATGTTTGGCCGCATAAATTGCCAAAGATCCCCAACCGGTACCGATTTCCAATAAAGTTTGGCCCGGTTGTAAATCGAGTCGCTCACAGATAGTCATTAACTTAAACTGCTGCGCCTCTTGTAAACTGGCTTCTTCATGGGGATACAGCGCACTTGAGTACAGCATTTCTCGGTCGAGAAATTGCTCATACATAGCATTACCTAAATCATAATGGGCAAGAATATTACGCTTTGAACCTTCTTGTGAATTACGATTAAGTACATGCTTAACTCGGTTTATTGTGCCTGTTAACCAAGAGAATTTGGCCTCAATCCTATCAAGCAAAGCTAAATTACGGGCAAACAATTGCACCACTTTGGTTAAATCTGGGCTGGTCCAATGGCCTTGGATATACCCCTCACCCGCGCCAATAGAACCGGCAAGCATCACTTGGCGATAAAAACTCGGATGCTTAACCACCAAGGTGGCATGCAAATCAGTTTGAGCCTCACCAAAACGATAACTCTTATCGCCTTCAACTAAAGTCAAACAGCCATGAGGCAAGCTTTCAAGCGCCTTAAGTAACACCTTACGCGCAATACTGTCGGGCAGTTTCTCTGTGGTGATTGAGGTTTGCGAAGCAGTATTTTCCATGTTATTTCTCCACCTGAGCTGGATGCGGCACAAAAGGCACACGTTTGAAAAAGAGTTTTAGCGCTTGCCAATAAATTCCGAAAAAGATCTTAAGCGTCATAAAAGGGAAGCGAAACAAAAGCGTGCGTAAATTCTTAGCGTTGATAGCTTGGCGTTTCATCACTAAATTGGCGTTAAACAGTTTTTTACTGCCCTCTTGCGCCGACTGGTTTTCGATACCAATATTCAAGCGCTCACTTGGGGCTGACACGTGCCAGAGATAACGCATGTCCAATGACATAAAAGGTGATACGTGAAAAACCTTGTCAGAGGCTTTTGGCGTTGTTAAATCCACCAAATAACAATGACGTTGATCCCAAGGGGTATTGCTCACTTCTGCGAGCATGTATAACGGTGTTTGATTTTGATAACAAAAATAGAAGTTAACTGGGCTGAAATAAATACCAAAATGACGTATCTGACCAACAAACAGTACGCGGTCACATTGCTTAGCCCCACCTAACTCGCTCACTTGCGCCAATACTCGACTCTTTAGTGCTGCCACGCTCGGATCCGCTACAGCCACGGCATTGCTTTGATTGGTTTTCTTCGTAAAAGACCTTAAGTAGTCTTGAGGATTAAATCGCAGTAAAGCGCGATGCTGGCTCGCAAAAACTCGTCCCATAGCGCTAATTTTATCGACTTCATCTAAATCAATGGCCATCAGCGCCATTTCGTAGTCAAAACTATGTTTAATCGGCGTAAAACGGCTGTGAGACACAGTGCCATAATAAATACCGCTATTAAGCTCTGCCACATTGTGCTCTGGCATATTAAGAAGTGTCATAGGCTGACCCCAAAATGTGCGCACACATCAAGTGCACTGCGTACGCCATCTTCATGGAAACCGTTGTGCCAATAAGCGCCGGCAAAATGAGTATGGTTTTGCCCCGAAATCTCTTCACGACGGCTTTGGGCTTTAAGGCTGGCCTCGTTAAATACTGGATGAGCATAGTTAAAACGGCGCAGCACTTTGGACGTATCAATCAATTCTGACTGATTTAAAGTGACACAAAAAGTCGGCGCATTGGCTGGTAACTGCTGCAGAATATTCATGTTATAAGTCACTGAAGCAGGACGTTTTGCATTGCCGTCTAAACGATAATTCCAACTCGCCCACGCGGCTTTGCGCTTTGGCAAAATGGTAGTATCCATGTGCAATACAACATCATTATCTTGGTAACTTAAATCACCCAAAATGGCCTGTTCCGCGGCCGTCGGATCCTTTAACATCCGCAGCGCTTGGTCGCTATGACAGGCGAGGATCACCTCATCAAATTCTAACCACTGCCCGTTAACCTGTAATTTAACGCCATTGTCATGGCGTTCTATAGCCGTGACTGGAGAATTGAGGCGGATATTGTCTTTAAAGGGGGCAATTAAATCAGGAATATAACTACGTGAACCGCCCTGTAGTACATACCATTGCGGCCTGTCACTGATATTTAATAATCCGTGATGCTCAAAAAAACGGATAAAAAACTTTAATGAAAACGAGCGCATATCTTCGATACTGGAAGACCAAATCGCCGCGCCCATCGGTAAAATATAATGCTCAGCAAAAAAGGACGAAAAGTTCTCACTATCTAAGTAATCACCTAAGTTGCCATCAGGATAAATATCTTGTTGATATAGGGCTTTACAGCTTTTGTTAAAACGTAGAATTTCCCTTAAAAAAGCCCAAAAACGCGGATTAAGTAGATTACGCTTTTGGGCAAACAAACTGCCTAAATTATTGCCATTATACTCAAGCCCAGTGAGCGCATTATGTACGCTAAAGCTCATCTCAGTCGGTAATGTCGTGACTTTAAGACGCTTTAATAAACGCTCAAACCGCGGATAAGTTCTGTCGTTAAATACGATAAAACCTGTATCTATGGCATAGGTTTGGCCTTGATGCTCTATATCGACGGTTGCAGTATGCCCACCAATATAATCATTGGCCTCAAATACGGTCACTTGATGCGATTCGCTGAGTAAATGCCCGCAGGTTAATCCAGAAATACCGGTGCCGACGATAGCAATGTTTTTCATCAGTTCTTGTCCTTAAGCGACTTGGATTGGGTGTCGTTTGCCATCATTTTTTGCCACACAAAGGCAGGCAAAAACGACATCAATTTTAATAAATAGGTAAAGCGGCGCGGGAAGTGGATCTCGCGTTTATTATGTTCTAGTCCGTTACGGATGGCTTTTGATGCGGCTTGTACACTCACTTGCATCGGCATAGAAAAATCGTTTTTAGCCGTCAGTGGCGTCGCCACAAAACCAGGACAAATTAAACTCACGCCTATATCACTGTTAACAAGATCAAGCGCCAAACTTGATGCTAAATACTGCACGCCAGCTTTTGAGGCGCCATAGGCTTCTGCACGTGGAAAGGGCAAATAAATAGCGCTAGAGCTCATCAATCCAATGCGCGAGCCCCTAGGCATTAATGGTAAAAATGCCCCAAGGCAGTATCCCATTGCAATTAAATTGGTATGAACAACACGCTCAAATAACGCATCATCAAAGGCTTTAGCATCATCGATGTATTCACAACTGCCGGCATTTAAAATAACTAAATCAAGCTGACGGTCGGTTTGTGTTAATAATTCTGTTAAATCTTGGCCAGCCAGCTGCACTTGGCTGCGCTGGGTAATATCAAAGTTTAGCAGTGTGACAATTCCAAGCTCTTTAAGTGCTAACGCTTCGAGTTTTTGTAGGGAGCGGCCACAGGCAATCACATGCCACCCCAGTGCTAAATAATCCTTTGCCAGTTGCAGCCCAATACCCGAGCTCGCACCTGTAATAAGCACCGTTTTGAGTGTCATCGCGTTAATGGCGTTCATCACTTTGCCGCCCTCGTTTTAAGCAACCGAATGAGCCCACCAACAAAAGGCACCTGCTCATATAGCATTTGTCCAAGGTCAAAATAATCCCTATGGAAATAGATCTTGTCGTTAAATTTGAGCTGACTCATACCGTCAACACGAATCAATTGACCCTTATTTAATTTAGGATGGCGGTACTGCATTTGCCAAAAGAGTGAAGCTTGGCCGTCACTCTGCTGCACTTCTTTGATTTCAAATTGAATGTGTTGCACGTTCTCATATAACTTAGCGAAGTACTGGGTTAATGACTCAAGACCGCTGATTTGATGCATTGGATCAGTGAAGATAATGTCGTCGCCATACACTTGCCCCAGCAGATGCAGATTATTTTTATTTAACGCCTGATACAGTTCAATAAAATTATCCACGAGTGGATTAGGCTTAATCACGGCACTATTTATCATCTGGTTATTGCTCCAATCCTAATCTAGGTAATCGCGGCTTTTTTTAATACGCCCAACACGGTTAACGCCCTGACTCTTGCGGTGCTGTGGTCAACAATCGCACTTGGATAAGCTGTTTGAGTATTAAATAACGGCGCTTCAAACAAAGACGGTGTTTTGGCTGCACTAGGTTGATGTAATTGCTTAATTCCCCAAGATGCGAGCTCTGGTAAGTACTTACGGATGAAGCTGCCATCTGGATCAAACTTTTCGCTCTGGCTTATGGGATTAAAAATACGGAAATAAGGCTGGGCATCACAGCCACAACCTGCAGACCATTGCCAACCGCCATTGTTAGCGGCTAAATCACCGTCAATCAGCTTTTGACGAAAATAACGCTCACCCCAACGCCAATCAATCAACAAATGCTTCGTTAAAAAGCTGGCAACGACCATACGCAGGCGATTGTGCATCCAACCGGTTTGATTAAGCTGTCGCATCGCGGCGTCCACAATTGGGTAGCCCGTTTGCCCCTCACACCATGCCGTGAACTCATCGGGATTATTGCGCCACTGCACTTTATCTGCTTGACGATTAAAATTATGATTCTTAGATAAATCAGAAAATGCCACCAGCAAGTGACGATAAAACTCACGCCAAATAAGCTCATTTAACCAAGTTCGAGCTGGGCTAGTATCATCAACAATCACCTCTGGGAAGCGTTGTAGTAGCGCAGCCACGCATTGCCTTGAACTAAGCACGCCAATCGCCAAATAAGGTGATATTGAACTGGTACCATCGATGGCAGGGAAATCCCTATCTTGCTTATAATCCTGAACTTTCTGTTGAATAAATTCTGATAGTAAGCGCTTAGCCTGCCCTTCTCCCGCGGCCCATAGTTCGCTTGATAGTTTAAGCGTATTGATAAAGGTCAGCTGCGGTGGCTGATTGATGACTGGCCCAAGCGGCGCGGGAACAGCAAGAGGCAAAATAGCTTTGCGGGCGGCGATTTCTCGCCACTTACGACTAAAAGGCGTGAAAACCTTATACATGCCACCGGATAAATTAAGTACGCTACCCGGAGCCAGTAAACAATGCTCGTCAGTTAATACCAAGGGTATGCCTGATTCAATACAAGCTTGGTCGCGTAGTTGCTCGTTAATTTCAGGCTCTTTGCCCGCAAACACTCGAGTGACACTGTGTTGCTGGCAATAATCGAGCATAAACTCTGGCACATCGGCAAAGGTGTCTAGCTGAATAAGCTCAAATGCAACACCTAAACTCGCTAACCCTTGGGCAAGCAAATTAATATGTCTCTCAATAAAATCTAGCTGAATGGGCGCAACATCATGCTGTTGCCACTGGGTTGGCGTAGCGATGTAAATCGCTTTCAATACTGTGCCATTCTCCCTCGCCCAATCACAAGCGACGGTTAACGCCTGATTATCAGCAAGACGTAAATCTTGGCGAAACCACATCAACGCATTTTGATGCTGCAAAGCCATTGAATGATGTTTAGTTGATGTCATGATTTTTCCTAATCTTGTGATGTTCACTGTGACTAACTGCGGCGATTCTTTCTGTGTGTTTGATACTTTTGCGAGCCTTGCTCGTCGAGCGAGCCGATACTTGCCCAATTAAGTCTGCAATTGAAGGTGTATAAAAAGCCGATAAGGACGTTAAAGTCGGTGCGAAGGGGCCAACAAACCGACATGGAAACGTCATTTGCGCTAACACGGCCTGCATTTCTGCTTGTTCAGTCCCCGAGTGATTCGGTTCGGGCAGCAGTAAAAGCGCATCAAGATTAAGCCTATTGCTCAACAGTGACACGCTAGCAATAGTTTGGTTGCCAAGGTCGATAACCGAGGCTCGCAGCGCCGCAAGTTCTAATAATAACAACAGTGAAAAAAGTGTTTTGCTGCGTGTAGAATTAGGCGGTGTCAGTGCTCCATGGGTTAAATTAATCACAGCGATTCGCGCTGACACCGTTTGCCCAGCAAAAGCTGCGCGACCACCGATACGGCTTAGCAGCTCACTCTTTAACCAAGCAATAATTAAGTCAGCGTCGAGTCGCTCGACAACTAAATCATCTAACTGATTCAGCCATGGTTGCAGTAACTTCTCTTTCACAAGTACAAATGGATACAGGCCAATGGCATCATCTAGAATCTGCTGTAACTTATGCTGATTGAAGTCGAATAATGCTGTTGTCAAAGCAATGATTTGCTCGCCCCAGCTATCAACAGCTTGGCTTTGAAGCATTTCATTTGATGATTTAGCTGAACTATTCAGCAAAGGTTTAACCTTGCTGATCGCAACGCCTTTAGCTAGCCATGCATTGATCTCATGAATTTCTTCAATATTATCGCTGGTATACAATCTGTGGCCCTTGGGCGTGCGAGCAGGGATCACTAAGCCAAAACGGCGCTGCCATGCCCTTAAGGTTACGGCGTTAACCCCGGTTAGCGCCGACACTTCACCTATGGGTAATAATACATCGCCGTTAGATTCAATGTCGGTAGCGGACGCTATCATCTGTTTCATATTTCAATATCACCCACTAGAACAAAGCAAAAAAGACTGCCTAACAAAGCTTGGCTAGTAGGCATAACGCAGCTTTAATGCCTCAGGATGGGGATGCAAATACACTTGTTCTTCAATGTAAGGCGTTGGGAATTCGCGCAAATAATGGTTAATAAGTGTAATCGGCACTAATAACGGTAATAAACCTTCGTGATATTTCATTATGGCTTCAGAGAGTTCATTTTTTTGCTCTTTACTCAGATGCTTTTTAAAGTAACCCTGAATATGTTGCAGTGTACTGGTGTGATTTTTACGGGTTGCGTTGATTTTTAAGGCAGTCATAAAGCCTTCAAAATAACGGGTTGCGCTTTGTTCCAGATCGTCGATATGCGCCACTATTGGCCCAAGATCGCGATACCATGTAGGGCTATGTGCCATCAGCAGATATTTATAACGGGAGTGAAATTTAACCAATTTATGCTTAGTTAAACCTTCATGCTTCATTAGCTGCCAATCGTGGTAGGCGTAAACCCGAGTGAAAAAGTTTTCCCTCAGTACTAGGTCATGTAAACGCCCTTCTTCTTCCACCGGCAATAGCGGATAACGTTCCATTAGCTTACGGGCAAATACACCAATACCAGATTTAGAACCATTATTGGTGCCAATTTTGTACACTGTAACGCGTTCCATCCCACAGGTAGGCGACTTAGCGCAAAGCAAATATCCACCTAGAAAGTCCAGTTCTTGCACCTTACTCTCACTGTACTCGTTGAGTTTGTCAGTGACATCTAAGCTGCCATCACCGCTTTGCACTAATACGGTTTCACCATCACGGACTAAGCGAATGCTTTTACGCGGCGCCCCGAGGCCAATCGCCATTTCAGGACAGACGGGAACATAATCGAAAAATTGCTTAATTTCTTGATTACAATAGGTCGAATTTTTATGTCCACCATCAAAACGAACCTTCTCGCCTAAAAGGCAAGCACTGATCCCTATCTGAATTCGCTGCGGGTTAAACTTGTACATAAGTAAGCTCCTTGTATAACTATAACTTTCATTACGGCTCATACTTGTACAAGGATCAAGTTTTTGTATAGATATTTTTAAATATTGTTGGATTATCTCCTGTAAAACGCAAAACATTGCTGTATCGGTGTGCTTTACAGTAAAGCATGGAGTTACAAGATGAGTAACCCACACTCAGGATAAGTATATAAACGAGGGAATAAGAGATGAGCCTAACAAGACGAATAGAATAACGAACATTATCAAGCCTAAATTATTTTTTACGCTTGATAATGAGCCGTTCATAGGTTTACATAAGCCAATTACAACCCCATGCATCATCCATGATATGCAAACAGCTTTACTAATTTAACGCGGTAGATGAGTATCTAATGCTTATTACAATTTCAGCTATCTACTGCCATTTTTGCCTAATGCGCGTTTCTTGGCTCGCTGTTTTTGAGCCGCTTTACCGTTGCGTTTTGGCTCAGCTTCCATCTTATTAAAGTCGGGCTCAAAGCCGGGTAACCATTGTTGCGGTAAGCGTTTGTCGAGAACCACCTCAACTTCCTCCAGTAGTAGAGCATCATCTTGACTAAAGAGCGTGATAGCCAGCCCTGCACTGCCCGCTCGGCCTGTGCGGCCAATTCGGTGAATATAATCCTGCGCAATAAACGGCAACTCAAAGTTAATCACGTATTTGAGTTCAACAATATCTAAGCCACGGGCGGCGACATCTGTAGCCACCAGCACTTGAATTTTGCCTTGTTTAAACTCCTGCAATACTTTCTCGCGCGCACCTTGGGATAAATCTCCGTGAAAAGCCTGCGTGATAATATTGGCTTTATTAAGCTGCAAAGCGAGCTTATCGACGCCTTGTTTAGTTCGGCTAAAAATCAACACTTGTTGCCAATTTTTACTGCGCACTAAATGACTAACCAGTTCCGTTTTACGGTCGGCATCAACGGCGTAAACAACTTGCTCAATTTCAGTGGCGGTAGTGTTGCGCTTGGCAACTTCAATCAACTTGGGATCGCGCAGTAGCGTTTTGCTTAAGCTAAAAATAGCGGCATCTAAAGTGGCAGAAAATAATAACGTTTGCCTGTCTCTGGGTACTTGCTTAAGCACTGCCGTAATTTCATCCATAAACCCCATATCGAGCATACGGTCGGCCTCATCAAACACTAGCATACTCAGCTGCTTAAGACTTAGTACACCTTGTCTGAGATGATCGAGTAAGCGGCCCGGTGTTGCCACTAATACATCAATCCCTGTATTAAAAACGGCCGCCTGCGCATCAATACTCACGCCGCCGTAGGCGATACCGACACGAATATCGCTTCCTTTAGCATACTTAACAAAGCTCTGTTGTACCTGCACCGCCAACTCCCGCGTTGGCACTAATACTAATGCGCGTATTGGCCTAACTGCGGCTAAATCTGGCGAGGGGCAAAGTGTTAATAAATGATGCAAGATGGGCAATGCAAATGCGGCTGTTTTACCCGTACCCGTTTGCGCGCCAGCCATAACATCGCGTTTCGCTAAAATGGCGGGAATAGCTTCCAATTGGATAGGCGTTGGCGTTTCATAACCCAGATTGGCTAAGGTGCTCACTAACGTGGAGTTTAAGGATAAAACACTAAAAGACATAACAGAGCACCGCAAAAAATAGTGTGCAGAATTTTAACAGACACAGACCTAAGCGACTAGGTGTATGACGCTAGTCTGTTATGCATTGGGGTTAAACCCATTTCACGATAAAAATGCGTCGAGATCCTGCGGAAGTTGTGGACGACTAAAGAGATAACCTTGGGCTTGATCGCACTTATTTTGCAGCAGAAAATCCGCTTGCTCTTGGGTTTCAACGCCTTCGGCGATAATTTCGAGCTTCAACGCATGCCCAAGTGCAATCACAGCTTTAGCGATAGCGGTATTATTGGTATCAAAGGGAATATCCCGCACGAAGGATTGGTCAATCTTAAGTTTATGGATAGGTAACTTTTTCAAATAATTTAGTGACGAATAACCGGTACCAAAATCATCTACCGATAATTCGATGCCGAGATCGCCAAGTCGCTTTAAATCACTAATGGCTACATCTGGGTTTTGCATCATTACACTTTCGGTCACTTCAAGTTCTAAGTGTTTGGCTGGTAAACCCGTTTCGGCTAGAACACGTTTTACATCATCAACAAACGAGCTGCGTTGTAACTGCTGTCCGGCGACGTTCACCGCAATACGGCCAAAGTGTTTGCCGTCGCTAAGCCAGCGCACGCCCTGACGACAGGCGGTTTCTAACACCCATAAGCCTATTTCATGAATAAGACCAATTTTTTCAGCCACAGGAATAAATACCGACGGTGAAATTAAACCAAGCAAGGGATCATGCCAACGCAATAATGCTTCAAAGCCTACTGTTTTGCGGGTCACTAAATCTAATTTGGGCTGATACATCAGATACAAAGCATTTTGTTCAATGGCACCATAGAGGGCGCTTTGCAGCTTAAGGTGTTCCAATGACAGTTGAGTTAAAGACTCGGTATAAAAAGCATAATTATTACGGCCATCATTTTTGGCGCGATACATAGCAGCATCGGCGTTACGCAGTAAAGTGGCGGCATCTTGTCCATCGCTCGGGTACAAAGAAACTCCCATGCTCGCGGTTAAACGTAAGTGATCGCCCGTGCTCACAATAAAAGGCTGTTCAAAGACTTGCCGCAGTTGATTAATGGCAATCGTAGCATCATCACTACTATCAATCCCCGAAATTAATACCACAAATTCATCACCGCCAATCCGCGATAACACATCTTGCCCGGCAACTTGACCGCGTAATCGTTTGGCAAGTTCAACCAACATTTCATCCCCTATGCTATGACCAAAGCTGTCGTTGATATGCTTGAACAAATCAACATCTATCATCACAATGGCTAACTGTATGTTCAACCGCTTAGCGTGTCGCACTTCTTGTTTGAGCTGCATCATAAACTTCATGCGATTGGGTAAGTGCGTTAGTGGGTCGAAATAGGCTAAGTGCGTGAGTTGCGCTTCATTCTCTTTCTGGGCTGAAATATCGGCAAACACGGCCACAAAATAGCGAATATCCCCCACTTCATCATAGATAGTACTGATAGTGATATTTTGCGGGAAAATAGTACCATTTTTACGTCGATTCCAAACCTCACCATTCCACTTGCCGTCAGCCAACAATGTGCTCCACAGTGTATCGAAGAATGCTTTATCGTGCCGACCCGAGCTAAAAATCCGTGGATTTTGACCGAGTAACTCTTCCCTCGTATAGCCTGTTATCTCAAAAAACGCGCCATTAACATCAGTAATATTACCGTGTCTATCTGTTACTACAACGCCTTCAAAGGAGTGTTTAAATACATTGGTCGCCAGCGTCAGTTTATCTTCAACGGCTTTGTACTTTGAAATATTGCGCGTCATCCCGATAACCCCAGCGAACTCACCGGCAGCATTAAACGCAGGCAGTTTTAGGGTTTCTAACCAAAGATGGGGTTTAGACTCTGCGCCAGCTAAGCACTCAGCGACAATAATAGGCGTACCCGATTCAATCGCAAATCGGTCACCTTCTAGGTAGCTATCTGCTGTATCGGCGCCAAAAAGTTCTACATCGGAATGCCCAATGATCTCATTGCGTTGCTTTGCCCATGCTTGTTCGACGCTACGATTACACAAAGTGTATATACCATAGGTATTTTTCATCCAGATATGTTCGTCAAAACTATCAATGAATGATTGTAAATCAATCACATCAATATTATTGGGCGTGCCACGATTGAGCGATTCTGTGGCGTTATGCAGGCGTAATATGTCAGCTAACTGCCGTTGAATACTGTCGCCGACAAGCTTAGTAAGCTGCAATGTTTTAGCATCAACACCCTGTGGCTCATTATGGTAAAAACATAAGAAGCCAAAATTGGCCCCTGATGGCCAAGCAAGTGGGATAAAAATGACACTACCGATAACAATACTGGTGCACCAAGCTGGGTGAAGCTGAGTATCCGTAATCAACTCGGCCTCACCCACTAACGCTGATAATTGCGAGGGGGATAAAAATGTGCAGTGCTGATTAACCTCTAGCGGCGACGATTGCAAAATGGGTTCGCTCAAGCTAACTCGCTTATCCTGAATGGTGTTTTGAGCGGCGTAATCTTTAATGTAACGGTCAGTGGTAAATGCAGATGAGGTAGTCGTAGGGTTGGGGTTAGCAATATTTCTGCCACTCAACTGGGTTAGTATTGCCTGTATTTCGTTTTCAACAACGGCGTCTGAACATAACAAACTACTCAGCTCACCCACTGCATTCCATGTTAATAGCGTGGCTTTACAGTTTGATATGCCAGCGATTAAATTTAAGTCAGCTAACCAGAGGTCAAGTTGTTGCTGCGAAATGGGCACATTCATCATCTTATCTAACACCTAGTTACTACTTAATGCACTTGCGGTTAGAACGCTACAGAGCCAAACGTATACTCGATAGAATTCTACAGATAAGCGTTAATCAAACAAAAAACATTCTGTATCTCAATTCAATACACATCAATTAATGCCAATTTCAGCTCCTACACAACGGTATCATATCGGCCTTTAACTACTTTAGAGGTCAAACCATTCACTGTCGTGATACTTGTCTAACGAGCCACACCAATCAAGTTCAATTCAATCAATATTCCCCAACAACTTTAGCACAAAAAATGAACACACCATTTCAACAAGTTAAATGGCTAACAATGACTTATCCGTTAATGAACTAAGTATAGATACAGTGCCACGCGGTTCTTTTCGCGCTAGAGCACCTCGCCCTACCAACATAAATAGTCAATTACGAATTTATGTTTGACAAAAATGCTATCTTATTGTCTACAATGGAAATAATAAGGCTAAAAATAAGGATACTTATGCCCACTGACGTCGTATCAAGCCAAGCCATGCTACTAAACAGCAAACAACTGTATCGCATTTGCGAACTCGAACAATTAAGCAAAGATTGTCAGTCTACGGCCGAACTCACTCCACTTGACGATATTGTGGGCCAAGAGCGCGCCCAGCAAGCGGTAGAGTTTGCGATGGGGATTAAAGAAAAGGGCTATAACATTTATGCCATAGGTCAAAACGGTTTAGGTAAACGCACTATGATGCTGCGTTACTTAAGCCGCCACGAACCCAGCGATCATACTTTGTACGATTGGTGTTATGTGGTCAATTTTGATGATACTCGTAGTCCAAAAGTGCTCAAACTCAATGCAGGTACTGGGCTTGAGTTTAAAAAGTCTGTCGAAAAGTTAATGTTAAAGCTGGTCAAAGCTATGCCCTTAGCCTTTGATAATGAAATGTATTATGCCCGCACCGAAAAACTCAAAAGCCAACTAGCACAAAAACAAGAAGTAGCACTCACAGAATTAACCGAAGAAGCGAAGCAAAAAGGCATAAGCCTCAGTTTAACCCTGCAGGGCGACTATCAAATGGTGGCGCTAAATGGTGAAGAACCCCACGACGAAAGCTCATTTGAAGCACTGACAGAGGCTGAACGTAACCAATTTGAAAGTAATATCAATGGCCTTGAAGTTAAGCTGCGCGGCATTATTCGCCAGATAACTGAATGGGAAGAAGAGTTTAGCGATAAGCAGCAAGAGCATGACGAGCAAGTTGCCAAAGAAGTGTTAATTCATTTTATTAAGCCACTCAAAGATAAGTTTAAACATCAGCCTGAGGCGCGCACTTTCTTAACGGGTATGCAGGCAGATATCTTAGATAATCTGGACATTTTTTTAGAAGAAAGCGAAGAACAATTGGGCCTAGCCTACGCATCACTTGAAAAGAAAATGCCTCGCCGCTATCAAGTTAACGTTTTGGTCGGCCAAGGAACGCAAAAATTCCCCATCGTCGTCGAAGAAAGCCCCAGTTATCACAGCTTATTTGGCTATGTAGAAAACGCCACGTTTAGAGGCACTGTGTTCACCGACTTTTCGCTTATTCGCTCAGGTAGCCTGCACAAAGCTAACGGCGGCGTACTGTTGATGGACGCCGTTAAAGTATTAGAGCGCCCTTATGTGTGGGACGGACTCAAGCGTGCCCTGCGTTCACGCAAACTGGATTTAAGCTCACTCGAACGGGAAGTTTCGCTATCAGGTACAATTTCACTGGCACCTGAACCTATCCCGTTAGATGTGAAAATTATTCTTTTTGGCGATCATGAAACCTATCAGCTGTTACAGCATTATGATCCTGATTTTAGTGAGTTATTTCGTGTTACCGCTGACTTTGAAGATCTGATGGACAGAACTCCAACCTCTGAGGCGCACTATGCTCGTTTTATTTCTAGCATAGTGCACGATAACAACATGCTGCACTGCGACCGCGCCGCCATAGCCCGTATCATTGAATACAGCTCACGTGAAGCTGAAGATCAGCAAAAGCTGTCGCTGCACTCGGCTAATGTGGCTAACCTGCTGCGAGAATCCAACTACTGCGCAAAATTAGCAGGCAGTGAACAAATTTCAGTGCTACACGTTGAGCAAGCGTTACGTAATCAAGAGCAACGAGTCTCGCGCCTACACGACAACATAATGCAAAGCTTTAGCAACGGCACAACCTTGATCAGCACTCAAGGTAAGGTGGTCGGACAAATCAATGCGTTATCTGTGATATCGACCTCAGATCACCAGTTTGGTATGCCTAATCGCATCACAGCAACCACGGCCTTTGGTAAGGGTGAGGTGATGGATATCGAGCACAGAGTCAAACTTGGAGGGCAAATTCATTCTAAGGGCGTACTGATCTTAACCGCTTATTTAGCCTCAGTGTTAGGTAAAACTGCGCACATCCCGCTCACTACTTACCTCACCTTCGAGCAATCTTACAGCGGCGTGGACGGCGATAGCGCCTCAATGGCCGAATGTTGCGCCATTATCTCAGCCATTAGTGAGCAAGCACTCAGGCAAGATATTGCCATAACCGGTTCGATGAACCAGTTTGGTGAGGCGCAGCCTATTGGCGGCGTGAATGAAAAGATTGAAGGCTTTTTTGATGTTTGCAAAATCAAGGGCCGCTCAGCAGAGCAAGGGGTGATTATTCCCGCCTCGAACGTCGCCAACCTAATGCTGCGTAAAGATATTGTCGATGCGGTTGCACTTGGGGAGTTTCACATTTGGGCTATCACCCATGTAACTCAGGCAATGGAGCTACTACTGGGTAAAAATGCCGGAAGTTTGTCGCCAACGGCATTACCGAACTCAGGGCAATATGCTCCAGAGAGTATTTTTGGCATCGCCCAACAAAAACTCACAGCACTAAGAGCATTGGCTAAAACAGATTAAACCATCGCACTAATCAAAACAGCGTAAACCACGCAAATAAAAAGGGTTAGCAAATGCTAACCCTTTCTTTATTAAGTTATTCAGCTATTAAGCACAATCACACTAAGCTTGTTAACATTTCGTCGCTGTAAGGCACGAGTTCAACGCCATCACGCACGCGGGCAACATAATCAGGATTGGCAATAAAGGGACGACCGATAGCAATTAAGTCGAACTTATCCGTTGCAATCGCTTCGCTCGCAGATTGGGCGCTGTAGCTTCCGACTCCGACTAAGGTTTTACCATAGTGGGCGCGCACATAGCTTGAAGCGTTGCCGTCAAGATAGTCGAACTGCATGCTGTCATCAAAAATACCAATATGCAAAAAGGCGATATCGCGCGACTCAAGCTCAGGTAAAAAATAATCAAACACTGCACGGTCACGGCTATCGGCTGCCATGTTGAAATATGCGCCCGGAGAAATCCGTAAACCAGTTCTGTCTTTGCCAATACGCTCCGCGACAGCATCGACCACTTCCAGTGCAAAACGCGACATATTGGCAGGTGTACCACCATATTCATCGGTGCGGCGGTTGCTGTCATGGTGTAAAAAGGTATCAATTAAATAACCATTAGCACCGTGAATTTCAACACCATCAAACCCAGCTTCAATGGCATTTTCTGCCGCTTTGGCGTAATCACGCACTAAACCTTGAATATCCTCGAGCGTGGCAGCTTTTGGCGTGACATAAGTTAGCTCACGCATTCTGGGTACGCTGCCTTCAATCTTTTGTGCTGATGCGGCAAGTACATCGCCACCACCGAAAAAGTGTGGATGAGATACACGGCCGGTATGCCATAACTGTACAAAAATCTTACCGTCTTTAGCATGTACTGCATCGGTCACTTTGCGCCAGCCGGCTATTTGCGCTTGAGTAAAAATACCCGGAGTATTGGGGTAACCTTGGCCATCAGGACGAATAATCGTCGCCTCAGTGATAATCAAACCTGCTTCGGCGCGGCGTTCATAATAAGCAACCATATCGTCGGTTGGCACCAAATTAGCATCCGCCATACAACGGGTTAATGGAGCCATAAGAATACGATTTTTTAAGCTAATAGTGTCGTTAAGCGAGTAGGTTTCGAACAGATTAGCCAATAGATTTGGCGCAGTTTGTGTGGTCATTTTTCTGGTCCCATTCTTGAATATGCGTTCAAGATATTATTATTTGAATGATCATTCAAGTTTATTTTTGAATGTCTGTTCAAATTTAGGTAGAATTTCGCCTAAGTATGTCAACTAGGTGAATTAAATTCGATGCGTAATGCAGAGTTCGATCGAGAACAGGTACTTCGCGGCGCTATGGCCGCCTTCATGCACAAGGGTTACACCAAAACGAGCATGCAAGATCTCACTCAAGCCACGGGGTTACATCCAGGGTCGATTTACTGTGCTTTCACCAATAAACGCGGATTATTAATCGCAGCCATTGAACAGTATCAACTAGATAGGAGCGAGCAATTTAACCGTTTGTTTGCCAATAGCGATAATGTGCTCGCCAATTTGAAAACCTACTTAGATTATCTGGTTATTGAGTGCTTAAGTTGCGATAGTGGCCAAGTCTGCCTATTGACTAAGGCGCTCAATGAAATTGCAGAACAAGATGTTGAAATCCAAAACATCATCAACCAGTATCTGCAAGCCATGCAGTTGGCGTTGATGCAACAATTCGCCGCCGCGAAACTGCAAGGTTTGTTGCAAGGCCATCGCAGCAGCGAGCAAAGAGCACAATATTTAATGATGGGAATTTATGGTTTAAGAACTTTCGCCCACACTCACCCTGAAGCGGAAACCTTACAACATCTTGCCGAACAATTACTGACTGACGTTTGCCAATAAGCCATTTCACGCTCAATTTTAAACGACGTAAAATGGCCTATACGAGCGGGATAAAACCGATATTTGGCCGCACTTAACGATACGATGTGTTCCGATAAACGCAGCTTTTTAGTTAGTTCTCTATTTTATTAATACTGCCCTTATACCCCGTTTTATCGACCGCCTTGAGCAAGATGTCTAGATTAAAATCCTCAGGCACAGTCACTATGGCTTGCTCGGTTTTTAACGAAGCCTTAGCCTTAATCACACCATCGGTTTGTCGCAAGGCTTTATTGACGACAGTGACGCATAGCGGACAGGTCATACCCTTAACATCTAAGGTAACTTGCCGATTTGCCGCCCAGCTCGATACTGAACAAAGAATTAAGGCAATAAATAATACTAACTTCATTCAAAAACCTCTAATAACCAAGGTAATACAAAGGGATATAACTGAAACGCCAGCACAATAGGCACAGTTAACCAGTAGAGCCATACCATCTGAGTACGGCTTAACGTCGCGGTGCACAATGGTTTTTTCGCAAAATAGAGCCGCCAAAATCCCATTAAGATAAGCCCAGTCGACAATATCAACATAGGTACTTGCAACCAGCTTAGTTGCTCTATCCCCGACAAACTCGCGGCCGACACACCGAACACCAAATAAATAAGTGGGGCAATGCAGCACAAACTTGAAGCCACAGCAGCAATAACGGCAGCGGCCATAGTCGCAAAAAGTCCCTTAGCGTTGTTCGGTTGACTGGTAGTCATAGGCAAATACTTTAGGTTCATAATAATTCACAGGATCACCATCGACTTCGGCGTAGGGATAACCAAAGTTATTCAATGGTGTTTGCTCAGCTTCAGGGAATAAATCAAAGTCTCGGCCATAATTAAAACCAACCCAGTTCATTTCCCAATTGCCAAAGAGGTAATCATTTACCGCCTGAACAGCAGGATCGCTATGCTCTTTTTTCTCGGTTAAACGCATTTTGGTTACATCAGCAGGATCGGCAGGCAACCAACCATAACCCGCTAAATAAAACATAGCGCGACAATGTTGACCACCACTGACATCGGCAACGCCTTTGTCATCGGCACTGCCAAACGCCTTTTTAGAATATTGACCCATCTTGATCGCCTGACCTAAACGAATACCAAACATTTCGCGGGCAGGAATATCCACGGCGCGCATTAGCGCAACGAATACGGAGTTAATATCGGTACATTTACCACCTAATTTACCACTGGCTAAAATGCTGGCCACATCACCCGAACCACAACCAATCACACTATTATCGCGGAACATATTGGCGCTAACCCAAAGATAAATCAGCCGCGCTTGTTTTAATGGTTCTGTTTCGCTACCCACAATTTTATCTGCTGTTAGCTTCACAATACCGTTAATTGGCATATGTTTAGTGGGAAATAAATAGTACTCAACATCTGCAGGATAACTAATTTCTGTTGGCGTACGGTAGTGGGCCAAGGCGCCGCTTTTCACAGGTTCCCAATCTAACGTTTCAATATCTAGCTCAACCGTCATGGTCATACTCGATTTGGCATCTGGCCAAGTTGCAAACAGAGTTTTAGCACCGTAACGGTTGTTTGAAGTTATGTAGGCATCTTTAAAACTGCCAGTAAAACTCAGCTTACGCACCCATTGAAATTGCGTATCTTCAGGCAGCGGGATCCACAACTTAACCACGCCTTCAGAGCCTTCTGGAGCAACAAGATGGTAAGTGTTGATTAAGGTAAAACGACGACGTCCCTCCGCTGAACTATGCTCAACAACACTCGGTTGCGAGGAAGATGCCAGCACCGGTGTGATAAATCCCGCGGTCGACAAAATAGCCGCACTTTTTAAAAAATTGCGTCTTTGCATGATGACATTCCTTAACATTATTTAGCGCTAGAGAAAAAGGGATGACTGGAGTCATTGCGCGCCATTATAAGGGCTCTCACTGTCAGCACAATAACGCCGTTATCTCAGTCGTAAAAAACATACAAAAGTGCACATTAAGCCGACAACTTCTCATAACCTTTAAACAAAATAACCCATAAGAGTGTTAAATCTCACATACAAAAACAGGTGTTGATCAATTCAACACCTGTTTTTTTATAGTTAAATTTAACTTCGCGCTTGAGGTTAACTAAACGCTAAGAACGGGGATATACACAGTAATAAACCGGTAATGATAATAATGTATAAGGACGCGCCCTTGTACTTATGCAGCGCTGGCACTTGATATACTAAATAAGCAGGGATAAGGCATCCAACCAAACCAAAAATAGGACTACAAATTGAGGTGAAACTTAACACTGGGGCATTTAATACAATCGCACCCCAAGACAGTAAAATGGTGAAAATCATGATGCCGTAACCAACCAGCTTTTTGTTGATACGATCTTCAGGCATATAGCGGCGTAGCATGTTCATAGTCAAACCCTGGCAAGCTTCCCTAAAACCTAAATACACCCCAAAGTAAGCCGTCATTACTGCAAAAATATTTAAGGTCAGGCTGAGTAGTTTAAGCGTTTGTCCCTGCATACCTTGGGCGACCATAGCTAAGGCCGAGATATTTTCTTCTGATGCACGCACCGCTTGATCATGTCCCATCGCTAGCGTAAATGACACTGCATAAAAGAACACCACAACAAACAAGATACCAAAGGCAATGTTCATCGCCCGCATGGCTTTAAAACGGGCAACAGCTAAAGATTTTTCCCGCGAGCGGTATGAAATCACCATTGGACTTAAGCTTTGAATGAAGAGAATCGATGTTAGCGTGAAGGGCAACATAACGATGGCATCTTTTAACCAATCCCCTGTTGCTGGAATCGCGCCAATATTATTGATATCCCACTTATCCACCATTAATAACCCTAATACAGCGACCACGCCCAACTTAGTCAGCACCATAAAAGTAGATATTTTGAATAATAGATTTTCACCACGGGATGCTAAAGCGACTAAACCACAAATCAGCACTAAACCGTAGAAGGGATTACGCGACAATAATTCCTTTGTCACGCCAAAGCTTTGCAAGAATGAGGCGCTATCGTTAGTGATGGCTGTTGAATAAACAAACACCCAAATAACCAACATAGTGAAGTACAAGCCACCCAATAACATGCCCCAGTTTTTACCTAAGTAACCCGAAATCACACTCGGGTAATCTTTACATTCTGGTGATTCTGCTAAGGTGTTAATAAACAAACGCTGAAACATATACATAGCCGGGTAGCCAATTACGCCAGACAGTAAAAACACCCACAGGCCCATTAAACCGACCTGTACGGGCAAAAATACGATCCCCGCGCCAATTGCCATGCCGATACTCATAATAATCCAGCCCCAATCCGTACTATCGAAGCGGGTATCTATTTTCCATTGGGCAGCATTAGCCGCCGTCATTGTTGCATCCATCATTTCACCTTTACCTTGTTGCTATTATTTGTTGCAAATATATTTGAATGAAATGAACTCAGCAACCAATACGTTCAACTTTTATTAAACAAAGCGTTAACGCTCACAACTTGGCTAAAATTGGGATTAATAACGCACAAATTGCAGAGGCAAATCAAATCTATTAAAAAATAATTGCAATAAAACCTAAAAATACAAATAATGTTGCACATCAGCCGACCGCGGCATTCAATTTTATTTGCAAGCTGGAGAAACAATGAAAACGATTATTAACGCAGAACATGCTCCCGCAGCCATTGGCCCATACTCCCATGGCACAACTTATGGCAATCTGATTTTCACCTCAGGCCAGCTCCCTGTATGTAAGAAGAAGGGCAGCGTCGTTAACGGTGGGATCACAGAGCAATCGATTCAGTCGTTAGAAAACCTTAAATACGTGCTCGAAGCGGGTGGCGGCAGTTTAGAAACGGTCCTAAAAACCACTTGCTATCTTGCCGAAATCAGTGACTTTGCCGCGTTTAACGAAGTGTATAAAAGCTATTTTAAAACCGACTGCCCAGCACGTAGCTGTTTTGCGGTAAAGGACCTTCCACTGGGCGTTAAAGTAGAAGTCGAAGCGATAGCACACGTTAAAATGTAAGTATTAATATAAGGTTATAAAGCTCATGAAACCCCAATGGCAACAATATATTCAAATTATCAAACAAGTTGTTAAGCCCGCATTGGGCTGCACAGAGCCTATCGCTGCCGCTTACGCCGCCGCTGTGGCCCGCGCTTTACTCGGCGTTGAACCCGATTCAATTGCAGTACAAGTGTCTGACAATCTTTATAAAAATTCTATGGGTGTATTTGTACCTGGCACAGGCAAAATTGGTCTTGCAATTGCCGCCGCTGCGGGTGCCATTGCGGGTAACCCTGATGCCGGTCTAGAAGTGTTGGCGGTGATAACACCTGAACAAGTTGCAAAGGCACAAGCACTGATCGATACGGGTAAAGTGACCGTTGAACGTACACCAACGGCAGAGTTTATTTATTGCTGCGTGATTGCTAAAAAGGGCGATCGTGAAGCCCTAGTTAAAATTTGTGGCGGCCATACATTGATTGCCGAAAAACGCCTTAATGGCGAGTCGGTCTTCATTGTTGATAGTACAAAATCGACAGCCACGGGCTCAATTTGTGAAGGCGTGGATATTACTATCGAATCCATTTATCACTTTGCGGATGAAGTCCCCTTCGAGGAGATCAAATTTATCCTTGAGGCTTCTGAATTAAACGGCAAATTATCCGATGAAGGCATGGCTAATCCCTATGGTCTGGAAGTCGGCCGTACCATGAAAAGCGGTATCGCCGCAGGCATTATTGGTGAAGACTTACTCAATAAAATAGTTATGTTAACTGCGGCGGCGTCTGATGCACGCATGGGAGGTGCTAACTTACCCGCCATGAGTAATTTTGGCAGTGGTAACCAAGGCATTGCCGCAACCATTCCAGTGGTATTAACGGCGCAATGCTATAACGCTTCGGAAGAAAAACTCGCCCGAGCTTTGATTATGAGCCACCTTGGGGCAATTTATATCAAATCCCATTACCCACCATTATCGGCATTTTGTGGTAATACAGTCACCAGCGCCGCAGCCTCTATGGCGATGGTATATCTAGCCGGTGGCTCATTCGAGCAATCTTGTTTCGCAATTCAAAATGTTATTAGCGATAGCTCTGGCATGGTGTGTGATGGAGCAAAAGCCTCCTGCGCCATGAAGGTCAGCACTTCATCTAGTGCGGCCGTGCGCTCATTTTTAATGGCACTCAGTAGTCACAATGTCTCCGGCCAAGGTATTATCGCTACCGATGTAGAGAAAACCATTAAAAATATTGGTAAAATGATCCTCAATGGCATGTCATCCACAGATGTTACTATTATCGATATTATGTCGGCATAGTAATTTTGACTCGCTGCTCATTAGCGGGTTAACAACCCAAGGTTGAAACTTTGAAACTGCAAGATTTAACGCAAAGTGATCTGGATATTCTTAAATCCATCGAAAATATCGTCGATGGTATCGCAGCCATGTATGGCCAACACACTGAAGTGGTATTGCACAGCTTAGATGCTAAACATCCGTCGGTAGTTAAAATAGCCAATGGCCATGTGACAGGCAGAGAAGTGGGCGCACCAATCACTAACCTTGCCTTGCTTAAGCTCAAAACGGGTCAAGATATTTCTAATTCTTATCTCACTAAATGCACTAATGGAAAAACGCTAAGATCGATTACTACGGTGATCCGTAACCGTAAAAATCAACCAATAGCCTTACTGTGTATTAATAGCGATATGGATGCGCCGCTGCAATCAGTGCTACGCACTATGATGCCAGATAATTTACTAAATATTGAAGTCACCAGTTCACCCGAAACGTTTGCCCGTAATATTGATGAAGCATTGCACAGCACCATTGACAGTATCAATCATGAAGTGCGCTCCAATCCTTCGATTTCGACCTCACAAAAGAGCCGCGAAATCGTCAATCAACTACATGAGTTAGGTATTTTTGAACTCAAAGACAGCGCCCAAGTCGCGGCGACTCGATTAGGGATTTCAGTGCATTCAATTTACCGTTATCTACGGGAAATTAAAGCTAATCAGGCATAACCTCGATAACAATAAAAAAGCAGCGATTTATCGCTGCTTTTTTATTTGGTAAACCTATCACCTCGGAGTGGATAAGGTTCAGCTCCTATTACCCACTTTCTCTAAGCCCCAAACCAGTGCTATTGCCGCCAACATACACACGATGGCAAAAGCGAGTTGTGAAGGTTGGCCTGTAATGTGTTCAAAATTAAGTGGCGAAATATTTTGCTCTAATAAAGGCACTTGTTCGCCATGTGAATTTGTTCGCCAGGTTAAGGTTTCTTTCCACGGCCAAATTTTACCTAAGGTGCCTAACATTAAACCGGTTAAAAACACGATAGTCGCATCGTGATATTTCCGCAGTAGTGCCGACAATAAATGGCTAAAAGTCAATAATCCCGTCACTGCACCTACGGCGAAACAGGCCAAAATATCGAGCTGAAAATCTTTAGCCGCCGCGAGGACTACAGGATATAAGCCTAACAATAATAAGATAAAGCTGCCTGAGATCCCAGGTAATACCATAGCGCAAATGGCAATCGCGCCACCGAAGAAGATGTTGATATAACTGGCTTCTACCGCTACAGGATTTAGCACAGTAATCGCCCACGCCGCCAGCACACCTAAGGCAAATAAAGCTAAACGTGCCACCGTAAAACCACTCACTTGCTTGAGCATATGCACGACAGAGATGATGATCAAACCAAAAAAGAACGACCAAATTGGGATCGGGTGCGTTGCGAGCAACCAAGAAATCAACTTAGCAAAGGTAAAAATACTGGTCAGGATCCCCGCCAGCAGGCTCACTAAAAAGCCCCCATTAATATGGGTAAATGCCCCTTTTATGCCCTGCGACTTAATCACGCCCCATAGGGAAGGATTGATGCGTTTTACACTGTCGAGCAAAGTGTCGAGAATACCGGTAATAAACGCTATGGTGCCGCCTGAAACGCCAGGTACTACGTCGGCAGCGCCCATGGCCATTCCCTTAAAATACGTCAGCAAATATTTCACTGTGAGTCCTTGTTGTTAAATCAAAATACCCTTGCCGCTAAACGACAAATTGGCCGTAATTATACGGTGTTACACTAAAAACCGCGAAATGAAGTTTGTTTAAGCTGACTGGTATTTGTTGTTACCCTAATGTTACACTCATCCGACCAGAGCGGCCCAAGCTCAACTTGGAACAGGCTCAAGTTAACAATCCCCTTTGCATCACTATTAAGGATGACCATGAGCCAGACTGACTCAACTTGCACAGCCCAACAAAAACCGAATAAAGTGCTCGCGCTCTACTATAAAACTCGCCGTTATCCCTTCGGACAAAAACTATTTTCAATCATGGTTTCACGCATGGCGCCCTATTTTGGCACCATCAAACCACTGATCACTGAATTACGCCTTAATCATTGCGCCTGTTTAATTAAAAAACGCCATGCGGTACATAACCACATTAAAACGGTGCATGTGATTGCCATTTGTAATGGCTTAGAAATGGCCATGGGCGTGATGGCAGAAGCCTCTATTCCCACCCATTTACGTTGGATCCCTAAGGGCATGAGTTTGGATTATACCGCTAAGGCTGGTAGCGATATTTTATGCATCGCAGAAGTGACGCCAGAGCAATGGACTCCCGGCGATATGCTGGTCCCCGTTACCGCCTACGATACTCAAGGTGTGGTCGTAGTAAAGGGACATATCAAGTTGTGGATATCTGAAAAGCCGCAAAAATAGCATGACCCCATAGCGAAACGAGGCTGCCGCATTCAATAGGCTAAAGTGGCAGGCATTGGCCTAATACGAGCTTACAATAACAACAGATACATGACGTTAGCGTTAACTATCCTAAATGGTGGAACGAAAGATATTGGCAAGTCGTTAATCGTGCAATTATCCATTAGGTTTTACGCTGCCTATATTCCACTGTCTATATTCTACTATCTAGGTTTTCTATATTTCATTGAGGGCGAGTGCCTGCTAGGCTAGCCCTCTTAAATCAGCTCAAAAAGTCAAACATGCCTACTAGCGAAAGGAACTCAGCTAACGTGTCAGCCAACCAGCCTATTGACGAGTGGTCAACGCCCCCTTCAGGAGCCACACTACCAGCCAGCGCTACCATCATATCCACACAGCGCAATGCCAATATTGATGCTATTCGTGGCTTAGCTGTATTGGGGATATTTTTCATGAATATCTATTTTATGGGGATGACCTTTTATGGCTATGCCCCTCACGAAATACCGCTGTTATCTGATCAAGTTATCGAAGCATTTAATCTCTTGTTTATCAAAGTGCGCTTTATTAGTCTGTTTTCCATTTTGTTTGGTGTTGGGCTTTTTATTCAGTATCAACGTTTTAATGCCCAAGGGCTCAATGCGTATCCACGCTTACGTTCACGCCTAAAATGGCTGATGGCATTGGGTTTAATCCATGGCATTTTGATTTGGTCTGGCGATATCTTACTCACCTACGGGATCAGTGGATTTTTAGCGCTATGTTACAAAGATTTAAGTATTGATGCCCTTAAACGTAAGGCCAATATCTTTATTTTCGGCGCCTTAGTGATCATTACCCTCATCACTGTTAGCAGCGCAGATAAATCTTTTATCCGCGAATCAAGCCTATTTGCACAGCAATACAGTGCTTGGACCTCAAGCTATGCAGACCAACTCGTGTTGCAATTAATGCAGGTGGGTTACATGGCGTTAGTGATCCCTTTTACTTTAATGTGGTTAACCGCAGGCTTGATGTTGCTCGGTATGGCGTTATATCAACAAGGAACTTTTGAGCAGGGATTTAGCAAAACTACGCTCATACAATTAGTGATAGCCAGTGTAACGCTATCACTAATTGCGATACTTTTAGGCTTAACACAACGTCCAATTTTAGTCGCGCTTTCAGATACCTTAGCCATGTTAAGTGCGATCCCAATGGCGCAAATTTATATCCATATTATCGTTAAAGTTTGTGAAAATAGCCCTAAGATACTGACCTTATTACAAAATGTAGGTAAACTCGCCTTTAGCCTCTATATTCTGCAATCCATCGTTGGCGTGTTAGTGTTTAGACACCTCGCCCCCGAATTACTCTTACAGTTAGATAGATGGCAATATATGGTCATGGCAATTGTTTATTCAATCGTGCAACTGCTATTAGCCAGCCTTTACTTACGCTATTTCAAGCAAGGGCCACTGGAAAAGCTTTGGCGCTACCTCGCGTTTAAAAAGTATGCGATACCAGTAAAAAATCACATTTAGAGCCACGATACGAGATTGATACCAAACCATGACGAATAGAAAAACAGCTAAAACGAGCAACAACGCCTCATCTCAAACAAAGCGTACTCAAAAGAGTCGACAACAAAGCAGTCGCACTCAAAAGCCCAACGCAACCGCTTCAAGCTCAAGCATTATGCCATTGTTGTTAGTGGTTATTTTTCTAGCTGGGTTAATTGGTGCAGCGCAGCAGCATATGTTGCCCATTGGCATTGTGGGTATTTACCTCACGCTTAGTTTGCTCAGTTTTATCGCCTACGCCATCGATAAATCTGCCGCCAAGCGGGGTAAGTGGCGCACTAAAGAGAGCACCTTGCATCTACTTGCCCTTATGGGCGGCTGGCCCGGCGCCCTGTTTGCCCAAAACGTGTTAAGGCACAAGTCAGTTAAGGCTTCATTTAGAAACGTTTTCTGGCTCACCGTTATCGCCAATTTAGCCATACTGGCTTATGGCATCCAAACTGGCGCTATAGATATGTTTATTTAAACCTAACTATCCGCGTGAGGTTAGCCGACTATAGTTAAGTTTACCTGTGACTAAAACCGAATAAAAAGGGCAATCTAAGATTACCCTTTTTATTCATTTAGCTATGGAAAATAATGTAGCTTAGCCGCTTAGTTATCTTTAAAACTAGCTCAAGGCGATACTGATAATCACACCAGTGATTATCAGCTGCATCAAACAGCTACATCAAATAAAAAACTATAATATCCCGCGCTTTTAAGCCCGCAATTGCCTGCACTGGCAATGCCCAAAAAAAGGTTGAATAAGGTTAGTCTACGCATCGCCCCAAGCAACGGCCATAACAACCCAAGCAACATCGACGCCTAACGCCTAGTGGGTAACATAATCGGTGCGTACACAGCCCGCGTACGCAGTGATAGCATCTACAGCTAAAAAACTGATAACATGGCCGAAAATAATTTAAGGTGCTCTTTGTATGAAAATATTACTCGCCATTGTGGTGATAGCTGGGGTGATTTTTTACTTCTTTACCTCGATGAACGGCCAAAAAGCCGCCCAAGAAAATATCCGTTTGGGAAATGAGTTTTTAACCCAAAACAAAGCGAAAGAAGGCGTCATTACCACGACTTCAGGTTTGCAATATGAAGTGCTAACCCAGGGCGATGGCACTATTCATCCCAAAGCTAGCGATACTGTGACCGTGCATTATCATGGCACTTTACTAGACGGAAGCGTGTTTGACAGTTCAGTTGATCGCGGCGAGCCTATCGCATTTCCGCTTAATCGAGTGATTAAAGGCTGGACCGAGGGCGTACAACTGATGGTCGTTGGCGATAAAGTGCGTTTCTTTATTCCAAGTGAACTCGCCTACGGTAACAGCAGCGCAGGCAAGATTAGCGGTGGTTCAATGTTAATTTTTGATGTAGAACTACTTAAGATTAATTAAATCTATCTTTAATAAGCTCGTCTCAAGGCATTAGTCTGTATTCACAGCATTTGCCTAAGCGTTTAATAAAGATAAAAAGCCTTGCATTTTCGCAGGGCTTTTTTGATCAAATCGTATTAATAAGTTAGACGATTATGGACACGCTATTGCGCCAATATCACCCCATAAGGCCACAACGGCCGCAAGGGAAACTAGCAACAATAGCGTTGTTATGAGCGAGGGTAATCACTTGCGAGCATCACAGCTAACCCGCGGCAAACTAAGGTTTCCATATCCTCGACGCGATTAACCTGCATCCCGACCAAAGGAGTGCTCAGTGCCATCTGCTTTAAACTATCAAGGCAGCCTTGATAGTACGGTACGTTACTCATCATCCTACCCGCTAACCATACTCGATTCGGATTCAATAAGTTAACCGCCCAAGCAAGCCCCATTCCTAGATAACTCCCGGCCCGATACAGTTCATCCTCCGTGGCAATATGACGACTTCGCACTGAATCGCCACTGGCCAACTGCTCTAAACTAAACTCACCTGATTCTGTCATCACGCGGCAATGACCTAATTCACCAGCCACACCCGTTGCGCCAGTAAAGACTTGCCCATTAAAGGCAATCGACATGCCAATTCCGGTGCCGCACATCACCAACAACTCACAAGCATATTTTGTATCGCAAGTGGCCTGCATACCCGCGTCGATATCGTTGCAGATAAACTCAAGTGTGCCTTGGGTTTTCACCGTATCCAAGCTCAATCCATTGAGTCCAGGTACTGATTTACACGACACCAAACGATTATTTTGTACCAGTCCAGGCACAGCAATCGCGAGTTGGTAATCTTGTAAATCGTAATCACGCTCTAATGCGGCAATCTGGTTATTTAACTCTTCAATCTTAAAGCCTTCACCGGTAGGAATTTTATATTGTTCTGTATGTTCCGCCAGTTAAAGTTTAAACAGGGCCTTAGTCCCGCCTACATCTATGGTTAATACTTGCATCGCCAGCTCCACTGATACATGTCCCCCGCTCTGACCCCGAGCGAAGGTACAAAATATTAGCATGTTGGCAAAGTACTCGCGATAAAATAAATATTAAGCTGCTAATTTATAATGGGAAAATCATTAAATTAGCTATAGATGATATTTCATATAATTGACTTTTTACCATGCTCAAACTGACTCCATTTATTCAGGCGTAAAAACCACGGTTAAAGTCCATTCTCAGCACACACTCACAATTGTATATAAAATCCTTTATTCACTTCCCTTGCATCTAGAGCGTTAGCCTTGCGATAATCTAAGCGGGTTAAAACTCAAATTAATATAAAACCTTTGCCTACCGACTCGCACTGCGTGCCGGTCTCACTTGGAGCCTATATGTCACATTCTATCGCTAGCCGCCTCGGCGCTATTCGCAGCGAATTAACCACAGCCAATCTCGATGCATTTATTATTCCGCGCGCCGACGAATATCTGGGCGAATATGTACCTGAGCATAACGAGCGTTTGTATTGGGCGACCCACTTTACGGGCTCAGCAGGGATGGCGATCGTATTAAAAGATAAGGCGGCTATTTTTACTGATGGCCGCTATACCGTGCAAGTTCGCCTACAAGTTGATGCAGCACTTTTCAGCTACGAGAGCCTTACCGACACACCACAAATTGAGTGGTTATGTGATGCACTGCCAGCGGGTTCTCGCGTGGGATTTGATGCAAGATTGCATACTTTAGCTTGGTTCGAAAACGCCAAAGCCATCTTAGACAAAGCGCAAATTGAATTAGTGTCTGTTGCGCAAAACCCGATTGATTTACATTGGCAACATCGCCCCGCGCCATCAAGCGCACCCATCACTTTATTCAGTAACGAGAGTGCCGGTAAAACCAGCCTACAAAAACGTACCGAAATTGGTGCATTAGTGAAAAAAGCCGGTGCCGATGTGGCTTTAATTGCCGCTTTAGATTCTTTCTGTTGGCTGTTAAATATTCGCGGCAACGATATACCACGCCTGCCTGTAGTGCTCGGTTGTGCCCTATTGTACGCCAATGGTGATATGGTGCTTTATACCGACTTAGCAAAATTACCTAAAGGTATTGAGGCCCATGTCGGTAAAGGCGTGAGCTTTAAAGCCGAGGCCACACTCGCCGATACACTTGCCAGCTTGCAGGGTGTAAAACTGTTAGCCGATCCTCATTCTGCTAACGCTTGGGCACAAAATATTGCCCGTGAAGCCGGTGCTAAATTAATTGCAGGCATCGACCCTGTTGCATTACCCAAAGCGCAGAAAAACAGTGCAGAACTTGCCGGAATACGCGCCTGCCATATCCGTGATGGCGTCGCGGTGACGCGCTTTCTTGCATGGTTAGATGCCGAAGTTGCTTCAAATCATCTGCATAATGAAGCCACACTTGCGGATAAATTAGAAAGTTTTCGCCTGCTGGATGAACATTATCGCGAGCCGAGTTTTGATACCATTTCTGCTGCTGGCGCTAATGCCGCCATGTGCCATTACAATCACAACAATGGCACGCCCGCCATGATGGCGATGAATAGCCTTTATTTAGTGGATTCTGGCGCGCAATATATTGACGGTACTACCGATGTAACCCGTACGATCGCCATTGGTAATGTTACCGATGAACATAAAAAAATGGTGACCTTAGTACTAAAAGGTCATATTGCGCTTGACCAAGCCCGCTTTCCTAAAGGCACTTCAGGCCAGCAACTAGATGCGTTCGCGCGCCAACATCTATGGCAATATGGTTTTGATTACGACCACGGCACTGGCCATGGCGTAGGCCATTTTCTCAGTGTGCACGAAGGCCCGCAGCGCATAGGTAAAAATGTCAACGGTATTGCACTGCTGCCCGGTATGGTGCTTTCTAACGAGCCAGGTTATTACCGTGCAGACAATTTTGGTATTCGCTTAGAAAACTTAGTGGTAGTGCAACACTGCGAGGCACTTAAAGGCGCTGAGCGTGAAATGTATGAATTTGATGCGCTGACAATGATCCCTATGGATAAGCGTCTTATCGATAAGCATATGTTAACGCAAGGGGAAATCAGTTGGTTCAATGCCTACCATCAGCAAGTGTACGATACCTTAGCCCCATTGATGTCGGGTGATGAATTAGCCTGGCTAACCCAAGCGACTCGGGCGATTTAAGTATAAAAGAAGCAAACAGGAGTATTAAAGCATTGCTGCTTTATCATAGCTCCCGTACACAGAACCGCTCAAGCCAGTATATTTGAGCGGTTTTTACTGCAACATAATGTATTTTATATTTTTGAAGATCTTGGGCGGAGCACCTTAATTAATAAACGAAATATCGCCATATCATGCTGTGCAATAAACAACCTATTGCTCACACTCTGACTTTTGTGCCATCCAAACTACTTAGCTGTGCATCTCAATTAACAATATCGATTCCACTATTTTATGCAGGATTTATATGGCGTGATAAATCACTCAACACGATTAACCCTATAATAAAAAAGGAAATAGTAACCTAACAGCATAAACACTTGTTTTAATGTTGTTATTTTGAGGTGAAAAAACCATATTTTGCAATAGCTTATAAATACAACAATCGACTGATTATCACTAAACTTAAGTAAATACTTATCTCCTATACCCATACAAAAATGATAGCCTTGTCACATAACAAGCTAGCACCAATGAGTGCTAGCACAGATTAATACCCCACTTATACCCTAAATCATCGTATCGGCCAGGAATGGACACACTAAATGAGCCCGAGTAACCCTAATTTCAATAAGCCTATAAACATGAATCGTGTAGATCAAGAAGTTCGGTTACACCCAAATGATGAACTCATTTCAACCACAGACACTCGCGGTACTATCACTTACGTTAATACCCGTTTTGCCGAAGTGTCTGGCTATAGCGCCCAAGAATTAATTGGTAGTGCCCACAATATTGTGCGCCATCCCGATATGCCCAGCGAAGCCTTCAAAGAGATGTGGGAAAAATTAAAATCGGGCCAGTCTTGGCGCGGGATTGTTAAAAACCGCTGTAAGAATGGTGGATTTTACTGGGTTGATGCTTTCGTCTCGCCCTTATTTGAAAACGGCACCATAGTGGGTTATCAATCGGTTCGTATTCATCCACAGGCTAACTACATCAGTAAAGCTAATGAAATTTATCAGAAGCTTAAGCAAAATAAATCCATCCCTAAGCCTTTGAGCCTAATGCAAAAACGCATTATTTCAGCCGTGGTGGTTTCAATAGGTTTACTGCTTGCTGGCTATTTTTGGGGGTGGGGAGTGATTATTGCGGGGGCGGTTCTAATGAGCATCAACTTGGCCATATTCTATGATGAAGCATTTTTGATCCCCGCCAAATTAATTGAAATGCAAACTAAATACGATTCGATTAGTCGCTACATTTATTCTGGCGCTGATACCTCATCGATTCTCGATTTTCAGTTAATTATGCTGCAAGCAAAAATGAATGGCGTGCTTGGGCGTACTCAAGATCAAGCCAATCAACTGCACGGTATCGCCGACCAATTAGTTGTTGCGACAGGGCAAACTTATGTCAGTTTAGATCAAGAGAAAAATCAATTAGAACAGCTTGCAAGCGCTATGGAAGAAATGAGTTCAACCATTGCTGAAGTGGCCCAAAATACCCAATTGACCTCGAGCAGCATCAATACTGCCCATGAGCTTTGTCTTAAAAGCAGCGCCCACATGCAAGCCAACACTCAAAAAGTAGAACAATTGGCGAAATCTGTTGCCGACGCCGCCACGAATGCCCAGCAATTGAATAAAGAAGCCGAGCAAGTCGCTAATGCGATGGGAGAGATTGACTCGATTGCCGAGCAAACTAACCTACTCGCACTCAATGCTGCGATTGAAGCTGCAAGGGCGGGCGAGCAAGGTCGCGGATTTGCCGTGGTGGCCGATGAGGTTCGCGCCCTGTCGAGCAGAACTCAACTGTCAACCAACAGCATTTCTAAAAGTGTCGATAAAATGTTTACCATGCTTAACGCTTGGGCAAAAGAAATGGAGCAAAGCCGCCAACACGCTGAGCGTTGCGCGAGCGACATTCAACTGTCGGCCGAGAATGTGAATACCATTTATCAAGAAGTCAGTGACATGCATAACTTTGCCCAACAAAATGCCGTTGCCGCCGCTCAACAACGGCAAGTGGTTAATGAGATCGCCAGCAATATCCATTCTATCGCCCATGTCAGTCATGAAAACCTAGCTGCAACCCATCTGATTGGTGATGCTGCTAACTTACTAAAACATAATGCTGAAAAAGCCCTCAGCCTGAGACGCACTTTCGGCTAAATATACCTATTTGAGACACTGTGATATCGCAGCTTAGACTGCGGTATTTTTTGTCAGCTCTTTATCCCTAATGCCTTATCACTAATTTGCACGAAATTAGCCTCAGCGCGGCAGAATAGTGACTCAACCTTTTATCCCTTCTGGGTTAAATCATTCAGATAAAACGCCAAAACACTAAAAAATTCAGGTTTTAACCGGAATTTTTGCTATACTCCGCGCCCGCCATTTTTCTTATAAATCTGTGTGGAAGAATGAGCTAGCCTAGCGTCTACTGTGAAGCCTAAGTGATACTGATATCAATAAATCTCAGTCGGCAAAACAGCAAAAAGCGGCTTTAGGTGCTTGAATGTTTGAATGTTTGAATAAGTAAATGACAGGAATCCAAAATGAGATTTGAATCTTTTAGTTTTTCCCCCGAGATTTTGCGCGCTATCTCAGATTGCGGTTATCAACAAATGACGCCTATTCAGCAGCAAGCGATACCTGCTATCCGCCGCGGCCAAGATGTTTTAGCCAGTGCGCAAACAGGTACGGGTAAAACCGCTGCCTTTGCCCTGCCGATTCTGCAAAAGATGGTTGAAAAACCAAGTGAAACGTTAAAGTCTAATACCCGTGTATTAATCCTTACGCCGACCCGTGAACTTGCCGCGCAAGTGGCTGATAACGTTGTTGCTTACTGTAAATACCTAAACTTCAGTGTATTAACCATTTATGGCGGCGTAAAAATAGAGACTCAAGCGCAAAAGCTAAAACGCGGTGCAGATGTGATTGTTGCCACGCCAGGCCGTTTACTTGAGCACCTTACTGCCTGTAACTTAAGCTTATCAAACGTCGACTTTTTAGTCCTCGATGAAGCTGACCGCATGCTAGATATGGGCTTTAGCGCCGATATTCAAAAAATTCTACAAGCGGTAAATAAAAAACGCCAAAATCTACTGTTCTCAGCCACCTTCTCAAGCGCGGTGAAAAAACTCGCCAACGATATGATGGTCAAACCATTAGTCATCAGTGTCGATAAGCAAAACACCACAGCTGATACCGTTAGCCAAGTGGTTTATCCGGTTGAGCAGCGCCGTAAACGCGAATTATTATCTGAGCTTATCGGTAAGAAAAACTGGCAACAGGTATTGGTATTTACCGCAACCCGTGATGCCGCTGATACCTTAGTGAAAGAATTGAATTTAGATGGTATTCCATCTGAAGTGGTCCACGGTGAAAAAGGCCAAGGTAGCCGCCGTCGTGCCCTACGTGAGTTTGTGGCAGGTGATGTGCGCGTACTGGTTGCCACCGAAGTTGCGGCGCGCGGTTTAGATATTCCAAGCCTTGAATACGTAGTCAACTACGACTTGCCTTTCCTCGCAGAAGACTATGTACATCGTATCGGTCGTACGGGCCGTGCGGGTAAAACAGGCGTTGCAATTTCATTTGTAAGCCGTGAAGAAGAACGCACTTTAGCCGATATCGAAAAACTTATCGGTCAACAGATTCGCCGCGTAACTGTGCCAGGTTATGAAGTCGGTAGCCGCGAATTACTGTTAAAACAACTGCAAACTCGTCGCAGCTTTGCTAAAAACCAACAAAGAACTGACAACGTTGGCGCTCAAGTTACTGCAGAGAAAAACATGCAAGGCCGCCGCGTAAAAATGAAGGTGGGTCAAGCGCCTAGCAAAGTAAAAAAGCTTAAGTAATCGCAAAACGGATGGGGTAAAGCCAATGGCGTTTAAGCCCATCCCACATGTTTTAGTCAAATCGGCCACAACAACTGTTGTGGCCGATTTTTTATAGTGATATTTCTCAAAATGTGCTCGCCGTAATGCTGAGTCAATATAAACCATAAAAGCTCTGCTAAAAAACATCGAATCGAAATATCTCTGCTATTTCCAACCTTGAAGCCAATGGGTTTTATCTTTTAAATCAAGCCAGTTTATCGGTATTACTCGTTTAGACATCACAGC
The DNA here is from genome assembly GCF_023283485.1 of Shewanella glacialipiscicola. Lineage (GTDB taxonomy): Bacteria > Pseudomonadota > Gammaproteobacteria > Enterobacterales > Shewanellaceae > Shewanella > Shewanella glacialipiscicola. The sequence goes on from NZ_JAKILU010000011.1 coordinate 102,211, forward strand.
TTCAATTGAACATGAGACAACTAAGCCTTCCTCATCGAATTCAATTTCTGTAATTAAAAAATGTTTCTCTTTATGGGCCGGTTTTACCGCAGTCCACTTACTGTTGAGTAATTTTTTAGGGTTAATTTGATTCATTAAAACTCCATAAAACAGTCGAGTTAACGTTGCACTTATCCTATCAGACTGCCTATACGCTATTTTAGGCACAAGGGATCTCTCATAAACGCCGTTAATAGTAAGCATATAATGCTATTGCATTGAATATTCATAAGGAGTTAGTCACTGCAGAATAATCAATATCGGTTTTAGTGGCACTTTGCTAAACTAGCCCCGCCGCAATCCAAGCGTTCGAGCTCAGCATCATTTATGCTGATGGTTCAAACAGATAACATCACTTCAGCCCGCGGCGGAGCCATAATGAATTCTCAAACCTATAACCAAGTTGTGCTGGAGCTCGCCATTGCGGGCCTTGCCGATTTAACCGCCTCAGCACAAACGAAAAAAGCCCAACGCACACCTGCGCAGGAAAGCCATTTTTTGTGTAATTGGATGGTCGAATCCTTAAAAGAAAAACGTTTTTCTAAACTGGTTGCTGACGACCTAACAGCGTGGATCCGCTTAGCCCGCAGCCAAGGTGCAGGCGCTGAACTCAAACATTTATTAGAAAGAATTGTGTATCAATATCAGGCTATTGAACAAACTGAGCCCGCCTTAGGAATAGGTTTGAATGCCATGCTTGAGGAACTAAAACAGGCACAATGGCTAGTCTTTACGGATACTGACATTACTGCAAAACTTAAGCTCGATGGCGATGGTCAATCCAGCTTAGTGATTGATGCAAAAGAATTTAGCCAACATATCAAAGATAATCAGCTGGTAAAGCCAATTAACTTATATGTCCGTGCCGACGAACAACAACTGACGCGAATTGCGTTATCCCATGGCTTACTGCTTAGCCAAAGCAATAAGAAAACTAGCTTAATTAAACATCATAAAACTTATCGAATTTATCCCCACAATCAACAACCTGCCCTGTGCCAGCTATTAGCATAAAGTATAATTACTTAATCTGTTGAAATGCTTGAATATGACTTGTGTGATAAAAGAAGCATTTTATTCACATAAGTCAGGTAAGATGAACACAAAATTATGCTGAGAGACATCAAGATAACAGGGATGAGGACAAGATGGTTAAGCGAGGTTTACAGTATAAACACTTAATTCAATTCGCTTTATTGATCCTTTTTTTGACTCAGCAACAGGCCTTCGCACAGTCGCTTAAATACAATATCACTGGCTCTTACTCTTGGTATCCTTACTTTATTGATCATCAAGCAGAGGCACCGGGGATGATCGCAGAACTGATCCCAATGATTTTATCATTAGCTAAAGTTGAAGCTGAAATCCTCGACTTACCACCTAAGCGCACCAACAATGCTCTTGAAACGGGTCTACTCGACTTTGATATTGTCAGTCCGAGCTGGTTTGCAAAACAAGATTTAGGGCCGCTATTTGTTAAATCTACGCCCATCATTCAAATCACCGAATATGTGGTCACACTGCCCGAAAACCTGAGTCAATATCGTGATATCAACCAGATAAGAGGTAAAGAAGTAGGCACGGTGCGCGGCTATTTATACCACGACGATCAACATTTTATCCGTGCCGACTTTGCTTCCGAACAAGAGCTGCTCAAAGCTTTAGACAAACACAGAGTCAAAGCCATTATTGCGGGTAATTATCCTGCTCTGTATTGGTCGACTCAGCTAGGGATCCCTGTGGCACTTGCGGCGGTACATTCCGATGGTGATTTAGTATTTCGATTACGTAAAGAACACGCTGCTCTACTTCCTGCTATCAATCAAGCTATAGCGACCCTTAAGGCTAATGGAAATATTGATAAGATCATCAAAAAGTACACTCAAACTCAGATAAGTTAATATAAACAAATAAATAGGGTAAAATATAAGGCTAGGTCACCCACAATACCTAGCTCAAATTATAGGTTAAACCACTCACGATAAAAGCTATTTGATATGTTAATAGCCAAAAAGATTGTCCCAGCAATGCTGCGTCAATAACGTTATTGATTCATATACCTTTGAGTAACACGTTCTCTTAATAACAAAAAAGCGCCCGAAGGCGCTTATTAATAGAGTAATTTAACCTTAGTTTGACCATTCACAGGGATCGTAATTGGCAAGCACGGCTGCATAGCTATGACTTAACCCTTGAGTCGAGTAATAGTAACCTTGCCCCTGGTTATCCTGCGCATAATGTATATCCTCAGCACCTGGCTGCTGGGGCAATTGTTGACGTAAATGGCATAGTTTCGGCTCATCATAAAAATAAGGCGCAAACGTTAATACGCTCTCTAGATACACCTCAGTATGGCGGCAACTATTGCGACGAATTTGCGCGATAACCGCCTCAAAAGCCTCACCTCGCTCGAGCGCCAACCACTGCTCCGCATAGCGTTCAACAATACTCCTATCAGAATAAAAGAAATATTTTTCACCCGATAAACGCATCTGCACATCCACATAATCTTCTGTAAGGATGAGGTTAATGTAGCGATGAATCGTCTGCTCGCTATCCCACTCCAGTCCAGCTACGGCGGCGATTTGCTCCGCCGTAACCAAACGTCCGTGTTGACTAAATACCCTGATATAACCCACTAGTTCAATCATTGTTTTCAACCGGGTAATAGGCCTCGCGCTGCTAATCTATCAGCGACAAACCCTAAACTAAACTTATCAAGCGTGGCTCGAGTCGGCGCACCTGTCTGGATATCCCAACCAAACGCTTCATAGAACATATCTAATGAAGTTTGCATATCCGCACGATCCATCTTGATGGTGCCCTCTTGGCCAAAGTTTTTATCTGGATCCATGTCATAAACCCAGTCGCTGAGCACATCGTGTTCTTCACGCATATTACTTTCATTCATCTGCAATATGGTTAAGGCACGGTGTAAATGTAAAACTCTCTCGGCCTTGAAATCTAACTCAGTTTCACTGGTTTCAATCCCAGTGACTAAGCTAAACATTTGCGACTCGATAGTACTATCACCCTCATAATTCCGGTTTTTATCGGGCGAGGCTAATAACGGGAACATCCAGTTACACAGTGTCAACGAATCATGTAATACGTTTTTCACCAAAGACCATTTGGCAAAACGCACCTTTGCAGCATTGATTGGGGTATACCAGTTCACCTTATCAAAGGCGCCCTCACCCCATTTTCTCTCGGCAATGGCTGCCGTCATATCATGGGGTAGCCCACTGTTAACAATGTTAATGTGCGAATGACACTGAGCATCACGGTTAAACACTACGTTGATTAATGTGCCTACCTGCCCCGCGGTTTCACTCGCATGGTGCACTGCTGCGTTAGTTTTTTTATTAAAAACCTTGGTTTTACTTTCTTTATGTATGTCCCAATAACCTAATGCGGGATTGGTACCATCCAAGCCCCAACGTTCAATTAAGTCATATAAACCATCGGCCATGTGAGAGATTTCACCTTCTTTAAAGGCAATTCGGCGATAAAAATCGATCAAAAAAGCAGGGTCTTGATTATCCCAAAGCGCCCAAGGAATGCTGTTGTATTCATCTTCTGGTAATAAATGCTTAAACATATCATTGGTTTTTAAAAACTTAAAAATATGAGAAATCAAACCGTAGTTACACCAAATACCATAATCATCGAGAATTTGAGCCCCCAACACGCCCGCCATCGCATGTGCTTCAGTGCCATTCTTGGTTCCCATCAAATATTGAGGCACAAGGAATCCCATGCAGACATTGGAGATATGCTCAGATTTACGATTGTATTTGCTTTTTAATTCAGGAACTTTGAGCTCACAAAAACAACGAATAGGGCATGAATGACAACCGCCGGTACGCTTCATCCATTTGTTGGCATATTCCACTCCGATATAGCTTTCTGCCATCGAGGTACGAAAACCAATACGATTACGTTCATTCCACGGCACTTCACCCAAGTCGATTTCTTGATCGGCGGCGCCCCACTTAAGGCCGGGTCTGGATTTCCAACGGCTGATTGGTGCTGAGTATTCGGCCCAAGATTGTGGAGTAGAAGGCACTACACCGTTATTATTGGCACCGATAATGCCTAAAATATGGTCATCTAAAGCGCGCATTTTTTCATTACTGGCGGCGATTTTGACCGCGCCTGTACCAATAATACCAATCCCTTTACAATTCTTTGAGCCCATAACCGAGCCATGACCACCAGCAGAATGCCCGCCTTGAGTCATGATGACGGACAAGGGAACTTGATTTTCACCGGCTTGACCAATAGCTGCAACCTGCGCATTAGGCCCCATCATTTGGGCTATCATGGCGTGGGTATCAAAAATACCTTTTCCCCACAAAGTATCAGCAGGTTCGATGGTGACTTTATCATCGACAATTTTCAGCCACACAGGTCGACTCGCCTTGCCTTCTATTGCTATTGCATCGAAACCGGCAAATTTCATCGCTGGCGAAAAATGTCCACCAAAGTGACCATCGGCAATAAGATGTTTTTCAATAACGGGGCTACGGGAAGTAATTGTTGTTCGGCCAGTACAAATAACACCTGAGCCCGATAATGGTCCAGCAGAGAACACTATTATATTTTCAGCATCGGTAGCTTTAATATCATCCTTATGATCATCCCATAGTATTTTATATCCAATACCCATGCCGCCAATATAGTCGTAATATTGTTCAATGGGTTCATAAACAATAGAGCTAGTCGTTAAATTAACGCGAAGTACTTTACCTGCCCAACCACCTATTTTATTACTCATTATATTTCCCTCAATTTAAGAAACTAAGCCGGTATATTTTTCATATTGTTCTAATGCAGCTTCGGCTTCTTCCCAAGGATAAAATTTAATTGCCCCTGTTGGACAAACTTGAGCACAAGCAGGATTTCCATTGCATAAATCGCATTTAACGGCTTTCATTTTACTGCGAACAACTTTAATCACTTGCTGCGGACATTTATCAGCGCAATAGCCACATCCAACACAGCGCTCTTCATCAATAATTTTAGCGCCTGTGAGTGGATTGGTTGAAATGGCCTGTTGCGGACAGACTTGGGTACAAACTTCGCATTGACGACAAGTTGCTGGTACTACAGTGCCATCACCGCACTCACCGTGTTGTGTCTGATAGTCAAATTGCACACCATGTGGGCCAAAGTTCATATTACGTTCGACTTTTACCCGCGCCAGTGTAGGGCTGCAATCCCCCTCATGGTTCCAACTACAGGCGATCTCACAGCGGCGGCAACTTACACACATCACAGGGTTGACGACCATTAATCCACCCGCCATGACCTCTATAACTTCTGGACTGCTATTATCACTACCACAACCAGTAAGAAAACTAATCAGTGTTCCGTGATAAACAGTACCGACAGCAACGCCCATACTGCTTTTAAGTATTCCTCTTCTAGTTATCATATTCGATCCTTTATTAGTCAAAGCAATATAATTAAAATATGCATACACTTTGATTCCCGACAACTTATGCTAGAGTAATATCTGTAATTATTTTATATCTGCGTCACACTTACCCATATTGGGTAATGATTAGTTTGAGTTGCGTGACTTTTATCATAACCCTGTTATTAACAATTAATAATTCCAAATTTCATAAACTGAAATAACGCCCCACTTCAAACTAAGCTAATATAATTAGATATTGCTATTAAAAATGATTAGTTTTATATCGTTAGACTAATAACTGAGTTAATATTTTAAACGCATACATTCCGATTAGAGTCCCGACAGAATCTAATTAAAAAGGAATGGAAAATGATGAAAATGAATAACCGTTCTCAATGGAAGGTTTTTACACCCATTGCCATTGCCGTTTGTCTAATGACAGCGTGCTCCGAGGGCGATGATGGTAAAGAAGGCCCACCTGGAACTATCAGTATCAGCATAGAAAAAGCGGATACGCTCCAAGCAACAATCGACAAAGTCACTATTGATGCTCAAACTCAAGTACAGGTTGATTTTTTCCTCAGTAATGCCAATGGTATTGCCGTCACTGGACTCGAAAGCCTTAAGGAATTAGATACCTTAAGCTTAGGTATCGCCAAACTGGCACCGCCGCAAGATCACTATAAAGCCACTCAGACTACAGTAGGCTTAGCCACTGGAAGCCTGTCTGTCACGGGCACTACCGATGCTGCTCTACAATGGACCAGCTATATTAATAACCAAGTTGAACCTGCGATTAATTCACAGGCCAATGCTAAAACTCAATTTCAAGCGGGTATCGAGAGCAATTGTAAAACGACGTGTTTAATCTCACTCGGTGAAGGTTTATACCGTTATACCTTCAGCAAGCCACTGACAGGCTACCCTCAATTTGCAGGGCTCGATACGCAATATACGCCAGAGCTTACCCACAGGATTTATCTAGAGTTAAAACCATTGGCGACCAGCCTAGCCAACACTCAATTGATCAACAGCGTATATGATTTTGTGCCCACAACAGGACAAACCGTTGCGGCAGATATGGGCCGTAACGTGATAGCACCTGAGCAAGCGTGTTTTCGTTGCCATAGTGACAATCTGGCGAATACCGATACTCGTTTGTTGATGCACGATGGGAAACGTTTTGCCTATGAAGGTTGCGTTGTTTGTCACACGACTTACTCTGGCGATCCTGAAACAGGCAATAGCTTAGATATGGCCACGTTGACACACCAAATCCACCAAGCTAAATACCAAGTTGTAGGTTACAAGGGACAGTTATATGACTACTCAAATGTGACCTTTCCGGGCGATATGAGCCAGTGTCAGCAATGTCATATTCCCGGCGCAGCGGCTCAAAGCGACAATTACAACATCCCCAGTAAAACGGCCTGCCTTGACTGTCATACCCAGCAAATTCCCGCTAACTGGAATGGCACTGTGGCAGGGTTATTCCACGATAGAGAAATCTTCGCCAACGCTTGGTCAATGAGTTGTAGCGGTTGCCATCCTGATAGCAATAATCCCCAAGGTGTCGGTCTGTTTCACAATGCCGCAGTCAATACAGCCTCTAAACTGGCGAGCGATTACCAAGTCAAGTTACTCAATTCGCAGCTCAGTGTTGAAACTCAAACCCTTGAAGTTACATTGCAAGTGCTGCAACTGGATCAACTTCCCGCGACTCAAGCGATGATTAAATCTTTCTGGTTGATTGCAACGGGTGAAAACCATCGCACCGACATGCCTGTTAATAATGGTCAACGCAAAGTGTGGGATTTATTGGCAACCACAGCCGATGTAGCCTTAAAAATTACCGGACCTAATCAAATAACAGTCACAATCACAAATCTGTCGACAGCTGATTTTGGCGATTTAAGCCAGTCGCAGCTCTACAGTAAACTGGTACTCTGCGCCGATAAAAACACCGGGTTTACCGTTAACTGTAATGTGGCGAATCAAGATGTGAGTCTTAGTGCAGTAAATACATTAACTCTGCAAGGTCAAGCCGTTACGGCAAAAACCAAAGTGAATGAATCAGCCTGCCGTCAATGTCATGATCAAGGACTAGAGGATAGAGTCCTATCTGCGCATCAAATGAAAGGGATTTTTGAGCCCAATAGCAGCTGCGGTACCTGCCATGCTCCGCAAACGTCAACGGCGCTCACTGATAGGCAATGCCAAAGTTGCCATACTAATGATGCAGTTATGTATCTCAATGCTAATGTGATGCATGCCTCTGGGGCCAGCCAAATCAAGCCCTATCGCACTATCAACAATACCTTGAGCTACAGGGAAATGGTGCATTCACTGCATGCAGGAACCCGCACTGTGGTTGGTTTTGGCAATCCGCGCCCTGAACTGACCTACCCTAATGCCAAAAATAATTGCAGTACTTGTCACAGCGCAGGGCAACTCGACCTTGCCGAACTGAGTACGCAGCAATCCCTGCTTGTTGCAGCGCCGGGGGCTACCAACATTGGCCAAGTAGCTGAATACTCACCGACATTGGCAACCTGCACAGCTTGTCACGCTCAACTAGATAGCTTAGTGGTTCATGCGCGTAGCTTTGGCGGGGTGTATCAAAGTGATGCCAGCGGGGGTCGAATTTATCAATCGGGACAAGAGTCATGCGCTACCTGTCATGCAGAAGGTCGCTCATCGGGGGTCGATAAGGTACACCAATAAGCTGTTAAGTTTTACCTAGTCCCAAAAGGCGCTCGTTATAAAGCGAGCGCCTTCGCCTTGAGTCAAAATATTTTATTTATCATGCCCTAATGATCACATCAAATGACGACACTTTAAGCCTCACAAACAGTAACGGCTAAAATTTAATATTTGGTTTTCACACCGTTAAGCAGGCCGACTCCCCTCTATCAAGGTTTAAGCGTTATTAACGCTAAACGGTTCATCAGTTAATCAGCCTACATTTACTACCAAAGCGATAGCGGCGAGTGTCTAGCGCCGTGCTACCTTTAAGGTTTTAGTGTTATATGATTTTGGCTTCGTTGTATTATCATTCTGTTATTGTTATTTATTTGCGCAGGGTTTTATGCCCTTGAAGGAAAATCAAATGGGCACACAGCTTAAGCCTCAAGTACCAATACCACGTTACGATAAACTGACAGCACACTTTCAGAAAATCTCTCACTTTGAACATTTCAGCGCTTTAGGTGATTGGGATCAAGCGGCCATGATGCCCATTGGCGGCGGTAATGATCGCGGTAATGCAATGGCAGAACTGGCGCTGCATATCCACACACTCAAAACCTCAGACACCTTAGCCGAGCATTTACATGGCGCTGCAGAAGAAGTACTCACTGCTGAGCAACAAGCTAATCTGCGGGAAATGCAGTACCAGTATCAACAGGCAAACCTAGTGCCAGGCTGCCTTGTACAAGCCAAAACCAAAATGGCCTATCAATGTGAGAATGCATGGCGCGAGCAGCGTAAAAATAATGACTGGCAGGGCTTTAAACCCAATCTAAAAGCGGTTATTGAGCTTGCTAAGGAAGAAGCGCAGATCCGCAGTGAAGCCCAGAAGATTTCTCCCTATGATGCCCTGCTCAATAAATTTGAGCCGGGAATGACCACCGCAAAATTAGAGCAAACCTTTGGTGGACTTAAAGATTGGCTACCAACACTCATCCAAGAAGTGCTGGCTAAGCAGGCAAACGAGCCTAAGCTTGTGCTCAATGGTCCCTTCGATATTAGCGCGCAGCAAGCCCTTGGCCGTGACGTAATGACATTTCTGGGGTTTGACTTTAATCATGGCAGGCTAGATATGAGTAGCCACCCATTCTGCGGCGGCGTGCCAAGCGATGTACGCATAACGACTCGCTACAACGAGGCCGATTTCAGTAGCGCGATTATGGGCATAGTTCATGAAACTGGCCATGCCAGATACGAACAAGGTTTACCTCAAGCGTGGCGCGGTCAACCCGCTGGGCTTGCACGTTCTATGGGCGTACACGAAAGCCAAAGTCTATTTTGTGAAATGCAGCTCGGGGCAAACTCGGCATTTTTACGTCAGTTGCAGCCTAAAATCGCGCAGCATCTTAATTGTGATTTTAGCGCCCAAGAATTAGCCCAGCATTACACCCGCGTAAATCCCGGACTTATTCGCGTCGACGCAGATGAAGTCACCTACCCCTGCCACATTTTACTGCGTTTTGAGGCGGAAAAAGCCTTTATCGACGGCAGCTTAACGGTTGATGACTTACCTGATTTTTGGTCGGCGCAGATGCAACAATTACTGGGGATCAATACCGATGGCAATTATCGCGACGGTTGTATGCAAGATATCCATTGGGCTGTAGGTGAACTTGGATATTTCCCTAGTTACACCTTAGGCGCCATGTATGCTGCCCAGTGTCGTTTTGCGATGGAAAAAGCCTTAGGGCCGATTGAGGCTTTAATCGATGCTGGCAAGCTGGAATCGGTATTTCAGTGGCTGAGCAAACATATTTGGTCAAAGGGATCCTTGCTCACAACAGATGAACTAATTCAGCAAGCAACGGGTGAAACCTTAAATAGTCAATATCTTGAGCGTCACCTGCGCCAACGATATCTAGGTATTTAGCCGTTATGCGTGAGAAAGCACTGAAAGCTCAGTTTTAATGGGTTTTTAAGCGCTATATATTGCCGCTCAAACCTGCATTTTAAAGCCGCTTGAGGTTATAATGCCGAGCTTATTTTAAGAGAGATATATTGAGCGGGATAAATATCGGCCATGTTACTGCGAGCAATCACCCCACAGGATTGGGATGCTATTTTAAACATCCAAGATGAGTGTTACTCACAACTGGATCCTGAGCCATTGCATGTGCTGCAGAGTAAATGGCAGGTATCGCCTCAGTCCTGTTTTGTGTTTGAAGTCGATAACGCGGTTGTGGGTTATTGTTTGGCGCATCCTTGGACCGTCAATATGCCACCAGCGCTTTATCAGCCCATTACCCATTTACCTAAGGCTGATACTTTGTATCTGCACGATATTGCGATTTCAGCAAAAGCCCAAGGGTTGGGTGCTGGTGCTAAAGCACTCACCCGTTTAACATTACTGGCGGATCGCTTTAATCTTAATTCCTTATCTCTCGTTGCTGTACAAGGCGCCGACAGTTATTGGCTTAAAATGGGCTTTAAACCTCAGAGCATAGATAAATGTCTTGGCAGTTACACTGACGATGCCATGTATATGATTTATAAAATTAATCATAGAGATGAAAGATGAATCCAACCCTGACCACTATTGGCTTACTCTGCCTAAGCAATATCTTTATGACCTTTGCTTGGTACGGACATTTGAAAACCTTAGGCTCAAAACCTTGGATTATCGCCGCCTTAGTGAGTTGGGGTATCGCCCTATTTGAATACTTGCTGCAAGTGCCCGCTAACCGTATCGGTTATACGGTTATGAATCTCGGCCAGTTAAAAATTTTACAAGAAGTCATCACCTTAAGTCTGTTCGTCCCCTTTGCCTATTTCTACATGAAAGAGCCCTTGAAGCTCGATTATCTATGGGCAGGATTGTGCATATTAGGTGCTGTATATTTTATTTTTAGAAGTAAATTTAATTAATTTCAGACTTATTTCAGGAGAGCTCCCCCATGGCCCGTCAAGTCACTTATACCTTTAAAGGTAAGATTAAAACTATCGCCTTTAGCTACGATAAACACCACGATTTATATGAAGCGGTTGCCGAAGCTGAAGGCATCGATTTAACCCAATTTTTAGCGATGGAACAACAGGTCGCCATGACATCTCGCAAAGGTGCAAAGGCAGAAAAAGAATTCAGAAAAGTAGAATTTGCCCGCTTTGGCTTTAGCAATATCCACTTTGTTAGAGATGAAGAACCCGAAGCCTAAGCAGGTTATTGATTTTTGTATTCGCTTTAAGCACTTTAAAACAGGACACTGTGATGCTCAATACCGAACATGCTAACTTTCCCCGCGCGGGGTTCTTACGCCGCTTAGGCGCTGCTGTTTACGATTCAATGTTAGCCATAGCGGTTTATATGGTTGCTGGCGCCGTGAGTTTTGGAGTTTTTTACGGCCTTACAGCTTCAGGACTAGCTGGCATGAATGGCTTTGAGCATGTCTCTGAGGCGCTCAACGGCACGCCGATTTACCTGTTCATTAATCAACTCTGGCTGGTCTTGTGTGTTGGCACTTTTTACGCCTTATTCTGGAGCAAAGGTGGCCAAACCTTAGGTATGCGCGCTTGGCGCCTTAAAGTGCAGCATCCTAACGGGCAAAATTTAAGCCTGATCACCGCCTATGCGCGTATTGTTTGGTCATTGCTCGGCATTGGTAATCTGTGGATCCTCATCAGTGGTAACAAGCTTGCCCTGCAAGATAGCATGACCCGTTCAGAAGTGGTTGTGCTGTCTAAAGAAGCCAACCAAATGCGTAACTGGCACGGCGCGTAAGTGAAGTTTCAGAAAATTAGCCCATAAAAAACGACGCATTTGCGTCGCTTTTTATGGGCTAAATTCAGAGTAATAGCAACATCATCGCCGGATAAAGTAAAAGGCAATCCCAGTAAACAATAAGCTCGGCGCAACAGCCCCTACGTAAGCGGGTAACTCATACACCATGCTCATGGGACCAAAAATTTCGTTACTGATATAAAAGCTAAAACCTGCCACAACCCCAAGTAATACCCGCGCACCCATAGTTACAGTTCGTAGCGGGCCAAACACAAACGACAACGCCACTAACATCATTACGGCAACAGTCATTGGCTGCATCATCTTGCGCCATAACGCGAGCTCATAACGGCTAGGATCTTGGCTGTTCGTTTTTAGATACTCAAGATAACCGACCAGACCACGAATCGATAACGCTTCAGGTTTAACCGATACCACACTGAGCTTATCTGGGGTTAAACTCGATAGCCATTGTTCTTCGTCGTGGTGTTCTAGAATGACTCTGTCATAGCTTAAATCGGTACGTTTCACATCAAATAGACGCCAACTATTCTCAACAAAAACCGCGCGTTCAGCATGCACTACGTTAGTGAGTTTTAACTCACTATTAAACTTATAGAGTGTAATATTGTTGAGTTTGTCTATCTTTTCAACTTCACCAATATTAACGAAAAAATCGCCATCTTTGGCCCAAATCCCACGATGGGATTTAATTAAACTCCCGCCAGAAAGTTTAATCGCCTGTAGTTCATTGGCCTTTTGCTCCGCAATGGGAGCGCCCCATTCACCTAATGCCATAACCAATAACATTAACGGCACTGCGGTTTTCATCGCCGACATAGTAATCTGCAAACGGGACATACCCGATGCTTGCATCACCACAAGTTCCGAGTTCGATGCCAACATTCCCATGCCAATCAACGCGCCCAGCAACACAGCCATCGGGAAAAACATTTCAATATCCCGTGGCACTAAAAACAACACATAAATCCCCGCATCCATCATGCTATAGGTGCCGCGCCCCACTAAACGCAGTTGGTCAACCCATTTAATAATGCCCGACAAACCCGTCAATACCAGCAAACAAAGCGCTGAAGTGCTTAACAATATCCGCGCGATATAAAGGTCTAAAATCTTCATGCCGCCACCTTCTTATGGGTAAATAATCCCGATAGATGGCTAAAGATAGGTCGATCTTTCCCCAGCAGAAAAATCCCCATAAAGAGCGCCGAAACATGGATCCACCACATTCCTAAATACAGTGGAATAATGCCATCTTGTAATGCCTTACGTCCCGCGACCATCAAACCAAAATAGCCAAGGTACAGTAGTATTGCGGGGAACATTTTAGCGAATTTACCTTGGCGTACATTCACTCTAGCTAGCGGCACAGCAATCAAGGTCATGATCGGAATAGCCAGCGGAATCGCTAAACGCCAATGAAACTCTGCAACCGCTTCCGCGCCTTCAATTTTAACTAGCTCATCAACGGGCAGTGCCGATAATTTACGCCGACGCTCATCGATTTGCTGCTCTTTGATTTGCATGTTGTAGCCAGCAAATTCAAGCACTTGATAGTCTTTCAAACGAGGGCTACCCTGATAACGCACGCCATCGTTCAAATTCAGTTGTTGCGCACCAAAACTGTCTTCCTGAACACGTCCACCCTTAGCCACGACTACGTTAGCGACCCCGGTTTCGTCATCGGGATCGGGTAGCTGTGCGACAAACACTTTCTCTAATTCGTTATCCTTGCCAATACGCTCTACAAACAATACTGCGCGGCCATTGGGACTCGCTTGAAAACGCCCTTGCACTAAAGCCGCAAGCCCAGCTTCAGATTGGGCTTTTTCGAGCACTTGGTTTTGCCGCTCTTCAGCCCAAGGCGCGACATAAAGGGACAAATATCCAGTAAGTAACATATTGATTACAGCAAGAATTAAGGTCACTCGGGTGACATACCACTCGCTAACACCAACACCGTGGAGAATGACCATCTCATTTTCAGAATACATACGGCCATGGGCCAGTAAAATCCCCAAAAATAAACTTAAGGGTAGAACTAAAATCACCAGATAAGGCAAGTTAAGCCCGATCAAAGTCATGATTAAGGAGGCAGGGAAATCACCATCGGAGGCATCGGCCAATATGCGTACAAAATGTTGGCTAATAAAAATAGTTAACAGCACTAAAAGCACTGCAACTTGTGCCTTTAAAACTTCTCGAATTAGGTATTTAAATACAATCACAGGCAGGTTCCGGTCTCTAAACTTATCTTTTTGCTGGTAACAGACTAACTTTCATGTAAACTGACTACTTTTGATAGTTTTCTGACCAACTTCAGGGGTTATAGGTAAACTTAACGTCACTAAATACGTGGCTTAAGCGCCGAGAATAAATCACCTTTGGAGTAGTAACTTAGGCCCTTTTCGGGACAAGCAGACATTATCTAATAAATATAAAAATTTGTCTTTAAGAATCTAGGAGTGCTCATGGAGTTTAGCGTAAAAAGCGGTAGCCCCGAAAAACAACGCTCAGCCTGTATCGTGGTCGGTGTTTATGAACCCCGACGTCTATCAGGTATCGCAGAGCAATTAGATAAAATTAGCGAAGGTTACATCAGTAACTTGTTGCGCCGCGGCGATCTGGAAGGCAAACCTGGCCAGATGTTATTGCTGCACCACGTTCCTAACGTATTGAGTGAGCGTGTATTATTAGTGGGTTGTGGCAAAGAACGAGAACTAGACGAACGCCAATACAAACAAATCATCACTAAGACAATCAACACCCTTAACGAAACGGGTTCAATGGAAGCCGTGTGCTTTTTGACTGAACTGCACGTTAAAGGACGCGATACCTACTGGAAAGTACGTCAAGCAGTCGAAACCACTAATAGTAGCCTTTACAGCTTTGATGCCTTAAAAACGCGTAAAGGTGAAACACGCCGTCCACTGCGTAAATTAGTGTTCAATGTCCCCACTCGCCGTGAGTTAACCTTAGGTGAGCGCGCCATCGAGCATGGTATGGCAGTATCAGCCGGCATGCACTTATGTCGCGATGTGGCCAACATGCCACCTAACATCTGTAATCCAGCCTATTTAGCTTCTCAAGCACGCCAAATGGCTGAAATACACGACACACTGCACGTTACCACTATCGGTGAAGAGCAAATGGCCAAACTGGGCATGAACTCATACCTTGCAGTCGGTCGCGCCAGTGCCAACGAATCCATCATGACGGTGATGGAATACAAGGGCGCTGTCGATAACACAGAAAAACCCATTGTATTAGTCGGTAAAGGGTTAACCTTTGACTCTGGTGGTATTTCATTAAAACCTGGCGAAGCCATGGATGAAATGAAGTATGACATGGGCGGCGCAGCGGGTGTTATTGGCACCATGAAAGCCATTTGTGAAATGAAGTTACCTATCAACGTTGTCGGTATTCTTGCGGGCTGTGAAAACATGCCAGCGGGTAATGCTTACCGTCCAGGTGACATTCTGACCACTATGTCAGGCCAAACCGTTGAAGTATTAAATACCGATGCTGAAGGTCGTTTAGTGCTGTGTGACGTTTTAACCTATGTTGAGCGTTTCAATCCTGAATTGGTTATTGACACAGCAACACTAACAGGCGCCTGTGTGATTGCCCTTGGTAAACATGCTTCAGGTCTGTTCTCATCGCATAATCCACTGGCACACGAGCTATTAAGCGCAGGTGAGCAAAGTGGTGACCGCGCATGGCGCATGCCATTGTGGGATGAGTATCAAGATATGCTCGACAGCCCATTTGCTGACATGACCAACTTAGGTGGCCGTCCAGCGGGTGCAATTACGGCAGCGTGTTTCCTTTCGCGCTTTACTAAAAAATACAACTGGGCGCACCTAGATGTAGCTGGCACAGCATGGAATAGCGGAGCTAATAAAGGTTCAACAGGTCGTCCTGTGCCAATATTGACTCAGTTCTTGATCAATCGTGCTGGCGTTGAAGCAGGCGAATAACCGACTATCGGCTCTTAGCTTGTTAAAGACTCGATGAATTAAAGGCGAAGATAAAAAATCTTCGCCTTTTTTATTTCATGTTGAAAAGCCATTCCTGACTTGAGTTAAAAAAACTGAAAAATAATGATTCATCAAACCTAAACCCAAGCTTCACCCAAGCATTAACCCATACTCACTTTTAGTGTAAACTGCTGCTTTGGTTCGCCACGAAAACAAGTGAAGTAAGGCATTGAAATCATGACTCAAGTGCTGTTTTATCTCATGCCGCCGGTGGTATTGTCTGCCAAGGCTATGACAAATTCGCCCGTTGTAACGGCAAACACCAACCCTGCACTTTACGCAATGCATCTTTTAGCTTGCCAGCTAGCGCAGCAGGCTTTTGTGAAACAACAATGGGTGTACATTCATTGCCAAGACAAGCAGCAAGCCCATGTTATTGATGAATTATTATGGCAATTTGAACCCAGTGCGTTTGTCCCTCACAATCTCAAGGGTGAAGGCCCGATGACGGGATCGCCAGTTGAAATTGGTTTTGATCGCATCGGCGCCAACAAAAGTCGGCAAGTTCTGATTAATCTTGCAGACCAAGCGCCTCCATTTGCGGTAAACTTTGGCCACATCATCGATTTTGTTGCCAATGACGATCAGCATAAAGCGGTCGCTCGCGAACGTTATCGACAGTATCGCGGCTTAGGGGTCAATTTACAGACCCAAGACTTAGCAACACATCCACTTAATTAGTTTGAGACAGACACGTTCCCATGGAAAAAACATACGATCCGCAGTCCATCGAGCAAACTCTTTACCAAAACTGGGAAGAGCAAGGTTACTTCAAGCCACACGGCGATGAATCCCAAGGCAATTATTGCATCATGATCCCGCCACCCAACGTGACGGGCAGCTTGCACATGGGCCACGCCTTCCAAGACACCATCATGGATACCTTAACCCGTTACCAACGGATGAAAGGCAAAAATACCCTATGGCAAGTCGGTACTGATCATGCAGGTATTGCTACCCAAATGTTGGTTGAGCGTAAGCTTGAAGCCGAAGAAGGCAAAAATCGCCATGACCTAGGTCGCGATGCCTTTATGGATAAAGTGTGGGAATGGAAAGCGCAATCGGGCGGCACGATCACTAAGCAACTACGTCGTATGGGCGCTTCAGTTGATTGGGATCGCGAGCGTTTCACTATGGACGAAGGCTTATCCAAGGCCGTGCAAGAAGTGTTTGTGCGCCTGTACGAAGACGAGTTGATTTATCGCGGTAAGCGTTTGGTCAACTGGGATCCAAAGCTGCACACGGCTATCTCTGATTTGGAAGTGGAAAGTAAAGAAAAGCAGGGTCACATGTGGCATCTGCGTTATCCACTGGCTGACGGTGAACTGACCGCCGAGGGTAAAGACTATTTAGAAGTCGCCACCACGCGCCCTGAAACCATGCTTGGCGACAGTGCCGTTGCCGTGCACCCTGACGATGAGCGTTATCAATCGCTTATCGGCAAGTTTATTCTATTGCCGATTGTTAACCGCCGCATTCCTATTGTCGCTGACGATTATGTTGATATGGCCTTTGGTACGGGTTGTGTAAAAATAACCCCAGCCCATGACTTTAACGACTATGAAGTCGGTAAACGTCACAACCTGCCCATGTTCAACGTGCTGACCTTAGATGCCGCGATTCGTGCAAGCGCCGAAGTAGTGAACTCTGACGGTACCTTTAACAAAACGCTTGATGGCAGTCTGCCTGAACGTTTTGCCGGACTTGACCGTTTTAAAGCGCGCGATGCTATCGTCGCTGAATTTGACACTTTAGGTCTACTCGAAAAAATTGCGCCACACGCCTTGAAAGTGCCTTACGGCGATCGCTCAGGTGTAGTTATCGAGCCAATGCTGACCGACCAATGGTATGTTGCTGTGGCGCCAATGGCGAAAACAGCTATCGAAGCGGTTGAAAATGGCAGCATTAAATTTGTGCCGCAGCAATACGAGAACATGTACTTCTCGTGGATGCGTGACATTCAAGACTGGTGTATTTCGCGTCAATTATGGTGGGGTCACCGCATCCCTGCTTGGTACGACGAAAATGGCAAAGTCTATGTCGGCCGCAACGAAGCCGATGTACGTGCTAAGCACAATATCAGTGATTCAATGGCACTACGCCAAGACGAAGACGTACTGGACACTTGGTTCAGCTCAGCCCTGTGGACATTTTCCACCTTAGGTTGGCCTGATAATTTAGAAGATTTAAAAACCTTCCACCCAACCGACGTGTTGGTGACAGGTTTTGACATCATCTTCTTCTGGGTAGCCCGCATGATCATGATGACCATGCACTTCATCAAAGATGAAGACGGCAAGCCACAAGTTCCGTTCAAAACGGTCTACGTAACCGGCCTTATCCGCGATGAAGTGGGTAACAAGATGTCAAAATCTAAGGGTAACGTACTCGATCCATTAGATATGATTGACGGTATCGAACTTGAAGCGTTAGTTGAGAAACGTACCGGCAATATGATGCAGCCACAACTGGCCGCCAAGATTGAAAAGAGCACCCGCAAAGAATTTGCCGAAGGTATCGAAGCCCATGGCACAGATGCACTGCGCTTTACGCTTGCAGCAATGGCATCAACGGGTCGTGACATCAACTGGGATATGAAGCGCTTAGACGGTTACCGTAGCTTCTGTAACAAGTTATGGAACGCCTCACGCTACGTGCTGATGAACACAGAAGATCAAGATTGCGGCCCAGGCTCACCAGAGCACAAAGGCGGCGAGATGGAATTATCGCTGGCCGATCGCTGGATTATCGGTTTATTTAATCAAACCGTTAAGACCTTTGACGACCACATGGCTGCCTACCGTTTCGACTTAGCGGCCAATACCCTGTATGAGTTCACATGGAACCAATTCTGTGACTGGTACTTAGAGCTGACAAAGCCGGTATTGCAAAATGGCAGCGAAGCGCAAATGCGCGGCACTCGCAACACCTTAGTGACAGTGCTTGAAGCCCTGCAGCGTTTAATGCACCCTATGATGCCTTATATCACTGAGACCATTTGGCAGCGCGTTAAACCGTTAGCGGGCGTATCAGCACCTAAAGGTGGCGATACCATTATGTTGGCGCCGTTCCCTGCATTTGATGCTGCAAAAGTAGATAGCGCAGCGATGGCCGACTTAGAGTGGGTTAAGCAAGTGATTACCGCGGTACGTAACATTCGCGCTGAGCTCAATATTGCTCCTTCTAAGCCGCTAAATGCCCTATTACGTGGTGTTAGTGCGCAGGATAAGGCCCGTATTGAAGCAAATCAAACCTTCTTCACCACCCTTGCTCGCTTAGAAAGCATGACTATTCTGGCTGACGGCGAAACAGCGCCTATGTCAACTACAGGCTTGATTGGCGAAATGGAGCTACTTATCCCTATGGCTGGTTTAATTGATGTGGCCGCCGAAATGGCGCGTATCGATAAACAGCTTGAAAAGCTAGGTCAAGAGATTGCTCGTATCGAAGGCAAGTTATCTAACGAAGGCTTTGTGGCTAAAGCGCCGCCAGCGGTTATCGATAAGGAACGCGCTAAAATGGGTGAGCTAAAACGCGATATGGACAAGCTCAACGAGCAAAAAACTGAGTTTGCTAAGCTAGAAGCTTAATTTACTCACTTGCTTTAGTTCAGTGTTAAATGAAGAGCAGCCATTAGGCTGCTTTTTTGTACTCACGGTTCAATGAATACACATCGCCAATGGCACCATAAAATCGTTCCTTCGCATAAGATCGCTATCTGCCACGTTAATAACTCCATTAACGTCTTGCTGTGATTAGATAATCCACTTAGAGTCTATCAAAGGGTGCTCTGCGCCAATATTAAGTCTCAAGCTTATGCTGGTAACTAGCATGCCTATAACTAACCCTGAGCAATCAACAGGGCTATTACCAAGCAACTCCATGTCATCGTTACCCAGCTGCATAAACCGAACAATTAAATGCCAATAAAAAAGCCCTGCAATTGCTTGCAGGGCTTATCTATATGGTGCGCGTGGAAGGAGTCGAACCTCCGACCGCCTGGTTCGTAGCCAGGTACTCTATCCAGCTGAGCTACACGCGCAAAATCGTGTTCTACTTGCTAAAGTAGTTTTCAAGATTAAGTCTAAACTAGCACTTTTTATCTTGTAAAAGCATTCTATTCATCTCGACTAAAAGAATAGAATGGCGGAGAAGGAGGGATTCGAACCCTCGATGGGAGTTAAAGCCCATACTCCCTTAGCAGGGGAGCGCCTTCGGCCACTCGGCCACCTCTCCGCATTTAACGCTTTACATTAACAAGACTTATCTCATTAACGGTATTGGTGCGCGTGGAAGGAGTCGAACCTCCGACCGCCTGGTTCGTAGCCAGGTACTCTATCCAGCTGAGCTACACGCGCATGTTAAATGGTAAAACATTAGTACGACCGTAATCATACTAACTTAAATTGGTGCGCGTGGAAGGAGTCGAACCTCCGACCGCCTGGTTCGTAGCCAGGT
>NZ_JAKILU010000012.1 GCF_023283485.1 Shewanella glacialipiscicola
GGGTTCGAACCGATGACCTATACCTTGGCAAGGTATCGCTCTACCAACTGAGCTAATGTCGCATAATTTGTATTAATGATTTGGTAAATCATTAAATTTTAATTTGGAGCGACATATCGGGTTCGAACCGATGACCTATACCTTGGCAAGGTATCGCTCTACCAACTGAGCTAATGTCGCATAATTTGTATTAATGATTTGGTAAATCACTAAATTTTAATTTGGAGCGACATATCGGGTTCGAACCGATGACCTATACCTTGGCAAGGTATCGCTCTACCAACTGAGCTAATGTCGCATTTTTTTCATTAAGAGCTATCGCTGCTACATTTGCCTTCAACATTAACAAAGGTATCGTATTCCAACCTTTGCCAACTAAGCTAATGTCGCATTCAATCTAAATGAGCAGAACATCTCGTTCGCACCAAAAAGTTGAGGCCGCATTATATGAAAAATTCATGCGGCTGCAACCCCTTCTTGCATATTTATCTACTGATCGGTCAAATTTTAAATACTTTACTGCGATAATACTGCAATTCGGCAATCGACTCTTGGATATCCTGCAATGCTTGATGAGTGTTTTGCTTCTTAAGGCCCGCCATCGTTTCTGGGCTCCAACGCTTCACAAGCTCTTTAATCGTGCTGACATCTACATTGCGATAGTGGAAATAATCCTCTAGCTCGCGCATGTAACGATTTAAGAAGCGTCTATCTTGGCCAATACTGTTACCACACATTGGAGATGCACCCTTAGGCACATACTGCTCTAAAAAGGCAATAGTCTTTGCGACGGCTTGCGCTTCAGTTTCTTGGCTGGCACGAACGCGGTCAATGAGTCCAGATTCACCATGATGTTTCTGGTTCCAATCATCCATAGCCGCAAGCGCCTCATCTGATTGATGAATGGCAATAACTGGACCTTGACCAATAATATTGAGTTCTTGATCTGTCACTAAAGTGGCAATTTCAATGATCCTGTCGACGTCGGGCTCTAACCCTGTCATTTCTAAATCAATCCAAATGAGATTATTTACATTTGCCGTCATAAATCAGCCTTATCATGTCAGTTAGCCTAAATTCAGGCTTTTTTATTCAAGAGTGTGTATCATACTGCTTTTTTGCAACACAAAAAATCACCTAATTGACGAAGACGAATCAGTGACTAAAAAGAAACCCCTAAGCCAAGGTCAATTACGCCGTATGCGTGCTAATCACGAGAAGCGACTCGCTCGTGATACGGGCGAAAAAAATACGCCGGAGCTACAAGATAGTTCACTGGGACAAGAACAGCCCGGTACGGTAATTTCGCGTTTTGGCCAACATGCCGACATCGAAACCGAAAGCGGCCAAATAGTGCGCTGTAATATTCGCCGTGCCGTTACCAGCTTAGTCACTGGCGATAAAGTGATTGTACGCTTAGCCATTGAAAGCCAAGCCAATAGCGGTATCGCAGGTATTGTTGAAGCGGTTCACCCACGTCGCTCATCACTTACACGACCCGATTTATACGATGGCGTAAAAATCATCGCATCGAATATCGACCAGATTTTGATTGTGTCGTCAGTATTACCGAGTTTTACTACCCAGATCATCGATCGTTATCTAGTTGCCGCCGAAGATACCGATATTCCGCCTATCATCATTTTAAATAAAATTGACTTACTCAATCCCGATGAGGCGCAGGCCATAGATGAAGCACTACAACGCTATAAAGATATTGGCTATCCGGTATATAAGGTCAGCAGTAAGCTAGGTGATGGTATTGATACCATTAAAGGCATACTTAAAGATAAAGTGAGTGTATTTGCCGGCCAATCGGGTGTAGGTAAGTCATCGATCATCAATGCCTTATTACCCGATGCTGAGCTGGTTATCGGTGATGTATCAGACAATTCAGGTTTAGGTCAACACACCACAACCACAGCCAAACTATTACATTTACCCAGCGGTGGCGACTTGATTGACTCCCCTGGCGTGCGCGAGTTCGCCCTCTGGCATCTTCCAGCACAACGTGTGGGTTGGTGTTTTATCGAATTTCGTGAATATCTTGGCGCGTGTAAATTCCGCGATTGCAAACACGGTGACGATCCCGGCTGTGCACTGCAAGCTGCGCTGAGCGAAGGTAAAATCAGCGCTGATCGCTTTAATAATTACCACAAAATAATCGCTAGTTTAGATGAACAACGTCATGCTCGCCATTTCCGTACGGCAGCGGATGAATAATAACTGATTGATAAATAATAATGCTCTCAGTAAAGATTGAGCAGTAAGAAAAGGAATTAACATTGGATAACCTCAAAATAGCCTTGCAGTACATGCTGCCAAAACACTTATTATCTCGTTTAGTGGGCAAATTCGCCGCCGCCGAAGCGGGCGCTTTGACCACTGCTGCCATCAAGTGGTTTATCAAACAATATAAAATTGATATGAGCGAAGCGGCGCAAAGTGAACCCGAAGCCTATAAAAGCTTTAATGCCTTTTTTACCCGCGCACTCAAACCCGGGATTCGTCCGTTAGATCTAGATGCCGATATTATGGTGCACCCCGTCGATGGTGCAGTTAGTCAATTAGGCCCAATCAAAGACGGCCGTATTTTTCAAGCAAAAGGCCATCATTATTCATCGTTAACACTGCTTGGCGATCAAGCCGATGATGCAAAGCGCTTTGAAGGCGGTGATTTTGCGACTATTTATCTAGCACCGAAAGATTATCACCGTATTCACATGCCGATTAAAGGCACCTTATCCAAAATGACTTATGTTCCTGGGGAGTTGTTTTCAGTTAATCCGCTTACCGCTAAACACGTTCCTGGTTTATTTGCCCGCAATGAACGGGTGGTAGCGATTTTTGAAACCGAATTAGGACCACTGGCTATGGTATTGGTTGGCGCAACGATTGTCGCCAGTATCGAGACCGTATGGGCAGGAACCATAACACCACCTACAGGTAAACAAGTATTTACCTGGAAATACCCAACTCAAGGGCCTGATGCCATCACCTTAGATAAAGGCGAAGAGATGGGCCGTTTCAAATTAGGCAGCACAGTGGTGATGTTGTTTGCTAAAGACACTATCCAAACTTTTGCAGAAGGTGTTGAAGCCGAAGCGGTAACTCGTATGGGTCAAGCGTTCGCCAATCTTAGAGATACAAAAAAGTAAATTAAGCATGCTTACATTTACGCCAACATTGACGATGAGTTGACTAACATCTAGCCGTACTGCTATTTAGCAGTACGGCTTATTGGGCGGCATTATCAGGCATAGTTGCGAGCATACATAGACGCATCCAGAGCCGCGACCACCATATTCAAACCCCACCCATTACACCGACAAAAAAAGAACGCCTGAAACATACCAATCTCAACGCAACTTGGCTAATATGGTACGTCTTTTGCCTCTAAATATTTTAGCCTATATGCCACGTATTTTATTGTTCGTTATTGTTTTTTTCTCATTTTCCGTTCTCGCCAACTCCCCATTGCAGTTGGACAAACGTCTTGGCATAAACAAGCAAGATCAACAACAAAATCTCACCATTGATGAGCAAATAAACGATCTAAAAATTAACATTGAGAAGCTCGCTGCCAGCGCAACCAGCTTCCAACAGGCACAAATCGATTTTGAAAAACATAAAAAAAACACTGATAAAGCACTAAAAGAAGCTTACAAACCGCTGTCCTTGGAAAAAGGCACCGATCTCAGCCAGCAGGCTTCTATGGCCTATCTTCGCCTATCTGAGCTTAAAGAAAGCGAATCGAGCTTAGTTCGACAAGTTAACGATTTACTACAACGCCAGAATGAGCTGCCAGCCGTCATTACCAGTGCAAGACAAAATGTGGCTCAGAATAAAAAAGCTGAACTCGCGCCATTAGATACACCAACCGGTGAATTACAACAAACACAGCGGCTGTTCTTTGAACAAAGCCTAACCACCAATGAAGCTGAGCTAGCCAGTAGCCAGAAGCGCATTGAGCTGACGCAATTACAACTACAACTAGTGCGTCAACAACTGATACAACAAGAAGCTTTCATTGAAACCATCAATAAAGCGATCAATAAACAACGCCAGCAAAACACCGATGCGACCTTGGCCAAAAACATCGTCAATACTGATAAAGTTATCGATCCTATTACCCGCAACATTGCCGATACCAATCAAATTTATGGCC
The DNA here is from genome assembly GCF_023283485.1 of Shewanella glacialipiscicola. Taxonomy (GTDB): domain Bacteria; phylum Pseudomonadota; class Gammaproteobacteria; order Enterobacterales; family Shewanellaceae; genus Shewanella; species Shewanella glacialipiscicola. Next base: position 4,169 of record NZ_JAKILU010000012.1, read on the forward strand.
AGAAGCTGCAAACATTAACCTTGCAGATTAATAATGTCGTCGAACAGCAAGAACAAGCTGAAACCCAATATCAATCTCAAGCAAAACAGCTCGCCAATATCCAAGAACAAATTACATGGGTCAAAATGAACTCCGCCTTTGGTGAGCGTTTTTTGCAGATATTACAATCACTGCCTAAACCCCCAAATCATGAAAAGCTTCAGACGCTCATCGCCGATGCCCGTTTAGATAGATACCATTTAGAGCAACAGCAAGCACTCAATGAGCAAGAACTAGAACATCCCGGTTTATACAATGAACAACAAATTAAACTACTGCATTCGCAGCAAAGTTTAATTACCCAGTTGATGCAAAGCTATGACCAATACCTGAGTGAATTAGGCAAGTTAAGAGTTAACTATCAGCAATTAAGTCAACAGCACCTCACCCTAAAAAATACCCTTAATGAACATTTATTCTGGGTCCCTAATGCCGCTAGCATTAGTAAGTTATGGCTTACGGATCTCGAGCGCAGCACAGTATGGCTGGTGAGACAGGCACAGTGGGATGAATTGGGTAAAGCGTGGGACGAACAAAATGATTATTGGTATTGGTGGGTTATATTGCTGGTATTATGCTTAGTCGTACAAGACCTTATTACGCCTAAATTCAATAGCTTATTAAATCACTATACCACCTATGTCGGTAACGTAACCCAAGATAAGTTCATTTACACGCTCAAAGCCCTTGCTTGCAGCTTAGGTTACGCATTAATCAAACCTACCCCTGTGATTTTGGCGGGTTTAATTTTTTACCACTCTGATCGTAATTTTGTGCAGGCCGTAGGCATGGGCATACTGGCCATTGGCTTAGTCTACCTTTTATATCGTTTTATCTTTATTCTCACACTCGACAAAGGTGTGCTGGTCGGCCATTTCAAACGTCCATCAAAACTTATCCAAGCGGGGCAATTTAGATTCAGGCACTTTGTGTTGGTAGCCAGCCCATTGTTAGGCTTGATGGGCTTTACCGAAATACTGGATGCATCATTGATACGTAATAGTATTGGTCGCGGCGCATTTATTGTGTTTTGTATTGTTTTATTTTTATTTTATAAAGACACTTTAATTCTCAGTCGTAAAAATACTGCTCCACAAAAAGACGATAAAAATAAAAAGCTTATCCAAAAAATGCTCTGGTTTTTGTTAATCTCAGTTCCCTTACTCAGTGCAGTACTCGCGTTTAAAGGGTATTACTTTACCGCCTTCCAAATGCTGCTCCAGCTGCAATTATCTATCGTGCTGGGTCTAGGCTTCTTGTTGCTATATCAGCTCATTAAACGCTGGATGTTAATTGAACGCCGCCGTATTGCTTTCGATCGCGCCAAAGCGAAACGGGCTGAACGCTTAGCACAAAGGGAAAAAGGCGAAACACACCATCTATCAACCGATGGACTCGATACCTATGAAGAGCCGGTAGTAGATCTCGAAACCATTTCGAGCCAGTCACTTGGGCTAGTGCGTTCGCTATTATTATTGGCCTTTTTAGCCAGTTTAATTGGCCTATGGACGCAAACCCATACGGCGTTATTTACCTTTCTCGACGGTATTACGTTGTGGACAACCAATACCAGTGTGAATGGCTTAGAACAACAATTACCTATCACCATGAAATCCTTGATGTTTGGGCTTATTGTGGTCGGTTTTTCAATGATGATTGCCACCAATTTACCCGGTTTACTTGAACTGATGATCCTACAAAGATTGGACCTATCACCCGGTACGGGGTTTGCGATTACCACAGTAAGCCGTTATCTAGTGGTCTTTTTAGGGCTATTAATCGGCTTCTCTAATCTCGGGATGGAATGGTCTAAACTGCAATGGCTGATTGCCGCACTCTCGCTCGGTTTAGGTTTTGGTTTACAAGAGATTTTTGCCAACTTTATCTCGGGCTTAATTATTTTATTTGAAAAACCAGTACGTATTGGCGATACCGTGACAATTCGTGATTTAACCGGGACTGTGAGTAAAATTCAAATACGGGCAACAACCATCATTGATTGGGATAGAAAAGAAATTATCATTCCAAACAAGGCCTTTATTACGGAACAATTAATTAACTGGTCATTGTCCGATCCGATTACGCGCGTCATTGTTTACGTATCCGTTGCGCGCGATTCTGATCCTGCCAAAGTCGAGGCAACGCTGTATCAAGCAGTGCAAGAATGTGAAGATGCACTGGCAACCCCAGAGCCCGAAGTGTGGTTTGCCGGTTTTGGTAAACATACTCAAGATTATGAAATCCGTGCTTACGCAAAAGATATGCCATCACGCTGGCCACTTCGCCATGATTTACACAAACGAGTGACTAAAAAACTCAAAGAAAACAATCTTGAGCTCGCCTATCCGCAGATGGAAATCTATATTAAAAATAGTCAAAATAGCGAGCCAAAAAGTATTATCAGAAGCTAATAGGATTACACAATATGCTCATTTTTGCCCACCGTGGCGCCAGCGGTTATCAGACCGAAAATACGTTAGCTGCTATGGAAAAAGCGTTGCAATTAGGCGCGCCAGCGGTTGAGCTCGATGTGCATAATGTCGAAGGTGAGCTGGTGGTGTTTCACGATCGGCGACTCGATAGCAAAAGCTCAGGCTCGGGGATTATCCATTTAGTGAGTAAGGATTATCTGGCAGGCATTAATGTAAAAGGTGAGCCAATACCCACCCTATGGCAGGTGCTAGAATTAATTGCAGGACGCTGTATAGTCAATATTGAATTAAAAGGCATAAATACCGTCATGCCGTTAATCGATTTATATCCGAAGGCTTTAAAACAACTGGGTTTTACCGAAGAACAGTTACTGATCTCTTCTTTTAATCATCCTTATCTACGTGAGTTTAAACAAGCACTCCCAAACGCTTTAGTCGCGCCGCTGCTCGCCAGTATTCCACTCGAGGGTGCCGCCGTTGTCAGCCAGCTTGATGCCTATTCCTTGAATTTAGATGTGAGTTTCATCAATCAAGCGTTAGTTGATGATGCACACCAGCGCGGCGCCAAAGTTTATGTGTATACCGTCGATCATGCCGATGATATTCATGCCCTTAAAAAAATGGGCGTTGATGGTGTGTTCAGCAATTATCCCGATCGCGCCATGCAGGCTTTAACTCAAGTAATCACCACCGATTACCTTGGTTACTTTGAATAAAGTGTGGTTGATTAAGACTGATTATTTCGCTGAGCCCAATAGCCGATAAAAATAAACATCGTCATAATCAACAGAAACATCCAATGGGATGGCATAGCCACTATGTGTCTTGCTACCCAAGGGGTGGCTTTAACAATCAATAAGCCGTAACCAAAAGCATTAATAATAATAAAAACAAAGGTCCGCAACACAAAAGAATGCCCCAATAAATGGCGTCTTAAGAGACGATTGACGTCTGCTGAAAAGACCAAAATGAGACATACCACCATAGCGGTAGCAATATCAAATGCCCAAGGGCGCAGCATGTTTCCCAATTGGGCAATAATGGCGACTAACTGATCAAACATAATAAATTAACCTAAAAAATACCGCGTAAGCCAAGTTAATAGCCGAAGCAGTGCATTGAAAAATAACAATAACTAAGCATAAATGGAGACGCCATGGGGCACAAGTTACTCTTACTCACAAAGGCAAATCAACAATACCGCGACTTAATTGAGGCGCTGGTACTCCCAAACTTAGTGCTACTCAACGATGATCCCAAAAACTTAACAGAGGCCGATATTTGGTTAGCTGAACCCAAACTAGCAGCACCATTATTACCTCATGCAAAAAATCTGCAATGGTTACAGTCCAGTTTTGCGGGCATAGATGCCCTGATGAGTCCAGGGGGGAGAAAAGACTACCAACTGACCAATATTAAAGGCATTTTCGGCCCATTGATGAGCGAGTATGTGTTCGGTTATTTACTCGCGCACATCCGCGGCCACGATTTTTATCGGCAGCAACAACGGCAAAAATACTGGCAGGTTGAGCCACTGCCACGCCACACTAGCTTACAAAGCATGCGCTTTCTTTTGCTGGGAACTGGGTCAATAGCTCAGCATTTAGCGAAAACTGCACAACACTTTGGCATGCATGTCACGGGTATCAATAGCACTGGTAATACGGTTGACGGTTTTGATGTCATCGAAACGATGCCAACATTAGGAGAAGCCCTGACAAAGGCCGATGTGGTGGTTAATTTATTGCCCAGCACGCCAGCAACCCGTAATGTCCTCAACGTTGATATGTTGGCAATGTTAAAGCCAGATGCCATTTTGTTTAACGTCGGCCGCGGTGATGCACTTGATCTTGACGCGCTCAATAGCCAACTTATCGTTAATCCCACTCAACAAGCGATTATTGATGTTTTTACTCAAGAGCCATTACCCAATAGCCATGCTATTTGGGAGCGGGAAAATGCCATTATCACTCCGCATATTTCGGCACCAAGCCAGCCAGAACAAATCGTGACTCTATTTAGCCAAAACTATCACAGCTACTTAGCTGGAAAGCCATTACTCAATATCATTGATTTTAATAAAGGTTATTAGAGTAACTCACCTTAGATGCTTATTGGTTAAGTTGTGACCACTACGATGCACCAATAAAAAGCCGAGCGATGGCAGTTAGGGAAAACTGCCATCGAATAATAATTAAGCGGGTTTATTCAAATAATAACCACAGGTGTATTGCATTTGATAAGCGTTTTCATTTAGAATTAAAGCAATTCATTTGGGAGGCTAAAAAATGTACGTTTGTCTTTGCCATGCAATCACAGATACACAAATTAAAAACGCAGTAAGCCAAGGCGATAGCTCTCTTGCTGACGTCAAAAAGCGCTTAGGTGTGGCCGACCAATGTGGTAAGTGCGCCAGAATGGCGGTGCAGATTATCCAGAACCAATTAGAACTTGAACCCAATTACTATGAAGTCGCCTAAGCAAAATTGGCACTAAAAGCACTAACCGCAAAGTTATTCATAAGCGAAGAAAAACGCTTGCACAGGCCGCATAAGTTAGATTAAAACCAATTAAATTAAAGGCTATTACATAAAAGACTGTTACGTTAAAAATAACAGTAAATTTTTTATCTCCACCTCGTCTTGTCCTTATTCGCCCCCGTATTTTCGCTTCCCAATAGTTCTATCTTGCATTCAATCCTAAAGATAAAATGGGACACTGATAGCCGCCAAAAGACCATAAAACTTAACCTGCTGATACAAAATAATAATCCCCACCAACCTAGATTATACCAATCACATTAAATATCTAATCAGTTCAGAGCCTCACAAGTATTTCAATCCGAGGCGCATTGACGCAGAAATGGTTATTCCCTTTTAAGTCAATGCAACGGGAGTGGGATGACTGTCAGCCTCCCAAAGGGCGGCTGATTTAACTGCATGGCAACGCGCTTTATACTGCGTTTAAGGCTTTCGACAGAGCACCACTATGTCTTCAATCCTTCGCCTTGTCTAAAGCGCGTTGAACTCCCGCTGAATGAACAGATATTTAATACGACTGGTATTATCTAGCATAAATTCAATGGGGATATTTCACTGCTGCTATAGGATAAAAGTCATTATTTAACCTGAATTCGATGTATGGACTCTACCAACCTACAGTCGTAAGTTGGTGTCGACCAAAACAAAAGGAGTCCATACATCGAGTTCAGGTTATTTACGCTTCAACAAATAAGCGGCCTCATTTAGCCAAGGTACTGCTTTTTTAATAAATCGAGGATTTTCCGCTAACACATCTTGTGATGCTAACACCTCGATATCAAAGTCATCACTCAGATGCTGTTCAACCCAAGTCGGCGATACTGCAAACGGCGGACCATTTAAGGCTGCTTGTGGATAATCTAAGGTCACTAATAAACCTATGCTGCCGCATGGTAATAAGTTTGCCAACTGCTTAGCATAATGCGCGCGCATGTTTTCTGGCCAAGCAATGAGAGCAGCACGATCATAAAAAGCCATCACCTCTTGTGTGATAGTCTTAGGCAAAGTGAAAATGTCACCTTGATACACGCTGATCTGCTCTGTTTGATAATGTTGGTGTTCACCAACTGCCGTTTGCGTAAGCTCAAGCTGGTTATCAGTAAAAAACTGCTGCACAGCCAGTTCATTTAGCTCACAGCCAATCACTTGATGCCCTTGCTCGGCTAAAAAGCACATGTCTAGCGACTTGCCACATAAGGGCACAAACACTTGAGCGTCCGCCGGCAGCAAGAGCTTCTGCCAATACTGGACAAGGAAAGGATTGATGTCTTGCTGATGAAAACCTATATGTTGCAGATTCCATTTTTCATGCCAAAAACCGGGTTCCATGGTCTATCTCTATTCGCTAAAGTGACCCTTACTTTAATGGCATTTTTAAGTCGATGCAAAGCTCCTTGCGATTCGACCGATACAACAATGTAAAGACTAAGTTACTGATCTAACGTAGCTTGCACTTTACGCAGCCAAACGCAGTTATCACATTGACATTGACGACGTGATAGATGATGCGGACTTAAAGATGAATCAATAAAATCTACCGCTATTAATAGCTGCTGTTTTAGCTCTGCGACTGATTTTTCATTCACGTCCACTAGCTCATCATTCTGATTCATCCAGATACATTCCATCCCCTGATGGCAGGTTAAACATTGTTCGTCACGATCATTAAAAAATACCGCATGCGGACAATGGGTGACTTCCATTGACTGTAAAATTCGCTTACGCGGATAGTCTAATAACTCAATCAACAAGGCTTTATATTGGGTGGGCATACGCCCTCCTTAGCTACACTTTTTCTGTCGGTTAATTAACAAATACTTATCCTGTTCGATATCCAAAGATTACCTATAGTCGAGAGGATTTAACTTGATGTAAGTCAAAGTCAGTGACGAAATGATCGTATAGGTAAGACACGATGAAACCTAAGTCTTAAAGCGACTAAAAAATTCTTAACTAAAACTCACCCTTGATTTGATTATCGCCCCCGCTTACTGGTTAAATGAACAAAACAAGGAGCACAATTTGCAAACACCTCAGCTGCAGCATTTTTATATTTCCGAAGAGCAATCCATTTACTTGCTCAAGGCCAATGATGCCCGTAAGCACAAGGCGTGGATCCGTCTGTGTAAACAGCAACTGAGTAAACTCGGTTATGTCGAGATTGAATTAATCGGCAAAGGTGCCTACGGTTTTGTATTTGCGGGCATCAATCAAGCGGGCGATGCCCATGTTTTTAAGTTTTCACGGATAACGCTACCGCAACATGTTCAAGACCGGCTCGAAGAAGAAGCCTTTATGTTGTCATTGCTAAAGCACCCTAATGTGCCTGGCGCGATTAAATTTGAACGTGTTGGCAAACAGGGCATATTAGTGATGGAGCGTGCTAAGGGGGAGGATCTCGACCAACTATGCCGCAAAATGGGCGCACTACCTACCGCAATGATCATGAATATTGCCCGCCAGCTTGCCGATATTTTGTATTACCTGCGTACGGGTAAACCTTTAGTGCACGGCGATATAAAACCCTCGAATCTGGTTTACGATATTGAACAGCAGCATTTATCGTTAATCGATTGGGGCTCTGCTGTCTTTGCGCAGCGGGATGAGCATAACAACCCCGTTGAAGACAATGTAATGGCATTAATGTCGAGCGATCAACAGCATACTAATGCGCGCATGGGTGATGTGTACTTTATTGGCGAAGAGCAACTTAACGGTGCACTCTCCAGTCCACGTTTTGACGAGCAAGGTGTTGCCGCGACGCTGTATTCCCTTGCCTCAGGACAAGCTAGCCGTTTTGGCGCGCAGGTGATCTCGCCCACCAGTATTGGTTTACCCATAGAATTAGCCCGCACCTTAGAAGGCATGCTCAGTACAGATCCTGAGCAGCGTAATACCGCAGGTGATTACTTTTTAAAAAGCATGCGCCACAGCCACAGATTACATTTACCCACGCTACCCAAAGTGGAGTTATTGGCCGATATTCCGGTTTGGGTACAATCGCGCGATAAAGATGTTGAAACCGTCAGCTACAGTTCACGTAAATCCTTTTTGAGGGAGCATAACGGCCAAGATCCTATCGCGAAAATGGACGATATTCAGCTCGAGAAATATTACCGTAACTTCCTCGCGGGCATGGGCGATACCGAAAAAGGCTTTATCGCAGCGGTGGGCAGGTTAGCGCAGTATCCCATAGTGGGTGGGCTTGCAATCCATTGGCAAACAACTGGGGTATTTATCGACTCTAATCTTGCGATTTACGATGCAAATCAAAAAGGTGCGTTAATCATTGCTGTCAATAACATGGTGGATTTAGCGCGGGGAATTAAGCGTATCGGCGTGTTTAAGGCCTGTTTTTTTAACGCCAAAGACACGTTACACATCGAACGCGCCGATACCAGTGAGCCCTTTAGCGCCAGCGCTGATTTACAATTACCATTTGAAGTGGGCGACGTCCCCACTTTAGAAGACAAATCGCGCTTACACTCATACTTCGAAGACGGTAAAGATCCCGATGAAAACCTCGAACTGCCCCATGAAATCATGGAAGAATTAGCCCGTATTAACCAAATTCACCATACGGGTTGTATCATTTTTGAAGCGCTGCCCAATCACTTAAAAATCCACAGTTACTTAAAACTGCTTAACCCGCGTAAACAGGCGGCATTTCGCGCAAGTCTCGATCGTATCTTGCATCATGTGGGTAAAATTCAAGGCCACGGAGTATCGGGGTTTATGAAATTACCCTACAAAAATACCCGCCGCTTTACCCATCTAGAGCGTAAAGCCGAACACTTTTACCCACGAAATCCAAAAGAAATAGGCGCCTAGGGCGCCAATGTCTAAACCATCTTAAGATGCCGTATTCAGCAAATAGCTCAATATTATCACCTTAAATTGGCGATCCTGGCGGTAAGACTAATGGCTTAGGAATAAGCTTAAACTGAGCATCGGTTAATCCCGCCGCTAACCCCAGTTGCAGCCCATTATAATGCGCCGCAAGACTGACATTGGCACGGTTTGCTCTCGCCTTTAGTTGCTTAATCACAAATTGAATACGGTCGTAAATAACCGCCCTGACCTCAGGTGACGTATTCTTATCGTGTAGCGCAGCAAGGACTTCATCAACCACTACGGCATTAACTCGCATCCACACACCCTCAACCAGACCAAGCTTACCCTCTTGATATAAGGTCGCTGCAAATAATTTATCGAGTAAGGTAGTCACAGATAACTGCTCGTTATCCGCCATGGCTGCTTGGCCAACACGGTTCAAACGCTTAGGCGTCAATAGTAGACTAACGGTATAACGACTAAACACTTCTGCCATGCCTAAAGGATCGGTAACCGTTCCTAAACCAGAATCAAAGGATTCACGTGTAGCATGATAATTACCCGCCTTTGGCACTAAATTATCGAGCAAAGTTTGCGGTACCGTTAAACTCGCCGCATCTAAGGTTTTAAGCAAAGCATCTAATCCCGCAAGCTGCAACGGCGGTGCAATATAACTCCAGCGACTCCCCTCACCAATAGATTGGTAGTTATAGTCAGTCCCGCCAATAAACTTAGCAACCGCATCGATTTGATAGCGCGTGAGTAAATAAATCGGTGCAAAGGTATCAGCTAACTCGCCCAGTGGCTCATTAGGTAATAATGCGGCATTGGAGAACCCCGCTATCGCCTTTGTACGAATATTATCGAGTTTAGTCAGTTGGGTTATCGCATCATCACCACTGTCCCACAAACTGGCATAAGCTTGACTGGCATCCTTTTGCCGGGAGTCAGCTTCGCCGATATAACGTAAGCCCCGTTTCGCCACATCGGCTAACAACTCAGTTTGTAGTGTTTGTTGAGCGCGTGCATCGCCCGCATCGCTATAACCATAAGCGATAGCAAAATCATCCCAAAGGCCGACGCCAGTAGAGTAAGGTGCTGAAATATCAATATCGCCCCCCTTAAGCTGGATTTTAGGATGGGGATAATCCATCACAGAAGCATCTTGATTACTCGAAGCCGCAAAATTATGGTCAAGCCCCAAAGTATGACCAACCTCATGGGCTGCGAGTTGGCGAATGCGCGCGAGGGAAAGTGCTGTTGCCGCTTTATCGGCTGCGATTCTATCCTGCCAGCCAGCCGTTAACCCTTTGGCAATTAAGTAATCCTGACGTACACGTAAGCTGCCGAGCGTAACTTGGCCTTTGATGATTTCACCGGTACGCGGATCAGTTAACGCCACGCCATAGGACCAGCCCCGCGTTGCCCTATGCACCCATTGGATCATGTTGTAACGAATATCCTGTGGATCGGCATCTTTAGGTAATAATTCCACTTTGAAGCCGTTGATAAATCCTGCACGAGTAAAAGCACTCTCCCACCAGCGCGCACCATCGAGCAATGCCGAACGAATAGGTTCTGGCACACCAGAGTCAAGATAATAAATAATCGGTTTAACCACCTCACTTGGCGCAGGTCCAGGGTGCACCTTTTGTAAACGGTGGCGTAGGATAAAACGTTGCACTAAGGGTTGATCAAAAGGCGTGGCGTAATCGCGATACTCATCGGATAGATAGCCGCTCATAGGATGATATGCCCGAGCCTGATAACCCGCATCGGGAAGCTCAACAAAAGAATAGCGCATCCGCACGGACATCAACCTGCCATCGGGTGTTACCTGCGCCACTTGCTCCCCAGCAACATCGGCTTTAAAGGTGAGCTGAACATCTACGTCGGCATTTTTTGCAAAGGATTTAATCCCTGTTGGTAAGATGACCGAACGGCCCAAATCAAGCTGATAATCCCCCTGCCCAGTTTGTTGTAATACGGAGGATACACCGTGTAAATCGCTGAGCACCAGATCGTTAATCGCAACCAGTACAGATTGACCCTCAACGACCTTGCCTTGCCATAAAACAGAATCAGCAAAGGCTTCTGCAACGGCTCTTTGCTCTGCAGCATCAAGAGTATTAGCGCGATATTGGCTATTTAGTTGCTTGAGAACAATATAGGGGCCTTGGCGCTCAAACTGCACCATACGAGTTTGCCCAAGTTGACCACGGTCAAGGCCAATATCGTTTGAACCCACACCTTGTGGCAGGCTAGTGACGAGTAAAAAGGGCTGATTTAAGCGATTAACCTCAAGATATAACTCTCCTTGAGACGGCTCGTAATAGAGATTAACAAACCCCTTAACTTCTTGGCTCTGCTGAATGATTTTAGCGCTAGGCGCAATAGCGGCCACAGTAACGGCGGGAAATCCTAACAACGCGATGGCTAAGGCTACACTTTGAGGTTTCATCTTTTCTCCTAATACGGCTAGCTGCGTTATTCATGAAGATCAATTGGAATAACGCGGGGCCATCACAGGCCCCGAGCAAAAAAATTAACGATTCTGATGCTGATTTTTATGTGTAATCCAGTGATTTAATGTTTCAAATAATTCATTGAGCACTATCGGCTTGGTTATATGAGCGTTCATCCCCGCAGCTAAACTCTTTTCCCTGTCGCCCGACATGGCATGGGCCGTCATGGCAATAATAGGCAGCTCATCGGTACTAAAACGCTCGCGCAGAGCTCTGGCCGCAGTAAGCCCATCCATCACTGGCATCTGGATATCCATCAATACAGCATCAAACGGACGTGAATCGACAATATCCAATGCAACTTGGCCATTACCAGCCAACACCACTTCATAACCGGCACTTTTGAGAAGCTCTGTCGCAACTTGCTGGTTAATAAAGTTATCCTCTACCAACAGCACTAATCCTGCGTACTCACCTTCTTCTGTCACGGTGACATCTGCTGGCGGCAGCAGATTCAATTTCGGCTCGTCAGTAAAAGCGGCGATGATTTCATCGAACAAGCTCGAGGCTTTAAAAGGTTTTTGCAGTACCGTAAACACCTTGGCATTATCCACTTGATCCTGCAAAAGTTCTGCCGCATAGGCCGTCATCATGATAATGACTGGCCGTTTCGCTAAAATGCCTTCTGCCAACATAGTATCAATGGCGCTAACCACATCACAGCCATCCATTTCGGGCATCATCCAATCGAGTAAGATTAAATCTATAGGCGCCTGCGACAGTTTATCCAAGGCTTCAGCGCCGCTAGTAGCGGTATCGACATCAAAATGTAAATCCCGCATCAAGGTTGAATAAATCTGTAATGCGGTCGGATTATCATCAACCACTAACGTACGTAAATTGTTCAGTTTTTCGGGTACAACGAAAGGCTCAACTGTCGCTTCTTCAGCAATTTCAAAACTGATGGTAAAGCTGAAGGTACTACCAACTCCAAGCTCACTCTGCACTTGCATTTTGCCGCCCATCATAGAAACCAGATGCTTACTGATAGACAAGCCTAAGCCCGTGCCACCGTATTTACGCGTCGTCGAACCATCGGCTTGGGCAAAAGCATCAAATAACTTTTCTTGCTGATCTTTGTCAATCCCAATCCCAGTATCACGTACCCAGAACTTGAGCGTAATACGATGGTCACGCTCACCCACATCTTCACACCCCAACTCAACCTCACCCGATTGCGTAAACTTTACCGCATTCGATAAAAGATTAATCAGGATTTGCCCTAAACGCAGAGGGTCACCTTTAAGGATTAACCCCGAGGTGACTGGCGCATAGAGCAGTAACTCCACACCTTGCTCCTGCGCTTTGAGCGCATTAAGATCCAGTGCATGATCAAGCACTTTATCTAGCGGGAATGGCACTAATTCAAGCTCTAACTTACCCGCTTCGATTTTAGAAAAATCGAGAATATCATTGATGATCCGCAGTAACGATTGTGCCGAAAAACCAGCTTTTTCAAGGTAATCCTTTTGCTGCGCCGTTAACGCAGTGCGCTGTGCCAACTGCAACATACCGATAATAGCGTTCATGGGCGTGCGGATTTCATGGCTCATATTCGCCAAGAATTCACTCTTATATAGGTTAGCTAATTCAGCGTCTTGCTTGGCTTCCAGTAGCGCTACTTCGTTGCTCTTATGGCGGGTAATATCCTTGTGAGTACCCAGCATACGCTTGGGCTGACCATCGCTGGTAAACTCCACCACTCGGCCACGACAAAGTACCCAATGGTAGCTACCGTTTTTTGCTAATAACCGAAACTCGATCTCGTAGGCATCAATAGGATTTTGCAAATACTCGCGCCGATATTCCTCCACTCGAATACGATCGTCAGGATGAGTTAGCTGATCAATTGCCGACAATAAGGCCGGAAACTCATTGGTTTGATAACCCAACATAGAATAGTAAGCAGGATTACAAATAATTTGTTCTGAGTCTAAATACCAATCCCACAGGCCATCTTCTACCGCATCCATGGCTAAGTGGTAACGCTCTTCCGATAATCGTAACTGCTCGGCTGCTTCATATTCACGGGTGACATCACGCCATACCGCAATCAGCCCTTGCAGCTCGCCACGGCGGTTATAGAAAGGTAGCTTTAGTGTGTCCAGTAACAACGGTTTACCAGCGAGCTCTATTTTTTCTTGGTAGCGCAGCGGCACACGATCTTTTAATACTTGTTTATCTTCGGCGCGGATACGTATACCCATTTCCGGTGAGGCTAAATCGTCTGACGACAAACCAATCATCTCGCTCTCGGTATAACCTAACATCCGCTCAGCAGCTTTGTTACAGCCTAAATAGTTGCCTTCTTTATCTTTAAAGACAATCGCCTCAGGAATGGCATCGAGTAAGGATCGCAACAGCGCATATTCGCGTTCACGCCGTTCCGTAGTATCTTTTAAGCGTTCAGTTCGACGTGCCACTAACTTATCGAGCCGCTTATTTTGCTCGGCTAAATGGTGGGTATACTGCTTGTTTTCCTCAAATATCCGACTCACTAACAAGAACCAAGGCTCCCAGCCACGAGTGATTTTCTCTGGAGGCTTACGTGGCTCTTGCGAACAACCTTCAAGGTGCGATAACAAGCGTGATGCTGGACTCACAAAGGAGCGACGAGTCTGCCAATGCACTATGGTGACTAACACAGATAGCGCGATCACCACCAAGATAAACGTCAACTGTAATTTCTCCCAAGAATCTTGGAATAAATCATCTTCATCCTGTAAATACAGTAAACGCCAAGGTGCGTTATGCAGGGCAACCGAGTGGATGTAATAGCCATTACGAATAATGCCGTCGTGGGCATCGAACAGTTCAGATTCTGGCAACGAATGCAGTTCAGACGGGATGCGCTGACTAATGTGATAAACCCGATTAATGTCGGAAATATCAAAATCGCTGTGGGATAAAATATTATTCTGTTGGTCGAGTAAAATCACTGTACCCGGCATCTTAAAGTAAACTCGAATTTGCCGCGCTAAGGAGGCCAACGTCATGTCTAAATTGATTGAACCGATAAAATCATCTTCTAAATAAATGGGCACACCTAGCGTAGTAAGCAAACCTTTGCCGGTGGAGTCAACATAGGCTTCGCTCCAAAAAACACTGCGTTGTGGGTTCATTGCTGGAGTGGCGTATTGGAACTGCTTCTTATTGAGGTATTCATCCCTGAAACGTATATTTTCATCAGACCAGGGGAAATAGGACATGATCCTACGTTTAGACAGATAATAAATTGCCGAGGCTTTTGGGGCGGCTTCCTTAGCGACAGGGAACGACAGCGACAGCTCAAATAACATCTCAAGTTCTTGATAAAACCCATCACTGCGGCCATCAAGGGAACCGGCACCCGTGATCCGTCCCATGTTAGTAAAAGGTTTACCGCTCTGAGCATAGCGGGGTTCTAGGGTAAAATATTGGCCACTTTCATTAAACTTACCGTATTGGGGTAAGCGTTCTTTACGCACGAGCTCACCTAAACGCAGATGATCCACCGCAACATCACGTAAGCTTTTTACTGCCCGAATACTCGATTCAAGTAACAAATCGATTTGCAGTACATGTCGCTGTACTTGTTCTTCACGCTGCTCCATTTGCTGGGCTTTCTGGCGGTCAAAAAACATCCACGCAGTCAACAAAGACATGACGATAACGCCAATGTAAGTATAAAAAACAGCACGGTTGTAATTTTTCTGGATCGGCGATTTTAGTTGGAGATCCGGCTCACTCGATTTCATCCACTACCCTTGATTGCAGCGCTTAATTTAAGCCATCGACGGCAAAAACTATCAGCACCTATAGTAGCAGGAAGGAACGGTCAATCACATAAAATAATTGCCCGATAAAGGCTACTCATACCACTGATAAGTCGATTAAAAATCTGTTACATAATAAACATCAGGCCTCAATATCTGAGGCCTGATTATTTACTCAAAACAAAACTCACCCGCGTTAGAGATGCTCTTCAGCATATTCGGCTAAGCGTGAACGTACCACACCGTTCAAATACACGTTGGCACTGCCTTCAAAGTCTTTAAAACGCTCAACAATATAAGTTAATCCAGAGGTGACAGCCGTTAAATAGTTAGAGTCAATTTGCGCTAAGTTACCGCAACATATCAGTTTTGTGCCCTCGCCCATTCGGGTGATCATGGTTTTAAGCTGCGAAGCGGTGAGGTTTTGACATTCATCCAGTAACACGATGGAGTTTTGGATTGAGCGCCCACGCATAAAGTTAATCGACTTAAACTGAATGTTCGCTTTTTCCATAATGTAATTCATGCTGCCCGTGGGATTGACATCATTCTTGTGCAGCACTTCAAGCGTATCAGTAATAGCGGCCAGCCACGGCATCATTTTCTCCTCTTCGGTGCCGGGTAAAAAACCGATAGATTCGGCAATTTCAGGAGTGTTACGGGTCACGATCACTTTATCGTAGCGATTACGCTCAACCACTAACTCAAGCGCCGCCGCCATGGCGAGCAAGGTTTTACCGCAACCGGCAGGACCAGTTAAGATCACCAGATCGATATCGGGATCCAGCAGCGCTTGCAATGCCATACCTTGGTAGACGTTTTTAGGCTTAATCCCCCATGCTTCAAGGTTGTTTATCCGCTCGCGGCCTAAATCTAAAATATGCAGATGAGTTGCAGTGCGTTCAATCACTCGCCCGCAAAAATCAGACTCGGTATCGATAAGGTATTGGTTAATATAAAACTGATCATTTTCAAGATCGGTAATTGGTACTTCATGTACCGTATGCCGCCCCTGACGCTCAGTAGAAACCTTATTCAAGTGCTCCCAAAAATTGCCCTCAAACTGGTAAAAACCTTTACTGAGGAAACGAATGTCATCAATCAGTTGATCGGTTCGATAATCTTCAACCAATTGAACACCGGCGCCTTTGGCTTTAAGGCGCATATTGATATCTTTAGTAACTAAAACAACAATACGAGGATGATGTAGGTTTTGCAGGTGTAAAACAGTATTGATAATGCGGTTGTCGTTACCGTCACCTGGCAAGGCGCCAAGGGTGAAGCTAACAAGATGGTCGGGGAAGATAGACAGCGAACCGATGGCATCGGCATGGCTTTCACGATTTGGTAAGGGAACCCCATTGATAATCTGCTCTGGGGTAGTTTCACCGCCAAGGGTGTCCTCCAATGCTCTGATAGCGACTCGAGCATCGCGGCTTACATCACTTTTTCTGTCTTTAATCTGGTCTAATTCTTCTAGCACTGTCATAGGAATGACGACATCGTGCTCTTTAAATGAATAGATCGCCAAAGGTTCATGTAGTAACACATTGGTATCCAGTACAAACAACTTTCTGTCGTTTTGTTCCATGGCGCCTCCAGAGTGCTTCAGTAAAGTTTAAACAAACTTTTGAATCTCAATAAAAGTAACACGGCTGCAATGACTGGCAAAACATAAGGTAAAAATAACAATAAGGTTCAAGTTGATAGCGGTTATCAGCGCCTAAAACCTTATATTGATATTGGCACCAAAGTGACTCAATAACAATATAACCACCTTTATTTGCCTGCAGCTCAAGGCAGTGTATCGCCGCAAATATGACGCTAGCATGACAATATCCTCAACTTGCACCACAACTTTGTCGCTTGTACAATTTGTAATCTATCACAGTGGAAATTAGGCTCTAACAAGTGATTGGGCGATTTAAATATCGTGAGTATTGGTATAACATACGCGCCCTTTGTTAGAGTCCGCCTAGAAATGAGAATTAAAGATGCCGTTCGCCTTAGGTCAACGTTGGATAAGTGATACCGAGTCAGAGCTTGGTTTAGGAACTGTGGTTCAAGTAGAAGGCCGTATGGTCACAGTATTATTCCCTGCCACCGGTGAGAACCGCATGTTCTCCCGCGCAGAAGCCCCTCTGACACGCGTTATATACAATCCCGGCGATTCGGTTGAAAGCCATGAAGGCTGGAGTCTTGTCGTCAGTGAATTGACTGAGAAAGACGGGATAGTGCTTTATCACGGTATTCACAGTGAAACTGGCGAAGAAGTGACTCTGCGTGAAACTCTGCTGAACCACAATATTCGTTTCAACAAACCTCAAGATCGTTTATTTGCCGGGCAAATTGATCGCCTCGACCGTTTTGGGGTGCGTTATCAATGCCAAATGCTGCGTCACAAATTGGCTTCATCAGACTTACTCGGCTTGCAAGGCCCACGTGTTGGGCTTATTCCGCACCAAATGTGGATTGCCCATGAAGTCGGTCGTCGTTATGCGCCACGCGTATTACTCGCCGATGAGGTGGGTCTAGGTAAAACCATTGAAGCAGGTCTGATTATTCATCAACAGCTGCTGACCGGCCGCGCTGAACGTATTCTGATTATCGTGCCTGATACCCTGCGCCATCAGTGGTTAGTGGAAATGTTGCGCCGCTTTAACCTGCGTTTTTCTGTGTTTGATGAAGACCGCTGCGTTGAAGCCTATGCTGATAATGACAATCCTTTCTACACCGAACAGTTAATTATTTGTTCACTGGAATTACTGCGTAAGAAAAAACGCCTCGACCAAGCCCTCGATGCCGATTGGGATCTATTAGTCGTTGACGAAGCGCACCACTTAGAATGGACAGAAGAAGCGCCCAGCCGCGCCTATCAAGTGGTTGAAGCACTAAGTGAAGTGATCCCTGGCGTTTTACTGCTAACCGCAACACCGGATCAACTTGGCCATGAGAGCCACTTTGCTCGTTTACGCCTGCTCGATCCAGATCGTTTCTACGATTACGATGCCTTCTTAACCGAAGAGGACAGCTATAAAGACGTGGCCATTGCTGCCGAAGCGCTAGCAGGTGACGCTAAATTATCCGATGCTGCTATCAATAGCTTGACCGAATTACTCGGCGAAAAAGATATCAGCCCAAGTATTCGTTTGATCCAAGCTGAGGGCATCGATAGCGAGGTTCAACAAGCCGCTCGCAGCGAATTACTACAACAATTACTCGACCGTCACGGCACTGGCCGCGTGTTGTACCGCAACAGCCGCGCCTCGGTAAAAGGTTTTCCGCAGCGTTTATTTAACGCTTATCCCCATGCTATGCCAGATCAATATCAAACTGCCGCACGCGTCAGTGGCATGATGGGCGGACATAAATCTTTAGAAGCGAAAGCGGCGCAAGCCCTGAGCCCTGAAAAGCTATATCAAGAATTCGAAGATAACAGCGCCAGTTGGTGGAAGTTCGATCCTCGCGTAGATTGGTTAATCGAGTTCTTAAAATCCCACCGCAGCAAAAAAGTACTGATCATTGCCAGCCAAGCAGAAACGGCGCTGAGCTTAGAAGAAGCCCTGCGTACCCGCGAAGGGATTCAAGCGACGGTATTCCACGAAGGCATGTCGATTATTGAGCGCGATAAAGCCGGTGCTTACTTTGCCCAAGAGGAAGGCGGCGCACAGGCGCTGATTTGCTCTGAAATTGGCTCAGAAGGACGCAACTTCCAGTTTGCCAGCCACTTAGTGCTGTTCGACCTGCCGCTAAACCCCGATCTATTAGAACAACGTATCGGTCGTTTAGATCGTATCGGCCAGAAAAATGATATCCAAATTCATTTGCCTTACCTTGAAGATACAGCCCAAGAACGTTTGATGCAGTGGTATCACCAAGGGCTTAATGCCTTCGAACGCACCTGTCCGAGTGGCCATGTGCTTTACCGTGAATTTGCCGAAGAGCTCTTAAATGTTCTGATAGGTAATGACAGTGACGAGCTAACAAACCTGCTCAATCATACTCAGAGTCGTTATAAAGAACTTAAACACGCAATGGAGCAAGGCCGCGACAAGCTGCTTGAAATCAACTCACACGGCGGCGACAAGGCACAGGCTATCGTCAACCGTCTTGTGCAGAACGATGATGACACCCATTTAATCGGTTCCGTTATCCGACTGTGGGATATTATTGGTGTCGATCAAGAAGATAATGGTGAAAACTCGATCATTTTGCGCCCGAGTGAGCACATGATGTTCCCGACGTATCCCGGCCTACCAGAAGATGGTATGACAGTGACATTTGATCGCGACACCGCTTTGTCCCGCGATGATATCGCGTTGATCACCCAAGAGCATCCATTGGTGCAAACAGGGCTCGACTTGATCACAGGTTCAGAAACGGGTACCACCAGCGTAGCCATTTTGAAGAATAAAGCACTGCCAGCAGGCACCTTGTTCTTAGAACTTATCTATATGGCTGATGCCTCTGCACCTAAATCGAGCCAGTTGTACCGTTATTTGCCACCGACCCCAATCCGCGTGTTGATGGATAAAAACGGTAACGACCTGTCGGCTAAGGTGGATTACGCCAGTTTTGATAAACAACTGAGCGCGGTCAATCGTCATATCGGCGGCAAGTTAGTCACCGCCTCTCAGCCTATTTTGCACCCACTGTTTGCTAAGGGTGAAGAATATGCACAAGTGGTTGTGGATGAAATGGTTGTTCAAGCGAGAGAGAAAATGACTCAACAACTGAGCGCTGAGCTCGACCGTTTAGAGTCACTCAAAGCCGTGAATCCTAATATCCGTGAAGAAGAATTAGAATACCTGCGCAACCAGATGCAAGAGCTTAATACTTATCTCGATGCCAGCCAGTTACAACTCGATGCTATCCGTATGGTGCTCGTCAGCCACATATAAACCCTAGCTGTAAGTTGCAATAATCTGCCCAGCCCCAGCGCTGGGCTTTTTTATGGTAGTCATCAGACTTTATAAGGAAAATTAACCCTAGAGGAAGCGTTCAGGTTATACTCAAAGATGGGTGAATTTATGAGACTACACAGGTGGTTATCAATTCTATGGTGCGTATCCTCTGCTTTATCTTTAGCTGTATTGTTGGCATCACGGTTCTGCCGTCCTTTAGTGCAGATACCACTACGCCTGCAGTTAATACTGTAGAAAAAGAGAATCCTCCTACACCTACACAAACGCCAAAAAAAACTAATTACAACTACTTACCCGCTAGCGAAATCAAACAAATTACTATCGATAATAAACAATACGATTTATTAGTTCGCCCGTGGGAAGGGAAAAAGAAACTCGGCGCGGCCATTATCCTGCCTGCCACCAACGGTACGGCAGATTCTCCAGGACTGATGGCTTTCGTGCGCCGTAATATTAACCCCGCGGGTTGGGCAAGCTTAGGTGTAACGCCGCCCACTGAGCCGCCAACTGCCAATTTTGCTACTGATGCCACCGAAGTCACCTCAGCTGGCGCGGCTCAGCTCAGCGCTCCTTCTAACAAAGCGAGTCTTAAAGTTAAGCCTGAAGATAACAATAAACATCAACAGGAGCAGGAAGATTTTCTCGTTAAAAGTATGTCGCAATTAGATGCCATTGGGGCAGACTATGCTGGGAAACGCATTTTGATCACCGCAGATCAAAGCGCTGGGTTACTGATTAGCCTATTAAGCCAAAAGAAAATTGCCAATCCTGATGTATTGATCGTCATCAATCCCTATCGTGAAGATGAACAACGTAATCAAGCACTACCCGAGTTATTAGCCAAACTTACAATGCCGATTTTAGATATTCAATCACCAGATGGACACCCTGCCTCATTAGAAACAGCTAACCATCGTAAAACATTGGCGGTGACGCTAGAAAGCCCCAATTATCGACAAACCACGTTAGCTCTTAATTTAGACAACGAAAGCGCTTGGCAAAACTGCCTTAATACGATTAAAGGCTTTGCCGCCCGCATGAGCGGCGCGCAGTAAATATCGGCGACATCAACAAAACGGTTTTACCAACCTGACTGGCGATCCTGATAAGGTTTTTGCGGATCTTTAAGCTGGCGCGTGGCCGCTATTTTACTATTTTTGCCTAACAACAACCGAATTTGGCTAATTGACTCTCGGCAAAGTAGGCTCCGAATAGAAGCCGTCCAACTGCGGTTAATACTGAGTTTAATGGCTGCGGCGGCGTCAGGAGAGGTCTGCATCAGTTGCATAGCCAATTGCTGCGCGCTCGCCATAGGTGTGTCGCTCACTTGTGTCACCAGTCCTAATGTTAGCGCTTCGTGGCTTTCGAGCACTTTAGCCGTAAGGCTCAATAGCATGGCTTGATCCTTAGGCATAATTTGCCGTAAGGCGACCAGCCCTGCCATATCGGGCACGAGCCCCCATTTCGCTTCCATGATAGATAGCTTGCTATCTGTACTTGCGATACGCACATCGGCACCTAAAGCGATTTGCATACCACCACCATAACAACACCCCTCAAGTACAGCGATAACCGGTACTGGTAGAGTTTGCCAACCTAAAGATACCCGCTGCGCCAAGTTCGCATTACCGGGCAAAAGTTTAAATAATAACTTAAGCGCTTGCATCGGTGCCGACATCACACTTTTCACATCCAGCCCTGAGCTAAAGTGGCCTCCCGCACCAGAAAGGATCACCGCACGCACCGTAGGATCAGCTTTGATACTTTTAATTGCGCTATCGAGCTCGCTAAACATGGCATAGTTAATCGCATTCATTTTTTCGGGACGATTTAACAACACATAGGCGATACCATCATCGACGTTAACTTGCACACTTTGGCTACTCATAAAATATTCCGTTACTGGTCAGTCCAGAATAAATGTTAACACGTTTGGAATAGTTCACTAAAAGATATAACATGAGCCAGTTTTTTGGCTTGAGTCAAAATTTTGTTAACTTAACAAATAGCTTAAAAGCAAATTATGCTAGGCTATCACCACCCAGTACGATCATCCGCCGATATTTTCTGCTGGGTAGGCTTATTAAACGGGTAAAGTCAGTTTGTCCACAACCCTAAAGATAATCAGGATTGACAGCACCAGCAGTCCATATTGATGGGTAATTGATACTATTAATGTATAAATCGATAAACGATGCAGTTGTATGCGTGAAATGGAAAAATAGGAATTTATCGTTTAGTTCATTAACGGCATTTTCTCATTGAATGCCTATGATCCTGTTAAACTTAACATTTAGCAGAATTTAATTTAGTGAACCGTTAAGCAATATGCCGCTAATAAAATAAAGTTAATCAATAATATCTATAAGTTATCTATAAAAAATATCAACCAGACTTGCCCGAAGAATACAATTCGTCAGTCAGACCCGAACAATAAGTGTTATCTTCAATAAATGGGCAACTAAGGATCACTAGTCAGCATGTCAATACCTGTACTCATCTGTGACGATTCCGCCATGGCACGCAAACAAATGGCCCGCACACTCCCTAAAGAATGGGATGTAGAAATCACCTATGCGGCCAATGGTGCCGAAGGCCTTGATGCCATTCGAGCCGGAAAAGGCGAAGTGGTATTTCTCGATCTCAACATGCCCGTGATGGACGGTTATGAAGTATTACAAATCGTGCAACAACAGGATCTGCCCGCATTAATTATTGTGGTCTCTGGTGACATTCAAATAAAAGCCCACGAGCGAGTGAAAGCCTTGGGGGCATTAGATTTTATCCAAAAACCCGTTAGTGCTGATGCCGTTAGCAATATTTTACAAGATTACGGTATCTTAACTCTGACACAAAAAGACATCGCCGACGAAGTCCCGATGATGAAAGTGGATTTACGCGACGCCTGCCAAGAAATCGCGAACGTCGCCATGGGGCGCGCTGCCGATCTGTTAGCTAAGTTACTCGACGTATTCGTATTATTACCCATCCCTAATGTTAACGTACTTGAAGTGAGTGAACTCACTATGGCGCTCAAGTCTACGGAAGAAAGTACAACCGTATCAGCGCTGTGCCAAGGGTTTATCGGTGCGGGAATTGCGGGTGAAGCACTGTTGTTATTCCATGACTCTAGCTTTAAAGACATGGCAAAACTGATGGGGCTGGCTAATCCTGAAGATCAGAATACCGAAATAGAAGTGTTGATTGATACCGGAAACGTACTGATCGGCGCCTTCCTCAGTGGTATTTCTGAACAGCTTGATATGAAATTCAGCCAAAATCACCCTATTGTGCTGGGTCGTCAATGCACGGTAAATGAGCTGATCCACGATAATTCCGAAAAATGGCATCGTACTTTAGCAATGGAGATTAATTACCGCATTGAAGATCATAATATTCAATGCGATTTGCTGCTGCTCTTTACCGAAGACTCCATTCCCACACTGAGCTATAAACTCGGCTATTTACTCGATTAATCAGTTGGATTTTACTTTATGTCATATGACCAAAGCGCAATGAACGAACTACACTGGCTTATTGATATGGTGCAAACCATAGAGGTAGGATTAGTGGTATTAGATCGCCATTACAATATCCAGCTGTGGAATGGTTTTATGGAGAATCACAGTGGTGTTTCCCCTAATTCGATCAAAGGTCAAAACCTATTTACACGCTTCCCTGATCTGCCAGAAACTTGGTTAAAGCAGAAAATGGAATCGGTTTTCATGCTTAAAAACCGTGCCTTTATCAGCTGGGAACAACGCCCATACGTTTTTAAATTTAAAAATTATCGCCCGATTACTGGCCGTGCCGATTTCATGTATCAAAATGTGACCTTGCTACCGCTAGCCTCTCTCACAGGGCAAATTACCCATATCAGCGTGATTATTTATGACGTCACTGACATCGCCATTAATAAGCTACAACTAAAAGCCGCTAACGAGCAGCTCCAGCGTCTAAGTCAAACCGATGGTCTCACTCAGTTATATAACCGCCGCCATTGGCAAGAATGTTTAGATCATGAATACGATTTACATGCCCGTTATTCAGATATCACCAGTTTAGTTTTGCTAGATATTGATAACTTCAAGCATATCAACGACAGCTATGGACATTTAGTTGGCGACAAAGTGATTCAGCATATTGCACACTTACTCAGCCAATCATTACGTGAGACCGACTGTGCTGGACGTTATGGTGGAGAAGAGTTCGCCGTCATATTACCCAAAACCAGCGGTACTGATGCTATAAAGTTTGCCGAGCGGCTCAGGGAGAAAATTGCCTCATCAGTCATCGTATATGAAAACCTTAAAATCACGATAACCGTCAGTTTAGGCGTGAGTGAAATAGGCCCTCATATTACCAGTAGCTCTAACTGGATCTCGTGCGCCGACAAAGCACTCTACGAAGCAAAGGAAAAGGGCCGAAACTGCAGTGTTTTATACACTTCAAACAAATAACCCATAAACATACCTAATAAAAATGCCCATCAATGATGGGCATTTTTATTTACAATCTGCGGCGAATACACGATAGAAAATTAACGGGGGAAACCATCATCCTCTTCTTCGTCATCTTCATAATCTTCGTCATCCATATCATCACCGACGTAATAAGTGCCCCAACCGTCGTAATCGACTTTCTGTTTTATCGCTAATTGCAATAATTGCTCAGAGGCTTTATCGAGTAATGCGATATCCAGTTTATGATGCGCAACCGCATCAAAACAGAAGATAATAGAACCGTCTTCTAAATCCATTTCTTCGGCATCATTCACCTCAAAGCCTAATTTGAATGCATCCACTGCGGCTTTTTCAAGGCGATCAAAATTTGTCGAAGAAAAATGATGCTCAATAACATATTCAGCATCTGGATCAGAACCATCATCAAACAAGGATTGTACTATGTCACGATTCTCGGCAAGTTGAGCTTTTAACTGACTTTCAATAGACATGGATTTGTCTCCGTTAAGGTAACGCTGGCGCTAATGGGGCTATTATACGTCATCACTCGTAAGAGTTTTACCCATAAGTGCAGCCGCCTCTTGATTTATCTCAGCAAATTTTGCCGACATGCTGGCATGGATTTGCGCAGAAAAGTTTTTCACATCCGCTTTATCGATATCTGCGGTAGGCACTGGCGCCATCATATCGATAATCACCACACCATTATTCCAACGATTTAATTTAATATGGCTCTGACATGAGGCCACCACTGGCACCACTGGTACTCCAGCAGCAATCGCAGTATGAAAAGCGCCCGCTTTAAAAGGTAACAGACCACGACCACGAGAACGTGTGCCTTCAGGAAAAATCCATACCGATAAATTCTTCTGTTTAATTTTTTCAACCGTCTTCGCCATCGTATCAAAGGCACTGTGACGGTTTTTGCGGTCAATAAGAATATTACCTGACAGCCAATAGATTTGGCCGAATAAGGGCATCCACAATAAACTTTTTTTACCTAGACTCACCGTACCTTTAGGCACCGCTGTCGTGTGAGTAAAAAGATCGAAATTATTCTGATGATTTGCTAAAAAAATATAAGGACCATCCTGCACATCTTTATGTCGACGTACTATGACTTTGATCCCAAGGATCGGTGCAACCGATGAGAAAATCTTGGCGAACATATGTACATTGTCGCGATGGCGAGGTCTTAATACACACACTAAGCCACCGAAAATAAACGCAAGCAACAAGGATACCGCCAACAACAATGATCTGACGATTAAAAGCACAATTAACTCCGACGATAAAAGTGGCGACAGTATAGCCACCATGGCTTTGGGACTCAATATATTGTTTACATCTGTAAGCTGACTTGCTAACAAGCACGCAAAAAAGCCCATCTATATACTGAAAATCCAGTGTATCGATGGGCTTTTATATCAATATTTATCTAAGTGTAGTGCTTTGGTTGAATGTCAGATTCAGTTGCCAGGGGCCCGACTTGACTTAATACTAAACGAAATACTAAGGCGCTCACGGCCAACGTAGCGACAATTGCCGCACCGCTAGGCAGATCTAAGGTCGCAGACAGGACTAACCCCAAAATATAGCCTAGCAAGCCCACTAGGTAAGCGTAAAATAACCGACCTTTACCACGGTACTTGTTCAGCGCTAAAGCGGGCAATATCAAGGTACTGAATACCAGATAAACGCCCACTAATTCAACCGACAAAGTAATAACCAGCGCAAATAGCAAATAAAACCCCGCACCATCCAACATTTGGGGGCGCAGGTATATCGCCAATAGCACCAGTAAATACACCACTGCTGGCAAAATCAGCTGTGACCAACTCACCCACAGGATCTGGCCTGACATCAATTGCTTTAACAACTCAGCGCCATGTGGGTCGTTCGCCAGCAGCAACATAGCCGCTACCGCAGACAACACATAAAAGCAGCCGATCATGGCCTCTAGCTCACCCGCCATCCGCTTAGATAACCAAGCAATAAACCCTGCACCTGCGAGGGCAAACAGCGCTGGCATCCACACATTAGCAAACGGCATGTTTTCTAATCTGTGGTCCATGTGAGCGACAATCGCGCCTAAGGCGGCAACTTGCGCTATCGCTAAATCGATAAAGATGATGCCACGCTTAAGTACTTGTCTGCCAAGTACAATATGCGTCGACAACACTAAAATCCCCGCCGCCAATGCAGGCAACAGAATCGACATCAGTTCCAGATCAAGCATAGGTTTATTTCACTCCATTTAAGAGGGAAATCACGCTGTCATAGAGGCCAAATAGATCTTGGCTACTATCGTTGCCCCCCACGGACATAGGCAGTATCACTACGGGTAAATTAGCCTTTTCACCGAGCCATTTTGCACCGCGCTCATCTTGATAAGAGGCGACGACTACCGCCAGAATATCCCCTTGCTCGGCGCGCGCCAGCAGACTCGCTAAGTGGCCGCTAGTAGGCGCTAAACCCGGTTTCGGCTCTAAATCTGCCACTTGCTCAATACCAATCCAATTGAATAGGTATTTGAAACTAGAGTGATAAGCGATCACTTTTTTACCTTGTAATCCCTTGGCTTGCTCTTCCCAACGCGGCACTGCGGCTTGCCAGCGAGTGGTGAAATCTGCCAATGCTTTTTGATAATCTACCGCACTCGCAGGGTCAACTTGAGTTAACTTAGCGCTCAGTGCCGTAGCGACTTTTAACAGACGGGTCGGGTCAAAATGAAGATGTGGATTACCTTGGGCATGCACATCACCCATGCTGCGATCGACACTAGTCAATTTATCTAAAGTCTCGATTTGATCGGCAGCAAAAAATAAGCCTTGATCAGTCGAGCGCACATTCGCGTTTGCCGACTTCATCTGCAGCATAGGTAACCAACCCACTTCTAAATCCGCACCAGCGCAGACGACAAGATCCGCCTGTCGCATTTTGGCGATCAAGCTCGGACGTGCCTGCACTTGGTGTGGGTCCTGAAACGCCGTCGTCGCCGAATAGATATTGGCCGTAGGAGCCAGCTCCTTCGTTAACGCCGCATATTCAGGTTCGCAGGCAAACACATTCAGTTCAGCGTGAGCCAAACCGGTATAAGTGATAGATAAGGCCACTGCGGCCACTTTAGCTAAATTAGAATTGATGCGCACCGTGAGCCCCCAGAGACATAATATATTGAATGGTAAAGATGTTATCGTCTTCTATGCCATCGAAATTAGTACCATTTTGATGAGTATACTGAAAACGAACCGTTGAAAAATGGCTAGAATGCCAAGCCAAACTCACTTCTGACTCCTTCAATTTTTGCTCATGAAAATGATCGTCATGCAGCTCTTGCGTATCAGCTTCACCGTAACGCACACCCGCTGACCAGCTAGGCGTGAATTGGTACACACTGCTCAAATACCAACCTTGATGGTAATCTTTGCTCGGTGCATCCTCAGGATGTAAGTCGGTCGGGGTAAAATCACTTACGCGGAAATACTCACCGCTCACGCTTAGATTTTGATATTTGTAGTTGCCGCTAGGTGCCCACTTATATACAAAATCAGCACCATAGGTGTTTTGCCCCGTATAAGATGCAGCGTGGCTATGATCATGCCCCTCAACAGCTTCATGTTCATCCTCGGTTTCATGCTCTTCATGGGGAGTTACTTGGCCATTCTCGTTACGTAAGTAACTCAAGCCCGCTTGCCATGAGCTATTATCGCCTATGTCACCACCCACTTTTGAATACAAAGTGTACACACCGACATTTTTAAACTCACGCTCACCATGCTCATCAGCGGCGCGTAAACTCTCGCCCTTAAAGGCTTCAACACCCATGGTCCAATACAAATCCGTTGGTGCGACATAGTTCAAACGCACACCATCATCAAAATAATGGCCGCCTAAAAATGCACGATAAGCAATAGGGCGATCGGTGAAGGAATCTGTGTGTAAATGTTGGTTATTGAGGTAACCAATGTCCGATAAAAAACGACCACCACGAATAGAGAACCCCGCTGGCATAGCCATGGTTTGAATAAAAGCTTCCTCAAGATTCAGCTCGGTATCACCGTCGTGCATTTCAACCACTGCAGTGACTTTACCGTAAAATATATCGTCGATATTGGCGCTTAAGGCTAGCTCAGTCTCACCTAAACCAAAACCATCTGGACTTTCGGCTAATGGACGTTCACCTGTTTGATAGTAACCATTTAATACGGCACTGATAGCAGGGTTAGTAAGGCTCGAATCTTCAGCCCATAGGCTCGGCGAAATAAGCGCACACGCCAAAGCCACCAAAGAAACTCGGGTATTTAACACAGTCATGATATCTCCAAAATACAACTAGCACTCGACGACTAATATAAAGTCATCAAGAAATACAATAAGTTAAAATATTTAAGTTGATTTAGAGAGCGTAGGGAGGCGCGCGACTGCGGTAAACACTGACGTGTTTAAAAGTAGAAGGAGGTAAAATAAACTCGACCACATCGAAATGCTGTATAACTAAATTTAGCGTTAGCGCTTGGGTCGGGATAATCTTGTTGAGTTGATGCTGATGGAAGCACAGCGTACAGTGGGTCTTAGCCCCATCATCAAGATGGGTCACACTATGGGCTGAGGCGGCAAAAGATAGCATTATCAATACGGCAGAAAGCCATATCGAAATCGTGCGTCTTATGTGACTTTTAAGTCTCACCAGTCGTCCCCATAGTTAAAAAGTGGCATAAGTCTATGTCAGGGCGATAGCAAGTTGCAATAAGGTAATCACCTTGCAAAGAGTTACAAGATATGTGCAGCGCTCAATCTTCGCCATAAATGCAAGCTAAGCCCCGACTGAAACCCTAGCAAAAGCGTGTATTTAAGATTAACTTAAGTGAGCATAACTATAGTGTATTTAGTTTTTAACTAGAGTGTATTTAGTTTTTATGTCGGCGAGCATAACGAAAAAGTTGAGCTCGATATGGCGCCACTTCTATCCAGCAAAAGGCAACGTTCATGCTAACATTTTTACGTAACAACTTAGGGCTTATCTTAGGGATTGTGATCTTCAGCGTGGTGATTTTTGGTGGGATTTATTACGTTGAGCATTCATTAGCAGGCCAAGAACAAGTCGTGCAGTAAGTCACTACCTAATGCGCTAAATACTGACTCCTGCAGCGCCACTGACATCATATTGAGTGCCCTTCAAGGCGCTCAATAGCGGCAATTTTTACAAAATTAACATCTAAAAACTAACGATACTTCTGCCTTTGATCACTATCATCAACTTGCTCTGGCGCTTCTTTAGTGACGAGCTGGTCCATAAAATGGCTTATAAATAACAGCATCAACGAAAAAATCATCACTGGGATCATAATATTGCGCATAGAAGCATCGAAGTAACTGTAGATCGCCGTAAAAACACTTAAATAAAATCCTAATAGCTTCAGTTTACCAAATACAGGGTTACGACCTAACCAAGCCATGCAATGGGGACAACGCGCTTCTGCATCAAATCCACTCCCCCTTTGCTGGCTGATATCACTGACTTTGATGTATTGATGGCAATGGGAACACAACATGAAACACAATTCCTAAATAACGATGCACAAGTTTAACCGTTTCCTATTTGAATGCGCCCTAAAATAGGGGTTATCCTCATAAAAACAAACATATAATTGATTGCGGCTAAGACGAAAAGCTCAATAATAAAGCGCCCTAAGGCGCAGTAACTCTGTGAATATTGCTTAGACAAGTGTAATTTAAAACTGCACATCACCACTTAAATGTGGTCGACGGCCTTTGCTGTCGCGCAATTCAAAAATCATTTTATCGGCAGTTTGTTCATAGCCAAAGCCAACATCGGCAGGCATTAACAACGGCAGTTTAAAGGTCACATCGACAGTAAATGGACGATCACCAATACTTGGCATTAACTCCGCCAAACAACGTGCTTTAGACCACATGCCATGGGCGAGAACTCGATCAAAACCAAAACGTTTTGAGAGTACTGGATGCAAATGGATTAAGTTATAGTCGCCAGATGCCTTAGCATAACGACGGCCTAAATCTTCACTCAAACGCCAACTCTGTGGTGTTTCCCATGCCATATCAATGGCTTTAGGTGGACGAACGCGGCGCCCAGCAACATCAATACGATATAAGTAGGTTGATAGCGATTCCCAAACGAGTTCTTCCCCGACAAATACCTTAGAGACAAACTCAAACTCTAGGCCTGAGTCAGTTTCACGACTCGTTGTAAGAGCACATTCAAAGGAAAATATTTCGTCAACCGTAACGGGACGATACACCTGAATACGATTCTTTAAGTGGATCATGCCAAGCAGTGGAAAAGTGATGCCATCGTGGGTGAAAATCACCGCGTGTAGGCGAAATGCCATCACGTAAAGATAGGTTGGCGGCAGGACTTTACCATCAAACTTAAAACCACAAACCTGCGCGTATTGACTGACTTTAGCTTCAGACACACTCACACGTGACGTCGTGACCTTAATGTAGGGTAGCGGTTGCTGATCCCAACCCGGCTTACGGCCAAAGAAAATTTTGCGATAAAGAGAAAACAGCGACGGCATCGCGTTCAATTCAACACAATATGCATTATTCAAGTCTGAGTACCTTTTAATTAACTATCCCTTGGCACAAAATATATAGCCATGAATCACCCCGCACAGACGTATAATAACGGCTCAATCAAGCGGGTAACGAATGTGAAATAGGCAAAGCTGCGTCTTAGTAAGGGCGGGTGCTGACTCTCCGAATGGACAGTGATTAAGTCAGGTTTGTTCAAAACGAGGCGATTATAACCCAGAGGACAGAGTTCTGTGTATCTCTAAGTTTTGTGACAAAAACTACTTAATTTAAAATCAATGACTTAACAATCAGTGCCGCTTATTAATTCCACTGTTTTAGGTAATAATATCTCCAGAGTGCTAAAAATTGATGTCTGTGCCACACTATCGCTCCACTCTCTTTAGCCTAGTTATCACGTGCAAGATAAGAATTTTGATAAGCTCGCGCAAAAATTTGCGAAAAACATTTATGGTACCCCAAAAGGTGAAATTCGTGCCGCTGTATTATGGCGCGATCTCGTACCTGCGCTAGCAAAACTGGGAAATAGAAAACTCAGGGTATTAGATGCGGGCGGCGGTTTTGGCTACTTTAGCCAAAAATTAGCTCGCCTCGGCCATGAGGTTATACTGTGCGACATATCTGCTGAAATGCTCGCACAAGCACAAGAGCAGATAGAGGCATCGCCAACGCCATTAGCCATACAGCTTATCCACGCCCCTATCCAAGCACTGTCGGTCGATAACCACGGCTATTTCGATATCATATTGTGCCATGCCGTTGTCGAATGGTTAACCGATGCCAAACCCACTATGGCGGGGTTACTCACTATGCTAAAACCCGGCGGATTATTCTCTTTAATGTTTTATAACAAGGAGGCCATGCGCTTTCATGCTTTAGTGTCTGGTAACTTCGATTATGTCGCTGCAGATTTAAAAGTGAAGAAAAAAGTCAAACTTACGCCAACTCATCCCCTTTATATTCAAGAAGTTAAAGACTGGTTTAGCGACTGGCACATGTCACTTATCAGTCAGTCGGGCGTGCGCGTGATCCACGACTATTTAAAAAAGAGCCAACCTGCTGATTTCGATTACCAAAAACTACTGCAAATGGAGCTCGAATACTCACAACGCGAGCCCTATATTTCACTCGGGCGATATGTGCACTTTTTAGGGCAAAGCCCAGCAGTTTAAGACTATTGCCTTAATGGTTACTCACATGCCTCTTTCCAGCAGGCGCTAACTTTAGCGCCTGCTTGCTTTAGCCGTTGCACCACACTTTTATCGCCCACCACATGCCCAGCGCCAACCACCACAAATAAAGGTACAGCCACTTCAGCCGAGCCCATTAATGTTATAATGCCGTCTGCCATTACATGATTGCGCTGCCAAAGGATTTTTTCTAGCATTTGAGTATCGCCCTCTCCGCCCATTTGCTCTTGCATTATGCTATCAAGCTCGGTTTCATTACCTGAGCGCCAAGCCGTAATTAACGATAAAAGGTCTACATCCGAGGCGCTAATGGCTTCGCGCACCATAGACCACTGCTCTTGACTATCAAAAGACGCTAATAACTGAAATTGCGACTCTGCCGTTTCTAACTGATACACAG
Source organism: Shewanella glacialipiscicola (assembly GCF_023283485.1). Classification (GTDB taxonomy): domain Bacteria; phylum Pseudomonadota; class Gammaproteobacteria; order Enterobacterales; family Shewanellaceae; genus Shewanella; species Shewanella glacialipiscicola. The sequence goes on from NZ_JAKILU010000012.1 coordinate 36,854, forward strand.
GCAAAGCCGCATGGCGGGCCATCAACTGCATATCGACACCATAATCGGTGCTGTAACCTAATGTGTTATAACGCATTAGGTTAACTTGCGTGGCTTGTAACCAAGGTGCAAAGGATTGAATCGACTGACAAACATTGGCCGTAGCCGCGCAATAACGTGACATGATCTGTACCGTTTGTTTATCTCGGCTCTGCCAATCTAAGCCCTTAGTTTTATCGGCACGGCCATATTGTTGCAGCAAGGCTGTGCTATCGGCTTTATTGATATCGACTTCAACGACTAGGCCACGAGCTTTGCTTAATGCGGTTTCAATTTGAGCAGGTAAAGGATAAAAATCGGCACGACCAATATGAATCGAACCCAGTAAATACGCAGTCTTACCTTGCCATTGCACTTGGTAAAACGGCGGCTTATCGGTTTCAGCACTGACTACTTTGGCACTGAAGCTCACAAAAGCTAATAAACAGATTGATACTATTAATCGCCATTGGCTTGTTGCCATATCCTTTGCCCCTTATAATTCCTGCAAATTTTGCCATGAGACGCTGTTATGCCACACACTAAGGTTATAGAGCAACTGAAAGAGAATCTTCAAATCGCCTATCGCCAAGCTATAGACGCTGACGCTAAGTTAGATGAGCTAAAAAAATCTGGCCATGGAAACTTCACCAGTATATTTACGGCAGAACAAGGTTTTATCGCATCCAGCAATCGCTTTTTACCCTATGTACAAGAGTTGGTCGATGATTTAACTCGCATGGAAGAATACGAGGCGCTGGACACTAAAGAACTTGAAACCTATGTGCGCCAGCTCGGCGCATTGCTGCAAATGCTGCAAGCCTTTAAGAAACAAAGCTAAACACAGCTAAAGGGCTGAAGTTTACCGATGAATTTCAGCCCTTTATTATCTCGTATTGCCGCACTATATCCTCTCTCAAGCGACCATCAATCCAGAGTTCCAACCGCGATTCAATATATTAGAGAATAATAACCACGGCTTTGAAGCTTATAAGTGGAAGGTAAAAAAATAGGCTAAATCCGTAAATAACGAATTCAGCCTATTAGAGAGTCAGTAAATTATTAATCTGGGGCCTTAAGTGCTTAAACTTTAGTGACCGACTGAGTGATTAAAGTTGTGGGGCAATCGTTTTCTTTAACCATTCAGTTAGCATCTTAGTTTCGTAAACAAAAGGTTTATCCGTTGACGAATGGATCCCACCTAAAAAGCCCATATCTGATAATTTCTCTTCGCCTACGATAATCACTTTGTCATTTTCTAAAATTTGATAGGAAAAAGTCATACGCGGTGGATAGATATCTTTAATAACGCGTAAATCATCAGTGGTAGCACCAAAAGTGGGGCGCATATCACCCGCAAGATCAACATCAGTCATCGTCATTTCAAGCTTTTGATTAGGCTTTAAAATCTTTGATGCCTCTTTGTTGACGTTTTTGGTTAAGGTTTCAAATAAACGCTTCTCATAGCGGGATTGGATCTCACCGGATGATTTTATATCGCGAAACTCTTTAGGGTTTTGCCAAATAATTTTAACCACACCATCTTCAGTAACTGGGTTCACTGGCGCCTCTTCGGCCGCCCAAGCGGCGCTACAACTCAACACACTTGCGAGTATAAGGGACTGAATTTTCATATTTGCCTCCAAGGCCTCAATAATTTTCTGTGAACTACAGTACAAAATCTAACCTGAACTCGAGCTTAATGCAAAAGTGATATTAATGCCGCAAAATCAGCATAAGACTCTGTATATACGGGTAAATATTGTATATCGACGTTATTTTATACGTATCGTTTTGTATCGAGATGTGATAGGTAAGCATATAGTTGCTAATTTGTAATCATTTTTAGCGCATAAGCTAGAGAAAAACGTTATCCTTCCGCTATTGTTCACATAGCTTGTTTAATAACATGAAATTCCCAGTGGTACCTGTGTTCATCCTTATCCTATTTAGCTGTGTCGTCAGTGCGATTTGGTTTATCTCTCCAGCAGACAAAGATACAGGCCCTAAGACTTGGTCGGCCTTTATTTATAACCATGGCTATAACTCTGGAAAGTATAAAAAAACTGATAACTTTGATAGCTATGACGCCTGTAGCGATTTTGCACGCGAGCAATCCGCCGTCTATGACGATGCACCTTGGGAATGTGGTTCTATGTGCCAGTTTGAAAGTCGCAAGCAAGGATTTCAATGCGAAGAAATGAAGAATGAACACTAACTAAGCATTCAGCATCGGTTCAATATTTATACAATAAGCTAAGCCCCTCACAGTACAACTCAACTCGTTTTCTTTACCGTCTAGGGATGCACGATTTAGAACTAACGAATTAAACGTAATTGTTAATTTGGAGCTCACCTATGAACGTAAAAATAGCGAACGTAACAGCAACTAATTCATTCAACTCATTGTCACGTAAACTGGCTTTACTGGCGCTACTGACAATGGGAACTAGCCTAAGCTTTTCAAGCTCTGCAGCACCATTGACCATGGACCAACAACAAACAGTTAACGCTCATTTTAACAAATTGGCTCAAGTACAAAATACCACCGAAACTCAAATGACTGAGCAACTCAAGCAAGATTTTAATCAACAACTTACTCTACAAGAGCACAAACTGATGCAAAGTATCTGCCCTAAATACGGCATGACCTTCGATGTCAGCACGAATGCCTGCTTACGCTCATAGTTTATTTCGCTGATTAGAAAGGAAAACGCGCACTGAGTTCAGGATATTGCAACTTTAAATCCTTGGGCTTAGTGCTAAATTTTTTCCCCAAGGGTGTCGCTTTACCTGATGGCATAAAGGGTAACTCATCACCGGTTCTATCTTCGTACAATTGCCCCGCAATAAGATCATACTCATCGACAAAGGGGTACGCATACGCATCTTTTTCTGGCCAAATGGCTAAACGCGCTAAGGTGTCAGGCTGATTCACTACACCATCGTAGATTTCTTTGCCAAGTGAAATTAAAAAACATCTGAACTCAGCAAAGGCATATTCAGAATCACACCCCGTAATAATATAAGCCGCGCCCCAAACCGACCATAAATAGCTACGGCGCATCTGCTGACCAAAGATTTTATCAAAGGCTTTTAACTCTTCATTACTTAGCTCGACGAGGTTCTGTTTTAATGCTTGAGTCAAAGACTCCTGTGATTGCGCCGCTTCTGTTCGCGTGACTAAACCCCAAAACTCAATTTCTGTCATACACTTCACCTATTTAGAGCCCTTCGAAAAAAAGTCATATTCTACACGATATTACGGTTATGCTGGACTCAGATAAGCGCATTTCTTACACTTGCTCATCTTCTTAGTTACTGGCCTGCAGATCGATCCATGCCTAAACGTCTTATGTTACTTATCGCTTTATATTGCCTCTGTTGCATTGCTGCACTTTTGCGGGCGGTGATGACGCAATCCTTTGATCTATTTACCCTAGGCGTTTTCCCTGTGCTGATAGGTATATTAATGCGCACACCTTGGTCGAGCTTAATGCTGAAGATTTATATTGGCATGCAAACCTTAGGCTTTTGCGCTTTGGTGATAACAGCCCTTATTGCCTATCGTATTACCCCAGAAGATGTAAAAGTGGTTATTTCAGGCCACAATATTCCCATATTGCCACTGACTGTGAGCATGATTGTGATTTTACTCATACAATATTGGGCAGCGTTTTCTAAGGTAACGAGTCAATATTTGACCCGCCAAACGCAGTGATGGACATTTGTGGCTAAACTGTTATTAATAGCAACATGCCCCTAAAAATACCCGCGATTCTTAACTTGGTAACATGAAGTAAACTATGAGCCATTTATTGCCCAGCGAACTTTCTATTCTTTTGGTCGAACCTTCAGAGACACAACGTCGGATTATTATTCAACGTTTACAACAAGAAGGCATTCTCAGCATTCAAACTGCAGAAAATATCGAAGCAGCGAAAGAGATTATTATTCGTCATAAACCCGACCTCATCGCCAGCGCCATGCATTTTGATGACGGCACAGCCATAGACCTCTTGGACTATTTAAGAGCCAACCCCGACTGTAAAGATATTCAGTTTATGTTGGTCTCTAGCGAGTGTCGCCGTGAACAACTTGAAATATTCCGTCAATCGGGCGTGGTGGCAATTCTTCCTAAGCCTTTTAGTGCAGAGAATTTAGGTACAGCTTTGAATGCGACGATTGATCTGCTTAGCCACGATGAACTCGATCTCAGTAACTTTGACGTGCAGGATGTACGTGTATTAGTTGTTGATGATAGCCGTATGGCAAGAAACGTAATTAAACGCACTATTACTAACTTAGGGATGAAACTCATTACCGAAGCTGAAGATGGTGCGCAGGCCATTGAGTTGATGAAGCACAATATGTTCGACTTAGTGATCACCGACTACAATATGCCCAGTGTAGATGGCCTTGCTCTGACTCAATTTATCCGCAATGAAAGCTTACAACCGCATATTCCTATCTTAATGGTCTCGTCTGAAGCCAACGACACTCATCTGAGTAATGTATCCCAAGCAGGTGTTAATGCCTTATGCGACAAGCCATTTGAACCCAAGTTAGTTAAAAAATTGCTCTATCAACTGTTAGAAGAATAAAACCTAAGTCACGAACTGAGTAAATATTCTGCGCTTTACGAATATCCTACTGCACGCTAAACGCAAAAGGCTTTCCAAGCGTTAAACCTTATGGCATGTTAGGCACGCTAATTTCAAATAAATCTACGGAAAGAAGAGACAATAAAAATGAACAAAACTGAACTTATTGCCAAAATTGCAGAAAATGCCGATTTAACGAAAGTTGAAGCCGCACGTGCATTAAAGTCTTTTGAAGCAGCAATTACTGAATCAATGAAAAATGGTGACAAAATCTCCATCGTAGGCTTTGGTTCTTTTGAAACAGCGACTCGTGCTGCTCGCACTGGCCGTAACCCACAAACGGGTAAAGAAATTCAAATCGCTGCAGCGACTGTACCTAAGTTTAAAGCGGGTAAAACCCTACGAGAAAGCGTAAATTAAGTTAGCAATATTAAAACAACGCCTCCATAGTGAGGCGTTTTTTTTACCTTACCCCCATAAAGTATTGAGCATTTTTCGCACAACAAAAGTGCACCTCTGCCTCATAAACTGACAAGCAAACATATTTTACCCACCCATAATTATCTAATCTATTGTTTTATATTAAATTGTAATCATGGCATGTGATTCGCAAATCCCGTCTTAGAAATAACCAAGATGCACTAATGACCACTATTTACTTAGGTGTGCCACTGGTGAATCGATAAATAAGTCAATCGAGGGGATGAGCATGAAGAAATCACAGTATAGCGTTTTGGCTTTATCGACGGCAATGATACTGGCTGGCAATGCCTTTGCAGCCGTATCAGGCAACATTGGTGGTACCTCTAATTACCTGTGGCGCGGTGCAACCCAAACCAAGGACGCGGTCGCAATCTAAGGGGGTATTGACTATAGCCATGATGCTGGATTTTATGCGGGTACTTGGGTATCGAATGTAGACTTTGGCGACGATACTAGCTACGAGCTGGATCTCTACGCCGGTTATGGCGGCAGTATTACCGACGATATCAGCTACGATTTTGGCTACTCTACTACGCCTATCCAGACGCTCCTGGCAGCATTGATTTTGGTGAACTCCATGCTGCAGTAACGTGGAAGTGGCTTGAACTCGGTTACTCCCGTGTCATCAATGCCGGTGACGATGTCGCAGCTGCGCCTTTAGATAATAAAGATCTCAGCTATCTTGCCGCAACTGTCTCTGTGCCTCTTACCGAGAAGCTAAGCTTATCGGTGCACTATGGTTACTCAAGCGGTGATGTTGTTCAATCTTGGTTTGGCGAAGATAATTATGCCGAGTATAACGTCACACTCAGCGCAGACACCAGCATGGGCACAGTGTCGTTTATGGTGTCAGATACCGATCTTAGCGATGATGATGCCAAACTGGTACTCGGCTATTCCTACAGTTTTGATCTTTAGGCTTAAATAACCTGAACTCGGGATAGGCTACCTGCATAAATAAAAACGCCACCTTAAGCGGTGGCGTTATTTTATAACTATCATCGATTAGGCGATGATTGGCCTGTTCGTTTTACGGGCTGCGACCATTTTCTCAATATATTCAACAATTGGCTCAGTGACCGAAATCCCTGTAGTTTGCTCAATACCTTCGATACCGGGCGCCGAATTAACCTCTAAGACTAAGGGGCCGCGGTTAGAGCGTAAAATATCCACCCCCGCAACAACCAAGCCCATGGCTTTCACTGCCGCAATCGCCATCTTACGCTCTGTCGCGGTGATTTTAACCACCTCGCCACAGCCACCTAAATGCAGATTAGAGCGAAAATCGCCCTCTGCTCCTTGGCGCTTCATCGAAGCAACGACCTTATCCCCCACGACGAAACAGCGAATATCACTGCCATTGGATTCTTTAATGTATTCTTGCACTAAGATATTCGCTTTAAGCCCTAAGAATGCCTCTATCACACTCTCTGCAGCCGTTTTCGTCTCAGCTAATACCACTCCAATCCCTTGAGTGCCTTCCAGCAGCTTAATCACTAATGGAGCGCCGCCCACCATATTGATGAGATCGGGGATATCATTAGGTTTATTAGCAAAACCCGTCACTGGCATGCCAATGCCTTTACGAGAAAGTAATTGCAGCGCCCGCAGTTTATCCCGAGAACGTGCGATTGAAATAGAATCGTTCGCCGCATACACGCCCATCATTTCGAACTGACGTACCACAGCGCAACCATAAAAAGTTACGCTGGCATGAATACGCGGAATGATGGCATCAAACCCAACGAGTTCAGTACCTTCATAATGAATACTCGGTTTAATGGAGTTGATATTCATATAGCAGTTCAGTGTATTGATCACGACCGCCTCATGTCCGCGTTTTTGACATGCTTCCACTAATCGTTGTGTTGAATATAACTGCGGAAATTGAGATAAAATGCCTATTTTCATGGCTGAGTGACCAACGTAAGTGTGTGTGGATAAATCGTTCTGTAGTATCAAATACGCCACAACAGAAAAGGGGCAGATATTTGTCTATATCTGAGTGTAAAGCAAGAAAATACTGCTAACCAGATGAAATCAATATGCTATTACAATACTGCGAGGTACCTTACATTCGCACTTGTGTAGGGGTTAACAAAGGTAAAATATATTTCGCCTCAAATGTCATTGCATCGAGCGGTGGCGAAAATAAATACCCCTGTAATACAGTGCAATGGCGAGAAGTGCAAAACTCAGCTTGTTTCATTGTCTCAACGCCTTCGGCAACCGATGTCACATTAAAACCATGGGCGAAATTAAATAACGCCGTGAGCAAACGGGTATCTTTTTCATCTTTATCATAACTTGCGATAAAACTTTTATCTATTTTCAGTACGCTAATCGGAAATAGCTTGATGTGCTCTAAAGATGAAAAGCCAGTACCAAAATCATCCAAGGCAAAACGCACTCCTAATTGAGCAATTTTATCGAGCTCTTTTGCGTGTTCATGGGGATCTTCAATAAGGCAATTTTCAGTAATTTCGAGCTCTAATGCACAGGGAGGTAATCCTGTAAGCTGCAACGCGTGCACGATTTTATCAAATAGACGCCCATTATCAATTTGAGACGCCGAGAGATTAACGGCGATAGTAAATGTAAGTCCTGTCGGCAGCAATTGCGTTAGCCAACGCTGCGCCTGAGCGCAAGCTTGCTCAAGTACCCAATCCCCAATTTCGGCCATTAAACCTATCTCTACGGCTATGGGTAAAAATTGATCTGGGGCGATAATGCCATCTGTAGGATGCTGCCAACGGATCAGGGCTTCCATACCCACAAGTTGGTGTGTTTTGGCATTAACTTGAACTTGATAGAATACCTTAAACTCATTGCGCTTTAAGGCCATACGCAAACTTGACTCGATATGATTACGATATCGCACTTCTTTATCTAACGCTTCTGAGTAAAACTGGATTTGATTGCGCCCCATTTTTTTAGCGCGATACATCGCAATATCAGCACACTTCATCAGTTCCTCACTGTTTGAAGCCGCCTCATTATAAAAAGCCACACCAATACTGGCGCCTATAAATACATCATTATCGCCAAGACAGAAGGTTTCCTCGAAGGCTTTTAATAAGCGATTTGCCACTATCATAGGAAAATATTGATGGTCGTTATCAGTGACTAACACGACAAATTCATCGCCGCCTAAACGGGCAATAATGTCGCCATCACGTAATAAATCGTTTAATCGTGATGCCACTTGGACTAAAAGCACATCTCCAACTTGATGACCTAATGTGTCATTAATCGCTTTAAAATCATCTAGATCTAGAAGAATTACGGCTAAAAAATCATTGCTGCGTTTTACTCTAGCAATGGCACGATTTAGACATAGTTCAAAACCGTAACGATTAACAAGCTTAGTAAGGGAGTCGTGTTCTGCGAGCTCTTTCAACTTTTGATGGCTATTACGTAATGCTAATGCCATCGAAGATCGTTGTTTCGCGTAGCGGATAGCGCGTGTCAATATCCGTGAGTTAACTTCATCTTTGAGTAAAAAGTCCTGTGCACCCAACTCAATACAACGCTGCGCCAGTTTCTCATCTTCATAACGACTTAGCATAACCACAACCGTCTGGTCTTGGGTCATAGCATTGAGTTTTATCAATACTTCTAATCCATTCGCATCTGGCAATAAATAATCTAATAAAATGCCGTCAAAATGACGCTCTAACGCTAAGCTCAAACCATCGAATGCACAATTTGCTTCGACTACGTTAAACGTCAACTTTGATTGTCTGAGTGCTCTGATAATCGCCGTTCTATCGACTTCATCATCATCGATTAGTAGTAAATCCATATACTCACCCTATGCAGATGGAAGCTCAACGATACGCCAGTAGCCTTCGAGCATATTAAAAATGTGGTTAAAACCGTCTTTCATATTGGTTTTAACCATATAGCCCGCGACATGATGACTATATGCCTTCATCCTATCCTCATCGGTACTCGACGTCGTCAGCATAAAAACAACCGCCGAAGTGAGCGCTGGATCAGCACGTATTTGCTCAAGAAACTCAAAACCATTCATTCTGGGCATGTTCAGATCCAGTAAAATAAGGTAAGGACCTTTAATCCCATCAACACTCGTAAGGATAGATAATGCCTCAATTCCATCTCGAGCCCGTACGATAGGGTTAAGTAGCCGTAACTGCTGCATTGCGCGCTGCACAGCCATATAATCCACATCATCATCATCAACCAGTAAAATAGTAACCTGCTGATATTGATTGACTGCACTCATAGCGCCTCCTTACGGCTAATCTGCTTTGGCCAACTAAAGCGAAAACAACAGCCCCGATCTTCCGATTGAAGTTGGATCTTACCGCCTATACTCTCAAGCGTTTTTTTCACCAGCGATAAGCCAAGACCACTGCCTTCTACCTCATCCCTCGGTTTAAGCGTTTGAAACATTTGGAAGACTTTATCGTGATAAGAGCTTGATATACCTGGTCCATCATCACTCACACTAAACCAATAATATTCGTCAATTGATTCGCATGAAACAGTTATCACCCCAGTTTCTCTGTCATGGTGCTTAATCGCATTACTGATTAAGTTTCGTAGCACTAACTCTAGCAATACTCCCACAGAATAGAACTGTGGAAACTCCCCCTTTAAGACTAATTCGAAGCCTTTGGGTGGTGCAACCAACGCAAACATATCTTCAATTAGCTGCCGACTATTGACTTCAACCGTTTCATTATCGACACGCCCAATGCGTGAAAACATCAAAAGTCCATCGAGTAACAATACCATTCGATGAATACGGCTTTGAATAAGCCTAAGATACTTATGGATATCCTCACTGGTGTTATCGGCTAAATCCTCCGACAACCACAAGGTTAATTGCTCTATCCCTCTCAGTGGTGATTTCAAATCGTGGGAGGCGATATAAGCAAATCGATCTAATTCTTGATTAATACGTTCCAGTTCTTGCGTATGCTCAGCTCGCTGAATTTCAATACGTTTACGTTCAGACACATTATTAATCGTCGCAAGAATAGAAATACCCTGACTAAAATGGATAGGTGTCAGCCCCACTTCAATGGCAAGTCGACTACCATCCTTACAGCAGCCAAATAAGTCATCACGCATCGACATATTTTTAGCTATCGGTTGCACTAAGTAGTGGCTCATGTGCTGCTGATGGCTATTGCGGAGCGCTTCGGGCAATAACATATTGATTGAGCGACCGAGTAACTCGTCTCTGGCATAGCCAAATAAACGTTCGGCGTGAGTATTGACTAACGTAATATATCCGGCTTTATCGACCATCAGCAGCGCACTGGGGGAGGCTTCAATCACTAATCTAAAGCGTTTCTCATTAGCGATTAACTCAGAGGTCAACTGAGACTCTTTATATCGATTACGTGCCATTACGAGCACAGAGTAAAACAACGCTAAAATAAAGGCACTACCGATAAATTGTAACCAGAGGCCTTGGGATTCTTCTGATTGCGAAATAAAACGTGATTGGGATGAAATATCTAAACGCCAAACTTGCCCTCCGATAGTTTCATTATGTGAGTAATAAAACACATCCTGCTGCTGGGGCAATACCTTGTTGCTAGCAAACATTAAACTATCGGCACTGGCGTGTGCATTTTCATAAATGGCAAGTTTAAGGCCAGAGAAACGGTCACCCATAATCCCTTGCATTAGATCTTCCATCCTAAATGCCGCGTAAACGAGCCCTCTAACGTGTTGTTTACGTTCAGCCTCAGTGCTTGCTAAGCCTTGATAAAGTGCTAAATACATCAAAAAACCCGCTTGGGTATTATCTAGTGAATCTTGCACCAAAGTGACTTTACCCGAGACCGTTGGCTGCCCTGAAGCAATCGCGCGATCTATTGCTTTACGCCTATTAGCCTCAGAGCACATGTCATAACCTAGAGCCCTTTGATTCAACCAATCAAAGGGCTCTAGGTATAAGATCACACAATACTGGTCTCGCAGACCTTCTGGATACACCTGGTAATGTTTATAGTCTTCGGTCTGAATACGTTTAACTTGGGTGTTCAATGTGTCAGGCTTAAGCAACAATGCATAGCCAAACCCTTGAAATCCTGGGTAATAATCAGAAAGCCTGGCATTAACAACATAGGTTTGCCATTCTTTGCGAGTCACATCACTCGATGATAACAACAGGCCAACCCCACCGCGCAGTACTTGCTCATAAGCCAGCATTCTGCGGTTTACCGCTTCCGTTAGCTCTTGAACACTGTTCTCGAAACGCTCTTCTCCCCGATCTCTAAGATATTGCTCGAGCACATACCAAGAAATTCCCATGAAAAATATCGCCGCAACTATCATCAACCAGCTAGAACTCAGTACGCTAGAGTAAATATTGTTAGATTCATCAGGAGATTTAGAAAACACATCCTTGTCCATGTGAGCCAATTCCTTAGCGATATATCAATAGTTAGCACAGCTACCAGTGTTGTAGTAATTATCGCTAAATTCAAGTTTATCCTACTATTTAACTCAGGATTAACCCAAAGGCCGCTATGTCACTGATGTGCTCTCAATCACAAAGTAAGCAAGAACTAAATTAATCAAATATCGAATATTTTTCCCGGACTAGCCCTAAACCACAGTGAATTGAATCATTCCGCTCACGGGAAGAAAATTTTACCCATAGTCGTAAAATTTTTTGCTTTTCTGCCACACTCTTTTTAGATAGAAAGTCGTTAGGAACAACCAGAGGAATTCGTTATGGCTCATATTACTGAAGTCGTGCCCAACGATACTGAACTTGAGGCAATGACCAACCCCAAAAACGGCAAAGCTGCTGAAGCAATGCAGCATAGACGTGAGGTCAAAAGACGTTTAGAGGATTACCTCGAACGAGCAGAGTTAAAACGTGCATTAGGAGATGACGATTTTTTCTAGCCTTATATTTTCTGACTAACTGCCCTGATTGAGTGGACAGCCACTATCATGCCCACTCATTGAATTTACCTATCCTGAAATGCAGGATTATGGTCGATTGAATCGGCTAAACCTGCATCTCTAGCCCGATACAACACTACACTTTTAACGTTACTGTGCTTTTTTACTCTTCTTGTAGGCTTGGGTTTTAATCTACAGCCATTCAGCCTTTGCGCCCAAATATACATTTGCACCTAACCCCATAAACAAACCGACGCTGGCTAACATCATCCAGAAAGTAGGCTAAACATATTGCATTTTGCCAAATAACACCTTGAAAATAGTCAATAAAGCATATAAGAAAATAATGATTAAAAGGGTATACGAGATATTTCCTAATCATACCTGCTAATCAATATGAATAAATAAGCTTTAACGCTATGATTGCCGACATCTCTCTTAGCTGAAACTACCTGCAGGATATACGGGAATGTCTGAGTCGTTAGCCCAATACCAACAAGATTTACGCCGTTTTTCTGATGAATTAATTCGTATCCAAACCCCCATAAAAATCTTAGATGCCATTAAATGGCCACGGGAAATGGAGGAACGTTTTCTCTCCAATAAAGGCACTGTATTACCGGCTATCAAACAAGACTTCTACCAAAACATTGCCTTACCTTTTGACCCAGTAAAAACGCAAGCAGAACTGATATCCTTAAAACAAGATATCCATAGACGCATGGGTAAACGCGATAAGCTCGGCAAAATATTAGTCGCAAACGTCGACCAATATCGTCTTGTAGTGGATATGCTCGGTAATAGAGGCACGCCAACATTTGGCAAACTCAGTCAAGAATTATATGGCAGTGCGAGCCACAGATTACACGGCGATCGTCACACACTGCGCCAACTAGGTGATAAGCTCAGTTATATTTTCTCGCTGCCAGCGGCGAGACACATGAATAAACACCACCCTAAAATCATCAGTGCACCAGAAGCCGTTAACGTGCTCAGCCAACGCTTAGAGAAATACTTCCATAGCGATGATATGTGCGTGCGCCTCAGTGACGGTATCGTTTCTGATGCCGCCGTCGGTGGCGATACCGTTAAACTCAATAGCAGAGCCATGTTCAGCGAGTCGGATCTGAATGTATACGAGGTTCATGAAGGCTGGGTACATGTTGGCACAACACTCAATGGCCGAGCCCAGCCCCATGCCACTTGGTTGAGTGTGGGCTCTCCCCGCGTTGCAGCGACTCAAGAAGGCCTCGCGGTTTTACTTGAGATGCTGACACTCAGCTCAAATCCTGGTCGAGCTCGTCGAATTAGCGATCGAGTCGCGGCTGTCGATATGGCAGAAAATGGCGCTGACTTTATTGAAGTTTTCAATTATTTCAGAGAATTAAACTTAAGCGAAACCGATAGTTACCGTGTTACGCAAAGGGTCTTTCGCGGTGGTATGGTGGAAGGAGGCAGCTTTTTTACTAAGGATATTTCCTATGTGCGTGGCTATGTGGAAAACATTAACTTTATCCGTAGCGCTATCACCTCAGGTCTTCCAGAGCTCATCCCTATGTTATTCTTAGGTAAATTGGCTATCGAAGATATTCCAGTGCTATACCAAGCCTGCCAAGAGGGGATTTTAACGCCACCTAAATATCTACCGCCTATGTTTGATAACTTTAGCGGCCTTTATGCTTGGTTTGGTTTCGCCTCAGGATTAGCTGGAATCGATTTGAAAGGCGTACAACGCCACTTTACTCGTCTATTTAAAGGCGTGCCGAATGTCGTTCCAGCCTTTGAACCACACGATGATACTGAGTTCGACAATAACTCGGATTAATATATAAATGTTATTGATTTTAATGAAAAAAGCTCACAACTAGGTGAGCTTTTTTTTATAACGTGACTCAACTTTATTTATCAGATTAAGATTGGGCCTTTGCTGCTTCATCAGCACGCTTTTTAATGAAGTATTCCCGTGTTAAACCAAAGACCACTGGGCTTAACAGTGCCAAGGCGATTAAGTTAGGAATCGCCATCATGGCGTTTAAAGTATCAGCCAGTAACCACACAAAGTCTAGCGAACTGACTGCACCTAAAGGTACGGCAATGGTCCACAGTAATCTAAAGGGCTTTACCGCTTTGATACCAAAGAGATATTGCACGCATTTCTCACTGTAAAAACTCCAACCGATAATAGTCGTGAAGGCAAAGAGAGACAGTGCGATGGCAACGATATAATTACCCATAGGCAAGGCTTGGGAGAAAGCGTATGAAGTTAGCGCAGCACCATTTTCGCCCGAGGTCCAAGAGCCAGAAACCACAATCGCCAAACCTGTAATAGAACAAACGACTATGGTATCAATAAAGGTACCGAGCATAGCCACTAACCCCTGCGCCACTGGATTATTTGTTTGCGCGGCGGCATGCGCTATCGGCGCACTGCCCAAACCCGCCTCATTCGAAAACACCCCACGGGCCACACCAAAACGGATCGCAGCCCATACCGCTGCGCCCGCAAAGCCACCTTGGGCAGCCACGGGATTAAAAGCACTGTGAATAATTAAGGCAAATGCATCAGGTATATCTTGAATATGTACGATTAATACACCTAAGCCCGCGGTAATATAAAAAATCGTCATAAATGGCACTAACTTACCAGCAACTTCAGCGATACGCTTAATGCCTCCCATCAATACTGCGCCCACGAGCAGCATCATTACCACTCCAGATACCCAAGCCGGAACACCAAAATTACTGCTTAATGCCGCCGCAACTGAGTTAGCCTGTACCGTATTGCCAATACCAAATCCGGCAAGAGAGCCAAAAATCGCAAACAGTGTGCCTAACCAAGCCCACTTCTTGCCGAGACCATTTTTAATGTAATACATAGGGCCGCCGACATGGTTTCCCTGAGCATCGACCTCACGGAATTTAACTGCCAGCACAGCCTCAGAATATTTAGTCGCCATCCCCACCAACGCGGTGCACCACATCCAGAATAAGGCACCTGGGCCACCGACAAATATAGCAGTAGCAACCCCTGCAATGTTACCCGTACCAATAGTGGCAGAAAGCGATGTCATCAACGCATTAAACGGGCTCACGTCCCCTTTTACTGTTTTATCTTTATCGGGAAGACGCCCAGACCAAAGTAACTTAAAGCCTGTGCCTAATTTCAGAATGGGCATTAATCTCAGCCCGAGGGAAAGGAATAAACCCACGCCTAAGATCATCACCAACATAGGTGTACCCCAGACAAAGCCATTAACTAGGCCAACAAATTCCGTAATTGCTTCCATTCAAACCTCATAATGACTTGTTATTGTTATTATTTAACTGGCTATACCGCATTAGAGACGCAGCCTAATACCATTTACCAAAATATAATTTAACAGCCCAAGCTTAAATTACAACAAATTACTAACAATCAGAATTATAAATATCGAGATACTTTATGCCATAAGAATTTTAAAGCAGCGTTGCGATTACGCGGTGAGATATTGATTTACAGCACAAATAAAAAAGCCCTACCGTATCCGGTAAGGCGTTGTCGATAAGACAGATAAACTTAGGCGGGTTTCCACACTAACTTAGGTAGTGCAGTTAAATCTAGTTTATCGCCATGAGTGGCAATAGCAGTCGCTTGCGGTTTTGTATTCGGATCTTGATTAATGACCTCGACTAATCCACGCTGCGCCTCGGGTTCTCCGTGGACTAAAATCAGCGGTGGTTGGCCTTCAAAATGTCGATACCAGCGTAATAATTCCGCTTGATCCGCATGGGCAGATAACCCGCCTACGGTATGTAACTTAGCGGCCACTGTAATACTGTTGCCATGGATGGTTAACTCCTTCGCACCGTCGACTAAAGTCCGTCCCGGTGTTCCAATAGCTTGATAACCACAGATAATCACATCGCACTCTGGGCGCCACAGATTGTGCTCTAAGTGGCTACGAATACGCCCACCGTTACACATGCCGCTGCCCGCGATAATAATTAATCCTTTGTGTATGTCATTCAATGCCATCGACTCTTCGGTCGTCTGAATAAACTCGATATTCGACAGCAAGGGATGTTGCCCAGGATGCTGACGAGTAAAACGTTTAAAGTCCTCATCCATCAGCGGATAATTATTAACATAAACCCGAGTCGCCTCAATGGCCATAGGGCTATCTAAGCAAATTTTCCAACGCCCCAAATCCCATTCTTTTGCATATAAATGAAAAAGATATAATAACTCCTGCGCTCGTCCAACTGAAAAAGCCGGTAGCAAGATATTGCCTTGGCTTTCGTTAACTGTCTTAGCGAAAATGCCTTTTAGCTCAGCTAAGGTCTCAGTCCAACTGCGATGAAAACGGTTGCCGTAGGTGCTTTCCATTAAGACTAAATCCGCCGTATCCACTAAAGTCGGATTACGTAAAATAGGCATGCCTGCACGACCAAGATCGCCACTGAAGACTACTTTCTTCTGTGACTTACCTTCGCCTAACCACAGCTCAACTAAAGCTGAACCTAAAATGTGCCCTGCATCCGAGAGACAAATATCCACATGCGGGATAACCCGAGTCACTTCGCCATACTCCAATGGTACAAATTGTTTTATGGCTTGTTCGGCATCTTCAACGGTGAACAAAGGATCTAAAGGATCAAGATCATGCTTAGCGCGCTTTTTATTGACCCTTTCAGTATCACGGGTCTGTAGCATGGCGGCATCTTTGAGCATGATGGCACACAGTTCAGCGGTAGCTTTATGGGTATAAATGGGGCCATCAAAACCCGATTTAACTAAAAGGGGTAAACGCCCTGAATGATCGATATGGGCGTGGCTGAGTACCACGGCAGATATAGACTCAGGATTAAAAGCGAAGGGTTCATGGTTACGCAGTTCGTCCGCTTTACCGCCTTGGATCAAACCACAATCAAGCAATAAGTGTTCATGGTCGACCGAAAGTAAATGACACGAGCCCGTCACTTCCTCTGTCGCCCCTAAAAACTGCAATGTCATTCGCATGGTGTCACTCCGACTTGTTTACCTTGTATAAAGATAGACTATGCCCTTATTCCTAAAACAAAAAGGATTAATTGGCCGCGTGAAGACAATGACAACTTTAGCAGTAACGCTCAAGCATCAATAACCTAGCAAAGGGTATAACTGACCTTGGCGCACTATTTTATCGGCATTCGCAATCGTGCCATCGCCTTGCCATTGCTTCAGTAAATGTTGCACTGGGGACTCGATCTCAGCAGCAGTCATTCCCGCGCGAATACTCGAGTTATAGAGTAGTTTAAGCAGAATTAAATCGAGACCAGTGAGTAAATCTTGCGGGGTTTTATCATTAAAGATAGAGGGGAACACTTTTTCGGAATCATTAGGCAGTCCGAGCACTTGGGTTATTTCTTCAACCACGCAAGCCACTAACTTACCGTGCATTTGCGCTTGATCAACGGGAATAATGACCCATGCACGTTCAATTTCACTCTTTGAGTTAAGGGCGAACTTACCCATACAAACAGAGCCATGAACATTTTGCGCCGAGTTGACTCCCATCAAGCGCATCACCTCACTTGCCCACAAGGATTGACGGGTAAATACTAAATGGAGATTCGCATCAGCTAGCGTATCCACCAGCTGCATATCATGACCCGTAATCTCGGCTAAATGCGTTAGCTGCATCTGCACCAATTGTGTGTGCAGCGCCCTATCGCCCACTTGATGTTCAATAAACACTCGCACAGGTATGTACCATTTACGTATCCGATGTTTAGCCTTGTCATACTCATTTTTAAGCGCGACTTCACTGAACGCTTGGCGGATGTAGAGTGAGCTTTGCCAAGCCGCAGGCTTAGCAATATGACTTAAAGCAGGCGTGGTTTGTGCCGCAAACACAGATAGCGTTGAGCAACATATGCTTAAATAAAAGCTTAGATATAGGCCTAAATTTAACAATATCCTCAAGGCCGCCCTCGAATATTCATCCTAGTTAAGTCCCAATAAATTGATGTTAAATTATGATTTTTTCATTTTATGGCAATTAATTTTGACTTATGCGGTAATAGCGCCATTGCCAAAAAATGGAGACCGACAATGGCGTATATTGTTAGCCTCTATTTTTACTAACACTATCACTGTATGGCAAATGGACCAGTAATGCGCCTTAGCGCTTAACAATTAAAAACTTAGTCCCTTAACCATCCTTCAACTTCATCACGGGTCGGTACTGATCCACTGTGGATGAGCTCATCATCAATGATTACCGCAGGAGTTTTCATAACGTGAAATTTCAATAAACTTTGAGGATCCGTGTCTTTTTTTACGATGACATCTATGCCCATTTCTTCTGATATGTCTGCAATCATCTCGGCAGTTTGGCTACACTTAGCACAGCCGCTACCTAATACTTTGATTTTTTTCATGTTACTTCCTTATAAATACGGTGCTGCAAAATTAAAAATCCAACCTACTAACGTAAATGCCGTTAATAGTACAACCAACAGCACCGCCAAAAGGCGCCACTGCATGACTTGTTTAAGTAAAACAAATTCAGGGAAACTGGCTGCGACGGTACTCATACAAAATGCCAGCGTGGTACCAATGGGTAAGCCATTTGCCAACAAGCTTTCCATCACAGGAATTATACCCGTTGCATTAGAATACAAAGGAATACCGATTAGCACTGCCACAGGTACAGACCACCACTGACCTTGACCTAAATGGGTTTCGACCCAGCCCTCTGGTACAAAACCATGCAAGGCAGCGCCAAGACCTACGCCGATAACGACCCACTTCCATACGCGACTAAAAATCTCAATTGCCTCCGTTTTAGCAAAGGCATGACGCTCAGAAAAGGATAAAACACGGCCTGGAATAGCGGCATCGTTCGATAACGCCATCTGCCGTCCACGGACTAGGGCCTCTGCAGCGAAGGATTGTAACCAACGCTCAGCCTTCATCGCATCTAACAACAGCCCGCTGACTATGCCCACTGTCATACCAACGACAACATATAGCAAGGTAAACTTCCAGCCTAACAAACTCATAAGCAGTAATACGGCGACTTCATTGATCAAAGGCGATGTGATCAAAAATGCCATCGTAATACCAAGGGGAATGCCAGCCGAAGTAAAACCTAAAAAGACCGGGATGCTCGAGCAAGAACAAAAAGGGGTAATCGCGCCAAAGGTCGACCCCAATAAATAACCTACACTCCTATTCTTACTGGCTAAATAATCCCGAACGCGCTCAACATCTAGGGAAGCACGTAGTAGTGCAATGAAATAAATCATCATCACCAGTAATACAAAAATTTTACTGACATCTTCAACAAAAAAATGTACTGCGCCGCCCAAGGCTGAATCGGCCTCGAGACCAAACACGCCATACACTAGCCAAGTCGCAAATTCAGTAAATATCTGAAACATGTTGATCCCTAATAAAATATTAACTTACTTCACTATAATTTAGGATTAACCCTATCAGAGTGCGCTGTGTAACGTACTGAAGGTATCGCAGTCACCTTATCTCTTATTCTTACCCAATCATCTAAGCACAGTCACTTAGGCTGCTCTCAGAATTTAACCAAATAAACAAATAGCGACTGAGACGACAAGCTCAAAAAATGAGAGGGATGGGCTATGCTCACCACTACCAATATGGAATGGGTCAGTTTAGGCTGTGTGGAATGGATAAATTGAGATTGTGAGGCAGTGCAATCCGTTAATTATAGATAAAGCTTTAGCTTAAAAAAATAACAGCTACGCAGCAATCGTCATAGTGCGCTTCATTCTATTTGCGGATAATTTGGCTAGCAGTAAGGTAAATAACATATCAACATGACGAAAACGGCAAAGCTCGCCATTGCAGGATAAATAAGCCAACTTATGGTGCAGCTAACCGTCTGCGATATGCAGCCCGGTTAGCCGTTTCAGCGTATTTACTTCGGTATGTCACTTAGCGGAATACCTAGCGCTTTAGCGATACCCTTACCGTAGGCGGGGTCTGCTTTAAAACAGTTGCCAATATGACGGATTTGAATTTCTCTTGGTGCATCACCAATAGAGCGAGCCGTATTATCAAACAATACTTGCTGCTGTTCTGGCGACATTAAGCGGAACAACGCACCAGGCTGCGAGTAATAATCCGCATCCTCACGGTGATCCCAGTGAGCAGCAGCACCCGACAACTCCAGCGGTGGCTCGCTAAAATCCGGTTGTTCTTGCCATTCACCATAACTATTAGGCTCGTAACCCAGTGTACTGCCGTGGTTGCCATCGACACGCATAGCACCATCACGGTGATAGCTACTAACAGGGCAACGAGCCGCATTAACAGGTACTAAATGATGGTTTACACCCAAACGATAACGCTGGGCATCGCCATAAGAGAACAAACGCCCTTGCAGCATTTTATCGGGCGAAAAACCGATGCCTGGTACAATGTTAGCGGGGTTAAATGCGGCTTGTTCAACTTCAGCAAAATAGTTATCTGGGTTACGGTTAAACTCGATTTCACCGACCTCAATTAAAGGGTAATCGCCGTGTGGCCACACCTTGGTTAAATCAAATGGGTTGTATGGTACGGTAGCCGCATCTTTCTCTGGCATGACTTGTACATACAAAGTCCATTTCGGAAATTCGCCGCGCTCAATCGCTTCATATAAATCGCGTTGATGGGTTTCACGACACTCACCCACCGCTTTTGTGGCTTCAGCATCGGTCATATTTTTAATGCCTTGCTGAGTGCGCCAATGGAACTTAACCCAAAAACGCTCATTACTAGCATTGATAAAGCTAAAAGTATGCGAGCCAAAACCATGCATATGGCGATAACTGCTAGGAATACCGCGATCACTCATCACCACTGTTACTTGATGCAACGCCTCTGGTAACGATGTCCAAAAATCCCAGTTATTTTTTGCGCTACGCATATTGGTGCGTGGATCGCGTTTTACGGCGTGATTAAGATCGGGGAATTTTAGCGGATCACGTAAAAAGAAAACTGGCGTATTATTACCCACTAAATCCCAATTGCCTTCTTCTGTATAAAATTTCAGGGCAAAACCACGAATATCACGCTCAGCATCGGCGGCGCCGCGCTCACCCGCCACGGTAGACATACGGCTAAACAGTGCGGTCTTTTTACCGACTTGGCTAAATAACTTGGCGCGCGTGTATTGGGTAATATCCTTGGTGACGGTAAAGGTACCATAAGCGCCAGAACCTTTGGCGTGCATACGTCTTTCAGGGATCACTTCTCGGTCAAAATGCGCCAGTTTTTCCAGAAACCAAACATCCTGTAATAACTGTGGGCCGCGTGGTCCGGCCGTCATAACGTTCTGGTTATGCGCAACAGGACAGCCTGCATTAGTGGTTAATTTTTTCTTGTCAGTCATGATTTTCTCCTGTGGGGTGGTACATCTTGGCTAAGTTTTTTTGGAGCGGTGTTAATCCGTCCTAAGTGCTCACCGCAAACCAGTTGAACTCACTGTTTTAATTGAAAAATAACACTAGCTACAATGACAAGCCTCAGTTTTTGATAAAACGGACTCTCTGCTTTGATTCGCTGTAATAGATATCAAACGTCGACTTTGAAGGGGTATTTATGCGAGATATAAATAACCATTAATATAAACAATAACGTTCATAGCCCTATTTCGCTACACACTTATTTACTGAGTTAGTTATCCTGCGATGGTTATTTCGCAAGGTAGCGGCGATCAATATGCACCACCTGTAGACAATTCATATCTTTTTTAATGAGTTATGTGAAGGCTATCCATATAATTGACATACCTCTTTCTACCTAGATTAACGTTTGATTTAGCTGACAGTGCTAGGGTTAAACTGCCGCCCCTTAAAGCCCACGCTGCCATTCTTGTCTTAAGGGAATGCTGCGCGGCGCATTGATGGCGAGTGCAACCTGTGCCAGCAATTTCGCCTTGTCCTTACCAAGCACGCCTTTGAGCACTAAATAATTGGAGGCATGGTCTGATCTAAAAATCGTCTGTTCTAATTCCAAATGATTCAATAGGGTATGCATTTCTTGGAACAAGCCATGTTGATCCGGCAACTGAAATTGACCGCCAAATACTGCGTCCATTCGCTCTGTGCCTAAGGGTAAAGTGACCACTAAGGTAGAGAGATAATCTGGCTGAGCGGCATTCATTAACTTAGCTGAATTAACCGCATGTTGATGGGATAACTCAACGCCGCCTAAGCCATTGAGGATCATTACCGATGACTTCATCCCCGCGGCGCGGATTTTAAGTAGCGCCGCGAGTGATGACTCAAAAGTCTCACCCTTTTGGATTTTATCTAGCACTAGATCATCGCCACTTTCACAACCAATATAGAGTAAAGACAGCCCAAGTTCGCGTAGGCGTGCAAGTTGCTCTGGGGTTTTATTATTCAGATTACGCGGCAAACAATAACTGCTAATACGCGTAACCTGCGGCAAGTGAGTGTTGATCAACTCACAAATGGCTTCAAGCCGAGCAAAGGGCAAGCTCATGGCATCGCCGTCGGCCAAAAATATCCGCGAAACCGCCACGCCAGCACGCGCCACGGCCAGAATATCCTGCTCAACCTTATCGAGCTTTTGTGCCCGAAAGGCTTTTTGCGGCTGGGTATACATGTCGCAAAAGCTGCACTGATTCCAACTGCAACCATTAGTCACTTGCAGTATCAATGACTTCCATTCTGATGGCGGTCTAAATACTGGCTCGATATAGTTAATCAACACTGCAAGCTCCTAATAATTTATCTCACGATTAGACAATAATTTGGTGATAGGTTTCCACATGGAACGACTCAACCAATTCGGGCATCACTTGGTGGAAATAATGTTGAATGGCGTCTTTAGCGCAGTGCTCATCAAAAGCAGCAATATCGACAAACTTCTCTACAAACGTCACCCGACGTGGTTCATCACGGCTCACATTAAGCTCGTATCGAATACAACCCGCTTCGCGGCGCGTATCTGGAATAAGGCTCGCAAGCGCCGCGATCAGCGCTTCGGTTTTACCCTCTTTAGCCAAAAAACTCGCCACACAGGCAATTTGCTGTTGATTGATTTTATAATCCGTTGAAGTCGACATCTCGGTTCCTTATTGGGCTTAGCGTTGAATGCTTATGTGCCTAGCTTTTGTTGATCGCTTATGCTGATTGATAGCGCATATCTAAATGGGGAATACCATCTTCTAAATACATTTGCGAGCAGGCTTTAAACCCCAGCGTTTGATAAAAGGCTTTCAGGTAATCTTGGGCACCAATTTGAATGCCAGCATCGGGCCAAGTCGTTAGCACAGCTTCGATGGCGTGTTGCATTAAAAGCATTGCCAGCCCTTTACCTCGCGCTGATGGCGATACCACCACGCGGCCAATACTCGCCTCAGGATAGCTTAGCCCCGGCGGTAAAATGCGCGCGTAACTAAGGAGTTCACCCGCTGGCGACAAGCCAATTAAATGTTGGGTTTGTGGGTGCCTATCCTTATCATCAAGCTCAGGATACGCGCAGGCCTGCTCCACCACAAACACATCGACTCTGAGTTTTAATATGTCGTATAGCGTATTGGCATTTAATTGATTAAATGTAAGATTTTGCCACTGCAAGCGTTCACCTTCTGCACATCATCGAAAAAGAGCTTTGAGTCTACCACAGCATAAAGACCATAAAAAAGCACCTTAATCGGCTAAGACTAAGGTGTAAAACGTGTTGAATAGATTAAATAAATTTGAGAGGGATTTATGCTATTCAACAAGGTCAACTAACAACTTCGTCTTTATTCGACCATAGCATCGTGGGATACCGGCACCGTGGGTTTACGAATAAGCAATACGGCAAAAACAGCGATAAGTAACAGCGCGCCTATAATGTAGAACACATCGTTATAGGCTTGAATATAGGCTTGCTGGCTCATGGTTTTAGCTAATAAAGCTTTTGCTTGCAAAGCCGCAGTGTAAGGGTCTGAACCTCCCGCTTGCAACATACTGGCGCTTTGAGCTAAATAATCCTGCGCTTGTGTGCTCACTGCGGGTAAAGATTCTTTAATATGCGCCAAATGTGCGCGCGACAAGGTATCAGACAGGGTCGCAACTAACGCAATACCAAAGGCGCCGCCTAAGTTACGCATCACGTTTAATACCGTTGATGCCGAGGCATTTTCATGGGGTTTTAAATGCATGGTCGCGAGCATCCCAATCGGCACTAAGATAAACGGCTGGCCCAGAGCTCGTACTATTTGCGAGGCGATCATCTGTGGGCCGGCATAATCTGCGGTCATCTGACTATTCATGTAATAGCTAATGGCGAACATTAAAAAACCAAACGCGGCAAGATAACGGCTATCAAAACGCTCCATTAATTTGGGCACTAAGGGCAACACTAATAACTGTGGAAATCCCATCCACATAATCACGCCACCGATTTCTAACGGTGTGTAATCGTGAACTTGCGATAGATACAGCGGAATTAAATAGATAGCGCCAAACAGTGCCATCCCGAGTAAAAAATAGGCCACGGTGGAAAGCAAAAAGTCACGTTTACCGAGTAGACGCAAATTGACTAATGGCTCTTTACGCCTTAACTGGATCCACACAAACAACACTATATTAACAGCAGCAATGATCGTTAAATTACGAATAAGCTCCGAGCCAAACCAGTCTTTACGGTTACCTTCTTCGAGCACTACTTCAAGGCAACCCATGCCTAATGCCATAGTGACAATGCCCGCTAAATCGACATTTTTCAGTTTATCCCAAACAATCGATTTTTTCTCTAAACCGTAAGCCAACATCGCCATCACCAACAAACCCGGTGGCACGTTGATATAAAACAGATAATGCCAGCTAAATTGCTCGGTCAACCAACCGCCTAATGTCGGGCCAATTGAAGGGGCAAAGGTTGCAGTAACACCAAATAACGCCATGCCGACAGCACGCTTATTATCGGGTAAAAACTCCAGAATCAGCCTAAAGGCCAGCGGAATAAGCGCGCCACCAAAGAAACCTTGCAGCGCCCGAAAGGCGATCATCGCCTCTAAATTCCACGCTAAAGAGCATAAAATTGAAGCAAAAATAAAGGCGGCGGTGGTCCACAGTAAATAACGTCTGACCGACAATCCAGTACTGAGCCAACCCGAGAGCGGGATCGCAATCATTTCAGCCACCAGATACGCGGTTGAAATCCAACTGCCTTCTTCGAGGGTTGCGCCTAGGCTGCCTTGAATTTCCTTCAACGATGCATTGGTAATTTGGATATCGAGGATCGCCATAAAAGCGCCAATCAAACCACCAAATACAGCAATCCATGAGCGGCGACTACCACGCTCATAACCAGTGGGGATTTTAGATGCACTGATGCCCTGCGCCTCCATATCGGCAGACGCAGCTATAGAGCCAGTTGCGCTCATACTAACGACCTATATTTGCAGCGATTGCCGATGTAACTGGGCCTGACGCCGTATCTACTTTCACTACCGCACTTAACCCCGGTAATACGTGCGCCTCTTCCGCAGACAAATCGAGGCGAATACGCACAGGAATGCGTTGCACTATTTTAGTGAAGTTACCGGTGGCATTTTCTGCTGGCAATAGACTAAATTTGGAGCCGGACGCTGGTGACAGACTGTCGATAACACCGATGAAGGTTTTATCAGGAAACGCATCAAGACTGACCTGTACCGACTGCCCTGCTTGCATATGTTGGATTTGGGTCTCTTTAAAATTCGCCGTGATCCACACAGCCCCATCCGGAACCAAACTGTAAAGTGCTTGGCCGGGCTGCACATATTGCCCCACCATAGCGCCACGTTTACCAATCACCCCAGAAAACGGTGCGGTAACACGGGTATCATTTAACTGAATCTTAGCCAGTTCTAAGGTGGCGTTAGCCCGTTCAACTACGGAATCCGCCTGATCTAACTGAGCATTAAAAACTGCTAACTCACGTTGTTTTGCCACCAGCACGGCTTTAGCTTCATCGAGGCGGGCAGCAGCAGAATCAAATCCTGCTTGCAGTTGGTCAACATCATCTTGGGAGCTGTAATTACTGACTTTAAGCTTTTGCGAGCGGCTCAATTGTTGCTGCGCCCGTATTTTATCGGACTGGGCTGCCACAACACCGGCACTGGCTTGGGTGATTAAAGCACGTTGTAACTCCACTTTAGCGGCCAAGGTTTGCAAGTCTGCCTTCGAACTGGCAAGCGATGCTTCGGCTTGATTCAATTTGGCAGTAAATTGGTTATCTTCAAGCTGGGCTAATAACTCACCCTTTTGCACATGTTGGTTATCGGTTACGCCACTTAACACCACGTAACCAGGCACTTTAACGCTAACATGGGAAATATCCGCATCCACATAAGCGTTATCCGTGGTTTCAAGAAAACGTACCAGTGTCCACCAGTAATAACCGCCTCCCGCAACTGCGGCAAATAACAATGGGACGGCGATAATGAGTTTACTTTTGGACATGAATGACTCCTTGATTAGTGATATCTAGTGTACTACTGTCTCAATAAGTTTATTAGTCAGTAAAAAATAACCCCACTGTTTCACAGGTGTAACAATGATGGATCTCAATCGCGTGCAAATTTTCGCTCAAGTAGTCGAGCAAGGCAGTTTTACTGGCGCTGCAAAAGCCCTTGGGATTACTAAAGCCACCGTAAGCCGTAAAATTGCTGAACTCGAAGCGGATACCGGAGCACAACTGCTATTTCGTACCACTAGAGCCCTAAAGCTTACCGAGGCGGGATCGAGTTATTACAATCGCATCAATAAAATTCTTATCGATTTACAGAGCGCCGAACATCAGCTCAGCGCCCAGCAACAATTGATCAAAGGTAATCTTAAAATTGTTTGCCCGATTGAATTAGGTCAACTCTTTTTAGGGCCAATTTTCGCCCAGTTTTTAACACTTTATCCTGATATTACTATAGACGCCGAGCTGACTAATCGTAAAGTCGATGCAATAGAAGAAGGTATCGATTTGTTATTTCAAATTGCCGATTCGAGTGATACCCGCCTGCAAAGCTATGCCTTAGTCAATGCCCATAAATCGCTCATGGCAAGCCCGGCTTATTTAGCCCAGCATGGCACACCCAAAGTGCCACAGGACTTAACTAAGCATAAAGCCATCCGTTTGCAGTCGGCACATATTGAAGGAGCATGGAAGTTATTCGATGGTAAAAGCTGGATTATTGCTGAACCCATGACCCAACTGACGGTAAACAATGTCACTCTAGCCCGCGAGGCCGCCATTGCAGGGCTTGGAATAACAGCAGTGCCCTCTATCATCGCCCAAACAGCATTAGAAAAGGGCCACTTAATCCCATTATTAGATGACTACCCGATGAGCCAGACTAAGGTCGTGCTCAGCTATCCGCAACGGGCATATTTACCGCGAAAATACCGTGTTTTTATAGAGTTTATCTATTCCGCTTTATTTAAACGTTGGGGATCGCAAGTATTAGAAGTTCCCGATTTTATCAGCCAAGCCGATACTAGCGCGTAAATCATTTCGCTATTAGCAGTAACAATTGTAACTTTTGAGGTTTTAAATCGCAGTAGAAAGAAGAATACCCCAAGCTCATAATTGCCTTAATCCACAAGCCACTATAAGCTTACAAAGGTAACGAACAGCAAAAATTTATTAGGTTTTGTTGATACATCCTTCATAACAATATTTAACATTCAATCTTAATTTTGGAGAAACCCCGATGAGCTTACTTAAAGAGTTCAAGGCTTTTGCGTCACGTGGCAATGTTATCGACATGGCTGTAGGTATTATCATTGGTGCCGCATTCGGAAAAATCGTGTCGTCTTTTGTGGCCGATGTCATCATGCCACCAATTGGTATTATCCTAGGCGGGGTAAACTTTAGCGATTTGAGCATAGTGCTACAGGCCGCTCAAGGTGACACGCCATCAGTTGTTATTGCTTATGGTAAATTTATTCAAACCATTATCGACTTTACTATTATCGCTTTCGCCATTTTCATGGGTGTTAAAGCGATTAACCGCTTAAAGCGCAAAGAAGAAGCCGCCCCAACAGCGCCACCAGCACCAACCAAAGAGCAAGAGTTACTGTCTGAAATCCGTGACTTATTAAAAGCTCAGCAAGAAAAATAATCTACCATCTTAGCGCCGGACATAAAAAAACCATCGACTTCGATGGTTTTTTTATGTCCGTTAGATAAGCAATTACTCAGCTTCAATGTGTATCGTTTCACTGTAATCTTGTACCACTTCGGCGACACGAATACGGTAAGAATTAAACAAGCAAGGCACTATGCCCGTTTGCTCAGCAATGCTGTGGGCCATTTGATTACGCCATTGGGTAATAGAGGCTTGGTCTTCCCAAAACGACAAACTCAGCACTTTGCCATCGTCAGTTAAGCTCTGAAAACGTTCAATCGAAATTAATCCCTTACGGCCTTCTAAATATTGGCGCATTTCAGCCGCCACGTGCAGATACTCTTCCTTCCCTTCTTGTGTCGGGATGACTTCAAAAATTACAGCGATCATAACGCTCTCCAAAAATTAACGTCCTTAAATGTCAGTTCTAAGACTAGCCTATCTACAGCCTGTTAGCTCACTGATTTTTTAATCTTTTAGTCAATAAAATAACCTGCTCTAATACGAGGATAATCACCTTAAAGAGTTCAAGATATTGTCCTCGTTCACGGCTTAATTTAAGTTTAACTCCGCTTAACCAAGTGCATCGAAGTGCTTATCGTTTCTATACAACCATCTATATAAGGTTGGTAATACCAGTAACGTCAGCGCCGTCGAGCTAAATAAGCCACCGATAATCACCACTGCTAACGGTTTTTGGATTTCGCTGCCCACGCCAGAAGATAATAAAATAGGGATCAAGCCTAATGCCGAGGTCAGTGCCGTCATTAATACCGGTCGTAATCGGCCAACGGTTCCTTCATATACGCAGTCATACAGTGCTTCACCACTTTGCCTACGCTGATTAATAGAATCCACCAACACCACACCATTAAGTACGGCCACACCAAATAGAGTGATAAAGCCAATTGAGCTAGGCACAGATAAATAAGTGCCACTGACATACAAAGCCACTATGCCGCCAATCAAAGCTAAGGGTACGTTCGCCATAATGAGTAACACTTGCTTGAATGAACCAAAGGAGAAGTACAACAGCAAGGCAATCAAGGCGATAGAAACTGGCACCACTAGCATCAGCTTTTGCTGTGCCCGTTGCTGATTCTCATACTGACCACCAATGATCACCGTATAGCCTGCTGGTAAGTCAATTTGTGGTACTAAAGCATAGATATCTTTCACCACAGAGCCCATATCGCGCCCTGCCACGTTAGCCTGCACCACCACGCGGCGCTGTACATCGTCACGGCGAATATTCGGCGGCGCCATTTCTACCTCTACTGTGGCAATTTCTTCTAAGCGTACCGTGGCACCATTAGTGCCACTGAGTAGCAAGTCTTTAATCGCATCGGGACTTTGGCGAAACTCCGCCGCGAGGCGCAGATTGATGTCGTATCTGGCATTACCATCAATAACCTGTCCCGCACTCGCACCGCCAATGCCTTGGCTAACAAGGCTCATCACTTGGTCGACACTTATGCCATAACGCGCCAATAGCTCGCGCTTTGGCCGCACCACTAATTGCGCCTCACCGCTGACTTGCTCAAGTGATACATCAACAGCGCCGGGGGTTTTTGCGACTAAATCAGTGAGCGTTTGGCCCTTCTGTGACAATACCGCTAAATCTGGGCCGAATATTTTGATCGCCAATTGCGCTTTTACGCCCGAAAGCAACTCATCTACCCGCGTTGCAATCGGTTGTGAAAAGGTCAGCAAAAGCCCAGGGAACACACTGAGTTTAGTTTCCATCAAGCGTTGTAATGCTAAACGTGAACTCGCCGATTGCCACTCATCTATTGGTTTGAGCCCGATATAAATTTCGATATTACTCACAGGCTCAGGATCGCCGCCAAGCTCAGGCGCGCCAATGCGACTTAAGGCATATTCCACCTCGGGAAACTCTAGCAAAATAGCCTCGAGTTTAGGCGCCACTTCAAGCGACGTGCCTAAACTGGCGGTCGGCGCCAGCGTCACTCGCATGTTAATCGTGCCCTCCTCTAGTTCGGGGACAAACTCTGTACCCAGTTGCGGTAATAACAATAAGCTAAAACCAAACATCAATAGGGCACTGAGTATCACCATTTTTGGCCTTGCGAGTGTTGTTGTCAGTAGCCTGCGATAAGCCGTATCCAACGGCGCTAAAATTATACTTTGTTTAAGTACCACGCCATGCTTGAACAGATACACGGCAAGGGCTGGCACCGCAATAAGTGCTACCAACAGTGCCGATATCATCGCCAGAATAATACTGACCGCCATCGGCTGAAATAGCTTACCTTCAACCCCTTCTAGGGCAAACAGCGGTGCAAACACCACGATAATAATTGCGGTCGCAAAAAAGATAGGGCTACAAACCTCTTTTGCCGCAAGCATGATGCGGATGACCATGCTATCGGCAGCCTTAGTTGAGTCAGTTACGCTATTTTTTCCGCTATCACTTCGTTCTCTAATCCCGTTAACACCATCCTCATCGCCGTGATAGGGGTCGAGCTCACCATCGGCGCGCGTGCTTGCCGCCTTTAAATGACGGCGATCTGGCTGAGTGAGATGCTTGAAAATATTCTCCACCATCACCACAGAACCATCGACTAACATGCCGATCGCCACGGCTAAACCACCCAGCGACATTAAGTTTGCCGACAGCCCGTAGTAGGACATAGCCATTAACGCCAGCCCGATAGAAACGGGTATGGATAACAGCACCAGTAAGGTAGCCCGAATATTGACAAGGAACAGCGCCAAAATCACGACAATAAACACGAAGGCCATTAACAGCGCATCACGCACCGTCGTTACGGCTTGTTTGACCAAATCAGCTTGATCGTAAAACACCTCAAAAGACACACCGTCGGGCAATCCCTGTTCAATAAGCTTCACCCGCGCGCTAATATCATCAATCGTCGCCTTAGTGTTAGCGCCCATGCGTTTAAGCACCACACCCGCCACCACTTCACCAAGAGGTTGCGCTTGTCCGCTAGTATCGCGGCGCGTCATCGTAACCGCGCCGACACGGATTTCACTGCCAAAGTCCACTTTGGCGATATCCCCCACGCGCACGGGTGTGCCTTTAGCCTCCGTAAGAGGGATTTGTGCGATCGCCACTAAACCCTCTTTCCCTGCGGGCAACATACCGTAACCGCGCACCACCAGCTGCTCTTGGCCTTGGTCCATAAACCAACCTCCAGCGTTACGGTTATTGCTTTCAAGCGCCTCGGTCACTTGCGCCATCGACAAGCCATAGGCACGCAGCTTATTGGGGTCGACCTGCACTTGGTATTGGCGCACATCGCCACCAAAAGACAACACTTCAGTCACGCCGCCAACGGGCATCAGTATCAGTTTCACTAGATAATCATTTAAGCTACGTAATTCGGTAGAACTGATGCCAGAGCTGGGTTCGGCGCGCAGAATATATTGATAGATCTGCCCTAACCCTGATGTGTTGGGGCCAATTTCAGGTACACCTACACCGCTTGGGATCATCTCCCGCGCCGCTTGCAACTGTTCAAACACCTGCTGGCGGGCAAAGTAAATATCCGTCCCTTCGGCAAAGACTACGGTCACGATAGATAAGCCAGTACGCGATAGCGAACGAACCTCAGTTACCGCAGGTAAGGCGTACATAGCCGATTCCACCGGATAACTGATGAGCTTTTCGACCTCTTCAGCCGCTAATCCTTCAGCCGCAGTATTAATGGTCACTTGCACGTTGGTGACATCGGGAAAAGCATCAAGATTTAATTTAGGTAACATAAACACGCTTGCTACTATCATAGCGAGCAGCGCCAACACCACTAACAGCCGATTTTTAATCGCGGCTTCGATTAACTTTTGTAACATACAAAATCCCTCAAGCGTTCAGTGGCAACATTAGTGGTTATGGATATCAAAGCCCGCTTTCGCCAACTCAGATGCTAAGAAAAATGCCCCACTAACCACGACCTTAAGCTGTGCTTGTCTAGCTTTTTCAAGCTCAGCACTTTGCACTACACTCAACCCACGCTGACGCTGCACCACTTCAACCTCAATCGATTCAAAACCATCTTCATCTTGAATAAAAATCTGCCAATCACCATCGCCGCTACGGGTAAGCGCCGCATCGGGCAGCACAATTCCACCAGCCTTATCAGCAGAGTTGGCGATAGTATTGGCAAAATACAGCTCGGCAAATTGCCCCGCATGCAACACATGATTAGGATTGGGCATACTCACTAGCACTTGCTCGGTGCGCGTCACGCTATCAAGTTCATGGGAACGGCCAATAATTTTACCCGCCAGCGTTTTATCACCCACTTGTACCAAGGCGGCGCTGCCGACATTTATATGTGCAGTTTGCGTTGGCGTTAACTGCGCCTCGACCCATAAATAGGATTCATCGGTCAGCTGCATTAACGGCGTACCGGCGCTAAACACTTGCCCTAGCATGGCGATATCCTGTTGCACCCGACCCTCAATCGGTGCCAGCAGTTGATAACTACCAATCGCTTC
The DNA here is from genome assembly GCF_023283485.1 of Shewanella glacialipiscicola. Lineage (GTDB taxonomy): Bacteria > Pseudomonadota > Gammaproteobacteria > Enterobacterales > Shewanellaceae > Shewanella > Shewanella glacialipiscicola. The sequence goes on from NZ_JAKILU010000012.1 coordinate 69,459, forward strand.
AGGCGTCGATTCTAATGCGCGAATTTGCGCGCTCGTCATTTTAATGGCCTCTAAAATAGCCCGTTTAAGTTCGGCATCTACTTGTGCTTGCATACGGCGGCTAACACTCACAGCGCCCTCACTCATACGTTTAACTCTGCTCCATTCAGCGGCGGCATTGATATAATCTGCCTGCGCCTGGGCAACCGCAGTGCCGCCCAAGGTAAGTAAAGGCTCACCTTTTTTAACCTCTTGCCCAGGTACTACATGGCGTGCCAGCACACGGACATCAAGCTGCGGAGCGAGGGTTGCGGTTCTATCGCGATCCACCACTAAGGTTGCTGTTGCACTAATATCCAGATTTAAGTTGGCGATATTCAAGCTATCGCTCGACAACGGCAACAAGCTAATGCCCGCTAAAGCTTGCTGCGCTGGTGTCAACCTCAGTGCTTGTTCGCCATGTTCATCAGCAGGCTCCGTTTTCGTGACTGAAGCGTGATCATCCCCAGCCCATGAAGATTGCGCGGTAAAAAGCGCCCCGCAGCCAAGCACAAAAAATGCGAGAGCGAGTGTCGACAGTTTAAATTGACGCTTTGCAGGCGCGGTGATTTCAGCTGCAGTCGATTTAGACATGACAATTATTTCTGATATAACAACCGTATAAGACTCGATAGCGTTAAAGTGATTATTTAAATTCATTAGTGTTACCTCATTATTTGACTGTGCGTGCAACGGCGCTTGGCATTGAACTTTTCAATTCAGCGGAGCTGTCCAATAAGGGCATAAGCTGGCCGCTTTCGCCCATCCAAGATAACCAGCTTTGATAAATAGCCGTTTCTAGGTTTAAGCCCACTAAATAGCTGGCGGCTAACTGACGGCGACTCTGTAAGTACTCGCTAGTACTCACATCACCCGCCTGCCATTGTTGGTCTAAGGATTTAGCCGCTTTTGCGGCCGAGGTTTGCACTAGCTCGCGCCAGTCTTGGTAACGCTCTAATAAACGAGGTAACGCATGGAGGACTTGTTGCTGCTTGGCGGTAAGCACTCGCTCACGGGCAAGATAGCCTTGCTGTGCGATCGCGATGCCCTTATCGGCCACAGCTTGTAACTCACTGTAGTTATTACGCACGTGCAGAGGAATCGATACACCAACACCGAGCTTATTATCAGTGCCCTCTTTTTCAGCGCTGATACTGATAGTCGGGTCCGCTGAAGCGTTTGCCTTCACTTGCATCGTATTGACTCTGGCAAGCAACACTTGTTGGTAAGCACTCGAGAGAGCAGGCAAGGTTGACGCCGTATTCACATCGCCTTTCAACTGTGTCACCGAGCGCTTAATTTCTTCGATAAACTCAGCGAAGGCAAAATGATGACCGCCCAGTAGTGCAATCACTTTGCCGTCAGCGACTAAATTTGCCTGCTCGGCAAGCGCATAATCGGCGGTATTGGTCGCAAGCTCCAAACGCATTAGTTGTAATTCGACGTTGGATAAATCCCCCGCAGCCAGCCGCTGCTCGGCAATATTGAGCTGCGCCTTGGTAAACCTGAATTGTTGCTCAGCAAAAGTCAGTGCCTTACGGCTTTGAGCTTGTTCTGCCAACGCCAGTAAACGTTCGGCTAACATTTGGCTACGCTCTAAGCCTATGTCTGCTAACAGGATTTGTGCTTCTAGTTCAGCACGATGCATTGCTACGCCGCGCTTATCGCCCCAATCAAGGGTTTGGCTCAGCCCTACGCTGTAGGAGTCGGTATCGGCATGTTGATAATTAAGCCCAAGTTCGGGGTTATACACGGCGCGATCTGCTGCTTGAATCACCAGTTCGGCTTGCTGTTGCTTTATAAGCTGCGCCTGCACTTCAGGTAACAGATTGAACTGTTTGAGTAACTCAGGCAGCCATTGGCCAAAGGCGATGTATGGCACTTCTATTTTTGGGGTAGGTAAACCCAGTGACTGAGCCTTAAATGCCTTAGCTTCGAGGGAATAAGTTTCAGTGAGGTGATTTTCTGCCGCGAGGGCAAAGGATGCGGGTACAAGGGTCAGCAATAAACCGTTGCCCAATAAACTATATCGACAACAAGATCGGCCTAGCCTCAATAACAAAGGCAAGGCATGGGCGAGAATATTTTTTTTCATCGTAAATCCTAACAATATCGAATGTAGAACGGCTGACTTGTGCGCCTTAATATGAGTGCATACTCACTATCAGGCTCAAATCAATAGGGCTAAGTTAATCAGCGCCGCTCGAATCATCCCGCCATGCTATACATGGGTAAAAATGCACCACTGGCTGCACCGCTAGCGACTCGTTAGCTAATAATTAATTAGTTATCATTGGCTAATAGTGCAGCGCGTCAGTTAAGGCAGTTTTATAGGGATGAATGTCAATGGCTTACCTCACAGCAAAGAATGAAATTCAATAGGATGAATCAATTACTCTCGGCCGAGGAATAAGCAAAATATTGAAGAATTAAACGATAGGTGGGCGGTACTTAGGGAGATTATCAGGTGAGAAATAGGTTAAATCGTTAGCAAGGTAAACGCTTGCTAACGCCTGTTCAGGCTGGTTAAGCACTGAGGATAACAGTGCCACATGACCGCCATGACATTGGCAATCAAGACACAAATCAAAATCTTGTATTTCGGTAGTTTTCACTAAGTGTGAATGAAATTCACTGCCTAGATTTTTACCCGATGTTTTGCCCGCAATATCAACATCCAGTACAAATCCGAGACTTTGCTCGCTTGGGCATACGCAATCGAGACACTGAGTTAAGGTGGTCACTGACGCACTAAATTGCAAATGGGGGTGATTATCAGATTCTTCCGCGCTGTTACCCATATGTAGCTGATGCGCGCCTAAATTCGCACCGGCAAATTGCAGCACAATTATCGCTATCAGTAGGGTCACCATTCTTGTAAAGAAAGGCTTAGCGGAAGAATTCAAATATCACCTTATTACATTACGCACTGATTAATGAGTATCTCAATTATTTAAACACACAGTGTTTAGCATAATCAGCCGCTTCGTTGGCAGTCCAATCGCCAGATGGCTTATTTTTCATCTGTTTACACCAAGCATCAGTGCCCACTTCAGGTGCACAGGCACTAAGCCCTGCGGTAAACGCTAGCACCAATGCTATCGCGCTCACTTTAGACATCGAGGTTTTAGCAGCAAAAGATTTCAAGCAAGACATATTTAATTCCTTATAAATAAAACCCATTTGGGCCATTAGATAGTTGATCGCTTTGTGATCCAAGCAATCGCTTTGGCTTTTTGCTCTAATGGAAACCAAGCAACTTCGCCTTGCATAAAAGGCCCCAGTAATCGTACCGAATTACCAACCCAATCAGGGCCGCCCACAAAGACTAGGGCTTCAAAACTCGGTAATTGGACTTCACCGCTACCAGTGAGAGACTCAAATTCCCAGCCTTCGAGCAACACATCGGCCTCAACATACAGGCAAACTTGCCCCCAGTCTTTACGATAACTTTTAATCGCCGGTTGTAAGCGAGTACGATAATCGGTGGAAGACAACCGACCACTGGCAAAAAGACTGATAACACCCTTAGCAATATCGGGGATTTGGCATAACATAGAGGCACTCCGAATCGAGAACACTTTTTGCAAGCACAGACCTTGGCCCATGCCTTGGAAAATAATGCGCCGATGATAACAAATCTATTGGAAAGCGATAAGCAGTTATTGATGACTTCTCAATCTACGCTGAAAGATGCCTAAGTTTGCCATGATAACAATCTCAAACCGTGTGGAACTTCAGGAAAATGAAATCGAGTGGCAATTTATCCGTTCGAGTGGCGCGGGTGGCCAGCACTTAAATAAAGTCTCCACCGCCGCGCAGCTGATTTTTGATATTAAAAGCTCATCATTACCTGAATTTTATCAAGAGCGCTTGCTCAATAAGGCGGATCACCGCATCACTAAAAGCGGTAAAATTATTATAAAATGCCAAGCGAGTCGCAGCCAAGACTCCAACCGCCAAACCGCATTAGAGCAATTTATTGCCTTAGTGGCGAGTGTCGGTGAAGTGCAAAAAAAGCGTATCCCGACCCGCGCGACTAAGGGCAGCCAAACTCGGCGCTTAGACACTAAAAAACAAAAAGGCGCGACGAAAGCCATGCGTCAGCAAAAGAGTGACTATTAATGGGTAATAAACATTAAGTAGCAGTTAAAATCGGCCAATAATGGCGCAGGATTTCAATGGCATAATCGGCTCATGCATAATCGATGAACAGATAATGCAAAATCCAGTTGAACAGGTTAAGTTAGTGGTCTAGCACATACATTAAACTCGATTTATCCTAGCTTGAACATTAAGGCTTGGAGTAAAGGAAAGCCCAATGAGTCACAAAATTTTACTCGTCAATGGCCCTAATCTGAACCTCTTAGGTCGCCGCGAGCCCAGCGTTTACGGTCATCAAACCTTAGCCGGCATAGTCGCCGAACTACACCAGCAAGCCAAGCTGGCAGGCGTTGAGCTAGAACATATTCAGTCCAATGCCGAGTTTGAACTTATCAATGCGATTCATGCGACCGATGCACAACTGATTATTATCAATCCTGCCGCTTTTACCCATACCAGCGTTGCCCTGCGTGATGCCTTACTGGGGGTCGATATTCCTTTTTATGAAGTACATTTATCCAATGTGCACGCCCGTGAAGCCTTCCGTCAGCATTCTTATTTCTCAGATAAGGCGATAGGCGTAATTTGTGGTTTTGGCGCACAGGGTTATGAATTTGCGCTAGCAGCGGCCGTTAAGCGGCTAAATCAACCACAATAAATCCTATTCAATAGCGTACTTTGCAAGGGCAAAAAATGGCAATGGATCTTCGTAAAATTAAAAAGCTCATTGAATTAGTACAAGAATCGGATATCGCAGAACTGGCGATAACCGAAGGTGAAGAATCGATTCGTATCACCCGCTATAGCCCTATGCCAGCTAATATACCCACGCAGCAATCTATGCCCGCAGCACAAGTACCGCCGATGAGCGCACAAGCAAAGATGACTAGCCAGCGCCATGTTTCACCGACAGCGGTTTCGCAGACAGCAAGTTCGCCAAGTACCGAAGGTTTTGTGCAAGTCTCGCCCATGGTCGGCACTTTTTATGCGGCAATCGAGCCCGATGATGTACCGCTGGTTAAAGTGGGCCAAAGGGTCAGCAAAGGTGAAGTTATTTGCATTATCGAAGCGATGCGAATGATGAACCCCATTCAAGCTGAACGCGATGGCGTAATCCGCGCTATTTGGGTAAAAGACGGTGATGAAATCGTATTTGATCAACCGCTATTTAGCTTAATCTAACCGCTCGCCTTAGCATGAATTGAAACGCACCGCAGAGCTGGGTTTAAGCAGCGATTTTCAAGCAAAGGCAGTATTAACCGAGGTCACTATGATATTAATTACCGGCGCCAGCAGTGGTTTAGGTGCCGCCCTAGCCGCACTTTATGCTAAAGAGAATGAACCACTGACTCTTACAGGGCGCAATACCGAGCGCTTGCACACTGTCGCCAATGCATTAACACCCTTTTCTACGCAATCGATTGCCGCGATCGCCGCCGATCTCACCAGTGAATCGAGTCTCGAAGCGCTGTTTGATGGTCTTACTGCGACACCCAAAACCGTTATCCACTGTGCAGGCAGCGGCTATTTTGGTGCGATTGAAACCCAAGGCGTACGCGATATTCAAAGCCTACTCAATAGCAATGTTACCTCGACCATTCTGTTAGTGCGCGAGCTAGTGAAACGCTATAAAGATCAAGCGGTCACTGTGGTAATAGTGATGTCCACTGCTGCGCTCGCAGCCAAGGCGGGTGAGTCAACTTACTGCGCGGCAAAATGGGCGGTGCGAGGATTTGTCGAGTCGGTACGTTTAGAGCTTAAACAAAGCCCAATGAAGTTGATTGCCGTGTATCCTGGCGGTATGGACACTGGCTTTTGGCCAAGTAGCGGTAAAACATTAGATACCACAAATTTTATGTCGGCCGATGAAGCGGCAGGAATGCTTAAACAAGCATTAATCGCCACCCAGCATGGTTATATCGCCGATATCACCATACAAAGGGGCTAGCCAGATGTAATGCTAAGACAGAATGTTTAACAAGTGCATCGCTCGTTAATCATCACGGACAATTACTGATGAGAATATATTAAGGGATAATTTAGATATCAAGTTTTTCAGTTGAACGTCTGAAATTCTTTTTAATATGCCTCGATATTAGCGGCTTCTTAATGATAATTTCCGGCAGATTAAAGCGTCGCCGCTCATTATTCACTAAAACATCTGGCATATTTACTTCACAATACTGAGCAAACTGCTCTAGATACATCCGAGAATAAGCCCCTTCTTCAATAGTTAGGGGTTCATCCATCTCGAGTCTTTTGTGTTTAACCCAAGGCTCTAGCGAATACCATGTAGACAAATACATTGGCCCCCAGATATTCATAAAATGATTACGAGAGATCAAATTGTGCAGTGCCATATAACCAACTCGCTGTAATTTCACACTCACTTCTTGTGCTGCTAAAAGCTCTTCTGGCGTCCAATTACACTCAAACTCTTTAATATGATTATCTGTACATTGGCAATACGCAATACGTTTATGGGCATCCGTCAGCACACGAATAGCAGGCTTTAATATATCCATTTCAGCCATAGCCCAACGCAAAATATCTGCATCACGTGAAAGCGCCGATTCTTTAATATTTTTAGAACCTTGGCGTAGGCTATAGAGTAAGAACGCCGTTAAAAATACCATTAAAATATTGGTTAAACCTGAGACACCATTCCAGTCAAAAGTTGTGAGTTGCACTTTAAAATCATTAAACATATCAAAACTCTAATTAATAAATCATTTAAATAAAAATGGTTGGAGTCAAAATAAGCACATTTATTACAGTGAGTAATAGTCAATAATATCGACAGAGTATCTCTTATTTATATTTTTATAACTCTACAAATATAAATGAGGAAACATATAATTAAATAACTGATTTACAATGCTTTCACTGTTACTTTCTGGGTTGTTCCTGATAGGTTTGACTGCTCCAGTCGTAGGCATAAAGTGCGCCTTGCCACTCGTAAAGTGTACGACCATCCTGTTGCACAACTCTGGCATTACTCGGCAAGCTAGACACACTGTACGCCACGCGCTGACGGGGCGTTGCGGCATTATTACCGGCTGTAACGGCGTCTGCATTATCACTATAACTTTGCACCATTTGTGTAGTCGGGTTTGCAGGCACGCTTGTTGGCATACTCGATACCATACGACCTTCACTTGCGGAATACTGCATACTGGTTGTCACCCGTACAGGCGCAGAAATAGCCACAGGTTCATCGTCGTCGCGCATAGGGATAGATAAGCCTATGCCCGAATAGGGCGAGTTCCAGTAATTGCGTGCATAAGCATGGCGCGAATTCCAACCCCAATCATTATTCCAGCTCGTGTTCACGCCATAACCGACATTCCAGCCCGAGCCAGTTGCAAATCCTAAACCTAAACCCCAAGGGTAATAAGGTCGATAATAGGGACGATAGTTAACGGCGTGCGCGTAACGATTGTCATAGTGATTGCCGTAGTTGTCATAGCGATTGTTGTAATGACTGGCGCCACGACTATGGCTATCGCGATGACCGCTTTGCTCCGAATAGCCTCGATTAGCGGCAACCGCTGTAGTCGACACACTCAGCACGCTCAAGAGTGATACCCCTACAGCCAGCGATAAAACCAAACACGTTAGCGGCCGTTTATGCGCGCTAGCTGATTGACTTTGAACACACTTTTCGTGAGAAAAACCTGTAGAAATATTCATATAAACCTCGAAATAAAGGGCGTAAGCGAGATAAATCGTGACTTACTGATAATCATTTTACGCTTCCTAAGTCTGAAGATCACTGAATTGGTTAACCCTAAAACATAAAAATGCTATAGTGCGCGCCACATGGATTTTCACTGCAGAGGCTATTTCCACATGAGTTTTAAGGATTTACGCAGCTTTATTGATCACTTAGAAGCCAACGGCGAACTCAAACGCATTCGCTACCCAGTTGATCCTCATTTAGAAATGACAGAGATCGCCGATCGCGTATTACGCGCCAAAGGCCCTGCGCTTTTGTTTGAAAATCCCAAAAATCACTCGATGCCGGTGTTGGTTAACCTGTTCGGTACACCCAAACGGGTGGCAATGGCACTCGGCAAAGATGACCCCTTAGCACTGCGCGAAGTGGGTGAACTGCTGGCCTTTTTAAAAGAACCCGAACCACCACGCGGTTTTAAAGACGCGATCGCTAAGATCCCTATGTTCAAGCAAGCTTTGAACATGCCGCCTAAAACAGTACGTAATCCCCCTTGCCAACAAATCGTTAAAACCGGTGATGAGGTCGATTTAACCCAATTGCCCATTCAGCATTGCTGGCCGGGCGACGTTGCACCATTAGTGACCTGGGGCTTAACCATCACTAAGGGCCCACGCAAGAGTCGTCAAAATTTAGGCATTTACCGCCAACAATTACTCGGTAAAAATAAGCTAATTATGCGCTGGTTATCCCACCGTGGCGGCGCGCTCGATTTTGCTGATTTTAAACAACAATTCCCCGGTGAACGTTATCCTGTAGTGGTGGCTCTTGGTGCCGATCCTGTGACTATTTTAGGTGCAGTGACCCCAGTCCCAGATTCTATGAGCGAATACGCTTTTGCCGGCTTACTGCGCGGTGAACGTACCGAGGTTTGCAAGGCATTAAGCTGTGACTTAGAAGTGCCCGCCACCAGCGAAATCATCCTCGAAGGTTATATCGACCCTGAGGAACTGGCGGAAGAAGGCCCCTACGGCGATCACACCGGTTACTACAACGAAACCGATAAGTTTCCGGTATTTACCGTGACCCACATCACTCAGCGTAAAGATGCCATCTACCACAGCACTTACACTGGCCGTCCACCGGATGAACCCGCCATGCTGGGGGTTGCATTAAACGAAGTGTTTGTGCCAATTTTGCGTAAGCAATATCCTGAGATTGTTGATTTTTATCTGCCGCCTGAGGGCTGTTCGTACCGCATGGCAGTGATCTCCATTCGCAAACAATATCCGGGACATGCCAAACGGGTGATGATGGGCGCATGGTCTTTCCTGCGCCAATTTATGTACACCAAGTTTATTGTTATCGTCGATGAAGATGTGAACTGCCGCGACTGGCAGGATGTCATCTGGGCAATCACCACCCGCATGGATCCTAAACGCGATACCGTGATGATCGAAAACACCCCGATTGACTATCTTGATTTTGCCTCACCCGTTGCCGGCTTAGGCTCAAAAATGGGCCTAGATGCCACCAATAAGTGGGAAGGCGAAACCAACCGTGAATGGGGCACACCCATTGTGATGGACCCCAAAGTAAAACAAAAGATCGACTCAATCTGGGATGAGTTAGGCATAGACGACAGCCCAACCCTATAATTCAACTTAAGCCGTTGCTCAAGTAACCCTTAAGCCAAGAAAATAGGCCAATAATCGGCCGCGAAGCGCCACCTAGTCAACAACATTGAAGAAAGGTGCAAAGGAAGTTTGATGAAAACCATACGTTGTAAGATAGAGAAAGTCAGCCCATTTAATGATGCCGTATATCAAGTATTATTAAAACCTGAAACCGCCTTCGATTTTCAAGCGGGGCAATACCTATGTGTTGTCATGGGCGAAAAAGATAAACGCCCCTTCTCTATCGCGTCAGCCCCCAACGCCGAGTTTATCGAACTGCACATTGGCGCCGCGGTGAGCGAAAGCTACCCCATGCAAGTGGTTGAGCACTTAAAAGCCTGCGCCATTGACGGCAGCACTATCGACATCGAAGCCCCCGGCGGCGATGCCCACCTGCGTCACGAAAGCATTCGCCCTCGCCTATTAATCGCGGGTGGCACAGGCTTCTCTTATATTAAGAGTATCGTTGAGCAACAAATTGCCCTAGACCAACAGGTTGAAACCATGCTGTATTGGGGTTGTCGCACCCAAGATGCCATGTACTTTGAAACCATCGCTCGCGAGTGGCACGACGCTCACCCTTGGTTGCACTTTATCCCTGTCATCGAAGAAGCCCCCGCTAATTGGCAAGGTAAAACCGCCAATCTGTTAGCGCAAATCAAACAAGATTTTGTCAGCTTAAATGGCTACGACATCTACATCGCCGGCCGTTTCGACATGGTAGGTGCAGCACGGGAAATCTTCCGCGAGATTGGTGTAGAGGAAGCGCATCTCTACGGTGATGCGTTCGCGTTTATCAAATAACGCGCTGATTTGTTAGCTTAGCTGGCTAACCTTTGCCAGCATAGGCTCAAATAATAAACCCCAGTTTTTACTGGGGTTTTGTTTTATACGTCACGCCGTATTTCACTTATTGGTGTGTTCTAAAGATCTAGAAATTTTTCAAGTCAGCGAATGATGTAATTATTAAGCACCGTCATTCCAGTGACTCGCCGTAAATATATCCCTATAGGCTCGACGGCGGCATCCATGCCGCCAACGGTCACTTACATGCCAGTGCTTAATCTCCTTAAAGCTCTCCTGAATCTGAATGCTTTACAACCATATATCTAGAAACTTCAAAAGTAGGTAGCTTGTTAAATTTACTGAGTTCTAAATACTTTTCGCAATTAGTTCAGCTTTAAGTAAACCACCTTTGGTTAGCAGTCTGGCAGAAAAGTTTGGCCTTCGTTTTGCTTTAAAAGCATCTAGAATTTGCTTCAATCCCTCAGCCGTCAATAGTGAAATATTGACCTCTGTATCCATCTCTGCTGAGTCAATGAAATCCTGCGAAAAACTTGGTGCGATGATAAGTACCTGTGCAACTCGTTTTCCCTGATTTTCACAACGGGTGACATAAGCTTTAATCTGTCTTGAAGTAGTGGAATATTTGGCGAAGTCTCCATTTTTACAAGTTTTTGCTTCACCAATAATAATATCATCATCACTGATCGAAATAATGATATCTGTTTTATCTTTAGTAGTATTAATAGATTTTCGAAGGTCCTCATCAACAACTAAATTAAGTTGCTCTAATATTGTTTTAGTAACCTCTTCAAACTTAATCCCGAGTTCCGCTTCGGAAATTTCAATACCAATTGATTTAAGAGTATAAAGATCACGTTTGGCCAGTGCTTCATAGTTTTCGATTAGTTTATCGTTTGCATTAGCAAATGCTTCCAAAATATTAAATCTTGGATTACCCTTTTTTGACAACTTTAGGCAATCACGGAGCACTTTAATTTCATCATTATTTAGTAAGTACAAGATATCATGTGGCGTAATGTTAAGTGCACGTAATCGTTCAACTTGAATTAACTCATTTTCTTCTAATTCAAACTCCTGCCTAATACGCTGTGAAAGCGTCTCAGGCTGACCAGTAATGTCGACTCCTATAAAATTTTGCTCAATAGAATCAAACATTTCTTTAAAACCTACTGCACTGATAGCATCAAATTCATGGTCAGAAGCCGTATTTAAACTTTCCAGAATAACGATAATACGCTCTTCCAAAGTAAATCCGATTCTTTCTGTATCAATATCAAGTTATATTATTAGCTGCTTTAATCGTTCCTTACGTTTATTTTGACTCTCAGTTTCATCATATAAATCACGCGATAACATATCTCTTACTGCAATTCCTGAATGCAAAATTGTATTAATTTTCTCACTACGACTGACACTACGAGTACGCTTACCGTAACTCTTTAAAATATTAGACAGCTCTGGATCAGACAAAACGCGCAGGATTCGCAGTAAATGCTTATCAGCTAATTGCTTACCTTGTATCTGGTTCAAAATGGATACTACTTCATCAGGAATAAGTACTTCTGAACTTTTACGATTAATAAATATTACGCCCATATCTCGTAACTCTTGCAAGCAATTTTCGACAGTCTGTTTTCCAGTTTTGATTGGTTCAGATATATGTTCAATAGCCACAACCTCATCTTTTGAAATTTTCAAATGATGTGCTAGCGCATTTAGAATACTACGCTCATCATCCGTAATATTAGCTTGGCGATTAATTCTTTCATCATTCATGTAAGCTACATTTAAGCAATTATGGAATATACTCAAACGATGTTCATGACCATAATCTTCTGCAAAGTTATTATCTATTTCTAGTTTTATTTTTTTAGCTAAAACATCTAACTTTTCCCATTCACGAGCATAAAGCTGCTCAATCCATGATATGCGTGCAATGCAATTACCATCTCGAGTTAGAATATTTACTAGCAATGCCATTGATGCGTCACATAATAAAAGCTTCTCATATACAGATTTTTTATACTGTAAAGATACGGCTTTGAACAATTGAGTAATCTCACTACCTGAAGCATCTTTAATCTGACAATTTACTTTATTTAATGCTTTCGATATACCTTCATCGTCAGAAGCAGCTGATAAGCATAACTTATCTAAAAATGTTATAAATTTAGACTTTTCAATTTGATTTAAGATTGACAATATCTGATTTAATTTCATAAAAAATCCCTTTCATATCGTTTTGTAAAGTAAGCTCTATTGAAAATTGATTAGTTAATTTTTATATAAAATTTAAACTATCGTCTTTAACGATCCTACCAAGTTAGACCAAAGCTAATACATTTAGCAACAAAATCAAGCCACTTATTTATAGAACTGTGAAAGAAATGGCATCCATTACTCTTTTTTAAATAATTATCAAAAAACACTAATACCACAAAGATACATCTTCCCCTGCGAAGTTGCTGAAGGACATATCGAGCTGGCTCTTTAACATGGACGTTTTTGATAGGACGAGCAGTCCTCCTTGGTCGACTCTTTATTAAAAATCAGAGGGTGAAGCCCCACGACTTTGACTTAGATTTTGATTTAAAAAGTTAAAAGTTAAACTAATGCCCAAAACTCAAACGAAGTTTAAAAACCCAAAGCCCTGTGGCGACTGAGCAACCCTTACACTTGAGGTCTATGTAGATCAAAACGTAATGCTTCAGAAATCCCATAATAAGCCGATGGGCCGCCGGCACGTAATACGGGCTCGGCAAGGGCGGTTTGATAAATCCCTTCGACATTGAGTAAATGCTTAGCAATATGCACGGCCACCACTTCACCTAACACTAACCAAGTATCGATCTTGTCGCCATTGGCGGCGGTTAACTGGATACATTGGGATAGCTTACATTCAAAATTCACCGGGCTTTCAGCCACTAAATCAGCCTTAACAATCGTGCCTGCTTTAGCCGTCAGTCCGGCAAAGCTAAACTCATCTTGACCGCGTGGCAATGTAGCTGAGGTTTGGTTCATCTGCTCGGCTAAGCCGCGAGTGGTGAGGTTCCACACAAACTCCCCTGTTTCGACAATATTGGCGATACTGTCTTTCCAGCCTACGCTGGCAAAGCCAATAATCGGCGGTTTGTAGTTGAAACAATTGAAAAAGCTATAAGGCGCGAGATTCCGTTGCCCCTCGGCATTTCGTGATGAAATCCAGCCAATCGGCCGTGGGCCTATAATGGCATTTAAAGGATCGTGCGCAAGGCCATGGCCTTTGCTCGGCTGGTAAAAATAGCGGTTATCAGCAGTCATACTTCATCCCTTAATCACAATAATAAAAGCCATCTTACAGGGCTTAATCCTTCCGCCAAACAGACTGTTCAGAGGATCTCCAAACGCATAAGGGGAACCTCTCGTTCCCCTTATTTACCGTTGTTGATCAGGCAGGCTTTACCAGATCTTAACGCGATCTTCTGGGGCTAAATACAGCTTATCACCCGGTTTAACATCAAATGCGCTATACCAAGCATCTAAGTTACGCACGGTCAGCGCGCGATACATGCCGGGCGCATGGCCATCGGTAGCAACGCGAGCACGCAGCGCTTCATCGCGCATTTTAGTGGCCCAAGTTTGCGCAAAGCCGATAAAGAAGCGTTGATCGCCACTAAAGCCTTCAATCACTGGGGCTTCTTTACCGTTAAGTGAGGCATGGTACGCATCAAGTGCCGCGGCTAAACCTGCCACATCGGCAATGTTTTCACCTAAGGTGAGCTTGCCATTCACGTGTAAATCAGGGAATGGAGCATAGGCATCAAACTGCTGGGCTAACGCATCACCTTGTTTAGCAAACTGGGCAAAGTCAGCGGGAGTCCACCAATTGCGCATAGCGCCAGTTGAGTCAAACGCTGCGCCATTGTTATCAAAACTGTGGCTGATTTCATGGCCAATCACAGCGCCTATTGCGCCATAATTGTAAGCGGCATCGGCCTTAGCATCGAAAAATGGCGGCTGTAAAATGCCCGCAGGGAAGTTAAGCGCATTTTGCACTGGTAAGTTCACTGCATTCACCACTTGCGGGGTCATCCACCACTCGCCTTTATCCATTGGCTTACCAATTTTGGCTAACTGATGGGCATATTCTACTTTTTCGCCGTTAATGGCATTGGCGTAGGTATTAGTCGCAGAAACCGTGTAGCTGTCGTAGTTGCGCCATTTATCGGGATAACCAACGCCCACTGCGATAGTCGCTACTTTCGCTAAGGCCTCTTTTTTAGTGGAAGGGTCCATCCAATCTAATTTTTCAACTCGCTGACCAAAAGCCGCCACTATGTTATCCACCATAGTGCTCACTTCTGCCTTGGCAGATGCTGGGAAATATTGCTCAACATAGGCATGGCCTACGGCATCACCTAAATATTGGTCAAGGGCGCTTAGGGCAAGTTTGTCGCGGCTACGCTGTTCTGGCGTGCCAGAAAGCTTAGTGCCATTAAAGGCAAATGCAGCTTGTTCAATATTTGATGGCAACACATCGGCATGGCTATTAATGTGATGAAACACTAACCAATCTTTCCATGCATTTAGCGGCTCTGAAGCCACTAATGCAGAAAGGCCGCTGATTGCAGTGGCATGGTAAGCGGCAAATTTTGGTTGATTACCCAGCTGAGCGGCATCCCAAAAAGCAGCCCAATCTATGCCCGGCGCTTTAGTATCAAAGTCAGCGCGACTCCACACCCCTGAAGATTTAACAAAATCTTCGCTTGCTTCACGGCTAGCATGGGCGGCGGCAATCTTGTGTTCAAGGGCAAAAATCCGATCGGCGCGGGCTGCAGCATCACTCACACCTGCGTCTTTAAGGAGTGTTTCAATATAGGCACGATAAGCAGTGCGAATTTCAGCCATTTTAGGATCGGCAGATAGATAATATTCGCGCTCAGGTAAGCCTAAACCGCCCTGTAAAATATAGGGTAATACTTCGCCTGGTGTCGCAAGCCCTTGGGTTACAAAAATCCCAAATAGGTTTTCGGTAGAAAAGTCGGTCGCATTAAGTGGATCAACATCGGCGCGTAAATTTGCGCCTAATACCGCAGATAAATCTTGTTTGCTGCTAATGGCCTCAAAACGGGCAATATCAGCCTCGGCGGGTTTCATTCCTGCGGCGTCAATCGCGCCGGTATCAGTGTAAGCCTTGTAGAAGTTGGCGATACGCGCCTCGTCGCTGCCCGCGGCGTGCTGAGTGTTAACCAGCTTCGCAATCAGGCTGGTATTATGTTTTTCGGTCGCTTCAAAGGCCACCAGAAAAGAACCCGTGCTGGAGCGATCGGCCGGGATCGTCGTCGTTTTCATCCACTCGCCATTGGCGTAAGCATAAAAATCATCCCCGGGTTTTACGCTTGGCATCATGGCCGCTAAATTAATACCAATAGGCATTTGGGTCGCAACGGCTTGGCTTTTAGGTGCAGTTTCGCTGGTTTTTGCGGTATTTTCTTGGCTGTTATCATTACAAGCTGTGAGTCCCGTTAGTACTGATGTAGACAGTAACAACACGGGAATAAGACGATCCGACATGAATAATTCCTTTGTTTTATTGTTATATTTTGGTCGTGGCAACAGCTCTTTAACTTAACTGTACGGCTAGCTTATTTTAGGCTGCTTTAGCTCAGCGCTCGCCACTCTTTTGGCTAAGCTCAATCACTTGACCTAATGGCTTGGCAGTGTAACTGGCTGTGAGCGCAGATGTAAAATAAAGCCACTTTTTATGATAAAAAATTAATATAAAATAGCGATTTTTACCTAATCTAGCCGTTTAAAAAGGCACGTTAGCATGATAGATGATGATTTTAAGGCGAAAAAAAGCCGACGTGATGTCGGCTCAATATTATTTATAGGTGAGTTACAGCTTAATTTTTGAGTACTGAGTCCATGCAACCACTTGTCCCATTTGAGGAATGATCCACACCGCGGTTTGCTCATTTTGATAGATACGATAATAAAATAAGTCTTCATCGCGGATATCGTGTTTACGGATTTCACGATAAAACTGCATCGCAGAAGGGCTGACTTCATCTGGCTTTGTCAGTTCTTTTTGCTGCACTTTAACGTGGAATACATCCACTTTAAGGTTACTGATTTCAGTTTGATACTGTTCAAACTCGCCGCGGATAGTGTATTTAATCGGTGTCGTTAAGCAATCTTGGTCTGTAATGCAGGAGGTCGAATAAAACTTACCCTTATTTTTGCCTTCGTACACAAGAGACATACTGAGATCGTTACGTACGAGCAGCTCGCCCGCAACAGGGAAATAAATATCCGCGTGGTAATTATGCTCAAGCAGCTCACCCATGGCGGCACTATCAGTTGGCAACACTATACGGTTGTAGCGAATGCGTTGCTCCATTTCCTGACTGAGCGGAATGAACTCGGCCATATTCAAGCCTGCGGGTTTTGCATCTAGCGCGGTGATATTAATGATACCTCGGCCATTACAGGCATCGGCCTCTAACTCTGGACAAATTGCCATTGAATAGTTACGGCCATCGGTTGCCACAAAGGCGCTGAAATGTTTGATACTGTCAACAAGGTTACCTTCAGGCGCTAAATGTTTTTGCCACAATGATGGGTGTAAATGTTCCTCATCGCCAATGTAAAACATTTGCGCGGTTCCAACAGTGCCACCGATATTGAGACTGATAAATTTATCGGCATGCCACTTAACTAAATGCTTAACCATGGCATGGCGGTCACTCACATACCAGACTATCGCCAAGATAACGCACAGTAAGGCAATGCCCGCAAATTTAGTCCAAGCAGACACCCCAACAATGGCATCACGGATAGCATCGGCATCGTTTATCGCTAACATTTTTACATGGGATTGCTCTGAAACATGCAGTTGATAACCACGGCGGGCGATGGTTTTTAACTGCACTTCGGTATAGGGTTCTAACTTTTTACGCAGGGTACTAATGCACTGAGTTAAGGATGTTGGCGCAACAACGCGATCAGGCCAGCCAGCTTCTAAAAGCGCTTCCTTGGTAAAAATTGCATTGGGTGATGACAGTAATAATGCCAACACCGCCGCTTCAGAAAAGGTCAAACTGGTGGATGTACCATGCACTTGATCGACTAATTGCTTAGCCTGTTCATCTAACAATAAATAAGCAGTAATTTTATGCATGTTAAGCGCCCGATAAATCAGTAAAAACTGATGATGTATGATTGCACTAACCACTGACAACCATATTAGGACAACGTTTTTCCCCATAAGCTAGAGTGACAAAGCGTCACCGAGCTAATATAGTTTATGTTACGTTTTAACAACATAAAATACTGTGACTGTATACTCAGTTTAGTTATTGTTTAATAAGCGCAAATCCCACCTAATGTAGCAGATACTAATTAAATTTCTTGCTGTTTAAAGACCCAATGACAACAAAATAATAAGGCGATAATCCAGCCAGCAAACAAGCAATACATTAAAGGCAGCCCAAAGCCTGTTTGCGCTATTAGTGTAAGGCTACTTTTCGCAACGAGCGTATCTGCGGGGTTAGCAATCAAATTTAAGGCGCGAAATAAATCGGTAGGATTTAATAAAATCACAATGTTAAATAACTCGCGATTCAGTATGTCGGCTATTGCAACTAATAGGGTAAGTAATACCAGATCATATATCAGCACCAGTACAAACCATAAAATCAGCAACATCCCTAATGCCTTAGCTTTTTCTCGCACACACAAACTGACCCAATAGCCTAACAAAATAAAGATTAATGATAGTAAAATACTGCTGAGGATTAAATGAGTAAATCCGCTGACTATACTTAACTGAACCTTAGCATCACCCAATAAAACCAGCATCAGCCCTGTCACGCCAAAGCCTAAAATACAGGCAATCGCCATCACGCAGCCATGGCCTAAAAACTTACCACACAGCAGATGCCAGCGCGCCAAGGGATAGGTCAACAATAATAATAAAGTGCCGGACTCTTTCTCACCCACAAAGCTGTCATAACTCAACAAAATCGCACCTAACGGAAGAATAAACACCGATAAAGTGACTAATCCAGAGAGGGTTTGCGCAGGCTCAAACATGGTTAAGCTGCCAGATATAGCGCTGCCCATAAAACTCACGCTCAATGAAAGCAGTAGCAATATTGCCGTCATCATCCATAACCAACGGTTACGTAGGTTATCCTTAAATTCTTTCGCGGCGATAGTGCTAATAATGCTCAGGGCGCTTAAATGGCTTCCTCCCGATAAAACGTCGGTTTGACTCATGTCATCGACTCCCGCTTAAGGTCACTCGTCATACTCGTCGCTTGAAAAGCCGTAGGGGATAAAATAGGCGCTGGAGCATCGCAAACACTATCCATAATACTTTCCATATAGTGATGAAATACATCCTGCAAACTCGGGGGCTCTACAGAAAAGTCCACTAGCTTCATTTTTTGTAATAAATGATATAATACCGCGGCTTTTTGGCTGGGCGCTATGGTCAGCTTTAAGCCCTGCTGCGAAGAGGTGTTCACACAGGCACTTAAAATAGGCTCACTTAACACCTCTTGCCTTTGCGCTTGGGATAACGAATGTAAAAAAATATGGCTGGGCAACTCAGTTGCCGCCCTAAGAGAAGCTAAGCTTCCGGCTGCAAGCATGCGGCCTTGACCTAAGATCAAGGCTCTTTCCATTTGATCTTGCACTAATCCTAACTCATGGGTGCTAATAATAATGGCGCAGCCTTGGGCTTTGAGTTGCGCGATTTTTTGATACAAAAAAGCCGACGCTAAGGGATCTAAACCCACGGTCGGCTCATCGAGTAATAATATTTGGGGGTTAGCTAATATCGCCTGTGCAAGCCCAAGACGCTGACGCATCCCCTTTGAAAAGGTATTTAAACGCTGATTTTTAGCGGCCTCTAAACCAAATTCGGCCAGTAATGTATTGGCTTTTGCAGGGGCGATGCCCTTAAGTTTTGCGAAATACTGCAGCAGTTCCAAAGCGGTCATGTTGTCATAAAAGCTCACATTTTCAGGTAAGTAACCTAAAGATAAACGCTGCTGTGCATTCATGGCTCCTACATTGTGGCCTTGCACAAAAATCTGGCCGCTGGTGGGGGCAATAAGCCCTAAAATCAATTTCAGTAACGTCGATTTACCTGCGCCATTATGTCCAATAAGGGCAATAACTTGGCCTTTTAACACATCAAAACTCACATCTTGCAGCGCCTTAAACTGGTTATAAGACTTAACGACATTAATGGCTTTAACGGCAATATCGCTATGCGTTATCACCTTATTCGCAGAGTGTGTAACCGCTTGATTATTCATCGCGACACTCGATCAACTTGCACAGGCTCGTCCCAGTGCATTAAAGGGAAGCTATCACTAATACCGCTTGTCACTTGGGGCTGAAATTGCCGCTCAACCCAACGTAGCAGCAGCACAACCGGACTTTCCATTAATAACTTTGCCTCTGGATAAAGCCAAAATAGTTTATCTAAACTGTCGTTAGGCCGGTGGACAAGATCGCCAATCCCATCGGAATCTAAATCCCAGCCTTGATATTGCGACCAATAGTTACCCTGCCCCTGATAACTCCACTCCAGTTGCGCGTCGCCCACGTATTTTACTTGGGTTTGATTTTCCACAATACGGTTGCGCCACAGACGATTTTTTTCACC
This sequence comes from Shewanella glacialipiscicola, assembly GCF_023283485.1. Taxonomy (GTDB): domain Bacteria; phylum Pseudomonadota; class Gammaproteobacteria; order Enterobacterales; family Shewanellaceae; genus Shewanella; species Shewanella glacialipiscicola. Next base: position 89,404 of record NZ_JAKILU010000012.1, read on the forward strand.
GCCCATCGCCATACTGATCCCCGTATCGCTATGACCAAACTCGTTATCTTCAATGCGATTATTTTGCGCTGCGTAGATAAAAATACCTTTCCCCTCATTACCTAATTCCACGGTTCCCTTAGGATTATGAATATTACTAATGCTGTTAGCTTGTACATGGCAGGACTCAGTGATGTTAAGCAAAATGCCAAAGTCACGCGCCTGAGTTACGCGATTATGGTGCAGATAAATATCGGTTGAGCTCATTAAGGCATAACCCCCATCAACGGCAATGGCTTGGTTTTGCCACGCTTCGTCAGTTTGGGTGTACATGTAATGGATACCGTATTGCAGCTTAGTAAATTGATTTTCAGAAATGCGACTGTGGTTAACAGACTCCAGATACACGCCATCACGGACGAAAATCAGCTGGTTATTATGAATTTGCGGAGCAGTAACATGCTTAAGATAAATACCATCGCCCCTATCCAATACATAAATAGCGCCATTACCACTAATGCTATTAGCAAGGATTTCAGGTGCATCTATGTGCTCGCCATAAATACCAAAACCCTCACCTTCGAGGCGATTGGCGGTGATTAGCACGTTATCCGCCCCTTGCTTTAGCAAGATCCCCGCATCACGATAATAGAGATCTCGCCCCCAATGACGGATATTAAGCCCTTCAATAGTCACCTTGGCGGCTTCAACAATTAATGCGCTACCATGACGCTGTGCATCTAAGGTAGCGCCAGCTTCACCTTTTAAATGAATAGATTGCGTCACACTAAAGGAGCCGCTGTATACCGCGGTCGCCAGTACAATAGTGTCACCATCTTGAGCCTTACCGAGCGCCAGCGTCAGTGAATCAGTATCTGTCACCCGAATGAGCGCTGCCCAGCTACCGCAAGAGGCAAAGCACAACAGCCCAATAAAGAGTCGACGCAGCTTCATCTTTATAGCCCTACTTATCGCCCGCCAACAGTTCTAATGTAATGTCGTTGAAGGTCAACACGCGACCGCCATATTCTTTGGCAAAGGCTTCGGCGGCGGCCTGAGTGCTAAAAGGAGCAACCGCAGGTCCCATCACGGCTTTTTTAGTCGTGCCATACACATAAAATGCACTTTTGGCATCGATAAACGCACTATCGTCTGGTTGGTCCCAATTGGTCGTGGCGGCATCATGCACCATCATATAATCAATCTGGCGCTTATTTTCGCTTTGCAAAGCAAAGTTAAACATATCGCGGCTAGAACAAAATTTAGGCACCATTTTGTCGGCTTTGAGGTGTACTTGTCCTTTTGGGCCAGGGTATTTAGTGATCACCATGCCACACAAATGACATCGGTCATGTTCATGGATCATCTCGGCTTGGTGGATTTGCTCGGTCGCCTCGCTTTTATGGCCAGTCAATAGCAAAGGTATTAACAGCAGTAACGCATAGTACATCTTCATCTTATTGCTCCTGTTGAGTAAAAGCATCAACACCTCGTCAGGGCACCTTGCAGGGACAGTCCCATACGACGAGGGTTGATAAAAATAATATTCGTCCCGCAAACTAAATTAAGTTTTTAAATTGCATAGTTTTGTCAGATATTAAACGGCACATACCTGCGTATTAATTACCCGCCTCGCGGGGTACTGACGTAAAAAGCTCTCTGGTTGTTTAATATCAAAGGTTATTAATATCGTTATTAACTTGCCTAAAAGTGGTTAATGACTCGATGTATCAGCACTTTCAGTTAATTTTATTTGCGCTTTCTCTATGGCGCTATAAATCGTATCGCGATTGATATCAGCACTTGGCTCTGCCAACAATTGCTGCCAATGACTAATGGCCTCACTATAGCGAGCGTTTAAATAGGCATCGGTGGCAAGTAACAAGCGTGTTTGAGGTTCTGTAGGCCATAAAGCCAGCGCTTGATTGATCACTTGTGTGGTTTCAGGGCTGATTTGGCGTTGATCGCGGTAGTAAAGCGCATTGGCTTTACTGCCGAGCACCTCGGCATCTTCACCCGTCAGCAGTAATAGTTTGTCTAAGGTTTGCACCGCATCGGCATACAAACCACCAGCACTATAGGCCTGTGCCAGAGACATCAACGCCAAGGTATTTTGCGGCTCTTTTTCAACCAAGCGAATCCCCTTGGTAATATCGGCCGCGACTAAATAATCAATATTTTCATCAACTTTACCTTGGTTCCAATCGTGAAAACGGCCAGTTTGGCTGTAAATAGCTAGGGTCAGTAGCACCAGTAGCGCGCCCATTAACAAAGGTGCTTTAGCGGATACGACAGGTAATTGCGCCATATCTTGTGCAAGATTTAAGCGGCGGTGTTGCCAATAAATATAAGCAACAAACAGCCCCAAACACATGCTAATTCCTAACCCTAGAACCACGATTTTATCCCCTAAACTGAGCGTCTGTTATCATCATCAATACCGCGAATAGCCGCTATTAACTGTGACCTGGCATCATGCTTTTGTTTTTTATCTCTTTCATTTCACTCGGGGTTTCTATATTTTTAAGCTCAACATCAAACACCAAAGTGGATTCTGGTGGGATCACCCCAACTGACTCCGCACCGTAGGCAAGACTGGCCGGGATCACAAAGCGATATTTAGCGCCCTTAGGCATCAGTTTGATCCCCTCTTCCCATCCGGGGATCACTGACATCAAGGCAAAACGCGTCGGCTCTTTACGGCCAACGGTGTTTTCAAACTCAGTGCCATCGATCAGTTTGCCCACGTATTCCACCGTCACAACATCTTCTGCTTTAGGTTTATTACCTGAACCTTGGTTGAGGACTTCATATTGCAAACCCGATGCAGTGACCTTAACGCCAGACTTTTTCTGGTTTTCCGCTAAAAATGCAGCACCGGCTTTTTTCGTTTCTACCATTTGTTTTTCAGCGACTAACGTTCTAGCGGCGTTTAGTTCTTCAGCCCGCTGATTAAGGTAGGTCAGCACTTCTTCATCGGTCAGTTGTTGTTTATCTTTGAGAGCATCGATAAAACCTTGCACCACCAAATCAACATTCACCGCTGAACCCAACTCAACTTGGTTATAGACTTGACCAGAAATGTAATTACCGATGGATGCCCCCATGCTGTATGAGGTTTTATCGGCATCGGTTTGCAAACTGGGCGCTGCAAAACTTGCCATAGAAATAAAGAGTGCCGCACAGGTCGCCACTGTGACGGTTTTTGGAATAAAAGAAGTTGGCATACGTGTTTTCATATTATGTTCTCTTTAGTAATTAACCCTGTGAGTTTCACTTTTTGACCCGCAAACTAAACTGACGATAAATCTTGTTTTAACTATGGCTTTTCAATGACTCGGCCTGACATGCGCCAGCCAAAAATGCCATCCGTCATATGCCGCACACCGGTGTAACCTAATTTCATGGTTTCTCTGGCGGCCATATTGCTGGTGGTACACAGGCGATTGGCGCAATAAAACACCATCACCGCATCTTTATTCTTTGGAAGTAACTCTCTCCAACTCTGCACATTGAAAAAAACCGCCCCGGGGATAAAACCATCCGCCCATATTTCCAGCGTATTTACGTCAAAAAAATAAACCCCCTGCTGTCCCACTAATGTTTCAGCTTCCATCATTGAAATTGGGTTAAGTTCGATCTCGTTATAAGGCACTTCGGACATCTCAGAGCCACCACCCGCCACCACAGGCATTGCCGTGATACCCAAGGCTAATACCATTAAGGTTTGAGTAAGGCTGCGACGCAGTAATGTATTCATAATCTGGTTCTCAAATTCCCCAACACCCAGAGGTGTCGGGGATAACTAGGACTTACATTAAACTAGGCTTTTTTTGCACTTAGGCCTTTAGCATCAATAATGGCTTGGGCTTGAGTAACATAGGTCAAAGCTGCGTCTAAACGTTTGAGTGAGTAACGAGCACCGTGTGCACCCCATGAACCATCATCTCGAATGAGCTTGATGACTTCTTCGGCTTTATCGGTAAACATCAACACTTGCGCTTTGTCTTCTGTCGATAACTTAGCCTTTGACATTGACTTATCGATACGAGCGAGTGCTTCCTCTACTTGTGCAAAGGTTTCTTTCACTGGCTTTTGCCACTTCTGAACTTTGCCGTAGATTTCCATTTGGTCTTTGAAATGCAGACCGGCTGGCAACTCTGATTGGAATTGGCTATGACAACCTTTGTTTTCAACCACATCGTGGTCTGACACAGAGGTACGGGCACAAGTCCACATTAAATCAAGGTAGTTATGGCCCTGTTCATCTTTCGCCACGGTCCAACCTTTAGTAGAAGAGTCGCGAGACTTGCCTTCTGGTGGATTGAGCGTTTTACGTAATGGATCCACATCAATTTTCCACATGTGGGATTTACGTACGTTATCAAAGCCCGCTAAGTCAGGAACCTGAATAGCAGTGAAGTTTTCACAACTTCCCATGTTTGGCATGTGGCAGCTTTGACAGGTTTGCTTACCATGCGTCTTGGTATTGTTAGCAATTTCAGCCTGTGCAGCATGGCAGTCGGTACACTCTTTCACTAACTTAGGTTTCGTGATACCAGACTTCCAATCGCCATCGGTGACTTCATGTGGATCATGACATGTCGAGCAACGCATACCTTTGTCATAGTGAGCAGAGGCAAACATTTGCGAACCTTCAGTACCACAAGATGGGCATGATGACTTCATCTTCACGTTGAAGGCATATTCCAGCTTTTCTTTACCCTGAGGTGTCTGGGCTAGCTCTTCAACAAAGTTGAACCGCTGGTGACAACGCTCACAGTTTGAAGGCATGCCGCCGCCAATACCACCGTCTAAGTGACCCCCTGCGCCATGACACTCTTCACAGGTAATACCCAGTGAAACTGTGTGTTTTTGCAGTTCTTTAGGGTTGCCTAACGCGGCAAAGAACTCTTCTTTGGTTTTAAAGTCAAACTTGAAGCTATGGCACATTTCGCAATAGGAGCTAGCAGGTTGGAATAAAAACTCCTTCTCATACTTAGCGCCGTATGAGCTCATGCCCCATTGATGTGAACCGCTAGCACCGAACTCTTCCATTGTCGTTGGAAAATTAGGCACCACCTTTTGGATTTTCTTTGCCATTTCAGGCGTTAACCATTCAGCCCAACCGCGGGAGAATTGGTTACCACCGGCCACCATAGTACCCGTACCGTCTTTAAGCAGACCATCGCGAATATGGTAAGTACCGCGAACTAAATAACCATCAATAAAGCCATATTTGGTTCTTGGTGTTCCCACTGTGGCGTAAATGGCGTCTGGCGTAATACCATCTGGCAGAATAGACGTATCTTTAGTGCCATACATTGTTTTTTCTATATCGTTTTCCACTTCTGGGTGGTTACCAGGGAAGCGTAAGGTTTTAGAATGGCGTGAACGTTTCCATTTTTCATACTGTGGACCATGGCATTCACCACATTTTTCAGGCCCAACAAACTTATTAGGGAAATCCAATATCGACTTAGCGCCAAGTCGATATTGCAGTGCCATAGGGCGATTACCCTCTTGGTGTTGGCTATATTTCTGACTGTCACCACCGTGTAAATATTCTTCTCCACGGTCACTGACTTTATAAGTTCCCTTTAGGCGGCCGGCTTCTGCATATTTAAATACTGGATGGTTTTCGAACAAAAAGTCAAATAACTCTTTTTCTTGAACGATATAGTCCTGAAGGGTTCTCACACCCCGAGAGTCTACTGTTACATCGGGATTGGCCATAATAGCTTGTGCTTCTGCACTTTGCTGTTTATTGCCATAACCGGGCTTGATGTCTCCTGCAGACTTAGCGTCAGACGCTAACCCTACTGCACTGACGACAGTGCCTAAACAAAACAGCACACTTAATGCCGCCTTGGATTTCCATCGTTTCATCATTCACTCCTAATTATCATTAGTTTTATATTTTCCACTGAACTTAATTGTTCTCGGAACGACACAAACAATTGATCAGTGACTGCATGATGAAGAAGGGCGAGGATGAAAAATCAGAGCTAGAGCACATTAAATCCTTATAAACAAATCAATATAACAACAGCTAATTAATAAACAATAAAATCATTAGCTTAACATTTATCTCCCATTAGTTTTTTAGATCAAAAAACAACATTTTTAGTTCTAAAATAATCTAAAAATAACTTTTAACTTTAAAAAGTATTCAACGAGATAAATAAAGAAATTAATAAAGGAATAGATCACATTTTTTAAAATAGCATTCGAATAACCTTGAACAACAAAATAGCGAATCGCCGATATAAATATAAAAATCAATTTAACGAACCATCAATTTATTGCTAACGACTTAATACTTGATAATGACTTAACACTTGCTAATAACTTAATAGTTACGCCCTATAGCCATTGAATAGTGGAATAACCAAAAGGACATAAATAAATGACCGTGATGCTGCCAGAAATAGGACATGTGTTGCTAATTATTAGCACTGTTATTGCACTATTATCGGCATCAATACCATTAATCGGCGTGTATCGAAATAATGCTTACCTATTAGGATGCAGTCCTATTTTATTTCGTGCATTATTTTTTGCAGTATTCACATCGCTCCTATGCCTCGTTTATTGTTTTGTCACCGATGATTTTTCTGTTGCCTATGTTGCCAACCATTCTAATAGTCAATTAGCGCTGGGATATAAAATCGCGGCCGTTTGGGGTAGCCATGAAGGTTCAATGTTATTTTGGGTGTTTGCCATTGCACTCTGGGGCGCCATTATCAGTTATCGTCTATCGATAACCGATTGCACCCACGCTAACAGCAATGACCGCTACCAAGATGCGTTGTATTTTGCCAGGTTACTGGCGATTTTATCCTTAGTGATCCTCGGCTTTAACCTGTTTTTACTGTTTACCTCTAATCCTTTTGCTCGTTTATTACCTGATTTTCCGATTGAGGGACGCGATCTCAACCCCATATTGCAGGACATAGGGTTGATACTGCATCCACCTATGCTCTTTCTTGGCTATGTTGGGCTGACCGTTTGTTTTGCTGCGGCTTTAGCATCGCTACTTGGAGGGAAATTTAATACTCGCCAAGTCAACCATTTACAACCTTGGGTACTATTCGCGTGGATTTTTTTAACGGCGGGTAATGCCTTCGGCTCATGGTGGGCCTATAACGAATTAGGTTGGGGCGGATGGTGGTTTTGGGATCCGGTAGAAAACGCGTCTTTTATTCCTTGGCTGGTCGCGACGGCATTAGTGCATTCCGTCATATTAACCAAACGCAGTCAGGGCTTTAAGATCACCACTTTACTCTTGTGTCTATTAGCTTTCTCGCTGTGTTTACTCGGCAGTTTCTTAGTCCGTTCTGGCATAGTGCAATCGGTGCACGCTTTTGCCTCTGATCCCACCCGTGGTATGTCAATCCTTTGTTTACTCGTGCTTTTTGTCAGCGCCGCTTTACTTATTTTTGCGCTCAAAGCCCATACCTTCAGACAAGATGTCAGCTTTGCTCTTTTCAGTAAAGAAACCCTCTTGTTGCTCGGCATTATTCTTTTAGTGGTGGCTGCATTCTCAGTGTTACTGGGGACTTTTTATCCCTTACTCTACGAACTACTCGGCCTAGGAACGCTTTCCGTTGGCGCGCCTTATTTCAACGCGATTTTTGTACCGCTCACCTTTTTACTCGTGTTGTTAATGGGTATCGCTCCCTTAGCCCAGTGGCAAAAGGCATCAAAAGCACAACTTAAGCCCTTGCTCATTCCGGGTATATTGGTATTAGCCTTAACCTTATGGATAAGCTTTCAAGCCGCCACGGGGGATCATTTATTTTTAATGCTTGGCACTGCAGCAGCGCTTTGGTTACTGGTTTGTTTATTACTCACCCTGATGGCGGCATTAGGATTCTATAAGCAAACCAGCAAAAATAATCCCGCAAGCATTAATGCTAACAATACAGTCAATCATCTTTCTAAACGCCGCTTAGTGGCTATGCTCATCGCCCATTTTGGGGTGGCTATTACGATTACAGGCGCTACGGCTGTATCATTTTTTGAACAAGAAGCCCTGCTTCGAATGGGACCAGGGCAAGGTAAACCACTAGCGGGTTATGTGTTGGTTTATGAAAGCACTGAAAATGTTGATACCAATAGTTTTACTGCTATCCAAGCCAATATCAGTATTCGCGATGCCGGCCAAGATGAGCGAGTATTAGCCTATGTTACGCCCCAACGGCAAACCTTTAAAAGTAATGGTATGGAAATGTCACATGCTGGTATTGACCACGGTCTATGGCGGGATATTTACGTTTCAATGGGCCTACAACTGAGTGATAACGAATACCTTATCCGCATCAGCTATAAACCTCTGGCGAGTTGGATATGGCTTGGTGCCTTATTCATGATATTAGGTGGTGCTATCGCGGCGTGGCCCGCTTGCCGCCTTGGCTATCTATCTGATGTTGAAACTTTAGATGTTAAAACCTTAGACAGCACAACCAATACACAACCACAGGAGAGCATCGCCTAATGAATGCCTCATTTCGCTCACCTTACCTCAGTTTTTTAATGGGGTTGCTTGTTATCACACTACTTTTGGGAGCCGCGATATTTTTATTTATGGCGCAAGAGCGGTCAATCACCACAGTGTCTTATCAACAACAGGCCATGGATATCAGTAAAGTGCTGCGCTGCCCTATGGCGACCAACCAGAACCTATTTGAATCTCAAGCCCCTATCGCCCATGAGCTTAAAGCGCAGATATTTACCATGCTGGAACAGGGGCAAAGCCAAGACGAGATAATTCATTTTATGGTGCAACGCTATGGTGAAAAAATCCGTTATCAACCCGAACTTAAAGGCTCAACTTTGGCGTTGTGGTTTGGGCCATTACTGTTCCTATTACTCGGTGTAGGGATTTGCCTTGCGCTAACTAAACGTAGTGCACCACGCCCTACTCTTTAAAAAATAGAGGATTAATCTATGAAACGACATTTGGTTAGGCTCACGCTGCTATGCGGTTTTGCTCTATTAAGCACCATAGTCCAAGCCCACTCTTTACAAAATAAACTTTACGATACCGGTGAAGCAATTCCTAAACCTAGGGTAATGACTGGCTTTGTTGAAATGCAGCACGCACGCGGGGTGCCAAATGTGCCCTTTCTCGATGAAGCAGGACAAACTCAAACCCTAAAGCAGCACCAAGGCAAACTGGTGTTAGTCAATCTTTGGGCAACTTGGTGTGTACCTTGTTTACGTGAAATTCCACAACTTCAACAGCTTAAACAACAATATCAGGGCAAAAATATTGCCATAGTGCCAATCTCTATCGATGAGGATCCAAAGGAAGTTCGCCCTTTCCTCACTAAACACAATTTTAAAGACTACCAAACTTGGTTCGACCCAACGCAAAACATAGAACAAATCATTCCTGCAAACGTGGTTCCCGCGACGTATTTTTTTGATACAAAAGGTAATCTGGTAGGCTTTGTGCGGGGATACCTAGACTGGGGCGATAAAGACGTAGCCCCTTACTTAGACCAATTAATCGCCAAATACGGCCAATAACCAACCAATTAACACGTTAATAACTCAAATCTCCTTCGGTACACACCACCCGTAATTAACCGAAGCCCGCTGCACGAATATTAGCAGCGGGCATTTTTATACGCTTGACCCCATCCTTGAACTTTGTATTTCACGGCGCATTTCTTTAAAATTGCCACCAAACTCTTTATATCAAGGCAAGCCAGATGAAATTCACCCGTTTAACTCAACCTATTTATGACCACTTATATCGTGATATCAGTGAGTTTCGTAGCACCTTCGACTTGCCCGTTAATGATGTTGATTCTTTAGATGACAAGGCCGACACCTTACATACTTCACTGATTATTGAGGAGTTAACTGAACTTGCCGAAGCCGATAGTCGTATCGAACAGGCCGATGCCATAGTCGATTCTGTATACGTGTTAATGGGCCGTTTAGTGCACTTAGGCGCGCAAGCTATGACCGACAGACTCGAAATCAGTTACTTAATCGACTTGTTGCTTTGTGTGGCTAAAAACCGTGAAATTGATTTTATAAGCTGCTGGGACGAAGTCCACTCGAGTAATATGAGTAAAGTGTGCCGTAACGAGCAAGAACTGGCCGAGACAATTGCCTTTTATGCCAAGCAAGGTGTTGAAATTGTTGGTAGCCAACAGGGCGACTTCATTATCGCTAAATGCGCTAAAGATGTGGAAATGGTAGGTAAAGTGGTTCGCCAAGGCAAGGTACTAAAGTCAGTTTACTACCGCCCAGCAGATCTGACAAAGCTGGTTAAAGCGTAACGTCATCCTATTGTCTAAAAGCCTGTATATCGTGGGCTTTTAGATTATTTAATCTAAACTCGGGATAGTGGCTGTGGTAACTGATTAATCTTATTACCTTATTCGCAAAATTAACTCTACAGAGGTAGTTTTTCCGTTATCAAGGCAAGTTTGCGTACCTAATAGTAGGCTATTAGTAGCAAAGTTAACGCAGATAAAGGGGAAAATAACCTGTAGAGACGCAGAGCTTATCCCGAGCTCAGGTTATTAATCTTCTTTAGCTATCGATATCGTTTCAGGCTCATCCCTTAACCACTCACGCCAAATCGCCACCAGCAAGGCCATCAATACGGGGCCGACAAATAAACCGACAAAACCCATGGTTTTCACGCCGCCAATCAAGCCAAAAAAGGTCGGTAAAAAAGGCAATTTAATTGGCCCACCAACCAAATTCGGTCGCAGAGTTTTATCAACAATAAACAGCTCTATGCTACCCCAGAGAAACAAACCGACACCTGCGGTTGTATCACCAGTGCCGACCAAATAAAGTGAAATTAAGGTAAACATAGTGGGCGCGCCACCGGGAACCAAAGCCATAAAGGCGGTTAACACCCCAAACGCCACGGCCGATGGCACACCGGCAATCCAATAGGCAATCCCTAGCACTATGCCTTCACCAATGGCGATAAGCGTCATGCCAATAACCGTAGAACTGACCGTAGCAGGCACCACTCGGGAAAAGCTATGCCAACGGGCGGGCAGCACTCGCTCACCGATAACATCTAATTGTTTCGCCACATGTTCACCATCTTTATAGAGGAAAAATAAGGTGATCAGCATAAAAATCAACGTTAATAATAAGCCCAACGTGTTCCAACCCAACTGCAGTACCCCACGAGAAATACCCGTCAGGTTCTGTCCACTGATGGCACTGATAATTTTACCTAATTCGTGGGGTTCACCGATAAATTGCTGCCATTGCAGGGTCAACCATTCACCCATCCAAGGTAAATCTTTGATCCACAAGGGCACGGGCGAGCCGTGTTGGTTGGTAAATACCAGCCAATCAACCCAAGTTTTAATCTCTTGTAACGCATAGGAAAATACCAACACCAGCGGGATAATCAGCCCGAGCACAATACAACACAGCGCAATGGTTGCCGCCAATGCAGAGCGATTACCGCATTTTGCCAAAAGTTTTTGATACAGGGGCCAACTCGAAAAACACACGATCAAGGCAGCTAAGGCGGGCACTAAAAAGTCGATAAAAAAGAACACGCCAGCACACAACAGCAAAATCAATAGAGTACGACCAATCGCGGCATTACTGAAAATCGGCGTCATAGGGCTAACATTTCCCACAATAAAAGCGAACGATAAAGTAGAAAATACTCGGCATTACGCCAAAGTCCTAATCTTATGGGTAAATTTATTGAACCGAAAGCTGTTTAACCATGTTTTTTAGCGGATGAAAATCGCTATTTAACGGTATCAACGACACGTCATGGCAAGTATATTGATATCCTGTTAACAAATTCCCTATACGATAGCTTCTGAGTCCATCAAACCTAAAGCTAACAGCCTTGTGAGCTCCGCAGCGGGAATCACTTTGCAGCCTGAAGCATTTTGGCCACACCACAGTGGGCTAAAATCATCCAATCCTTGCTCTTCTGCCACGCTTCGTAATACGGCAACAGCACTTGCTGCAAGAGGGAAATCGGGTACGGCTTGGTTGATAGGCCCAAGTTCGGCCATAAAACGATTCACTATGCCGCGTGCGGGGCGACCAGAATATAAGTTAGTCAGCGCAGTATGCTGCGCGGCCTCACTTTGCAGTGCGGCGCGATGAAGTTTACTGGTGGTGCATTCAGGGCAAAGTAAATAGGCCGTACCGACTTGCACCGCCGAAGCGCCCATTGCCATCGCGGCGCGCACGGTTTTCGCATCAACTATGCCACCTGCGGCGATAACGGGCACAGCAACGGCGGCGATGATTTGTGGCAATAAACTAAAAGTACCGAGCTGCGCAGTTAAATCATCGGATAAAAAATGCCCTCTATGGCCGCCGGCCTCTAAACCTTGAGCAATAATAGCATCCACGCCATGCGCTTCTAGCCACAAGGCTTCTGCCACTGTGGTCGCGGTAGAAATCACTTTAGAACCCCAAGATTTAATCTCTAGCAGCAAATCATCATTGGGTAAACCAAAGTGAAAACTCACGACTTCGGGTTTAAATTTAGCTAACACTTCAGCCTGAGCACTGGTGTAGGGTGAGCGCTGCTGCCCCACGGTTTGGGCGTCAGGATTGACACCTAACTCAGTAAAATAAGGCGCGAGTTGCTTGAGCCATGCGGCTTGTTTTACCGCTTGCGGTGCGGGCTCGTGATGACAAAAGAAGTTTACATTGATGGGCTTAGTCGTTTGGGTACGAATATGCGTTAATTCAGTGTGCAAAGCCTCGGGCGATAACATGGCGCAGGGCAACGACCCTAAAGCACCCGCTTGCGATACGGCTATCGTTAAGGCGCCGCCCTGAACACCCGCCATAGGCGCTTGAATAATCGGCAGTTCAATGCCAAATAATCGGGTTAGCTGACACGGCATACATCACCTCCTTTGATGGTTTATTCCTTTGGCGATTAATTCTAATATTCGCAGTTTAAACTTAGCGACTCACATCAAATACGACATTGAATACGTTGCTAACTGCTATAAAAATACTATCGCGATATTAAAATGTAACCATTTGGTATTGGTAGACGCAAGCCTAAATGCGCTTTTGCTCCACTCTGGCGGTAAGTTCTGCGTGGCTTTCTTTACGCTCACTGTATCTGTCGGTTAAGTAATCCACATTTCCCCGCAGTAATAGAGTAAATTTCATCAACTCTTCCATCACATCCACAATGCGATCGTAATAGGCTGAAGGTTTCATCCGCCCTGCTTCATCAAATTCTTGCCACGCCTTCGCCACCGATGACTGATTTGGGATCGTGAACATCCGCATCCAGCGACCTAATATCCGCATTTGATTGAGGGCATTAAAAGATTGCGAGCCGCCACTCACTTGCATAATGGCCAAGGTTTTACCCTGTGAAGGACGAATTGCCCCCTCACTCAGCGGGATCCAATCAATTTGGGTTTTCATTATGCCGGTCATAGCACCATGACGCTCTGGTGAGCACCACACCATAGCCTCACTCCAGCGCACCATTTCCCGTAACTCTTGCACTTTAGGGTGCGTATCGGGGGCATCATCGGCGAGCGGCAAGCCTGATGGATTAAAAATCCGCACCTCAGCGCCCATGCTAGTGAGTAACCGCGCGGCTTCCTCAGTAGTTAAGCGACTGTAAGAGCGTTCACGCACTGAGCCATAGAGCATGAGCACTCGAGGCGGATGCGCCTCTGGCGACAGCATAAATTGCGCCGCCTGAATGCGGCTATCTAACAACTCAGACTTTAGTGCTGGCATGGGCTCCAGCACGTTATCTGAAGAAAGCGCGTTATCTAATAGATTCATTATGTTAACCTTTTTCCCTTTATATCAATCACAGCGTCACCATCTTCTTTGCTAAAAGCACCTTGCTGCACGTTAGGTAATATATCCAGCACCAACTCAGAGGGGCGGCATAACCTTGTGCCAAGTGGAGTCACCACAATAGGGCGATTAATTAAAATCGGATGGGCCAACATAAAATCGACCAATTCATCGTCGCTAAAACGGTCATTAGCGAGTCCCAGCTCTTCAAAAGGCGCCACATTGGCGCGCAGCAGCGCCCTTGTTGGTATGCCCATAGCAGCAATCAAGGTAAGTAACTCGGGCCGCGATGGCGGGGTTTGAAGATAATGAATAATGTCAGGCTCAACGCCGCTATTACGAATAAGCGCTAGCGTATTGCGCGAGGTGCCACAGTCTGGATTATGAAAAATACGAATAACACTGGCTGCTTGCATGATTTTCTCTCTATTCAACAAAATTTAGTTAACTATCTGTAATCAGCACCTAATATTGCGCGCCTGCAATAATCCGTCACACGCTCAATAAAAACCGCGTTAAAAAGATAGACGAATCGCCAGAGCAATAAGGGTCACTAACAGTATCGGTAACGTCATCACAATACCGACTCTAAAATAGTAACCCCATGTAATAGTGATATTTTTTTGTGATAGCACATGCAACCATAACAAGGTGGCTAAACTACCAATTGGAGTGATTTTAGGCCCAAGATCGCTACCAATAATATTGGCGTACACCATAGCGTCTTTAATCACACCGCTGGCTTCGCTGGCCTCAATCGACAGGGCACCAATCAGCACTGTCGGCATATTATTCATCACCGAAGATAAAAATGCCGTCAAAAAGCCCGTGCCTAAGATCGCGCCCCAGATACCATATTGTGCGAAGGTATTGAGTATATTCGCCAGTAAATCCGTCAGACCCGCATTGCGTAAACCGTATACCACAAGATACATGCCGAGCGAAAAAATAACGATTTGCCACGGCGCTTGCTTGAGCACCTCAGTTGTATCGATAATCTTACCGCGACGGGCAACGCCCCAAAGAATCAAAGCGCCAACAGCCGCAACCACACTCACGGGGACACCTAAAGGCTCTAGGGCGAAAAATCCAATCAAGAGCAACGCCAACACCAGCCAACCCACCTTGAAGGTTTGCGGATCGCTAATTGCCTCATTGGGCGACTTTAGCTTAGCAATATCGTAAGTAACTGGAATATCTTTACGGAAAAACCAGTGCAACATGCCTAAGGTCGCTACAATCGCCACCAGATCCACTGGCAGCATCACGGCGGCATAGTCCATAAAACCCAGGTTAAAAAAGTCTGCCGAGACAATGTTCACCAGATTAGAGACTATCAGCGGCAAGCTAGCGGTATCGGCAATAAAACCCGCCGCCATTACAAAGGCTAAAGTCGCACCGCGGCTAAAACCGAGCGCCAATAACATCGCAATAACGATAGGCGTGAGGATTAACGCCGCGCCATCGTTAGCAAATAATGCCGCCACGCAGGCACCGAGCAAAATGATATAACTAAACAGCCAACGCCCTTTACCATTGCCAAAGCGGGCTACATGTAATGCCGCCCACTCGAAAAAACCCGCTTTATCTAATAATAAACTGATAATAATCACTGCGATAAAGGTGGCCGTCGCATTCCAGACTATCTGCCATACCACAGCAATATCACTCAATTGCACGGCGCCTGTGGTAAGCGCCATGGCAGCACCAATCGAGGCGCTCCAGCCAATCCCTAAGCCCTTAGGTTGCCAAATCACCAAGATTAAGGTCAGCATAAAAATCGTTATCGCCAGTAGCATGGTCTTCCCCACTATACATACATTTGAAATACACCCGAATACACATCTGAATTTTCGAATATGTATCTGTAAAATTTTTTAGCGTATTACTGACAAGATAAATGACCTTGTTGCAGCCGCTTAAGGAGTTGGTTGGTTTCAATCAACTGACACAGGCCAGCTTGCTCAAGAATATGAGCAGCCCAAACGGGAATATGCGGCGAGAGGCGATAATGGATCCATTTACCGTCGCGGCGATCCAGTAATAAACCTGATTCTCTAAGCATGGCAAGGTGGCGCGATATCTTAGGTTGAGTTTGTTGTATTGCGACTGTGATATCGCACACACATAGTTCACCGGCTTCACGAAGCAAAAGCATAATACCGAGCCGCGTTTCGTCTGACAGTAATTTAAACAGTTGTAACGGTATTAGCTGGGCCATAAACACTCCCTCAATAGAGAAGAAAATCATACTCGCTTAAGCTGCCGCGTCAATAACACATGTAAAATAGCAGATATGTTTAACTGTTTTTAAGCATGAGTGCCAATCATGCGCGCCCACTAAACTCATTTAGTGGCACGTATTGAGTAGCATATATTTAATCGCACGTATTATCGTCCGTTTACGCAAGTAAAGCCTGTAGGGAGATATCTGAGATGACTGATGTGGCAGAGTGACGGATATTTCATAGCGGCTGTTGAGCTGCAGCTCAACAGCCATGCGGCATTTAAGCTAATAAATAATCAGCGCCTAAGGTGGCGAATAACACCAAACCTGCCCAATTATTATTGAGGAATGCCTTAAAACACGGTGCGCGTTCGCGACCAAAAATTAGCACTTGTTGGTAGGTGCTAAAGCCGATAAAAGTCAGTATTCCTAGGCCATATACCAAACCACGGTCGGCGCTCCAACCGGCGGCAATAAAACAGATTAATGCGCCCAACTGAAATAACCCGATGATTTGGCGGTCATATTTACCAAACAAAATCGCAGTGGATTTTATGCCTACTTTTAAATCATCGTCCCTATCGACCATGGCGTACATAGTGTCGTAGGCGACAGTCCAACACCAATTGGCGGCAAATAACCACCAAGCTTCCATTGGCACCGTACCTGTTTGCGCCGCGTATGCCATAGGGATAGACCAGCTCCACACTATGCCCAAAAACATTTGCGGCATATTGGTGATACGTTTAGTGAAGGGATAAATAATCGTGAGGATAATGCCCACAACGGACAACTTAACGACTAAGCCATTGAGTAGTAAGACTAAACCAAACGCCACTAAGCCTAATACAGCAAACAGTATCAGCGCTTCTTTCGTGCTGATTTCGCCACTGGCCAGCGGGCGAGATCGAGTGCGTTCAACAAAAGAATCCAGATCGCGATCGGCATAATCATTAATAATGCAGCCACAGGCACGCATAATTACTACACCCAAAATAAAGATGATTAATACCTTAACATCGGGCATACCACCCGCCGCTAACATCAGCGCCATCAAGCATGGCCACAGCAATAATAGCGTACCTATAGGGCGGTCGATTCGAGTAAGACGGGAATACACATCCCACTTCTGCTTTAAATTCATTAACTAGGTACTCCCATTCCTAATATCGGCTCAAGTTTCCACTCGATTTTCAGGTGTAGCATCATATACCTATGCTTCTCCCGATGCGAATATGCGCCTAAAAGCCTGTCACAAAAAGCTGACATGTATCGCGGCGGCGACATGCATCAAAGCGCTTCTAACCGAGCGTAAGCCACCACTAACCACTTGCTGCCAAAGTCAGTAAAGCTCACTTGCACTCGCCCTTGGGCACCGCTGCCCTCAAAGTTAGTCACTTTGCCTTCACCAAATTTAGGGTGATTGACTCGTTGGCCAACGTTAAAGCCGGTGTCGTTAGTCGCCGCCGACTTTGGGGCGCTAAAACGATTATTTGCCATTGGCGTTGAAACCTGCGCCTTAAGGCGGATTTCATCCACATACTGTGGCGGGATCTCTTTGATAAAACGCGATGGCCGAGCGTAATCTTCGCGGCCATAAATGCGCCGTGATTCTGCATAGGTAATGTAGAGTTTTTCCATGGCGCGGGTCATGCCCACATAGCAGAGGCGGCGTTCTTCATCGAGTCTATCGCCCTCTTCGAGCGCCATTTTACTCGGGAAGATCCCTTCTTCTACGCCCGCCATGAACACCATAGTGAACTCTAGGCCTTTGGCAGAATGCAGCGTCATTAGCTGCACCGCATCAGTAAAAGCATCAGCTTGGCCTTCGCCCGCTTCGAGCGCCGCGTGGGACAGGAAACCGTTAAGTTCGCCCATGTCCTCCAGCTCTTCTGGCAGCTCAAAAGTACGCGCCGCCGTGACGAGTTCTTCTAAGTTTTCGATTCTAGCGTGGGCTTTTTCACCCTTTTCGGCTTCATACATGGCCTTAAGGCCCGACGCTTGGATCACAGTATCGGCCATGCGATACAGCACCATATCTTGAGTGTCTTCACGCAGTGTCATAATTAAGTCCATGAAACCACGCACAGAATTTGCCGCGCGACCCGCAAGCACTTTCTCGTCGAGCAAGCGCACGCTCGCCTGCCACAGGGTTAACTCATGCTGACGCGCCGTAGTGCGCAAAATATCCAAAGTGCGATCGCCAATACCACGGGGCGGCGTGTTAACCACACGCTCGAACGCCGCATCGTCGTCTTTGTTATTAATCAGCCGCAGGTAACCCATGGCATCTTTAATTTCTTGGCGCTCGAAGAAGCGCAAACCACCATAAATACGATAAGCTAAACCTTTGTGTAATAAGGCTTCTTCCAATACCCGCGACTGAGCGTTTGAACGATATAAAATCGCACAATCACCAAGGTTGCCACCCTTTTCGTGCCAATCATTAATCCGACCGACAATAAAGCGCGCCTCGTCCATTTCATTAAAGGCGCAATAGAGCGAAATCGGATCGCCATCGGCTTCATCCGTCCATAACTCTTTGCCCATACGCTCTGGGTTATTGGCGATTAAGGCGTTGGAAGCTTTAAGAATATTGCCCTTAGAGCGATAGTTTTGCTCGAGGCGAATCGTGGTCGCCGTCGGGAAATCTTTTAAGAATCGATGTAAGTTTTCAACCTGAGCGCCGCGCCAGCCGTAAATCGATTGGTCGTCATCACCGACTATCATCACATTGGCAGTTTGACCGGCGAGCACGCGGATCCACGCATATTGAATGGCGTTAGTATCTTGGAACTCGTCCACCAAAATATGCTTAAATCTGTCTTGATAATGGGCCAATAAGTGCGGCTTATTGAGCCATAACTCATGGGCACGTAATAGGATTTCGGCAAAATCGACTAAACCTGCGCGGTCACAGGATTCTTGGTAAACCTGATAGATTTTTAGCAGATTCTGCTCCAGCGGAAAACCGCACGCATCGATATGTTTAGGGCGTAATCCTTGGTCTTTTTTACCATTGATATAACCCTGAGCTTGGCGTGGAGGATATTGTTTCTCATCCAAATTCAAGCTTTTAAGAATACGTTTGATCAAACGCACTTGATCGTCAGAATCGAGGATTTGAAAGCTTTGCGGTAAACCCGCATCTTGGAAGTGAGTGCGTAACAAGCGATGCGCCAAGCCGTGGAACGTGCCAATCCACATGCGGCCCATATTGGTGCCAGCGACTTTTTCAACTCGCTCGCGCATCTCAGCCGCCGCTTTATTGGTAAATGTCACCGCGAGAATCGAGTACGGACTCTGCTGTTCAACCTGCATCAGCCACGCAATGCGGTGGGTCAACACCCGAGTTTTACCACTGCCCGCGCCCGCCAACACTAACATGCTAGATTGCGGTGCCGCGACAGCCTCGCGCTGCTTATCATTCAGGCCGTCTAGTAAAGAAGATACGTCCATTCTCGCCTCCAAAAAATCGAGGGGGCATTATAACAGAAGAAAACCCGCCTGCGCGTTTGATCCACTAGACAAGAGCCACAAGACGAGGCCACAAGACGAATGACAAGTTACCGCATCTTGCTTTGCTCTGGTGTTGCAAGAGTGCCGCAATGCCTAATCTCGCTTACGCAGATATAAGTAGCTTGGCTGCCTAACTCTTTGCTAGATAATGGAAATTTAGGAATAGATGGCTTATTAAACCTTTTAGATGCAAAGCAAGGTTCTTCATCACCTTCAATAAGGATTAAACACTGTCATTCCAGTGACTCGCCGTGAATATGTCCCTATAGGCTCGACGACGGCATCCATGCCGTCAACGGTCACTTCCATGACAATGCTTAATCCTAGTAACCTTTGCGTATCTCTGCTAGCCAGCAAAGAATAATAAAGCTAAAACGATATCAAGTGATTACCCATCAAACTGTATAAAAAACCGCTACCGCAAAATAGCAGATTCCTATAGCATCATTTATACCAATTGACATGGATGTGGCAGCGACCAAGTCCAACAAGCCATTTATGCGCTGCAAACAGCGCATAAATACAAAGCCGTTAAATGCACAAGGAAACTCGTGGATATTCTAAATAATCGAGAAATTGCAATTTCGTTATGGCTTCTGGCAATTTCTATTTACATTCTTTTTTCCTCTAAAATGGCAGAGGTCAGAAATGCCTTCAAAGGCGTGATAGCAGCTTTTTTTGTTAGACGAATTATGACTGTCCTTTGTTTGATGATTGCTTACATGGCAATTGTCATTTACTGGCTTTCTGAGTTGGAACTATGGGATTTTGAGCAGCTAAAAAATACTGTTTTTTGGTGCTTTTCTGTTGGTTTTATGTCGCTATTTAAGCTTGAAAAAATCAAACAAGATAAGCATTTTTTCAAGCACTCAGTTTTAGGTAACTTGAAACTACTAGCGATTCTTCAATTTGTCGTTGGTGTGTATACTTTCTCTCTTTGGGTCGAAATTTTGCTAGTTCCTGTTTTAGCATTATTGGGAGCTATGCTGGCTATTGCTGAAAACGATAGAAAACATCATCAGGTAAAGGTTTTTCTAGAGTATTGCCTATCTTCTTTCGGGGTAGTCTTAATCGTTTACACTTTGTACATGTTAATGACCGATTTTGACGAGTTTGGGAAAGAAAAAACTGCATACGACTTCTTTGTTCCACCATTACTGACTCTCTGTTACTTACCATTTGTTTTCTTTATGTTGGTTTATTCAACCTATGAACAGGTCTTTGTTCGTCTAAGACGAACAATAAAGAGCCGGCTCCATAGATATACGGCTAAACTTTATGCATTTATATTATTTAATTTTCGGCTCAGCCTGCTTGAGCGGTGGTCATTTCAAGTCGCCAAAGCAAACATAGAATCACACTCGGATCTGATTGATACCTTCAAATATATATGTAAAGCGAGACATTCTGAGAAAAATCCAAAGGATGTGCCAAAAGAGCAAGGTTGGAGCCCCTATAAAGCCAAAGAATTTCTCGTAAACGAAGGGTTGAACACTGGGTTCTATAATAGATCTTTCGAAGAAGATTGGTTTGCATCATCCCCAATGAAAGAATTTAGCAATGGTATTATTCCTGATAATATCGCTTATTATGTTGAAGGTTCTGAAGATGTTGCAAAAGCTCTGAAGCTTAAAGTGAATGTGAATGATGCATCCAGAGCCCACCAGGCATGTGAAAAGTTAGAAGCTATGGCAGAAGCTTTGAGTATGTCGAGTTTAAGACTACCTTTATCTGATGAGATGAAAAGTGCTATTTCAGGTTGTAATTCATATTCTGAGAAAGTTGAGGATAAGACAATCGCCTTGGTTGTAGAGCATTGGCCAAATCACAAGTTTAATGGGTTTGACCTAAAACTCCTGATATCAAAAATTTAATCGGGTGGCCGGAGGTATCTAGCCCCACACCCCCCTGCATACGGCTCCGCACAGAAAATTTATCAAGACACTCATTGTTTAATTTTTCATTAGCTCGCAGGGGCGAATGGTGAAACAGGACATCCACAACTCTTGAATGTTTTTAATGATCATCAGACAACTCAAAAAATCAAAGGAATACGGCATCCCCTCGGAGTTGCCGCAGGGTGAATAGACAAATTGCGTGAGTCTCGCCATGGATAATGGAATGGACCCATCCACTTTTAATCGGCCTCGCAATGGGCCACGATGTAGTCGCTAAACTCATCAGAAAGAGGACGGGTCC
>NZ_JAKILU010000013.1 GCF_023283485.1 Shewanella glacialipiscicola
TTATAGTTCATATCGGTCACCTCGAGTCAGATTTTGTGCACCTAAATCATGGCACATTGCGATGCCGAGGCCGAGGTGACCATCTCAGCAGCCATATCTTTTTGTGTTTTTTAGCTTCTTTGACTAGGCTTTAAATTATCCTGATTTTGTCTGTGTGGAGTTTGCAATGACTTCGGCCAGAAGACAGCTAATTGATGCTAATGCAACGCCCTTCTATCATGTGATAAATCGCTGTGTCAGAAGGGCGTTTTTGTGTGGTGAGGATAAGCTCTCGGGGCGTAGTTACGAGCATCGACGCGGCTGGATTGTGGATAAAATCATAGCCTTGTCCGCGATATTTTGTATCGATATTTGTGCCTAAGAAATATTAGGACAGCCATATCTTTTTGTGTTTTTTAGCTTCTTTGACTAGGCTTTAAATTATCCTGATTTTGTCTGTGTGGAGTTTGCTATGACTTCGGCCAGAAGACTGTTAATTGATGCTAATGCGACACCTTTCTACCATGTTATAAATCGTTGTGTCAGAAGGGCTTTTTTATGTGGTGAAGATAAGCTCACTGGTCGCAGTTACGAGCATCGACGTGGCTGGATTGTCGATAAAATCAAAGCCTTGTCGTCGATATTTTGTATCGATATTTGTGCCTATGCGGTGATGAGTAATCACTATCATTTAGTGCTTAAAATTGATGTCGACAAGGCTAAATCGCTAACGCAAAAAGACATTATCAGTCGTTGGTGCCAAATTACTAAAGGTCATGCAATTGCTACTAAGTATATGAATGGTGATGCATTAATCGACGCTGAACGCATGTTGCTCGATGGCTTAATTACCGAATGGCATGAGCGATTAAGCAGTATCTCCTGGTTTATGCGCTGTTTAAACGAAGAAATTGCCCGTAAGGCTAATCGTGAAGATGAGTGCAAGGGCGCCTTTTGGGAGGGGCGTTTTAAGTCGCAAGCGCTGTTAGATGAGCAAGCACTACTGGCCTGTATGATGTATGTGGATTTAAATCCAATCAGAGCAGGCATTGCCGATTCTTTGCAATCCTCTGATTTTACATCGATTCAGGAGCGAATTAACTCGCTAGATTCACCCAATCGCCCATTAGCTATCTCAACGCCACAAACTGACTCAGCAACCAATCAAGCTCATATTCTCCGCAAATCGTTGGTCCAGTTTGATGGTGCACTACACCAGAATGCGCAAGCGAGCATTCCGTTTCATTTTGCCGATTATCTCGAGCTGATTGATTGGACGAGCCGCGCCATTCGCCTTGATAAAAAAGGCTTTATTGATAATCAGCGGCCCAAACTGCTCAATGAATTAGGCATTGCGCCCGATGCGTGGCTCACGTCAGCCAAAGAATTTCGTCGTCAATACAGTGGCATAAGTGGTCGATGGGATAGCATGTGCGAGTTTAAAAAGCAGCATAACAGTGGCAAATGGTGTAAAGGAAAAGCCTCAAGCCAAGCGTTACACCCATAGGCTCATCACTGCTCAGGATTCAGCGCTGAGGATTATGTTTATTTATCCGAAATGAAGACGATTCCACGAAAAACGCAGCACGCTTTTGTCCCAAAGTGTGTTGCGTATGTCTTTAAATCTACAGATTACGCGAATGCACGAAAGGTGAGCAATGGCTCTCGTTCATAAGCTCAAAAAACCTAGGTTTCTATTCACCGTGTCGATGAGTGAATGACATGGCAAGCCTTTATGAGTGGATATCAGCAAACGATAAGCTTACAACATCAAAGTGATAGGTCATTCAGAAGATTTTTCCAACACCTATCTGTTCCCAAAGCGTTATCAAGCTCTACGCTAAAACCACTCAAAGCTGAGACCTAAATACTGATTGTTGGGATTGGATATAGAAACAAAAGGCAATAAAAAAGTGCTTTATTTTTCAATAAAGCACTCATTTTAAGCGACTCAAGCACTCGTTAACCTACTGAACAGACTGCTGATTAAAGTACCGATCAAAGTACGATGTAGAGTGGCCAGCCGAGGAGGCCGACGAGACCTTCATTGTGTTCGAATCTTTCTAAGCGTTCGGGTGAAGCGTCGCTGAGTAAGAGTTCGCGGTAGCTTTTCGCAAAGTGCAGGGTACGCAGTAGGGCGGGGACAAAGTTTTTGCCGAGATCTTTACTGATGGTTTCAGCGAGTTCTGCGGGTAATTCTGCTAACGCTTTCTGGGTTTCCAATTCGATATGCTCACGGGTAAACCACTCCTCTTTTAAGGTGATTTTACCGATACGCTTTTTTAAATCCTGTCTGACTTTGGCGCCATCAAACAACAATCGATACAGTACCGCTTCGGCTAATACACTCTCTAGATTGAGAAAATCTAGCGGGTCATAGCTCGATTGCGCGTAAAATTGCGCGAATAAAGCTCCAATTGACTGTTGGCGCTGATGCTCAAGCAGGGCATCTTGATAGGCTTCATAGCCTAACCATTCTTCTGCATCTGGCGGGCTAGACACTTGTTCAAGCAAGAACTTGTCAACATCACCGTACAGTGACTTGCCGTTGACGAGTTTATGCTTGCTGACAGTGCTGAGCATGCTCCAGCCTTTTTGAAAGCATTTGACTACGCCATCGGCGTTGAGCAATAAACGTATTGCTTGCTGCGGATTTTGGCTGGATAACTCCAGCAAGCCAAGACTGACTACGCCAATCACATCGTGCGCTGCTTGTTCGAGCAGGTGCATTTTGTATTTGTTGTAAAATTTATCGGCCAGTTTGAGGCTCATCAAAATAGCTTTGGATTTGATTTGTGACAGCTGTTCACCGCTCAGCGTGTCGTCTGCTTGGCCTTGGGCTAATACCTTGCTCAGGTAGGGCCCTTGATCTACATCACGCAGTACCAATTGCATCAAATAATTCCTTAATCCAAAAAGCTAAACATATCATCGACTTCAGCGTATTCATCCGTCACTTGGTTTTTCTCTTTGGCTTGAATAACCAGCTCGTTGACAAACTTGCTGATGATCATTTCCCAACCTGAGCTTTCGTTACGCAGCAGACTCTTAATGGCTTTTTCAACATCGGGCGCAAGTTCATGGATCAAAGCCATTAGGCTGCGTGGGTCGTCTATGCTGAGGCTGTGTGCATCTTCACTGGCTACGCGACTGTCGTAGCCGATGGTTTCAGTGTCTTCTTCGTCATCATAGAGATCGGTGTAGCCGTCTTCGTCTTCATGCTTCTCGCCTAACATCATTTCGATGAACGGGATCGATAAGTAGAAAAGGCCCGCAGGATCGTCGGCGATACATTCTAAAATGGCAGTTTGTTTTTCTTCGCTATCTTGGATACGAATTAAATAGGTCAAAAAATCAAAGGTATGCTGAATCAGTTCTTCGGCATTATTTTTGATTTTTTCTTCCCAGTACAAAGGCTGCTGACAGACGATGTCGCGAATTTGTTCTGGCGTCATGAGTTCAGACATGATCGAAGGGCAGGAGATATCATGGTGACTGTTGATTTGTGTCAGCGTGACGATATCCATGTGTTCGATCACTTCGACTAATTGCGCGTCGCTCATGGTATTGGCGATGATTTCAAAGCGTTTGCTCGCTTGTTTTGGCTCTACGTCCGCTAACTGCTTAATTTCAGCGACGGTAATCTCAATGAGACTAGTGTTCATTAGCGGTCCTCATCATCGTAGTGATCGAAGTAGCCATCTTCTTCTTCGCCTTCATCATCATCGTCGTTATCGGACGTGCCAACATAGTCGTTGTCATCATCTTCATCGTCGTCGTGATGTTTTGCTGCTGGTGTGGCTTTACCTTGAGTTTCAAGTAAATACAATACTGCGCAGCTTTCTATCAATAAAGTTTCAGAGTAACCGCGTACGGCCAACACCAGAGGTAAATCGGCATTGTTAAAGCCAATAGTGACTTTAAATTCATCCCATTCGGGTTGAGTTGCCGTGTTTATCCACTGTGCCCACTTGAGTTTGGCTTCAGCGGGAAACTTAATTCGACCGTAAAGTGCGACGGGCAGGTACTCAGGCACAGTATCGAGTATCTTAGGATCGGCTTCTAACACCTTTTTGATTTGGCTAGTAAATTGCTCTAGCGCTTTAGGTGTATCAGGATCGTCGTAGGATTCGATATTGTCGTAGGCATTATTTTTTAGCTCATTAATGCGTGAGATATTCAGTTTTTTAACCATTTGGCACTACTCTAGA
The DNA here is from genome assembly GCF_023283485.1 of Shewanella glacialipiscicola. Lineage (GTDB taxonomy): Bacteria > Pseudomonadota > Gammaproteobacteria > Enterobacterales > Shewanellaceae > Shewanella > Shewanella glacialipiscicola. The sequence goes on from NZ_JAKILU010000013.1 coordinate 4,191, forward strand.
AAACGCTCAAGGATAAAATTGGTCCCACAGCTCGCGCATGGCGCTGGCGGGATCGGTCACTATTACGTTATTGAAATCTTTGATAAACGCATTTCGTCGCTTAGGATCTGACAACACATCATAAGCATTTTTAACGCGTTCAAGTTGTATGGCAGCTTGCTGCTTTTCCTCTTCAGAGGCGCCTAACAACTTGTCGGGATGATATTTGTTTGACAGCCGTCGATAGGCTTTTTTAATGTCGTCTTCTTTGGCACTGGGTTTTATGCCAAGCACACTAAAGTGGTTAATCATGCTTATACCTGCAAGGCGATGGTTCTGATATCACAAGATAAAAAGGGTTTGACTCCGATTATCTTTAAATTCGTGGAATTCTATCAGTCAGCCGTGGATCATAGCAGAAATCCCTACTCAGCGGCAAACGCGCGAGCAGGAATTTATGCTTTAGTGGGAGGTAAAAATTCTTTTAACTTTAATCTGTTGCGACTCATTACTTTAGCACGCTGTTATGCCGCTTAAATCTGTTATGCAAGTTAGAATTCCCTCTAAGGCTAACTTAAGCTCGACACTAAACGTAGGTTCATCCCAAGGGTGAGCATTTGCTTTTGTTCACGCTGTAAATCTTTCATAAATAGGTTAATTTTTCGCTTATGGCTTGGTAGCACTAGCATGAGTCCATCAGGAATGACCTTAATATGATCTAAGGTCAGCGTTTTGGCGATACGACCAAGATTGAGCAATACTGCGAGTCGTAGTAAACACAGTAGTCGATTTAATGTGAGTTTATGGCTGGGCTCAAGCTCAGTGAGCATCAATGCGCGGGGCTTTTTTCTATGGTTGCTGATAAGCCGTGCTAAATCTAATTGTAATGCTTCACTAAACCCAGGTAAGTCACTGTTACTGATGATATAACCACCGTGTTTGTGCAAAGACTTTGAATTAATGTGTAGCCCAATTTCATGTAAGGTTGCGCTGTAGGCGAGTAGGCGCGCGTGCGGCCTTAATTGCCATTCATGGGCCACCTGCTCAAACAGCGCCATAGCGGTATCGCGCACCTTAGCGGCGTGGGCCATATCGATATGATAAAGCTGGGCAATACTATCAACGGTGCGGTGGCGAATATCTTGATACTGACCAATTTTTGCCAGTTCATAAAGTACGCCTTCACGTAGTGCACCTGGGCTAAATTCCAGTTTATGTATCGGTAAGCGCCTAAAAAAGCTGATTAAAATAGCTAGGCCTGCGGGCACTAAAGGCGTGCGTTTATCATCAACATGGGCAAATTTTATCTGGTTAATATGGCCACATTTTATCAACTTGACCTTGAGTTTTTTTAGCCGTGACAGTGTGATGGTTTCATCGCCGTGTTCTTCTTGAATCGCTTCGCAGATGGCTTTGACGGTACCTGAGCTGCCTAAGGTGAGCTCCCAGCCGCCGGCAAAATATTCCTTTGAGAGTGAGGCAAACTGTTTATCGGCCGCGCTTTGTGCATCACGAAACGAAGCTGAGGTAATACGGCCATCGGTAAAAAACCGTTCATTAAAACTCACGCAGCCGCAGCGCAGGCTCGATAATTGTGTTGGGGTATTTTTATGACCGATCACAACCTCGGTAGAGCCGCCGCCTATGTCTATGACTAAATTGCTTTTTCCAAGCACTTGGCTTTGGGCAATGCCATTATAAATTAAGCGCGCTTCTTCATGGCCCGAAATCACTTCTACCGGATAGGGCATAATAGCGAGCGCCGCTTGGATAAATTGTTCGCGATTTTTGGCAATTCTCAGGGTGTGGGTCGCGACTAAGCGTACTTGGGCTTGGTCGAGATTAGAAAATCTTTGATTAAAATCCCGTAGGCAGTTGAGGCCACGTTCAATGGCTGCATCGTCAAGCACATTGTGTGCATCAAGCCCCGTTGCGAGCTGAACCTGTTGTTTTTCTTTGTGCAAAATTTGCAAATTGCCATCTTGCTCGCGGGCAATAATGAGATGAAAACTGTTTGACCCCATATCAATGGCGACAAAATGGTTCGAGGCTGATTGTGTCAACATGTTAACTGGTGACTGTGTTTGCGAATGAGTAGCGCCCAATCAGATTATCCTTAAGCAATGGCAGTGAAATAAAGTCAGCATTTAGCCAACGTTGGCCTGTAACGCTTGATTTATATCGGGCGCAGCAGGGTCATCTTGCTGAGCATTCTCTTCATGGGCTTGCAGTTGTATGGCATTAAATTCTTGCTGTTGACGCTTTTCATAATTAATCAAATACTGATAAATGGCAATTTGAGAGCGTACTTTTCGCTTGTTACCGCGATTACGATAAGGATTACTTTGCTCCTTATTGATGATGCGAGCCTTAGTGTTGTCATTGAATTGTAGTGATAAAATATCCATAACCATCTGTTTTAAGTGCAGATCATAAATAGGGACACTCACTTCAACACGATTATCAATATTGCGGCTCATCCAGTCTGCGGAGCAGAGAAAGAGTTTATTTTCGCCGCCAGCATGGAATAACATCACGCGGGAATGCTCAAGGAATCGGTCTACAATACTGTAAATTTCGATATTATCGCTGATCCCCGGAATTTGAGGAATGAGCGAGCACATACCGCGAATCAGTAGCTTGATTTTGACGCCAGCCGCCGATGCTTCATACAGTTTTTGCACTAATGACTCATCGAGTAAGTTATTTAATTTTAAGGTAATCGCTGCTTTGATATGGTTTTGAGCATTAACGATTTCATTATCAATCAAACTACTGAGTTTTTGTCTGGCATCGTAGGGCGATACAATTAAATGCTGGAAGTTATCACGGCGATATGGATGCTCAATGAGATCAAATACTTGTTCAACCTCTCGGGCAATTTCTTGATTGGCGGTAAATAGCGACAAGTCGGTATATACTCGCGCCGTGCCTTCGTTAAAGTTGCCTGAGCCGACGTGACAATAGAGTTTAATTTCTCCTTGTTCTTCGCGGCCAATTAAACACAACTTAGAATGCACCTTCAAACTGGTAATCCCGTGGTGAACCTTTACGCCCGCTTCGGCCAAGATGCGTGTCCACTCAATATTAGATTGCTCATCAAACCTAGCCCTGAGCTCGATAACCGCCGTAACCTGCTTACCGTTTCTCACTGCATCGACAAGCGATTGCACTACATGGGATTTTTTTGCCACTCGGTATAAGCTAATGCGAATAAAACGTACCGCAGGATCGTATGCCGCTTGGCGTACCATTTCGGTAAAGTGCGAAAACTTATGATACGGATAGTTAAGCATAATATCGCCCATCCGAATGGCATCGAAACTGTTAGCACTGCGGCCAAAACCTGCACTATTAAGTGCGGGTAGCTTTTCATTTTCGAGATAATCGCGGCTTGGGTTGGGGAAGGCGATAAAGTCTTTAAAGCTGTGGTAGCGCCCACCGGGGATCAAGCATTCGGTTGAGCTGATATTCAAATTGTCTTTGAGCATCACCAACATATGTTCGGGCATTTCTTTGTCATAGACTAACCGTACAGGCTCGGCGGTGAGACGTTTTTTAAGGCCTCGGGTCATTTTTTCGAGCTGGGTTTGCTCTAGCTCATCGGTGATATCAAAATCTGCATCACGGGTTAATTTCATTGAATACACTTCAATGGCATCGTACTCGAAGAAGGGGCCGAAGAGTTCATCTACACAATGGCGAATAATATTGTCGAGTAAGATTAAATACTTTTTTGTCTTACTCTTTTCAGTAGGTAACTCGATAAAGCGCGGCACATTTTTAGTGGGCACTTCGACTAGAGCGTATTGGCGGCGCGCTTTAGTAAATAAGCAGACACACAGATAGGTGGCATCATCGTTGATTTGTTTAACTAAATCACGGTTATTATTGACAATAAGCGGGGCAATATGACGTTTAAAATGGTCTCTAAAATGCTTTTTTAGCCAGTTGCTGTGAAACTCGCTTAGCTGTTTTTCATTGATTAATAGAATATTACGCCGTACAAGCTCGCGCATTAAGTCCGTGTATATGCCGTCAAACCTTTCTTGCAGCGCCATCACTTTAGATTGAATTTTAGCCATTAAATGGCGGCTATTACTACGACCTTCCTGTAGGGATGAAAGCAGCATTGAGCGCCTAACCGAAGCCACACGCACCCTGAAAAATTCATCCATATTATTGGAAAATATGCCTAAAAAGCGCACTCGTTCCACTAACGGCACATTATGATCGCAGGCTTCTTGCAACACTCGCTCGTTAAAAGATAGCCAAGAGAGTTCTTTATCAATCGAAAGTTTATCGGTATTGGGGGGCACTGCACAGCTCCTTTAAGCAAGCGTCATGGCGCAATATACAATAACATTCATCCGTGTTTGTGCAATCAGCTTTAGGTGATTAAATTTGCTGTGGTATTAACGCCGTCCCTAGCTTTTGTTAGGTGAAACTTGATGTTGTTAAGTGGCTAACCGCCCATGTTAACTCCTTGGGCATTATTGCAAACTATGCTATTGTGCTCGGCTTTTTTATCGCGGGAGTAAAGGTATGTTTGTTGGATTTGATTATGGAAGTGCTAACTGCGCCGTAGGGATTATGCAAAATGATGTTGTGCAGTTATTGGCTTTATCAGAGCAATCAGCTTATTTACCTTCGACCTTGTATGCGATGGACAGAGATCTCATCGCCGAAGCGGTTTATCGCAGTCTTCCTGCTGAGTTTAAGGCCGATTACGCTAACAAACGTGCCGCTCAAATCAGTCGCGCCCGTATGGTGCGCCATGAATTAGATCTCGATGCAAATACCCAAGCCGTTTTTGTTGGTGAGCAAGCGGTAAGCGCCTATTTAGACATGCCGGAGGAAGGGTTTTATGTCCGTTCGCCAAAATCTTTTTTAGGGGCAACGGGCTTAAGACCCGAACAAGTTGCCCTGTTTGAAGATATTGTTACCCTGATGATGATGCATATTAAAGTGCGCGCCGAATCGGTATTGGTCGAAAAGGGTCTTGTTCAACCAGGCGCTGAGGCGATGATTACCCATGCAGTGATTGGTCGCCCAGTGAACTTTCAAGGTATAGGCGGCGAAGAGAGTAACCGTCAGGCAGAAACCATTCTCACCTTAGCGGCAAAACGTGCGGGTTTTATCGGCGTTGATTTTTTGTTCGAGCCGTTAGCGGCAGGAATGGATTATGAAGCGACCTTGACCGACAACAAAACTGTGTTGGTTGTTGACGTGGGCGGTGGTACAACCGACTGCTCAGTGGTCAAAATGGGGCCAGCTCACAAACATAAAGCGGATCGCAGTGAAGATTTTCTCGGCCATAGCGGCCAGCGTATCGGTGGTAATGATCTTGATATCGCCCTTGCAATGGATGCTTTTATGCCGCATTTTGGTTTAGGTTCGTTAATGACTAATGGCAAACCTATGCCCAGTAAAGCATTTTGGAATGCTGTGGCGGTCAACGATATTAGCGCCCAGCGAGAGTTCAATACGTTAAGTAGTCGTAAACTAATTGATGAATTGATTAAAGAAGCCGAGCAGCCGCAGCTATTGAGCCGACTGTTAAAAGTGCAACAGCAGCAGTTAAGCTATCAGTTAGTTCGCCAAGCAGAGCGTGCCAAAATTGCGCTGTCAGATGCTGAAAAGACCGATATTAATCTTGATTTTATTGAAGTGACGCTGCATGCGGGTGTGAGTCGCGACTTGTTTGATAATGCCATTGAGTCTTCGCTAACAAAAGTGGAAGCCTTAATGCACCAAGCGCTCGCGCAAGCGGCACACACCTTGGCGGCAAAAAATGTGGCGGCTACCAATGCGTTGCCACAGGATATAGCTACTGTAAATATTGAACAAGAATGTAAACCCGATGTCATTTACGTGACGGGTGGTACGGCGCGAAGCCCAGCTATTTACGCTAAAATTACCGGTATTTATCCTGATACTCCGGTCGTGGTTGGCGATCATTTTGGCTCAGTGACGGCGGGGCTAACCCGCTGGGCACAAAAGCTATTTGCTAAGCACTAACATATAAGCACTTATATATAAGCAGCACTAACGTAAAAGGATGTATGTATGAGAACACGACTTAAGTGTGCGTTTGCGGTAACGGTAGGTTTATTACTCGCTGGCTGCGGTGACGATGTGGGGAAGGTGAGCCTAGGGCTTTTTACCACCAAAGATGTAATTATTGATGCGAAACAAGATCCTAAAATCCCAGGCGTAACTTGTCATATTAGTCGTATTGAGGCCAATTTAGATTTTGCCGATCCCTCAGATATGAGTATTAGTTGCCGACAAACAGGGCCAATCCATGCAGCCGATCTCGCTAAGATAGATATGGGCAAACACGGCGAAGTGATTTTTACTGAATCCCTGAGTATTTTGTTTAAGTCATTAAAAGTGCGCCGGATTTATGATGCGCAAAACCAGACGCTGTTGTATTTGTCCTATTCGACTAAAGAGACTAATGGCAGTCATAAGCATGCACTCTCAACCGTGCCGCTCTATGGCTCGGCGGCGTGGATCGATCCTGCGTTAAACGTGGGTAAAGCGAATTAATCGAGGCTCATTGAATAGGTAGCTTTTTTATTAGCCTAAATATTTGCAGTAAACAGAAATAAACAAAGGGGCGGAATATTGATTCCGCCCCTTTGTTTTTATACGCGAGCACTTGCTACTAAACCGCTTCGCTACTTAGCTTTAGCCGCCAGTACCGCGTTAAAGCGTTCAAAGCCTGCACTGAGATCGGCAATTAAATCTGCCGGATCCTCTAAGCCAATATGCACACGGATTAATGGTTTGCTTGCATCCCACTTTGTTGCTGAACGGATTTTATCAATGCCGAAAATACCGAGGATTAAACTCTCGTAGCCGCCCCAAGAGAAACCCATTTTAAAGTGATGCATATTTTCAACCAGTGCGGTAACCGCATCGGCATCGCCTTGTTTTAATACAAAAGAGAACAAGCCGTTTGAGGCACTAAAGTCGCGTTTAAAAAACTCGTGGCCAGGACAGGTGTCAAAGGCGGGATGTCGTAGATGATCAACTTCTGGGCGAGTTTTCAACCAATTAGCGACTTGCAGTGCATTTTTTTCATGTTGCGCCATACGCACACCTAAGGTACGCAAACCGCGGGCAGCTAGATACACATCGTCTGGTGAGGTGGTTTGCCCCATTAAATAACTGTGTTCACGCAGTTGCTGCCAGTATTTTTCATTGGCGGTGGCGGTGCCTAACATCACATCCGAGTGACCAACGATATATTTGGTGGCCGCTTGAATAGAAATATCCACGCCCATTTCAAAGGGCTTACTATTGATGGGTGAGGCCCACGTGTTGTCTAGCATAGTAATCAGCCCATGTTCGTGGGCGATGCGGCATAAGGTTGGCACATCTTGCACTTCCATAGTGATAGAACCGGGAGACTCTAAAAATAGTACCTTAGTATTGGGGCGGATAAGATCGCCAATGCCAGCGCCAATGAGCGGATTGTAATAGGTCGTTTCAATACCAAAACCGCCGAGAATATGCGTACACAAATCTCGCGTTGGCTCATACACGCTATCGACCATTAATAGATGATCGCCCGTTTTTAAAAATGATAGCAATGCTGCGCTTATCGCCGCCGCGCCTGAAGGATAAAGCGCTGTGCCTACGCCGCCTTCTAATTCGGCAATCGCCGCTTGAAACGAAAAATGGGTTGGGGTACCGCGGCGGCCATAAAACATCTCGCCATTAGTTTTGTTTTTAGCAGCGTGGCGCATCTCTTCCATCGTTTCAAACACAATAGTCGAAGCGCGAAAGACGGGCGGATTAATCACGCCCTTGGTCCATTTTTTATCTCGACCTAAGCTGACAATTTGAGTGGCTTGATGATGTTGATCTGTCATTGGAGAATTACCTTGGCATGTAGGTTAAACGAATCATTTAGGCAAGTTTTGAAAAACACTTACGCTTAGAAAATACTTACGTTCACAGAAAAACGACTGTTCAAAGAACAGCGATCAGAGAGTGTAATCTGTTGTTATGGCGGTCATCTTAGCATTTGCGCGCAAAAATGACAGTTGGCGCAATGATGAGTTTGACTCATGTTATCGCTTCTATCGAGTGTGATTTTAAGATGAAAATCTATCTTACCTAATTAAACACAACACCCGCTTATCAGTGTTGGCATGGAAGTTTACTCCATGCACTGCCATTTTTAGCTTAGGGGCAGTGTCACAAGAATATCTACACCATTATGTTCACTTCGGTTACGGGCGAGGATTTGTCCCTGGTGAAACTCAGCAACCAGTCGGGCGATATACAGCCCTAAACCAAGATGGGGTTTGTCTTGGACTTGATTTATCCGTACCGACACCATGGAATCAAAAATCTGCTCCGACATATCAACTGGAAGTTCAGGTCCTAAATTACTGATCAGCAATGTTGCTTGCTTGCCGACTTGGGTGAGCGTGACTTCGATGGCACTGTCCTGATGGCAAAACTCAATCGCGTTGGCGATAAGCTTGTCCATCAACTGCGCTATGTATTCCGGCACGCCTTGCATCATTAGCGGCTGTTCGGGCACTTTTACACTAAAGCGCTGTTCTGGATAGGTCATTTGATAACCTTGCATACAACCACTAACGACTTGGGAGAGCGGAAATTTAGTAATGTCAGCCTGAATTAAACTCTGCTCTAAGCGCGTCGCTTCGCTCATATTATTTAAAATCATGCTTAAACGACTGACGCCTTCTTGGGCACGGTCGACATATTTTTGGGTGTCGTTATCTAAGGTCTGTAGGTTTAAATGCTCAAGGGATGAGCGCACAACGGCTACGGGTGTGCGTAGCTCATGTGACAAGCGTGATGACATATTTTCTAAATAGTGGGTGTATTGCCCTAAACGTCCAACGATGCTGGAAAAGCTGCGTGATAGATCGCCAATTTCATCCCGCGCCTTAGATGGCTTGAGGTTATTACGCACTCGACCTTGGCTGTCGATGGCATTTTCAGCTTCATCGCGCAGTTTGCGGATACGGTTTGAAATACTCGAAGCGAAGAAAAATAGCGCTAAAGTGCCCATGCTCATAATGGTTAAAATCACGTTAAACAGTTTTTCTAGCGCACGGTTACGTAGTGAGCGGATGCCGTGGGTGGTTTCTTCGGCGACAACGGCGCCCATCACATTGTTATCAATCCAAATTGGACTGGCGGCAGTGAGTACGACGGCTTTATTGTCTGGGGTTAAACGCCAAGTTGAACCTTGCTGACCCGCGAGCGCCTTTTGGATATGACTACCGTCAAGTTCGGTGGAGTCTTGCAAGGAATCGATAAAATCTTTGGGCGGTTTTGTGAGGATTTTATAATACAGTGGATGCAGGTAATCGCGTTTGAAGGTTTCCCACAAGGTTGTGCTTTTTTCATCTTCTAAAGTGCGGGTCCACACACTGTCATTAGCACGAATGTCGCCAGATTTAGCCAATACGCGGCCGTGTTTATCGACTACCCAAATACGTGAGCTGTTGTGGCTCATGCCTTTGATTATGCTTTCAATTTCAGGTGATGGTACCAATACAGTACCGAGATTATCGACCGTATCTAAAGCAGAGGTACCGACAACCGCAACCATATCGCGGTATTTACTGTCGTTCACATCGGCAATGGCAAATCCGAGCTTACTGCCGACCATGTTTAAGGGGATACGCAGCTCAACATTATAACCTACATCGGTAGTTGCCCATTGTCCTTGAATGCGCACCTCGGGGGTGACGGGCACCGTTTGTTTGGGGTTAGCGGGTAATTCAAAAGCACTGATCCAACCCGGTTGCGTGGTGGCAATAATATAACGTTTGAATTTATTGTCCGGTGACAGGGTCGCAATCGAGAGGTGATCGTTTCTATCGACACTTAAGGCATTTTTCCCACGGAAAACGACGCTTGGGTCAATGACTTGAAAAAAAGCATATAGATAGCCATCGTACTGGCCAACCATGTGAGTAAAACTTAAGGTGAGCGGCGTGTTTGGATTGGCACGCATGATTTGATGTGCCTCACCGTATTGTAGAAATCGGTGCTGATATTCCTGCCATTCGTTAAGTTTACCATCAAGTAGAATCGCCCCTGCTAATGGATAAGCATACAAATCACGGCTTTTCTCAACTTGTTTTAAAAAGCTCGCCTGTCCATCAAATAATTTGGGCCGCTCGTGCAGCGCAGTAGCCAGTGCTTGAGTTGTGCCCTCTAAGGTGCGTTCTTGGCCGTAGCGTAGATACTTCTCCATTTCCCACACATATTGATACCCCAACCAAGGTAGGCAGAGTAAGAACAGACTAAGGCCGATGACTTTAGTGCGAAGGCCAAAGGGGAAACGTATCATCATTTAGGTATCAGCATTTATAGAATCAAAGGTTATCTGTCTATCTTTATCCATTATATCAATGGTCTAAATAGTATGTGGCGTTATGCCCGAGGGCTTAGTCTATGGCAAACGAGTCTAGGCTAAGCTGTCCCAGCGATAACCCATACCATAGACAGTATCGATACAGTCAAACTCGGGCGCATTAGCAATAAATTTTTTGCGAATGCGTTTCACATGGGAGGTGATAGTGCTGTCATCGACAAAGATTTTAGCTTCTTGCATTAATTCATGGCGGCTACGTACATGGCCAGGATGTTTGGCTAACGCATGTACCATCCAAAACTCGGTAACCGTGAGCTCAATTGGCAATTGGTTCCAGTAGACCTGCATGCGGTTGGCATCAATCGTCAGTGGCCCACGCTCAAGCAGATATTCCTGTGGTGTTTGGCTTGCTGCGAGCTCAGAGCGGCGAAATAAGGCGGCTAAACGAGCGGTTAAATGAGGGAAACTCACTTCTTTACTCAAGTAATCATCGGCGCCTAAACGCAGACCACACACAGTATCAAAGTCACTGTCACGGGCGGTCAAAAAGATGATGGGCACTGTGCTCGACATCGCACGCAGTGACTGACATAGCATAAAACCGCCATCAATCTCATTGCCTAAACCGATGTCAATAATGGCTAAATCCGGTAAACGGGTGTTAAAGGCTAACATGGCCGAGGGTCTGTCGGCATAGGTTTGCACGCTATAACCGTGTTGTTGCAGCACGTCCTTGTAGTTTTCACGAATGGCCGCTTCATCTTCCACTATAGCGATACGCTTCATAGAGCCATATTCCTATTGCCTTTGGGACTTAAGTTTTCGTGACTATACAGGATTTTACCCGAGAAAAAAGACCACAAATACAATTGCCATATTGTTGCCACAATTGATAGTTGCATTGCCATTTTCTATCCCTGCTCATGCCATTCCACTTGTGTTTAATAGCCTCATTAGTTTTGCACCTGTTTTGACCTGATGTGGTTTTAAATTTGATATTTCAGGGATGAGTGCAACATCGAGAATAATCAAAAAGGAATGGATGATGAAAAAGACCCTAATTAATCTGTTGGTGTTAAGTCTATTAAGCGCGCCCGTGGCAAGTGTTTCGGCACGGGTTTCATTGAAAAACCAAGCGCTTGGGCAAGATAAAACCCTAGAGCATGATGTCAATGTTAACGATATGGCCATGGACGATGAATATACCAATGAAGATGACGAAGCTGAAACCTTAATCGGCCTAGGTGGTGGGGCATTAGTTGGCGTATTGGTTGGCGGTCCTGTGGGCGCCATTATTGGCGCTCTTGCTGGTACCTTGATTGGCAAATCCGTTGGCGATACTGATACGTTGCAAATTCAGCAAACACAGATAAGCCTGCAACAGGCCGAGTTATCAGCGTTGAGTGCAAAGCAGCAGAAAACTGAAAAACAGGCAAACGAATATGCCATGGTGCAGCAAGAGCTCAATGAACTGTTGTCAGCGCAGCGTCAATTACTCAGTGAATTAGCATTAGGGCTTAACGTGCAGTTTCGCACGGGTTCTTCTGAGGTTGAAGCGCACTTTTTACCCCAATTAGAAGATGTGGCCGAGATAATGAATCTATCGCCTGAGCTTAACTTAGAGCTTAAGGGGTATGCCGACCGCCGAGGTGACAAGAGTGATAACCAAGCGCTTTCTGAACAGCGTTTATTGGAAGTACAAGGTTACTTTATTCAGCAAGGTGTTGCTGCACAGCGTATGACCACCCAAGCCTTTGGGGCGTTATCGCCATTGCAAGCGCTGCAAGATAAAGAATCAGATGTGTTCGATCGCCGCGTAACGCTAACGCTGCAGCCCGATACGACCTTAATGGTACAGCGCACAGCCCAATAGCGGCGCATATTACGCCGTTATTCTTACATGGCTTAGGTTAAACAGCCGCCAACCTCAGTTTATATTTGTTAATAGAAGGAAGTCTTTGTGATGGCCACAGGGAAAAGGGTAAAAGAAGTCAGTGAAGCTATCGCGATACTGTTGATTAGTGCTGCAATATGTTGGTGTTTGCCCTTCGTGGCATTGGCTTCGCCTAATAGTATTGACACACTGCCTGAGCTACAGAATATGGCCTCGGCTCAGGTAGAACAAAAAACGATAGAGTCACAAGCCATTAATTTTGATGATATTACCCAAGGTATGTTGCTTTACCGTCAGCAGAGCGGTGCTTGGGCGCCATCCTTACCACTTGATACCCAAGTGGTAATGCAAGTCTCTGGATTAAGTAACCGCGTCAGCGTGAAACAAGTTTTTCGTAATAACACTGAGTTTGTATTGAATGGGCAATATTTGTTTCCGCTGCCGAATGAAGCCGCGGTAGATTCGCTGCGATTACATATAGGCCAACGAGTTATTGAAGGGCAAATTCATCCTAAGGCTGAGGCCAAGCAGATTTTTGAGCAGGCAAAATCGGAGGGTAAACGAGCCAGTTTAGTTAGCCAAGAGCGGCCGAATATGTTCACCACTGAAGTGGCAAATCTAGCACCTCAAGAGGAACTGATAGTGGAGATTAGCTATCAGGAGACCATTAAATATGAGGATGGTGTGTTTAGCCTACGTTTTCCGCTGGTGGTCGCGCCTCGTTATATTCCGGGCTTAACCTCTGACGCAAGTGGTGGCGATTCAAATGATCCTACAGCACAGAGAAGCCAATCGAGCCGAGTAACTAGCTCGCAGGTATTTGATGCCGACCGCATTATTGCGCCAGTGCGAGATGCGGCCAGTAGGCGCGATCCTGTACTTAATGCAAATATTCAAGTGCTACTGGCAAAGGGCGTCGATGAAACGTCAATTAATAGCCCTTATCACGACATCAACCTTAATCAAACCCATAGCGGTGCTGTTGATGTGTCGCTAGTTAAAAGCGTGCCCGCTAACCGTGATTTTGTGTTGCAGTGGCGGGTAAAGCAAGGCACAAGCCCCATGGCTTGGGTGTTTAATCAACAAGGTAAAACTCACCAATCCGATAGCGATACCGTGTCTCAAAATACGTTTGAGGCAAGCAAAGACAAGGAGGTAAACAAAGACAACTACAGCCTATTGATGGTGCTACCGCCTAGGGTTGAAAAAAGTAACCAGCTGAGTTTGCCCCGTGAATTAATTCTAGTGATTGATACCTCGGGCTCGATGGCGGGGGATTCTATCGTGCAAGCTAAAAATGCACTGTTGTACGCATTAAATGGACTTAAACCGGAAGACCGCTTTAACATTATCGAATTTAACTCAGAATTATCTCAGCTATCAGCAACACCACTCGCTGCGACCTCGTCTAATTTGTCCCGCGCCCGTCAGTTTGTGAGCCGTTTACAAGCCGATGGTGGCACAGAAATGGCATTGGCACTGGATGCTGCATTACCCAAATCAATGGCTAATGAAGCGACAGAATCATCGCAGCCTCTACGCCAAGTGATTTTTATGACAGATGGTTCGGTGGGTAATGAACAAGCCTTGTTTGACTTAATTCGCTACCAAATTGGTGAGAGTCGCTTATTTACTGTTGGTATAGGTTCGGCGCCCAATTCACATTTTATGCAAAGGGCGGCGGAGCTTGGCCGTGGCACTTTTACTTATATTGGTAACGTGGATGAGGTCGATGAGAAAATCAGCGCCTTGCTGAGCAAAATTCAATACCCTGTGTTAACCGATATTCAAGTACGGTTTGATGATGGCAGTGTTCCCGATTATTGGCCGTCACCGATTGCTGATTTGTACCGAGGGGAGCCTGTGCTCGTTAGCCTTAAACGCGGTGCCCGTGAGCCGCAGGAGTTGGTGATTTCAGGACGTCAAGGCCATAAAAATTGGCAACAGTCATTATCATTGCAGGATAACGCCGCAGGACTTATTACCCATCAAAGCGCGGGATTAGATTTGTTCTGGGCCCGTAAACAAATCTCTGCATTGGAGCTCAGTAAAAATGGCGCCAATGATGACAAGGTCAAACAGCAAGTCACAGCGTTATCGATGAACTATCACTTAGTCAGCGCCTACACCAGTTTAGTGGCAGTGGATTTAACGCCAATCGATGCAACTGCGACCAGCCGTGATGCTGTGGTGCGTCAACACTTGCCATTAGGGTGGCAACCGTTTGGTGTATTACCGCAAACCGCCACTTCAAGCCGTTTGGATATACTGCTTGGTGCACTTACGTTGCTACTAGCCTTAATGCTCGTAAGATCGATTCAGCGGCAAAGACAAGAAGACAAGGCCGCCTTAATGACATTGGCTTGTGAACAATGAGTTACGAGCGATGAGCAAAGCGAGAACGCAGCGATTTTTAGTGGTGGGATTATGTTTAATTGGCGCAACATTATTAGGAAAGGGACTCTATATGCAGGCTAAAGCACACTTTGCCCAGTATTTGATTGAACAGGCATGGACTAAAACATTAGCGGATGGACAATCTCATAAGCCTTGGTCATGGGCGGATACCTACCCAGTAGCAAAGCTGTCGATTTACCGCGAACAAGTGGCGGCTAACAGTGATATTGAGACCGAGTTGAATGACAGTTTATATGTCCTAGCGGGGGCTTCTGGGCGAAATCTAGCCTTTGGCCCAAGTCTAGTGTTATCCAGTGCGCCAGCAGGACAAACGGGTAACACTGTGATTGCCGGCCACAGGGATACACATTTTGCGATACTCAATGGTATGGCGGTCGGTCGCCGCTTATCATTGCAAACGCTAAAGGGAAATAACATTGTTTATGAAGTGGTTGCCACTCAAGTTGTGCATGAAACTGAAACCCAATTTATGGCGCCATCCGATGATAATCGTTTAACCTTGATCACCTGTTACCCCTTTGATGCACTTCAAGGCGGCGCCGAATTGCGGTTTGTAGTGCAAGCCATACTGGTCGATGATGAGTTGATGCAAACGCGCAATGCGGATGTATCCGCAGTAATTGGTAATGGGTTGCAAGGACGCGCCGTAAAGGTGTCCCACTTTAGGCATTAATATTAAAGGTAAACCCTAAGCCCTAGCCTAAACCTGAGCTACTTGGTTGAGGTTAGGGTAGCGGTCAGTTACTGATTGGTAATACTCGATTTCGGCCTAAGCGCTTTGCGTCATAAAGCAATTTATCTGCCGCTTCAATCAACTGCATGCCCGTTTGTTTATCCTGCCATTGGGCAACGCCAAATGAAGCACTAATATTATTAATACGCTCATCTTTGCGTCTGTCTTTCAAACTGAGTTTTTCAAGTCCACGGCGCATGCCTTCGGCTAGTTGTCTGGCGACACGTAACTGACTTTTAGGAACAATAATCGCAAACTCTTCACCGCCAAAGCGATACAGTTTCACGCCATCACGACAAGATTCCTGCAAACGTTTAGCCACGGCGCGTAATACTTGATCGCCTAGCTGGTGGCCATAGGTATCGTTAAATACTTTGAAATGGTCAATATCGGCTAAAATCACGCAGGTGCCTAATGGGGCTTGGGCCAACATACCAGCAAAATCGATGTCGAAAGCGCGGCGATTAAAGCAGCCCGTTAAGGCATCGTAGAGGACATCTTTTTCAGTTTGTTCGAGTTTTTTCTTTAGGGCATCGATTTCGGTTTGAGCTTTTTGTAATTGTCCGGTAAAGAACTCAGTGCTCGAACGAATATTGTCAGACTCTTTCACTAAACTGCGAACTAAATCGAGTACTTGTTCGACACTGTAGCCTTCATCTTCAATACGGTTTAGTTTCTCAAAATTACTATTAATACGCGATTGGAAGTCATTCGCATCCAGATTAGTGTCTTTGAGCGATTGGGATAACTCAGTCACCATAGCATCTAGACTCTGACGCATTTCTCTTACATCAAGTTCGACAGGATCAGCAACATATTGGCGGTATAAGAGTTCACTACTGACGGGAGGGCAGGTATTGTACTGGGAAATCACAGTGTCGAGTTGTTGATTTAACTCGGGATTTTGCTCTCCAACATAAGTGTACCAAAGTGCATAGTTAACCGGTGTGGTCGGAATTTTATGTTTGAGCATCAGAGGCACTGCTTTTTTGAGATTTAGCGCCGCAATTTGTAATAACTCTAACGACATATTGTTACCTTACTCAATGAAAATACACGGATATTGTAATTTCGCTATTTTATTATTTTGCTATCTATTTAAGGCTCACTACAAGAATATCCCTTCGATGAGGGTGTGAGCGCTGTTGCGTTAAGACTGCCATCATAAAATAAAGATGATATGGTAAAGTCTATCCTTAAAATCAAATAATGATAATAACTTAGGAGAAAGTTGTGAAAAATATCATCTTAGCCACGAGCCTGATGGCCACTATCTCATTTCCGGCCTTTGCAGTAACGACATTTGTACAAGGCCTCGATCTCGCGCAATACCGAACCGATGTTAAAACGCTAGCAAGCGATGCCTTTGGTGGACGCGCGCCCTTATCTGAAGGTGAGACCTTAACTTTAGACTATTTAGTTAAAGCATTTAAAGAAATGGGTCTCAAACCCGGATTTGGCGACAGTTACTTACAAGCGGTTCCTTTAGCGCAAATTAGCGCAGATCAACACATGCAGCTTGATATCGGTGGACTTAAGTTTACCAATGGCAGCGAGTTTACTGCCAGAACCCAAAGAGTCTCCGAAAAAGTCAGCTTAAATAATAGCGATATGGTGTTTGTTGGCTATGGTATTAATGCACCAGAATATGGCTGGAATGATTATCAAGGGGTAGATGTAAAAGGCAAAACCGTTATCGTGCTCGTTAACGACCCTGGCTTTGCGACTCAAGACCCTGCGGTATTCAAAGGCAATGCCATGACCTATTACGGCCGCTGGACTTATAAGTATGAAGAAGCCGCGCGACAAGGTGCAGAGGCTGTGTTTATTGTGCACGAAACAGCTCCGGCAGCCTATGGCTGGGGTGTGGTGCAAAACTCTAATACGGGGGCTAAGTTTACACTGGTTGATGCCAATAATAATCAAGGACAAGTGGGTATTATGGGCTGGGTTCAGCACGAAACTGTGCAAAAAATCTTTGCTAAAGCAGGGTTAGATTTTGATATTTTAAAACAGCAAGCAGCAAAACCAGCCTTTAAGGCAATACCGCTTAAGCTCACCGCACAACTTACATTAAACAATAAGATTGAGCGCGCACAGTCCCATAACGTTGCAGCATTATTACCGGGTAAAACTCGCCCTGATGAGGTTGTCATGATGCATGCCCACTGGGATCATCTGGGCACTGTGATTGAAAACGGAAAACCTGAGGTTTTAAATGGTGCGGTCGATAATGCCAGCGGTGTGGCGGGTGTTCTGGCATTGGCTCGATACTTTAAGCAGCAAGCGCGTGCTGCACCATTAGAACGTTCTATTCTTTTTAGTGCTTTCACAGCAGAGGAAACCGGTCTGATTGGCGCGCAGCATTTTGCTCAGCACCCCAGTGTGCCAACAAAAAATATTGTCGCCTTTTTAAATATCGATGGCATGAATATGAATCAAGGCGTGAATTACATCTTGCGTTATGGAGAGGGAGTGTCTGAGTTAGAACAATACTTAGATAAAGCCGCTAAGGCACAAGGCCGCTCGGTAAAAGCCGATCCAAGACCGCAGAATGGGTTAATGTTTAGATCCGATCACTTTGCACTGGCCCAGCAAGGTGTCCCAGGACTGTTATTTATGAGCCTTGGAGATACCGACCCCGATTATATCGCCCATAAATATCACCAAGCCGCGGATGACTATGATCCTAGTTGGTCATTAGAAGGCGTGAGTCAAGATCTTGATTTAATCGCCAGTATGCTCACCACGTTAGCTAATGGCACTGATTGGCCCCACTGGCTGGAGTCTTCAGACTTTAAAGCCAAACGTGAGCTAGAGGGTCGTAAATAGTTGAAACGTGTTTAAGTAGAATGGCGTCGAGTAGACGTCATTCTGTTATGCCGTTTTAGATATTTAATAATACACAAAGAAGAATATTCATGAATTAAAAGGTATAGCTGACTGAAAGCATAGGGCCGGTAAAGCTGTAATAGATATTATAATTAGCAACCTGAGCATATTTCGCGGGTGAGTTTTGAGCGATATCAACGTCAACTTCGTAGTAATTATAGGCCACATTCATACGCCAATTCGGAGTGATTTGTGCATCAACACCGAGTTTAATATCAACGAGATCACCTTTTACATCATTGAGTTTTATATAAAAATATTGTGCATGGCCGGTAAATTGCCAACCGGGGATAAACTCATAATTTCCATAGATACCAACATCGGGCAGAGGTGCGGTGACACTTTCGTCAACGATGCGCGGAATAGCTTGGCTACTACAGACATTATTTACTAATTCTGATGAGGCACAAACTCCGATGACCCCTTCAAATCCCATTTTGATAAACATGGTATGTAGTCCAACCGAAAGGCCTACATCATAGTTGCTACTTTGAAACACATCATAGCCATACCCTAATCGCAGCACATCGATATTTAAAGTCGAGCTCAGTCTACCTCCGGCTTTAATATCGTAAATATTGTCATTAATTTCGATCAGAAAGGGCTTAGATAATGCTTGGGTTTCGGCGTTTCTATGGAGTTGCTTCCAGTCTAGGTAGATATTGTGACGTTCGTTAAAGTGATAATTTAGCTCGATGAAAGGTAAAAACTCATTTTCGGCTAATTGTAAGTCAGATTCATAATCTAAGATGAAATTATTACCTGAAATAGCGTTTGTAACTTCCATATTAGTATCTGATTGCGAATAGAAACCACCAAACTCAATAGTAAAATCATCGGCTTGCACTTGAGTGCTCACGAGTGATGCTATGATGAGGGGTAACAAGCGGATCGACATATTAAGAAGTGACTCCAGCATTATTTTTATTATGTTTAACGATAAAATTAGATTTTTGTGCTACCAACTAAGTGTACGATAAAAATCGACAAAAGCAGTTTAACAGCAAATTTCCATATGTGAATAAAATGTTTTAAAAAGTGCGCTAATTTGTGATTCAAAGCAAAGGCTAGGGTAATTTTATTCATTTGTAGGAAAATTGAGTGAGAGGTCGCATCTGTTGATTGAGGTTTAAGGCAGGGCATCATATCCGCGGAAAATAATTGTCATAATAGCGGTAATCTTTGAGTCAGTGACATTTATGGATATGGAATAGAAGATGAATAAGTGCAGGGCAGTGATTGAACTTATAATATCTAGCGGCGTGATCCCGCTAGATACGATCCTATTTTTAGTGTTTTTCTTTCGCGGCTGACGTCGATAACGACGAACTTGATACTGTCGGCGCTACACCATCAGCCACTACTTTAGGACTACTTGGCTCATCTTTATTAAACATACCTAAGCGGATACGAATAAAGTGTAGAATTTGCGCAGCTATGTCCACATTCAAACAAGACTCTAAACCTTCAAATCCTGGGGATGAATTCGCTTCACAGATTTTATAATGGCCGTTATCGAATAATAAATCGATACCCGCAACATCAAGATCGAGAATATTAGCTGTTTGTGTGGCTAACCATTCAATTTCAGGGGTGATCTGAAATGGACGCGCCGAGCCACCCGCACTCACGTTAGCTTTAAAGCTATCTTCTTGACCGCGCCTTTCGTAGCAACCCGCAACACGACCACCAATAGTAAATACCCGTAGATCGCGGCCATGACTATTAGCAATAAACTCTTGCAAAATAATGTTAGCGTTTTTGTTGGTCGCTTCAATTAATTGCATTAAATCATCGAATTCTCGTGCTTTGTGGGATAAAAATACGCCGCTGCCCTGTGAGCCAGAAAGTGTTTTAATCACCACAGGAAAACCCAGATGACGTTCCACCAGATTAATGTCGACAGGGAATTTAACCAGCATTGTTTTAGGCGTAGGTAAATTTTTCTCGGCCAACAACTGCTGGGAGAATAGTTTGTCTTTAACAATTTCAATAGCTTTAGAGGGATTGAGGCAATACACGCCTAATCGCTCTAAGTGGCGAATAATGGCTAAAGCAAAGTAAGTCGTGCCTGAGCCCATGCGCGGAATAATAAAATCAGGCAGCTCGACAGCTTGCCCATTCAATAAAATACTCTTGTTATCTTCTCTGGTGACAGTTAAATCAAATTCATCTGGTGCGTAAACTGTCAACTCTATGTTGTCAGCTTTGGCTGCCGCCAGTAAACGATCAATTTCATACCATTCAGGTTTTAGCTGAGTCGCGGTTTCTTTATATAAAATCCAACCACGCATTTAGTAGCAAACCTTAATTATCATTCTTTATCCTCAGGTTCAGGTTCATCCTGAACATCATCTTCAATATCAAATACAGCTTCGGCTTCGAGTTCTATTTCGGGCTTGGTTGCAGGCAAATGCACTGTACCAACCACGGCATAAAAGGGCTTCCCCATGGCGAGCCTGCGATACTTTACCCAGATCTGTTCTAACAAGCTACTGGGAGCGATATTTCCTTTCGCTACTTCGATAAACTGGGCTTCTTCAGTGGTACAAGGTAAGGTTTTACCTTCGGCTAAATTCTTCATCGCATGCCCATGCAATTCAAGAAGTTCAGCTTCTTTATTGGTGAAATCACCGCTGCGTTTAAAGCCTTTGGGGAAATTAGCATCATCGTAAAAACGTTTTTGAGAGTTAAAACTTACAGTAGCTGAGCCGTTAAACGTCTCAGAACCCTTGTTAGCGCTTAGAAAAGTCTGTTCAGACATGGCAGTTACCTTCTGGTTTTTGATACACAAAGATTTGCAACTGGAGTATTGGCTAGTATTATTGATTTATAAATCAAAAAAATTTGTCTATGTTGGTCAAGAATTTTTATGGATACTGATTTACTAAAAACCTTTCTTGAAGTCTCCCGTACTCGCCATTTTGGTAAAGCGGCAGAAAACCTTTATTTAACTCGCAGTGCGGTGAGTTTTCGGGTTAAGCAACTTGAAAGTATCTTGGGTGTCGCGTTATTCGAGCGTCAACGCAATAATATTCAACCTACGCCAGCGGGCGAGCGTATGCTCGGCCACGCTGAGGCGGTACTGACGGCGTGGGAGCGGGCTAAACAAGATGTTTCCTTGAGTCAGTTACAATCGACTCAGCTTGCTATTGGCGCAGGGCCGAATATTTGGGACGCCTATCTGCAGGGTTATTTACAAGGATTGCATGTGGGGTTGCCTGGCGTTGCACTGCGCACAGAAGTCTTACCGACCAATGCGATGACGCGCCAATTAATGGATCGTACTCTTGATATCGCGATTTCATTTGATCCCCCAAAACTAGAACAATTTGAATTACAGCAACTGGGACAAATTAATCTGCTGTTAGTGTCGAGTATTAACGATCAAAGCGTCGATGCCGTTGTGGCAGGACAGTATGTGAAAGTAGATTGGGGAACGGCGTTTAATATTGTCCATGCGCAGGAGTATGCTTCATTGCCGGTGCCTACACTCCACACCAGTTCGGCGAGTATTGCTTTAGATTTTATTTTAAATAATGGCGGCTGTGCATTTTTGCCTGAGCACCTAGTACAGCATGCTTTGCGCTGCGGTGAATTACATCTTGTTAGTGGCGCGAATGCGATTTCACGTAATGTGTATGTGGCTTATTGGGCGGAAAACGATCGCTTAGCTCAAATAAAACAAGCCATCGGCTTTTTAAAGGACGATGGCTCAGTGTTTGCTCATGCGACTATCTAAACATCGGTCTAAACGTCGGTGTTAGAGCACCAAAGGCGCCAATACGACCAGCCAAGTTAATCCGCACAGCGCAAGACTCATAAAAACGGCTGCCGAGGCAATATCCTTGGCTTGGCCGCTGAGAGGATGGATTTCGCTACCAACCCTATCAACCACGGCTTCAATCGCCGAGTTGAGCAATTCCACAATCAATACGATAAATAACGTTAGAATCAGCATTAAGCGTTCAATCGTGCTGATATCGACCCACAGCGCCACAGGTAACATCATGACAGCTAAGATTAATTCCTGTCTAAAGGCGGCTTCATGTATCCAAGCCGCTTTTAAGCCTTTCATCGAAAAGCCTGTTGCTCTGACAATGCGTTTAATACCGTGATTGTTGGCTGGTTTCATAGTGTTTCCAATTAACATTAGCGCCAAAGCGCTGAGATTTTGCTCGTTCAAATAAGATCAATCAGACAAATAATACCCGTTTGTAACATTTGACCGAGTTAATAAATTGCGCCGCAGTATAGCCTGAGATCACAAGCGTATAAACACTTAACTGAGTAAATTGAAGGTTAACATTCTTTGTTAACTTAGTGGGTTAGTGATTTTAGTGGTTATTTTAATGCAATTTTAGTGGTACGACCTAAGCTTGATACTGGGAGCGAGCAAAGGAATGACTCACATGATAAAGTTACAATATTTAACATATTATCCATCGTTTAGATGGCATGTTTTTACTCTGCTACTGGGCTTATTTCATTGTTTGCCTGCTTTGCCGGCAGCGCAAGTTTCGCCGCCAATACAACAGGCAAGTGTGTTTGATGGTGATAAAGTACAACAAGATATTCATATAAAAGATTTTTTGATCAGTGAGAAACTCGACGGAGTTCGGGGCTACTGGAACGGAAAAGCATTATTCACTCGACAAGGTTATGTTATTACTGCGCCAACTTGGTTTACTGCGAATTTTCCAGATTATCCCTTAGACGGTGAATTATGGCTTGGACGAGGTCAGTTTGAAGCCATGTCGAGTTTAATTCGGCAAAGCGCTGCTAAGGAAGAAGATTGGCGCAAGGTACGGTTTATGGTGTTTGATGTGCCAAAGGCGGGTGGCGACTTTATTTCTCGTTATCAATTTGCGCTGACCGAACTGAGCGGCAAATCGAATTACCTTGAAGTTATAAAACAGTTTCAATTAGAAAGTCTTGAGGCCTTGTATCAAAAACTGGATACCCTAGTGGCTAAAGGTGCTGAAGGATTAATGCTCCATCGCAGTTCTGCAATGTATATGATTGGCCGTAACCCTAATTTGATGAAGTTAAAACCTTATTATGATGCTGAAGCTTTAGTCATTGCCCACATTCCGGGTAAAGGCCAATTTGCAGGACAGATGGGCGCATTGAGAGTACAAACACCAGATGGGCGAGTTTTTAGTATTGGCACTGGTTTTAGTCTTGCACAGCGTCAACATCCTCCCGCAGTGGGCGTGACTATTACCTATAAATATCTAGGCCTTACTGTGAACGGTTTGCCCCGTTTCGCGAGCTTTCTACGAATACGCAGTGATGTGACTACAAATAACATTCAATAGTCGAGCATAGATTACGCTCAAACGACATCTCATCACTTTATGATTACTGTACACGCGCTTTTACGGTTGAGGTATAAAAGATAATGAAGCAAGTATGCTCGATCCTTATTATGGTGGCGCAGAAGGGTATTGGATTTATTAGAAAAAAGTATGGATGCCTTGCCCAATAATCTTGTATCAAGTACACCAAAATAACGGTGAGTTAACGCTTATATATTGCTAAATATCTCGTAATAAAAAGCCAGCACATTGAATATACTGGCTTACTTACTGCTCAACTGCTCAACTGCTCAACTGCTCAACTGCTCAACTGCTCAACTGCTCAACTGCTCAACTGCTCAACTGCTCAACTGCTCATTGATTAATCGTGGCGTTTGCCTGAACGTTTAAGCCGCTCATTAGCCAGTTTAGCCTCTTTCTCTGCCTCTTTTATGGCCAAAATACGGGCGACTTCAATCTTCTCTATCTCGGCCATCGCAGGCGTTTCTAATGAGAGTAAACCGATTTTTCCTGAGCGGTATTCATGCAGTAATAATTCAGATGCTTTGTGCATATCAATACGACCACCGGGACGCAGGGCGCCACGTTTACGGCCAATCGCTTCAAGTAAAGCCACATCATCTTTGGGTAATTCGCTGAGGTTGTAACGCTCACAAATCTCTTTGGGATAGGCGGTTAAGAAATACTTCGCGGCGAACAGGGCCACATCTTCATATTCCATCGCGGTATCTTTGATAGCACCCGTGACGGCGAGGCGATAGCTACTGGCTTCGTTATCTACTTTGGGCCACAAAATACCTGGGGTGTCCGATAGCACGATACCGTTACGCAAATTGATGCGTTGTTGGGTTTTGGTCACTGCGGGCTCGTTACCGGTTTTAGCGATGACACGGCCAGCCAAGGTGTTGATGATGGTGGATTTACCTACGTTGGGAATGCCCATTATCATAGTGCGAATATCTTTTTCAGTTTTATCGCGACTTGGCACTAACTTGCGGCAAATATCAGGGATTTTTTTCACCATAGCCGCTTGCAGTGTAGTGATTGCGGTTGCCTTAACGCCTTGCTCACGCTCTAAGTATTCAATCCATTGCGCGGTGATCTCAGGATCAGCCAGATCAGATTTATTCAGCAGTTTAATACAAGGTTTGTCGCCTCTAAGCTGAGTCACCATGGGGTTTTCGCTACTGTAGGGGATACGCGCGTCCAGCACTTCGATAACAAGATCGACCTGAGGCATTGCCTCTTCAATCTCTTTGCGTGCTTTGTGCATATGCCCTGGATACCACTGAATTGCCATGATAACGCCTTGTCCTAAATAACTTAAAGAGCGGCTATTCTACCTTGAAGGTGACAAATATCATAAAAAAAGCGCCCGAGGGCGCTTCAATTGCTTAATCCTTGACTGTCTCTGGGATTAATTCAGGTTTTATAGGCACTTTTAAGGCTTAGATAACCCCGAGTTCGCGCAGTCTTTCCATCAGATAACTGTCGGCGGTATAACGCTCTGACAACACAACGGCAGGATTGGGATGCAAGAATAATGGCAGTGAAATCCGTGCTTTGGTTTTATCTGCGCCCTCTGGGTTAATTACGCGGTGTGATGTTGACGGGAAATAACCGCCAGAGGCTTCTTGTAGCATGTCGCCGATATTGATAATAATGCTGCCAAAATCACTGGGAACATCTAACCAAGTACCATCTTTAGCTTTCACTTGTAGCCCTGGCTCATTGGCTGCAGGTAGTACAGTGATAAGGTTAATATCCTCATGAGCCGCGGCGCGAATGGCGCCCATTTCTTCACTGCCCGTCATCGGTGGGTAGTGCAGAATGCGTAATAAGGTTTTTTGGCTATTGGCAATCATCTCAGGCAATGGTATCGAAAACTTAGCTTTTACATCGTCTGGTGAGTAGGTTTCAATCCACTCTAATAATTCAGCGGCCAGCGCGTTGGCTTTTTGGTAATAGGCAAGAATATTGGCGCGCAGCGAATCGGGAATTCGGCCCCAAGGATACACGTGGTAATACTCTTTAATATCTTTGATTGTGTTGCCTTTGGCAGTTTCAGAAATTGATGCAGGAAAGAAACCGTCGTGGGTTTCTTTTTTAAACATATAGTCGTGTTTAGCGTCTGAATTAAAGAAGGCTTGCCACTCGGTATAGATATCTTCAACTAAGCGTTTATCAATCGGATGATTCGATAAAACACCAAAGCCTGTTTCCCTTAGTGATTCAACAAATTGTTGAGCACTATTTTCAGCGCGGTAATCAATGGTTTCTAATTTCATTTAAATTTCTACTTATTATATATAGTTATAATTTGACCCGCAGCAAGTGTAGCCGTGCGCTGGAGTAGGTGCAAATACTCAGCGCGGGTGAGTGGTAGCAACTGCTGTATTTTTCATCGCTTATACAATCGACGACATCAAGACTTATATTAGGCCTTGCTTGAACGGCAAGATTTTAGCCGCTAAACCCGTTAGTATGGTGCATTGAATTTATTGCCATTGGCGCGCTTAACATAAGCGTTTTGAAGGCAACTGCAATAAATCTTGCTTGGAGTAGGTCTTATTTTTAACTTCCTAATGAATTTGCTCCTTAATCAAAGAGTATCGAAATAGACAACGACGTGAGTTGAAAGGGCACTAATATGAATAAACTGACCGATTTTGAACACTATGTTATCGAAGAGAAAGGCACTGAGCGCCCCTTTAGTGGTGAGTATTATGAGCATGATGCTAAGGGTTTGTATTTATGCAAAAAATGCCATGCGCCTCTGTATCGTTCCGAGCATAAATTTAATGCCCATTGTGGCTGGCCAGCTTTTGATGATGAGATAGCCGGCGCAGTGACTCGTAATATCGACGCCGACGGGCGCAGAACCGAGATTGTTTGTAGCCAGTGCGGTGGTCACTTGGGGCATGTCTTTCAAGGTGAAATGTTAACACCTAACAATATTCGTCATTGTGTTAACTCCGTTTCTATGGTTTTCAAAGGGATAGATGATGCTGTTGAACCAGCATCGAACAGCTGTGCAACTTTTGGTGCGGGTTGTTTCTGGTGCGTTGAAGCGATTTTTAACAATTTGAAAGGCGTAGTAAATGTCACCTCAGGTTATGCTGGCGGTGAAGCCCATGATGCCGATTATAAATCCGTTTGCTCGGGCCAAACTGGCCATGCAGAGGTTGTTCATATTGAGTTCAATCCAGAGGAAATTGATTTTACAACCTTGTTGCAGGTCTTTTTTGAGAGCCACGATCCGACCACACTTAACCGCCAAGGTAATGATAAAGGTCCACAATATCGTTCTGTGGTGTTTACCCACAATGCTGAGCAGATAGATCAAATCACTGCAATGCTGGCTCAGTTGGAGGCGGCAAAAGTGTTTGATGCGCCAATAGTGACTCAAGTGTCAGCATTTGATACTTTTTATCCTGCTGAAAATTATCATAACGATTACTTTGCCTTACACGGCGAGCAGCCTTATTGCCAAATGGTCGTGCGGCCTAAGGTCGAGAAAATTAAAGCGTTATTTGCGGGATTACAAAAGGCGTAAGCTATTTAGCGTATAAAATGTTAAATAAAAAAATGCCACTGCTAAAGTGGCATTTTTTTATGCGCTTTATTAATCAGAAACGTAATAAACGGCTTTCAGCTAACCACTGGGCATATTGTTTAGTGTAATAGCTAACAATTAGATCCGCCCCAGCACGCTTTAAACCAATAAAGGTTTCAGTGACCACTGCGCGCTCATCTAAAGCACCTGCAAGGGCAGCAAACTTAATGCCAGCATATTCACCGCCTACTTGATAGGCAGCGAGTGGCAGATGAGTTTCTTGTCTTAAACGGCTAAGTACATCCAAATAAGGCGTACCAGGTTTAACCATCAGGATATCGGCGCCTTCGGCTTCATCTAATGAGGCTTCTAACAAGGCTTGGCGACCGTTGGCATAATCAAGCTGATATCCCTTGCGATTACCGCTGAGTTCACAATCTACTGCGGCTCTAAAAGGGCCATAGAAGGAGGAGGCGAATTTTGCCGAGTGGGCCAGAATCGCCACATGCTCATATCCTGCGGCATCGAGTCCTTGGCGAATGGCTTTAACTTGGCCGTCCATCATGGCCGATGGCGCTAACATATCGGCGCCTGCTTTAGCTGCTGTGATTGATTGTTTGACTAAATTCTCAACGGTGAGGTCGTTACAGACCTCATTATTGTGCACCACGCCACAATGACCGTGATCAGTGTATTCACAAAAACAAATATCGGGGATCACCATCATCTCTGGTACTGCGGCTTTAATGGTACGCACCATGCGAGCGAGTAGGCCATCGTCGTTCCACGTATCGCTACCTTTATCATCTTTAGTGTGGGAAATGCCAAAGGGCATCACATAGCGGATCCCGAGAGCGTATAGTTCGCGAACTTCTTCTGCCAGTGCACTTTCAGGTAAACGGCTAATGCCAGGAAGCGTCGAAATAGGCACTGCGTGGGTGATGTGTTCTTCAATAAACAGGGGATGAATGAGATCGCTCAGTGAAATATGGGTTTCGCGCAGCAGATCGCGCATGGCTTCTGAGCTACGTAAGCGTCTTAGGCGACGTAATGGAGGTGTGTTTAACATGAGTTTTCCTTATCGAAGGCGGATAAATGCAATCGTACAATGGCAAGGGATGACTTCAATTTATACTTGTCTGCTCTGACAATCAAAGATAAAAAAGTTCCCTAAAGGAATGATATTGAGAAATGGGGTTATCGAACATAGACTTAGATCACACATATCACTCTCGCACTGGCATATCGGGGTATGTTATCCGAGCGCTATTTTAATGGGATTGTGTGCTTAGCCCTTTGTTTTCGGGCATTTGATGTTATTATTTGCGCCAGTTTATTCATGGCATATTCGCAAAGTACAGAAATAGTCCATTTGATGCGAAATTTGGCCCGCTATCCGGTTTTTAAATGACAATAACACACGAATATCCAGCTTGTATTTTGGCCTTAGATACTTGTACAGAATCTTGCTCGGCGGCACTGCAATATCAAAGCCAAATTTATGCTGAACTTGCCGATGCCCCGCGTGAACATAGTCAGCGCTTATTACCTATGGTCGATTCTGTGCTCAAAAAAGCCGGCATTAGCGTAGATAAAGTGACTGCAATTGCCTATGGTCGAGGCCCAGGCAGTTTTACGGGGATCCGTATTTGTACTAGCATGACTCAAGGTCTGGCACTGGGTTTAGATATACCTGTCATTGGTATTTCAACCTTGGCCGCAATGGCACAAATGGCGATACGTGAATATCAAGCCGAGCAAGTGTTGTGTACCATTGATGCGCGTATGGGCGAAGTGTATTGGGGTCAGTTTGTGGCCATCGACGGAATTGCCACTTTGGTTGGTAAAGAAATGGTCAGCGCGCCAACAGAGGTACAACTTCAGCTTGATACTCAAACACCCATTGTGGGTTGTGGTACCGGCTTTGACGCTTACCCAGAGTTACTCTCCCTCGGTGCGGGCATTTTAGTTCTCGATGCCGTGAAATATCCCGATGCACGCGCTATGCTGATATTGGCTGAAATAGGTATAAAAGACGGTTTGGCAACCACTGTAGATGCGCTTGAACCTGTGTATTTACGTGATACAGTCACCTGGAAAAAACTACCTGGCCGTGAGTAGACCGTGATTTTTGATTGTTTTTGGGCTAATCGGCGCGTTAGAATTTTAGCCGCATAACGCTAATGTTATTAACGATGCATGGTATAAAACTTAAGGCTTCTTGATGCAGATTAATGTGAATCAAACGAGTTTGACGAATGCCGTAGCGAGTAATAGACCCGCTATCGCTCAGGGGCTAACGGCGCCTGAATCGTCACGCCCAGTGATTGAGCAAGATGCCGTCGAAGCCGTCAGTTTAGATAAGCCTAAAAACGCTGCGGGAAATTTACAATCAAGACTTGGTGCACATCTTGAGTATGAACAAGATACCCGCGGTCACCAAGGAGCGATAGCCCAGTATTTACAAACCCAACATGCCGCCAAACGCGATGAAATTCAGCAAATGGTGGGTGTGGATTTGTATGCTTGATGATCAAAAAACGCCTCATCGTTCTGCCTCACTATTTTCCTCTTCTAAATTAATGGGTACTGCCGCTAGCGGTGTTCCTAGCCGTGGCCTGTTTGTTATCGAACTGGTTTTTGCCTTATTGATCACCCGTATTCCTTATTTAAGCGTGCCGTTTAAATGGCTCGAAAGTTATTTTCATGAATTATCCCACGGTATTGCGACTATTTTAAGTTCGGGCATTGTCAGCCATATTCAGCTATTTCCTAATGGTGCTGGCTTTTGCTTTAGCCAAGGGGGGGCGCCGCTATTGATTGGTTTTGCGGGGTATTTCGGCGCGGCTTGTTGGGGATATTTAATCTACTTACTCGCGACTTGGCCAAAGGGGATCCGTGTGAGCTTTGCCTTACTGGGCGCTTTAGTGGTGCTAAGCGGCTTACTTTGGGGCAGAGATCTTCTCACATTAGCTATTTTAGCCGTGTTGACCATCATTTTGTTATTACCGCTAAGACTCAGCCAAAACAAAATCTTGACCCAGTTTTTACGTATAATTGGTTTAATGATCATGCTCAATGCGTTGGCAAGTCCGACGGTGTTGCTAGGACTTGGTCAAGGGGATGCGGTGATGTTGGCTGAGCGTTCTTGGATCCCCGCTTGGATTTGGGTCGGTATGTGGTTATTAAGTAGCATCTGCGCTTTATATTTCGCATGGCGCCGTGTGGATAAAGCGGCTAACGGTTAGTTCTCAATGCTTATTAAAACCTTTGATATATGATGCCGTATCCATACGTTTACCACTATTCCCTCGATTCATTTACGCCAATGTTATTAAGCTCATCATGTTGAGCTTTAACAACTTAAGTGACCGAAAGCGCGGCTTCTATACTTCTATTCCTTGGATTTTAACGCATTGGCTGCTAGCTTAGGCCTTCGGTATCCATGGAGAATTAAAATGAAAAAAGTCACCTTAGTTGCCAGCTTACTTATGGCCGGTTTATGTTCCAGTGTAACCTACGCAGATGAAAGTTTAGATAAGGCTCTAAAAAGCGATTTTCGTCAGGCTAAAAATGCCAGCCGCGATGTTTATCGTCACCCCGCAGAAACCTTACGCTTTTTTGGCATTGCCCCAACACAGACAGTGATTGAACTTTGGCCTGGTAATGGCTGGTATAGCGAAATATTAGGACCTTATTTAGCCAAAGAAGGCCATTATATCGCAGCTAGTTTTGAAACTGCGCCTGCAACAGATACTCCCGGAAATCGTTATCGTGCTAATGCGGGCACTAAGTATGCAGCGTGGATGACGGCTAATAAAGATGCTCTCGGTAATGCCACAATAATTACGTTTGATCCGCCATATAAGATGGATTTAGGTGCCGATGGCAGTGCTGATCTGGTATTAACTTTCCGTAATTTGCACAACTGGGCATCTGCGGATCAGCTCGATAATGTGTTTGCTGCCTCATATAAAGTGTTAAAGGATGGCGGTATTTTTGGCGTAGTAGAACATAGAGCGAATGAAGGGATGAGCCTTAGCACGGGTTATATGAATCAAACCAGTATGATTGATTTAGCTAAGAAAGTAGGTTTTACCTTAGTTGAAACTTCAGAAATTAATGCCAATCCAAAAGATACTAAGGATTATGCTAAAGGTGTTTGGGCTTTACCGCCATCATTTGGCTTGGGTGATAGTGATAAAGAAAAATACCAAGCGATCGGTGAAAGTGACCGTATGACCCTTAAATTCGTCAAAAAATCATCTTAATCGGCTGACATTAGAGGCATTATGTGGCAATCTCTCGCCCCCCAAAATCAAATTGAATTTGTATTACCCCATATTAGGCTCTCGGGGCGATTATGGGGGGCGAAGGATAAACCGTTACTACTTGCCTTACATGGCTGGTTAGACAATGCCAACAGTTTTGAGCCTTTAGCCGCGTATTTACTTGAGTACCAAATTCTCGCGATTGATTGGCCAGGGCACGGTTTTTCGGCGCATAGGCCGGGCCATTATCCCTTGCATTGGGTTGATTATTTGTATGATTTAGATGTGTTGTTAACTGTTTTACCGCAAAAGCCCATTGCGATAATCGGACATTCACTTGGGGGAATAATAGCCTCGGCTTACACTGCCACCTTTCCTGAAAAGGTTAATAAGCTGGTATTAATTGAAGCCTTGAGTCCACTGTCTGAGCCAGCAACGCAAGCTAAGGCTCGATTGAGGAAAAGCTTCTACCAACATGAGAAATATTTAACGCAGCAGCATCGGCAAATAAAGAGTTATGACAGTATCGACATTGCAATAAAGGCGAGGGCGCATTTAACGGGATTGGCTGAGCCTTGGTGTCGTCTATTACTTGAGCGCAATATGCAGCCAGAAGGTGAAGGCGTGAGTTGGCGTAGTGATCCACGGTTGAGGTTTGATTCACCCCAGCGTATCACTTTTGCCCAAGTTGATGCCTTAATGCAGGATATCTCGGTGGATACTTTGCTGGTTTGTGGAACGCAAGGCTTTAAGCAGTTACAGAGTGCAATCCCTAAGGCTCGAACGTGGTTTAAGCATTTGTCTGAACATATTATTGAGGGCGATCACCACGTACACATGGGTAATGCAGCAAGCGTTGCTCGCTTGACCGAAGAATTCGTTTAATGCTTAACTTTTTAGTCACATAAAAAGGCACTAGGTTTTTTGTTTTTTTTATGTGATGATGATCAAAATTAAAACGCTCGTATGATTTTTGACGAGTAAATCAATAACTATAAAATGTAAGCCGGTATTTTAACTCGGTATTTATCGAGTATTGACGCTTGTATGGATATTGTTTCCACAGTTGTGGAGATTTAGGAGAGAGTAGTGGATCAGCCTTGGATTAATCATTTGCCAAAAGATGTGCCTGCTGAAATAAATGTTGAACAATACTCATCGCTCGTCGATATGTTCGAGACTGCGGTGACTAAGTATGAAGATCAACCTGCATTTATCAACATGGGTGCCACGTTAACCTATCGCAAATTGGAAGAACGTAGCCGCGCATTTGCTGCATATTTACAAAATGAATTAAAACTTGAAAAGGGCGATCGTGTTGCTTTAATGATGCCAAATTTATTGCAATATCCCATTGCACTATTTGGTGTATTGCGTGCCGGTATGGTGGTGGTTAACGTTAACCCGCTTTATACCCCACGCGAACTGAAACATCAGTTGATTGACTCGGGTGCTAAAGCCATTGTTGTCGTGTCAAACTTTGCTCGTACCCTCGAAGAAGTCGTCGATCAAACCCCAATCAAAAGTGTGATCATTACCCGTCTTGGTGACCAATTAAGTGCGCCTAAACGTACCTTAGTGAACTTTGTAGTGAAGTACATTAAAAAATTAGTGCCAAAATACGATTTACCCCACGCTTTATCGATGCGCGATACCCTATCAAGGGGGCGTCGAATGCAGTACATCAAACCTGAAGTCACTAACGCAGACTTGGCTTTTTTACAATATACAGGTGGCACTACTGGGGTCTCTAAAGGCGCTATGCTGACCCATGGCAATATCGTGGCTAACGTGTTGCAGGCTGATGGCGCTTATTCTCCAGCCTTAGACGATGGCAGCGAGTTTGTCGTTACTGCGTTGCCGCTGTATCACATATTTGCGTTGACGGTGAATTGCTTACTGTTTTTACACAAAGGCAGCCAAAATTTACTCATCACCAACCCACGCGATATTCCAGGGTTTGTGGCTGAATTAAAAAAATATCCTTTCACCGCATTGACTGGGGTAAATACCTTATTTAATGCCTTAGTCAATAGTGAGGATTTTGCTGAGCTTGATTTCACTGGCTTAAAACTGTCTATCGGCGGCGGTATGGCGGTGCAGAAAGCGGTAGCGGATAAATGGCAAGCTCTCACTAAAACTCGTTTACTCGAAGGTTATGGCCTGACGGAAGCGTCACCTTTATTAACGTGTTGCCCTTATGATTTAGCGGGTTACAACGGCTCTATCGGCTTTCCTGCGCCCTCTACACTGATCCAAATCCGTGATGACGATGGTAACGTGTTAGCGCAAGGCGAAAAAGGCGAACTGTTTGGCAAAGGCCCACAGGTAATGAAAGGCTATTGGCAACGTCCAGAAGAAACTGCCAAAGTGATAGACGTTGATGGTTGGTTAGCCACGGGCGATATCGGTTATATGGATGAAAAAGGTTTCTTCTATATTGTTGATCGTAAAAAAGACATGATCTTAGTTTCAGGCTTTAACGTATTCCCAAATGAAGTGGAAGAAGTTATCGCTATGCATCCAAAAGTTATCGAAGTGGCTGCGGTAGGTGTACCAAACGAAGCTAGCGGCGAGTTAGTTAAGGTATTTGTGGTGGCAAAAGATAAATCTTTAACTGCAGAGGACATCATTAAGCATTGCCGTATTCATTTAACGGGATATAAAGTGCCGAAGCTGGTAGAATTTAGGGACGAGTTACCTAAAACTAACGTGGGTAAAATCTTGCGACGAGAGCTTAGAGACGAAGTTAAGCACGCGTAAGATTGAAGCCGGCATTTGCCGGCTTTTGTTTTTATGGACTGTGACTGACCCACAGGATCTGGAGAAGAATTTGTCAGCGTTTCAATATGTGAGTGATGAAGCTAGCCTTAATGCCCTCGTTGCCCAATACCAACAGAGTAAAATACTCGTCTTAGACACCGAGTTTGTTCGTACCCGTACTTATTATGCCAAGTTAGGTTTAATTCAAGCCTATGACGGTAAAACCTTAGCCTTAATTGATCCGGTTGCATTACCGGATTTATCACAGTTTTGGGCGCTGTTATCAGATCCTAATATTATTAAGCTAGTGCATTCTTGTAGCGAAGATTTAGAAGTCTTTGCCCATTACGGTATATGTCAGCCCACGCCGTTATTTGATAGCCAAATAGCCGCCTCGTTATGTGGTATGGGTCATGGGGTGGGTTATGCCAAATTGGTTGAAACTTGCCTTGGTGAAATCATTGATAAAGGCGAGTCGCGTACCGATTGGATGCGCCGTCCGTTAACTGAAGCGCAGCTCAGCTATGCCGCTAATGACGTATTATATTTATATCAACTCTATCCTCAGCTTGAAGCTAAACTCAGTGATCAAGGGCGTTTAGCTTGGTTATACGAAGAAGGGGAGCGAATGACTCAGGGCAGGCTTGCTGATCCCGATCCCGACACCGCTTATTTGAAAGTTAAAAATGCTTTTCAGCTAACCGAAATTCAATTGGCCTATCTTAAAGTGCTGGCTAAATGGCGCCTTGAAAAAGCCTTAGTACGTGATTTAGCCTTAGGTTTTGTCGTTAAAGATCATGGCCTTATCGCCTTAGCTAAGAAGCAACCTAAAACATCGGCTGATTTATTTAAGCTTAATGATTTAACTGAGCAGGAAAAACGTATACACGGCAAAGACCTACTACGTGTATTACAAACCGCTGACTTAGTAAATTTACCTGAATTAGTCGATGTGTTAGCGTTAAAACCGGGTTATAAATCGGCCTTCAAAGCCATTAAAAACTGCTTAGTTGAGTTGTGTGAACAGCATGATGTACCGCAGGAAATGCTCGGTTCTAAACGTCATATTCATGAGTTTTTGCAATGGCGTTGGGATAAGCAACAAGGGGATTTACCCGCAGTATTATGCGGTTGGCGAGGTGAATTAGCCGCTGAATCTCTAGCAAAGCTTGAAGTCTAGTAGCTTAAGCGTTTGAAATGATATTTGAAAGTAACCAACAAAAGCATCATCTTCGACAGAAGATGATGCTTTTGTATTGCCGACGTATCACTTATCTGTCAGGTAAAGTGACGTTTAACTCAAGCACTGACAAGTTATCGTCGTTTTGATCTAACTGTACAGAAACTTGATCATCAGAAATCTGCACATATTTACGAATAACGGCAATAATTTCTTGTTTCATCTGCGGGAAATAATCGGGAGTGTCCCTTTGTCCACGTTGATGAGCCACGATGATCTGTAGGCGCTCTTTTGCCATTACCGCAGTGCTAGGCTTTTTCTTGCTTTTGAAATAGTCGAGTAAAGACATAATTAGCTACCAAATATCCGTTGTAAGAAACCTTTCTTTTCTTCCGTAATAAAGCGTACTGGAATATGTTCGCCCAGTAAACGCGCGACTGTGTCACTGTAGGCTAAGCCGGCATCACTTTCTTGATCGATAATCACAGGCACGCCTGAGTTAGAGGCCTTCAGTACCGATTGTGACTCTGGGATAACACCAAGTAATTCAATCGCTAGGATCTCTTGAACATCATCCACACTTAACATTTCACCGGATTTTACACGGCTAGGCGAATAACGAGTCAGCAGTAAGTATTCTTTTATTGGCTCGAGATTTTGCTCTGCGCGGCGTGATTTACTTTGCAGCATACCTAAAATACGGTCTGAGTCGCGCACTGAACTGACTTCTGGGTTGGTGGTCACAATGGCAATATCGGCAAAATACAGTGCCATCATCGCGCCTTGTTCAATCCCCGCTGGTGAGTCACATATAATAAATTCAAAATCTTTGGCCAAATCGTCTAAAACGCGACCCACGCCTTCTTTAGTTAATGCTTCTTTATCGCGGGTTTGCGACGCGGGTAAAATAAATAATTTATCGCAACGTTTATCTTTAATCAGTGCTTGGTTTAAATTGGCTTCGCCATTGATAACATTGACGAAGTCATAAACCACACGCCGCTCGCACCCCATGATCAAGTCTAAATTTCGTAAGCCGATATCGAAATCGATAACTACGGTTTTGTGTCCTTGCATAGCAAGACCAGTGGCAATCGCAGCACTCGATGTGGTTTTACCTACGCCGCCTTTTCCTGAAGTGACAACAATAATTTGTGCCATGTTTCTCTCTGTCCTTTGTTCTGCCATATTAGAGGGGCAATGATTCAACCATAAGCGACTCACCGTTTAGGCGAATGCAGCCGCTTTTATCTGAGCTATGTTGTTGTAGATTTTCAGCGAGCCAATATTGTCCAGCTATTGAAACGAGTTCGGCCTCTAGAGAGTGGGCAATGATAACGGCGCTGGTATCGCCCGCCGCGCCCGCCATGGCTTTTCCTCGTAATGCGCCGTAGATATGAATGCTACCATCTGCGATGACTTCTGCGCCATTGCCTACCGCACCAAATATGATTAAATCACCGTTTTTTGCATAGACTTGTTGGCCTGAACGAATATTTTGCTTCACTATTTTAGTTTGACGCGGCGCTGGTGGGGGAGTACTGCTTTGTTTCCCTGCTTTAACGATGGCGAGGCCTAAATCTTTGGCCTGTTTACTGATCACGGTTGTCGCACCCGTTATGCCAACAATGACTAATTGACGTGAGATCAGTAGATCTTTTAAATCTCTCAAATTTAAGCTGTCGTGTTGAATGGCGCTTAGATTAACAACCAGAGGTGCACCCAGAAAAAACTGAGGAGCCTGTGCTAATTTGCTGTCCAACTCATGCATCACAGCCTGTAAATCGCTGCTATTAATATGAAGCACTGAAAGAGTAAAAGAAGCGCCTTTTAACTCTACGCTAGGTTTTGACATCCCGGCACTATTCTCCAGAAATCATCAGCCGGTTCGCTGATTTTACAATTAAATTACTAGGCGACCATGTTATAGTGTGCCCCAGTGACTGGCAAGTTTGAACTATTGGATATTTGTACTCTTATGCTATGTGCCGTTTATAAAAGTAGTCGAAAGGCTGATACTTATTTATTTGTGAAGAAAAGAGATTTTTTTGACGATGTTCCCGCGCCTTTAATGGAAATGTTCGGCCTACCTAAGCTGGTGATGGTGTTTCCTATAGCTAAACGTGATGCGTTAGGTATGGCTGATATTGAAAAGGTTAGGGCTGCAATGGCCGAGAATGGTTTTTATCTACAAATTCCACCCCCTCAAATCAACTTATTGACCGAGCATAAACTCAGTCTTGGCATTAAAGATTAAGCCAATATGAGTACATTGTTTTTTGAACTTGTCAGTTGCTGAAAACTCGTTACGTAGAGTAAAGCTATCTAAACCTAAAATTAGTGTAAAATAGCCTGCATTACGCGGGTTTTTATTAAGAAGATATCGTTAATCATGGCATTTTGGCAAAGTAAGACATTAGCGCAAATGAGTGCAACCGAGTGGGAATCCCTGTGTGATGGCTGTGGTAAATGTTGTTTAAACAAGTTGATTGATGATGAAACCGAAGACTTGTATTACACCAATGCGGCCTGTCTTTTACTCGATCATCAAAGCGCAAGTTGCCAGCAGTACAATGACCGTTTCAGCTATGTGCCTCAATGTACTGTGATTACGATTGATAATATTCATGAGTTGACTTGGCTGCCCGACAGCTGTGCTTATCGCCGCCTAGCGGCAGGACGTGAGCTACCGAGCTGGCATCCGCTGCTCACAGGCTCCAAAGAAGCAATGCATTTAGCGGGCATGTCTATTCAAGGCAAGGTGATTGACGAAAGACGCGTGAAAGATATTGAAGATCATATCGTGCTATGGCCGCTCAAAGATGTGGATTAATTGCTTTGCAGTCAGTTTGCTGATTAAAGAGTAATAAATAAGGGAGCGATTATCGCTCCCTTATTTATTATGGGCTTTAGATTAAAAGTGGCAAAATGATTGTTAGATTTTTAACCCTATCATTAGCTCATCAAGTTGTCCTGCCGTTGCTTGTAGCTCATCACAACCCGAAACCGATTGGTTGGCTGATTGTTCCACATCGTGAGACTGGTTACGAATTTCCATTAGGTTGGTGGCAATTTCGTTAGCTACTGCCGATTGTTCGTCGGCAGAGGTTGCAATGAGCACACTCATTTCAAACACTTTATTGCTGTGGTGAGCAATCGCATCGAGATCTTTACCTGTTTGCAATACGTGCAGCTTACCCTCATTGGCCTGAGTCACTGTACGTGACATCACTTGGGTCAGGTTGCGTGTGC
Organism: Shewanella glacialipiscicola; assembly: GCF_023283485.1. Classification (GTDB taxonomy): domain Bacteria; phylum Pseudomonadota; class Gammaproteobacteria; order Enterobacterales; family Shewanellaceae; genus Shewanella; species Shewanella glacialipiscicola. Next base: position 42,831 of record NZ_JAKILU010000013.1, read on the forward strand.
CAGATTGCAGCGATTCGATCATGGTTTTGATTTCTACCGTGGCTGTTTGAGTACGTCCCGCCAGTGTACGCACTTCATCAGCCACTACCGCAAAGCCACGCCCCTGTTCACCCGCGCGCGCCGCTTCAATTGCCGCATTGAGGGCAAGCAAGTTGGTTTGCTGGGAAATGGCATTAATGGTTGAAACCACTTCATCAATTTTGCTGGCATTATCATTGAGAATACCAACCGCATTGGAAGCGGCAGATATTTCATCCGATAACAAATCGATAGCTTTAACTGTGGTTTCAATGTCTTTCCCGCCTGCGCTAACTTGTTGATTAGCTTCTTGGGTTTCGGCGGATGATTGCTCGGCATTGCGGGCGACTTCCTTTACTGCGGCAGTCATTTCCTCCATTGCTGTGGCTAAAGAGTCCAGATGTTGTCTCTGGTTAACCGCTAAGGATTGACCTTGCTGCGCCGTGCTACGAAAAGATGATACGACTTCACGGATTTTAGTGGTCGATTCGGCAATTTGTTTTACTAAAGTGTGTTGACGTTCTACTAAGGCATCAATACTGATGGCTAAGATACTGAACTCATCTTTTACTTCAAAAAAGTTTAATCGCCCGGTTAAATCGCCCGATGCCGCTCGTTTTAATGCCATCACCGTAGTGTAGAGCGCGCCGCCAACGAAGGTTGAAATGTAATAGCTGAATAAAAATAATATCAATAATAATACTGCTATCAGGCCGTAAACCAATAAGTTATCTTTGGCGAGAATGGCATCAATTTCATTGTTATCTAAGGGAATAATCGTAATCAGGTTTTGACTATTAACGGAGCTTACGGCTCTAGCTTGATGGTTACTGTCATCAATCCCACCGCCACTACGAGCAATCGCTTGTATTTTACTGTCGGCTTCATTGATTGAAATAATACTGACATTAACTTTGTTATCGCGACTGAGCTGACTCAACACATTTTGGCGTTCTTGCTCAGACAGTCTGTTATATAAACTGCCCGTCACTTGATTTATTTGTTGTGCCACGTTTTGTAAACTATTAAGTTGCCCTTGCCGTAAAGTTTGCTGCGTTTGGTGGTTTAAGAAAAGTGCCATCCCTATAATCATTAGCATAGGGACAATGGAGAGAATAGCGAACTTAGTTTTTAAGGTCATGTGAATAAGATATTGATCTATCCAGCGAAATTTAACTTCTTTCATTAGCGCCTCGATAAAATTGGCCGAAAACCGAATATAAATCGGTTAGGTTGCCATAAGCTTTACGTTGTCTGCCTTGTAAGCAAATACGTGTGTTGACGTTACTTTTTTGCAGTCATTATGGTTTTGTTTGCTGCAATTTTGGCAGGGTACAGGCGTGAGTTTACAGTTTAGTTACATGATGGGCTAGAGGGGGCAAAGCGGATGTTCTTGCGGTAAAAACTATCCTTTGGTTTCTACTGGCATAAAACCCGCGCTTAGATTTGGGGTAACACATGAATTTACATAATAAAAAGCCTTAATAAGCCCTAGTAATATGCCGTCCGCTCGCGTAAAATTTCTATCCTTTTATTTCGTTATAGCTAGCAAAGCGTCTGGCATTAACGCCCGATAACCTGAGCACCCAAATAGCCTGAAAGTTTGGCGCCCATAGCACTTGTTTATCAAGCGCGACTATGCAGTGGAAGAGAAAATGCAGCAGTTAACTGAGATCGTAGAACAAGCCTTAGTCATTATTGACCAGGCCAGTGATCTAAAAGCACTGGATGATATCCGTGTCGATTACCTTGGTAAGAAAGGTAAAATAACTGACATGATGAAAATGATGGGCAGCTTAAGCCCTGAAGAAAAGCCAGCCTTTGGCCAAGCGGTCAATGATGCTAAACAGGCGATTCAACAAAAATTAACTGAGCGCATCGATGGTCTGAAGAGTTCGGAACTGGAAGCTAAATTAATCGCCGAAAAGATTGATGTGACTTTACCAGGCCGTACCCAAGAGATTGGTGGCTTACATCCAGTTACTCGCACCATTGAACGTATTGAAACTTTCTTTGGGGAATTAGGGTTCTCAGTAAAGCATGGACCTGAAATTGAAGATGACTTTCACAATTTCGACGCACTGAATATCTCTGAGCACCATCCCGCGCGTGCTGATCATGATACCTTTTATTTCAATCCTAAACTGATGTTGCGTACCCAAACCTCTGGCGTGCAAATCCGTACCATGGAAACTGAAAAGCCGCCTTTACGCATTATTTCTCCGGGCCGTGTTTATCGTAACGATTACGACCAAACTCACACGCCAATGTTCCACCAAGTGGAAGGGCTGTTGGTGGATGAACATGTAAACTTTGCCGAATTGAAGGGCATTTTGCATGACTTCCTACGTAACTTCTTCGAAGAAGATCTGCAAGTGCGTTTTCGTCCGTCTTACTTCCCCTTCACTGAGCCTTCAGCAGAAGTTGATGTGATGGGTAAAAACGGTAAATGGCTAGAAGTGTTAGGCTGCGGCATGGTGCATCCAAATGTGCTGCGCAGTGTGGGCATCGATCCAGAAAAATATTCTGGTTTTGCTTTTGGTATGGGTGTCGAGCGTTTAACCATGTTGCGTTACGGCGTAAGTGATTTACGTGCGTTTTTCGAAAACGACCTACGCTTCCTGAAGCAATTTAAATAACGGAGCTGTAATAGCATGAAATTTAGCGAATCTTGGCTTCGTGAATGGATTAACCCTTCTATTAGCCGTGAAGCATTATCCCACCAGATCACTATGGCTGGTCTTGAAGTCGATGGCGTTGAAGCCGTGGCTGCCGACTTTAGCGGTGTCGTGATTGGTGAAGTGGTTGAGTGTGGTCAGCATCCCGATGCCGATAAACTGCGCGTCACTAAAATTAACGTCGGTGGCCCAGAGCTGATTGATATCGTCTGCGGAGCACCAAATTGCCGTCAGGGTCTTAAAGTGGCCGTGGCTATGGTTGGCGCCGTATTACCGGGCGATTTCAAAATCAAGAAAGCCAAGCTGCGTGGCATGCCATCAGAAGGCATGTTGTGTTCATACAGCGAACTGGGTATTAACGTCGAAAGTGATGGCATTATCGAGTTGCCATTGGACGCGCCATTAGGCACTGACATCCGCGACTATCTGCAACTTAATGATGCCGTTATCGATGTGGATTTAACCGCCAACCGTGCCGATTGCTTAGGCATGGCAGGTCTTGCCCGAGAAGTGGGCGTGTTAAACCGCCAAGCTGTGGCTGAGCCGCAGTGGCAGTCAGTAACGCCAACTACAGATTCACAGGTGACGATTAACGTTAAGGTTCCTGCTGCTTGCCCGCGTTATTTAGGCCGTGTGGTTAAAAACGTCAATGTGAAAGCGCCTACGCCATTATGGATGCAGGAAAAACTGCGCCGTAGCGGTATTCGCTCAATCGATCCTATCGTTGATATCACAAACTTCGTGTTGATTGAATTTGGCCAACCTATGCACGCCTTCGATCTTGCCAAGTTAACCGGCGATATCCAAGTGCGTTTAGGTACAGGCGAAGAGAAAATTACCCTGCTCGATGGCAGTGAAGTGACGATTCCAAGCGATACCTTAGTGATTGCCGATGACGCGCGTCCATTAGCCCTTGCAGGTGTGTTTGGCGGCGAATACTCAGGCGTGACTGACACCACGCAAGACATATTGCTTGAATGTGCGTTCTTCGCGCCGCTTGCCATTATGGGGAAATCACGTCGTTTAGGCTTGCACACTGATTCATCACACCGCTTTGAACGTGGTGTTGACCCAGAGATGCAGCACAAAGTTATCGACCGTGCTACCCGTTTAGTGCTCGATATCTGTGGCGGTGAAGCGGGTCCAGTGGTTGAAGCTAAATCAGATGCTGATTTACCAAAACCTACACAAATTATTTTACGTCGCAGCAAGTTAGATAGAATTTTAGGTCACCATGTGCCAGACACTGATGTGATTGAAATTCTACAACGCTTAGGTTTTGGGGTTGTTGTTAACCAAGATAGCTGGCAGGTCACGACTGCGACTTACCGTTTCGATATGGCGATTGAAGAAGATCTCATTGAAGAAGTGGCGCGGATTTACGGTTATGACAATATCCCTAATACGGCGCCCGTTGCTGCGCTACGTATGTCTGACCATAAAGAATCAAACTTAAGCCTAAAACGCGTGCGTGCCTTATTGGTCGCTCGCGGTTTCCAAGAAGCGGTAACCTACAGCTTTGTGGATCCAAAACTACAAAATCTAGTTCACCCAGCTGTAGAGGCGATGGTGTTACCTAACCCTATTTCCAGTGAAATGTCAGCCATGCGCCTGTCAATGTTCACCGGTTTATTGGCCGCAGTGGGTTACAACCAAAGTCGTCAACAGAGTCGTGTGAGACTTTTTGAAACAGGCCTGCGCTTTGTTCCTGATATCAATGCAGAATCCGGTGTAAGGCAGCAAGCAATGCTTGCGGGTGTCATTACTGGACTCCAAAATGATGAACATTGGTCGATGGAATCGAAAACTGTTGATTTTTTTGACCTTAAAGGTGATTTAGAGGCTATTATCGGCTTGACAGTTTCCGTCTCAGAATTTAGCTTTAGAGGGGCGACGCATTCTGCTCTCCATCCGGGGCAATGTGCTGAAATATTGAGAAATGATCGCGTAATCGGTCATATAGGTGCAATCCATCCTAGTTTGGAGAAGCCTTTTGGACTCAATGGTAAAACCATCGTTTTTGAGTTGGAATTGGATGCTTTATTGCATACCAGTTTACCGCTAGCCCAAGCTGTATCTAAGTTTCCTGCTAATCGTCGTGATATCGCAGTCGTAGTAGATGAGAGTGTGTCTGCAGGCGATGTGATGAAATTGATAAGAAAAGTTGGCGAAAATCAGTTGGTTGGCATAAACTTGTTCGATGTATACTTAGGTAAAGGTGTTGAACCTGGCAAGAAGAGCCTGGCGATAGCACTTACATTACAAGACACTACTCGTACGCTTGAGGAAAAAGAGATTGCTGAGACGGTTGCTTCAGTTGTTTCTGCCCTTAAGTCCGAGTTCAACGCATCGTTGAGGGATTAAAGTATGGCACTTACCAAAGCCGAAATGGCAGAACATCTTTTTGAAACACTCGGAATGAACAAACGTGTCGCCAAAGAGATGGTTGAGTCGTTCTTTGAAGAAATTCGGGGCGCCCTCGAAAGTGGTGAGCAGGTCAAGTTATCTGGCTTTGGCAACTTCGACCTTAGGGATAAGAATCAAAGACCGGGAAGGAACCCAAAAACAGGCGAAGATATCCCTATTTCTGCTCGTCGTGTCGTGACTTTCCGTCCTGGCCAAAAGCTGAAAACTCGTGTAGAAGCAGCAAACACGGGTAAGTAATTTCGTTTGTTTGATGGGAAGGCCACTCCTTTGAGAGTGGCTTTCCTGTTTATTTTTTTAGTGCAATATTTTCATTATTCTTATTCACTGTCTGAGGTGATATCTTTGTCAAGACAGCCTAAACATTTCGACCGTCGTTTTAAACTCGCCTTATTACACCCTAAATACTGGGCCACTTGGTTGGCGATTGGTCTATTAGTCATTTTTGGACTCATGCCTGCATGGCTGCGTGATCCTATTGCAAGATTATTAGCAAAAATGGTGATGCCGATTGCTAAAAAGCCCATTCGCATTGCTCGAGCTAACTTAAACGCGTGTTTTCCTGATAAATCTACCGCTGAAATCGAAGCGTTAATTCAACAAAATGTGCAAAATTTTGTGCTAGTGCTGTTAGCCCAAGGCGAATTACTCGTACGATCAAATGCGCATTTACGTCGTAGAGTTAATCTGCTCGGCTTTGAGCACGTGCTCAAAGCACAAGCAGCGGGGCAGCCGATTATTTTTGTTATGCCCCATGTTTGGCCCATCGATTATGCTGGTTTACGCTTAAATGTTGAGTTACCCATGGTGACAATGGCTAAGGCCCATAAAAACGGCTTATTTAATTGGTTTAGTAATCGTGTTCGCAGCAGTTGTGGTGGCCATGTATATATGCGCGAGGCGGGTATTCGGGCGTTATTAGCCGAGCTTAAACGCGGTAACAGTTTCTTTTATCTTCCCGATGAAGATTTAGGCCCAGAACAAAGTGTATTCGCGCCTTTTTTAGGCACAGTTAAAGCAACATTACCTGTCGTTGGGCGTTTAGCGCAGGCGGGTAATGCCCAAGTGCTGCCGGTTAAGATTGGTTATAACCAAGTGACTCGTCGGTTTGATCTGACTGTGATGGCGGCTATTGCACCTGAAGATATGCAGGGTAAGGAAAACGAAGCTCTGGCACTGAATAAAGTAGTTGAGCAAGTGATTCTAGCGTATCCAGAGCAGTATATGTGGTTTTTACGTGTACTTAAAACACGGCCAGAGGGTGAAGTCTCTATCTACGGTTGATGAGTGATCGGCAGACCCGTTGACCGGTTTGTGTTGCAAAAATGGCTTTGAGCACTCAGTGCTCAAAGCCATTTTTTGAGGGTTCCTAAAACGATGACACATCTACAGCAATAGCACTTTTTATCAATACAGCCTTCACTAGAAATACAGATAACGAATATTGTATCTAATCTCCATCTTGCTCCATTTCAAGCTGCATCAATAACATCTCTTCACCATCAAGCACGCGGGTGCAATAGCTTTGGCAGGCAGGGCAAATAATCGTGCGTTCACTCAAAATAGATTCGCTCTGGCAGTCATTGCAAAGTATTACCAAAGGCTGAATTTGCATATTTAGCTGCGCATTATGGCAAAGGCTATCTTGCTTAAAGGTATCAAATGCCGTTTTTAGTAATGCGGGCTCAACGCCGCTCATCACGCCAATTTTGATGTTCACCCGAGTGATGTGAGTCGCCTGATTTGCTAAGGCATGTTGTTCACATTGCTCAATCAGCGCACTCACAATCGAATATTCGTGCATCAGCAAATCCTTGGTAGCAGTTCCCCTTGGGGGAGATCGAGATAACGCTTGGTATTCCAAGGGGTTTTTAGGATAACTTTTCCGGCAGAATCATCACTTACTGTACCGATAATGGCCGCGTGCTCACAGTGGCCAAAACGCTGCATAATTTCTAAAGCGCCTAAGGCGATATGATTGGGTACGGCTAAAATGAAGGTGCCTTCGTTAGCCAGATCCATAGCCTCGAAACCATAAAGTTCACACAGCCCTTTAACCTCATCACTAACCGGAACACAAGCTTCATCGACTGTGATGCCAACATTAGAAGCGACGGCCCATTCATTGAGTACGGCTGATAAGCCACCGCGGGTCGCATCACGCATTGCATGGATTTGTATATTTGCGGCAATGAGCTGCTCGACCACAGGCCAAAGTGTTGCGCAATCACTTTGCAATGCCGATTCGAGTGTTAATCCTTCGCGTGCCATTAAAATTGCTGCGCCGTGGCAGCCAATATCGCGAGAAACAATAATCGCATCACCTGCGGTAAGATTTGCCGCCGAGATATTAGGGCGTAAAATACGGCCAATGCCCGAGGTGTTAATAAATAAACCGTCGGCGCAGCCCTTAGGTACCACTTTCGTGTCGCCGCAAACAATCCGCGCGCCGCTTTGTTTTAACTCCTTTGCCATGCTGCGGACAATGGTGGTTAATTCATTAATAGAAAAACCTTCTTCTATGATCACGCTACAGCTTAAATATTGAGGTTCTGCGCCCATCATGGCTAAATCGTTTACTGTGCCTGCGATGGCGAGTTTGCCGATATCACCGCCCGCAAAAAACAGTGGCGATACGGTAAATGAGTCAGTGGTAAAGGCGTTGGCGCCGTGCAAATCGAGTTTTGCAGCGTCTTCTTCGCTACGCAAAATGGGGTTATCAAACTCGGCAAAAAAGAGATCGCGAATGAGTGTATTCATTTCTTTGCCGCCACCGCCGTGGCTGAGTTGAATAGATTTATCTTTTGGCGTATCAGCCATGATGTGGCTCCTTAATATCAACACCTTGATAGCGATAATAGGCATTACAAGCACCTTCGGAGCTGACCATGCAACTGCCTAAAGGCGTTTCGGGATTACAGCCGCGGCCAAAAACTTTGCAGTCTTTAGGTTTAGCGAGACCGCGAAGAATATCACCGCACTGGCAAGCTTTATGATCGTCAATTTCTTTTACCGGTAAACATGCTTTAAAGCGCAGCTCGGCGTCTCTATGGGCATATTCAGGTTTAAGTTGCAGTGCCGAATGTGGAATTGGACCTAGACCGCGCCAGCGAAATTGCGGCCGAATATCAAAAGCTTGATTAACTTTAGCTTGTGCTGTGAGGTTACCGTTTTCAGATACCGCGCGGCTATATTGAATATCTAGCTCTGCTTTGCCGGCCGCTTTTTGGCGCACAATGCGTAAAATAGACTCCATCACATCAACAGGTTCAAACCCTGAAACCACCACGGGCGTAGCATAGTTTTCGACTGTGCTGCGATAAATTTTAGCGCCGCTAATTACGCTCACGTGCGCTGGGCCAATAAAAGCATTAACCCTGACGTTAGGGTCTTGCATCACAGCATCAATAGCCGGTGGTACCATTACATGGTTAATGTGAAATAGCAGATTATCGAGCCTTTCTTGTTCGGCCAGTTGCAATAAAATGGCCGTCATTGGCGTTGACGTTTCAAAACCGATGGCAAAAAACACCACGGTTTTATTAGGATTATCGCGGGCAATTTTTAATGTATCTAAGGGATCATAAATTGGGCGAATATCGCAGCCTTTAGCTCTAAAACTGGCTAAGGAACCTTGGGAGCCGGGCACTCGGATCATATCGCCTAGCGTCACAAGAATGACATTATCTTGGGAGGCAAGCGCCGCCGCTTGATCAATACGCTCTTTGGGCATAATACACACAGGGCAGCCTGGGCCGTGGATAAACTCAATATTATCAGGCAGTAAATCTAGCAGGCCGTATTTCATAATCGTGTGAGTATGGCCGCCGCACACCTCCATGATATTGATTTGTTGCTTGACTGATTTAGCGGTTAGTTGAATATCCCGAGCCAAATTCGCAATCGTATCGGGATTGCGAAAACCTTGATAGAGGTGTTTTAGTTCAAGCATGCGCTTTCCTTGGTGTACTTGATGTCAGATATGAATCTGTTTTTAAACTTAAGCGTGTTAGGTTGAAGATATGGGCATTGCTGCATCTTCAAGTTCGAGCTTAGTCACGATTTCGCGATACAGTTCAATGCTGTGTAGTGCATCTTCCTTGTCGATTTTGTTCATCACAAAACCGATGTGGATCAACACATAGTCACCAAGTTCTAAAGGTTCTTCCATCAAATGGCTACTGACATCGCGGCGTACTCCTAGGGTATCTACGGTAACGCTTTGGCGTTCATTATCGATGGCGACAATTTGTGATGGTATGGATAAACACATTATTGCGTTCCTCGCATATTATCTTTAAGCCAATGGGCTACAGCGCGCATGGAATCACTATCTTTAATTGATACTTCAAGCAGTTGAATATCAGGATTGAGCTTTTTAAGCTGTGCTCTGGCTTCATCCATTTTGAAATCAAAATGAGGTAGTAGATCGCACTTAGTCACCAATACCACATCAGCACGGCGGAACATCACCGGATATTTTTCAATTTTATCATCACCCTCTGGCACGGATAACAGCACAATATTTTTGTGGGTGCCGACGTCATAACTGGCCGGACAAACAAGATTACCGACGTTTTCGATAAAGCAAATATCGAGCCCTTCAAGTGGCAGATGGTGCAGGGCGCCGTGCACCATAAAGGCATCAAGGTGACAGGCTGAACCGGTTTGAATTTGATAGGCTTTAATGCCTTTAGCAATTAAGCGGTCAGCATCGCGTGAGGTTTCTAAGTCACCTTCAATCACTGCATAGTTGAGCTGTGTATATTCTTTTAGTTGCTCTAATAGCGTAGTTTTGCCGCTGCCGGGGCTACTCATAATATTAAAGGCAGTAATATTATGCGCCTCAAAATGGGCGCGGTTATGGCCGGCTTCGACATCATTTTTATCTAAAATCTTGTGGATCACTGATAAGGTTTTCTTATCATTTAGCTGAGGATTGGTATGTAACTCTTGATGTCCATGGCTATGGGAGTGCCCGTGTTCATGTTCATGACTGTGCCCGTGCGCATGGCTATGGTCATTATGATGTGTGTGCTCGCCTAAATGATCATGGTCGTGGCGGGTGAGGGAGCAGCCGCAGTCTTTACACATTTTATCTCTCCTTGGATTGGCACCGTTCGAGAACCTTGCCTGGCAAATCGTAAATGTAGCTATAGGATCGTTAATTTGGTTACGCTAATGTTGAGTGTGATACAAATTACGCTGTAGATCTTTGATGCCCGTCAGATTTATGGGGATAAAAAATAATCACAGGATGCTTATTAGCTCTTTTGTCGATTATTGTTATTTTTTGAATAAAATCAGCTAAATCACTACGTATTGATCGTGTGTTGATGCATGCCATACCAAAGTTGACCTAGGGCAATTCCGCCATCATTAATTGGGATGAGTTTACTGGGTAAAATGTGATTTCCTTGGGCGGTAAGTTTGCTAAGGCAGTATTCCAAAAGGTATTTATTTTGAAATACGCCGCCGCAGAGCACAGTTGGAATATTTTTGTACTGAGCGGCATAATCACAGATAGTATCACCTAATGTGTGTAAAAAGGCGCGGGCGATGGCATCGCGTCTGTTGTCTGTTAGCGGTTTTTCTGTAATTAATTCAACTATCTGCTTGAACATTTCACTACTTTTCCACTGGTTGACATCAAGAGGTAAGTTAAGCTGTATGACGTCAAGGGCTAATGCATCGGCGCGATTAGCCGCGGCTTCTATTGCCATGCCGGCTTGACCTTCAAATTGGGTGGTTTCAATTAAGCCTAATGCGCAGGCGAGGGCATCAAAAAGTCTTCCAACAGATGAGCTTTTAAGGGCATGGTCGTTCTGCCAGATTTTATACAAATTAGTTAGGGTATTTGGGCTTAGGCTGCTGAGTATGGGCAAGTTCAGTGCAAGCACAGCATTCAAGTTCATTTGCTTGAACAATAATGCCAATAATAACCTCACTGGTTGTTTAATTGCTTGCTCGCCGCCCAATAGGGATATTGGCTCAAAGTAAGCTAATCGCTGCGCTTTATCGAGCGTAGTTAATAACGCTTCTCCACCCCATAAACTGCCATCGTCGCCAAGCCCGGTGCCATCAAAACTAAAACCTAATACGGTATCTTTATATTTGTTAGCCGCCATTACGCTGAGTACATGGGCATGGTGGTGCTGCACCGCTAGACATGCAATTTTGTGAGTGTTATCTAGCTCTACATTTGAGTTTGAGTGCGTCTCTGCCCAACGTGAAGGGGCATAATCAGGATGTTTATCGCGGATGATTAGCTGTGGTTCAAAGTGATAAAGCCGCGAAAAAGTGGCTAAAGTGCGCTCAAAATACTGTTCTGCACCGACACTAAATAAATCGCCAATATGGGGACTTAAAAAAACATTGCTGCCAAAGCCTAGGGCAATAGCATTTTTTTGCTGCGCGCCTACCGCCAGAATTGATTGGCTGAGCGGCGTATCGAGTGAAAAACTTAACGGTGCATAACCGCGCGCTAAGCGCAGCATTTGTATTTGCGTCTTAGTACCCAATTGAGTATTTGTTTGGATAACCTGCACCACACTGTCATCGCAACCATTAATAATGGGCCGATTATGATCCACTATCGCATCCACCACATGGCTTAAGCTATTAATCAACTCATCGCAATCTGTGATGATAGGCTCACCAGAAACATTAGCGCTGGTCGCAACCAAAGGCCCTTTAAAAAGACTTAGCAGTAAATGATGCAGCGGCGTATAGGGTAAAAATACTCCGAGCTTATTCAGATTGGGGGCGACAGCAAAGCTAAGATCGTGTTCAGCGCGACTACTCATTAGCACTATGGGCCGCTCTTGCGATCTAAGCACTTGCCACTCAGCATCTGTGCCTGTGACATACTGCTGCGCCATGGTGATATCTGCCATCATCACCGCCAGCGGTTTGGCTTGGCGCTGCTTTCGTAGCCTAAGTGCGTTGACGGCATTGCCGTTTTTGGCATCGCAGATTAAGTGAAATCCACCAAGCCCTTTAATCGCCAGAATTTGCCCTTGTTGTAATCTGTCTGCTGCGGCTTGAAGCACCGCAAGGTCCGTACTCAATTCAGGTGCGCTGACATCTGAGGCATTGGGAAGGATGTATTCCCGTTGCGGCGTTTTTAAACTGAGTATGGGGCCACATGCTGGGCAACTTACTGGCTGGGCATGGTAGCGACGGTCGAGAGGATCTTGATATGCTTTGGCGCAGTCGGGGCACATGTCAAAATCGGCCATAGCCGTATTGTGGCGATCATAAGGCAAGGCATTGATAATGGTGTATCTTGGGCCACAGTTAGTGCAGTTGGTGAAGGCATAGCCAAAGTGACGGTCATCAGGATTTTGCATATCATTTAAACAATCTTGGCAGATACTTTTATCGGCAGATACCGCCACTTGTGCGCTTATTGATGAACTTAAATAATTGTCTTCATTGCTGTCACTTTTTATAATTTCAAATGCCGTTTCGCTTAGCAAAATCGGCAGCGGTGTTTGGGTTATATTGTCGATACGGGCCAGTGGCGGCGGGGTGGTATTGAGCGTTGTAATAAATTGTGTGAGATTGTCTTCTGTGCCTTGCAGCTCAATAGTGACGCCATTAACATTGTTGAGCACTGTGCCTGTTAGTTGATACTCAAGAGCATAACGATAGACAAAAGGCCGAAACCCCACCCCTTGCACTATGCCAGTGATGTGCAACTGGCACCGCTTAAGCGCGGCGCCTTTATGAGTAAGGTATTCCAATGCCAGCCGGCGTTTTATGTGTAAATCACTGTGCTTTTTGTGCCGACTATGATGCTTATGCGATTTTATACTTTTAAACTTCACTTTTGCTGCCCTAAGCATGGGAATTAAGTCGTCGCTGCTTAACGTAAAGCGCGCCAACGGCTAAGTTATTACCGTCTACATCGAGACTGCGATTAATCACCAAGGGAAAGTTTTTACCTAGCCGTAAACTGATGCGCTTACATAAGGTTTCGTTCACCAATTCGTTGCCGGCTAAGGCAATATTATGCACACCGATATTTAAATCGATATGCTCTAGCCAGTTGGCAAGATAATCAGCCAGAGAGTCTTGCATCGCAAAGGCCAGTTGACTGGGGTCATCATTACCGGCAATACGAAAACTTAATAGTGAACCTAAAGTTTTGCACCAGTTCAGGCTACGGTGCGCTTCACCTTTGGTCAGCGGGTAATCAATACGCGGGGCATTGGCACCGTGGTAACGCATGGCGGCGGCCATCAGAGCATCGCTGAGCCATTCTTGGCTTTGGGTTTCCTCTTGGGGATTAAGGCCCATTAAAATGGCGGCAATCGCCCACAGGCTTTGTAAATTATCGCGCCTGCCATGCAGTTTTAGGCTCAAAAGTGCTAAATAGTCGCTTGGGAATAGGTGCTTAAATTTTTGTGCTACAGCATTTTGCGGGCTGTTATCCAGTTGATGGAAGATTTCGTAACCGTTATCGGGCAGTTCGGGTAGGGCGAAAAAAAGTTCAGTGTCACCCTTATTATCGCAGGTGACGATTTGACTTGCGTGACTATGACTTAGGTAAATCACGGCGGCATTTTTTGCTGGTTTGTGGCTGGTAAATTTACCGTTTAACAGTGCACTGAATAACGCTGCATCCGCTATGATGTGATTTTCTGTATCGTTATCGTCAAAATCGGTAATCTCTTTGACGACAGCGCTTTCAAAATCATTACTTTCAATATTATTACTTTCAAAATAGTCACTCTCAACAGTAAAGCCTTCTACTGTTGGTTTGTGAGATAAGGCGGCGACACTCAGCTCTCCTTGCTGTAAACGTGAGCGAGAACGTTTAGATGCTTGCCACTTTGCTTGATATCCATGAAAAATAACAGTTTCTCTTAAGGGTTCAGGTGCGATAAGGTTTTGAACGGCAACAGAATCGACTCCTTCACTGCAAATCTGCGCCCATGCGCCATCGATCCACGCTAGTTGTGGCCGCTGATACTGCCCTTGAATATAAATCCAATCGATGCCTTTTTGTCGCAGTACTTCGGCGAGCACTAACGTCACTCGACTATAAGCAAAGCAAATTTCGTAGAGCGGCGCGTTGAGTTTATCGTGCTCTTGCGTTGGTCTGGCGCAAATAAGCGGTTTTTCAATGCTGGATAGTGCGAGGACTTGTGCATCATTCAAACAAAAATGGGCGTTCAACGTATTGGGGTTACAAATTAACAGCTGTGGCCGTCCGCCTAAGGATTCATTAAAGGGAGTCAGGCTGAGTTGCAGGTTATCGGCAGCTGCTAACGTTAATGTGACTTGTGTGGGTAAATCCTGTGTTGGTAAATTTTGTGTCGATAAACCCTGCGTTAGTAAATCCTGCACCATGGCGTGAATATCGGATAGCGTTAACGCTTTTTGCGCGGGTGTTAATAGCGTTTCACCTTTGCAGCAAGGGCAGGCTAAACCTAGCGTGCCAAACTTAGCCGACTGATTATCGCCAATCAAGGGATAACATTGCTGGCAAAAGGGCGTGAGTGCTTGGTTGCAATCAGATTGTGGATAATTGAGTAAGGTTTTACCCCCTTGATGCTCATCGATAACCTTAATGCTGGAGTCAATCAGCCACGCGGAAATTAAAAAGTCTGTGGCTATGGCATCGGCTAATTGTTCTAGCTGAGCTTGTTCACCTAAAGCCTCGATAAAGTAGTTGTGTTGGCCAACATTATTTTGCCCATCACAGCCTATGTTAATGTTCAGCGCATCGTAATTTAGATATTGATTACATAAATGTGCATATAAAGGCACCTGACGTGAACAGGTAAAATCAAATCGAATATTCTTCATCTGTATGGACGCCACGTTTATAAGAGTCAGGGATCAGCGAGTCAATACTATGTTCGGCAATACGCGTTGCAGTGAACCCAAGGGAGGATAAATGCGATAACAGCGTTTTTTCCATTAACGGTACCGCTGCCGCGACCTTAGGAGTAAGGCCCAGAACCATAGATTCAAGTACTGTAGGTGTCACCCCTAAGATAAAGGTTTTAGGTCGGTCACCCACCATTTCCATCATATTAAGGGTTTGTAGCATTTCGACTTCATGGGCGCTGCCTTGCCAATCGATTTCTTTGGGCGCTTTATCAAAATCGAAGAAGTAGACTTCGCCAGCTTCAACCCCGTTGGCATTGACGGTATCGACCACGATTAAGTATTCATATTGGCAGATAATAGGAATGAGCCCTTGGGCCAAGGTGCCACCATCGAGCAATTCTAGCTGATGAGACTCATGGGTAAACTGATAGTTATCAGAAATGTAATTGACAAAATGTACGCCGATACCTTCATCGGCGTACAGGACATTGCCAATACCAAGCAGCAATATCTTCATTGGGCTCCTAGTGGTGTGAGTCTGGCTTTGGATAGTCGTAGCCAGAGACAATTGAGTCGACCGAGTTATGTTTGAAGCGTATTCCTGACCACACCGCCATATAGACGTGGATCACCACAAAAATAACAAATGCCCAAGTTAAATAATGATGCCAAATCCTCAGCTGTGCCAGTCCACCCATTTGTGCGGTGATCCAAGCTGCACTGCCCCAGAGCATGCCACCTAAACCTTCGTGGTACACATTGGCGTATAGCACCAGACCCGTTATACATATCACAACAGCGACAAGGGAAATTGCTATATAAGTCACAAATTGCAGCGGTCCATAGACACCGGCTTTATGTAAATGGCCCATCCATAAGTAGGATTTGAGCTGAGTGATCCAACTTTTTATACTCATCACATCGCGAAATGAGCGCCGCTCAATATCACTTCGGCTGAAAAAATACAGATAGAAGCGCACTAAGGTGATGGCGGTTAATAAAAAACCACCCATCAGATGAGCGAAGCGGATCCAGCCCTGTACCAGCACATCAGAGCTATCGGGTGTGACTAAAAACGGCCAAGAAATATAGAATCCTGTCACTACGAGCACGAGAATCGATAATGCGCGTAACCAATGGAAAATCCGTATTGCAGGACTAAAAACCAGTGTCCGAATGCGGGTTGCAGAATGGTCCATTTTGCTTTCCCTCCCTCGATTATTGGCCATTGGGGCTGACACGAAACTCGCTCAGTTCTTGACCTTTAAAATCCATAACGTGTACTGAACACGCCATGCAAGGGTCAAATGAGTGAATAATACGTATCACCTCAAGGGGTTTAGTTGGATCTTCCAGTTTTAGGCCGATGAGTGATGCTTCATAGGGACCCATTTTCCCGTTAGCATCAATAGGACCGGCGTTCCAAGTGGTCGGTACCACAGCTTGATAGTTTTCAATTACACCATTTTTGATGCGCAGCCAGTGGCTTAACGAACCACGGGGAGCTTCCATCATGGCATGGCCAATATATTCCTTATTCGGGTCCATATCGGGTTTTATATAGGTTGTTTCATCTGACTGTATGTTGGTAATTAATGCGTCGAAGGTTTTTAAGCCTTCTTGCGCTGCTATTAATGTTTGCAACATACGTGCAGCGGTACGACCTAAAGTGGTAAATAACGCCTCGATAGGTAAGCCTGTCCGCGCGAGTAGGCCATTAACGGTATCCACAACAATTTGATTACCGCGGGCATAGCTAACCAGTAAGCAAGCGAGTGGGCCAACTTCAACCGGTTCACCTTTGTAACGAGGTGATTTCACCCACGAATATTTACCGTCACCGTCTAAGGTTGGCAACTTACCGTAAACAGTATCGCGCTCAACAAAGCCGGTATAGTTAGGGATAGTTGTCCCGTCGTAGGGGTGTTGCGGCGCATCGGCGCTGTACCAAGCGTGGGTGACGTCTTCGGCAATCCAGTCTGGATTGATATCACTGACGCCCGCTAAATCGCCATTCATAATCACACCTTGGTCAAACAGGTGTTCACCATTGGCAAGAACAAACTCTTGTGAAGCCATAAAGTTCTTCACGTTAACGCCGCCCAGTACACTAGGTTCAGCACCAAAAGCTTCGGCGGCCATGACGATGTCAGCTTGATATCCGCGCACAATAAAGTCAGTCACGATAGCGTGTTTTTGCTTCCACTCTTGCAGGCGTGCAGGGCTTAACATGTCGCGTACTGAGGTTACACCGCCTACCACTATAGATTGTGGATGAGGCGATTTACCGCCGAATATTGCCATCATTTCAGCGGCAATACGCTGTACTTCAAGTGCTTTAAGGTAGTGTGATAGAGCGACAAGGTTTTGTTCAGGCGTAAATTTATAGGTGCCATTTCCCCAGTAAGCATTCGCAAAAGGGCCTAGTTTACCAGTGTCGACAAAGCCCTTAATTCGCTCTTGGACTGCCCTTAAGTCACCTTCGCCAGCGGCAATGGGGTTATCGGTATATTTTAAAGCAACTTGGGCGGCTTTCGCGGGATCGGCGCTGAGTGCAGAAACCACATCAACCCAATCTAACCCATGTAGGTGATAAAAATGCACAATGTGATCGTGCATAAATAATGAGGTTTGCATCAGTGAACGCAAATATTTAGCGTTAAGTGGAATAGTCATCCCTAAGGCATTCTCCACCGCTTCAGTACCACAGCGGTAGTGTGAATAAGTACACACACCGCAAATGCGCTGGACAATTAAGCCCACGTCCATTGGAGTACGACCTTTAAGAATGACTTCAATACCGCGCCACAGGGTAGAAGATGACCAAGCCTTACTGATGACATTATTCTCATCGACTTCGACTTCGATACGTAAGTGACCCTCAATACGTGTGATAGGGTCGATAACTACGCGTTTACTCATGGGTTATTCCTCCAGCGGTTTGGCAAAAAGACTGGCAACAGCATGGGCACCAATACCCACAACGGTCGCGCCTAAAATCACCGCACCAATAGTATCTGCGGTCGCATCCAATCCATGGAGGAGTTGACGGCCAAGGGGTTTTTCAAAGTCAGCCATATCATCCCAGAAGTTAGGTTCTGAGCAGCCCATACAACCGTGTCCAGCGAGTACCGGCCAGCTAGTGTGATGATTAAAGCGCTCGGTGGGGCAGTTGTTGTAGGTGTAAGGTCCTTTACAACCGACTTTATATAGGCAGTAACCTTCTTTCGCACCGTGATCGCCAAACTCTTCAACGAATTCACCGGCATCGAAACGACCGCGGCGTTCACAGTTATCGTGTACCCGAGCGCCATAGGCCCATTTAGGTCTGTTAAACATATCCAGCGCGGGTAATTTACCGAACATAATGAAGTACATCAAAGTGCCGACTATATTTTTTTCGCTCGGTGGGCAACCACCTAAGTTAATCACGGGTTTACTGACAACCTCATACACACCTTTAGCACCGGTTGGGTTCGGATAGGCGGCTTGCACGCCACCAAAAGCGGCGCAAGTGCCGACAGAGATAATGGCTGCAGCGCCTTCTGCTGCATGTTTGATGATTTCTAAACCAGTGTGACCTTTACAGCCCACTGTTAAAAAACTGCCGTTATTTGCAGTTGGAATCGCCCCTTCAACGGCCAGTAAATAACGGCCTTTGTAGGTCTCGAGTGCATGTTCGAGGTTTTCTTCGGCTTGCCAACCAGAGGCAGCCATTAAGGTTTCGTGATATTCCAAGGAGATATGATCGAAAATCAGTGAGTCTAGGTTTGGCGTATCGGTACGAATTAATGATTCTGAGCAGCCCGTACATTCGGCCATATGTAGCCAGATTAACGGAACTCTGTCGGCTAACTCAGCGGCCTGTGCAACTAAGTTACTAAAGGGCAGTGGTAATGCGAGCATGCCCGTCACCATGGCACTCCATTTCATGAAATCACGGCGACTGATGCCATGTTGTTGCATCTTTTCAATCAGGGATTGCTGTTGACGGGGAGCGAATTGGCGTAACGCATCTAAGCGTGCCTTTCCCTGTTCATATAGGGCTGCATGTGTGTCCATGGGTCAACCTTTATTGTTGTTTAAATGTAAATTGGTAAGGGTTTACATAATTGACAAGCTCAGTTTAGCCCTTGGAAATATAAAAAATGTTGATGTATATCAAGGATCTTAAATCGGCGTGATGAAAATCTAATCTACATTTCATTAACATGACGCAGATCTGATTTCAGTTTTTTAGGTGGGACAAAATGTCTCGCTTTTACCATTTTGGATGAAATCGGTTACTTAATCATTACTCATGTGATTGAGGCGGTGCTGATGACTATGGTTCATTCGCGTGGTGAGTCTGGGCGAACAGGTTAATTAAACTTATATAAGCTTGTTTAA
Source organism: Shewanella glacialipiscicola (assembly GCF_023283485.1). Lineage (GTDB taxonomy): Bacteria > Pseudomonadota > Gammaproteobacteria > Enterobacterales > Shewanellaceae > Shewanella > Shewanella glacialipiscicola. Next base: position 62,186 of record NZ_JAKILU010000013.1, read on the forward strand.
GAAAACCTTAAGATTCAGTTAATAGATTCAAACGTAATCGTTAACGCAGAATATGCTATGAAGAAAATATTGTTGTTACTCAGTCTATTGGCCGTAGGCGTACAAGCCGCGCCATCACTGGACTATCAAGTGTTTAACGCGCAAAACCAAGCCGTTTCCCTGAGTGAGTTTAAAGGCAAAGTCGTCTATGTCGATTTTTGGGCATCCTGGTGTGGGCCTTGCCGTAAATCGTTTCCTTGGATGAATGAAATACAAAAAAAGTATCAAGATCAGGGATTAGCTGTCGTGGCAATCAACTTAGATACAGATAACGAGTTAGCCCAGGAATTCTTAAAACAAGTCCCTGCCAATTTTTCAGTGCGTTTTAACCCCGAAGGTGATGTCGCTCGCCGTTTCGATTTGCTGGGCATGCCGAGCAGTTTTATGTTCAATCGTCAAGGTCAGTTAGTACAGCATCATGTTGGCTTTTATGCCGATAAAACCGCTGAATACGAGCAAGAACTTGTCAATTTACTGAAGGAGTAATTTATGCTTAAACCCGCATTAGTCGCAGTAACGCTCATCATAGGTTTGAGTGGATGTTCAAGTTTAGGAGTGCAGCCGTGGGAAAAAGGCCAGTTGGCCCGCAGCGATATGGCGCTCGACAGTGAAAAGCTCGACCTCGCACTCGATGATCATATTTATTTTAGTAAAGAAGGCAGTAGCGGCGGACGTGCATTTGCCGGTGGTGGATGTGGCTGTAACTAAACTCTCTGTTGGTGTTATTTGCCCTTAGATGTAACGAGCAGATGTTCTAAAATCAGGGGCGAAACCCCGCAGTATTGAATAGATTGAAGTGACCTACAGGTGTTGTCAGCTATGACCCAAAAAAAGAACCAAATAAATACAAGACAATCGAAGCAGATTGCGGGTGCTCTCGCATTAGCCAGTTGTGGACTGTTTGCAACAAGTGGCCATGCGACTGAATTATCTAAAAAAACTGACGACTGGAAGATCGATGCTGCGTTAATGTATTACGGTGAGCAAGATAGAGTACAAGCCATCGAAGCCATAGGTACAGCGCAAAAAGCCTTTGGCGATGACAGTGTGCTGGATCTCAAACTCGTGGTTGACAGTCTAACGGGTCCTTCAGCATCGGGCGCTGTGGCCCAAAGTACCAGCCAAACGTTTACTCGACCATCTGGTAATGGTCAATATCATGTTTTAGCGGGGGAAACGCCGTTAGATGACACCTTTCATGATACTCGCGTACAAGCCAATGTCGGTTGGAGTGAAGTGCTAACACCAGATTGGAAACTCAATGTTGGCGCATATGGCTCGAAAGAGTTTGATTATATGTCAATGGGCATCAATGCCGGAATTGAGCGAGGGTTCAATAAAGACAACACCACTTTATTTTTAGGTACGGCTTATAGTTTCGATGTGGTTGACCCCGTTGGCGGTCGTCCGGTGGATTTATCTTCGATGGTCATTCGCGGTAACTTCACCAGTGAGGAAACTTATCGCAGCGCATTCGATGCGACTCGCCAAAGTGGCAGTGATAACAAGCAAACGGCCGATGTGATGTTAGGCATCACCCAAGTGCTCAGTCAGCGCTGGTTGTTGCAGGCCAATTACGGCTTATCGAGTGTGAATGGCTATTTAACTGATCCCTACAAGGTGCTCAGTGTGGTGGATAACAACGGCATTACTCAGGATTTATTGTATGAGAGCCGTCCCGATTCGCGCTTGAAGCACAGTTTTTACGTGATGACCAAAGGCGCATTAGATGCAGGTGTGGTGGATTTTTCCTATCGTTATAATACCGATGACTGGGACCTCACATCACATACCTTAGAAACCCATTATCGGTATTACTTTACCGGTAACTTTTATGGTCAATTACATCTGCGCTATTACCAACAAACTGCGGCTAACTTCTATCAACCTTTCTTGATGGCTGATACGCCACTGCCTGAGTTTGCCAGTGCCGATTATCGTATCGGAGATATGTCGGCTTATACGATTGGGGTTAAATTCGGCCATAGATTATCGGGCGGTCATGAAATGTCGTATCGCTTAGAGTATTACCAACAGGATCCGAAAAATAACGGTGCTACGATTCCTGGAGAGCTGCAAAACTTCGATCTTTTTCCGACTCAGAAGGCTATTACAGCACAGTTTAGTTATTCTTTTTAATACGAAATAATGCTACTGGCTCAGATAGCAAGGCGTTAAACTGTATGGGTAGCTTAGCTACCCATACTCAATTTGCCCCTGAACTTATTCAATCGCAATCCCAGTGGGATGCCATGTGAAGAGGTGATTTATGATGTCGACATCGTCCCTAAAGAGCGCACCTAATTTGTTGCAACGCCGCGATTGGGGTTATGTGGGAGAATTTAGGGCCATGGCGAGTCCCTGTGAAATACTCATCGCATGTGATCAACTCGATATTGCTGACGATATGTTGGATATGGCTGTCACTGAGGCGCTGCGTATCGAACATAAATACAGTCGTTTTATCGCGCAGAATTGTCTGTGGCAATTAAACCATGCCAATGGTAATAAGCAGCTTATCGATGAAGAAACCTGGCAGTTATTGGCTTTTGCTAAACAATGTTTTCAGCTCAGTGATGGACTCTTTGATATTTCTGCTGGGCCGTTAATGGAACTGTGGCGCTTTGATCCCAAAGCCCAATTGCCCGAACATGGCCGCATACTTGCCGCGAAAGCCTTAGTGGGGTTTGAGCGTATCGAGTTTGATTCGCACCATATTGAGATGCCAACAGGTATGAAATTGGATTTTGGTGGTATCGCAAAAGAATATGCGGTCGACAGAGTCGCCTATGAGTTAGCTGAATGTTATCCAGACATTCCAGTGTTAGTGAATTTTGGCGGTGATATCGCTTGTCCCGTGTCTAAAGTGACGCCATGGCAAGTGGGAATTGAAGATCCACGACACCTCGATCACGCTGCGAGTGTACTGGCGATTAGTCAGGGTGCATTAGCGACCAGTGGCGATACGCGGCGCTTTTTTGAAGTCGATGGAAAGCGTTACGGCCATATTGTCGACCCACGCACTGGCTATCCCGTTATCCATGCGCCGCGCTCTGTAACTGTGTTAGGGCCAAATTGTGTGACCGCAGGAATGCTGGCGACTATGGCCATGCTACATGGCCAAGATGCGGAAGCATTTTTACAGCAACAAGATGTTAAGTTTAGTATTTTTCGTTAAAGGTTCTTTTAAAAGGCTCTGTTAAGGACATTGAATGCGTATTATGTTGGTTGAAGATAACGAGTTATTAGCCCAAGGAATATGCTTAAGCTTGGGTAAGCTGGGCATGCAGGTTGATCACCTTAATACTTACCAACAAGCATTACAGGGGGTTAAAAATGAAAGTTTTAGTGCCATAGTGCTCGATCTTGGTTTACCTGATGGTAACGGCAAAGAGTTGCTTAAAGCTTGGCGGCAACAAGGGGTATCCATCCCAACGATAGTGCTAACCGCCAATACCGATTTTGACACTAAGCTAGAATGTTTGAACATAGGTGCCGACGATTATTTAGGTAAACCCTTTGATGTGCGTGAATTAGCTGCACGCATTCGAGCTATTGTTAGACGTCAGTACGGACTCGATCACAACAGTTTGATTATTGGCGCCTTATGTATCGGTTTAGATACGCGCGAAGTGACTTTTCGCGACCAAAATGTTGTGCTTTCACGCCGTGAATTTCAATTATTACTTGAACTTGCCCAGTCGGCGGGGCGCGTATTGACGCGCAGTCAACTCGAACAATTAACCTATGGTTGGGATGAAGTTGGTAGCAATTCGATTGAAGTGCATATTCATCATCTACGTAAAAAACTCGCTAACGAACTGATTAAAACCGTGCGCGGTATCGGTTATACCTTGATTGAAATAAATTAATGCGATCCATTCAGTGACAACAACCGCGTTTATGGGTATTGATATCTTAACTGTTTGCTGAGTATGTAAAGACGTTAGGAAATTTAAGTGATTAGATTAAAGGGGCAGGATGTGTATTCACTGCGTTTGGTTCTGACATTATTGATTTTGTCAGGTATTTCAGTCTCAGTCGCTGTCTCTAGCTGGTTGAGTACCCGTGATTCTAAGCATCAAATAGAAGAGCTTTTTGATGCCCAAATGCTACAAACTGCAAAAATGCTGGAGCTTTTTTATCATACAGATCTTGGCGTACCCGTTAGAAATCAGACGAAACTACAAATATTGCATGTCCCAGATAGTCAAATCAGCACATTTGCTGAAAAAGCGGATGCGTTGAAGCTTGCCTATGAACATAAATTGGCGTTTCAGATTTGGGGGGAGGCGGGTGAAGCACTGGTTTTATCCGATAATATTGGTCTTAAACCGATTACGCATTTTGTACAGGGTTATCATCAGACTATGTTTGAAGGCCAGCTTTGGCATGTACTTAGTTTCTTCTCGGTAAAAAATAATGTTTGGATTGTGACTGCTCAGCGCGATGATGTGCGTCAAGAACTCGTCTCTCAAATTATGCATAATGCAGTGATAGTTCCCTTGATTGTTGTACCTTTGACATTGTTGATTGTAAGTCTGTTGTTTTATCTTTTATTTAGGCCGTTAAAAACCTTTGAAAGAGAGTTAATTAGTCGAGCGCCAAACGATCTTACGCCACTGACCATGTCTTTACCCAAAGAGCTTGTGCCTGTGCGCCGCGCATTAAATTTGTATATCAATAGCATTGCCCGCTTTATTGCCCGTGAACGCCGTTTTAGTGCCGATGCGGCACATGAACTAAAAACACCATTATCGGTAATTAAATTACATCAACATGGTTTAGAAAGCTTGATTGATGATGATCCTCAGCAGAAGTTTCATTTAGCTGCCATTGATGCGGGTGTCGAACAGATGAGCCATACGGTGGAACAACTCCTCGTACTTGCAAGAGTCGATTCAATCAATGAGCTTAATGTATCATCCCACGGGATATTGCCGATGATTGAAGATGCGCTTAATCAGCTGATGCCACAAATTACGGATTATGAATGGAACATAGATATTGCCTCCGATTTGACGGTGAAATGCGATCGTTTCTATTTACTGCTCGTACTAAAAAATATTATCGAAAATGCTTGTAAATATAGCCCCAAGGAATCTGAAATATCAGTCTCAGCATGTGCCGTTGATGACCAAATCTGTATTTGTATTGCTGACAAAGGACAAGGTATGACGCAGCAGCAGATTGCCAGTGCAACTGAACGCTTCTATCGTGTGAATGAAAATGAAGGCATTGGCGCGGGTTTAGGTTTGTCTATCTGTCATCACATCATTGAATTGCATCAAGGGCGACTGGTGCTGGCGGCAAGGGAACACGGTGGATTATCAGTGACTATTTTTCTACCATGCGATCAGCACAAATCAAATCGAGAAACTATAGGCGCTGGCAGGGCGGCATAAGATCGTTTTTTTGATCAATCTAGTCTGAGTATGAATGTGGCAGTTATAGAATACTTTAATTTAACCAATTGTTTTATTTGATATATTTTTTAAAAACTATTCTGCGGCAGCTAAATGCACCGACATTAAATTGAGCCTTTAAGAGGCGCTATTCATTTGCAATAATGCCGCATTTTGAACGATTAATTTTGTTTTGTAACTTTGAAACCATTAATAAGCATGTTAATGTTATTTTTATATTCTTTTTTAGTATAAACTTATTCTCAAATAGTATTGTCTAAAAGGGGTTAACTGCATCTTTATTTATGCGTTTTTTTCTCCTTCTGATATCTTTCGCGATATATAAGCAGTTGTTTTTTTTCATCACCTATTGAGAGTGAAAAAAATTCACCGCTTATATAAAAAACATTGATTTCTTAGTTTATTTTTTAGGTTACCTATCTATGGTTAGCTTGTTGCGTTGCCCATCGTCCAAACCTTATTCGTCCCTCATATGTTCACTGACGCTAGGCGCTGTTGTCGCCTTGTCTAGTGTCGCGTACGCTGAAGAGACAAAACCCACCGAGACAGTTCCAGTGGTTACTCCACCGAAAGCTACTGCTCAGCCAGCGGCCAAAAATCAAGTGCGCTTTACTAAAACCGGCGATTTTGATGGTGAGACTGTCGTAAAAATAGCAAAACGTTTGGCAGCGAAACCCTATGCGGCCCTCAAAGATCCTTTGCCCGCCGGCCTGGCTAAACTGTCATACGATGAATACCGTGATATTCGTTTTAACCCGACAGCGTCTATTTGGCGTGATCAGGGTGTGCCTTTTCAAATGCAAATGTTTCACCGTGGTTTTTATTTCCAAGATCTAATTGAAATAGCCATAGTTGAGGGCAATAAAGCGACACATTTGGCCTATGAGCCTAAGTATTTCACTGCGGGTGAAGTCATTACTCAAGCGCTGCCTAATGATGATATTGGCTATTCTGGTTTTCGTATTCATAACCAACTGAATACTAACGGTGTGTTCGATGAGCTTATGGTATTTCAAGGTGCGAGTTATTTTCGTGCTTTGGGTAAAGGTAACGCCTATGGCTTATCATCCCGTGGTTTAGCTTTAAAAACTGCAGATGCCGAAGGGGAAGAATTCCCGATATTTCGCGCCTTCTGGGTTGAACGTCCTCACAATGACAGCAACTTGATTGTTGTACATGCCTTGTTAGATAGCCCAAGTGTGGCAGGGGCTTATACTTTCTCTGTGCGTCCTGGCGATAACACGCTCATTGATGTGGAAGCGACACTGTTTCCGCGGGTTGAACTGAACAAAGTAGGTCTAGCGCCAAGTACCAGTATGTTCTTGCATTCGCTAAATGGCCGTCACGATACCGACGATTTTAGACCAGAGGTACATGATTCTGATGGTTTATTGATGTTAAACGGTCGTGGTGAGCATTTGTGGCGCCCGCTGGCTAACCCGCGTCAATTACAGGTCAGTGCGTTTTCTGACAACTCACCACAGGGTTTTGGTTTAATCCAACGTGAACGTGACTATACGGCATACCAAGATCTAGAAGCCCATTATGAACGTCGTCCTAGTTTATGGATTGAGCCTGTCGGGAATTGGGGCCAAGGTTCAGTGGTGCTAACTGAGATCCCGACCGAGTCAGAAATTCACGACAACATAGTAAGCTACTGGAAACCACGTCAACCAATTCCAGCGGGCGGCGAGTTTCATTTTGCCTACCGCATGAGCTGGGGGGATGAACCTGCAGCTAAAATGGGCGCTGTGCATGTATCTCGTTCTGCCAGCGGTCGTGCCGATATTGCTAAAGCAACGCCAAGACGTTTATTTGTGGTTGATTATCAATTAGAAGGTCCAATGACAGATGAAATGCCTATCGCTAAAGTTGAAGCCTCTGGCGGCGTGGTGACTAATGTGGTGATCGCGCGTAATGTTGCAAAAAATGGTTACCGTCTCGCCTTTGAGTTAGAGCCAGAAGATAAAGAGCTTATCGAACTGCGCGCAGAACTCAAATTTCCTACTCCTCGTCAGGTTGAAACCTGGCTCTATCGCTGGACGTTGTAAGGTTCATGACGGAGCAACATAATATGACTGTATCCGATAACTCGGTACTCGAGACGGAAGTCCTCGTGGGTGGCAGCGCTATGCCAAATGAACGGCCTGGCGCGATGGAACCCCAAAATTTAAGTAAGATGCCGGAAGGTTTTCCGCGCCGTAGCACTGTCGCAAATGGCGTGCGTTCGCGTGCTTCTCGTCGTTTCTTCGTAGTAGGCGGCGCATTGTTGATGTCTCTGTTTGCTATTTATGAAATGGGCGCAGTGTTTAGTATTGGTGGAATTACCCCCTTAGAGTACCTGGTCTTGGTGCTATTTGCGGTTAACTTCTGCTGGATTGCTTTAGCATTTTGTAGCGGTATTGCGGGTTTCCTCATCTTGTTACGTAAACCGCGTGCCAAAGACTTGGATGCGACGCAGCTACATACTCGTACCGCGATTTTAATGCCAACTTATAACGAATCCCCAGATAGGGTATTTTCTGCGGTCTCTGTGATGGCAGAAACCCTGTCGCAAACTGGACACGGCCATGCTTTTGATTGGTTTATTTTAAGCGATACCACAGATCCGGATATCGCACTGCTCGAAGAGCAGGCGTTTTTGGTATTACGCCAAGAAACCCATAAGCATTCGCGGGTTTATTATCGTCGTCGCCGTAAAAACGTCGCTCGTAAAGCGGGCAACGTGGCGGATTTTTGCCGTCGTTGGGGTTCGCGCTATGATCATTTATTGGTGCTTGATGCCGACAGCTTAATGGAGTCGTCAACCATTACAGGCTTAGCGCAGCGTATGCAAGCTGATCCTGATGCGGGTCTTATCCAAACAATACCGTCATTAATTAACGGCACTACTTTAATGGCGCGTTTACAGCAATTTGCGGCGCGTATCTATGGTCCAGTTATCGGCACGGGTTTAGGTTGGTGGGTACAAAAAGAAGGTAACTTCTGGGGCCACAATGCGATTATTCGTACTGAAGCCTTTATGACTGCGGCAGGCTTACCTAACCTTAAAGGTAAACCGCCTTTTGGTGGCCATATCATGAGCCATGACTTTGTTGAGGCTGCGCTAATTCGTCGTGCTGGCTGGAGCGTGGTTATTGCCTATGACTTGCCGGGTTCGTATGAAGAATGTCCACCGTCGATTATTGATTTAGCTGTGCGTGATCGTCGCTGGTGCCAAGGTAACTTACAGCATTCACGTATTTTACCGACTAAAGGTCTGCACTGGGTGAGTCGTCTGCATTTACTGACGGGTATCATGGCTTACTTATCATCACCTTTTTGGTTGATGTTAATTTTGACCGGTTTGATGCTCGCTCTGCAGGCACACTTTATTCGACCTGAATATTTCACGGATCAATTTTCATTGTTCCCTACTTGGCCCATTATGGACTCGGATAGAGCATTGAGATTGTTCTACATTACTATGGGTGTGTTGTTTGGTCCTAAAGTCTTCGGGGTGCTATTACTCCTCAAAGATGGCGAGTTTGCTCGCAGTGTGGGCGGACGCATTAAAGCGATACTCAGTGTTATTTTTGAGGTGATACTTTCAGCCTTAATCGCACCTATCATGATGTTTATTCATTGTGGCGCAGTGATGTCGATTTTGATGGGGCGAGATAGTGGTTGGTCACCGCAGCGTCGTGATGATGGCAGTATGCCTTGGCTGACACTTTTGTACCGTCATCGCTGGCACATGCTAGCGGGTATTATGTTAGGTTACGCGGCTATTTTAGACTCTTTAACACTTTTAGCTTGGATGAGCCCTGCTTTGATTGGTTTGTGGTTTGCTGTGCCTATATCGGCATGGACAGGCTCAATTAAAATAGGTGAAGTATTTAAGCGTGCTGGTATTCTCGCCACGCCAGAAGAACGTAGTCCCGCTGCTATCTGTATTCAAGCACAAGAAGCGCGTACTGCTTATCAACATTTTATTGCCGAACCTTGGACATTAGAACAGCTTCTTAAAGATCCTGCGTTGATGGAACTGCATTTGGCAATGGTTGATAAACAACCATTGCGAGCTGCAGGCACACCGATTGAAGCGACGGAAGCGATATTACATGTCAAGGTATTGGAAGCGCGTTGTCAGCAAAGTGCGTTAGCGCTGCTTAATCGTCAAGAAAGGGCGATGGTGTTAGCAAATCCACAGATGCTGCGTAACTTACAAAAATTACCTGAGCAATTTGTTGAAGAAGATTTAGTGTCTTTTTGCTAATAGCCACTAGCGCATAGCTTGTCTTAAATGCCACTGACTAACCTCAGTGGCATTTTTCTATTCATTATCTATAGTTAGCGCTAGCAATTCATTAAGCTCCATGGAATAGTCATCTTGTAGTGTTGATCCCTGACATGATTGCTGACCGTATTAAGGAAGTGTTTATGGTATTGCAAAAGATCATCCGCTATTTCTATCGTTTTGTTCATTGTGCTTTAGCGATTCTGGTGCGCAACACCGTTGTACTAACAAAGTGTATATCAAATGTGCCAGTGGCAAAGAGAGACCGGGGACTAAGTGATGCTCGCTTGGCTGTCTCATTATTTCGCCGTTTAGTATTCATTGTTATCGTTATAATACCTTTCAGTTTAGTTAATGCAGCTGATGAGGTCCCTCCACAAAACGTAAATCCAAGCGCGGAACGCGAGTTAAATCCTGACTTAAATTCTAACTTAGGCCCTGAGTTAAACAGTGAATTAAGCACTAGGTTCAGAACGGGATTTCACGTGATAGAGCCCGAGCCTCAATTGCAACTGGAGGCATTAATGCCACAGGTGTTGTTATTAGATCTTGCGGGAGTGAATCCCTTATTCAGCCAAGATTACCGTGAGCTGGTCGCTTCACCCAATATATTATCAATGGCAGATTTAGCCCGAATACAAGCCAATGTAGCGAGTTATTGGCGTTATGTGACGTTATTAACGGCATGTAATGACACTGGAACGATGGAAGTAACCTCTGCCGTTATTCCTATGGATACTCCATTCCAAAGCGTGCTGAAACAAATTACTCATCTTACGCAACTTGATGCAACTGAGTCATGGGAAACCTTAGTGCTAGATGAAAAGCTGACCTTAGGTATGACGCATCAAGCTATTGATATCATTTCAAAACGTTTACAAGTATTGGGCGACTTAACGACATGGTCAGAAACGACTCAAGTGTATACTGAAGAGCTCATGGTGGGTATTAAGCAGTTTCAGCTAAGGCATGGATTGAAGCAAGATGGGGTCATTGGTAAACAAACCTTGTATTGGTTGAATCAATCCCCTAAAACAAGGGCTGTATTACTGGCGAAAAATACTATTCGGAAAAGGCTATTTGAGCGTAAATTAGCGCCGAGCTATTTGTTGATTAATATCCCTGCCTTTGACATGACTTTAGTGGATAACGGCACTACAGTGCTTAAGTCTAAGGTGATTGTCGGTAAACCATCTCGACAAACTCCTATTTTAGATAGTCAAATCTCCAGTGTTGTGCTTAATCCTGATTGGCGAGTCCCTAGCAGTATTTTACGCCGGGATATTCTGCCGCAAATCAAAAAAAATGGTTATTACCTCAGTGAGCGTAAGTTTGATGTGTATGATTATAATGGTCAAAAGGTGCAGCATACGCCAGAAGAGTGGCAAGCATTAGCATCGACTTCTTTTCCATATAAATTAGTTCAACGCCCTGGTGCTAAGAATGCATTAGGTAAATATAAGTTTCATTTTGAAAACAGTTTTAGTGTGTATTTACATGACACGTCTGAACCTAGCCTGTTTAACAAGGATAATAGAGCATTATCATCGGGTTGTATTCGTATAGAGAAGGTTTCTGAGTTAGCGCAGTGGTTTAAGGAACATCTAGTAAAAGACAAGCGCTTGTGGGACAAATTAGCGCCAGAAGTTTCCCATGCACAATGGTTTGCTTTGTCAGAAAAGCTGCCCGTGCATCTTGTTTATTGGACGGCATGGCTAGAGGATAATGGTCAAGATCATTACCGCAGTGACATATATAACTTAGAACCTGAGCTAACCAATGCTGTGCCCGCAGCAGTACTCGATATTCGTTGAGGGAGCTTTTTATCACTTTACTATTTGCATAACTAACAAATTGAACTCACACGGCATTTTAAAATTGTGGCAAAGAATGGAGCGAGTAAAACTTGAACTTAGTATTAATTCAGTATAAGTTGCCTCTTTAACGACCAAAAAATAGACAAAAAGGTGACCATGTGACTTTGATCTGTCCTGCCCGTAGGCAGTTATTGTTAGGCCTTAGTGGTGTGGCATTATGTTCTTTTATTCCTTCAAAAGCCGTGGCGAGTCGTTCGACAAAAGGTATCCGCGAATTAAGCCTTTTTAATCGCCATACCGGAGAACGTGATGATGGTAGTTATTGGGTTGATGGACATTATCAAAGTAAGGTATTAAAAGATTTTAATCATTTGCTGCGGGATCATCGTCAAAATATTGCTGCACCAATGGATAAGCGGTTATTCGATTTACTCTATTCGCTTAAAACGACCTTAAATACCGATGATGAAATACATGTGATTTCTGGTTATCGATCACCAAAAACCAATGCCATACTAGCGAACAACAGTGGTGGTGTTGCCAAGAAGAGTTATCATATGCGGGGAATGGCGATGGATATTGCAATTCCAAGCGTTAAGTTAAAAACCCTGCGTGAGGCCGCGTTATCGCTCAAGCTCGGTGGTGTAGGTTATTATCCTAACTCTGGGTTTGTGCATGTGGATTGTGGCCCAGTAAGACACTGGTAACTCAGTACTTTTATTGTTGCGTCTGCAGGTGAAATGCATGCTCTAAGGCTTGAGCTTCAATTAAATAATGTTGCAGCAGTGGAATAAAGTGCTGGTTTAGCGTGCTTAGCTCCCGATGCTGTTGCCAATGACAGATTAATAGGCTTAAGCGCTGCGATAATTGATATTGTCTGAGCCTTTGCGCTTTTATGTCGACACCCTGAGTGGTTTGCATCAGCATAATTAAGCTATGGTTTTTTTGTTGGGTACAGGCGAGTAATTCTAAACATTTTAATTCTAACGTAGTTTGCTGATAAGGAACGGTTTCGATAAGCGAGATGAGTTCATGGGCCAATTGGTATGAAAGTTTATTCTCTTGTTGTAACTGATATAGTGGATGAGACATGTTATGGCACACCAATTATCGAATTTTGCGCGAGCTTAACAGACTTTTTTGGGATGCTATGTGATCTAGAGCGCGAGTTTTTTGTTTAAGAGCAAAGCTTTTTCTTTAGCGTAACTGCCACGATACAAGTCCTTTAAGTTAATAAAGAACCTCCTTTTTTACTAACGCAGATTGTTATAAATTCAGGTATTGCCTGATTCTTGTGTGCTTTAGGTATCTATGTTAGTATTCGCGCGCTTTATATGAGCCGCCATTGGTCGAAAATGTCGGCAATTTTTTACTCTAAATTTAAGTGAGAAACACATGTCTTACACTATCCAAGCACAAGCCCGCACTGAAATAGGGAAAGGTTCGAGCCGCCGCCTACGCCATGCTGGTAAAGTACCTGCTGTCATTTATGGCAAAGGCAAAGAGCCAATTTCTATTGTTTTTGATCACAAAGATATCATTAACATTCAAGCTAATGAAGATTTCTACACTTCTACACTGACTATCGTTGTTGATGGTAAAGAAGTCGGTGTAAGTGTTCAAGCTATGCAACGCCACGTGTTCAAGCCACTCATTGAGCATGTTGACTTCGTTTACGCTTAATTGTCGTAATTGAAGTAAAAAGCGCCTAATGGCGCTTTTTTTGTCTCTCAAATCCAGCGATTTTAGAATAGATTACCGTCAGCCCTATAAAATGGATGTTGTGCTAAGCGTGCTATTTGATATTAAAGTTATAATAAATATCAAGGGATTGGCCTAAAGTACCCGATACGGTTTCTAGGTAAAGTTGAGAGAGTAAATAATATCTCACGGTCATTTCATAGCCTGGGTTAAATACGCCAACGCCATACTTCACCATTAGGTCCTCGCCAATATAACCACTGATCGCAACGCGTCCTTCATCGTTAGTGTCGAGTTGCACGTTTGAGAAACCAAATTCTTCAATCAATCCAGTCGCAGTATTACCTATGCTGTTAATTGCGCCGCCGCTTACCTGTGAGCTTAACCCTAAGGCTGCGCCCATCATAAGAGAGTTATTCTGCTCATTATTAGCATTATTAAAACCACTGCCTTTAACAATATAAGATAAAATTTCAGCCTGCTCTTTGGCGGGGTTTGAAAATAAGGTGACGACAGGGCGCGATGGCGTACCTGTTACGCGCACGCCAGCGACTAAGTCTTCACTCTTAATTTCGCGTATAGCTTCAATATTAAGATTAGGTACTGAGGTTGGTCCCACAAATTGTACTTCACCAGTACGGATTTTAAGGGTTTGGCCCATAAACTTATAGCTACCCTGATTGACTTTGATATTACCAAAGAGCAAAGGAGGGCGGAAAGCTTGCTGCTGTAGCCTTAAAGTACCTTGCAGCTTACCTTTGAGGCCCATACCATCAATTCTGAGCTCATTCCCCACATTGATATTAAGATCAGCGACTATGGCGTAGGGGCTGGTTTTGGGTTGAGTGGCGGCGATGGAGTCTTCAAATACCACGTCCTCAGAGGTCGCAACGCCGCCTTCTGCTAACGGGATAATTTTGATATTGCCAGATGGGACGTTGATTTGCCCCTTCACTGCCAGTTGCTTACTGCTAAACGTAACCGTGATATCAGGTGATACATCGAGGATGGCCAGTGGCGGCTGGATCACCGCCAGTTTGTCACCTTGGACGGCTAACTCACCGCTAAATTGTCCTTGTGGCCATTGCAGTTGGCCATTCACTCGGCCTAAACCATTTCCCATCATCCAACGGCCTTTAAGTTGGGCCTGTTGGCCTGCAAATGTCATTGACATGTCAATCTTGTCAACCAAGGTTGGGTTGGCTGTTAGTGCTAAAGCGCCCTCAGTTAAGGCCATGCTGCCTGATACTTCAGGTGCATCTAGGCTACCAGCAAAGTTAAGCTGGCTTGTTAGCAAGCCTTGGACTGTATTTAATTGCGGGAAAAACTCCCCAAGTGGTTGTAAGTTGATTTGTTTGATATTGGCATAGCCCGCGAGCGCACGATCGGGCGTGACATTGACATTAATTTCACTTTGCCAACTTGCTACGCCTTCCGATTCAAAAGTTAATGCCGTCGTTAGCTGTTTTGCATCTAAGTTGGCTCGTAACGATAGATTTTGATAATTAATAGTCACTTCACGATTTTTAGCCCGTTTTAGCATGATACTGCCAGGCGTAAAATCCAGATTAACATCGGCTGTTGGTTTGCGGTTTGCGGCCCAAGCAAAGTTAGCTAATAGCGATGCGGGCCCATCCCAGCGCATATTCGTTGGTAATATGGGGATTAATAATTTCCCCGGGTTACCTGAATAACTTATCTGTGCATTGCCTTTGTTTCCTAATGGGGTGTTGTTATTTAAGCAAACGCGGCTATTTGGGTTAATAAGACAAAACGGCGTAATACTGCCTTGATTCTTGTTTTTATCCCAAGCGAGATTAACTGTTTTGTCTAGTTGCCATGGGCCAACGGGGGTGTTGAGGTTTAAGCGTTCGATGTCGACTTGTAGATGTGATTTTTTCACATCGTACTGGCTGTTTACTGTCACATCAAGGCTGAGATCGCCAATGGCATTCAGGGTGAGTTGTTGAGCATTGATAGTGCCTTTTGCCCCAAGCGTTAAGGTGTCTATACGTTCCGCTGCTAACTGTAAGGTTTTTGATTTTAGGGAAATGGCAAATTCATGCTGCTCTAATGGCTTGTAATAGGCTGTTAAGTTAGATTCTTGTAGTCTGATATTTTGATAAGCAAACTCTGCTAACAATGCAGTGAGCTCAACTTGGGGATGTTTTTCGTCACCGGTGACATTAATTTGCGCCTGCAGCTGGCCGCTTGCTTTAGGTATCCACAGACCAAAATCGGGTACTTGTAATTCACCTTGGAGATCCCAGTTGGCATTAGCTTCGCCTTTTAATATTAGCGTCGCACCTAACACTTTGGCATTAAGTCCTTTAGAACTGACATACAAAGCATCATTGATATTAATATCCCCTGTAATATCGAAGGGGTATCCTTGCAAACTGCCGCTGAGCGCAGTGTCACTTAAGGCAACTTGCCAACGAGGATCTGCAAACGAACCTTGAGTACGTAATGTCCCTGAAATTAAACTATCAGGCAAGATAGTTGCAGTTTGCGTGGTATCAGTTTTGGGCAGTTGTAATTCTTGTAGTTTGATGTCATTGAGCTTGAGATTAGCGGTCCAACTTATGGCTTTTTGATAATCAAGTTCTCCGGAGAGATCTACCTTACCAATGGCTCCCAGCGCCTCAAGCTTGTTAATCGTTAACTTAGCCCCTTGATTTTGGAGCTGTGTGTCTATATCGAGCACTTTGTGAAACGGCGTTGTGAATTGACCTTTAAGTGTCGCCTGCTGTTGATTGAAATCGCCTTCGCTCACCAGTGTCACATCGTTTATTGAGTATTCAGGGTTCTTCAGTGGCCACTGTAGTCGCGTATGCTCCAGTTTCACTGTGTAGGGTAGGTTAGGGTCACCAAGCGTTATCTGGCCATTAAGAATAAGATCCGCATCGCCTTTTGCCACAGCGTTAATCTGTAATTTACCCACGCTTTGACTCAAATGTAGCGTTAATGCTTGGTGAGTGAGTTCGGGTAATTCTGCTAATTGGTTAAGGATGAGGCTGACTTCTAAATCAAGTGGATAATCTTTATCTAGGGTTAAGCTGCCAGTAATATCGGCGTTACCATCGGTATGGTTGAACTGCAGATGCCCTAGGGTCAATTGATATTCACGAAAGTGGCCTTGTAATTCAACATGACTAAAGGCATCTTTGCGTTCACCAATTTGCAGTGTGGTGTTGTCTAGCGTTAGGGCGTGGACTGTCACAGGGAAAGGCATAAACACGGCTGGCAATTGAGCTAATGCCCACTCAGCAGAATTATCATTTATAACCGTTGATGCAGCTATTGTTGGTACTTGTACCGGAGTTGGCGCTGCGACGGATGTTGCGACAGTCGGATCCGCATTTTGTTGCGTGGGACTATGGTTGCCCGTTGCGGAACTGGTTTGCACTGTATCAGCCGATGTGGGGATAAATACCGATAATCCCTCGCTGGTTAACTGTTTTATTGATAAGCCTTCGGCAAACCATTGCGCTTGTGCGCTAAGTTGATTCGCCGCAAATTGCATATCATCCACTTGAACATGAATAGCGTTAAGCGTGGCTGAATCTAACACAATATCAAAAGGTAATAGTAGCTCAGAGGGTGTTTCATCCTGCGGCGTAATTACCGTTTCGCTGTCGGCTGTAAGGGCTACAGTATCAATAGTTATATCAACCTTGGTTGCAGATAAGCTATTTACACATAAGCGTTTTTGTAAAAAACAGGCAGGTTGCCATAGTAAATGCACATCCTCAAGCTCAACTTTGATTCCGGCCATAGACCAAGTAGCCTGCGATAACACTAAATCTTTATTAATCGATCCTGAGGTATAAGTCAGTCCAGCATCGGGGATAAATTGGTTCGCGAGTCCTACGGTAATGCGCGAGCCAAATTCTGTGCCGAGTAATAAAGCGACCACAATTAATAAGCTTAAGGGGACATAAATAATAATGCGTGTCCACAGTTTGAAACTTCGCCATAATTTTTGTAGCCATGACACTGATTGCGTCACAGATGCACTAATTGCATCACCTACCTCAGTGATCGGGTTGTTGGCTGCGTCTTGTTCTGTGGGTTTATGTTGCTCTGGGGGCTGGCTCATAGATCTGTCCCCATCGTCAGGTGAATGCGCCATGATCGTTCAATAGTATCGGTTTCTTTCAATCCCACCCCTAAATCCAGTTTTATTGGGCCAATAGGTGAAATCCAATGGATGCCTCCTCCGACAGATGCTACCGGTTCAAATTGATTATTATCAAAAGCGTTACCTGCATCAATAAAAGTGCCGACTCGCCAAGTGGGCGTGACATAATATTGATATTCTAAACTGCCTACCATTAAATAGCGGCCGCCGATGACCTCGCGGTTAAGTGATCCATCGTCGGCAATATAGTCTAAATAGGGGCCCAGTTCTTGATAGCCATAACCCCGCACACTTTGATCACCACCGGCAAAATAACGTAATGACGGCGGTATTTCTGCCAGTTCATTCTCGTTGGCTAAGTTGGCGGCTAAATCGATGCGAGCAACAATTCTGTGTTTATCAAAGAAGGTATCAATCCACTTAAATTTAGCTTGCAGTCGCGCCAAGCGGGTTTCAGAACCCAAATAGGGGTCGGCGTAGTCTAGGCTGTAGATTTGTCTAAATCCTGACTTAGGATCGAGGGAATTATCGCCACGCGTCGTTTTAGAAAAGTTAAGTCCAGCCAAATAAAATGTCGGCATATAATCGATGTCTGACTGAGTATATTCCTCGCGAATAGCCTCAAGGGAATAATTCATTAACCATTGATTATCTAATCTTTGTTGACGTAATAACCCAATAAGATACTTGGTTGATTCTAATTGCCCCGTATTCGTGAAATCGCGATTATCGGCATCGTAAACTTGGGTGACACCGTATTTATCTCGCAGTAATCCAACGCGGATTTTCAGTTGGTCATCCAAAGGGTGTGTTAACGGGATCGTATAAGTGGTTAATAATTTTGGCCTATCGGGAGACCATTCTAGGCTGGTCTCCTGTGAGTGGCCGTATCTATTGATTTGCGGAGTCCGCCATGTCACTCGTACTCTTGGATCGAAGGCTTGGTCTGTTTTACCTATATCACCACCAAAACCTAGCTCGATAGCGTGGCTGGCCTTGGGGGTCAATTCGACTCGCACCGGAATTTGACTGCCATCAACATCGTCGAACTGTGGCATGACTTTAATATTGGCGAAATAGCCAGTATCCAATAGCTGACGGTTGAGTGAACTCACTCGTCTGGTCGAATAGGAAGCCCCGGGTTTAAAAGGAATAAGGTCATCTAAAATTTCGGGCTCTAAGCTATGTCCCTCGAAGGTCACTTGGCCAAATTTGTAACGTTTACCCGAGTCAAAATGTAAACTGATTTTGGCGGTATTGATGTCGCGATTCACTTTGATCTGTGATTCAGTATATTCACCGTCAAAATAGCCGCGCGCCAAGGCTAGTGCTACCAATTGCGATTTAAGCTCACTATAGGCACCGTGATTTAATATATCACCGGGTTTAATTTGAATTTGTGCGAGCCACCGATCAAAGGCGCGGTCATCAAGCATTTCGCCACTTAAGTTAATATCAACCCACTGAATAATAGTTGGCTCGCCGGGGGTAATTTCAAGTTTTAGTTCCCACGGTCCCTTATCATGCTCAATCAGATTTTCGTCTATTTCGCCGTGATAGTAGCCCATTGACTCTAACGCTGTGCTGACATTGTCCTCAACATTAAACAAAAAGGCACGACGCTGCACCTCAGATTCGGGCAAGGTGCCTAAATGAGCAACGATATTACGTTGCAGAGCTTCGTTAACGCCTGAAACTGATAACCGAAGAAAATTATCTGCCGCTAACGCGAACGATACGACTGACATCAAACTCAGAAATAAGCAAAGACGAAAGTAATGTGAAGTAATTAGCAAAAATGGCTGCACTCTAAATTCCCTGTGATATGACATCATTGTCGCCAGAATAAAACCAACAGGCAAGGAGAGGATTGAAATTACATGTTGAAATGGTTACAAAGGAGGCTACTTTTTAAGGGGATGTAAAGAATGAAAACAAAACTAACCACCTTTAGTTTAATTATTTCGGGTCTACTTTTTATGTCACAGAACGCGTTTGCCGCAGATAAACCTTACGCCATTGCGATTCACGGTGGTGCGGGCACGATTTCTAAGGCCAATCTCACCCCAGAACAACGTCAAGCTTACAAAGATAAATTAAAAGAAGCCGTTGATAAAGGCTCAAAAATATTGGAAGAGGGCGGTGACAGTTTGGTGGCAATTCAAGCCGCGATTAATATTCTCGAAAACAGTCCTTTATTTAATGCAGGCCTCGGCGCGGTTTACACCTATGACGGCGGTCATGAATTAGACGCTGCGGTAATGGATGGCAAAACTATGAATGCAGGTGCAATAGCGGGCGTGCGCCATATCGCCCACCCGATAGATTTAGCCTTAGCGGTGATGAATAAATCCGAACATGTGATGCTCTCTGGCGCAGGGGCAGAAGAATTTGCTCTGACTCAAGGCTTTACCTTAGTACCGAATAGTCATTTTGATACTGACGCGCGCTACCAGCAATTACTCGATGCACGGCAAAAACTGCAAGCAGCGGCTAAATCAGAGCAAGTTGCCAGTGTTGAGATGAAAGACCTCGATTATAAATTTGGCACCGTTGGTGCTGTAGCCTTAGATAAAAAGGGTAACTTAGCCGCAGGGACCTCAACCGGCGGGATGACAGCTAAACGTTTTGGTCGTATTGGCGACTCTCCTGTGATCGGCGCGGGCACCTATGCCGAAAATGGGGTTTGCGCAGTATCAGCAACTGGGCATGGTGAATTTTTTATTCGTTATTTAGTCGCTGGAGATATTTGCGCTAAGGTGAAATACCAGCAAAAGTCGATCATTCAAGCGGCTGATGAAGTGATTAATCAACGCCTTATTACTGCCGGTGGTTCTGGTGGCGTGATTGCTGTCGATCAGCGCGGTAATATTGCGACGCCTTTTAATACCGAAGGTATGTACCGTGCCACTCGCAGCAATGGCGAACCCGCTCAAGTGCTGATTTGGCAAGATGAATAATACGCTAAAGCTCATGGTTTAAGTCATCACGAAGGTGGATTTTAAATCGTTAACAGCGAGTGCTACTAACCTAGCACTCGCCTTTTTCTGGGTAAGTGACTTTGCCCTAAGATGAAATAAGTCATTTTTAAGCGTGTGTTGCCTCAATACGAGTGACTCTCCCCGTATTTATTTGCTATGCACATCGCTTTAAACTCGGTTGCAACATATGGCCAAAAACCGAGATATAGCAATCGCCACTTTTCAAAATATGTGTAATTCGAGCCAGTTTAAAAGATATTTTTGTTAAAATATTGTTGGCATTTCGCTTGTTATTTAATCCAATAAACACATGCAAAGTCCATTCTTGTCGGCTGGTGATATGTTTGATCCGCAGGTAAGGTGGCAAAGCTGCATAATTTAGTGACTAAAAATTCTGCGCGATTAAAAATTAAACAGTTATGCATTAATAATATGATTATTGTTAAATAACGTTAAAGTGAATTAGCTTAAATGACTATACTGGTCCATAGTCTATATCGAAATGATATATAGGCTATCTTCAACATATTTGAATGACGCGTGAAATCAGATTGACTTTAGTGTTTGAAAAATAGTCGGATTATGGGCAATCATTTTTAATGGTTCATTAATGATATTCATATTTACTTGGGGAAATATTCTTTTTTAAGGAATAGAACACAAATTAAAAGGAGAAAGACCATGGGAGAGTATAAGAAATTGTGGTGGACCTTATTAGGGATCGTCGCAGTGACGTTCTCTATATTAGGTTACTATGGTACTGAGATATACCGAACCGCGCCGCCAATTCCTGCATCGTTTGTGTCGACAAATGGTGACATTTTAACGACCGAAGAAAAAATATTAGATGGTCAAACGGCTTGGCAATCCGTTGGTGGTATGCAATTGGGTTCAGTATGGGGCCATGGTGCTTATCAAGCACCGGATTGGACGGCGGATTGGCTGCATCGCGAACTACTTATTTGGTTAGATTTAGCCGCGGAAGGTGAATTTAAGCGTCCGTATGCTGAACTCACCGAGCAGCAGCAACATATGTTGCGTTATGAACTGAAAAAAGAATACAGAACGAATACTTATAACGTTGAAAATAACACAGTAACGCTATCGCCAAGACGTATTCAGGCGATTGAACAAACTGGAGCTTATTACAATGCTCTTTTCGGTGGCGCGCCTGAACTGAAAAAAACACGCGAAAACTATGCAATGAAAGAAGTCACTCTGCCAAATCCAGAGCGGCGAGCGCGTTTATCTGAATTCTTTTTCTGGACTGCGTGGGCAGCATCTACTGAGCGGACCGACGGTACCGCGACTTATACCAACAACTGGCCACATGAGCCATTAATTGACAATAAACCCACCACTGAAAACATTGTTTGGTCTATCATCAGTGTGGTTATTTTGGTGGCAGGTATTGGTGCATTAGTTTGGGCATGGGCATTTTTGCGTAAAGAAGATGGCGAGCCTGTTGCTCCAGAGCGCGATCCTATTTTGTCGTTTAACTTAACACCTTCACAAAAAGCCTTAGCTAAGTATCTCGTTTTAATTGTTTCTTTATTTACATTCCAAGTGTTTATCGGCGGTTTTACCGCACATTACACCATCGAAGGACAAAGTTTTTACGGTATCCAAACCTCAGAATGGTTCCCGTATAGCTTAGTGCGTACTTGGCATATTCAGTCTGCACTATTTTGGATTGCAACCGGGTTTCTTGCTGCTGGGTTATTTCTGGCCCCGGTGATTAATGGCGGTAAGGATCCTAAATTCCAAAAAATTGGCGTTGATATATTATTTTGGGCATTAGTCATTGTTGTTGTGGGCTCGTTTATTGGTAATTACTTAGCAATCGCACAAATCATGCCTGCTAACCTGAGTTTCTGGTTAGGCCATCAAGGTTATGAATACGTTGACTTAGGGCGAATTTGGCAAATAGGTAAATTTACTGGAATCGTTTTTTGGCTAGTATTGATGATGCGTTGTATCACACCAGCATTACAGCAAAAAGGCGATAAAAATCTCTTAGTCCTCTTTATGTTATCAGTTATAGCCATCGGCTTATTTTATGGTGCTGGATTCTTCTATGGTGAACGCACGCACATTTCAGTGATGGAGTACTGGCGTTGGTGGATTGTGCATTTATGGGTAGAAGGTTTCTTTGAAGTATTTGCCACGACAGCATTAGCATTTATCTTCTTTAACATGGGATTAGTCACCAAACGCATGGCAACCGTGGCTTCGTTAGCTTCGGCTTCAATGTTTTTGTTAGGCGGCGTTCCAGGGACTTTCCATCACTTATATTTTTCGGGTACAACAACGCCAGTTATGGCTGTGGGTGCGACGTTTAGTGCGCTTGAAGTTGTTCCTTTAATTGTGCTTGGTTATGAAGCTTGGGAGCACTATCGATTAAAAGATCGTGCGCCTTGGATGGCAAACGTAAAGTGGCCGATAATGTATTTTGTTGCGGTAGCATTTTGGAATATGTTGGGTGCCGGTGTATTAGGCTTTATGATTAACCCTCCTATTTCTTTGTATTATATTCAAGGGCTTAATACAACTGCAACACATGCTCATGCCGCATTGTTTGGTGTTTATGGCTTCCTAGCGCTTGGCTTTACGTTGCTAGTATTAAGGTATATTCGTCCACAGTTGATATTTAATGAACGGTTAATGAAAACATCGTTTTGGTGGATGAATATCGGCTTAGCCTTAATGTTATTCACCAGTTTATTACCGGTAGGTATTATCCAGTTTATCGCTAGTGCATCCGAAGGGCTTTGGTATGCTCGCAGTGAAGCGCTATTACAAAGCGATACATTGGTGACATTACGTTGGGTACGGACAATCGGTGATATGGTATTTATTGTCGGTGCATTGGCCGTTACTTGGCAGGTGTTTACAGGCGTGTTTAGCCGTTCTGCCAGCCATGAAAAATAATGTGAACATGATTGAGTGATTAAATTAAGTGGTGCTTTTTAGCACCACTTTTTTTATATTTTTTATGCACTAGATAAGCTCAATCGATATTTATCACAACGTTATCACGATATTTTGACTAAACTAAAGCATAAGGTTAGTACGAGGGAAATATTATGGGAGGAAAGACAATGGACTTAATTAAAATCCGCGATCACATGGACCGCCAACCCGTGTTATTACGCGCCAATATGTCGCTTGCGACTGCGGTCGAAAAACTATTGGATAATAATAAAATGGGCGCCGCTGTGGTTGATGATTCGGGCAACTTAGTCGGTTTTTTATCCCAACAGGATTGTCTGGCTGTGATGATTAAGAGCAGTTATCACTGCGATATGACCTCAGTCGTAAAAGATTGTATGCGTACTGAAGTGCTGTTTGTCGGGCCAGATGACAGTATTTTACACTTAGCTGAACAAATGCTTGGGCTTAAACCTAAGGTGTACCCTGTGGTCGAGCACGGCAAAGTGATAGGTACCATTAATCGCACTAATGTACTTAAAGCGATGAATATCTATATGCAGCAATGTTATCTGTCACCGGTTTAATCTAAGCCTTACTAATGAGGAACTGATACGCTTTATCCTCAGTGCAGCGTAAATTAGCCATACCATTGCGTCAATTTCCTTGCTAGGATCGCCATTTTTGATGCTAGCACTGGAATTTGCATTTGAACTCAGACACACATCCGCTATCGAACGCCTTTCTTAATCTTTGTTATCAGAGCGATGCGTCGCGGATCCGTCGCCGTTTATTTAAGCTCAATAAAGAAGTCGACTCAGATAAAAAAACTCAAACCTTAGCCCAACTGAGTGAGCAAGCGCAGGCGGCGTTTGAGAAGGTTGAGCTGCGCCGTAATGCGCGCCCTAAAATTCACTATCCTGAGAATCTACCCGTTTCTCTGATGCGCGACGATATTGCTCGCGCGATTGCGGGTAACCAAGTGGTGATTATTGCTGGTGAAACCGGTTCGGGTAAAACCACTCAGCTCCCCAAAATTTGTTTAGAAGTGGGTTTGGGGTGTCGCGGCATGATAGCCCACACCCAGCCAAGACGTTTGGCTGCCCGCAGTGTGGCAAGCCGCATTGCAGAGGAATTACAAAGCCCGCTAGGGGAAGTCGTCGGCTTTAAAGTGCGTTTTGCCGATGCGCTTAAAAGTGACTCGTATATTAAGTTGATGACCGACGGTATTTTACTGGCGGAATTAACGTCCGATCGCAATCTTGATCAATACGACACCATTATCATCGATGAGGCCCACGAACGCAGTCTCAATATCGACTTTATTCTGGGCTATCTCAAACAAATTCTCAAAAAACGCCCTGATCTTAAAGTCATTATCACGTCAGCAACCATAGATGTTGAGCGATTTTCTAAGCATTTTAACAATGCGCCCATCATCGAAGTATCAGGGCGTACCTTTCCGGTAGAAACCCGTTATCGGCCATTGGTGCAAGACAGCGATGCCGATTTAGATCAAATCGAAGGCATTTTTGCCGCCGTTGATGAGTTGGTGAGCGAAGGTCTTGGTGACATATTAATCTTTATGAACGGCGAGCGAGAAATTCGCGATACGGCTGAGCAATTAAGCCGACGCAATTATCGTGATACCGAAATCTTGCCGCTCTATGCACGGCTATCCTACGGTGAACAATCCAAAGTGTTCAATAGCCACAGAGGTCGGCGGATTGTACTAGCCACTAACGTGGCAGAGACCTCCTTAACTGTGCCGGGCATTCGCTATGTAATTGACCCTGGTACGGCGCGCATTAGCCGTTATAGCTACCGTACTAAGGTACAACGTTTACCGATTGAACCTATCTCACAGGCGAGTGCGAATCAGCGCCAAGGCCGTTGTGGTCGTGTTGGGCCGGGGATTTGTATTCGATTGTATGATGAGGCCGATTTTAATAATCGCCCAGCATTTACCGATCCTGAAATTTTACGCACTAACTTGGCTTCGGTTATTTTACAAATGCTCGCTATTGGTTTGGGCGATATTGCAGGTTTCCCCTTTATCGAGCCGCCCGATCCTCGCCATATCCGCGATGGTTTTTTGCTGCTTGAAGAATTACAAGCAGTAGAGAGCAAACACAATAAACTCGTATTAACGCCACTTGGGCGGAATTTAGCGCAAATTCCGGTGGACCCGCGTCTCGCGCGTATGGTGGTAGAGAGTCAGCAGTTAGGTTGTTTGAATGAAGTATTAGTGATTGCGGCGGGGTTATCGATTCAAGATCCCCGCGAGCGTCCAATGGAGAAAAAGCAAGCCAGTGACGAAGCCCATCGCCGTTTTGCCGATCCCAGTTCCGACTTTGTCAGCTGGATAAACCTGTGGCAGCATCTAAAAGAACAACAAAAAGAATTATCGGCTAGCCAGTTTCGTAAAAAGTGCCGCGATGAGTATTTAGCCTATTTGCGTGTGCGCGAGTGGCAGGATTTATACGCTCAACTTAAGCAAGCCGTACACGATTTAAAATGGCGTTTAAACGATACGCCAGCCAGTTACGATACCTTGCACCGCGCACTGTTGTCAGGCTTATTGAGTCATGTGGGTTTTAAAGATAACAATAACGAGTATTTAGGTGCTCGTAATCGTAAATTCTTTGTGTTTCCCGGCTCGCCATTGGCTAAAAAGGGCCCTAAGTGGATCATGGCCGCAGAGCTGACCGAAACCTCGCGCTTATTCGCCCGTTGCTGCGCAAAAATTGAACCTGAATGGCTTGAGCCCTTAGCCGCGCATTTGATCAAAAAAAGCTATGTAGAACCACATTTTGAGGCAAAACCAGGTAGCGTTATCGCCCTTGAAAACCAAGTGCTCTATGGCTTGATGGTGGTGCATCGCCGAAAAGTGCAATATGGCCCCATCGATCCCGTTGAAGCGCGGGAGATTTTTATCCGCAGTGCTTTGGCAGAAGGGCAGTTGCAAACCCAAGAAGCATTTTTTGTGGCTAACCAAAAGTTGCTAGAAGACATTGAATCACTTGAGCACAAATCCCGCCGCCGCGATATTTTGGTCGACGAGCAAGTGTTAGTCGATTTTTATGAGCCGCGCATCCCTGAAGGTATTTACAACGCGCAGCTGTTTTTGGGCTGGTGGAATAAAACTAAGCGTGAGCAGCCAGATTTACTCGATTTCAGCAAAGCCTTGTTAATGCAGCGCAGTGCCGATCATATTTCGAGCTTGGATTTTCCCGATACCTGGCATAAAGGAAATTTACGCCTGCAATTGAGTTACCATTTTGAGCCTGCCGCCAGTGATGACGGCGTGTCTGTACACATTCCGGTGGCGCTGCTTAATCAAATTGATGACAGTGATTTTGATTGGCTAGTGGCAGGGCTGCGGGAAGAAAAGTGCATCGCATTGATCAAATCGTTGCCTAAAAGTTTACGGCGTAACTTTGTGCCAGCGCCTGATTACGCCCGAGCTTGTGTGCAGGCCATGGCACCGTTTAGTGCTAGTTTACTGGATACCATGTGCAAACAATTACTGCGTATGAGCGGCACGCGTATATCGCCAGAAGATTTTGATGCAACGCAAATGCCCGCGCATTTGCAGATGAATTTTAAAATTGAAGACGATCATCATAATTTAGTAGCGCAGAGCCGCATGCTCGATAACTTAAAAGCCGAATTGCAAGGCGTTGTTGCTAAGGCGATACGTCAGGTGGCGGATAAGGGAATTGAAAAAGAAGCCTTAACTGAATGGTCTTTTGGTGATTTGCCGCAGCAATACCAGCAGCAAAAAGGCAATTATCAAGTACGAGCGTTTCCGGCACTGATCGATAAAAAAGACAGCGTCGCGATCAAATTATTTGATGATGAATTTGAGGCGCAAGATGCCCATCGCCAAGGTCTGCGACGTTTGCTGTTGCTCAACATTCCTTCGCCGGTAAAACATTTACAGCAAGCCTTGCCGAATAAGGCCAAATTGGCGATGTATTTCAATCCTTTTGGTCAAGTGCAAATTTTGATTGATGATATTATTGCCGCCGCCGTGCAGCAGTTGTTAGACCAAAAAGCGTTAGATGTACGTAATCAAGCTCAATTTGAGCTAGCAAAGGATTGGGTTCGCCAAGAATTGAACCCGACTGCTGAGCAAATAGCTCTTAAGGTTGAACAGATTTTAACCTTGTACCAGAGTATTAAAAAACGTCTTAAAGGCAAAATAAGTTTAGATATCGCCTTTGCTATGAGTGATATCCAAAATCAATTAGACAAATTAGTGTTTAAAGGTTTTGTAGAAGCCTGTGGTTGGCAGCGTTTAGCGGATGTGGCGCGTTATTTAAAAGCGATTGAAACCCGTGTTGAAAAACTGCCTATTGACCCGACTCGCGACCGTTTGCACATGCAAAGTATTAATAAAGTGCAAGCAGCCTTAACGGCGCAGCTAGCAAAAGTACCGCGCGCTATGCCAACACCGCCTGC
This sequence comes from Shewanella glacialipiscicola, assembly GCF_023283485.1. GTDB lineage: Bacteria > Pseudomonadota > Gammaproteobacteria > Enterobacterales > Shewanellaceae > Shewanella > Shewanella glacialipiscicola. Next base: position 89,971 of record NZ_JAKILU010000013.1, read on the forward strand.
ATTAATTGAAGCTCGCTGGATGATTGAAGAATATCGCGTATCTTGTTTTGCTCAAGTGTTAGGTACCGCATATCCTATTTCTGAAAAGCGTATATTAAATCAACTTACCGAACAGTCATAAATGCGCCTAGATTAATATTGAGCAATAGCCAGTTATTTATAGCGCTGGCTATTGACTCAAATAAGGCTTTATCAGGCATGTGTTGGTGCGGGCGACTGGTGATAATAACGTAAATCGTGTTCGGTTCGACGTCCTTGACTAAAGGCTGAGACGCGCTTTAAATAACCAATAACACGGGTGCCGTAGTCAATGTTTTTTGAACCGCATTGGTGGCAATATTGCTGAGTTTGTTTATCAATATGCTGACATTCATTGCAGATAGTAATTTTTACATTGACACAAAAATAATTACACCCTGTACGTGCAGCGACATTATATAAATTAAGATAATTTTTTACTGATAACTTTTCATCTAAATTTAAATGTAATGCTGAGCCCCCATCTAAGTAGCGGGTCATTTTTTCACCGTGCATAATAAATTTATCAAGATAATTAATGTTAGTGTCTTCTACCGGATAAAAGTAACTGTTATAGCAACTTCGATTAACAAAGTAGCCTGCCTTTCTATCCCAAGCCGCATTCTTTATACCTAAGTTTTCTGCTGGAACAAACTCAGTATTAAATTTGTAGCCAAATTTTTGAGTAGCTTCTCGGTTAGCCTTATAAATAATCTGTAATTGCTGGTCGACAAAGGTCTGGTAATCATTATTAGTGTCAGCTACTAGACCTAAAGATTCAGCGGCCTCTACCATGCCATTAATACCAATCGTCATAAATTGTTTATCCAGAGAGATAAAACCCGCGGTATAGACTGGCAGCATACCATTGGCTAATTGTTCTTCCATTAGCTTACGATAGGCAATCTGGTATTGATGAACCTTTTCAACCTCGATTTTAAGATCGCGTTTATCTTGGATTAATCGATTCATATTAATGGTTATAACATTAATTGAACCGGTGGCGACGCCGCCAGCACCTAAGCTGTAGGAGAAGGTGTGATCGCTTATTTCATTACGTAAACGACAGCATGAGGCTAAAGAGTCAGCATTTTTGGATTGATAAATAAAAAATGCACCGCCTTCGCTCATATTTTTGGCACAAACATGGGCAAACTCCGTATCTTTAACTTTATCATCAGCGGTTAACATCGCCGCGGTGATCACTGGAAAGGTTAAAATGGCTTTATTCCGTTCTTGATTAAACCAATCTAAGAAAAAAACTTGTAACTGTTTTAAAGAGTGCCAATCTGGCGGGGTAAAGTCAGGAAATACAAATTGCCCAAACATGGCCTCAAAATAATATTGATCATAAAGAGAAATATTCCAAAATACACTTTGGTATCCTCTTGCTGCTGCAGGTTGATTTAACGCATACACAACGTGTTGTAGGTGGTTCTCTATTGCGTGTTTATGCTCGGTGAGATAATCATCTCCAAAATCTTTACGGGCAAAGTAATCGAAATACATTAAAAATTCGACAGTCGCAATTGCGCCAGCAAATTGCGCGCTGATAGCAAATACTAAATTAACAAAGCTGCCACAAAAAGACTCTAAGTGTTTTGGCGCTTGTGATTCTCCACCTAATTGAGTTAATCCACTGAGTAAAAATGGGTACATTGAAATAGAAGCGCAATATGGTTTTAAACTGGTTTCATCATGAACGTAAATTTCATGTTCTATTATTTGTCTCTCGTATTCTTTCGCTAAATCTACACCATATAATTCAGTTATTTTTTGTTTTACTAATTCACGATTAATATCAATAAAATAATCTTTCATTAACTCGGTTTCTAAGGTGGCAATGTTTTTATGGGTTACATTTGCATTCGCATCTAAATGCGAAGCATCAGCGGCATTATTTGATTGTTGATATTGTTTAATAAAAGCTAATTTTTTTTGTAATTGCTGTGGGTTAAGAGATGGCATGCTGATGTTCCCTAAATTTAAAGTTGAGTAGGTTTCCCGTTGCGAGTTCAATAAAGCGTTGATTAGTTTTTTCTTTTTCTAATCCTCCTTGATTTGGCCGCCAAGCCCCCGTTTTGAGGTAATCCAATTGTGCAATCAGATGCTGTGATACCTTGGTTTTTCCAGTGTAGAGACAGGTTTTAAGACCGTATTTTTTTGCCAGTGATAACTTGTCGAGTAATGCAGGGGGATTCCATTCGCCACCAAAAAATAAAACACAACTCACCAGTCCCTGATAACGTGTTAAATAATGTTGAAAATTATTATTATTTAACTGAATACCCGTTTCTGGATCCCAAGTATCTTGGCTATGACACCCTTGGCAACGTAGTGGGCAACCGGTGATGGTAAATGCTAACGACACCTCATCAGGAACCTCTTGAAAACAGATCTGTGGCGCAAAGCTATTAAATGCCATAACCACCATATGTTGTGCCTATTCAATTATAATTAACTATATATTGTGTTTTATAATATCGGGATAGACAAATAAAAGTTTGATCAAGATCAAACTATTGAGGATTAATGCGATGAGGTTAATCTTGGGGGAGTAAAGCAGATAACACGGGTGAATGGCTGTAAATAAGTGCTTGTTTAAGCTGTATTAAACTTGGCTTATTTACAGTAGGTTCCAGAGCTTAAATAAAAACTGCGGCAGTGTAAATGATGATTAGGCTAATTAAGTTTACATTGAGGAATATGAATAATTTTTTGATGGATATGCTGTAACAAACGGTAACTATCAGCCAGATCGCAATCAATTTGCTGTTGTTTTTTATAGCCCAATTGGGTGAGCTCTATGTGCCAGGTGGGTACAATTTGTTGTAGCGCCAAACTATTTTTAACGCAATTGAGCTTACAACCATCAAGTGCCAATATGGGGCGTCCAGATTTCGCCAGTCTGACAATCGATTTTATATTCCCTCCAACGCCCGCGATACATGACATTTGCATCACGCCTGAACGATCAAGGGTCAGGGCCACATCATTAGCTAATTGTGCGACATTTGAGCAGCCAGAGCAGGCATAAACCAAGGGTTTATTCGTCGATAATTTTGTCATGTTGGCACCTTTGTAAAAAAGTGAATGTAGATGATAGGCATCCTAAATCGGCATGCCTACCATTGTTTAGCTAACAGTTAGCAAGGGATCTCTGCGTTACGCCTAGCGTAGAACCACCAAGTGATAACCACACAACTGGCGTAAAACAGGATAAACCCATAGAGCGCGGTATCTACCGCTCCAGTTAAGCTCATTGCGGTGCCATAGGATTTGGGAATAAAAAATCCGCCATAGGCAGCAATGGCAGAAATAAAGCCTAAAACCGCTGCGGACTCTCGGTTTCCTTCGATTTCGGCTTGTTTTTCCATGCCTTTACCTAATGCTTTTTGCCTCAGGGTTAAAAACATCACTGGCACCATACGGAACGTTGAACCATTACCAATGCCTGTGGTGATAAAGAGCAAAACAAACATACCGAAGAAGCCACCAAAATTACCCGCAGCACCGTCATGCGGTAAGAAGTACAGCACACCGACAACGCCCATCGCCATGAAGAAAAAGTTCCATAGCGTCACTTGGGCGCCGCCAAATTTATCGGCTAATTTACCGCCGACAGGTCTGGCTAATGCACCTGCAAGTGGACCGATAAAGGCAAACTTAACGGGGTCGACATCTGGGAATAACATACCCGATAACAATGGGAAACCTGCGGCAAAACCAATAAAACTGCCAAAAGTTCCTAAATAAAGCCAGCACATTAGCCAAGTATGATGACGTTTAAAGACGACGGCTTGCTCCTTAAATGAAGATTTAGCATCCGTAATATCATTCATGCCAAACCACGCCGCAATGGAGCCAATAATGATAAATGGCACCCAGATAAACGCCGCGTTTTGCAACCACACCGAATGTGTTTCACTGTTTTGCAATACAAGGGTGAGAGGCTCTCCTTCTAAACCGCCAAACACACTGGCAGATATCACTAAAGGGGCAATTAATTGCATGCCCGATACGCCTAAGTTACCCAGCCCAGCATTAAGCCCTAGTGCAGTACCTTTTTCAGCTCTAGGGTAGAAAAAGCTGATGTTTGCCATACTCGATGAGAAGTTAGCGCCACCTAAACCACAGAGTAAGGCTAAAATCAGCATGATGAGATAGGGTGTTTCGATATTTTGCAGTGCAAAACCCATCCATAAACAAGGGATTAAAAGTGATGCGGTTGATAAGGCTGTCCAACGGCGACCACCGAAGATGGGGATCATAAAGCCATAGAAAATTCGCAGTGTAGCACCCGATAATGCGGGTAGCGCCGCCAACCAAAACAATTCATTTGGGCTGTAGTTAAAGCCTAATGTCGGCATTTTAACCACCATAATGCTCCAAATAGACCATACGGCAAACGCAAGGAAGAGGTTGGGTATTGAGATCCATAAATTGCGCGTGGCAATTTTTTTACCTTTAGTGTCCCAAAAATGTTTATTTTCAGGTTGCCAATCGTTAAGTACAAAGGCGTCGGGTGTGGTCATTTCGGGTAAGTTTTTTACCGTTTGACCACTGGCCCATTCCATTCTCTCGGCTCGGCGAATTGAATAATGCATCCACATTAATGAGATAGAACTAATAACAAACAACAACATAAAACAGCTTTGCCAGATGCCAATAACGTCATTGAGCATCCCAAATGTGACGGGTAATAAGAAGCCGCCAATACCGCCGACCATACTCACAAGGCCGCCCACTACGCCGACATTATTCGGGAAATAAGTCGGTATATGCTTAAATACAGCCGCTTTACCTAAAGACATGAAAAAACCTAAGGTAAAAATAAGCAGCACAAAAACGGGCAAGGATAGGTGGAAGTTAAATTCAAAAACGTGTTCAACCCCTTTCACGCTGTAGTGGGTTGGGGGATAACTGAGTAAAAAGGTACAAATGGTGCTGATGCCTAACGTCCAATACATGATGCGACGGGCGCCGTATTTGTCGGACCACAAGCCGCCTAAAATACGAAATAAAGAACCTGGGATAATATAAAACGAGGTAAGAATACCGGCGGTGACTAATGACACTCCATAAACATCAATAAGGTAGTGGGGTAGCCATAGGGCGAGTGCCACAAAGGCGCCAAACACGAAAAAATAATATAAGGCGAAGCGCCAAATACGAATGTCGCTGAGCAAACCTAATTGTTCACTGAATTTGGGCGGTTTGAAATTAGTTAATCGGCGGGGTTCTGTTTTGGCAAAGACCAAATATGCGGTTGCCGAAATCGCAATGATCAAAGCATAAATTTGTGCGGTTTCTTGCCAACTGAAATACTTTAATAAAAAGGGTGCGCCAAAGGTTGTTAGCGCAGCACCTACGTTGCCCGCACCAAAAATACCCAGTGCAGTACCTTGTTTTTGTGTTTCAAACCAAGATACGACATAGGTCGCACCGACAATAAAGCCACCGCCCGCTAAACCCAGCCCAATACCTGCGACTAATAGCATATCGTAACTATCAGCAAGACTGAGCAGATAGGTCGCAATGGCAGCAATGTACATTAACGTACTAAATACAAGGCGCCCACCCCAGCGCTCCGTAAACATACCTAGGGCAATGCGGCTCAACGAGCCGCTTAAAATTGGAATCGCCATTAATAACGCCATTTGCGTATCGGTTAAGGCTAAATCCGCTTTTATTTTTATCCCTAAAATCGAAAATATCGTCCAAACGGCGAAACAGAGCGTAAAAGCGGCGGTGGTAAGCCACAATGCGCGGTATTGTCCACTCTTAATGCGTAGCGGTAGACTACTCATTTGAAAACTCCGACAAATTAGCAAAATGTAACGTTAAAAAACATCATTTTTTTAATGGGTTACTGCAGTAATGGCTCATTATTGGTGTCAAAATCAAAACCTTCTATATGGGCTTCGTCTATTAACACTTGGATATATTGAGCAATGGCTTTTTGACGCACTTTTTCATTAAGGTATAAGCTAATCCTGTCGCTAACCGCTTCAAATGGGAGAGGGTTACCGGCAATTTTGTGTTTGATATCGACAATATGAAATCCATAACGACTTTCTATCGGGTAGGGTTGCAAGCCTATTTCGGCGGTTAATAGCTGTCGTTCAAATTCCGGCACGGTTTGCCCACGGCTGAGCTGACCTAAATTTCCCCCTACGGATTTTGAAGGGCAGGCAGAAAACTCCTGTGCTAAAGCGGCAAAATTGGCTTTTTGATGCAATTGTTCAATCAGTTGCTCGGCGATGATTTTGCCCTCTGCTCTGGCTTTTAAATCATCGGGCGCAGCGGCAATCAGGATATGGTTAGCCTCAACCAATGGCGAGGTTGTAAAGCGGTGTGGGTTTTGTTCAAAATACTGTAAACACTCTTCGGGAGTCGCTTGCGGAATAGGTACTTCAGATTCAATGAGTTGCTCTAAATAATCCTCTTTATTACAGATCTCATCATTAGGGCGAGATAACGATAATGCTTTTGCACGTTGAAGTAGCAATTCGCCAATGATTAAACTCTGGGCGGCTTCTAACATCGCTTTACGTTGGGTTGGGGCCGGGAAATACTGCATTTCACTGAGAACTTGCTCTTCGGTAATGCTGGCTTGGTTGACTGTGATCATAATATGGCTCTCTATAAAATAAATGCGGGCGAGCAAAGATCCCCTGATAAGCCAATATCAGGGGATTTAGCACTAACGGCTGACTTTACGACGTACTATTTGTGGTGCGCGTGTTAGGTACTGCAGTGGTGCACTGAGCATGTGAACCAAGCGGCTGAATGGGAATACCACAAACAGCGTCATACCTAGAATGACGTGCAATTTGAAGACGATATTTACATCGCTAATGGCTTCAACGGCGGCAACACTATTAAAGGTCATAATGTTTTGTGCCCAAGCCATTAACTTAAGCATTTCAGCGCCATCTAAGTGTCCACCAGATACCGGAATAGAAATAAGTCCGAGGATCAGTTGTCCATAGAGCATTAAGAGGATGATGATATCCATCTTTTTGCTAGTGGCACGAACGCGAGGGTTTGTTAGGCGACGACGGATCAAAATGGTTAATCCCGCAAAGCAAATTACTCCAAATAATCCACCCGCACCCATAGCAAGTAACTGTTTAAACTCGGCAGTCACGCCCAGCGCGTGCCAAACGGCTAATGGTGTGAGTAACCCCACAAAATGACCGAAGAAAATCCCGATCACCCCAACGTGAAACAATACGCTACCAATATGCAGTTGGCGTTTTTCCAGCATTTGGCTGGAGCTCGCTTTCCACGTGTATTGTTCACGGTCATAGCGGATCCAGCTACCGATAAACATCACCGCCATAGCGATATAGGGGTAGATGCCAAAGGCAAATATTGAGAAATGGCTCATCAATGGTCTCCTTACAACCGTTGGCTATTGCTTTTAGGCTGCAATAGTTCGGTATTGAGTGGAATGTGTTGGTCCCGACGCTGTGTTTCACTGGGTTTATTGCTGCTATTACAGCCCGTTTGCGCGTTGTCCATAAAGCTCACCATTTCTTCTTCCCACACTTTATCGAGCTCTTTGGGGGTGTTGTCGGGTTGTTCGTCAACGATTTGTTCACGTAAATCCTTAAGATCGACATCAACCTTGCTTAAGCTCAATAGTGCATGGAGTAAGTTGGCATAATTTGATTGGTGCTTTTCAAGTCTGCATGCCAGTAGCGCTAAAATCGGCGCCACTTCTTCTAATCCATAACGACCATTTTCGCTGCCTTGGGTTGACATAAACTCAAGATATAGCGGGATATAATCTGGCAACTCTTTAGCACTAATATCTAGACCTGCTTGGTGATATTGATCTAAAAGGTTGACCATGGCTTGCCCGCGGTCACGTGATTCACCGTGAACGTGTTCAAATAACAGTAAGGACAAAGAACGTCCTCGCTCGAATAAGCCGTCATATTCGGCTTGCCAGTCCATGGTATCCATCGCAAAACGCTCGGCGATAAACTGCAGTACAAGGGCTTGATGCGCGGCATCAAGTTCAGATCCCGTGACAATGGCCTCTAACTCTGCCCGCGCGTCGAGCAGTTCAGCGTGCGGGTAATCGAGTAGTATTGAAATAACACTCAGTACTTTCATGTTTACTTCTCCAATGTGACAGGAATGACTTGGCGTACGCCGGTCGCTTTGCTGCCAAATAAGTTGACGCCGTTGTTACCATCACCACAGCCATTACCAAAACTAAAGCCGCAACTGCTTTTCATGTCGTAGGCATTTTCTGCGTAGGCTTTATGGCTCGTTGGCACTACAAATCTGTCTTCGTAGTTAGCAATGGCCATGTAGCGATACATTTCTTCGACTTCGACTGCGGTGAGGCCAACTTGCTTTAGCACCTCTAAGTCTTCAACTTTGTCGACCTGTTGTGAGCGTTTATAGGCACGCATCGCAATCATGCGCTCAAGTGCGCGCTCAACTGGTTTTTCATCGCCAGCAGTTAACAGGTTTGCAAGGTAACGTAGCGGAATACGCAATGATTTCAGATCGGGGATTTCACCGTTCATGCCGACATGACCTGCTTCTACTGCCGTTTGGATTGGCGATAGTGGCGGCACATACCACACCATAGGTAAGGTGCGATATTCAGGGTGTAAAGGCAGCGCGACTTTCCAGTCGATTGCCATTTTGTATACCGGTGAGCGCTGGGCTGCAGTGATCCAGTTATCACTGATGCCTTCTTTACGCGCCGCTTCAATTACAGCCGGATCGTTAGGGTCGAGGAAAACATCGAGCTGTGCTTGATATAGATCTTTTTCATTTGGAGTATTTGCCGCAATTTCAATTTGGTCGGCGTCGTACAGCAATACGCCCAGATAGCGGATACGGCCTACGCAGGTTTCAGAGCAAACCGTAGGTTGACCCGCTTCAATGCGAGGGAAACAGAAAGTACATTTTTCTGATTTACCTGATTTCCAGTTGAAGTAGATTTTTTTGTAAGGGCAGGCAGAAACACACATGCGCCAGCCGCGACATTTATCTTGGTCAATCAGTACGATACCGTCTTCTTCACGCTTGTAAATCGAGCCTGAAGGGCAAGAGGCAACACATGCTGGGTTTAAGCAGTGCTCACACAGTCGAGGTAAATACATCATGAAGGTTTTTTCAAATTGACCATAAATGTCTTTTTGAATCACATTATCGAAGTTGATGTCTTTTTTACGCTTTTCGAACTCAGTCCCGAGAATTTCTTCCCAGTTTGGACCCCATTCAATTTTCTCCATACGCTGACCTGTGATCAGCGAGCGGGGTCTAGCCACCGGTTGATGTTGGCTATCAGGCGCTGTGTGTAAATACTCGTAGTCAAAATCAAAGGGTTCGTAGTAGTCGTCAATTTCAGGTAAATCAGGGTTAGCAAAAATTTTTGCCAGCAATCTGATTTTGCCACCGATTTTGAGTTCTAACTTACCGGCGTCAGTGCGTTTCCAGCCGCCGTTCCATTTCTTTTGGTTTTCCCATTCTTTTGGAAAGCCAATACCGGGTTTAGTTTCTACGTTATTGAACCACGCGTATTCAACGCCTTCGCGTGAGGTCCAAACGTTTTTACACGTGATGGAGCAAGTGTGGCAACCGATGCATTTATCTAAATTTAGCACCATGCCGATTTGGGCTCTAACTTTCATATTGTATTCCTCGCTCCACGCTTATTTAGTATCTAACCAGTCGACGTTGTGCATTTTGCGTACAACAACAAATTCGTCGCGGTTACAACCGACAGTACCGTAATAGTTAAAACCATAGGATTGTTGCGCATAGGCACCAATCATATGAGTGGGTTTCATCACTGCGCGGGTGACTGAGTTATGAATACCGCCACGGGTGCCGGTCATTTCTGACCCTGGTATATTTACGATACGTTCTTGGGCGTGGTACATCATGCTCATGCCTTCTGGCACACGTTGTGACACCACTGCGCGGCACGCTATTGCACCGTTGACGTTGAAGACTTCAATCCAATCGTTATCTTCAATACCCGCGGTTTTAGCATCGGTCTCACTCATCCACACGATAGGGCCACCGCGTGATAGTGTGAGCATCAACAGGTTGTCGGAGTAAGTACTATGAATGCCCCACTTTTGGTGTGGGGTGATCCAGTTCAGAACAATTTCTTTATTGCCGTTAGGCTTTTTGTTCAATACTGGGGCAACGGTTTTTAAGTTAATGGGCGGTTTATAGGCACAGAGCTGCTCGCCAAAGTCACGCATCCACTGGTGATCTTGGTAAAACTGTTGACGGCCAGTAATGGTGCGCCACGGTATCTGCTCATGTACGTTGGTATAGCCCGCGTTATAGGACACATGCTCATCTTCTAAACCAGACCAAGTCGGTGAAGAGATAATTTTGCGCGGCTGGGCAACAATATCGCGCCAACGAATTTTTTCATCTTGTTTGGGCTTGGCTAGATGGGTGTGATCTATACCGGTCATTTCTCCCAATGCTTCCCATGCTTTAACGGCGACTTGACCATTGGTTTCAGGGGCGAGGGTGAGGATCATTTCGCAGGCATCAATGGCAGTATCTAGCTTTGCCATGCCTTTGTTGATGCCTTCTGTGGTATGGGTATAGTTGAGTTGAGTTAATAACTTAACTTCATCTTTAGTGTCCCAACTAATGCCTTTACCACCATTGCCGATTTTTTCAAGTAGGGGACCTACCGAAGTAAAACGAGCGTAGGTATTAGGGTAGTCGCGCTCAACCATAGTTAAATGCGGCATGGTTTTACCCGGAATAGCTTCACATTCGCCTTTCCACCATGCTTTAACATCATAGGGTTGAGCTAATTCAGCAGGGGTATCGTGATGCATTGGAATGGTCACCAGATCTTGTTCTACCCCTAAGTGCCCCACACACACGCGGGAAAACTCTTTGGCGATGCCTTTAAAGATTTCCCAGTCAGATCGCGCTTCCCATACGGGATCGATTGCGGCTGATAAAGGATGAATAAACGGATGCATGTCCGAGGTGTTCATATCATCTTTTTCATACCAAGTTGCAGTGGGTAAAACGATATCTGAATATAAACAAGTGGTTGACATACGGAAGTCTAAGGTAACCCATAAGTCGACTTTGCCTTCGGCGCCTTCATCTTTCCATTCGACATCTTCAGGTTTATTGCCGCCAAAATCACCGAGATCTTTACCTAATAGCCCATGCTTAGTGCCGAGGAAATGACGCAGCATGTATTCGTGGCCTTTGCCGGATGAACCCAGCAGATTAGAGCGCCAAATGAACATATTACGTGGGAAGTTTTTCGGATCGTCCGGCTGTTCACAGGCAAATTTTAGATCGCCGGTTTTCAGTTGTGATACCACGTAGTCTTCAACGTTTTGTCCAGCCGCTTTAGCACTGGCGGACAAATGCAGTGGGTTAGTGCTTAATTGTGGTGCAGAGGGTAACCAGCCCATGCGTTCAGCACGGCTATTGAAATCGATAATGCTGCCAGTCCAGTTTTCTTTTGGCGCGAGCGGCGAAATAATTTCAGACATGTTCAATTTTTCATAACGCCACTGACTAGAGTGGTTGTAGAAGAATGAGGTGCCGTTCATGTGACGTGGTGGGCGCTGCCAGTCAAGTGCAAATGCCAGTGGTGTCCAACCCGTTTGTGGACGAAGTTTTTCTTGCCCTACATAGTGAGCCCAGCCACCGCCAGATTGACCGATACAACCACACATCATTAACATGTTAATGAGGCCGCGGTAGTTCATGTCCATGTGATACCAGTGGTTTAGTGCAGCGCCCACAATTACCATAGAGCGACCATTGGTTTTATCAGCATTACGCGCAAACTCAGTGGCAACACGGATAACATCGGCGCGTTTTACACCGGTGATCACTTCTTGCCAAGCTGGCGTGTAGGGGATGTTATCGTCAAACGAGCTAGCACGATTGCTGTCGTTAACGCCGTTATCCACCCCATAATGCGCCAGCATTAAGTCAAATACGCTCGCTACTTTTGCCTGCTTACCGTCGGCAAGCGTAATGGTTTTAACGGGCACATTACGCAGCTGAATATCACTGTGATCAGTGTGTTGAAAGTATTCATATTCGTGCGGCGCACCGCCAAAGTAAGGGAAAGCGACTTCGGTCAGTTCAGCATCATGATCTTTAAGGGATAATAAAAGATCAATGTCGCCTTTACTGTCTTTAGATTCTAAGTTCCATTTGCCTTTTTCACCCCAACGATAACCGATAGAACCGTTAGGGCTGGTGAGGTTACCATCATGGTTAAATGCAATCGTTTTCCAATCTGGATTATTTTCTTCACCCAAATTATCAACTAAATCTGCTGCACGTAAAAAACGTCCACTGGTAAGGTGGCCATTAACTTCTTCAAGCATGACCAACATGGGCATGTCTGTGTAGCGTTTGGCATAATTAATGAAATACGCACTTGGGGTATTGACGTAAAACTCTTTTAAAATCACATGACCAAAAGCCATTGCCAAGGCGGCATCAGTGCCTTGACGTGGTGCTAACCAAGTATCACCAAACTTAGACGCTTCAGAGTAATCGGAGGTAATAACGCAGGTTTTGGTACCCTTGTAACGGACTTCACTTAAGAAGTGCGCATCGGGTGTACGGGTTTGCGGTACGTTTGAGCCCCAAACAATAATGTAATTTGAGTTATACCAATCTGCAGATTCTGGGACGTCAGTCTGTTCACCCCATACCTGTGGTGAAGCGGGGGGTAAATCACAATACCAATCGTAGAAACTCAGACAGTTAGCGCCAATTAATGATAAATAACGCGCACCAGCGGCATAGGACACCATCGACATTGCCGGAATAGGGGAGAAACCGGATACGCGATCTGGGCCGTATTCCTTAGTGGTATACACGTTAGATGCCGCAATAATTTCGTTGACTTCATCCCAACTCGCACGGATGAATCCTCCTAATCCCCGTCGTTCTTTGTAGCTTTTGGCTTTAACCGGATCGCTCACAATCGACGCCCATGCATCGACAGGATCAGCATGTTGTTGCTTAGCTTCGCGCCATAGTTTCATTAATTGTTGACGAACTTTAGGATATTTCAGGCGATTTGCGCTGTAGATATACCATGAATAACTCGCGCCTCGTGGGCAGCCTCTGGGTTCATGGTTAGGTAAGTCGGGTCGAGTGCGAGGGTAATCGGTTTGTTGGGTTTCCCAAGTCACTAAGCCATTTTTAACATAAATTTTCCAACTGCAAGAGCCGGTACAGTTTACCCCGTGGGTAGAACGAACAATTTTATCGTGTTGCCAGCGTTGACGATAACCCTGTTCCCAACTTCTATCTTTATCGGTTGTCACGCCATGCCCATCGGCAAAGGGTTCTTGGTGGGTTTTAAAAAACCGCAATTTATCGAGTAAGTGACTCATCTTATTAATTAACTCCTAGTACGACATTGCTAACAACCTTGCATGTTGTGCTACACAGCATTGTGGGTTGTTTAGTGGTAGTTATATTGACTGCTGTTTTATTCTTAGAAGATGGAAGATGTTAATAAGTCTGTAGTGTGTGAGGGTTCATAACGTTGATCGCGATCAATAAAGTTTCTCATATGTGATAAATATCTCTTTATGAGTATCTGAGTTGTTGTGCTAAATAACGTTTTTTTAATGTATCGTTTTTGGGGGATGGCGATGATGTTTTAAGATGAAATTCTTCATCTTCTTAGGGGGTTGTTGCAGAAAGAGGGGGGAGGATTAAATTTTTACTATCCGCTTTGTAGATCGCGATCACGCTTATTGTTAATTACCTAATTAGAGGCACATTAAAAAAAGGTATATTTACCTATCATGGTGTTAGGTAAATAAAATTGTCCCAATAATTTAACATATGACAAAAGGTTTGATTGTATTTAAGTGTTATCAAATCGTTAAGTAAGATAAAGTGGTGAATACGATAGACGTACTTTAGGGAGCGTATATGACAACTCAAACAGATGAAAACAAGAGCTTAGAACTCAAAATTTTTCTATTTTTAACCGTATTGTTAGCACCTATTTTGTCGGTGCTACTCGTTAGCGGCTTAGGTTTTGCAATTTGGTTTAGCCAAATTTTAACTGGCCCACCAGGTGCTGGTTAACATAATAAAAATCATGAAATAAGAGTGAAGTGTCGGATGAGCAAAGAGATTCATATTACAAGTTTAGTCGTACAAGTTTTGCCACAAAAGATGGCAGAGGTTAGGCAGCAGATTATGACTATTGAAAATGCTGAGCTTTCCGTAAACAACGAAGTGAAATTAGTAGTTGTGCTCGAAGGGGATACTCAACGAGCCATTATGGAAAGTATCGAAACCATCAATGCCATTCCTGGTGTCTTATCCGCCACTATGGTTTACCACCAGAGTGAAGAGCTTAAAGAGGGTGAAGAATGAACATGAATAGACGTGACTTTATTAAGGCCAATGCGGTGATAGCCGCTGCAGGAGCGGCAGGTTTAGCCTTGCCAGCTGGCGCAAGTAATTTAATTACTAGTTCAGAGCAGACTAAATTAGAGTGGAACAAAGCACCGTGCCGTTTTTGTGGAACGGGTTGTTCTGTGATTGTTGCTACCCGCGAAGGTAAAGTGGTTGCCACCCATGGCGATGCCAATAGTGAAGTTAACCGCGGCCTTAACTGCATCAAGGGTTATTTCTTATCCAAGATTATGTATGGCAGTGATCGTTTAACTACGCCCATGCTACGTATGACTGATGGCAAATTTGACAAGCACGGTGAGTTTTCACCGATAAGCTGGGATAGCGCCTTTGATATCATGGCGCAAAAATGGAAAGAAACCATTAAAGCCAAAGGCCCAACAGCGGTTGGTATGTTTGGTTCTGGCCAATGGACCGTATGGGAAGGTTATGCCGCCCTTAAGCTGATGAAAGCCGGTTTTGGTTCAAATAACATCGATCCTAATGCGCGCCATTGCATGGCTTCGGCCGTGGTTGGTTTTATGCGTACCTTCGGTATTGACGAACCTATGGGTTGTTATGATGACATTGAAGCTGCTGACGCCTTTGTACTTTGGGGCTCAAACATGGCGGAAATGCATCCCATTTTGTGGAGCCGCGTGACCGACCGTCGTCTCAGCGCCCCCCATGTTAATGTGACAGTGTTATCGACCTTCCAACACCGTTCTTTCGATTTAGCGGATTTACCCATCGTATTTACACCGCAAACTGACTTAGCCATTTTAAACTTTATTGCTAACTATATTATTCAAAACGATAAAGTAAATTGGGATTTTGTTAAAAAACATGTGAATTTCCACATGGGTACTCACGATATTGGCTATGGTTTGCGCCCAACGCACCCACTTGAACAAAAAGCGAAAAACGTTAAAACGGCTGCGGATTCAACGCCAATCGATTTTGATACGTTTAAAGCCTTTGTTGCCGATTACACGGTAGAAAAAGTCAGTAAATTATCAGGTGTATCAGAAGAGAAACTGATTGAATTGGCTAAGTTATATGCCGATCCTAATACTAAAGTGACTTCTTTCTGGACGATGGGATTTAACCAGCACACCCGTGGTGTATGGTGTAATAACCTGATTTATAACATTCACTTGTTAGTCGGTAAAATTTCAACTCCAGGCAACAGCCCATTCTCGTTAACAGGTCAACCATCTGCTTGCGGTACGGCCCGTGAAGTCGGTACCTTCTCACATCGTTTACCTGCCGATTTAGTCGTCACTAATCCTGAGCATAGAAAACGTGCTGAAGAAATTTGGAAAATTCCTAGCGGCATTATTCCACCTAAGCCTGGCTACCACGCAGTTGAACAAAACCGTCGCCTTAAAGATGGTGATTTAAACTGCTATTGGGTCCAAGTTAACAACAATATGCAGGCTGGTGCGAACATCAATGAAGAAATGTTACCGGGTTATCGCAATCCGGCTAACTTCATTGTGGTGTCTGATGCTTACCCAACAGTGACGACACAAGCTGCTGACTTAATTCTTCCTACTGCAATGTGGGTCGAAAAAGAAGGCGCTTATGGTAATGCTGAACGTCGTACACAGTTCTGGCATCAAATGGTGCAGGCGCCAGGTGAATCGCACTCTGATTTATGGCAGCTGATGGAATTTGCTAAACGCTTCACTACCGATGAAGTGTGGCCACAGGATGTATTAGCGGCAAATCCAGAATTTAAAGGTAAAACCTTATTCGAAGTACTATATCAAAATGGCAATGTTGAAAAGTTCCCGCTCACAGATGCTGATCCTAAGTACCTAAACAACGAAGCAAAACATTTTGGTTTCTACGTTCAAAAGGGCTTATTCGAAGAATATGCGACCTTTGGCCGTGGTCATGGCCACGATTTAGCGCCTTTTGATGTGTACCATGAGGCGCACGGTTTACGTTGGCCTGTGGTTGACGGTAAAGAAACCAAATGGCGTTTCCGTGAAGGTAGCGACCCGTATGTGAAACCAGGAAAAGACTTTGAGTTTTACGGTCACTCCGATGGTCGTGCCATTATTTTTGCACTGCCTTATGAGCCTGCAGCTGAGTCACCAGATGAAGAATACGATATATGGTTATCAACAGGTCGCGTACTTGAACACTGGCATTCAGGTTCAATGACTCAACGTGTACCTGAGCTGTATCGTGCCTTCCCTGATGCAGTGTGTTTTATGCACCCAGAAGATGCTAAAAAACGGGGTTTACGCCGTGGTGATGAAGTGCGAGTGGTGTCGCGTCGCGGCGAAATCAAAACGCGCGTTGAAACCCGTGGTCGTAATAAGCCACCAGTAGGCTTAGTGTTTGTGCCTTGGTTTGATGCTAGCCAGCTCATTAATAAAGTCACGTTAGATGCGACAGATCCTTTGTCAAAACAAACTGACTATAAAAAATGTGCGGTGAAGATCATCAAAGCATAAGGAGTACAACATGAAAACATTCAAATTAATGTCATTGATGGGTTTACTTGCTCTTAGCTCATTCGTCATGACGAATGCCGTTGCGACGAGTATTCCTGAAGATAAAATCGACACGTTACGTTTAGCGCCCATTGATGTTGAGCCAACACCACCTGCGATGCAAAATGTGCGTAATACAGATATAAAAGAAGTGCGTAACTATCCTATGCAGCCACCGGTGATCCCACATAAAATTGATGGTTATCAATTGGATCTGAAAGTGAATAAATGCATGGCATGTCACGCTAGAAGCCGTACTGGGGAGTCGCAAGCCCCGATGGTGAGTGTGACGCACTATATGGATAGGGATAACAACTTCCTTGCCGAATTATCGCCGCGCCGCTATTTCTGTACTCAGTGCCATGTGCCGCAGTTAGATGCCAAACTACTGGTCGAAAACGACTTTGTTGATATGGAACATCTTATTAAAGCCAACACTGAGCAGAAAAAACACTAGGAGTTAGCATGTTAGATAAACTGAAAAAAATCTGGCAGGTACTTAACCGTCCGAGTGTGCACTATAGTCTGGGCTTTTTGACCTTAGGTGGCTTTGTGGCTGGGGTGATTTTTTGGGGTGGCTTTAACACGGCCCTTGAAGCAACCAACCAAGAAGCTTTCTGTATCAGTTGCCATGAAATGGAAAACAACGTCTATCAAGAATTACAGACGACGATCCATTTTACTAACCGCAGTGGTGTGCGGGCAACCTGTCCAGATTGCCATGTGCCACATAACTGGACCGATAAAATTGCCCGTAAGATGCAAGCTTCTAAGGAAGTGTGGGGCAAAGTGTTTGGTACCATTAATACCCGTGAAAAGTTTGAAGGTAAGCGCCGTGAGTTAGCAGAGCACGAGTGGGAACGGTTAAAAGCGAATGATTCGCTCGAATGCCGTAACTGCCACAACTTTACTTACATGGACTTTACCCGCCAATCTCCTCGGGCGTCGCAGATGCATTCTACTTCACTGGCGAATGGTGAAAAGACCTGTATCGATTGTCATAAAGGGATTGCCCATCATCTCCCTGACATGAAAGGCGTAGAAGGGTTCTAATCCCTTTGTAAGCAAAGATACACAGTTAAAGGCCAAGCATTATTAATGCTTGGCCTTTTTGTTTGGATTATATTGATGCTTATCGTCATTCGTCATTCGTCATTCGATAATCTCATCGCTGAAATGAAAACATATCTGCGACAACTTTATTGATCCCATCGAGCTTTTTGGTTTTAGCTTACTGTTAGCATTACCATTTATTTATGTTTACTTGGTCCATCATCCCCTATGCAACTCGATATTAATGGCTTAACTCCTGCGCAGTTTTTAGCAGAATACTGGCAGAAAAAACCACTGGTTATTCGTCAAGGATTTAGCCATTTTCAAGATTTAGTGTCACCAGAAGCCCTAGCAGGTTTAGCGATGGATGAACTGGTCGAATCTAGGCGTGTTTACCAGCAAGAAGGACAATGGCAAGCAGAGTTTGGCCCTTTTGAAAGTTATGATCATTTGGGTGAAAAAGATTGGACGTTAATCGTACAAGCCCTAAATAACTGGATTCCAGATGCTGAAGCTTTGATCCAATGCTTTGATTTTATTCCCCGTTGGCGCTTAGATGATGTGATGGTGAGCTTTGCTACGCCTGGCGGCGGCGTTGGGCCACATATTGACCTTTATGATGTGTTTATTTGCCAAGGCTCAGGGCGACGCCGTTGGCGTGTAGGGAACATAGGGCCGCACAAACAATTTGTTGCCCATCCCGCCTTATTACACACTGAATCATTTGAGCCAATCATTGATACTGAACTATTGCCAGGAGATATTTTATATCTTCCACCGGGGTTTCCACACGAGGGGATAACCTTAGAGCAATCCTTAAGTTTTTCTGTGGGTTATCGCACAGCCTCTGCCAAGGAAATGGTAGGCGCCTTGGCGGATCATCTTTCTGAGCAGGATTTAGGCGTTCAGCAGATTAGCGATCCCGATCGCGCCTTATCAAACCGCAGTGGTTGCGTAGATAATACCGATTTAGCACGTTTACGCTCACAGCTGACGAATATGCTTAGTGACGAGTTAGTGAGCGAATTTACGGGTCGTTATTTAACTCAATCTAAGTGTGCGTTAGATTTACCCGATGAGCCGCTGGATATTACACAAACAGAAGTGCTTGCTTGGCTTGATGAGCAGCCGTTAATACGTCTCGGTGGTCTTCGTTGTTTGTATTTTGATGTTAATGTCGCCGAAGGTGCAGTTTATATTAACGGTGACAAATACCAACTTGCAGTGGAATTGGCCGCGGTAATCCCATTATTATGTAATGTGAATCAACTCGATAAAATGGCGTTAGCGCCTTGGTTAACCAGTCCAGCGTTTTTGATCCAGTTAACTGAATGGGTGAATTTAGGCTATTGGTATTTTGACGACTTCGACGCAGATGACGAGGCACCTATCGATTAATTACCCGTGAGCCGCTTATGCTCATTCTAGAAAAGTGATTACTCGTTCTAGAAGAGCCATCAAAGGGAAATAATACCAATTACTTTAATTATATGATCTAATAAGTCGTCACTTTCTAACCTTACAAAGTATGAACAAGCCCAATATCCTAGCCCTAG
>NZ_JAKILU010000014.1 GCF_023283485.1 Shewanella glacialipiscicola
GGCTGCCTAGGAGGGTAAGACGTCAATTTGGATCTCATTAGGGCGCAACAGACGCCGGATATATGTCGCAAGACCGCAAACCATTAACGACCGATACCCCGTTGTGAAAGGTGAATTATCGATTAACGTAAATGTAGTTTGAACAAAGTAGGACATTGACCTTGCTAAACCCGAGGTGACCATATATGTCCTAACTCTTTTTGTGCCCCATTTTACGTAACAAAATGTGGCTCAAATTCGACATAAGATAAATAAATTAGGTGGCTAGATGAGATTGCATGAAATAACGATAGACAATTTTCGTAAACTCAAAGGTTGTACTATTAGCTTTAGGGATTCTACGTTTCTGATTGGTGCAAATAATGCTGGTAAATCAAGCGTTTTCTCGGCAATTCAGCTTTTGCACAGTGCAAAAAATGCGCTGCGAGAAGATTATTCAAAGACTTATAACGAAGAAGATGATCTTTATGAATATTCTGATGAAATAGAAATAGTTGCCAAATATCATAATTTGCCAGATGAAGCTAAGGAGTGGGTAGGCTTTAAAGGTCGAATCATTAAAGTTGAGAACCCTTTACCTGAAGAGACTGAGAACAGTATTGTTTACAAGAAAGTTTGGTCTATAACTCTGTCAAAGCCAAAAGTTTACATGCTTGAGCACCCTAAAGTACCTAAGGAGCAATTTTTTGCGGCTACTCAAGTTTCAGAGCTAGTCGGTGAAACCTATACAGAAGAGTTTCTTAAAGAGTTCTTCGGTGATGGGAACTTTACTAAAAAACTTACTCTTAAAATAGTTAAAGAAAAGCTCGAAGACTTAACCGAATATTGGGAAGTGCAAGATGATCAAGAACCACAATGGGTAGAGAATCCCGGTGGTATACCCGGTAATGTATTGTCTAAATTACCTCGTATCGTTGTTGTTCCTGCTGAATCATGTATCTCTGAATTAACCTCAAGTAATGGAGCTTTACATACCCTTTTAGGTGATCTATTTGAACAGGTTAGAGCTAATTCGGATAACTATGAACAAGCTCAACGTTTTCTAAATGCGCTTGCTTCAGAGTTGAATCCAAGTGATACGGGAACAGACTTTGGTAAGCTGATCCAAGAGTTAAATGGCATGGTGCATAACTTATTTCCAGACTCTTGTGTTCATGTGTCAGCTGCTTTAGATAAACCAGAAAAAGCTATTGAGCCGCAATTTTCTGTTGAGCTGGAAAGTAATGTAAAAGCTGAAGTTTCATACCAAGGGCACGGTATGATACGAGCAACTGCGTTTCAGTTATTACGTTTTGTGCAGGAATTTGTAAATAAAAATGCAGAAAATCCTAGAAGCACCATTTTCTGCTTCGAAGAGCCAGAAATTTATTTACATCCTGCGGCTGCAAACCAACTTCGTGACTCGCTATATGAACTCGCTGGACCAAGCTGTCAAATTGTTGCTACTACGCATTCACCATATATGGTGAACCTTGGTACAGATAAAAGTATTAGTTTAACTAAGTTTTCTTTTAGTGAAGATGGTTTTACTGGTACAACATCGTTCAATCTTGAAAGTGCTTTTTCAGATCTGCAACAAGACGAAAAGCAAAACCTCAAGATGCTTCTAAAAGTGGACGATTATATTTCTAGAATGTTCTTTACCAATAAATGTATATTTGTTGAAGGGGATACAGAAGAAGTTGTTCTTAGGGAAACAATTAAGCGTTTAGCTTCTGATGATAAAGCTCGAGTGATTGGCAACTGTGAATTTTTAAGAGCCCGAGGTAAAGCAGTTTTGATTTCGATAGCAAAATATTTAAATGCACTCGATATAAATTATATCTTTATGCATGATCGCGATGCTGGTACTCCTAGAGCAGAGGCTATGAATACTCCGATACTCACTCAAGCGGGAGCTGAACGCAGAATTATGATCGAGGAATGCATTGAAGATCTATTGGGCTACGCTGCACCTTCCCATGAGAAACCATATAAAGCTTATGAACATATTTTAGAAAACTGGGGAGACGATTTTAATGATCTACCAGAACGTTGGAAAAGCATATTTTTAGTTCTTTGTTCACCATACTTAGATCACCTAAAACCAGCCCCATAACAAATTTCTTAAACGGGAAAACAGTTTGCTATCGTTTCGCGATTATAGCGAACCTTTATTTTCCGCTTAGCAAGGCGTTAGTTGCAGAGCTAACATTTCGTTAATAAAATATATATTTAATAAACACGACAGAGCAAGGATGTACAGTGAAAAGCATCAACATTATATCTCTTATCCAAGCACACAACGCTTTAACCCAGCCAGAATACGCAAACTTTATAAAATATTATGGTGTAGATATTAGTGATGATGAAGTCAGTGACTTAACTGTATTGTCCGCTAATATTTATGAGATTATTAAATATTCCCAAGTGTTTAATTCTTTTTACATTGGATATAAAATCCAGCACATTAGCAAAGAATTTGATTTGTTGAGGTTTGGTGACAACTACACTGTTAACATCGAATTAAAAAAAAGTAGTACAGAAGAAAAAATAAAGAAACAGTTAATTAGAAATAGGTACTATCTCAGCCATATAAATAGGGTGGTACACAACTTAAGTTTCGTAGTTGAAACTAATACACTTTATAAACTTAATGTGAGAAGTGAACTTGAAACTATAGGTTTTAGTGAGTTAGTTCAATTATTGATTGGCCAACAATTGAAAAATATTGACAATCCAGACTTACTTTTTAACCCTTCTGACTATCTTGTTTCACCTTTTAATTCGACAAGTAAATTTCTGAATGAATTATACTTCTTAACTGGTCAACAAGAAACGATCAAAGGCAGTGTAATTAAAAATATCAATGCAACAACTCAAAGTTTCATGACTATAAATGGGGGACCAGGTACTGGGAAGACCCTTTTAACGTATGATATTGTCAAAGATTTAAAAGATAGAAAAAATACGTTAATCGTTCACTGTGGTCAGCTAAATAATGGGCATGCTACATTGATATCTGAAGGCTGGAATATTATCCCGATAAAATACTTGACGCAACAAGATGTATCAAGTTTTGATATTGTTGTAGTCGATGAAACGCAAAGGATTTATGCTAATCAACTAGATAAATTAATCTTAGACGCTCAAAACGGCAATATTGATTGTATTTTTTCCTATGATGTACAGCAGACTTTATCTAGAACAGAAAACTCCGATGATATAGACCAAAAAATTAGTGCTCTACCCAATATTCAAAAATATCAATTGTCAGACAAAATAAGAACTAACAAAGAGATAGCAAGCTTTATTAAGTTACTATTCAATAATCGAAGGAGTGATATAAATTTCACAGATCGTGGTAACGTTGACTTTGACTATTTTTCAAATGTTGAAGATGTAAGAAACTATCTTAGCCTCATTAGTGATAATGGTTGGGAAGTACTAAAGTGGACACCGTCTCAATATAACACTGAACACCATGAGTCTTATTCAGATGCCCAGAGTAAAACTGCTCACACAGTTATTGGTCAGGAGTTTGATAATGTAGCTGTAGTTATTGATCGGTTTTTTTCGTACGATGATTCTGGAAAGTTAACTTACAATGCACGTACATATTATGATTCAGTGAAAATGTTGTTTCAAAACATCACTCGTACGAGAAAGAAACTGAAATTAATTATAGTTTCAAATAATCAAGTTTTAGAACGGTGTTTGTCTATAATGGGACATCCTGAATAAAAGCAACTAACAAATTAATCAATTTTGCGCCTTCGGCGCCGGACGCTGCATAGCTGCGCCGGTTATTGAAGCGATACTAAATATATAAAGGAATATCCATGAAAATTAGGTTAGAACATCAAAATATCGGTGCTGCAGTCATGCAGATTGCTGAGCATGAACAGTTTACAGCCATTAATGCATTAAAATTAAATGGTAAACCGATTAGTAACGCTTTCCTTATCAATAGCCATGTTGCTATTTTATGTAAATATGCATCGGAGCCAAATGGAAATGACGAATATGTTTTTACATTTAGCGAAGACCAAATGAAAACTCTTGCTTCCTTACTTCCAAAGCATGATAGCTTATTCTTTGGGTTGGTTTGTGTTGAAGGTGGTGAAATTTGCTGCTTAACAAAAGCTGAGTTTGAGGAGTTGCTTGGTTACCGAAGGGCGTCAGCCGATAAACTTGAATCGCAGTACGCGATATTAGTCACGATTAAAGCTAAATCAAGTTTTCGTGTTTATGTAAACGCGGCAGGGAAAAAAGGGAAGTATGCCGGTAAACAGCTAACCGTTGCCCGTAAAGCTTTCCCTGATGTAATGTTCGGCTAAAAAGGACTGTTACTAATGTCGATTTAGTTGGCAGGATTTAAGACCCGTTACGTGGTTTTGAGGTAGATTTTGTCTGTGTTATGCGTTACTGATGTTATCTAAATAATAGATATGGCTAGAGATGGAACATGCAAAATTCTTTCAATGCGAAAAGTTAACTCTAATCTCACAGAAGTTCACCTATCCCCTGCGAAGTTGCTGCGGGGCGTTGGAATAAATTGCGTGAGTCTCGGCATGGATGCCGAGCTAGCTTTCGGGGTACAGGATGTGCCATCGGAAGCGATAGCAATTTATCCATAAGACCAAGGCTAGTTTCTAATGCATGTAACTTCGCTAGGGGCGGCAAGGGGAGATGCAAGAGGGGGATTGCTGTTGATCCCCTTCTTGCCCTGGTGTGGAATGGAATTCCACGACTTTGATTTTTTATTTTGATTTTAAAGTTAGACATTAAAACCAAAAATAAGGGGCTTCGACTTAGCTCCTTAATTCCAAATTTTGCCTAATTCCCCAAGTGAAGCTCGGGCATTAACGAGTACCAATGACTACTCTGGATCACTCCCTATTCAGGATCATAGTCCAACACTGGCGACAGCCACTTCTCCGTCTCAGCTACAGTCATCCCTTTACGCTTGGCATAATCTTCCACTTGATCACGGCCGATGTTACTCACGCCAAAGTAACGTGATTTCGGGTGGGCAAAATACCAACCCGATACGGCGGCGGTCGGGAACATGGCGTAGCTTTCGGTGATGTTCAAATTAATCGTTTCATCGGGTTTGAGTAAATCCCACAGCAAGCCTTTTTCGGTGTGATCAGGGCAGGCGGGATAACCCGGTGCTGGGCGTATGCCTTTGTACTTTTCACGAATTAACGCATCGTTACTGAGCTGCTCGTCGGCTGCATATCCCCAAAACTCCTTACGTACTCGCTCGTGCATCCGCTCGGCAAAGGCTTCGGCTAAACGGTCGGCTAAACATTTAAGCAAGATTGCGTTGTAGTCGTCGTGATTGGCTTCAAAACGCGCCACATGTTCGTCAATGCCGTGGCCTGTGGTGACCGCAAAGCCGCCCATGTAATCGGCGACGCCTGAGTCTTTGGGGGCAACAAAATCGGCTAAACAGAAGTTGTCGTTACCGACTCGTTCTAACTGCATCCGTAGGTGATGAGTGGTCATTTCTAAAGTGGTGCGCGACTCATCGGTATACAGCTCGATATCATCATGATTCACGGTGTTGGCGGGGAATAAACCGATAACCGCTTTCGCCGTGAGCCATTTTTCGTCGATGATTTGTTTGAGCATCGCTTGGCCATCGGCGAACAGCTTTTGCGCTTCGACGCCGACCACTTTATCTGTGAGGATTTCAGGATAATGTCCGTGTAATTCCCACGAGCGGAAAAACGGGGTCCAGTCGATGCGCTCGACTAAATCTTCTAACGGATAATCGTCAAACACTTGGCGACCAAGTACATGGGGCGTAAAGGGTGTGTAGTTTTCCCAATCGTGTTGGCAGCGGTTTTCACGCGCGGCCTCAATGGTGGTAATTTGTTTGAGTTTGGTTTGCGACAAACGCTTAATACGCATTTCGTCATATTCCACATAGGCGGCGTCTATGGTGGCTTGGCGAGTTTCGTTATTAATCAGCTTGCTGACCATAGGTACAGCCCGTGATGCATCGGCGATGTAAATAGCACCGTGGGGATAATGGGGCGCAATTTTTACCGCAGTATGGATTTTAGAGCAGGTAGCGCCGCCGATAATGGTTGGAATGGTCAAGCCTTCGCGCTGGAAGGTTTTCACGTTATGCACCATTTCATCAAGGCTTGGGGTGATTAACCCAGACATGCCAATAATATCAATATTGTGTTCTTTAACCGCGGCGAGAATACGTTCAACCGACACCATTACGCCTAAATCAAATACTTCAAAACCGTTACAGGCTAGCACTACGCCAACGATATTTTTACCGATATCGTGCACGTCACCTTTTACCGTCACCATTAATATTTTGCCGTTAGATTGGCCAGCAACCTTTTCAAGCTCAATATACGGATTCAAATAAGCGACGGCTTTTTTCATCACTCGCGCCGATTTAACCACCTGCGGCAGGAACATTTTACCTGCACCAAATAGATCGCCGACCACGTTCATGCCGTCCATCAAGGCACCTTCAATCACATCTAACGGACGTTTCGCTTCTTGGCGCGCCGCTTCTGTGTCCTCATCAATAAATTCGGTAATGCCTTTCACTAACGCGTGGGCCAAACGTTGGCTCACTGGCCAGCTGCGCCATTCTAAATCTTCTTTTTTACCGACCTGTGCGTTATCGCCACGGTATTTTTCAGCAATTTCAAGTAACTGCTCTGTGTTGCTCGAATCGGCAATGGGGCAAGGTAGGTTAAGCACCACGTTTTCGACTAACACTTTAAGCGCAGGATCAATATCGTCATAAATGGCTAACTGACCAGCGTTAACAATGCCCATATCCATGCCTGCTTGAATGGCATGGTATAAAAACACCGCATGAATCGCCTCGCGGACTGGGTTGTTACCGCGAAACGAAAACGACACGTTCGATACGCCGCCCGAGATCATCGCGTGTGGCAAGGTGGCTTTAATTTCTTTAATGGCTTCAATAAAGTCGACGGCATAGTTGTCGTGCTCATCAATACCGGTGGCAATGGCAAAAATATTCGGGTCGAAGATAATATCTTCTGGCGGAAAGCCGACTTTATCGACCAATACCCGATAGGCGCGGGTACAGATTTCAATTTTACGCGCTTTAGTATCAGCCTGACCTTGCTCGTCAAACGCCATGATAATGGCCGCTGCGCCGTAGCGTTTAACTAAGGTGGCTTGTTCAATAAACTTGGCTTCGCCTTCTTTCAACGAAATCGAGTTAACTATGCCTTTGCCTTGAATGCATTTGAGGCCAGCTTCAATTACTTCCCATTTAGAGGAGTCGATCATAATCGGCACGCGACTGATATCGGGCTCTGAGGCGATTAAGTTTAAAAACTTATGCATAAACTCAGCACCATCGATCATGCCTTCGTCCATGTTGATATCGATGATTTGTGCGCCGTTGATAACTTGCTCGCGGGCAACATCTAACGCTTGCTCAAATTTGCCTTCTTTAATTAGCTTTAAGAACTTGGCTGAACCTGTGACGTTAGTACGCTCGCCCACGTTAACAAACAAAGACTGCGCGTCGATAGTCAGTGGTTCCAAACCCGCTAAACGGCAGGCTACTGGAATGTTAGGTAACGCGCGTGGGTTGTGTTTATCAACGGCTTCACGAATAACGCGAATATGTTCTGGCGTGCTACCACAACAACCACCAATAATATTGAGCATGCCTTCACGCGCCCAATCTTCGATAACGCTCGCCATATCCTCAGGGGTTTCATCGTAACCACCAAACTCATTCGGTAGACCCGCGTTAGGGTGCGCCGACACATAACATTCACTAATGCGCGATAATTCTTCGACATAGGGGCGCAGTTCTTTTGGTCCCAAAGCGCAGTTAAGACCGATAGATAATGGCTTGATATGGCGCAGGGAATTATAAAAAGCTTCGGTTGTTTGGCCAGTCAGTGTGCGACCCGATGCATCGGTAATCGTGCCCGAAATCATGATGGGTAATCTGTTTTCAGAATGCTGACCAAATAAGTCGTCAAATACCGATTCGATAGCAAACAGTGCGGCCTTGGCGTTTAGGGTATCGAATATGGTCTCGACCATAATGATATCTGCGCCGCCTTCAATCAGTGCCTTAGTGGATTCTCGGTAAGCACTTACTAACTCGTCGAAGCTTACATTACGATAGCCTGGGTCGTTTACATCTG
This sequence comes from Shewanella glacialipiscicola, assembly GCF_023283485.1. Taxonomy (GTDB): domain Bacteria; phylum Pseudomonadota; class Gammaproteobacteria; order Enterobacterales; family Shewanellaceae; genus Shewanella; species Shewanella glacialipiscicola. The sequence continues at coordinate 8,166 of NZ_JAKILU010000014.1, forward strand.
GGCTAATCGAGCAGGTACGGTTAGTGGGGCCTAATACGCCTGCAACGTAGCGCGGGATACCTGTGGCTGCGGCTACTTCATCACAGGCTTCGCGGGCGAGGCGGGCGCCTGCAAAGTTAATTTCGGCAGACAGCGACTGCATGTCGTAGTCGGCCATAGCGATAGGGGTGGCGTTAAAGGTGTTGGTTTCAATAATATCGGCACCGGCGTTTAAATAGTCGGTGTGAATTTGTTTGATGATGTGTGGCTGCGACAAGACTAATAAGTCGTTGTTACCTTTAACATCCGTGTGCCAATCTTTAAAGCGTTCGCCGCGATAGTCCTCTTCTTCGAGCTTGTGGCCTTGGATCATTGTGCCCATAGCACCGTCTAAGATCAAAATGCGCTCTGCAAGCTGTTTGCGAATGTCTGCCAAAATCTGACTGGCTTTTGTAGAGGGTATCGTCATAAATAGCTACCTTAAATACAGCTAAGCTAAGCCCATGATTAAGCCTAGGATTAAATACAGGATTCGGTTCACAGCACTGCCTAACTATCGACCTTTATTATGCTCAGTGCATTTTATTCTGCTCAGTCGATATTATTAGATATTCACCGCGGACGTTTAAACGTATGGACGTCCATAGTACGCGACTTGTGATCGTCAGTGCAAGGCCAAAATCACCTGACGATTTACCCTGCTCATCGGAGGTTTTTGAGCACTTTTAGCGGTGATTTATTGAGTGAATGTTTTAATGGCAAAGTAACAGGGCTGTTTTCATTGGTATTAAGCCATTTTTTAACAACATAATGGCCATAAAATTAAGTATCACCGCCTGAATGATGTGTTTTTTGAACATTCGCTCTTGAATATTAGCCAAGGAATACGATGAAACAAATACAACTATTATTGCTACGCCACGGCGAGTGTGAAGGCGGCACCATCTTACGCGGGCGCGTAGATGTGCCGTTGAGTGAAACGGGTTGGCAACAAATGTCGGCGGCGGTTGCGGCGCAGGCCAGCGTCTGTAGCGCTATTTATAGTTCAACCTCACGCCGCTGTGCTGACTTTGCCCAAGCTCTGGCGGCCGAGCTGCATTCAACGATGCCGCTATTAAGTGGAGTACCACCGTTAAGTACGGCGCTATCTTCAAATTCGACATCAGCAAGCAGCATATTAACGGCACAGACAAAGCCATTAGAGGCGCAATTTTTGTCAGATTTACAGGAAATAGATTTCGGTGACTGGGACGGACGTAAACTCGATGAGCTTTATCAGCAAGAGGGCGAATATTTAGCCGCCTATTGGCAAAACCCGTGGCAAACACCACCGCCCAACGGTGAGACTATGGCCAGTTTTGAGTCGCGAGTGAACTATGCTATTGAGCAAATACTTGCCGCTGAGTTTGAGCAATTGTCTATCGCGTTAAATTCTATTGTCTTAAATAAAGGTGAGGCTCAAGACGGTACGCTCACGCCTACTGCTAAAATATGGCTAGTGAGCCACGGCGGCGTTATACGCCATTTAATGGCGCGGGCACTGGGGGTTGAACGGGCCGTGGGTTTTTATAGCCAACTTAATTTACCCGTCGCCGCAGTGGTCAAAATTAATGTGCTGCAAGATGAGCAAGGCAGTCGTTATTGGCGTTTAGATTGGCCGAGCGGTCGCTGCGAGTAACGTGACTCGCTGCCGTCGGTTATAACTGCAGGGAGTAACAGAGTTAGTCATCATAGTTAGCCATTAAAAGCATCCGCTAAGTTGAAGATTTTTCTCATCTTAGCGGCGCGATTGTCGATTGCCTATTAGGGTAAATATAGGATAATGCTTTCTCTTGATGTTACTGCTCGCATACGATCCTGTTATAGCGTAGCGGCTAACGTCACAGAAATAGGTGTTGGAAGTTTTTAGTCGTGTGGGAAGATTTAGGCTGATATGGCTAAGCCTCTTTGCCAACTAAAGATTAATTTCAACATAATAGGGAATCGGGGAGCTGCTCGTCAGTCAGCCCGAACTGTGCCCGCAACTGTGAGTCACTTTTATAAAGTTTTAAATATAAAAGTGACAAGTCAGGAGACCTGCCTATTTCTGTTATCGCTGCGTGCAGCTTAAATTCTTGAGCGGGTGACTCGAGGGAGCAGATGACTATGCGTATAACGATTATGTGTACAGCAACTATGTATATTCCTTTTTTAAATGCAGGTGTGGACTCGTTAGGAGCGCCGCGTTGGTGAAACTCTCTGCAATCCAAACAAGCCATGGGTCAAATAGCAAGGATACCATTCCAGCCAGCCCACAAGTTGCGCTTGATGTGAGTCATTTAAGCTGGAGCATTGATGGCAAAACTATTCTTACCGATATTAACTTTGCGTTGCCGACGGGGCAGATGCTTGGGCTGATTGGGCCTAACGGTGCGGGTAAGTCTAGTTTACTGCGCTGTTTGTATCGTTTTGTGCGCCCGACTCAGGGCAAAATCACCTTATTTGGTCAAGATATTGAGCGCTTATCGCCCAAGGCTTTTGCCTGTAGCGTTGCTGTTGTCCAGCAAGATACGCCACATTATTTCGACATGACCACAGAGCAATTGGTTAGCATGGGGTTAACGCCGCACAAGGGCATGTTCGACACTAACTCTAGCAAAGATGGCGAGTGCATTGCTAAAGCGCTCGAAAAAGTCGGCCTCAGCCATAAAATGCACCAGCAATATGAGCGTTTATCGGGCGGTGAAAAACAACGCGCCTTGATCGCTCGTGCCATAGTGCAACAGCCACAACTGCTCATCCTCGATGAACCGACTAATCATCTTGATGTGCGCTATCAAATTCAAATTCTTGAGCTGGTGCGCAGTTTGGGTATTAGTGTGATTGCTTCCATCCACGATCTTAATTTGGCCAGCGCCCTGTGTGACAGCTTATTGTTAATCCACAACGGCGAGGTCAGTGCGATGGGCACACCGACAGAGGTATTAACTGAAGCGCGTATCGCCGATGTGTTCGGAGTATGTGCTCAGGTGTCCGTCCATCCGCAGCATAAAAAGCCCTTAATCAGCTATTTTTATGGTTACCATGATGCAACCCATAACGGGGATAAACGAGGTGAGAGCGAATGATTCAGACGAGTCAACAACGCAGTATTGCACCTCAAACTTGGGGTCTATGGTGACACTTTTGACAAGACAACAGTTGATGCTGCTGGCGTTAGCCATGCTGACATTAATGACACCGATAGCCGCAACCAGTTTTGGCGCGGCAAACATCAGCTTTATGGATGTTATCCACGTGTTTATCAATAAGGTTGCCAACATTACTCAGGCAAGCGGTATGACTGAGCGCATCGTAATGGAGCTCAGGCTGCCGCGTATTTTGCTGGCATTTGTGGCGGGGGCAGGCTTGTCACTGGCGGGCAGTGTATTGCAAACCGTGACCCGCAATCCGCTGGCAGACCCGTATTTATTTGGTATTAGCTCTGGGGCTTCCTTTGGCGCTGTGGTGATGTTGACGCTGTTTACCGGTTCAGGATTTTTTGATAATGCCGCGATGGCGGCTTACTCGGGGATTTTTAGCGGTTCGGGTGCATTGTCTGGATTGTTGTGGTTTAGCCTACCTTTAGGGGCTTTTATTGGCGCCAGTTTGTCGGTGTTGATTGTGTTAGCGTTATCGGGTCTTGGGCTTAATAGCCAAGTCGAGCGCATGCTGCTTTCGGGCGTGGCAACCTCCTTTATGTTTGGCGCCTTAACCAGTTTACTGTTGTATTTTGCCAGTCCGCAGGCCACTGCATCGGTATTGTTTTGGAGTTTAGGCAGTTTTGCTAAGGCCAGTTGGTCGTTACTTATTTTGCCGACTCTGGTTGTTGGGGTGAGCTTATTGATTATCTTAGGCATGAAGCGGCAGATTATGGCGCTGCAAGCAGGGGATGAAACCGCCCATACCTTAGGGGTAAATGTACCTAAGTTACGACTCAGCATGTTGTTACTGTGCTCGTTAATTACCGCAGTATTGGTTGCCACCTGTGGCGGTATTGGGTTTGTCGGTTTAATGATCCCCCATACCGTGCGTATGCTATTTCCCGGTCGCCAGCCGATTTTATTAACGGCGTTGGTGGGCGGATTATTTATGGTGTGGATTGATGTATTAGCGCGCTGTTTGTTGGGTAATCAAGAGTTACCCGTAGGCATTATTACTGCCGCTATCGGCAGCTTATTCTTTTTACTGATTTTGCGTCGGCGCAGGGTGGTGGGGTAAGCCTGTGCGTGGTGATTTTTAATCATGTAATTCAGTTCAATTCAATCTAGTTCAATTAAGTTAAGTGGAGTCGGGATGTTTCAATCAGCCGTATCTTTTAAAATAAGCCCAGTGAGTAACGCGCAGGATCAAATGATTCAGCAGAAGATTGATCTTAAAACTAAACCGCTTGGCGCCTTAGGCCTGCTTGAATCCTTAGCGTTACAGATTGCCCGCGTGCAAGGCGCAACGTTGCCACAAGATACACTAAAAATCGCTCATCCAACTCTGTTAGTGTTTGCGGGAGATCATGGCATTGCCGCGCAGGGAGTATCGATTGCGCCGAGCGAAGTCACGCGCCAAATGGTGCAAAATTTTGCCCATGGCGGCGCGGCGATTAATGTGTTTTGTCGACAGGTCGGCTTTAAACTCGAAGTGATTGATTGCGGTATTTTAACGCCAGTTGAAGGTGTTGAGGGCATTATTAATCAACGCCTTGGCGCCGGGACTGAGGCGATTCATTTAGCGCCCGCCATGGCGCTAAATACTGTCGATAAAGGCTTTGTCATGGCGCGTGATTTAATAGAACGCCACCATCAAGCAGGTTGTAATTTGATTGCCTTTGGCGAAATGGGTATAGGTAATACCTCGGCGGCAGCAGCGATTATGGCGGCAATGATGCAACTCAATGTGGCTGATTGCGTGGGTCGCGGTACGGGGATTAATGCTGAGACCTTAGCACGAAAGCTGGCGTTAATTGAGCAGGCTTTGCAGTTGCATCAACACGCCTTAACGGGGCCCAAAGCCGTGTTAGCCTGCTTAGGCGGATTTGAAATTGTGCAAATGACAGGAGCAATATTAGCCGCGGCTGAACGCAAAATGCTGGTGGTGATAGACGGTTTTATCGCGACAGCGGCGGCGTTAGTGGCGGTAAACATTGCGCCGAATGTGCGCGATTATTTAATTTTTGCCCATCAGTCTGACGAACAAGGCCACCTGCGTATGTTAGATTTTTTACAGGCTAAACCCTTGTTGGCCCTCGGGTTAAGATTAGGCGAAGGCACTGGCGCCGCTTTAGCATTGCCGCTTATTCAAGCTGCAGTAAATTTTTACAACCAAATGGCGAGTTTTAGTGATGCTGGGATTGAGGCTGTTGTATGATGTACTCTGCTAAGTCTCTTATTTTACTTATTTAAAATAATAACTGTTAGCCAACTGTTTTAATCTTAAATCGTATAGCAAGTGTGAACTCACTAAGGATGCTTTATGTCAGAACGCGAAAGCTGGCACAAAGAAATAGATTTGTTTTTTGTTGCCATGGGCTATTTTACCCGCATTCCTATGCCGAGCTGGGTTGAAGTCGATAGTGATAAGCTGAATAAAGCCAGCCGTTATTTCGGTCTGGTCGGTCTTTTGGTCGGCCTGCTCAGTGCCATTGTGTTTTGGCTGACGCAGAACTGGCTCCCCGCTGGTGTTTCTGTACTGTTGGCTATGCTCGTTGGCGTATTGCTTACGGGGGGATTCCATGAAGATGGCCTCGCCGATACCTTTGATGGTTTTGGTGGTGGTTGGACGGTCGAAGATAAGCTACGGATCATGAAGGACTCGCGCCTTGGCAGCTATGGCGCCTTGGCGCTAATGTTGGCTCTGCTGCTGAAATGGCAGTTGTTAGTCGAGTTGGCCCTGTACGATCCTGTGGTGGCGGGCTCGGCGCTTATTGTGGCGCACACAGTGAGCCGTGTGGTATCGGCGAGTATTATCTTTAGCGAAAAATATGTTCGCGATGATGAGACCAGTAAGTCAAAGCCGTTATCGCAACATCAAGGGATTAATGATCTGTTTATCCTGCTCGCCAGTGGCGTGCTAGTACTGTTATTCCTCAAAGGATTAGCTGCCTTATCATTATTATTGGTGATGATAGGGTTACGCCGTTTGATTATCGTGATATTCAGACGTCAAATTGGCGGTTACACAGGTGATACCTTAGGCGCGGCGCAGCAAATAGCTGAAATCGTGTGTTATTTTGTATTACTCGTTGTCGGTAGCATACTGTGATCCACCTCGTGCTAGGCGGCGCCCGTAGCGGTAAAAGTCGTTACGGTGAAGCCTTAGTGCGTCAATATACAGCGCTGGGTTTTGATGCCTGTTATGTGGCGACGGCGCAGGCGCTAGATGATGAAATGGCAACACGCATCGCCAAGCATCAAGCGGGCCGTTCTGACGATGGCGTTGAGTGGAAATTGTTTGAGGAACCACTGGCATTGACGGCCACATTAGCGCGCTTAGCCAAACCTGGGCGAGTAATTTTAGTCGACTGTTTAACCCTGTGGTTAACCAATCAATTACTCGTATCCAATCATCAAGTTAATGATGAACCCGCGCCGACGGAGTGGAGTGCCTCAGACTTTGTCACTACAACGTCAACAGATAAAGCTTTAGCGAATTGGCAGGCAGAAAAAACCGCTTTTGTGGATGCGCTGACGGAGCTTGAAGGCGTGGTGATTTTGGTCAGTAACGAAGTCGGCTCTGGCATAGTGCCCTTAGGTGAGTTGAGCCGACAATTTGTTGACGAAGCCGGCTGGTTAAACCAAGCCGTTGCTGCCTTAGCGGATAATGTCACCTTAGTGGTCGCGGGCTTACCCTTAGCACTAAAACCGCTTTAGGCTGTTTTAGACTTTATTGGCTTACATGAGTGGCTTACATGATTTTCACGCTGAGCTTTATTGTTAATTTCTGCAAACCCAAGCCGTGAGTCACATAAAACCTCCGCCCGTCACCGATTAAATCTAGCTCACTGCATGGCTATCCCTAGATATTGAACAGTGTGCTGGTCGGCAGGAGCAGGGCTAACGATTAGCCACAACACACTGATATTTGAAACAGCTCGACCCGTTAGTTGATGTGTTATACAAACATTTAGGCATGCCAACATGACAGGCAATTTTAGAAACATACGTCTTAGCAGCAAAGCGAAGGAAAAACCATGACAGCACAAAACGATAACGAGCCAACGCAAATTAAAGCCGAGCGCCACAAAGAGCGCCAACAAAAACTTAAACAAGGTGTTGATGCCAAAATTGCCGCCGCCCAAGAAGAAAAGGGCATTTTACTGGTGTTAACTGGTAACGGCAAAGGTAAGTCGACTTCAGGTTTTGGCACAGTTGCCCGCGCTGTCGGTCACGGTAAAAAAGCCGCGGTAGTGCAATTTATTAAAGGCACTTGGGAATGCGGGGAACGCAATTTACTCGAAGGCGCTGGGGTTGCGTTTCATGTCATGGGCACAGGTTTTACGTGGGAAACCCAAGATAAAGAGAAGGATACCGCAGCCGCCATACTCGCATGGGAAATCGCCGAGCAATTATTGCAAGATGAGAGCATAGATTGCGTGATGCTCGATGAATTGACGTACATGGTGAGTTATCACTATTTGGATGTCGAGCGCGTGCTCACTGCACTGCGTAATCGCCCACCAATGCAGCATGTGATTATCACCGGCCGAGCTTGTCACCGTGCCATCATCGAACTGGCCGATACGGTGAGCGAAGTACAGCCGTTGAAACACGCCTTTGAGGCAGGTATAAAAGCGCAGCAAGGTTTTGATTATTGATTTATGGCCAATGAGTTTATGGCTATTTGATTAAAAGTTACTCCATCAAGTCGCCATGAGCTGATACCTATGCTGCCTATGATTGCAGGATTAACATTAAAGGGATGACGATGAAACGCTATTATGTTGGCTGCATATTGGGTCTGAGTATTTTGCTTTCTCAGCACGTATTAGCCAAACCTGCCCAACGTATTATTGCGCTTTCGCCCCATGCGGTAGAAATGCTCTACGCCATAGGCGCGGGTGATGCCATTGTCGCCACCACAGATTATGCAGATTATCCTGAGGCTGCCAAAAAAATTCCGCGCATTGGTGGCTATTATGGCATTCAAATGGAGCGAGTGTTTGAGCTTAACCCTGATTTGATTGTGGTGTGGGATACGGGTAATAAAGCCGAAGATATCAATCAGCTTAAATCGCTTGGCTTTAATCTTTATGGTAGCGATCCCAAGACCTTAGACGCAATTGCTACAGAGCTTGAAGAGTTAGGGCAATTAACCGGACACGTTGAAGAGGCGCGTAACGCTGCGACTATTTATCGTGCTGAGCTAAGCCGTTTACGGGCAGAGAATACCAGTAAATCCGCACCTAAGGTGTTTTATCAACTCTGGTCTACGCCCTTGATGACAGTTTCTAAAAACAGTTGGATCCAGCAGATTATTGATGTGTGCCATGGTGAAAATGTGTTTTACACTGCCGCCAGTGATTATCCGCAGGTGAGTTTAGAAAACGTGTTACTGACCCTGCCCGAAGTGATTTTACAGAGCCAAGAAGAAGGCAATGTAAAAGGTGTTGATTGGAGCCAATGGCCTGAGATCCCTGCGGTTAAAAAGCAGCGTATTTATCAAATCGATGCCGATTTATTGCACCGTGCTACGCCCAGAGCGTTACTCGGTGTGCAAGCCTTGTGTCGCGCGCTGGATAAAGCACGTTAAACAGAAAAGCCAGACAGATAATCCTGCCTGGCTTTTAGTCGCATTTTTTACTTCATGGATTAGAACGGCGCGTTAATATCAACCACATTAATCAGTTTGTGGTTTACAAACTCTTTTAAGCCTAAACCAATTAGCTCACGTCCATAACCTGAACGACGCACCCCACCAAAGGGTAAATCGGCCTTGACCATAGTTGGATGATTAACAAACATCATGCCGGTTGAAACCTGCTTAGCGACCGCTAAACCGCGTTTATTATCAGCCGTAAACACTGAGCCACCCAGACCAAAGGGTGAGTCGTTGGCGATATCAATCGCTTCTTGTTCATCTTTCGCTTTGAGGATCATCGATATAGGGCCGAAAAACTCCCAATAGTAGGCGGGGTTATCTGGCGTGACATTAGTCAATATCGTCGGCTGCACAAAGGCACCTTTTTCTGGCACTTTAGGGCCGACTTCAGTAGCTGTTGCACCATGTTTTACCGCATCACGCACTTTTTGCTTCACTTCATCGGCAGCTGCCTGAGAAGATAACGGGGCCAATGTGGTGGTGGGATCCATAGGATCGCCCGCTTTTAGCGCTTCCACACCTTTGATATAGCCTTGCATAAACTCATCATAAATGGCTTCAACTAAGATCATCCGCTTGGACGACACGCAAACCTGACCTGCGTTCCAGTGACGGCCAAACACTGCCCAATCAATAGTTTTTGGCAGTTCGGCATCTTCAAGCACGATGAAAGCATCAGCCCCGCCGAGTTCTAAGGTGGATTTTTTCAGCGCTTTACCAGCTTGTGCGGCAATCATTGCGCCTGCGCCCTCAGAACCTGTGAGTGCCACCCCATGTACTTTGGGGGAGTTAATAATGTATTCAATTTGGTCGCGTGTTGCATACAGGTTTTGGAATACACCTTGTGGCAGGCCTGCATCGCGCATCAGACCTTCAAAGGCTGCGGCGCATTGCGGCACATTGGACGCGTGTTTGAGCAGTAACGTGTTTCCGACGGATATCTGCGGCGCCAAAATTCGGGCAATTTGATAGTAAGGGAAGTTCCAAGGTTCGATAGCCAGCAACACGCCAAGGGGGTCGTGAACCAGTATCGCTTCACCTTCTGCGGGATCGGCTACTGGCAGTTTTTGCGGGGCTAATAGTCGCTCGGTATGTTCGGCGTAATATTCGAGAATTTGCGCTGAAAGCTCGACCTCAGCTTCGGCTTCTGCAATCACTTTGCCCATTTCTAACGTCAACAACTTAGCATATTGCCGCTTGTTATCTCTGAGAATGGTTGCAGCCTTAGACAGTATTGCGGCTTTGTCGGCAAAGGGAGTGGTTCGCCAAGCCAAAAAAGCCTGATGGGCGGAGTCTATCGCCTGCGTGACTTCGGTATCTGTTGCATTGGGAAATTCTTTGATGAGTTCTCCCGTATAGGGATTGATCGTTGTATAAGCCATATGTTCCTCCAAGCGTTCAACGAATAGAGTGACAATGCCAAGTCTTGGCATTAAGGGTAAATGTCTTTAATTTGCCATCGCCCTTGTCATTAACGATAAGGTCAGGGATTAACCTTCTACCTTTCTACCCACTCTAATCCGCGAGAGATGTGAGCCAGATCGCAGGGATTAAGATATCAACCTTGTTTTTTGGCTTTTCATACTTTCGTTTTGGTTGGCTTAGTTTTTTATTAAACAACCCGAGTTGGCGCGACAATAAAGCCGCCAAAGACAGGTTAAGGGGCACTAATGCTGTGAGTATTTGGTTGATATCTTGCGTATGGCAAAGGTATAGCACTGTGAGTCGCTTAACGTTACGATTACATTTTGTGAGCGACAGCAGGTATAGGGTGAAATAATGTCGTCGTGCGCATACACTCATCAATTCAACATACTGAATACACTCAAATACTAAAATAATAGGAAGTGCAGCCCATGAATACCTTACTCATTTGTTTGTTTATCGCGATGCTATTGCCGTATTTAGCCAAAGGCCCCGTTGCTTGGGCGATGGCGAAGGCGGGCGGTTATGATAATAACCATCCTCGCGCCCAACAGGCGCAGCTAACTGGTTTTGGCGCACGTGCTTTAGCTGGGCATCAAAATGCTTTTGAATCACTCTTAGTTTTTGGCCTAGCGGTATTAGTGGTAATGGCTACTGGCAAAGTGACACCGACTGCAGAATGGCTTGCCATCAGCCATGTTGCAGCCCGTTTTGTGTACCATATTTTGTATCTTGCTAATAAAGGTACCTTGAGATCCCTCTCATGGTTTGTGGCTATTTTCAGTGCCTTCGGAATTTTCTTTCAGGCTTTTTAGTATGTTTGAGCGGCGATATCTCAATAATGTAGTGCTTTTTTAACGCTTGAAACGAACCACTAGTTCGTGGAGTTCATCGGCGGTATTTTTAAGTTTAATAATTGACGCTGAGGTATCGATAGCACTTTCAGCGCTAGTGCCTGCTAAATCAGAGATATTAACTACTTGGCGGTTAATATCTTCGGCTACATGGGTTTGTTGTTCTACCGCTGCCGCCATTTGCGTCGACATATGGGCAATTTGACTTACGGCGTCTGAAATACCATTAAGCATAGCGGCGCTTTCAACGACTTTTTCAAGCCCTTCATTAGCCGCTTCAGAGCCAACATGTGCGGCATTAACGGCTTGTTTAGCCTTGGCAGTGAGTTCTTCAATGATCCCATGGATACTGTGGGTCGATTCCTGTGTACGTTGCGCCAGATTACGTACTTCATCAGCGACAACGGCAAATCCTCGGCCTTGCTCCCCCGCTCTGGCGGCTTCAATAGCGGCATTTAATGCCAGTAAATTAGTTTGATCGGCAATTTGCTCAATGATTTGTGCCACCTGCGCAATACGCACTGTTTGATCTGAAAGCTCGGTGACGGAAACACTGATATCGTTGACGGTAGTTTTAAGTTTTTGAATCGACTGTTGGGTGATATCGGCCATATTTCGGCCCTTAATCGCTAAGTTATTCGCCGTATCTGCATGGTTTGCGGTTTCTGATACGTGTATTGAAACCTCGGCAATCGTGGTGGTCATTTGATTCATTGCTGTCGCCACTTGGCAGGTTTCTGCCTGCTGTTGTTCAATCTCGGCGCAGGTGTTAAGGGTTAACTGATAGCCATTGTCTGACTCTTTAGCTACATTCAATGCCGCATTTTCAATCCGAGTGATCACCGTCCCTAGATGGGCATTTTGGCTTAAAATACTCACCTTTAATAAACCCAGTGTGCCACTTGAGTCTGTGTAAGCTCTGGCGGCAAGGTCGTTAGAGAAGCTCATTTTTAACATGGCATTTAACGAGTCAACCGTAGATTTGTATTTGTAGGTTATTGAAATGGCATACAGCACTGCAGTGCTCAGCAGTAAAATGCTAAACAGAGTTGGGTATCCTGCAAAATAAAGTGCACAGGCTGAAATGAGGGCCAAAATAAGGCATAAGTTTGCAACAGAAATGCGCCTTGATGTAGCAAAAGACTTACCCGCATTAATTTGCTGATATAAAGTATCGGCCCTTGCTACGTCATCTCGCTTAGGACATGACCTTACTGACTCATAACCGACCACTTTGCCAGCGGTAGTGACTGGCGTAACATAGGCATCTACCCAATAAAAATCACCATTTTTACAGCGATTTTTAACCATACCCATCCAAGGTTTGCCTGCTTTTAAATAAGACCACATTTGAGTAAATGCAATTGAAGGCATTTCTGGGTGCCTCACAATGTTGTGGTGTTGTCCGATTAATTCCGCCTTTTTAAAACCACTCACATCGACAAACGCATCGTTACATTCGAGAATTGTGCCTTGTAAATCGGTCACTGAAATGAGTTTTATCGATTCAGGGAAAGTTCTTTCTTGACGGGTAATCGGTTGGTTATTTCTCATGCCACACTCCTTTGTATATTGGCTGCTTTTCAATAAGATAAGGCTAAATAACCTTTCGTCAATATTAACATTAGTTAAACCGATTAATCGCCATTTATAAGTGTTTTTCTTGTAGAAAAATATACGTCACTACTATGAAAACATTGAATTTAATATTCTATTTACAATACTTCTCAAAAGACGTTTATTAATTGCGCAAGTACTAACGTCAACCCTAAAAATACCCATATTAATGAAATCGGTTATTCATAATGAGTATTGTGCTTACTAACATTAGAATAAAAACGCTCAGTAACCTTGTGCCAATGTAAATGGTTGTAAATTGGTTATATTAGAGTAGAACATCCCAGAGAATTTGCCTTAAAGACGCAATGAATTAGATTTAGTGCAGTGCTTGTACATGGATTTGCCATCTAAGTTTTAGGTGACTTTTATTGGTGTATGAGGCTGGTGGCTAAAGGCTTAATGAAGACATGAGTCGTTTAGGGGCAAGCCTACTAAAATGGCTATGAAATTAATGACTCGCATGTAAGTGACCATTGGCGGCATGGGCTGGACCGTTGAACCCTCAGGGGAGTTTATGGCTTGTCACTGGAGTAAACGTGATTAATCCTATGCATAAAAGATAAATCATGAATCGCTCTTTAAACTGAAGAGAGTATTACTGTTAATCCCCTCTTGATCGTGCGAGGCTCAAATTAAGACCGTAGATGCGGTCTTAATTTTCTTAGTTTTATAGTATTAATTTTATGGTATTAGTTCGATATTATCCTGCTCAATAGCAGCAGGATAATTTACCTTTATTAAGCCTAGCTCAAGCGCTTATTTTACCTGCCAATCAATGGCTTCACCTGCACGAATCGGCACGACGTTGGTGTCGCCCAGCGGATAGCTCGCGGGTACATCCCATGATTTTTTTACCAGCGTAATCGTGTCGATGTTGCGTGGCAGATTATAAAAATCTGGCCCATTGAAGCTTGCGAACGCTTCGAGTTTATCTAGTGCGTTAACTGATTCAAATGCTTCGGCATACAACTCAATCGCGGCGTGGGCGGTGTACGAACCCGCGCAGCCACAGGCGGCTTCTTTTTTATCTTTGGCGTGTGGCGCTGAATCGGTACCGAGGAAAAACTTCTTACTACCGCTTGCCGCTGCGGCCAATAACGCCTGTTGGTGGGTGTTGCGTTTTAAAATCGGCAAACAGTAAAAATGCGGGCGAATACCGCCAGCTAACATGTGGTTACGGTTATACAGCAAATGGTGCGCTGTGATAGTTGCGGCCACATTATCAGAGGCTTGAGTGACAAAATCGACGGCATCTTTAGTGGTGATATGTTCAAGCACGATTTTAAGGTTTGGGAAATCGGCAACGATTTTACTGAGGATATTTTCGATAAAAATGCGCTCGCGGTCGAAAATATCAATGGATGAATCCGTGACCTCGCCGTGGACTAAAAACAGCATGCCGACTTCTTGCATGGCTTTAAGGGCGGGATAAATGTTTTCAAGCGTAGTCACGCCTGAATCTGAGTTAGTCGTCGCGCCCGCAGGGTAGAGTTTAGCGGCGACAATTTTACCCGATGCCTTGGCTTTACGGATTTCATCTGGGCTGGTTTTGTCGGTTAAATACAGCACCATTAAAGGTTCGAACTGTGAGCCTGTGGGCACCTTGGCTTTAATGCGATCGTAATAGCTCAGTGCGGTTTGCGTATCGATAGCGGGCGGTACTAAGTTGGGCATAACGATGGCGCGGCCCATGTAGCGGCTAATATCACGCACGGTATCTTTAAGCTGCGCACCGTCTCTTAAATGAATATGCCAGTCGTCTGGGCGAGTGATTGTTATTGTCGTCATAGGATTTTATCTTTTGATTGTTTTTGCTACGAGGGTGGTAGGATCTTATGTGGCAAGGATTTTACTGTAAAGGGAAACTCGGTATTTGAGGGCAATAAGTTGTCTGGGCTGCCGTTTTAGCGATTTAATCGTGATAAGAGCGATATTACGCTAGGGCGTGTTGACGTTTCAGGGTTATTTTTGCAGCGAGTTGGCTGGCTTTTATGCAAGGCAAAGCCCGTGCAGTGTAGTTATACCAATCGTATTGGCTATGTTTTAGTTAAGTGTTGCTACACTATAATTATGTGCAGCTCTCTATAGGAGTTCCAGACATGACTTCATGTTTGTTAGACCTCGAGCAACAAGCGGCAGAGTTACCCTTTGAACAGCAACGTTTACTCATTTCTTTTTTACAGCAACAACTTGATAGTGGTTCATGCATTAATATGCTTGAGGCGAATTTCACCATCAAACCCCAGTGCCCTCATTGTCACGCCTGTCACATTAAACGTCATGGAAAACCTAATGGCCGTCAGCGATATCGCTGTCATGCTTGTCATAAAACGTTCATGTGCACCATTAACACACCCTTCTATCGAATGCGGTTCTTAGAAAAATGGCTGCCATACTTCACATGCATGCTAGACAGCCTTCCTATAAGAAAGAGCGCAAAGCGCTGTAATATATCAGTTAAAACAGCCTTTAAATGGCGCCACCAATTTCTTTCCTTACCCAATAAAGTCAAAGCGCAAAGGTTGTCTGGTATCGTTGAAATCGATGAGACCTTATTTCGCTATTCAGAGAAAGGCAGTCGTACACTCTCACGTAAAGCCCATAAAAGAGGTGGAGATTGTGCTGGTCGCGGACGCAAAAAAGGCGATTGGGTCGCGGTCCTTGTGGCCAGAGATAGAAATAAACAGGTATTCGATGAATGCCTCGATAGCGCCGATAGTGTCACATTATTAGGGTTGCTAGAAAATAAAATAGCTGCAGATTCAGTGGTGTGTAGCGATGGCTTTCTTTCCTACCTAAAAATGACTCAGGATATGAAAGTAGAGCATAAGATACTCAATGCAAGTCATGGCAGGCGAGTCAAAGAGGGTGTTTTTCATATTCAAAATGTCAATGCTTACCATAGCCGACTGCATTTATGGATAAATACCTTTCGGGGCGTAGCAACTAAATATCTTCCGAACTACTTAGGCTGGTTTAGATTCTTTGAAGCCCATGATAATCCAAATGAAAATAGCATATTGGCTATGCAGACACAGTTAACGTGAACATAGCCAATCGTATTAAATATCTGTTCATTCAGCGGGAGTTCAACGCGCTTTAGACAAGGCGAAGGATTGAAGACATAGTGGTGCTCTGTCGAAAGCCTTAAACGCAGTATAAAGCGCTTTGAAACCCGCCCTTTGGGAGCCTCACAGGTATCCCACTCCCGTGTTGCATTGACTTAAAAGGGAATAACCATTTCTACGCCAATACGCCTCGGATTGAAATACCTGTGAGGCTCTGAACTGATTAGATATTTAATGTGATTGGTATTATTCTACATAAACGGGCGATAACGCAGCAGAAACGCCAGCCAAACGCTGCCCTAAGGGTTCGTCTGGCAAGCTCTTGCTCTTTGTCACTCGTCATTTGAGTAAAATAACTACACGTCACTCCTCGTTTCGTGATCACGAGCTTGCCAGAGCGAACAAAATTTAATCTCGAAACGTCAACATGCCCTAAATAACGCATTACCCAAATGGGTTATTTTTGCCTTTTCACCTTAGCTCTTCGGGCTAATTTGGCCTTACACGTAATGACGGGAGATCTTTAACCCTGTTAACCTGCTTTATCAAAAATCAGTGCCATCACTTATGGTTGTGTTAACGGAGGTGGCAATGATTTTTAAAGCACGCTTATTAAAGGTAAAGGAGGGATAAGTGAAACCGTTAAAACAGCATCTGCTGATCTGTGTTTTATGTCCATTCCTGCTGCTGGCCTCTCCTATCACGCTTGCCGATAACGACATTGAAATTAGTGGTTTAGTGATAGATAGAACCTTGACTCGGTTTGGTAAAGATTTTGGCTTTTATTATTCAAGCTATTGGCGTGAACTGCCCTTTACTCAGGGCTTTAACGTCACCCTGTATGAGACGGTATTCCCACAGGCTGGGACCGTCTTAACTTTAGAGGTAAACGGGACGAGGATTTACACCACCCATTTTGGTCGTCGTGCAAATCCGATAAAAGAGAGTGCAGAGCAGGCCATTTTGCTCACCATTGATTATTTAGCGCAAGTGAGAGCCAATGCCCTAACAGGTGAATTTTCAGAAACATCGGATGATTTTTAGGATAATAAGAATGACTTACAGGACGTTACTTGCCCTTGTTACGCTATGTGTAGCAGGCAGTGGTCAAGCCACTGAATTGATATACACCCCAGTGAATCCCAGCTTTGGTGGTAATCCGCAAAATGGGGCCTTTTTATTAAATAAAGCCCAAGCGCAAAATGATAATAAATCGGTTTCGAACGAGAAGGACTTTGTCACCCGCTTTAAAGAATCCTTAGAGCGTAACATTATCAACTCGATCACCCGAGGCGTCGCCGATGGGGAAATCACCGACGGTGTTTATGATACCGGTGATTTTCGTATCGAAGTGGCTGCGACCGGCAATGGGGTGATGTTAACGATTACAAATACTGCAACAGGTGAAATCACTGTGATAGAAATGCCGACGTTTGGGGGGATAAGCTAATGGTCCGTTTAGTGTTAATCAGCCTGATGTTAATCAGTATTTCGGCGTGCAGTTTAATCTCAAAACCGGATCTTAATATCACCACTGCTGAAGTGAATCCCATAAGTGAAGTGATGCGTGGGCTGCAAGCTCAGCCGGGGCCTAAGTTTCCTATTCCTGTGGCCGTGTATTCTTTTCGCGATCAAACGGGACAATATAAGCCACAGGCTAACGTGAGCTCGTTTTCGACCGCTGTGACTCAGGGCGCGACGTCGATGTTGATGCAAACCTTGCTTGACTCGAAATGGTTTACTCCCGTTGAGCGTGAAGGGCTGCAAAATTTGCTTACCGAGCGCAAAATTAGCAGCAAAAAAAGCGGCACTAAGGGGGATGAAGTACCGGTATTATCCACCGCCAGATTACTGCTCGAAGGGGGCGTAATCAGCTATGAAACCAACACCAGCACTGGCGGTAGCGGCGTCGAATACTATGGTATTGGTGCATCGGAAATGTATCGCGAAGATCTGGTGACCATTTATTTGCGCGCTGTTGATGTGCATACCGGCAAAGTAATGATGTCAGTTTCGACCAGCAAACGGGTTTTATCCCAAGAAATGCGCGCAGGTTTATTCCGTTACACCAGTTTAAATCGACTCGCTGAGGCAGAGATCGGTTTTACCACTAACGAGCCAGTACAATTTTGCGTGCTACAGGCAATTGAACTTGCTGTTGCTGAGCTGATTGATAAGGGAATTAAGCAGGGTTATTGGAATCCAACGCAAGTGGCACAACCTGCTGAAAAAGCACAGGAGCTGAGTCAGAGTTAGGTTTTAGCTAAGCCAAAGTTGAGTGGTGTAATCTTTAAGCATCAATAAAAACCGAGCCATTTAATCTGGCTCGGTTTTTTGTTATATCAATCTAAGCCGTAAGTATCCATCTGTTAATCCGCTTGCATGGCCTTCCAAAACAGTTCAAAACTGGCATTGCGGTATTGGCTATTGTGGCCTAAATGCGGGTTATCAATAAAAAAACGTGTGGCAGCTAAATACTGACCATGGCAGTTTTCTAGCATTAGCTCCACAGGGTAGTGGGCGATTAATCCCATCATTTGCCCCTGTTTAATCAGTTCGCTAATAAAACCTAAAATACTGTTCATGGCTTGATCCCGCACATTTTTTGCAATCATAGGCGACATTGAGTATTGCTGGAAAAACAATTGCTTAATTGGGTTTTCTAGTGACCAATCTAGCGCACTTTGCCAGAGTTGTTTGACATTGTGTTTAAGCTTGCTGCCTTGATGCGCGTTTAACAGTAAAGCATTAGCAAACTCTTGTTTTATAGTCAGAAACAAACATTCCATCAGGGCTTCTTTAGAAGGGAAGTGATGGAATAAGGTGCCCGTGGCTACACCGGCTTGCTTAGCTATCGATGCGGTTGAAGTGCCATGAAATCCTTGGCTGACAAACAACGCCAAAGCGGTATCGAGAATCGCTTGGCGTTTGTCTGTCTTAGTTTTTATGGGTTGTTCTATTAACGGTGTATTCACGATTAATCCCCGTCACTAGCGCAAGAACAGCTTCATTAGCATACGTTGGATAAACGTACCGTAGGGCGGGTGTACAAACTTACCCGTATTAAAACGACCTCGGCTGAGTACCGTTTTAGCATGACTGAAGGTTAAAAAGCCTTCTTTACCATGGTAATGCCCCATACCCGAGGGACCAATACCGCCAAAGGGCGCGTCGTCGGCGGCTACATGGAATACGGTCTCATTGATACAGACGCCACCAGAATGGGTTTGCTGGAGGATTTTTTGCTGGCTGGGCTCATCAAAACTCATGATATAAAGCGCTAAAGGCCTTGCTCTGTGATTGATATATTGAATCGCTTCATCTAGGGTGTCATAGCCAATTATCGGCAATAATGGACCAAAAATCTCCTCTTGCATCAATAGCATACCTTCATTGGTATTAGTGATTAACTGAGTCGCGAGTTTACGGTTTTGGCTATCAATGGCTTCATCAGTCGCCGAAATAACACGGGCGCCTTTGGCCTTTGCATCGTTTAACACTGTGAGAATACGGTCAAACTGACGGGTATTAATGATACTGCCGTAGTCTTTATTGTGGGTTATGGCGCCGTACATGGTCTTAAATTTAGCTCGATAGGCGGCGATAAAGTCATCGACTTTGGCTTTAGGGCACAGTACATAATCGGGGGCAACGCAGATTTGCCCTGCATTGAGACACTTGCCATAAATCATGCGTTCTACTGCTATCTCAAGCGGTATATCGGGGGCGATAATCACTGGGGACTTACCGCCAAGCTCGAGTGTCACTGGAGTCAGATTATTGGCTGCGGCGCGCATCACATGGCGACCCACAGTAGTGGAGCCGGTAAAGAGTAAATGATCGAAGGGCAGGGCTGAAAACTCCGCGGCCACATCCGCTTCACCCTCGATAACAGCAACATGGGATTCATCGAAGACTTCTGCTAAAAGTTGTTTTATCACTTGATTGGTTGCAGGAGTGAACTCAGACAATTTGAGCATGGCATGATTACCCGCGGCAATGGCAGTCACTAGCGGGCCAATGGACAGCATCACGGGGAAGTTCCACGGTACGATAATGCCAATAACTCCAAGGGGCTGATAATGCACTGTGACTTTAGCGGGCGCGAGCAAAATACCCGCATGGCGAGCACTAGGTTTGAGCCACTTGTTCAGATTTTTTAGGCTGTAATTGATGTTGTTGATGACCGGCATAATGTCTGAAATCAGGCTGTCATCAATCGAACGATGACCATAGTCTTGGCTTAGGGCTTCAACTAAAGGTGTTTTAAAGCGCAATACTGCGGCTTTAAGTTGGTTCAATCGCTCACGACGTATATCGTGATCTGGGTTAGGCGCTGCCAAATAACTGCTGCGTTGTCGTTGAAATAATTCACTTAAGTGGGATATTTTTGCTTGTGCAGTGGTCATATTTATCGCCATGGTTGTAAGTGTTTGATGTTAACAACGCGTATTGTGTAATTGATTTAATACGCTAATCAATACCGACTGATTAGTCGGTTTACTCTAGCGTGCTTAGTCTGACTATACAAGTAATCTGGTGTCTTTTTGAGCATGATCACGACATATGTTAGGGTTAACTTTTAAACTGAAATGTGTATTTGTTAAGCGATTGATAATCAATTTTACATAAGGAGGATGTATGGCAATGTTAAAACACGGAATTTCGATTGGTATTGAACGTCACGGTGACGATGACTTTTTTGTTGCGGTTAAAGCTATCGGTACTTTAACGCATCAGGACTACGAGATGATGGTTCCTGTATTGGAATCAGCACTTGAAGGAGTCAAAGATCCCGATATTTTTGCCTTAGTGGATGTTACTGAGCTAGAAGGTATGGAGCTAAAAGCCGCTTGGGATGATATTAAGCTTGGGGTTAAACATATTCGACATTTTGAAAAGATTGCTATCGTCGGTAAAACTACCTTGCAGGAAGTGTTAGCAAAATTGGCGAATTGGTTTACGCCTGCTGAAGTAAGATTTTTTGTCGATAATGGCGACGCTATTGCTTGGCTAAAAAACGAATAGCATTAATTGGGTTCTGTCAGGACAGTTCAGCTAACACTGCTCAGTCATCGATTAGCACTTAAAGGAGTACAGATTATGCGTACAGGTCAAATACTTTGGCCCACAGATTTTTCGGAAACTGCGGCCCATGCACTGAGCTATGCTATTGAAATGGCAAATCTATACCATGTAGGCTTAAAAATTTTACATGTAGTAGAACAACCGATCGGTGATGAGAACTTCATGATTTTATCTATTACTCCTGAAGAGCTTGCTAAGAGCATGGAGGACGCGGCGGCAACTAAAATGCAGGCGTTGTTAGAAGGGTTAAATACTGAGCTTCCCGTCACGACCTTGATCCGCCGTGGCGATCCCGTTGATGAGATTTTAGATGAAGCTAACAGTAAAGATACCGGTATGGTGGTGATTGCGAGCCATGGACGCACGGGGATTTCACACTTTTTGCACACTAATGTCGCCGAAGCTGTGGCTAATGGCGCAGCTTGTCCTGTACTTGTAGTGAAGTAAGTTAGCTGGGCTCAATAATGCCAAAGGACGCTCAATGCGTCCTTTCTTTTTGATTGGTAAAGAATAATTAATTAAAATGACAACGCAAGATACATAGCTAATTGCTATAAATAAATGGTATTTTTAGGTTAATAAATCGTTAAGCTCGAAAGTCAGCTCATTAAAACTCAAATAACGGATAAGCTTATGCGTACTCAAGAAGTGTTATGTCCTACTGATTTTTCATCTACCGCGGCGCATGCGCTAAAGTATGCTGTTGAAATGGCTAATCTTTACCATGTCGATATCCGCTTGTTGCATGTGACAAGCCCTGCCCGCGGCGCCCATTGTTATGGCATTGCCGTTGATATTCCCGCGACATTAGAAAATGAACTTAAAGCATTTGTGGATGCAAAGATGCAAAGTTTGCAGCAGGAAATGCAACAGGATCTCACTGAGGGACTTAATATCAAGCTAGTGGTGCGTAATGGTGATGCCATTGATGAAATTTTAGCTGAGGCTGCTGATGTAGGTATGCTGGTGATCGCCAGTCATGGCAGTAGCGGCTTAGCTGATTTTTTAAAGCCTCATGTCACGCAGGATATTGTAAAATATGCTAAATGTCCTGTGTTAGTGGTTAAATAGTTCGACACCAATAGTAAACCTAAAGGGGATCGTGCTCGATCATCTTGGGGACAATAAAATCAGGTGACGTCTCAGTATGATTATCAAAAGAGATGAGACGTCGATATTTTTCTTTTAGTGCCCATAAAGTGCCATTGTCAGTAATTTGTTTGAGCCCAGTATTAAAATCATCACGAATTTGTGCACTCAGAAACGCAAAACGGTATTGTGTGGGGGCAAATATGGGATGACAAATAGTCTGCTGTGTTAAGTCTTGTTGAGTCAGTTTGCCTTCAATAAAAGCCTGCTTTAAATAATATTCAAAAATATTCTTATCCATCACTATCACATCGGCCCTGTGCTTCATTAACATATACACCTGCTGTATTTGCTGAGCTTGCTCTTGATAACCCTTATTGACCTTCGTCATTTGGGCAAATTCATCCCCGAGTAAGCTTGATGCGCGCTGGAAAGTGACGACATTTTTGTGATTTAAATCAGCGATACTATTGATATTATATTGGTTTGATATGAGGCTGATCGCACAGTTTTGGTACGTTATTGCCACATTCGAATAAAAGACATTTTTAACCATACCTTCTTTAATATTAATCACACCATCGAGTTTAGCTGCTTTAAATTCATGAAAAGTGCGTGCAAATGGTAGGTAATGAATTGAGGCGGTATGCCCTTTAACCGCCAATGCATTGAAGAGTAATTCGAGCTCTAGCCCACTGTTTGTTTCTTGGATGACATAGGGTGGAATGGATTCACTGACGCCAATTTGAAGCTCTATTGCTTGGCACGGTTGAACACAGCACAGTGCAACTAACCCCGTCCATTTATAGTGGTGATACCAAGTGGTTGCTTTACTGGGTTTATGTGCAATATAGAGCATAAATGATTAATACCTCTTGCTACTGAGTTGCCATGATAAGAGAGCCAAAGTCATGAGTCACGATAGTAAGTGTAGTGTGTCTGCGGACGCATGGATTTAATGTCCCCGATTAGACATAATCATGTTAGGCGAGAAATTTCAAGACATTGTAGTGTTGTGGTTTCTAGTGTGAAGGTTATTTAGTGCTTTCTCTTGCCTTATTAACTGAATATCAAGTAATTTTAATACTAATTCTATTTGTCATTCGTCAGGTTATTTTATGTCATTTGCCATACCAACGCAGCAAGCCGTTTCAAAGCAACATAAGGCGTTCCTTCGAAAGCTGTATTTAGCACATTTAATGGATGATGAGCGCCATAACATATTATCACTCAATAAGTTAACTGGTATGCCACGTCGCACCTTACAAGATGCTATCGCCGCCTTTGAAGACATTGGTATTCAAGCTGAGTTTGTGCAGGAAGGGAGCCGTAACAACTCAGGTTATTATCGTATCGTCACCTGGGGGCCTATCAGTAGTGCTTGGGTTGATACGCATATCACTGAAATAGAACAGCAGATTGGTGTGGCTGATAATAACGCGGCGAGTGTGTGAGCTCGCCAGTGTTGTCGATACCGCTTTAGTATCAATTGCATAGCCGTTTAGTTGTTATACCAGTCACATTAAATATCTAATCAGTTCAGATCCTCACAGGTATTTCAATCCAAGGCGCATTGACGCAGAAATGGTTATTCCCTTTTAAGTCAATGCAACACGGGAGTGGGATGCCTGTGAGGCTCCCAAAGGGCGGGTTTCAACGCGCTTTATACTGCGTTTAAGGCTTTCGACAGAGCACCACTATGTCTTCAATCCTTCGCCTTGTCTAAAGCGCGTTGAACTCCCGCTGAATTAACAGATATTTAATACGATTGGTATTATCTCAATTCCTGCTCCACTGGCTTTATCAAGCGGTCATAATATAGGCGCCGAAACCTAGCCAACTTAATACTAGCATGGCTATGGCTATCCAAGTGGCGGTGGTGAACTGGTTTTTGGGTTCACTGTTATCGTCAAATTCGTCAGTATCATTGATATTATTTGTTGTTTGAAATTTAGCTTTTAATTGCTGTTTGCGGGCTTTATCTCGTTCACGGGCTTTGGCTTTCTGGAGCTTTTTGTATTCAGCGATACCTTTTTCAATACCTTGGGCGATGAGCTTAGTTTGCTCTTTGTTTTGCCCCGGCTTTTGGATGGCTTTTGCCGCTGCGAGTGCATTTTGCTGCGTTTCTGTCGAGATAGTGGGTTTCATTTGGGTTCTGCCTCAGTTAAAGCGGCTGTACTAAAAGTATATGTTATTGATTATACCTATATTCAGACTCAAAAACGTCAGGCTAGTGCTTTCAGTGTGTTAAAAAATCAATGGATGGCCGCCCTGCGGAGCAGGTACGTATATCGGTTCGTAGTCCCAGACTTGGCGGATGGTATCAACTGACAATGCCTGAGCAGGAATGCCTTCAGTCACAATTCGACCTTGTTTTAACACAATTAATTGGTCGCTATAACGGGCGGCTTGATTCAGATCATGCAGTACGACAATGACGGTATACCCCTGTTGGTGGGCTAAACCGCGGGCCAGTTCGAGCACTTTATGTTGCTGTGCAAGATCTAGGGCTGATGTTGGCTCATCTAATAACAGTATGGGCGCAAACGGTGATTGGCTCAGTTGAGTTAGTACGCGAGCGAGTTGTACGCGCTGTTTTTCACCCCCAGATAGCGTTGGATAACTACGATTTTTCAGTGAGGTTAATCCCACCGCAGCTAGCTGATTAGCCACTAAAATCTCGCCTGATTTTTTACTGATGGTTAAGGGATACAAACCCATGGCGACAACTTCACTTACCGTGAAGGGAAACGTCAAGCTGGCGTGTTGTGGTAATACCGCTAAGGACTTTGCGAGTTCAGCCCTCGGCCAGTCAGTCAATTGGCGATGACCTAAGCGTATGTGTTGCCTTGGCGTGCTGATTTCTTGGCATAGCACTTTAAGCAGAGTGGATTTACCCGCACCGTTGGGGCCAAGAAGGGCGGTGACCGCGCCCGACTTAAATTGCACATTGATATCACGGAGCACCGTTTTTTGCCCAATGGCTACATTAAGTTGGCAAATGCTCAATTGGGTGTGCCCAATGTGTGGCTTCGCTGAATGAGCAGTTACATTTGAATCAGAGGTGGCGGCCATAGATATTCGCTTAGGTTAATTTGCTGCGCTGTTGCAGCAATAAAAAGATGAAAAATGGCGCGCCAATGAGCGCTGTGACCAGTCCGACGGGCAATTCGGCGGGCGGTAATAGTGCGCGGGCGCCGATGTCGGCCAAGGCTAATAACGCTGCGCCCAATAATGCACTGATGGGTAATAGTTGTTTATGATCTGGCCCTAACATCATGCGGACTAAATGCGGTACCACTAAACCAATAAAACCAATAATTCCAGTCGCGGCAACGCTGACACCCACGCCTAAAGCACAGAGTAAAATCAGCCTGAGTTTTAGCCTATCTACATCAATCCCTAAATGGCGTGCTTCAGCCTCGCCGAGCAGTAAGGCATTAAGCGCCGCCGCATCTTGGCGAAAACGCCAACTGATCAAGATTAGCGTTGCCAGGCTTAAGCTGACATAAATCCACTGCGCGCCCGCAATAGAGCCCATTTGCCATAGGGTTAAGTCACGTAGTGCCATGTCGTTGGCGAGGTAAGTCAGCACGCCAATACCTGCACCCGCGAGTGCAGCGATGGCAACACCTGAGAGCAACAGTAATACGACGGATGTTCCTGTTGGGCTGCTGGCAAGGCGATAAACCACCAATGTGGTGATAAGTCCTGATGCAAATGCTGCAAGGGGGATTAATAACGCATTAGCATTGGGTAATAATACAATACAAATCGCCGCCCCAAGTGCTGCACCAGACGACACGCCAATAATGCCAGGATCGGCTAAGGGATTACGAAATAATCCCTGCATCACTGCGCCGCACTGGGCCAGTATGGCGCCGACCGCCAAGGCTAATAATGTGCGAGGTAAGCGCACCGTGTTGATTACCAATTGCTCGTGTGGCGCAATATTGCCCATATTTTGTTGGGTAGCCCAGTTCATCACCGCGCTTAGGGAGTCGATTAAACTAATACTGACGGGCCCCGTGCTCACCGAGAGTAAACAACTCAAGGCTAGCAATGTGAGTAAACTGGGCCACAGCCAGCGGCTAAGTAACATGGTTAAATTCCTATATTTATCAGTTGATCCATTTTCCGTTAGTGTTGGCGCAACTTACTGATGCAAACTTACTGATTCAGAGTCAGTAAAGTGCTCGCAAGCGTATCTGCGGCGCTAATTGCGCTTAACCCTAAACCGCCTAATAAGGCTTGTGGGGGAAGGGTTTGAATGTGTTTATTTATACCGGCGGGTGTATGGGCGAGTAATGGCATTTCTTTTATTAATTCTTGGGCTATTTGACTGTGAGTTTGCTCGGAGGCTTGTTCGCTACGTTTTGACAGCAAAATAAGATCGGGTTGTAAGGATAATATCCCTTCCTGGGACATGCTTTTATAGCCTTCAAAAGCGGCGACATTCTGTGCGCCTGATAGCTCAATAATGGTATCTGCGGCAGTGCCTTTGCCGCCAACCCGTGCGCCGCGACCTTCTTGCAATAACATAAAGAGGATTTTTGGTTGAGCACCGCCATCCCGTATTTGCTGTTTTTTATCCGCTAAGTGCTGCAGTTGTTGATGTAAATCTTGTTTAAGCTTAGTTGCGTTATCTTGGCGATTGAGTAACTGACCTAAGGTATCCACATTGTTCATTAGCTGTGGCTCATCGGTGGTAGTCGGTAATTGCACTACTTGAATATTGGCTTGTTTTAGCACCTTAAGCGTGGTTTCTGGCCCCATCACATCAGAACCCACTACGACGGTTGGCGACAGGGCAATAATGCCTTCGGCGGAGAGCATTCTGTGATAGCCAAGTTTAGCAATATGGCTCAAATTTTCAGGGATATGGCTGGTAGAGTCGATGGCAACCAGTTTATTGCCCGCATCAAGGGCGAGTACCAACTCAGTGACTCCCGCCCCCGCACTGACTAGGCGTATTTCTTGCTCAGCGCTGGAGGCATTAGGTGATACTAAAGCAGTGATAGTCGCGGTGAAAAACAGTAGGTTATTCAGCGGCTTACTTATATAGTGATGTAAACAGCTTAACATGCGAGAGCCTATTTTTACCTGCATTTGAGTGGCTTGAAACAACATGGTTTAACTCCTATGAAATCTGGGTCGCCACAGTATTAGGCTCAGACTTTGGGTATAGAGACAGATGGTAAATACGTTCTATTAACTTAACGTCGTGTAAATATTTAGTGTTCCATCAATATTTGTGTCTGACTGATGGATTGTGTTTGTAATAACGCGAGCAGTTGCATTAGTGGCTCAACGGGCGCGGCTTTATCGGCAGCGATAACGACTGTTGCCTCTGGCATCGCTTGAAAACGCTGTATCAATACAGTGGTAAAACGGGCTAAGTCCATAAATTGCTCGCCGTCGATAGCCCAATAGGGGGCCGTTGCCATAATATTAATGGTGATAGAAGGTTGGTTTTTTACCGCTGTAATGGCTGAACTTGGGCTTTGCGGCACCGCGACGGGTAAGCTCAATAATTGGCTGTTTGCGGTGAGCAGCAAAAAGACTAATACAATAAAAATAATGTCGATTAATGCGGTCAAATCAACGCTTGGCAGTTGTTCTGGTGAAGATATGCCATTATGCGACAGCGAAGATTTATCAGTGCTTATCATCTCAGTGTCTCAAAGTGGCTATTAAGTGGCTGTTTAGGCTCTGCACTCGACTGGCTGACGTGCTCAAACGCTTGATAGTCATGCGCATCGTGAGAGTCGTCTTTAATGCCGGCTAACCAAAGGTTAATTTGATTGAGTACATGGCTGGTGCGTTGACATTGATTTTGAGCCCAGATCCCAAAAAGATGCGCTGCCGTAATGGCGGGAACCGCGATAATAAGCCCCGCAGCAGTGGTATTCATTGCGAGGCCGAGCCCCGCACTTAATTGTGCCGGAGTGACCGGACCTTGCGATTGACCGAGCTGATTAAACATTTCAATCAAACCTAAAACGGTGCCGAGTAAGCCAAGTAACGGGCTAATGATGCCAATGACTTGTAATACTTTGAGCCCAGCCTGTAAGTCTCGTTGCTGTTTATTCAGCCACAGACTGACTAATTCTTCCCGTAAGATTTTAGGCTGGTGGGCTTGTTTGAGCAGTAAAGTTGCACCGCGTGAGAGTAAATCTTGCTGTGTGCTCGTCTGTATTAACAGTGTGTTGATGTTGTCAGTGGTGGCTATTGACGATGATTGGCGTAGCGTTTTTACCCAAGCTTGTTTTTTGGGCCATAGTGACAATAGCGTTTGATGCAAAAATAAAGCACCACGCTCAAGGCAGATCATAAAAGCCAGAAAAGCACATAACAATAGCGGCCATGTCAGTACGCCGAGCTGACTATGTAAAGCCGAAAAATGTAAAGTCGAAAAATCAGTTATGGGCATTAAGCCTCTCCAAGCTGTGTTAATTTCAATATCTAGGTGTTTTAGTATCTAGGCATCAACCAATACATAAGTTATTGGGTCAACATTAAGCAATGAACGCGTATATGTTGGGGATTGAGATTGCTTACATTTTATTTTTTAGGGCAACTATTCAATTTAGTGCAATCGTTCAATGAGATGCTCGGTA
The DNA here is from genome assembly GCF_023283485.1 of Shewanella glacialipiscicola. Taxonomy (GTDB): domain Bacteria; phylum Pseudomonadota; class Gammaproteobacteria; order Enterobacterales; family Shewanellaceae; genus Shewanella; species Shewanella glacialipiscicola. The sequence continues at coordinate 36,738 of NZ_JAKILU010000014.1, forward strand.
GTTGAGGTTATTAATTGAGTGCAAAACGTATAGGCACTGTGACCTTATAATGATTCGCTAACTTTGGCGCAGGGGCCTCAAACTGCCAAGTCTCAACCGCTTGTAGTGCCGCTTGATCTAACAAACTAAATCCAGAACTTTTAACCAGTGTTAGCGCCAGTTGTTCCCCTAATGCATTAAACATCACTTCAATTGTTACCGTACCTTCTAGCCCTTTTCTACGCGCTATCCGTGGGTATTCAGGCTTAGGTGGTTGCGTAGCAAAAAGTGGCTTTGTTAATTCCACTATGTTGGTTTTAGCACTCGAGGTATCAGGTTTGGCCGTACTGGTGGTTGATTCTGTTGGCTCTATATTGATATTTTTATCCACTAAATCGGCAGCAACATCTTGTATCGCCAAAGCTTTATTTAATATTGAGGTTGAAGGTGTTGCTAGGTTCTGCTCAATTTTTTTCGCCACTGTAGCGTTATCCGCCGCAGCAACTATCGACTTATCTATTGGTTTTGACCTTAACCGTGTTTTAGCCGCGTTGTTAATATTTTTCGTACTGGATTTGGATTGCTGTATAGGCGTGGCACTCGTGTTTGCTGCGGCGCTGACACTTTTATTCGGCGCGATAAAGCTCAACGTGACACGATTTTGATTCGTGTCGACAGATGACTTTGCCGCACTTAATAGCGGCGAGTTTTGTAGCATCGCGGCCGAAGGCTGTGAGGCGATAACCCCGGTTTGTATCGCAATCGTCAAGGCGCCAAAAGCCAAATATCGTTTCGGTGTCACAGCAATCTCTTATCCATAAAAACATTTCGCTAATTAAGATACTGCAATATAAACAAGATCGCAAATGATAATGATTAGCATTTGATCTATTTTATTATCTCAGGTAGAGTGCCTGCAATAGCTCGACTGAGCGCTTAAAAAAACAGCTAAGCTGCTAATTTACCCACTTAATTGGCCATGAGTTTGTTTGATAACAATCTATAAACTCAGCATTAAATTACGCAGTAACCGCTGATTATCACTTGAGGATGAAGAGATGAAGAAAAAGCCGTTAGTGATCGCTATGGCGATAGCACTCAATGGTACGGCCCTTGGTTTAACGGCGCTCAGTTTTACTGTTGCGGCTGAAGAAAGCAAAGCGCCTATTATTCAACAGGATGTGCAAAAAAAGCTAATCACAACCGAATTTGATGAAGTATTAGTGAGCGCAACAAGAGTCAGCGAAAAAGCGTCCGAAACCAGTCGCAGTGTTGCTGTGGTGGGTGAAGAACAACTCGCCGTTGCTCAAGCATCGTCCGTTGCCGATGCCCTTAAAAACGAAGCGAACATCACGCTGACTAATGGCCCAAGAGCATCATCACAAGGGGTTGAGATCCGTGGTTTAAGTGGCGATCGAGTATTACAAACGATAGACGGTGCAAGGCAAAACACTAGCTCTGGCCACCGAGGATCTTATTTTATGGATCCAGAGTTATTGAAATCTATAGAAGTATTACGTGGTCCCGCGAGTAGCTTATGGGGCAGCGGAGCTTTGGGTGGCGTTGTCGCGCAGAACACTAAATCGGCACAGGATTTTTTAGCGGCCAATGAGACTTTTGGTGGGTATTTCAAACAAGGTTATGAAACCAATGGCTCGCGCACTAAAACCAGTGGTGCTATTTATGGTCAACAAGACAGCATCGATTGGGTATTGAACGGCTCTTACACCGACTCAAATAATATAAAAACTGGCAATGACGAAACCCTAAACAACAGTGCATCTAACGGCAGTAGTGGTTTAGCCAAATTAGGTTGGCAGGCCGATGAAGCGTCACGGTTAGAATTATCAGCAAGAGTGAATAAAACCAACGAATTAGTGCCAAGTAATCCTGCTGCGGCGGTGAGTAGCTCAGTGCCTTTGGTACGCCGCAAGACAGACGATCAAAATATCACCGTAAACTACAGTTTTAACCCTGCTAATAATCCGTATCTGGATACTAAGATGCAAGTGTATTGGAACAGTACTGACTACGATGAAGACCGCATTACTAAAGGCCAGCAAGACAGCACTGAGTATCGCACTGTGGGCATTAATCTCAATAACAGTTCGCGTTTGGGCAGCACTTTACTGACCTACGGTGTTGACGGCTATCGCGATACCATAGAAACGCAGCGTGATGATTCTGGACAAGTGGGCCAACGTCCGGGGGATATTGATGGTGAAACCACAGTGTTGGGTGCTTTTACGCGCGCAGATATTGAGCTGACAAAGACATTAAATCTCGATGCAGGTCTGCGTTATGATCGCTATAAAAATGACAGTAATAACCTTAATTTATCATCCGATGACAATGAGTTATCACCTTCGCTGGGTTTAATTTGGCAAACACAATCTTGGTTAACCTTAAGTGCTCGTTACGATCAAGCCTTTCGCGCGCCAACGGTAGAAGAGATGTTTTCAAGTGGTACCCACTATTGCATTCCGCCTATTCCTGGATTTTTACCCCAAGGTTTGTGTAATACGTTTGCGACCAATCCTGATTTAAAGTCTGAAACCGCGCGTAATAAAGAAATCAAAGCAGACTTACGTTTCAGTGAGTTAGCGGGTGATGATGAGCTGGCGTTGACCTTTAATATCTTCCGTAACGATGTGGATGATTTTATCGTGCAGCAGGTATCTAACCCATGGCGCGGTATTCCAGGATTCGAGCAAACGACCTCGTGGAATAACGTTGAAGATGCGCGCTTAACTGGTTTTGAAATTAGCAGCCGTTACCGTATCGGTCAGACTCATTTGGCGATGAATTATGGTCAAACTCACGGTGAAGATCGCAAAAGCGGTGATGATATTGAGGGGATACCCGCCAATAAATTTAATGTCGATTTATCCCAAGGCATTATGGATGGCGACATGAAACTCGGCACGCGGGTCACTTATGTGGCGACGCAATCAAATACGCCTGATGGCTTTAAAGTGGCGAAATACGAAGACTATACTCTCTGGGATGTGTATGTTGCATGGGAGCCTACGATGGGTGCTATGGCTGGCGTTAGAGTCGATTTTGCCATTGAAAACATCGGTGATGAACAGTACTTACAAGCGTGGCAAACATTACAACAACCGGGCCGTAACATGAAGTTATCGGCACGCTATATGTTCTAAGTCGCGCATTGAAGAAGCTTGATCTTCGTGTTGATGGCGTTAAAACCCATCAACGCGGCCAATACATTTATATCGGTGAGCAAGTATTTTATCTGCGACCACTTAGTAGCCACTCTATTTGGAGAACATTAATGAAGATGACACTCGATACCGAGCTTGATGTTGCGTCAGACTTAACCGCTCAGCAAATTGAGCAACAGGCGCAATTACGTCAACGATTTGAGCAACAAGCCGATTTAATGCCGGCGCAACTCGCCAGTGAACTCGGTATTGCCGAGCTTGATGTGGTTGCTGCATTGCCGCCGGAGCAAGTGGTATTTGTGCCTCTGGCTCAGTTAGATGAATTATTACAAGCCTTACCCCTGTGGGGCAAGTTAACTACGATTGTGATGCTTTCAGGCAGTGTGTTTGAATTTAAAGGTGACTTCCCTCTGGGTAAATATGCCCACGGTTATTATAACCTTTACAGCAAGGGCGACGGCTTACACGGGCACCTTAATGTCGATACCATGCGTGCCATTGCATTAATCAGTCGACCATTTCGAGGCAGTGAAAGCCACTCGATTAACTTTTTTGGCAGTGCTGGCGAAGTGGTATTTAAAGTGTATTTAGGCCGCGATAAACAAAGGGCGTTATTTCCTGAGCAAGTTCGCCAATTTAAAGCGCTGGCAACGGCCTTTACATAACAACAATCAAGCCGCTGAATTAACTTATTATATTTAAGGAACATAACTCATGAAGCCTGAAATAACCGAACAAGAAAAGCGTTTAAGGGACAAGCTGTTACCTGAAATAGAAGCTTTTAAACAACAACATAAAAGCTTACAGCTAGCCACGCTTGGTATTGATGGACAGCCAAATGCTAGCTACGCACCTTTTGCGCTGGCCGATGATGGTTTTTACATATTGGTCAGTGATTTAGCTCGTCATGGGCATAACCTTAAGCACTCGGCTAAAGTCTCGGTCATGTTAGTTGAAGATGAAACTGTGGCTAAATCAGTTTTTGCCCGCAAACGTTTAACCTTTGATGCGATTGCCGAAGTGGTTCCCCGTGGCAGTCCAGCCTTTAGCAAAGGGGTTGGCGTGTTGTCAGCGCGGTTTGGTGAAATGTCTGATAATCTTGCCGCATTAACCGATTTTAACTTATACAAACTCGCGCCCCATCAGGGATTATATGTAAAAGGTTTCGGCCAAGCTTTTGTTCTTAGTGGTGTAGAGTTATTAGACGTGGGTTGGAAGCGTGATGGGCACCATGGTTCAGCCCAGCTGACTGAAAACACACAGTTGGCTTAACGTTCAATATCACTACTTTAATGAGTATATATAACCAAACCCGCACTTGATGCGGGTTTGGCTTTTATTATTTAGGTATAATATCCCGCGGCAGGCGTTTTTATTCATGCCGATGTTAATGTTTGACCTGCAATCCCACCTTAAGGATATCAAGAATGAGCGAGCCAACAGCTAAGCCGCCTGAACCCATTCAATCTGTTGCCGAACCATTGAACAGCTCACAGGGAAGCGCTCATCAAGCGGCTAATGTTACAGATAATATTACAAATAATGTTACAGATAACGTCACTGATAACATTACGTTAAATGTAACGGCAAAGGATAAAACTAACGCCTTTGACAGACAAAGGTCAGTGCTACCTTGGATTGCGGGGTTTCTCAAGCCTTACAAAATGAAAGTCGTCGCCTCGATTATTTTTCTCATAATAGGTTCACTTGCTTGGTTATCCCTCGGCCAAGGTGTGCGGCTGATGGTCGATGAAGGCTTTGTGCGTGATAACGCGCAAAGGCTTAATGAAATCATATTATTCGTGCTGGGGATCACGGCGCTGAGTGGCGCTGCTGTGTTCTGCCGTTTTTATTTAATGACTTGGCTGGGTGAGCGCGTCAGTGCTGATATCCGCCTTACTGTTTATAACCAATTACTTAAACTATCGCCTGCATTTTATGCCAAGGTGCGAACGGGTGAAGTGATCTCTCGTTTTACCGCCGACTCTACCTTGCTACAAACCGTGGTGGGATCAAGCCTTTCTATGGCTTTGCGCTCTAGTGTCACTGTGCTCGGTGGTTTGGTCATGATGGGGATTACCAGTGTAAAGATGACATTATTGGTGTTATTAGCAGTGCCTTTAGTATTAGGGCCAGTGCTATTTTTTGGCAGTAAAGTGCGCGTACTGGCGCGTGAAAGCCAAGATAGAGTTGCCGATCTTGGTGCTTATGTGGATGAGACGCTGCACGAGATCCATACAGTACAAGCCTATGGCCATGAGGATAAAGACCGCAGCTTATTTAACTCCCGCATCGAAGACGTCATGACGGCAGCCAGTGGGCGGATCCGATATCGCGCTATGTTGATTTCGTCAGTTATGTTTTTAAGTATTTCAGCCATAGTGCTGGTGACTTGGGTGGGAGCGCAAGATGTGATGGTTGGCAAGATGACGGGCGGCGAATTGTCTGCGTTTATGTTTTATGCTGTTATGGTTGCTGGTGCAGTAGCCACCATCAGTGAGGTTATCGGAGACATTCAGCGAGCATCGGGCGCCGCCGAGCGGTTAATTGAGCTGGCTGAAACGCAAGTCGATATTCCTGTCGCTGCAAATCCTGTGACGTTACCGATAAATGTGCGTGGCGAGCTAGTGATAGAAGGCCTCAGTTTTGCCTACCCAGAACACGATACCTTAGTATTAAAACAGCTCAATATAACAATTGCTGCGGGCGAGCGGGTCGCGCTAGTTGGCCCTAGTGGTGCAGGTAAAAGTACATTATTCCAGCTGTTACAGCGTTTTTATGTGCCGTCTAATGGGCGTATTCGATTAGACGGAATTGATATTGCCGATCTGACGCCCCAGCATTTACGTACCCAATTTGCCCTAGTGCCGCAGGATTCAGTTATTTTTGCTACCAGTGTGCTTGAAAATGTGCGCTATGGACGAGTCGATGCGAGTGAGCAAGAAGTGATTGATGCTTGTATTGCGGCGCGTGCCCACGAGTTTATTAGTGAATTTAGTGAAGGTTATCAAACCTATTTAGGCGAACGTGGCGTGCGGCTTTCTGGCGGACAAAAGCAACGTATCGCAATTGCACGGGCGATTTTAGCTGATAGACAGATATTGTTACTCGATGAAGCGACCAGTGCTTTAGATGCGGTGAGTGAACAAAAAGTGAAGCAAGCGTTAGATGTATTAATGGTGGGAAAAACGACGTTGATTATCGCCCATCGTCTATCAACTGTCATTAATGCGGACAGAATTTTTGTATTTGATAAAGGGGAAATAATTGCCTGTGGTCGCCACCATGAACTGATGCAATCGAATGATTTATATCGTGAGTTTGCCAGTTTGCAATTGTTAACCGAAGAGGCTAATGCCAGTTTTACCTAAGGGCAAAGCCCAGTGACACGTTTCATTCACTGGGATAGCTGAGGCTCATACGTGGTCTTTAAGCTCGCGGCGCAAAATTTTACCGACGGTGCTTTTAGGCAATTGGCTCATAAACTCAATCACTTTAGGTAGCTTATAGGCGGTTAATTGCTTACGGCAATAGAGTAGGATGTCACTTTTCTGTTGCTCTTGGTCAACACCATTATCTTTGAGTACGATAAAGGCTTTGACCGCTTCCCCAGAATGCTCATCTTTTATCCCGATAACCGCGCATTCGATCACATTAGGGTGGCTGGCTAATACGTTTTCTACTTCGTTAGGATAAACGTTAAAACCAGAGACAATGATCATATCCTTTTTGCGGTCAACAATCTGATGAAACCCTTCTTCGGTGGCAATGGCGATATCACCAGTTCTGAAAAAGCCATCTGCAGTAATAGCATTAGCGGTTTCTTGTGGATTATTCCAATAACCTTGCATCACCTGTGGGCCGCGCACGGCTAATTCTCCGGCGGTGCCGAGGGGGGCTTCAAGGTTATTTTCATCTAACAGTTTAACCTCTGTGCCAATCACAGGTTTACCAATAGTGCCAAGCTTTTGATAGCCGGGTGCATTAAGTGAAACAACCGGTGAGGTCTCAGATAATCCATACCCTTCGCTAATCATGTTGCCTGTGGTCTGTTGCCAAATATTCGCCGCTGCAGCGGTGAGTGCAGTGCCGCCTGATATAGTGATTTTCAAATGGCTAAAGTCCAGCGCCTTAAACTCGGGTTGATGGCATAGGGCGACAAACAGGGTATTGAGGCCTGCAAATCCCGTGAAGGGGTATTTGGCGAGTGTCTTAATTAAGCCACTAATATCACGCGGATTTGGAATTAATACCGAGCAACCACCGCACTCGAAATACAGTACTAAGTTCACCATAAAAGCGTAAATATGGTAAATCGGCAGTGGCGCAACAAAGATATCTTCACCTTCGGTGATGACACTGCCAATGCGGGATTTTACCTGCGCGGCATTGGCGAGCATATTACCGTGGGTCAACATGGCACCCTTAGACAGTCCAGTGGTGCCGCCGGTATATTGCAATGCACTGAGAGTCGCCAATGTAGGGGCTACGCGAGTAAAGCTAAGTTCAGCACCTTGTTTAAGAATTTGGCAAAACTCAATATTTTTAAGCCTTGTTTTAGGCTGCACCTGTGGGTCAATTAAATCCAACGGATGGGTGGAAATGACTAGTTCTATTTGGGTGCTGTCGATAACTTTGGCTAAGGTCGGTAATAAGTCGGACAGTACCACCAACGCTGTGGCGCCAGAATCATTAAACTGATGAATTAACTCGCGTTCGGTATATAAGGGGTTGGTATTAACCAGAATAAGACCCGCCCTGATTGCACCATAAGCAGCAATGACAAACTGGGTAATGTTAGGTAATTGAATCGCAATGCGATCGCCGGGTTTGAGTGAGGTTTTATTTTGTAAGTAGGCGGCAAAGTAGCGTGAATCGCGTTCTATTTCATTAAAACTGCTGGTTTTACCTAGGCAGGCATAGGCGGGTTTATCGCCATAACGTAGGCTGGTTTTCTCAATCAAATCGACAAGTGAGCTGTAGTTTAGTTTAAGTTGAGAGTCTTGATCATATGCCATGCTGAACTACCTCAAAGATGATGTTTATTAGTTGTTATTATTTTCGAGTTAAACAGATGTTTAGATTAGAGGGTGTTAGCACTAGAGGTCAATGCTTATCGCGAAAAACATCGTTATGCCAATAATGCTATCTTTATGTAAAAAAAGTCTTTTTACTCTAAAGTCTAGGGCTTAACTGTAGCTTAAGTTTGAACTTTTTGATTGTGTTTTGGCTGTGCTTTAATATTGGCTTGAGTGAATTTTTGTACGACAATAAGTTAAATATTAGTTAATTTAACTTGCAGCGGTATCAAAAGATAGCGTGGATAATCAATATCATGGTTTGACTATCGATGGCATGGTGAGTTTATCTGTAGTGATGTTAAATGGATGGCATAAATCAGCACTTAAGTTTGTTCCTTCAGTGCTGATTTAACGGTTAATACTGTTCATTAAAGGTTAAGTTTTAAGGGCTGAAAAATCCTGTTTTTTGACTGACTTGCTGATCGGGTTGTTTAATATCTGTCACTGAGAATTGGATTATTTTACGCCCCGAGGCGAGGTTATCTCTATCGGTTAACACTGTGACTGGGTAGTCGAGTTGTTCACCAGCGGCTAGGGTAATAATTGGATTGGCAATAAGGCTAAAGGGCATTTCACTATCAACGGCGAGTTGATATTGTTTAGTCTCTTGGGTTTTGTTGCGGATCTTAAGCTGATAGGTATTTTCAATCTTATTGTCTGCCGTTTCGCGGTACAGACTTTGTCGATCGCGAATAACATTTAGCTGGATTTCGCTACGGCCATGTAAATCTAAGCCGATGACAATTAACATGATGATGACCGCAATCCCATAACCTAAGAAACGCGGTGAGCACCAATAAGTGTAACGCACTCCTTTTATGTCATTTTCACTCATATAACCGATAAGATTTTGTTTATAATCGAATTTGAGCATTGTTTCATTGCAAGCATCAACACAGGCGCCGCAGTTGATGCACTCATATTGTAAACCGTTGCGAATATCTATGCCTGTTGGGCACACTTCAACACATAAATTACAGTCAACACAGTCACCTAAAGTAGGCTCATTTAGGCTTGTTTGTTGCTTACGTTTACGAGGGCCACGCGATTCACCGCGCTGTGCATCGTAGGTCACTGTTTTGGTGTTCGCGTCGAACATGACTGCTTGAAAGCGTGAGTAAGGGCAGCAGTGTAAGCACATTTGCTCGCGCATCCAGCCCGCATTGAGATAGGTACAAACGGCGAAAAACCATACCCAGCTAGTGATCCAGAAGCTAGCATGACCTGTAAATATATCCACATAGAGTTCACGGGCAGGAATAAAATAGCTAATAAAGGCACAGCCAGTAAGTAGGGCTGTGAGCCCCCAAAGAAGGTGTTTTGCCGTTCTTTTCGCGATTTTACTGCTAGACCACGGCGCTTTGTCGAGTTGCTTACGTTTGTTACTGCTACCTTCAATGCGCGTTTCGATCCACACATACATAAAAGTCCATGCTGTTTGCGGGCAAAGATAACCACACCAAACACGGCCCCAAAATACAGTGATAAAAAAGAGGCTAAAAGCTGCGGCGATAAAAATCCACGCCAGTAACGTAAAATCCTGCGGCCAAAGTGTGATACCAAAAAAGAAAAACTGTTGTTGGCTGACATCTAACAATATCGCTTGGCGGCCATCAAGAGAGATAAACGGCAGGGCGAAAAATAGCACGATTAGCAAACTATTCATCATGGTGCGCAGGCGTTGAAAATAGCCTTTCTGCTCGCGAAAATGTATGTTGCCAGATGGCGTCTTTGTTGTTTGCAAGCTGCGGCTAGAGAGATTTTTAATCGGGATGTGCAGTTCTACAGCGGGCGGCTTCGCACCCACACACTTATTCACATTTGGAGAATTTGGGGTAACTTCGCACTTTGGCATAAAGGGTCCTAACGGCTTAAATAAGATCTGCCTCCCTATAGCAAGCGCTAGGCCAAGTTTGAGTTGGTTTAACTGTTTGATATGTATGGTTATTTTCAGATTTGACCCAAGTATTAGTCACGATATATCACACATTGGCGATATATCGTGTCTTTTGGTATGTATGCTGTGCTTATGTCTCAGTAGATTGACGCTTAATCCCCAGTTTTTTCATTCGTGATCTTAACGTACTTGCTGGCACGCCGAGCACATTGGCTGCACCTAATGGACCCGATATACGCCAATGTAAACGTTTAAGGGTTTGTTCTATATGTAGGGCTTCTGCTTCAGCTAAAGTTTGCCCGTGAGCCTGAGTGAGTGGGTTGCTATTAGGCATAGCGTGAATATGTAAAATATCGCTTTGGGATAAAATAGCTTCGCGTTCAAGAATATTTTGCAGCTCACGCACATTGCCTGGCCAAGTGTATGCCATGAGCTTTTGCAGTCCCTTCTGGCTCACGCCGCGAATCTTTTTTCCAAGCTTTCGATTTAAACTGTGCAGAATATGGCTGACAAGCTCAGGAATATCGTCGATTCTTGCGCGCAGTGGTGGCACCTGAATAGGGAATACATTTAGGCGGTAATACAAATCCATTCGAAATAATCCTAGCTCAACTCGCTTGAGTAAGTCGTGATGACTGGCAGCGACTAAACGGATATCCACTTGAATGGTTTCACTGCCGCCAAGGCGTTCGAAGGATTGCTCTTGGATAACTCGCAGTAATTTTGATTGCGCTTCTAAGCTCAGTTCGGCCACTTCATCGAGAAACAGCGTGCCTTGATGGGCGAGTTCAAAGCGACCTTTTCGGCGACTGGTAGCGCCAGTAAATGCTCCTTTCTCATGGCCAAAGAGCTCACTTTCTAATAAAGAGGCTGAGAACGCTGCACAGTTAACACTGATCATTGGCTTGTCTTTACGGTGGCTTAATTGATGTAAATTACGGGCGACTAACTCTTTACCTGTGCCGTTTTCACCACAAATCAATACTGTGCTATCGGTATTGGCGACTAGATGCAATTGCTGGATCATATGGCGGATCACGCCGCTATTTCCTGATATATCCACATCGCCAGTTTTATCTGCGAGTGCGGTTTGTAGGTAATGGTTTTCTGAAGCGAGTCGTTCTGAGAGGGCTTGTACTTGTACTTGGGCTAATGCTTGGCGTAATGACAGCTCTGTTTGTTTTTTTAAATACTGATATCACGAAATATCGCGACCACGCCAACCAGTTCATCGGCGCGGTAAACGGGCGTAGAGCTGTAATGTACTGGAAAACTGCTACCATCCTTACGCCAAAATACGTCATGGGTTATCTCACGCGTAATGCCATCTTTTAAAGTGTTATAAATGGGGCAATCTTCTTGTGGGTAGTGGCTCCCGTCTGCGTGGCTATGGTGATGACAATCATGGATATTTTTCCCGAGTAACTCTTCATTCTTCCACCCTGTCATGCGTTCTGCCGCAGGATTAATAAAAACGGCATTACCACTTAAATCAAAGCCATAAATCCCTTCACCAACAGCATTAAGCAATAATTGATTTTCGGGTAAAAAATGGTTGTGTACGAGTGCTGTAGTTGATGAAAGCTGAGACATAGGCCGGTTTACTCGATTCGCTAGCAGATAGTTTGAGTGTACCTTTAAATATCATCACGCGATATATCGCGGATTTAAATGTGTCCGCGAAACTTAGTGTTCCCATGAATTTTATAGTCATAAAAATAGTGACCGTTAATATTTTGGGAGTAAATGACTCTTGTCGTCATGGTGTGTGGGGTTTATATGTTCAAGTTATTGATTGTATTTGTGTATTTTCATTTGTGAAACAAGGGTTATTTTTTCATAATTGTTTCATTTTTTAAATAAATAGTTTCATTCAATTTGAACGGCTCTCACCTAAAAGGCTGCCACGCAGCCTTTTTTATGTAAACCTGATGATCTTAACGAGCGGCCGTTAGGCCATTGAGTACGTCGCTAATACTAAGTTTTGACGGCAAAAGAATGCCATTGGGATGACTTGGGCCGTAGATTTTATTGTAGGGCGTTCCTGGCACGCCTTCATGGCGCATATAGCTTTCAATTGTTTTGTTGGCTTCACTCCAGTTGCCTTGCATAAGAATAATATTGTCGGCCATCAAAGCATTGACAACTTGTTCCCTATGGGTAACTTCGGCTTGATTGGTTTTACAAATCATGCACCAATCAGAGGTGATATCAACAAAGACGGTATAACCTTTAGCAACTAAAGGCGCAATTTGCTCTGGTGCTAAGGTGCGCCACTGTAGTTTTTGGTAGGCCTGATAATCCTCACCTTTATGTACAAATCCAATAATAGCGCCGAGTCCCACAGCGAAAAATCCCAGCACAAATATCACAGCTAGCGGTATGGTTTTGCCTTTTTGTCTTTGCCAAAGTAGCAGCAAAATAGCGCCTATTAATAAACAAAGAATGAAAATACTGATCAGAGTGATGGTGCTCATAAAACTTCCTGCTTGAGATCTGCCGATAGAGGCTTAGGTTATGCTTATCTTAGCGGCTAAGGGCTTAAATTAGCGTTAATTTATGGATTTTGGGTCAGCAAGTTTAGCCCTTAGCGTTGATGCATTTAGTTGCAATTGTGTTTTGCGCCTTTTGTTAAGTGTTTTTAAGCTTAGGCAGATTATAAATATAACAAGATAAAGGGAGCAAAATGATAAGTTTAAGCTGACGTAAACGAGAGCCCGCCGTATCACAGTGGTGACTATTAGTACTGCCTCTGGTGTTATTTTTTCGATGCATGAGTCATGCAGAGGCGGAGAAAAAGGCTGACGTTAAAGCTGAAAGCACAGTCCCTGAAGTAGTTAAAACCGAACATAGAATGACGATTCAAGATTAGAAAATAAGCTACCAAGCGATAAGCGCGAAACCATTTTAAAAGATGATAAGGGTGAGCCTCTGGCGAGTATTTTCTCAATTACTTATTCGCGTTAACACTTTTATGGCGTGATGTTAGAATCGTCAGCAAGTTTATGGTCCACAATGAGCCTTTTTATTCGGCGTAGGATGTTTTAATGAGTTTGAGTACCTGGTTAGGGCTATTGGCCATTTGTTGTTTGGGCGCGATGTCGCCTGGCCCCAGTTTAGCTATGGTGGTGCGCCACACATTAGGCGGTGGACGAGATAAGGGGATTGTTTGCGCATGGGCACATTCGATTGGCATTGGGATTTATGCGTTGGTGACCTTGCTCGGTTTAGCCGCAGTCCTTAAAAAGGCGCCCTTAGTATTTAATGGAATTGCAATTATTGGGGCGTTATATCTGGCTTGGATGGGAATTCAAGCGCTGCGCTCAAAAGGTGGCATGCAAGCTAAATTTGCCGCAGGTGAAGCAACGGATACTCTAACCGCCGCCCGTGACGGTATCGCGATTTCTTTATTTAATCCTAAGATAATGTTGTTTTTCCTCGCGCTTTTCAGCCAATTCGTCATGGTGGCCGATAGCATAACGGCGAAAGCATTAATCATCTTTACGCCTTTAGTGGTCGATGGTCTTTGGTACACACTGATTGCTTTGTTGTTATCCCACTCTAGTGTATTGCCTAAGTTGAGAGAAAAAGCGGGCTTAATTGATAAGTTGTCTGGCGTGGTATTGATACTGCTGGCTATTAGGGTGATGTATACACTGTAAGCGAATTATCAGATAGCTATAATCAAAACGCCATCAATTGATGGCGTTTTTTGTTTGTAAGAGAGGTAATAAAGCAGCTATTAGCCTTTAAACATTTGCACTGAATTGTCAGACTCTTCGGCGCTAGTTTCTTGGGTGATAGGAGGATTTGCGATGTGATCGTCTAAGTTATCACTCAGCATTTCTTTAAATTCACTACTAAACCATTCTAATGCGCTTTCTTTTTCTGCGCCGAGATCCGCTGATTTAATCGCAGCTTCGAAGGCGTTAAAACGTGCGGCAGCAAAACGGAGCGCTGTGCCTACTTTACCTACATCGGCTTCTTGTTGGCTTAGCTGGTTGGCTAAAGCAATAAACTGATCGGCAAGTTCGTAAATGGTCGTGTTACTCGTGTCTGTCATAGCGTTCACTTTAGAAAATAGCAAAATAAACCATGATTCTAACTTAATTAGCGCAATAAGGAATCGTTAGGCATTAACTATTGGGATCTGAATCAGTAATGACGATTCCTGTCTGTGAGTCATAGCTAATCGATAGCTTATCATTGACTCGATATAAGTAAGTGCACTTGCCAGGATTGGTATAGCGAGCTTTATAGTCGGTTTTAGTGGCATCAGTATTTAAGCGCGAGACACTGGGTTGAGTATTTTGAAATAATACTTCCCATACTGAGACACAATCCTCAACATTATCAAGTGCAGGTGAGGCTTCATTACCATAAATATAGTGCTGTGCTGGCCAGCCAAAAGCGTTGAAATCAACTTGTTCTGATTGCGCCGTACCAAATACGGGTAAATCTTCTTTTGGGCCTGAGCCGACCTTAACTGCCCAAACGGCACGTGCTAGATTAATCGCTGACTTAAAGCTGCCGCCAGTCGCTTTAACAGTGGCGATTTGCGCATCTTGCTGCACATTGATAAATTTCGGCAGTGCTACTACTGCTAAAATACCGAGCACTATAATTACCACCACAAGCTCAATTAAGGTAAAACCTGTTTTATGTGTTTGAATCGATTTATCAGAACGTTGGATCATCATAGCGTATTAGGCAGTGCGAGAATGGAAGCACTATAGCACTTAAAGTCGCATGTCTTAAATGAACGCTTAACATAAAATATAATGAAGACTGTGTCACTTAACGATAGATACCATTTTCAAACTTGCCATTAAACGGCAGGACTTTTAAGCTAGCCTAATAACCGGATTGAGGAAGTAGCAAAGTGACTCTGGCGACATGGCAAGCATTTATCAATGACCAAAAGGCGTTGCCTTATTTTCAACAACTCAGCGTATTTGTAGACAATGAACGCAGAGCTGGGAAAGTGGTTTACCCTCCCGAAACCGATATTTTTAATGCCTTTAATATTACTCCTCTTGAAAACGTCAGAGTTGTTTTGATTGGGCAAGACCCCTATCACGGCCCAAACCAAGCCCATGGTCTATGTTTTTCGGTTAAGCGTGGTATTAAACCGCCGCCTTCTTTAGCCAATATGTACAAGGAGTTGGCTACGGATATTACGGGCTTTTTAATACCATCTCACGGTGACTTGTCTGCATGGGCGGAGCAGGGGGTGTTGATGCTTAATACTGTGCTAACGGTTGAGCAAGGTAAGGCGCACTCCCATGCCAAAGCGGGCTGGGAAACCTTTACTGCCGCTGCGTTGGGGTTATTAAATCGCCAGACACAGCCTATTATTTTTATACTTTGGGGCAGCCATGCGATAAAGAAAGGACAAGTGATCACCGCACCGCAACATCATGTGCTCACAGGTCCACATCCTTCTCCCTTATCGGCTTATCGGGGGTTCTTTGGCTGTGGACATTTCTCTCAAGTGAATCAATTATTACTTGAGCGGGGCGAAGCGCCGATCCGTTGGCAGGTTTAATCCTAGGATTAAATGATGAGTAGACAATAAAAAGGTCTTATTGAATAAGACCTTTTTATTGGGCGATAAAGACTAGATTAGCAAATAGTCAGTGATTACGGTCGACCGAGATTTTAGCGAGTGTGACTAAAGCTTGCTTGTAGTCGCTCTCTGGCAGAATAGACAGTGCCGCAATGGCTTTTTCTGACTCTTCAATCGCTTTTTGCTGGGTATAGTTTAAAGCGCCGCAATGGTGCAATGCTGCTACTATTTTATCTATAGCCAGTGTGCCATCACCTTGTTCTATTGCTTGACGTATGAGCTGTTTCTCTTCGTCTGTACCATGGGCAATAGCATAGATGAGCGGCAGAGTGGGTTTACCTTCGGCAAGGTCATCTCCTATGTTTTTGCCTAAATCGTCACTGTCAGCGGTATAGTCGAGTAAATCGTCCGTGAGCTGAAATGCCGTACCAAGATACTTACCATAGTTACCTAGCGCAGTTTCTTGTTCTGGTGTTGCATCAGCTAAGACCGCAGCGAGCAAAGTTGCAGCTTCAAATAACTTGGCTGTTTTGCAATAAATGACCCGCATATAACTTTCTTCTGTGGTGTCGGGATCATTACAATTCATTAATTGCAAAACTTCACCTTCAGCCAGCACGTTAGTGGTATCGGCGAGCACTCTAAGCACTCTCATGTTATCGAGTTCAGTCATCATTTGAAACGAGCGCGTGTAAAGGAAGTCACCGACCAGTACGCTGGCGCTATTACCGAACAGTGCGTTGGCGGTTTCGCGCCCCCGGCGTAATGTTGATTCATCAACCACATCATCATGCAGTAATGAGGCTGTATGGATAAACTCAATAATCGCCGCAAGCTTAAGATGTGCTTCACCTTCATAACTCACCGCACGGGCGGCTAATACCGATAGCAGAGGACGAAGACGTTTACCACCACCATTGATAATGTAAAATCCTAATTGATTAATTAGGGCGACATCTGATTCAAGCTGTTTATATATCAGCTGATTGACTGCTTGCATATCAGTGTCAGCCAGTTGACGAATAGCGTTTAAATCCATAATAGACTCTGGTTGTGGGGTCATGCGTATCGGCCCCTGTTTAGGCTCACGTATTATAATTAAATGAATTTTACCTAAAATTTCGACATATGACAGCACTAGCTCAACTAATGTGAGAGTTAATCCGGTCTTTTTTTATTCTTTCCTAATTAGGGGTTGCCAGAGTGAGGTTCTTCGCGTAAACTCCGCGCCCATTGTCAATAAAGTTTTTTATAGCACCCTGCCTCATCCAAGAATGAGCCCGCGTGTTAGGAATTGGAGTAAAATAGCTATGTACGCTGTTTTTCAAAGTGGTGGTAAACAACACCGTGTAGCCCCAGGCCACACTGTTCGTTTAGAGAAGTTAGAAGTTGAAACTGGTTCTACTATCGAGTTTGATCAAGTTCTTTTGATCGCTGATGGCGAAACAGTTCATGTTGGTGCTCCTTTAGTTGCTGGCGGAAAAGTCATTGCTGAAGTTGTGAGTCACGGTCGTGGTGATAAAGTTACTATCATCAAGTTCCGTCGTCGTAAGCATCACGACAAGAAGATGGGCCA
Organism: Shewanella glacialipiscicola; assembly: GCF_023283485.1. Lineage (GTDB taxonomy): Bacteria > Pseudomonadota > Gammaproteobacteria > Enterobacterales > Shewanellaceae > Shewanella > Shewanella glacialipiscicola. Next base: position 54,025 of record NZ_JAKILU010000014.1, read on the forward strand.
CCGTCAGTGGTTCACTGAAGTTAAAATTACTGCTATCAACGCATAAATAGGAGTCTAACTCATGGCACATAAAAAAGCTGGCGGTTCTACTCGTAACGGCCGCGATTCAGAAAGTAAACGTCTAGGTGTTAAGCGCTTTGGCGGTGAATCAGTTCTAGCTGGTAACATTATCGTTCGTCAACGTGGTACTAAATTCCACGCTGGTGTAAACGTAGGTATTGGTCGTGACCATACTTTGTTTGCTCTGACTGACGGTAAAGTTAAATTCGAAGTTAAAGGCGCTAATAACCGTAAGTTTATTAGCATCGAAGCTTAATTTTCGAATCTAGCCTATACTGTTAAAGCCCCGCCATTGGTGGGGCTTTCTGTTTTTTGTGCTTCTATTTACACCGTGTAAATGGCTGTTTTGGGTATCTATTACCAAAAAACCGCATTGACAGGTAAGATTGGGAGCAAAGTATCTCGAGTTTTTTGGCGACCAATGAAGTTAGACAGTATAATTGCTTCATTCAGTGGTGCCAGGAGTAAGTATGAAGTTTGTCGATGAGGCAGTAATTAGGGTCGAAGCAGGCGACGGCGGTAGCGGTTGTGTTAGCTTTAGGCGCGAAAAGTATGTACCTGATGGTGGTCCTGATGGTGGTGATGGTGGCGATGGCGGCAGTGTTTTTTTGCAGGCAGATGAAAACTTCAACACCTTGATCGAGTTCCGTTTTGAACGTTTTCACATGGCTGAACGTGGCGAGAATGGTCGTGGCCGTGATTGTACCGGTCATAGCGGTAAAGATTTGATCTTAAAAGTTCCTGTCGGTACGCGCGCGGTTGACCATGATACTGAAGAAGTGCTTGGGGATCTTACGACCCATGGCCAAAAGCTATTGGTTGCCAAAGGTGGTTTCCATGGTTTAGGTAACACCCGTTTTAAGAGCAGTACTAACCGTGCTCCACGTCAAAAGACATTAGGAACACCAGGTGAAGTTCGTAGCCTTAAATTAGAGTTGTTACTGTTGGCTGACGTGGGTTTGCTAGGCATGCCTAACGCGGGTAAGTCGACATTTATTCGTGCCGTTTCCCGTGCAACACCTAAAGTGGCTGACTATCCGTTTACCACTCTTGTGCCAAACTTAGGCGTAGTTAATCCTCGTCCAGGTCAAAGCTTTGTGATTGCCGATATTCCTGGCTTGATTGAAGGCGCTGCCGATGGTGCGGGTTTAGGTATTCGTTTCTTAAAGCATCTTGAGCGTTGTCGTATTTTGCTACACATTATCGATATTGAGCCTATTGACGGAACCGATCCGGTTGAGTCTGCGCGCGCAATCGTGGGTGAGCTTGAAAAATACTCACCAAAATTAGCGGGTAAGCCACGCTGGTTAGTCTTTAACAAAACCGATCTACTGCTTGAAGAAGAGCTGCAAGAAAAAGTTGATCGTATCGTTAAAGAAATGAACTGGGAAGGCGATGTTTACACTGTTTCTGCCTATAATCGCCACGGTACCAGTGAGTTAGCATTAAAACTGCTTGATTACATTGCGAGCCTACCACCTGAAGACAATAACGTCGATCCTGATAGCGAAGTCGAGTTCAAGTGGGATAATTATCATCAAGCTAATATTGATTCATTGAATGAAGATTATGTCGATGAAGATGATGATGACGACTTTGATGATGACGACTACGATGTAGAAGTTATTTACCAAAGATAATGTGATTGCATGAATTGCGCGAGTTATGTGTACGCTGATACTTAAAGTGATATGACTCGCCACGTTGTGCGTGCTGTACAACGGTTGTTAACCTAGTCGCCAGCTGATTTAGTTAAAAAATCAGCTGGCGACTAGGTTAGATTTTAAATCTCACCAGTTTAAATTGTTCTATCACTTTTAATTTCTTCGCATTAACCGCCTTATTTCCTCGTTTGTGTATCACTACCCGATTTTGTATGCGTAAGTATGCGATTAACCTCAGCAATATTTTTTTATCCTAAACTTTTATGACTTTAAAGTCGCTATTGCTTTAGTACAATTGATTATTCAGCTTAAAATTAGCCTAGAGTGTGTACTCATTACGATTTATCGCTTACAAGCTGCCTTTATCTTAAGCCTATTGGTGTTGATCTCAGTCACATAAGCAGCATTTTAGGGAGCTGTTTTATCATTTAATGATTTGTCTACATAAAGGAGTAAACATGCGTATTGCTATGATAGCCGCGATGGCAAACAATCGAGTTATCGGGAAAAATAATAAAATGCCATGGCATCTGCCAGAGGATTTACGCCACTTTAAGGCTATCACCCTAGGCAAGCCAGTCGTTATGGGGCGTAAGACCTTTGAGTCTATCGGTAGACCGCTTCCTGGCAGACATAACATCGTCATTTCACGTCAAACAGATCTTGTCATCACAGGGGTAACCTGTGTTACGTCCTTTGATGCAGCTAAAGATATTGCTGGTGATTGCGAAGAACTTGTCATCATTGGCGGCGGTCAGCTTTATGCCGAGTTATTACCTTACGCGGATACTCTATATTTAACGCAAATTAATCTTGAAGTTGAAGGCGATACTTTTTTCCCTATGTGGGATGACGGTTCTTGGCATGAAATAGCGTCTTTATCGGGTAAAAGTACAGAAGGGTTGGAATATCGCTTTATCACCTTAAGTAAAAGATGTTAAATTACTGGCTGTGTTGTGTACCCTGCGTGTATGCGGTGTAGCTTAATCGGATGTGTTTTATCCTATTGGACATATAGTTAACCTAGAAAAAGGGATCGTTTTGTCTTGTTATCTTAGATGTTGAACGAGAGCTAAAACCAAAAGATTGGCATTATTTAGATAATAGATGCAGCCCATACAATATTAATTATAAAAAATAAGAAAGTATTGAGGAGTATCGGATGCGTCTAATACCTGTAGCATTAGCTGCGTTAATTGGATTTAGTTATATTTCTGTACCTACAGCTGCCGTTGCAGCTGAAGATCCATTAATTGCGAGTATTTGCGATTATGTAAAAGCGAACGATAAAAATCGCCTACGTAAAAAGTTAAAAGAAAGCCGCGTTAAATTACGTCAAATTTACAGTAGTATCAGTTGCGATGGGGCGAGTTTGTTAAGGGCTGCCTATAGCGTAAATGCTGACGATGCGGGTGAGTTCGTTGCTAAACGTTTGTCAGTTAATGAATTGAGTGTAGCCGAAGCTGATGGTGTGACAATTTTTGCTTGGGCTGAAGCCAATGGTCATGGTGCTAGCCCAATTACTGCTGCAGTTAAAGAGCGTTTAGGCGCTGCAGCAGGTGGCGAAGAAGAGTAGCTGGCTGAGCCGTTATTTACTGGCCTAACAGCTTAAGAAAAATGCCGAACTTCAGTTCGGCATTTTTTATATTTAAACTCAGTGCTATACGGTATTTTGAGTGAAAAACCATCGACGGTTTGACTATTATCGAGAGCCACTTAGCGAGCCTCGATTGCGCTTAAAGCGTGATTAGAGCCTAAACTCACCGACTGAAGCTTGCAGTTCTTCGGCTAATTTAGCGACTTGGTGACTAGATTGAGCGGTTTGATCTGCGCCGATAGCGGTTTCTTCTGAAATAGCCGCAATATGTTCAAGTTTCTCTGATACCTGTTGGCTCACTAAGTTTTGTTCCTGCGCTGCATGGGCGATGTGAGTACCTGAATCATAGGCTCTGTGGACTGATTGACTGATGGTTTCCAGTGCAATGTTTGTTTGCTCTGTTTTCTCGACACAGGCATTGGCTTGCGCGCGGCCTATATCCATTGCAACAACAGCTTGTTCTGCGCCCAGTTGTAGTACTTCAATCATTTGTTGGATTTCTCTTGTTGATGCTTGAGTACGAGAGGCTAGATTACGAACCTCATCGGCAACAACGGCAAAACCGCGGCCTTGCTCACCCGCGCGAGCGGCTTCAATGGCGGCATTGAGTGCGAGTAGGTTAGTCTGCTCAGCAATACTGCGGATCACATCTAAGATAGAGCTAATGGACGCGCTATCTGATTGCACTTTGTTGATCACTAGACCGGCTTTGGCGACTTCATCGGCTAATGCCAAAATAGTCAGTTTGTTCTCCTCTGCAATAATACGCATATGCTGCGTTTCTTGGTCAGCCTGTTTAATTTGCTCAAGAGCTTCATCTGCACTTAACGTGACTTGCTGAGCACTGGAGCTCAGTTCCGTTGTGGCTGCGGCGACTTGGTCAACTTGGCTTTTTTGCTCTTGAATGCCGGACGTGGTTTGGGCTGTAATGGCTGAAGTTTGCTCGGCCGCTGCAGCAAGTTGGTTTGAGCGATCTAAAATACCAATAATCAAACTTCGCAGACTGTCGACAAGGCGATTACAATTTTTCGCCAGTTCAGCAAATTCATCGTGCCCAGAATCATCGAGTTTGTGAGTCAGGTTGCCCGAAGCTAAAACGTTAAGAGCATGGTTTACTTGGCTTAGTGAGCGTTTTAGCGGATTGACGACAGCAAAGCTGACGATGACAGCAACAACAATAGCAATCAACACGACTAGAGTTGTTTGTATGCTGGCTGAGTCGATGTTATCGATAGTATCTCGGCTCATATTTGCTGCAATAAGTTCGATATTATTGCTGACATCATCCATATTGGCATTGATAACGGTGACATCTTTTTCAATAACGTTGAGTTTTGCTATGGATTCTTTAGCGTTACTGAGTTGGCTCGATTTCACTTGCAGCATAGATTGCGGCCCAGTGACGAGCGTTAATACTTTTTCAATATCTTTGGTCACTGAACTTAAAGTCTCTGCTGCGATAATGCCTTGACCGTGGCGATTGACATAATCCAGTTTGTTCTTGGTTTCGCTAAGAATATAGTCAAGTTCTTTAGAAATCAGTTCGTGCTTGCTGTCTTCTTCGTTACTCACTAAGTCTGCGATAGTCGTGATAATATTGCCCAGACTGGTGTCTATGGCGCTCGCCGATGCCGCAATACTCTGTAAATCAGGGTTGTCACTGCTTTCTAAATCAACAATGTCGAGCAATTCTGATGATGCATCATCGGCCGCGTTTTCGAGTTTTTTCTTCAGATCGATTAACAGTTCTTGCTTGCTTAAAGCCGCTTCTCGTTCGGCAAACATGGCTAGACTGTCGCGTTCAAAGGTAGAAAAACTGCTATTCAATTGGGTAGTTAAAGAGGCAAAGTTGGGATGATTTTTTAATAATTGAGAAAGGTTAGCTATTTCATCTTTAAAGCGAGAGGTGTGACTGCCGAATACTGCGCGGATACTTGGGATCGTTGTCGCTTTTGGGGCGTGGTAGGCAATGAGGATCTGTTTTTGTTGTTCACTCAATGTCTCGCTTAAATGATTGGTCGATTTAAGCGCGGGCAAGCTTAACTCTTGCATCATAGCCGAACTTTCTTTGAGGCTATTGTTGGTGAGATAAGACGTGAATCCTAGCAGCACGAGTAACAGTATAACAATACCAAATCCGCCAATGACTCTGGTGGCTACATTAAATTTCATAGGAGACTCCGATTTTTATTATATTTTTCCAAATGAAAGCAGGGATATATTCAGGGGCAGCACAAAGGGTTATCGACGTTAAGTCACTTTAGTTTAACTCTTTTTTAACTTCTTTTGGGTGATTATTTGGTCTTTTTCGAGGTGCCATAGGGTTAAATGTTCACCCCAGCAACATCCGGTATCTAAAGCCTTTAGCTTATTGTTGCTGACCTTACCCATCAGTGCTGCCCAATGTCCAAATACTAGGGTATGACTCTCACGCAAAGGTGAGGGGAAATCAAACCAGGGCCGTAATTGAGGATTGGTACACTTTTCTGGTGGCTGCTTACAATCAAAATTAAATCGGCCATCAAGATAGAGGTAACGCATGCGTGTTAATGCATTGATACAATAGCGTAATCTGGTTATACCTGCCGCAGTGGCATCCCAGTGATCCGATGTATCGGAGTACATTTGGCTTATTAACGCCTCTAAATAGTCATCCCGTTGTAATGCTTCACTGACTAACGCGGTTTCTTGCCTTAATACGTCTAATGACCATTGTGGCGGTATACCCGCATGGCTCATGATGATCTTATGCTCAGGTAACTCACGCATAAGTGGTTGCTGCCTTAGCCAGTCAATGGATGCTGCAATGTCGGTAGACTCTAGAATCTCAGTAAGATGATCGCTAGGTTTAGGCCGTTTAAGCTTACCGTGCAATGCTAATAAATGTAGATCGTGATTACCTAATACTGTTTTAGCGGCATCGCCTAAAGAACGAAAAAAGCGCAGAGTGGCTAAGGAATCAGGCCCGCGAGCAACCAGATCGCCTACGGCCCAAAGCTCATCGCGGGAAGGATTAAAATCAACCTTAGCGAGTATTCTTTGTAACTCAGTAAAACAACCTTGAATATCACCAACAAAATAATGTGCCACAGCAACCCTTCCTTAATATATCAATGAAGTAACCCTGGCGTTGTTAAGCGGAAGGGACGGATCGTTGCCTGAAAACGTTCACCCGATTCGCTGACCATACCATAAGTGCCGTGCATAATGCCTAGCGGTGTATCGAGCACTGTGCCACTGGTGTATTGATAGGCTGTATTAGGCGCTATGGTGGGCGTTTCGCCGACCACTCCTGCACCTTGGACTTCACTGATATTGCCGTTGGCATCAGTGATGATCCAGTGGCGAGTTTCGAGCTTGGCCGCTTTATTACCTAAATTAATGATGGTGATGGTATAGCTGAAGAGATATTTTTCATCTTCGGGTGAGGATTGTTGCTCGATATACTCAGTTTTGACTTCGACCCTAATGGAGGTATCCAATGCGCTCATTGTGGTTCCTAAGCTCTGGTCTAAGGGCACCTAAGTGCCCAGACGGGTTTATGCTTGCTTATCACATACCATGTTAGCCATTGCCACATATTGCTGAACACTGATTTGCTCAGGGCGTTGACTTGAATCTATGCCTAATTGTTCAAACTCGGCATCGGATAGCATGTGCTTTAAGTTATTACGTAATGTTTTACGGCGCATGTTGAAGGCCGTGGTACAAAGGTGGCGTAGCACTTTTACGTCTTTACAAGGAAATGGCTTTACTGCGTAGGGCAATAAGCGAACTACTGCAGAATCGACTTTTGGTGCTGGAGTAAAGCTATGTGGCGGCACTTCGAGTACGGGAACCACCTGGCAGAAATATTGTGCCATTACGGTTAAACGGCCATAAGCTTTACAGCCAGGGCTCGCCGATAAACGCAGTACCACTTCTTTTTGTAACATAAAGTGCATTGTTTCAATCTGTTCAGCAAACTCAAACAGATGGAACATTAGCGGCGTTGAAATGTTGTAAGGTAAGTTACCGAACACCTTCATTTTTTTGCCTGGCACACTCAATTGACCAAAATCAAACTGTAATGCATCACCTTGATGAATAGTCAGTTTATCTTTAAGTATTGGGTGCTGATGTAGACGCTCAACCAGATCGCGGTCAAGTTCAACAACCGTAAGATTATCGATAGCCTCTGCAACGGGTTCCGTTAAGGCGCCTAGACCGGGACCGATTTCTACCATTACATGGTGGTTGTCAGGGGAAATTGCACCCACAATGCGATCAATCACATTACTGTCGGTAAGGAAGTTTTGTCCAAAACGCTTTCTGGCCGTGTGGCCTAAATGTACTTTGCTGCTCATTAATAATGTAATCGTTAGTTCTTTGAGGATAACTCAATGGCTTTATTCAGAGCACAAACAAAACTGCCAATATCGGCTTTGCCTGTACCCGCGAGATCGAGCGCCGTACCGTGGTCAACCGAGGTACGAATATAAGGTAAACCTAAGGTGATGTTTACCGATTTGCCAAATCCTTGTGACTTGAGAACGGGAAGTCCTTGGTCATGGTACATGGCCAAGACGACATCAGCATCCTGTAAATATTTAGGTTGGAATAGGGTATCGGCCGGTAATGGACCAATAATATTCATGTTAAATTCTTCCCGCAATTCGTTCAAAGCAGGAATGATAGTATCGATTTCTTCACGGCCTAAATGGCCGTCTTCACCTGCATGTGGATTCAGGCCGCTGACATAAATTTTCGGTGAAGCGATACCAAATTTATTAATAAGGTCAGCATGTAAGATTTTGATGATATGCCGTAAACGTTGGCGAGTAATTGCTTTTGCAACATAGGCTAACGGAATATGAGTCGTTACCAGTGCAACTTGTAATCCTGGCGCAGTCAGCATCATCACCACATCGGGGCAATTAGCTTGGTGGGCAAAAAACTCGGTATGGCCGCTAAAGGAGATCCCCGCTTGATTAATAATCCCTTTATGTACCGGACCTGTCACCACAGCATCAAATTCGCCGCTTATATTTTTCTCACCAGCATAGCGCAGCGTTTCAATCACATAGCTACTATTTTGCTCATCGAGCTGACCACAAACCACATCACTGACTAACTTGAATGGCGCAATCGTTAAGGTGCCTGCTTCTTGTGGTCTGGGCGCTTGATTTGGCTGGTAAGGACGAAAGGTCACTTGCAAACCAAGTTGTTTGGCACGGTTTGTTAATAATTCAGGATCTGCACAAACGACTAACTCAGCAGGCCAAGCCTGCTGAGCGAGTTGTACGACTAAATCGGGGCCGATACCAGCGGGTTCGCCTGGGGTAATGGCAATGCGTTTAGTGCTCAATTAGAATTAACCTCGGTTGGTCTCTGGCTGGAAGATTTCAATGTATGCGTCTGAACGCATTTCGTCTAGCCAGTTTTGTAATTCTTCGTTAAATTTACGACGGAATATTAACTGATGCGCACGATTACTATTGAACTGATCGGTCGCGTCGGTTTTTCTGCGTTCTTCTAACTGGGTAATGTGCCAACCGTGAGTGGTACGGAATGGTTCACTGATTTGCTCTGGTTTTAAGCTATTGAGTGTTTGAGCAAACTCTGGCACATAAATGCTGGGTTCTGCCCAACCTAGCTCACCACCTTTAGTGGCTGAACCTGGATCTTCAGAATACTGGCGCGCAAGATCTTCAAATTTAGCTTCGCCTGAACGGATTTGCTTAACGAATTGCTCAAGCATAGCTTTGGCACGGTCTTCAGACAGAATTGGCGATGGCTTAAGCAGAATGTGACGAGCTCTTACTTCTTCAATTTCTTTTGTTTGCAGACCACGGGCATCCATAATTTTGATAATATGGAAACCAGCACCACTTTTGATTGGACCGAAAATATCGCCGGTCTTTGCGCCATTAATGACTTCGGCGAATAGGGTCGGCATTTCGTTGATGTTCATGTAATCCCAAATACCGCCTTCTAGAGCTTTTGGGCCTGAAGATGAAGCAATAGCAGTACTGCGGAAATCCTCACCCTTTTTCAAACGTTCCAATACAATATTGGCGCGTTTACTGGAGGCTTCTAATTGCTCGCTGGTTGGATCATTGGGGACATCAATCAAGATGTGGCCAATTTGGTATTCCACATCTTTGATACCTTGCTCTTGGATGAGCTTAACTAAACTGGTAATTTCCTGTGGAGATACCTGAATACGGCGCTGTACTTGAATACGCTGAATTTCACCTAAGGTGATTTCTTCACGTAATTGTTCACGATATTGGCTAAAGCTTAACCCTTCGCTTTCAATTTTCTGTTGCATTTGAGCGACAGATATTTTTTGCTCACGGGCAATGTTTTCAATCGCCTGGTCTAGCTGTAAATCACCAATGTTCAGGCCAATACGAGCAGCCATTTGGAGCTGCAAACGCGTCAGAATTAGGCGTTCAATAACCTGAGTGCGCAGGGCACTGTCAGAAGGTAACGATTGATTAGCAGCTTTAGCATTGGCTTTTACTGTGTCAATCATGTTGATGATTTCACTTTCTAGCACTATGCCGTCGTTAATTTGGACCGCAACACGGTCAAGTGGCTCTGGTGCTGCCAATGTAGATTGGCTCATAGCGAGTGCAAATAAAGCAAAAATTAGATGTTTACTGGGTTTCATCCACAAAATCCTTGGCACGTTCTAAGGTCAGGTTCGACGGCTTAATTAAATTAATTTTACCATTTATATCGAAATTACAGCGAGTTACCTTAATGTAATTTTTTGGCGATGCATTTGAGTGCCAAGCTAACCTTTTATATCTGCTTTTGTCAGCGTTAACAAAAGGCATATCATAAAGCACTCATTAACCTGTTTGGACTCTCAGTCCTTGTTGAGGTTCAGCAATCTATCACAATTCTTTATTAATTCCTCAGATAAAGCGGTTTTCTATAGTTAAACAGGCCGTCATCCAGCATATCGGATACGCCTAATGGGCCAGAACCACCGAGTCCTTTAATAACTAAATTCAAGTAAAATCCGCTGTCAAATTGTTCACGACTGTCGATAGCAGCAGAGCCTATGTTGTCATCGTAATTGGTTTTAATACGGTAGTGATAACTAAATCGCAATGCGTAACAACATGATTCATATTGAATACCAGTATAGGTTTCTATACTGCGGTCTTCATTCAAGTCGTAATACCAGTTACCGACAAAATAAAAGTTGTCAGTAATTGGCCAAGCTCCACGCACGCCAGCTTGGGAAATATTGACCGTGTCATTGGTATTTGAGTTCAATAAATCGGGTACGTAGCGATAACTCAATTGCAGTAGTTTGTTCACTTCAGGCCTGAAGTCTAAGGTGACTTCGGTTTTTTTATTTTCGCTAGTATTAGTATCGTATTGAATCGCGGCGCCCATATACCAATCCCGCGCTAAACGAGTATCTAATTCTGCGGCGAGTACTGATGTTGATTGGTTTGATTCAAAAATACTATCTTCGTAACCGACTTTACTGTCTTGAAGATAAAAAATTTGGCCTAGGCTAAATTTAGTGACTTCTTGATTGTGATCGTCTAACAAACGCGTTGTTATACCCAAAGTCGCTTGATTTGCATCAGAAATACGATCGAGCCCTGAAAAACGACGATCACGGAACAGACCAAAGTAGTCGTCCTGTAATTGGGCGGTATCATAAATGCCGATACCACGTTGATCTTCGTAGCCTACATAAAGATATTGAAATTGAGGTTCAAGTGTTTGGCGATAGTTCTCATCGAATAACTCAGTAAAACGTTCGAAGTTAATCTGACCATTAATGCGTACCTGCGGCAGTGTACGGCTTACCGTATCATCAATAGCCCTGTTTGGATCTACATTCTGCTGCCAATAGTTCGTTTGCATCAGCTTAACTTGGCTGGTGAGCGAACCTGAAGGCCCGTGAATCGGTAGGGTAACGCTCGGTGACATATGTAAACGTGTCGCCGTATTGATGTTGTTGTCTTGATGGGCAAAATTTGTTAGCTCTGAATTAAAGCCAAAATCTAAGCTATTCCAAAAATCGTCGGCACGATAATTAAGGTTGACCTGCGGCATCACCTGATAAGGTTTTTCGTCTTCACCGAGCACTTTAATATCTTGTACTCGAGTGCTGAGATCCCAGTTTCTTTCAAAGTAACTAATTTCGCCAATCCGTGATAACTGGTTATCTGTTGCACGGTTAACATCTGAATTTAAGTCATTGAAGTAATTGTTATCTGAGACATCAGTAAAATTAGCCAATACACGCCAATTTTTATCAATAGCCCCCTGATGTTGCCAGTTATATAGGTAACGATTGGGGTTGCCACTGATGAGTTCGTCATCGCCTAAATACTCTAAATTTAAGCGTCCATTTTGACGATCACCCGCTAAATAGCGAAACTCAGTCTTAGTGAATAAGCCACGGTTAGACATATAACTCGGGGTAAAGGTTAAATCATACTCTGGCGCAATATTCCAGTAATAAGGTACCGAGAACTCAACGCCATTGGTGGTGCTGGTACTAAAACTTGGGTAGAGAAAGCCCGATTTTCGTTTATCTGAAACGGGAATGGTCATGTAGGGAATATAGAATACGGGTACGCCGTGAATTCTTAATTTAGCATTCCAAATTTCGCCCCATTCTTCTTCACTGTTGATTTTGATTTTTTCAGCTTCGAGCAACCAAGACACATTGTCTGGCGGACAAGTTGTAAAGTTGGTATTGGTCAAAATTAAATTGTTATTGAGAGTAATTTGCAGTTTTTCAGCATCGCCATGCACTTGTTGGCCATGCAGCCAATATTGCGCCCCTTGTAACGTGGCGCGATTCGATCGCATTTGCGCTTGTAAGGATTCGGCGGTGACGGTGAAATTACTGTCTTGAAAGACTAAATTACCATTGGCATCAAACTGTTCGGTCGCTTGGTCTAAAATCGCTTCATCAGCGGCTATGTGCCTATCGCCTTGGCTAAAAAGTACATCTCCACGGAAAATGGCTTGTTTGCCCATTTCAGCATTGGAATTATCCGATACGATACGAATTTTACTCAGCTCGGCAGCGGTCATCCCCTGAGTTTGAGATACGATACGGGGTACTGGCGGTTCGATTAAGCATTGAGATGCTGAAGCGGTTGGAGAGTCGTCTGCCAGGACTAATTGCGGTAACAGGCTCAAGGCCAGAAAGTAACGGATCTGCATCTTTAGGTCAGTAATTATGATTTCTTAGTCTGGACAAGTATCGATGGGGAAAGTTGCAATGTACATATGCAACATCGTTAAATAAATCTCTCGATTTCTTAGCTGTTTCCAAATTATATGCCAGCTATAATAAAGCAATTTTTCTTTAAGAGCCATGAAATGACTTTATCCGATCCGAGATTTCTTTCCCTAAATCAGTGGCTGAAGGCTTATTTTTCCGATGAAGTGACACCTGTGTTGATTTCCGGTGATGCGAGCTTCAGACGTTACTTTAGAATATATACCCCTGATGCCAGCTTTATCGCAGCCGATTCACCACCTGATCTTGTGCCTATCGGGCCCTTTATTTCTTTGTCCAATGCTTATGCGGCAGCGGGATTGACAGTTCCAAAAGTGATCCATGCTGATGCGGCACAAGGTTTTATGTTGATAACAGATTTAGGCGATACCCAGCTGTTATCTGTGCTTAATGCACAAAATGTGGGGCAGTATTATCGTCAGGCGCTCGATTTACTGCCGCAAATCGCCTCAGTAGTAGAGAGCCAAGAAGTTAATAGCGGTCTAATTCACACATTACCACACTACAATGAAGCCTTCGTCCGCCGTGAATTGCATATTTTTACTGAGTGGTTGTTAGGCACCCACCTTAGTCTGTCTTTAAGCGATGATGAGCAACAATTGCTAAATCAGAGCTTTGATTACCTCATCGCCAATGCGCTATCTCAACCTAGCGTGGGAATGCATCGAGATTTTCACAGCCGCAATTTAATGCTGCAAGCAGGCGAGTTGTGCGTTATTGACTTCCAAGATGCTGTTGTTGGCCCTGTGACTTATGATGCTGTATCGCTGCTGCGTGACTGTTATATTCGTTGGCCACAGGCACTTGTCACCGATTTGATGCAGTATCATTATCAGCAAGCCGTTACGCATGCATTTATTCCGCCAGAGACTGGCTTTGACCAATATCAAACTTGGTTTGACCTTATGGGCTTGCAACGCCACATCAAGGCGGTGGGGATTTTTGCGAGATTAAATTATCGTGATAGTAAACCCGCTTATATGGCCGACATTCCGCTAACATTAACCTATATTGTTGATATTGCGATGAAGTATCCTGAGTTAGCGCCATTGGCACTGTGGTTGACTCGCCGAGTGCTACCAGCGTTTGCATCGACTGAGCCTTTAACTGAGGTTAAGTCATGAGAGCAATGATTTTGGCGGCAGGACGCGGCGAACGCTTACGGCCATTAACCGACACTTTGCCTAAACCTATGGTGCCAGTATTGGGTAAACCTTTGATTGTTTACCATATTGAAAAACTCGCCGCGTTAGGCATAGTCGATATCGTGATAAACCATGCTTGGCTTGGGCATAAGCTAGTCGAAGCCTTAGGCGATGGCAGTCATTTGGGTGTACGAATTCAATATAGTGCTGAGGAGCATGCGCTCGAAACGGGCGGCGGCATCAAACAGGCTTTGCCTTTATTGTGTGAGGGTGGAAGTAATGAACCTTTTTTAGTGATTAATGGTGATGTGTTTATTGATGCTTTGCCACCCATCACGCCGCTTGCCAAGGATATGCTGGCCCACCTTTGGCTGGTGCCTAATCCGCTGCAGCATCCGCAGGGCGACTTTGCCTTGAGTGGTAATCAAGTGCATGAGCCGGGCGATAAAAAATATACGTTTTCGGGTATGGGCATATATCATCCCGCATTCTTTAACGACTCGCCGGCGGGGGCTTTTGCTTTGGCGCCCTTGTTGAAAGCGTGCATGGCAGAGGGCAGCGTGACCGGTGCTTTGTTTGACGGACTTTGGTGCGATGTGGGCACTATTCCACGTTTACAGGCGCTTGAGTTAACATTGCAAACTAACATATCAATCTAGGTGCGTAGCGTATTTTGTCTCAATTGCGCTGGCATATTTAACACATTATAAATATCAGGATATAAGATGCGGCTTTGGGGTAAGTTTTTTGGGTTTGTTATTGGCTTTATGTTCGGTCGTATCTTTGGTGCATTGTTGGGTTTATGGCTCGGTCATCTCTACGATAAACGTGCGTCTTCAGGCGTAGGATTTCGAGAAATACTCGGTCAAGCTAAGAATCGTCAGGCGATCTTCTTCAATACCACGTTTGCCGTGATGGGCCATGTGGCGAAAGCGTCTGGGCACGTGACTGAAACCGATATTCGTATCGCGACGTTATTGATGGACCAAATGCGTTTAACCGGTGAGGCGCGTAAAGAAGCACAACAGGCATTTCGTGAGGGCAAATCAGCTGATTTTGACTTACGCAGCAGCTTACACGCTTTCCGAGCGATTACCATGGGGCGCAAAGAGCTCGTGCAGATGTTTATTGAAATCCAAATCCAAACGGCGTTGTCCGATGGTGAGCTGGATGCCGCTGAACACGCTATCTTGATGACGATTGCACAAGAGTTAGGTTATGGTCGCTCGCAGTTGGATGCTTTACTTCAACGCTGGCAGGCTGAGTTTCGTTTTAATCAAACATCTAATGGCAATAAGACCTCGGTCACTGATGCTTATAGTTTGCTGGGTATTACCGACGAAGCCAGTGATCAAGATGTTAAACGGGCTTACCGTAAGTTGATGAACGAACATCATCCCGATAAGTTAGTGGCGAAAGGTTTGCCACCGGAAATGATGGAGCTGGCAAATCGTAAGGCTCAGGATATTCAAGCCGCCTATGATAGAGTCAAGTCTGAGCGTGGTATGCGTTAGATTTGGCTGAATTGGACATATAAAAGATAAGGAATTCTTTATGAAATATATACATAACGTTTTACTTTTTACCGCTTTGTTACCGGTGGCAATGTTCGCGCAGGCCGACGTTTTCGTCGCACCTTTTGGTGGTTACAGTCTTGGTGGCGGTCAATTTGATGTGAGTCAAATTAAGGTTAATACCGCTCAGACCAGTGGTAATGAAAGCGTGAAGATTGAAGAGTCTAGTCATTACGGTTTGATGTTGGGAGTGAACACCAAAGATCCTGGCAACATTTATTTGCTATATAGCCGTCAAGCCTCTGAGCTGAAAAGTAATGGCATGTTTACGCCAAATACCCTGACCTCATTAGACTTAGATTATATCCATTTAGGTGGCACCTTATATTTCCCCCAGGGCAATATGCAGCCCTATGTTACCGCCAGTGCAGGGGTTACACGTATGCAGCCTGACGATTGGTCAAACGAAACGCGTTTCTCTATGGGAATTGGCGGTGGGGTTGAATATAAAGTGACCTCAAACGTGGGCCTTTTTGCCGATATCCGCGGCTATGCGACGTTTATCAACAGTGATAGCGCGCTCTTTTGTGATGAAAACGAATGCTTATGGCACATCACTTCAGATGTGATGTGGCAAGCGCAGGCTAACCTTGGACTAAAAATGAGTTTTTAATCCATCGCTTAACTGAATTAATCGAAAAGGAGATTTCGCGGCATGAAGATAGTGGTACTTGATGGTGAAAGCTTAAACCCTGGCGATCTCAGTTGGCAATCCTTAGAACAATTGGGTGAGTTTACTTGTTTTGCCCGCACGGCAAGTGATGACATTATCACTAGATCTCAAGGTGTCGAGATCATTCTAACCAATAAAACCCCGCTTAATGCTAAGACATTGGCGCAGCTTCCTGCACTGAAATATATCGGGGTGTTGGCGACGGGCACTAATGTTGTCGACTTAGCGGCTGCTAAAGCGGCTGGCATCGTGGTGACTAATGTGCCGGCATATGCGCCAGACGCTGTTGCGCAAATGGTGTTTGCCCATATTTTGCATCACACCCAAGCGGTGGCTGCTCATCATCAAGCCGTGGTCGATGGTCAATGGGTAAATAGTAAGGATTTTTGTTTTACCTTAAGACCGCTGCAATCATTAAAAGGTAAAACGCTAGGCTTAATTGGTTATGGCGATATAGGCCAGCAGGTTGGGGCGCTCGGCCTCGCATTTGGCATGAACGTTCTGGTTAACACTCGCTCAGAGATCAAACATTTACCCCAAGGCGCTAGGTGGGTAGAGCGTGATACTGTACTTAACGAGTCAGATATTATTTCGCTGCATTGCCCGCTCACCCCCGAAACCGAGCAGTTTATCGACCAACAAACTCTTGCGTTAATGAAGCCCAAAGCCTTGCTGATTAATACCGCGCGCGGTGGATTAATTGATGAGGCCGCGCTTGCCGCCGCGCTTGCTCAAAATCGCTTATTTGCCGGTGTCGATGTGTTATCAACCGAGCCACCCAGTGCAGATAATCCCTTATTGCATGCGCCCAATATCAGCATCAGTCCCCATAACGCGTGGGCGACTAAAGAGGCTCGGCAAAGTTTGCTCAATATTGCTGTAGCGAATGTGAATAGTTTTCTAAAGGGGAAAGTGATTAACTGCGTAAATTTGTAAAGTGATATGCGTCCTCTCTCTTTATGTTCATAGTGACGTTTAAAGAGAGAAGACGTTATTAGATGTTGATTATTGAGTCTTTCTTCTACGTATCCACCAAACACCCATTAATCCTGCGATGGCTAATAAGCCGAAGACGATGGGCTTTTTCAGCTTGTGGTATAGAGCGTTCCATTGTGCCATGTCATTGGCCCGTGCGCGTTTTGCTGCGCTATCAAAATCGGGTGCTTCACACTGCAAACCAAAGTTTTCGGCCCAAGGGACAAAGGCGCCATTAGTGACGTATTTTTTATAGTAACGCAGGGCAAGCTCCTGATCTCGATACAATACCCAACCGGTCGCCTGGCAGAGTAGCGCTGCGTAGGCTTGGCCATTTTGCGGTACAAAGTCGGCCGCTTTGTTGGCAAGCTCTGCCGCTGTGTAGCGATAATGGAAGCGTTTGTCTGGGATGGCTTGGCTGGCGTTTACCCGTGATTGTTCTTTTTCACTCAGTTTACTCGGCTCATTCCAATCGCTTAAATCAAATACACCTTGGTAGATAGCGTAATCGGGTGCTAATTCAAACCCTAAGATTTCCATGCCTTGATGGCGAGCAAGCCCTGCCGCCGCCCAATAGGCTTTGGCACTATCAATACCTTTTTCATTTTTTGCTAAGGTTAGCTGATTACCATAGTCGAGGGCGCTGGCATAAAGGTTAGGGTTAGGGAAGTAAGCTGGCGCTTCTTTTATCGCCCCTTCACGTAATAGTCTGCGGCCGAGTAAGTAGCGTAAACGGTTGTTTGTTGGCTCGATATTATCGTACCAATCGCTATCTTTTGGGTATTCAAAGGTGATAAGCGGCACATGTTCATCAACAAACAATTTAAGTTCAGCTGTGGTCAGTACGCGCTCCGCCACATAGGCGATATCCTGCCAGTACTCATCACCACTTTCGAGTAAGTGATTTAACGCATCTAGGTATTCACCGCGCTCTAGGGATAACACGCCTTGCTCAGCGCGAATACGGCAGTAGGTGGCGATATCTTTATCAGCATCAATAGCTTGCTGCTGGGTTTCTTTGACATCAACAGTCGCTAAGACTTTGGGTTGCTCGGGAAAGTGGCGCGCTGCTTCTGCATAGGCATTAGCCGCCCCAACTGAGTCACCCTTTTGTAGCATTAATTTTGCAGTGAGCCACCATGTTAAGCCGCTGGGTTTAGCTAAGGCTAATAGGCGCTCTGCACTAGCATAATCCCCTAGCTGATAATAAATAGCGGCTAATTTATCGCCATGACTAAGTTGTAAGCCATCGGCTGGAAAGATTTTCAGAATTTCTGCGACCTTTAAGCCCATTTCAGAAAGCTGGCCATCGTAGGCAAATTCATTCGTGCTACTTTGCCAATAGGCAATTAATAACTGCTGCACACTCGCTTGTTGCAGCAGCGGCTTCAGTTCAGCAATGTCTTTACCCATCAAAGTGCGGCTTAGCATCAACAATGAATCATAACCGCTACTATCGCCCTGTACCGATTGAGTTGCATAAAGCTCAATGACTTTATCCAATACCGCAGGGTTAAGAGTGATGGGTAGTTTAGCGTCAGCTGTGTCACTTTGTTCTGTGGTTTGGGCTAAGGGCTGGCCTTGGTGCAGCAAAATATACGCTTGCTCACCTAAGCTCGCTAAGCTCAAACGTAGAGGATCGGCGCTGCCTTGGATGACTTCAGCTTGTAGCTGTGTCAGATAAGCATTAGCACGATTTAAATGTTCAGGGTCCGCAGAGGTTTTACTTAAAATAAGCTCAATTCGTGAGAGTGAATACAGCGCCCACAAACTGCGAGAGGCGCGTTCACTTTCTGGTAATTTGATGATTTTTGTAAAATAGTTTGTGGCTCTTTCATAATCTTTGGCCTCAAATGCGACGGCACCTAAGGTATACCACGTCAGCGCTTGGGGTAGGTCTTGATCTAACTTAGCCGCCATTTGCTCGGCTTCAATCGGGCCTGTCGCATCACGTAGGGTGTTGACTAAGGCTAAATGGGCTTCACTTAACTCACTGCTTTCAAAGGCGCGGGTTTGTGACAGATAACGACCATGGGCCTCATCCCAGAGATATTCCTGCGCAGCTGGCGCATCTTGATACTGCCAAGGCAAAGGTTTTGCTAGGGTGGTGAGCTGCTGGCTAAAAGACGCTTGCGGTAAGTAGCTGAGATTACTCTGTCTGTCTTGAGTCAATTGCAACGGAAAATCGGGGCCGCATGCCAACAGCATTGGTGAGAATAAGCTTAAACAGATGAGCGTGGTTTGTTTAAGCTTAAAAGCCCGACGAGATGTTGCTATTGTGGTTGATAATTTTGGCTTATGGCGCATAAATCCCCTGTAAATATAATGACTCACAACGTGCCCAGCCTATCACTTTTTGGCCGTTTGGGTTGAGCATGTATTTTTGAGTCTCTCTGTTTGGTTGCAGTACTGACATCATGTTAGTACGTGGAGCTGCTTCAATTGAGGTTAATGCGGCGGTCGTTTCAGCTTGCGATTGCCACGTTAACAGCCCATCTTTCTGTATTACGCGATAGCCATTTTGCGCATCATACCCGCTGCAAGCGTGTCCCGCTAGCGACAAAAGAACGGGAAGTTCGCCAGCAATATTGCCGCGATTAATTAAGCTCAGTTGGAATAACTGCGACTGAGGCATTTTGTGGCTTTTTAGTGTATTTTCCGCGGTTAATTGCGCTTGGTTGGTGGCGTTGTTATCGCTTGATATCATGAGCTCAATTTTGGCTGCGAGTTCCCCTTGCTGTGCAACGGCGATTAGGGTGTTGAGCGGCCAAACTCTTTTATCCCCTTCCAGCGGCAGTCGAAACCAGATAATACCTTTAAGTTTTGCATCCGTTTGGTTTTGCAGTCTTTGCACAAAAGTCTGTAATACTTTGGGGTCAGCCATCAGTTCTTTTACGGCAGTGGCGGATGGGAGTTGATTGCGCAGCGGCGTTTCACTCTCAACCCGATAGCCTGAAGCTGTGCTGATAACCGCCGAGCCATAGGCCGGCAGTGCAATGAGATAAGGTACTGTGCTGATGCGTGACAGTTGCTCTACCCATTGCCAACCTTTAATTTCATCAAATAGGCCGTGGCGTGGGTCGCTCACGCTGTGAATTTGTAGCACGAGTTCGTCGATAGTGGTCAGTAAAATAGGAAAGTCAGCGCTACTGAGCCAAGCGGGCAGTGCGGTAATGCTGAGTTTTAGCTGGGTGGGTAAATGTGCTTTAAGTTTTTTAAGAAACTCTCTATAGGCGGGTAGTTTACTGCTGGCGCTATCGTGATCGATTTCTACTCCGACAATATGGGTGCCTTTAGCTTGCCAGTTTGCCAGAACTTGGCTGATTTTATGAATCACTTCTTCATCATTTAAATGGGTGAATTGACCATCTAGACGCACCACGAGGATTTTGGGCCTTGGGTCGGCCTGTAACCAAGCATGATTGACCGCCACCTCAAACCAAATATCGGCGCCATTAGGCTTTGGGTACGCTTGCAGTGCCAGAATGCGTAATCCCTGAAAGGCGCTTTGGCTTTGCGCTAAGGCGATTTGGTTTGCTGGGCGCCATTGGCGCTGCCAGATATAAACTTCTTGCGAGAATGGTTGTTCAAAAGTTATAGATGCTAAAGCCGTTTTTGCTGCATGAGGATCATTCGGGTTTGACTTGAGCTCACTTTGATCCGCTGTGGGTTGGCAGGCACTCAGCCATAATGAGGCGATGAACAAAGTGAATAATCGCCACTGATTTCGTCTCATATTGTTAATCAGATTGCCCATGCTACTGCTATTTTTCCCGGATTAAATGAGGCTACTATGCCTGAAAAATGCCGTTTATACATCGCGAAAAAGTACCAAATCTCTGATGCTTAACCCTACATATTAAGCTTAAGGATGCTTTCCTTTGGCGTTAGTGGTTAAAATTCAGCATCGACTTGAAAGCGCATTGATTCACCCGTTACAGGATGTTGGAGTATCAATAAATCAGCATGTAAATGCAGGCGATTAGCGCGAGTCCCGTAGAGATCATCACCTAAAATGGGCGTATTTAACCCTTCTAAATGGGCACAATGCACTCTGAGTTGGTGGGTTCGACCCGTTTTAGGCGACAAATACACTCGGGTTTGATTGGTGGATTCATTGATTTGACTCACTTGCCAATAGGTTTGCGCTGCTTTACCAAACTCATGGCACACCAGTTGCCTTGGTCTGTCGTCTAAATCTCCCCGCAGGGGTAAAGATATTTCGCCATTTGGCTGTTTGCTGGCGATTACCGCAGGAATACCCGCTAAAAGAGCCACATAACGCTTAGTTACCGTGCGCTGGATAAACTGTTTTTGCAGTTGTTTATGGGCCTCTTTTGTTAGTGCGATCACCATTAATCCCGAGGTCGACATATCGAGTCTATGGACGATAAGTGGGCCCGTGGCATTAGGAAAGGTTTGTTGCATGCGTGAATACACTGATTCTGTAATGTCTTTGCCCGGCACGGATAAAAACTCGGCGGGTTTATTCACAATCGCCATGACATCGTCTTGATAGACAATCGCTAAGATTTTGCCTTGTGCGGGATTAGCAAGTAGCGGATTGTCATCAACGCTTAGCCCTTCGAGCATATGCCCTAAAATGGGATGGCATTTACGTCGGCAGGCGGGATAAAACTGTTTATGCTGGCGGATTTCTGACTTTGGCGGTGCGCCCCACCAAAACTCGGCAATCGCCAGCGGTTTGAGATTGTGTTTAAAGGCGTAATGTAACAACTTAGGTGCGGCGCATTCACCCGAACCTGCGGGCGGCGTCAGTTCTACCGTACCTTTAAATATGGCGTAAAGACTTTTTTCTACGCCCTGAATATTCAAAAAACGATACTGTTCAAACAGCTTTTGCTGCAACGCTGCCGAGAGTTGTTTACGTTGTTGCCTTAACGCATCGCGCTCATCGGTAAGTAGGCTTAACTCTTGGCTGATGGTATTAATACGCTCATCCCAATAGTGTTTAATATCTCTTAGCTGATTTTTTTCATTAATGCTTTCTTGGTTAAGCTTGGCTTCGATGACTATATTTTCACGTAAGGTCTCATCAGTCGGCTTGGTCGCCAATTGGATTGCGAGTTGATTGCGCAGCGCCTTGCGTGATTGACGGCCGTCGATCATCAATTGTCTGTGGGCGGCAAGTTTGGTTGCTGCTTGCGCTTGCTCAGCATTAAGATTGGTTGATAGACGGGGGATATCGGGATGATTTTCTAGCGCGAAGAGTTGGGCATTAAGCTGGTTGATTTGCAGATTTTCAGCGTGAAAAAAATTATCCTTTGCTAGCATATCAAACACAGGTGGGACGAAGTGCGGCCAATGGTTTTGCTCGGCTAACTTGCCTGAAAATGCTGATAAATAACCCACTTCACCTTGCGGGTTTTGCACCAGTAATACGCCAAACATTTTGCCAATGGCGCCAGTTAACTCACCCGTTAGGCCAAAATTATGCTGCCAATTATTTTGAGTCTCAAGATGCTGCTGTAATTCGTTTGCGGCGATAACGCACAGTGGATGCGGCTCGTAATAGAAAGGAAACGTAAAACGCTGCGGCAGCGCATAGGCATCAATCACTTGGGTGAAAGGGGTAAAGCATGAAGGCTGAAGAGGCATATTGAGTTCTACTTTCTACTACTGTTGGTTGCTGCTGCTGTGGTGCTTTATAAGTCACACGCTTGACATAAAGAGTCTTAAATAAAAGCTTAAAATAAAAATGTCAGGCACAGCGCTTATGGTGCAAGGCGTGGAAACACAGGCCATAGAATAAGGCCGCTAGTTTACTCTGTGCGTTCTGTGTGGTCACTTTTTATTGGAGGCGGTTGATTATTCTGGATCCGTATTAAAAAAACGGGAAATGCGCGGATACTCATCTCCCGTTTTTAGTGTGTGCTTGAGCTTAATGTTAAGAGGCCAATACGGTTAAAAAATGACTTTTACCTTACTGGCGCTATCGAGTGCCTTACTTACCGCGCTATCAATATCGATATCACGGGCAAGCGCGATACCTAAGCGGCGCCGACCATCAATATCGGGTTTGGCGAATAATCTGAGTTGAGTGTTGACCGCTTCTAATGCGGCGGCAATACCTTGATAGCGAATATTACTCGAGGTGCCTTCAGCCAAAATTACCGCTGAGGCACTTGGTCCATGCAGGTGGATATTGGGTATGGGCAGGCCAAGAATCGCCCTTACATGCAGGGCAAATTCCGATAAATCTTGGCTAATGAGTGTGACTAAGCCGGTATCGTGCGGCCGAGGTGAGACTTCGGAGAAATACACTTCATTACCTTTAACAAACAGCTCTACGCCAAATAATCCATAACCGCCAAGATTTTCAACGACTTTACTGGCAATCGCTTGCGACTTTGCTAACACTTCAGCGGACATGGCTTGTGGCTGCCATGACTCACGGTAATCACCATCTTCTTGCCTGTGGCCAATGGGCGCACAAAAGTGTATGCCATTGACTGCGCTTATGGTTAACAGTGTGATTTCATAATCGAAGGCTATAAAGCCTTCTACGATAATGCGACCACCGCCAGCGCGGCCCCCTTCTTGGGCGTATTGCCACGCTTTATGGCTTTGGGCGACATCACGAATAACGCTCTGGCCTTTGCCCGATGAGCTCATGACCGGCTTAACCACACACGGCAGACCAATTTTACTTATAGCTTGATTAAATTCAGTTTCAGTATCACAGAAAAAGTAAGGTGAGGTGGGTAACCCTAAGGTTTCGGCGGCGAGGCGACGAATGCCTTCTCTGTCCATCGTTAGCTTCGTTGCTCTCGCTGTCGGGATGATATTCACGCCTTGCGCTTCCATTTCCACTAAGGTTTGGGTGGCAATGGCTTCAATCTCGGGGATAACTAAATGCGGTTTTTCTAACTCAATAACAGCCCGCAGCGCGCTTGCATCGAGCATGTTGATCACATGGGAGCGATGCGCGACCTGCATAGCAGGAGCGTTGGCATAACGGTCAACGCCAATCACTTCTACGCCTAAGCGTTGCAGCTCAATGGCTACCTCTTTACCCAGTTCACCGCAGCCGAGCAACATGGCGCGTCGTGCGCCCTCAGTGTAGGGAGTGCCTATCATGTGTGGATACCTTTTTAACAATTGTAGGGATTGCGTCATGGCGCGCAACTTAATCTTGAGTTTAACGCGAACGGTAGTTGGGATCATGATGTAAATAAGCAAGTGTGCAGCGGATCACTGGGTTTAGTGTGAACTCAGTCAATTTTATTATTCATAACATTGTTGTTGGTTCTGCTGGTTAATATTGTTTAGCAAATGTTAACTACTGGGTTAGCATATCTAATAGGGATTATTTTAAAAGTGAATATGACGAACATGGGAGTTTTATAATGTTTTTAGATTACTTTGCGTTAGGGGTGTTGTTGTTTGTGGTAGTGGTTATTTTTTATGGGGTGATTGCGATCCATGATATTCCGTACGAAATTGCAAAAAAACGTAATCATCCACAGCAAGATGCATTGCATATCGCGGGATGGGTCAGTTTGTTTACTTTGCATGCTATTTGGCCATTTTTATGGATATGGGCGACCTTGTACCGAGAAGACCGTGGTTGGGGTTTTAGTACTGTAGCGAAGCGAGAGCTGAGCTTAGAAGAAGATGTAAACACGCTACGCCAGACAGTAACTAATCTACAAGCAAGGCTAGATCAATTAGAACAGGCGAAAACAAATGTTGTAGAGCCTGTTATTACAAATAAAGTCGAGGTGTAACATGGATTTATTACTCATACTGACCTACGCCGCTATTTGTATTGTTATTTTTAAAGTTTTTAAAATCCCGCTGACAAAATGGACTGTACCCACCGCAGTTTTGGGGGGAGTAGTGATCATTAGTGCATTGATATTAGTGATGAACTACAACCATCCTTATTCGAGCTTTGCGCGGGAGTATTTTGTCTCTATTCCCATCACACCCGCCGTAAAAGGGTTAGTGATTAGTGTTGAAGTACAGCCTAATACTCAGGTTAAACAAGGAGATATACTTTTCCGTATTGATCCTATTCCCTTTGAAGCCGTGGTTAAGCGTAAACGTGCCGCTTTAATCGCCGCCGAGCTAGAAGTGCCACAGCTCGCTGCAGCATGGGAATCGGCTAAAGCCAATGTTGAGCGGGTTAATGCCGATAAAGAACGCAATAAATCTGCATACGAACGCTATGAAAATGGTCATCGTAAAGGTGGGGCTAACTCTCCATTTACTGCGCTGGAATTGGATAACAAACGTCAGCTTTACCTCGCTTCTGAAGCACAGTTAATGGTAGCTAAATCAGATGAGTTACGAGTTAGGCTAGCCTATGAGTCTAATATTGACGGCGTTAATACTAAAGTCGCGGGCTTACAGGGTGATTTAGATGGTGCTATCTATGACTTAGAACAAACCGTGGTTCGTGCGCCAGCTGATGGTGTGGTGACGCAAATGGCGCTACGTCCAGGTGCGATGGCGGTGCCTATCCCATTACGCCCAGTGATGAGTTTTATCCCTAATGAGCAACGTTATTTTGCGGGTGCTTTTTGGCAAAATTCTCTACTACGCCTAAAGGAAGGTGATGAGGCTGAGGTGATTCTTGATGCTGCTCCCGGGCAAGTGTTTACTGGCCGTGTCGCTAAAGTACTGCCAGCCATGTCAGAGGGTGAAGTTCAAATGGGCGGAGTGCTACAGTCCTCGGATCGTATGTTTCAAACCGGTCGAGTTATCGTCTTAATTGAGATTGATGACGATGTCATTCGTAAAGGTTTCCCCGCGGGAGTGTCAGGGCAAGTGGCTATTTATACTGAGCATTTTCACCACGTGTCTGTTATGCGTAAAGTGTTGCTCAGGATGCAAGGTTGGTTGAATTACTTGTTTTTTGATGGACATTAACCCTTAGACGGTTAAATCTCATTTGTTGAGCATGCTATAAAGTCCAGTTCGCTGGACTTTTTTTGACACATTTTTGGTTAATAAAAAAGGAACTGGCCGACATTATGTCACCTTGCATGCTTTGGTTAGATGAAATTGAAAAAGGCTTAAACAACAGTAGCTGTGATGAAGGTGCATCAACTCGCATACTCGGCATCTTACTGACTTAAATGATTGAGCGTAAATCAGAGGTTTTTGTGGTGGTAACCGCCAATGATATTCAAGCCTTGCCGCCAGAGCTAATACAAAAGGGTGGGATGGATGAAATTTTCTTTATCGATTTATCCGGCGGGGGGACACGCAAAGCAATCTTCTTGATCCGTTATTGCCACCATGTATACCGCAAAAAGTATTGATAGCAGTGTCGATCAAGCTTTATCACTTGAGGAGCTCAGCAAAACTCGGCTTTTATCCGTGGCCATGAGCGAAAAAATCAATGCACTCAAGCAATGCACTCAAGCAATGGACTAAAGGCAATGGGCTAAAGGCCGTACAGTGAATGCCCATGAGTAGGTTTTCAATCTATAACATAGAGATAAATGTTGATAACTTTACAAAAACACAACATTATCCTCTGCTACGCAGGATTTATTCTCAGTCCTTAACCTTCTACCACTATATTGATGTTAATTATTACCACAACGCTAAAAATATCAGGCGACCTAATAGGCTTTATGTATTAGAAAATATGTAACTTAGCATCCGTGTGTAAATTTCCGTTGTTTTGCATCAGCATGCCGCACAAGTTTTGAACTGTTCAAATATCTACATTTATGTGATGTGAACGGCCTATCAGCAACGTAATTCAATGAAAAGGAGAGCACAATAATGAGAATTCCCATGGTAAAGTTTTTCCTATGCCTGTTGTTTATATCTATCTCATCGGTGGGGGATGTTCAAGCGGCTATCTCGCCTGAGCAAGCGCGTGAGATCGCTAAAGAAGCATATATTTATGGTAATCCTATGGTTGACAACTATCGGATTCAGTATGCGTATTTTGTCGATACACAGAGTCCTGAATACAAAACTTCTTGGAATCAGATATTCAATATGGCGCGGGTGTTCACATCGGATGACAAAGCGATCCAGACCGCCAATTCTGATACGCCTTATTCTTTCGTCGGGATGGATCTGCGAACTGAGCCATTAATTCTCACTCTGCCGCCTATCGAGAAGAATCGATACTTCTCGTTGCAGTTTATCGATTGGTACACGCACAATTTCGCGTACGCCGGAAGCAGAACAACCGGCAATGATGGATCTGTACTTCTCGTGGCCGGTCCGGACTGGCAGGGTGAGACTCCCAAAGGAGTCGCTAAGATGATGCGTTCTGAAACGCAGTTTGTCTTTCTTGCATACCGCACTCAGTTGTTTAACCCCGCAGATATTGACAATGTGAAGGCTGTGCAGGCAGGCTACAAGGTGCAGACGCTCTCGGCTTATATGGGTAAACCCACCCCTAAAGCTGCATCCAAGATTAATTGGATGCCTCCGCTATCCGCTGTTGAGCAAAAGACTTCATTGGAGTTTTTCAATATTCTGAACTTCGTTCTGGAGTTTACGCCTACAGTTCCTTCGGAGAAGGCACTCATGGCACGTTTCGCAAAGATTGGCGTTGGTGGAGGTAAACGAATTAATTTTGAGTCACTGTCACCTGAAATGAAGCAGGCATTTGCGGACGGTATCGTCGATGGCTGGAAAGCTCTGGATAATTTGGAAAAGACTGACATTGCCTCCGGCAAGGTGACTACCGCAGACCTCTTCGGTACACGAGAAGTACTCAAAAATAATTATCTCTACCGCTTTGCTGGTGCGGTGCTTGGTATTTACGGTAACTCTAAGGATGACGCGATCTATCCACTCTACAGAGAGGATGCTGATGGTCAGCCCTTGGATGCATCAAAACATGACTACACTTTGCGCTTCGAGCCTGGACAATACCCTCCAGTCAATGCGTTTTGGTCAGTGACTATGTACAACCTACCTGAGAGCTTGATGGTTGCAAATCCTATTAATCGTTATTTAATCAACTCGCCAATGCTCCCTGAACTCAAAAAGGATGCTGACGGTGGCTTGACTATTTATGTTCAGAAGGACTCCCCAGGTAAGGATAAAGAGGCTAACTGGCTACCGGCACCCGATGGACCGTTCTGGATCCCTATGCGAATTTATTGGCCAAAAATTGAGGCGCTCGACGGTACATGGAAAGCTCCTCCGCTGAATAAGGTTCAATAGTTAAGTGGAGTGATGATCGCGACTATTTATTCTATAAGCTAAGAAGTGGTTATAGCGGGCGTGTCGTTTTGCGCTCGCAGCCGAACTTAAACGTTAATTCTTAATATTTATCGCAATCTGATTATGGTTGCATAGCTAAAACGTTTTTGTCTCGAGTTCTGTTCTCTACATTATGTACAAATCATGGGTGGGTGAGTTCATGCCCATATATGATTGGTCAATTATTTCTTCTGTGGCAACAACGCCAACGTCTAGCTAACGGCTTTGGCGATATCACGATCCTGTGGCACGCCAACATTATTGTCTATTCCTGCCAATATAAAAATTTAGATATCAAAGGCGAGGCTGCCTGGTGTCAGGAATGGCCAGCTTAGACGGGTCGGCGAGCTGTCGCCCTTTGCACCAAAGAAGTAACCTGTTCTTGGCGTGGCGTATACCAAACTGCCTTTTTGCAGCCCGAGCTCCTGCAGATGATGTTGGGTGTATTTAGCCTCCCATAGTTCTTTGCTATGCCAGCCGTGTGGTGCTAATTCCACTCTCACTTCGGCGCCTACTGGTGTTATAGCAACAATATCAAACGGCAAGTTGGCCTGACTATTAGGCTTGTCTGACAGCGTCAATTCGTGACTACGGATATAAAGTGCGCCATCTTGCTGCAATGTCTGCTGCGCTGGAGGCACCAAAAATGCTTGGCCATTTTGCCAACGATTTTGTTGCCAACTGGCTTCAAACACATTGACGTTACCCAGAAAATCAAACACAAAGCGACTATTGGGGTGCGAGTATAGTTCTGCAGGCGTATTAATTTGCTCTATATGACCATTACTCATCACGACCACTCTGTCAGAGAGTTCAAGCGCTTCATCCTGATCGTGGGTCACAAACACACTGGTGAATTTTAGTTCATCGTGCAGGCTGCGTAGCCAGCGGCGTAGTTCTTTGCGCACTTTGGCATCTAAGGCACCAAAGGGTTCATCGAGTAGCAGCACTTCGGGTTGCGTTGCTAATGCGCGGGCCAAAGCAATCCGCTGTTTTTGTCCACCTGATAGTTGCTCAGGATAGCGATTAGCGAGATGGCCTAGTTGTACCGTTTCTAACAGTTGTGCCACTCGTTTACGAATATCTGCCGCTGGAAGTCTTTGTTTTTTAGGCATGACTTCGAGTCCAAAGGCGACGTTATCCGCTACCGTCATATGGCGAAATAGTGCGTAGTTTTGAAATACAAACCCCACTCGTCTTTCACGCACATGCACTTGGGTTACCTCTCTGTCACCGAAATGAATGCTGCCGCTATCAGCGCCTTCAAGACCTGCAATAATCCGCAGTAACGTAGTTTTACCAGAACCTGACGGTCCCAGTAGGCCAATCATTTCCCCTTCTTGAATATCAAGATTTAGTGGGGAAAGCGCCTGAAACTGGCCAAACGTCTTGGAAATATTAGTCAGTCGAATACTCATAATGGACTCTGCTCTTTATTGTCATTGGCGGTTAAACTGCGTTGTTGTCGCCATTCAACTACGGCTTTTAGCATTAGGGTCAATAGGGCAATTAAGGCCAGTAATGACGCGCTCGCGAAGGCGGCCTCAGCCTGATAATCTTCGTACAATAATTGCACATGCAAAGGTAAGGTGTTGGTTTCGCCGCGAATGTTACCTGATACAACCGCAACCGCACCAAATTCCCCAACGGCTCTGGCATTAGTGAGGATCACACCGTAAATCAGCGCCCATTTGATATTAGGAAATGTCACGCGGCGAAATAGTTGCCACCATGATGCTCCGAGGATCACGGCTGCTTCTTCTTCCGAGGCGCCCTGTTGTTGCATTAATGGAATAAGTTCTCTGGCAACAAAGGGGCATGTGACAAAAATGGTCACTAACAGTATTCCCGGCCATGCAAACATGACTTGCAGATCGCGCTCATATAACCATTCGCCCAGCCAACCGCTGCTGCCGTAGAGCAGTAAGTAGAGTAGACCTGCGACGACAGGCGATACCGCAAACGGGATATCGATGAGTGTGATAAGTAACTTGCGGCCCGGAAACTCAAACCGCGTGACACTCCACGCCAGCATGATACCGAACACTAAATTGATGGGCACAGTTAGTGCGGCTACCATCAGTGTCAAACCAATTGCGTGTAGCGAATCTGGCTGACTTAGGTGCTCAATATAACGTTGCCAGCCGCCGACCAGCGCTTGTTGAAAAATACTCACTATCGGTAATAGCAGGAACAGTAAGGCCAATAGTACGGCAAGCGTAATTAGGCTCCATTTTATAAGGGGCGATTCACCGACTCTTAAGGGTTTAAATGAGTTCATATTCGCTCCTTATCGTCCATGAATACGGCGCAGATAACGCGCCTGCCAGAGATTTATTAGTAGTAATAGCACCAGCGAGGTCAGTAAAACTACCGAGGCAATCGCACTGGCACCTGCAAAATCAAACTCCTGCAAGCGGACAAAAATCATTAATGAAGTGATTTCGCTGATATAGGGCATATTGCCAGCGATAAAAATAACCGCGCCAAACTCACCCAGACTGCGGGTAAAAGACAGCGCCGTTCCCATCATTAATGCTGGCCACAAGGATGGCAAAATAATGTGCCAGAATACTGCACGATCTGAGGCGCCAAGTGTCATGCCCGCTTCTTCCTCATCATGTGACAATTCTTCCAGTACCGGTTGTACGGTTCGCACCACAAAGGGAATGCTAGTGAAAATCATCGCCACCACTATGCCTAAAGGGGTGTAGGCAACTTTTATTCCAAACTCGGCAAGTAGACTACCAATTTGGCCATTTTCGGCATAAAGGGTGGCTAAGGTGATACCTGCAACGGCGGTCGGTAATGCAAAGGGTAAATCTACTAATGCATCAACTATGCGTTTACCCGGAAATTCATAACGCACCAGCACCCATGCGAGCAATAACCCGAAAAGGCAGTTAAAGACTGATGCAGCAAGCGCCGAAAAAATGGTGACGCGGTAACTGGCCACGACTCTGGGATCGGAAATCACGCCCCAGTATTCAGACCAGTTCATTGAACTGGTCTGCATGATAAGCCCAGAAATCGGCAATAATAGGATCAGGCTGACAAACAGTAGGGAGACACCTAAGCTGATGCTGAAACCTGGAAGAACCCGCTTATGGCGTAAACGCCCGTTATTAAAAATCACAGAATAATCACCCGATCAGGTTAATTGAGTTAAAACCAATACAATTTATTTATCGTCAGTTATGTGTTGTCTGAGTTAGACAATCAAAGCTATTTTCACGCTGGCAACAATGACGGCTAAATACCATAAAGCGTTTTAACCCGGGACTTTGCCCGGGTTAAACCATTAACCTTTTATAACATCAGCTTGGAATTAGCGCTTGAGTAACTGATCAAGTTTTGCACCGTTACCAAACTGCGTTTTCATGGCATTATCCCAACCACCGATGATTTGCTCGACGGTTAGTAGGTCAACCGTAGGGAACTGCTTCGTGAACTCGGCCTTCACTGTTTCGTTGTGCACACGATAGTTGAATCCTGCCAATAAGCGTTGTGCTTCTTCGCTGTAGAGATACTGTAAATACTCAGTTGCTAGTTCAAGAGTGCCATTACGCTTAGCATTTTTCTTGACAACGGCGACTGGGAACTCAGCTAGAATCGATGTTTTTGGTACAATAACTTGGTAATCGTCCGCACCATACTGTTGGCGGATATTGTTCACTTCTGATTCAAAAGTAATCAATACATCACCGATATTACGCTCTACAAAAGAGGTGGTTGCACCCCGGCCGCCAGTATCAAATACAGCCACATTGCCGAGAAACTTTTTCAGGAATTGATCCTGTTCAATTTGATTCTCCTTGCCAAAGCTTTTCTGGGCATAACCTAATGCGCCTAAATAAGTGTAGCGGGCATTACCAGAGGTTTTTGGGTTAGGGAATACCAGTTTAACGTCATCTTTAGCTAAATCACCCCAGTCACTAATTTGCTTCGGGTTACCTTTACGTACCAAAAATGCAATGGTGGAATAGTAAGGTGAACTGTCATTAAGTAGCAATTTTTGCCAGTTTTCTGGGATCAATTTACCGCGCTCGTATAGTACCTGTACGTCTGTCACTTGGTTAAACGTCACCACATCTGCTGGCAAACCCTGCAAAATAGAGCGTGCCTGCGCCGAAGATCCCGCATGAGATTGTTTAATCTCGACAGTTTTACCGGTTTTTTCTTGCCAATGTTTAGCAAAAACAGGGTTATAGGCACTGAATAATTCCCGCGCAATATCGTATGAGGAATTAAGCAATGTTTGATCAGCGGCAGCCACATTGAGTGACGTTCCCAGAAAGAGGGTTCCTAATAGGGCCTTTATCAATTTTACGGGCATTTTAAACTCCTTGGACTGGCGACTTTGTCAGCGTTGTTACCTATAGATTAATAGAAGTAATTGTTTATAAGAAGTCAGTTGTATAGAACTTTTTTGAATAACTATGAGCGATTTATTGTATGCCATAAGTAATATTCAGCGTGTTTGTTCGTGGTAACCCCCTTAGAATAGGCTATCGCTTAGCTATTTTTATCAAGTAAAGGGTAACCCTAGTGTCTGACTTTCCAACCATTGAAGCCTGTATTGGACAAACTCCACTCGTTCGCTTGCAACGGCTTAACTGTGGTGATTCCACCGTGCTGTTAAAGTTGGAAGGGAATAATCCGGCGGGTTCAGTGAAGGATCGTGCAGCACTTAATATGATTATTCAGGCCGAGCGGCGCCAAGAGATAAGCCCAGGTGATACGCTCATCGAGGCGACGAGTGGTAATACAGGGATCGCACTAGCGATGGTGGCGGCCATTAAAGGGTACAAGATGATCCTGATTATGCCGCAAAACTCGACTCAGGAACGTAAAGATGCGATGCAAGCCTATGGTGCAGAACTCATGCTGGTGGATAACATGGAGACCGCACGGGATTTAGCGCTGCAGTTACAAACTGCAGGCAAAGGTAAGGTACTGGATCAATTTAATAATCAAGATAACGCAAAGGCCCATTTTCTTACTACAGGCCCTGAAATCTGGCAACAGAGCCAAGGTAAAATCACTCATTTTGTGTCTAGCATGGGCACAACAGGCACCATTATGGGGGTGTCTAAATACCTTAAAAGCTGTAATGCCGACATCACTATTATTGGTCTTCAGCCTGCCGATGGCAGTGCGATTCCTGGGATCCGCCGCTGGCCACAGGCGTACTTACCCGAAATTTTTGATGCATCCCGCGTTGATGTCGTGATGGATATTGAAGAGCAAGATGCAAAAGACATGACCAGAGTCTTGGCCCGAGAAGAAGGCATTTGTGCGGGAGTCAGCTCTGGCGGCGCCGTGTTTGCTGCGCTAAAGATTGCCAAACAATATCCGGGGTCAGTGGTGGTGGCGATTATCTGTGATCGCGGCGATCGCTATCTTTCATCTGGGCTTTTTTCCTGAATCTGCGTTCGAAGGCTTCGGGCGATACGAATGCTTTATCAATAAAAATGGGCGATATTTGCCCATTTTTATTGCCCCCCATTTACGATTATTTTTGCGGTGGAAACTGCGCTAAAATCCGGCTAACCGCCTTAGCGGTATCTTGGGCTTTTTGATCTCCGCCAGCATCAAAGTTAAAACTATCACTGCCGCGCCAAATCAATGCTTTAGTTTTAGGGTCGATAATATCAATCTGAATAGTTTGGATTTTTGCAGTATCACTCCCCAGTGGTACGCCAACGCTGGTGCCTATTCCTATACCTCCTGAGCCCCCAAACGTACCCGTACCTAAGCCGATTGAAAGGCCTGAGTCCTTAGGTTTGTCTTGGGTTAGTAGGGCGTAGGAGACATTAAAGTCGGGTACTTGAGTGTTTTCGGTAAAACCTTTTTGAGTCAATTGCTGACTTATTTCAACCTGAATACGCTGGGCGCTTAATGGATCGTCGGTTTTCTGTGGTGTGAGCTGTGCAAAGTTATGTAGCGCGCTGAAATCGTAATTAAGATCGTAATCATTTTTCGGTTTACTGCTGCAAGCGCTTAATAAGGCAACTGCGACTAGCAGACTAGCAAAGTAACGGTATCCCATAATAGTGCTCCAAGTTGTACAAACTCCGTCCAATGTGCCTTGATTATAGACGTTTCTGCAAGTACTTTAGATAAGAGTGTTGTATTTACATCCCTTTTAGCATCAGGCAGCGACGTTATTTAATAGGCGTTGGTGCTTGAGAGAGAAATTGCAGCAGGTTATGGAACAGTTAGCCTTTTTTGAAATCCCTAGTCCTTGTATCGGAGTGTGCCATACCGATGCGCGTGGTTACTGTAATGGTTGCCTGCGTAGCCGTGACGAAAGATTTAATTGGTTAACGTTTTCAGCTACGCAAAAGTACGATGTGATCCGCTTATGTACCCAACGTAAACGCCGTCGCCAGCTGGCAATAATGAAAGCACGGCAAACCCAACTTGAGCGAGAAAGGGCCGAATTAAACCCACAATTAAATTTTGAACCTAAGCCAGAAGCCTCGCTGGATTTTGGTGGTTTTGAGCTAGACTAACCTAGTATGATGCCATAGCTTGATTGTCACTATATGGTTAGAATGTTGCATTACAGCTGGCGTTTTATCGGCCAATTAAGGTTAAAGCACGTCTGGTATGGATTACTGCTAACGCTGACATCGCCTTGATGTCGCTGCATAATACGTTTGATTATAGCAAGCCCTAAACCATGTCCTTTATTACCATTTTGCACCGATTGGCTGCGATAGAAAGGTTCAAATACTTTAGGTAAATCTACTGCAGGGATGGGTTCTCCATCGTTGCTCACACTTAAACTCACCCTGTGCTGGGTTTGTTTAACTTCTATGATGATTGCAGTGCGGGCAAAGCGCTGCGCATTGGTCAGTAAATTTTGCAGTGTACGCTCGATTAATGCCGGTTCACCTAGTAGTGGCAGTTTATCGATTGTAGTCTTGAGCCCGATAGGGATTGGACTTAAGCTTTCTAAACGCTTAATGGTTTGATTAATTAGCTGAATTAAATCGTACTCATCTAATTGGATCCCTTCTCGCTGGGATTCTAAACTGGCATAAGTCAGTAGTTCTTGCAGTAAATCTTCAATCTCTTTGATATCGATTTGCATTTCATCAATAAAATTTTGTCGCTTTTGAGCGTCAGAATCAGGCTGACAATACATGGGGATTAAAGCGAGGGCAAATTTAAGCCTTGCCAGCGGCGTGCGGATCTCATGGGATACCGCATTCGACAAGTGTTTTTGATTCTCGATTAAGGCGCTGATATGCCTTGCCATTTCGTTAAACGTATTGGCTAAGGGTTTAACTTGAGAGCGATTTGACAGCGTAATTCGAGTGTCCCATTTGGCCTCGCCAAATTCTTTGGTCGCCTTACGTAGTATGCTCAAATCCCGTGATAGTGGACCGACCCAAATTAGTGCCACAAGGGCGAGTGATAAATAAAAGAACAGCGTGAATAGGCTGCGAAGGTTTGCTCTAGGATCGATATCCAGCGGCCCCGCCATTAAGACTTGATCGCCGACTCGAATAAATTGCAGCAGGCTATTGTTGTGAGCCGTGGTGGTGAACACCTTATTGGAACTCAAGGCTTGATTGTCCAGCAGCGCGACTTGATCGGCATTGAGTAGCTGCAGTGGCATCAAAGGATTGGCTGGGATCGCCTCCAAATACCGTTGACGAGTATCGGTAGAGAGCTCTGCTAATAATTGCGCTAATGCCACTAATGGGGCATCGAGGGCATTATTATCATCGACATTTTTCTGCCACAGGCTGTCGAGTGTCCAGCCAACCCCAAGTACGCTGAGACTGAGTAACAGATATAAGCTGATAAAGAGACGTTTCACTGGATTTTTACTTAGTTATTCCAAGCTTCAGGAGCAAACAAATAACCTTGTCCCCAAACGGTTTTAATTCTGAATGGTGTCTCAATATTATCGTTGAGTTTTTTACGTAATCTAGAAATACGCACATCAATTTTTCTATCTTTACCATCAAAATCAATGTTGAGGAGTAATTGATAGATATATTGACGGCTCAGCACTTGGCCTGCTTGTGAAGCCAATAACCACAGCAACTCGAATTCGTGACTGGTAAGATCGACTTCAGTTTCGTTAAGGCGAATTGCATGGGTATGTGGGTCGATACTCAGTTTACCAAAGGTTAAACAGTGTGATTCTGCCTGCGGCGGCTGATTTTGACGGCGAAGTAAGTTGTTAATTCGCGCCACTAATAAGGCGGGATCGACGGGTTTAACCACATAGTCATCGGCACCGAGTTCTAAGCCTTTGATTTGATCTTCTGTTGAACCTAACGCGCTCATTAGTAAGATCGGGCCGGCGAAATAATCGGGCAGTTTTTCACATAATGTGAGGCCATCCATACCGGGCAGCATAATGTCTAACAGTATGATATCGGGCTTGTAATTGATTAATCGAGTTAATACCGTGTCACCACGGCGTTCAACTTCAACATGCATACCATGGGACTTTAGGTAATCTACAATCAGATTTGCGAGGCGAACGTCATCTTCAACCAATAACACTCTGTGATTCGATTGTGGGCTGGTCATCAAAATAAACTCCAAGGGTTGCGATAACGTCTGCGAACCTGAGGTTGTGCTGCAGAAGTGATTTTAAGTTTGGCACTTGCCAACGTTCGGTTGCTGTCTTTAGTCACCATGATAAATTCAATGTCCGTTAAGGTATGGATTTTCATGCGTAAAGTCTTGGTTAAAACGGAATCACTGCACCACTTTGGATAAGCAATATTGTTAGATAAAATACAGATAAGCTCATCTTTTGCCAATGTCCAGTGTAGTTCTATATCGATGTCGCAAGCTTGATTATCAGAGCTGGTAATACAAATTTCAGGTGTCAGTTTGAGTGTGGTATCGCGGTTTTTAGCCTGCGCTGAATGTGGGCTTACTAAGCAGAGGCTTAGACCGATAAAACACAGCCTACTTAACTGAGACAGCGTCACTAATATTAGAACCTATAAGCTGCACCGATAAAATAGGTGCGGCTGTAGTCTTGTATTAACAAGGGGCTGGCGGCAATTTCATCGGCAATTTGAGTATAACGAACTGCCAACAGCAGATCCCAATTGTCAGTTAATACATAACGCGTTGTTATTTCTGCACCTTTATTCCAACCCGATTTAGCTTGATACTGTTCGCTCCAGTAGGCGTTTTCACTGGGCCGAACGCCGTAATAATAATCCACCACGGCTTGGCTCTTCCAATCAAATATTAATGCAAATTCAAAAATGAAACGATCGAGTTCCCAGCCATTACTCCACTTTATTTGGGCTTCTGAACCTTGGTGAACATTAAACATATCGTGGGTGTAGGCTAAGCGAATAATCCCCAGTCGTGTATAGATAAAGGCCTCCGCGCCGCCAAGCATGGTGAAGTTTCGCGTTTCTAACGTATTAAATTCTGCTTCGGGTTCTGTCGTTAATGCTAAATTTGTCGTTGTTTTCGTAGGCATCTGACTACTACGCTCTAAAAAAACATTCGATGGATCCCAACGATAAAAATAGGCTCTATCTAAGCTATAACTGGTCACTAGGTTGATAGTAAAGCTTTCTTGCTCGGCTAAGGTGTAACCTAAATTACCATTATCAAAGAACCAGTTTTTACCGTAATAGGCTATGGTTGGAATAAAAAATAGAGGTATATCGTTGAAATCTTTTAGTGGGTTAGATTTTTGTCCCCAGCCAATAGCAACACCTAAGTCCCAGTTGTCCATCTCAATGCATTGACTTTCAGGTACGCAAGTTTGTTTCGCCATTCCAATTGAAGGCAAAATACTTAGGCTGGCAATGAGGATAAATAGGATCCGATACATGATTTTATGGTTAAAGGCTGCAGTTACCTGTACAGGAAAACAGAGTAGCATTTTACACAAAATTCAACAGCGGTTTCATCGGCGCGGATGCAAAATGATACAGTTATCATATAAATAGTAGATTTGTAGAACTTAGAAACCACAATACAGCATTCGTAATGCAAAAAGCTCTATTGGGCAGATTCTTATGGTTAAACATCAATACTTAAACGGGGCGTTAATGTATGTCACCAATCACTAACAAAACTGAAGTGACTGGTTTAATTGTAAATAATAATGCCATTCGCGGATGTGAATGGCATTGGATGAGGCTGAGAATGTAATTTTTTTGCGGTAATATCTAAGATTTAAATGAAAATTAATTGACCTCAGTGACCGATTTATAGCCTATTTCAGTGAGTTGATCGTTTACACAATCCAACACATATTGTTTAAGCTCGGCATTCTCTACTTGATCTTCAGAGGCCATCTGTTGGCACACTTCTTTCAGCTGAGCTACATCGGCTGCGGGTGCAGGCGGTAAAGTTGAATCGTCAGCAAAGGAAGTCACACTAACTAATGCTAACAAGGTAAAAACAGCTGATAACTTCTTCATTTTATATCCTTTAGTGATGTATTGTTAATCACAGATTAAGAAGCATTCTCCTAATACCACTGTGCTAACAACAGCAATTTATCACTGCTATTCTGTTTTTGATATAAATAATTTTAACCTTTTGAGTGCCAGTATTTTTTCGGCTTTTTCACCTGATACGTGTCAAGAACAGCTGCAAGTCACTGGAACGGTTTAACCATCTTAACGGGATTCAAGTTTACTGAGTTTTATATCGGTACTCACTTGTCTGTGCTGTTAGTGACGCCAAACTTGTCACTTAACGCCCATGCCACAAAAATCATATTTTCAAAATTAACCCACTAAAATTATCGTCATAAATCGGCGTTAATCCTATATCGACGATTGCTGTGGGTTTCTTTCAAAAGTGCTGCTTTCATCACCTTAAGGGTTTATTTGCGATGAAAGGCATAATTTTAGCTGTTTTTATCCTTGTTTCTGTTGATGATTATCGAGCCGTTTTAGCTGAATTATGCGCTGGTTACAATTATGGAGTTAAAGTGAGACGTAAAGCAGTATTCAGGCAGTTTTTTCTTTAGCGTTTTGAATTGAAAAGGATTTATTTTTAGACTATTTATATAAATTTTTATTTTTATATTTTTAAATATATAAGTCATTGTTTATAATTTATTTTTTGTGTAAATCATTTGCTTTCAGTGGTTTTTTGCTAAAAGCATTATTATTCTCTAGAATGCGCCGCTCTCGCAGAGGCGAGAATAGAAAAAATAGTAAATGCTATTGATTCTTATCGAATTATTTATCTTATAGGGGAATACAGTGTCTGCAAAATTGGCTAATCCTGCACCATTAGGTTTGATGGGCTTTGGTATGACAACGATTTTATTAAATATCCATAACGCGGGTTATTTCCCTATTGATTCGATGATCTTAGCCATGGGTATTTTCTACGGTGGTATTGGTCAAATTATTGTAGGCATTATGTGTTTTATGCGCGGCGACACGTTTGGCACAACGGCATTTACCTCATACGGTTTGTTTTGGTTAACGCTAGTGGGGTTAATTCTGATGCCTAATGCGGGTATTGCGGCGAGTCCAACGTATTTTATGGGTTGGTATTTAACGTTATGGGGCATATTCACTGCATTTATGTTTGTGGGGTCTTTGCGTTACTCAAGAGCTAAACAGTTTGTTTTTGCTTCGTTGACTCTCTTATTTTTCTTGCTCGCAGCACGTGATTTTACCGGTAATGCCTTAATCGGCACTATTGCGGGCTTTGAAGGCATTATTTGCGGTGCGAGTGCGATTTATTTTGCGATGGCGCAGGTACTTAATAATGAGTATGGCCGCACGATTTTACCGATTGGTGAATTAAAGCAGTAACCCTTAAGCGCATGTGTAGCTGTAAAAAAGGCTGATGCAGATCAGCCTTTTTTATGTATATTTTTTAGTGATATTAGATTTTCGTTTTAATATAGGCCACTGTAGCCTCATCTAAACTACGTAATGAAACATAACTCGTGCCCGCTTTGTGGTTGATTAAAAAGCCTTTTTCGGTTTCTTTAATCCGGTAAATATCGGTCCATAAAATTTGGCTAGTCACCGACATCGATTGAGTGTGAATACCTAACTCATCAATTGTAAGCCTCACCTCATTACTAGCGGCTTTACTCATCATCTGCCGCATTAACCACCAAGCCTTGTGAAACTTCACATTAAGCGCTTCGATAACACCTAATCCAACAAAAAAGTAAGCTAAATACAGACTAATGCCACTGAAAATAAGCGCAATACCTATTAGAAATAATCCAATGGCTTTGTAGAAGGGTTTAAGCGTGGGATCGGGGATGACTGATTGACTATAACATTCTTCAAAATGAGCTTTATCTAAAATATAGGTGGTCGAATAGGAATAAGGCGTTGGCATAATGTCATCTAATTGAGGTCAAGCTTAAGGCGCTAGTGTAGCGATTACCAACGACAAAGTAACTAGAGGCTTGAGAAAGAGGGGGATTTTACCACTTAATACCTTTGCAATTAGGCAATTGGGTTGGACTGCAATGCGGTAACCGTTATAGTGAGTGTGTCATCAGATTTATTAGGTTCTCAACCATTTATTCAAGGAGCGTAGTCGCATTATGGCCTTAATTCCTAAAGATTTTGTTAATTATAAATCAACGCCCATTTTCTCCCATGATAGTGTCCCTAAAATGTTGCTTCATATGCACAACACCAAGGCTGGCGTGTATGGGCAAATCCAAGTGTTGGCCGGCCAACTGACGTTTTACGGCTTTACCGACAGGAGAGGCGAGTTAGACAAACAAATCGTTATTAATGCCGGAGAAACGGCTATTTCTCACCCTGAGTATTGGCATAAAGTGGAGCTGATGACCGATGATACCGAGTTTAGGATCCACTTTTATGCCCAAAAAGATTCAGAGATTGTCGCGCAGCAGCAATCTGAGCGAAATGAGTAGCTTATGCTACTCATTCAGTTTATGTCGGTATTTAATAACAATACCGACATAACGATGCGGCTTTAATATCGGTTTCGCTCGGTAGGCATGTCACTCAGATACTCGACAAACTCGACTTCAAAGCCATGTGCGTCGAAGAAGTAAATATTGCGTCGATAGGGATCCTCCATACCATCTTTGGCAATGGGGAATCCTGCTTGGGTTAATCTGTCTATCACAGCATCTAAATTGTCAGTCACAAAGGCAAAGTGTGCGAGGCCTATTTGGTGGCCAGTTAAATCTCGATTTTCTCTCTCACCATTATCACTAAAAGCAATATATTGATAATCATCGCCAAAATGGATCCAATTGCGGGGCTTGCCGTACCAAGAGCCTTTATCACCACCGCGAACCCGCCAGTGGGGAAAAGCCGCTTGATAAAAGCGCAGTGCTGCGGGGATGTCGTCTACCACTAAGTTGATATGTTCTAAATGAATCATAATGCGTTCCTTGTAATGATTTTAGTCTGTTACTGGTGGTTAAAATCTCAAGCCGCTCACATACCGTAACAGTATTCCTGCTGTTTTGGGTACGCTTGATTTGCGTGTCGCTCACGAATAGGCACCAGTGCTTGGGCATATTGATGCAGCATATGTAAGCTGTATTGCACTCTTTCCCTGAGTGCGATATCGCGAGCATCCTCGGGTATTGTATTTAGCACATTGCTAACATTGCGAATAATTAAGTGGTCGGGAATAGGCACTAATTTATTGTTTTTGAGCGCATTCATCTTTACTTCAACGATGGGGTAAGTACCGCCAATTCCAGTGGATACTGAGATTAATAGTGCTGGTTTATGGGCAGTTTCTACGCGAGTGCACATCAATAAAAAGTTTTTCAGAAGCGGTGATGCCATACCGCCCCATTCTGGGGTGATTAGCACTAATGCATCAGCTTCATCGATTTTTTGTTTTATTTCTGGCCAGTGCTTACCTTTACTGTGTTCTTCACCATCCCAAAAGGGCAGTTCAAAACGGCATAATTCTAAGTGATATATAGCGTCGTATCCCATCGTATGGGGTGATAAAAAGCTGCTGTCGGCAATATAGCGCCCAACTTTTGCACTCTGTGAATCAAGTCTTTGACTGCTGCTGATAATGAGTAACTTCATTAAGTAAACCTATTTGTTTATAAATTAATTGTAAGGTAATCACTTTACTTAATATTGTAAAGGATAAAGTAAATAAAAAAGTTTATTTAATCTATTAAAGCGATGGTGATTCGGCGATAATGCGCTGGCTTAAATTGGAGATAACAGATGAAAACCACTGATAAAATTATTCAATTACTCAAGGTGCATGGCCCGTTAACGGCTAAAACCTTAGCGGAAGAATTGGCGTTAACAACTATGGGGGTGCGTCAACATCTTCAAGCCTTAGAAGACACTGGCGATGTGGATATTGAAGATAGAGTTGAGGGGCGTGGTCGGCCAACGCGGTATTGGACTTTGACTGAGCAAAGCCGAGTTCACTTTGCTGATCGCCATGAAGAATTGACGGTACAGCTAATTGATTCGGTGAGAATGATTTTTGGCGATCAAGGGTTAAACAAGTTAATTGACCATCGGGAGCAAAGTGCGTTAATCCAATATCGTGCCGCGATGGTAGGGGCGACAGATATTCCTACTCGTTTGGCTATACTTGTGCAGTTGCGTTCAAACGAAGGCTATATGGCGACGATGGAGCAAATAGGGGGCATATATTTTCTACTAGAAAATCATTGTCCTATCTGCGCTGCAGCCACCAAATGTTTAAATTTTTGCCGTTCAGAATTACAACTTTTCCAGCAGTTATTCAATGATATTGCCGTGGTGAGCCGTGAAGAACATATTATTGAAGGCGCGCGCCGCTGTGCATATAAGATTGAAGTTATCACTTTGAAGTGACTTTAGGCTGCACCTCTGTGATGCTTTATCTATCGGATAAAACATCACAGAGTTGATAACTGAGTCAAAAAATGGTTCAGACAGTGGACCAAATGACTATAGAACCGCTACCAATATTCTTGTCTCTAAGGTTCGTGATAAGCCAATAGCGTATCGAAACGTTGATGCCCTTTAAGTTGTGAAAAATCAGCCTCATCTAAAGCCAGCTCCTTAAACGAAGCGCTGTTATCGATAGCGCGCTCTAAATCAGAAATTGCTCTTTCTTCTACCCCTAAACAGGCAAAAGCGCAGGCTCTTTGGTAAAACGCGTGGGCGTTAGTGGGGTCAACTTCTAATACGCGATTACATAGGCTTTGTGCCCAGTTAAACTCGCGCATTTCCATGGCCGCATCAGCCTTGTAGGTCAGCGCCTCTAAATCCCCTGGGCGGATCGTGAGAATTTCATCATAGACTTCAATCTTTTGTTCTGGGGTTTGTGCGCTTTGGGCGCGTAGCCAGAGATTATGGATTTCATTAATAATCTCAATCTCGCGATTATTGTCTGTGATCGTGCGACTCTTACGTTGAAGTTCTTGCTCTAATGCTTTGAATTTATTTTCATATTGCTCAGCAATACTTTGTAGCTGATTAGCAGCCAATTTGGCGGTATGTGTCTTGATTTCCCGCAGGGATTGCCAGCCGATAAAAGCAACTAAAGAGGCGACCCCCGCAATAATGTAGAAGAAGTAAGTTACAGTGACATTGGCGTAATTCATCGACGCATTAGCAACTGCCATTTCACGGTCGGTAATATCAATCGTGAGGCGTCGCTCGAGATCCTGCTGATCGTGCCTAAGTAACTTAAGCTCATCGAGGACGTAACGCTCGATCAGTGGTTTATCATGTATGGCGGAAGGTGTTGAGACCGCGGACGGACTAGTTGTATCATTCGCTTGAGCGAAAAAAGAGCTTGCAAGCGTCACTAAAAATAAGGCTAAAAGTAGCAGATTCGAACATTGTATAACGGGATTTGCAGATAAGTTTTTGATGCGGCAACCACTCATAATAAGATGAATTAAGTCCCTATCTTAACAAATTTTAGCGATAGGGATCCAATTTCGTCCCGAAAACCTTCGTTATACAGAGCGGTAATGGCTCGCTATGAGCACAACGTTCATCCTGATAGAATAGCCATCCTATTCATATTTCGTCATTTGTGGTGTTATGCAATCTAAGCGCGGCCGGCTCGATCGTTATCTTTGTACTCATTTACAAACGCACCGTAAAGCGGTACGTGAACTAATGCTATTAGGTAACGTCAGTGTCGACGGATTAATCGTCAAAGACATGGATATGCAAGTGGATGAGTTTTCACATATTCAACTTGGCGATCAAATACTGCAAGCCAACACGCCGGTTTATTGGATGTTGCATAAGCCGATTGGTGTCGTGAGCGCCACTAAAGATGCTCAACACAAAACAGTGATTGATTTGCTCGATTGCGAAGCCCGTTATGAGTTGCATATCGCGGGTAGACTAGATTTAAATTCTTCGGGTTTATTATTGCTGACCAATGACAGCCGCTGGTCTAATGCACTAATGTCACCGACGCATAAGGTCGATAAAGTGTATCGCGTCACCTTAGCGAATCCATTAACTGAAGAATATATAGCCGTATTTGCCGCTGGCATGTATTTTGGCTTTGAAGATATTACCACTCAACCCGCTAAG
The DNA here is from genome assembly GCF_023283485.1 of Shewanella glacialipiscicola. GTDB lineage: Bacteria > Pseudomonadota > Gammaproteobacteria > Enterobacterales > Shewanellaceae > Shewanella > Shewanella glacialipiscicola. The sequence continues at coordinate 98,724 of NZ_JAKILU010000014.1, forward strand.
TTGGTGATCCTTGCTAACAATGTGGCCGAGGTGACTTTAAGTGAAGGTAAGTACCATCAAATCAAGCGGATGTTTGGACGATTTCGCAATCCTGTCGTTGGACTACATCGATTATCGATAGGCGACATTGTGTTGGATAACACACTCGCTCCGGGTGAGAGCCGTGCATTGACTGCTTCAGAAGTGGCTTGTATCCGCTGAAAACCGATAGTTCAACGTATGAGACACATATGGCCATGCTAAGCATAAAAGCGGGCTTGAGAGTTAATTCCCTCAAGCCCTTAGCATGTCTTACAGATCGGCGTGTGGGCCAAATACTTCATAGTGCATGTTTTCAATTGCTACACCGAGCGCGAGTAATTGCTGTTTGACAGCAGACATGAATCCAATTGGGCCACAGAAATAATAACGTGCATTAGGAACCAGTTGCTCGGCTACTTTGCTTAATTCCATTTGTCCTTTGAAATCATAGTCTTCACCTAGCACATCGGTTGAATTCGGCTCACGATACCAGACATGGCTCGTTAGATTAGTATGCTGCTGGCGCTTGGCATTAATTGCCTCTTTAAAACCGTGTACAGGACCTTGCTCACAGGCATGCAACCAAGTGATATCGCTTGGATGTTGCTGCTTGAGTAGCTGATTTAACATACTTTTCATTGGAGTTTGGCCTACACCAGCAGAAATTAATACCACTGGCATTTCAGGTGTCACCTTCAGCATGAAGTCTCCAGCAGGAGGCATAACCATAACCTTGTCACCGGCTTGTAATACATCGTGAAGCAGATTAGACACTTGGCCACCGATTTCACGTTTTACACTGATGCGATAATGGCTGCCATTAGGGGCATCGGACAGCGAATACTGACGAATTTCTTCATTGGCTAAGTTAGGATGTTTTAGCTTTACACTTAAATATTGGCCAGGAATAAAATCTTTAACTGGCTTGCCATCTTCAGGAGTCAATATGAAGGAGGTGATGACTGCTGATTCGGTATTTTTCGCGCTAATGATAAAGCGACGTTCACCTGCCCACCCACCTTCTTGTTCTGCTTGTGCTTGGTAAATTTGCGCCTCTCGCTGAATAAAAATGTTAGCTAAAAACCCATAGGCTTGTCCCCAGGCTTCTAACACTTCTTCTGTAACCGCATCACCACCTAACTCTTTAAGAGTGGCTAATAAATGGCTACCGACAATGGCATATTGATCAGGCTTAATTAAAAAACCTGTATGTTTTTGGGCAATACGCTCGACGGTTGATGCCAGAACAGCTAGGTTTTCAATATTTTTTGCATAGGCCGCGACAGCATTAAAAAGGGCGACAGGTTGACCACCAGAATGCTGGTGCGCTAAGTTAAAAACATCTTTTAATTCAGGATTATGTTTGAACATACGTTCATAAAAGTGCGTAGTAAGCGCAGGTCCTGCTGATTCTAATAGGGGAATGGTGCTTTTAATAACTTGGATGGTACGGCTATCCAACATAAAAAATCCTTAACGCACAAATAATATGAATGTTTAATAAGTTTAAAGATCTATTTGATTTGGATCAATGGTTATTGTCGTTTTCTATGTTATGGCAACAAGTGTGTAGGCATATTAGTAGTGTTTGACTTGGAGATTTAGTACATCAGCTGGATTGTATTGTTACTTTGATTTCAATATGTAAAGTGGCTAATACGAAGTCAGTTAAAGATAGGTTTAATAAATTTAAAGGGGAAGCAACAGGGGACTTAATTTATTGTAGACGTAAAAAGCAGGCACAAAAAAACCTCGCTTGGCGAGGTTTAAGTGTTGGTACAGATGAGAGGACTTGAACCTCCACGCCCTTGCGAGCACCAGCACCTGAAGCTGGCGTGTCTACCAATTCCACCACATCTGCATGGATATCCGAAATTTCATCGAATGAATAATCTTAATATCGAATAACAAATCGTAATGGTTTGTTTCGTTGAACTGCAATTTGGTACAGGTGAGAGGACTTGAACCTCCACGCCCTTGCGAGCACCAGCACCTGAAGCTGGCGTGTCTACCAATTCCACCACACCTGCACTGTACCTATTGCAGTTCTCTAACATTAGCCGCTGTAGCAACCAATTTAAAGATGGTGCCCGAACCCGGAATCGAACCAGGGACACGAGGATTTTCAATCCTCTGCTCTACCGACTGAGCTATTCGGGCGACGGGCGCAATTTAAAGGCTTTTCGGGTTTTGAGTCAATAGATTTTTACGAAATAACCTAAAAAACGACTTGGTTGAGTAAGATTCACTCGAAAGTATCATTTGTGTGGCTATTGTCGATGTCAAAATCGTCAAACTTCAATATAGACTGAGCACTTAGCAAACCTAAATAATGACTTATTTGCAATCCAAAGCAAAAAAAAGCCCCTATTACAGGGGCTTTCTACATTAGTTTGATAAGATTTCATTGTTTGGATAGTTAGCTTGCATTACCATGAGCACGTTTTGCTTCAGCTTGCTCTGACCTAATTCGCCATAAGCTTCTATCATTATTTCTAATGCCCGTTCATTTGAAGGGGTGCCAGGGTAAGTTTCCATAACTGATTGTGCTCGAATCGCTGCGGCGCTCCAAGCATTCATCTTGAGGTAATACTCGGCAACTTGAATTGAATATCTTGCTAAGCGATTCTTTAACGCTAACATGCGTTTTTGCGCATCTGCGGCATATTTGCTGTTAGGATAGGTTTTGATAAGACGATCAAAATCTTTGAAAGCATCTTGAGCATTTTTAGGATCACGATCGGTTCGGTCAATACTAAGCATATCGTGGAACAAGTAGTTGTCTGCTTGCATGTTCACCAAACCGCGCATATAGAACACGTAGTCGACATCAGGGTGAGTGGGATTAAGACGGATAAATCTGTCTATGTTCGCAATCCCCGAGGCAACATCGTCCATTTTGTAGTAAGCATAAATCAGGTCTAACTGGACTTGAGTTTTGTGAGGTCCGAAGGGGAAGCGCGAGTCTAACGCCTCCAAAGAACGGACAGCTTTAGAGTAATTGCCAAGTTCCATAGAGGTTCTTGCCTGAGCGTAAAGTACATCAGGTGACGTTTTGGCGGCAATATCGTTATCATCAGGGCTGCTGCTACAGGCTGATAACGCTAGTGAAAATAGGACTAAGGTAACGCCTTTGGAAAATTTATACATACTTGAATTCAATTCTTTTTAAGTTGTAGTTAAGAATTTTTCCATTTCACTATAAAATAGAAAACATCCGATTGTAACAGATAGCACACATTTTTTGACCCCTAAATGGGGATACGGTTCCTATGACACAAGAGATTAATCTAAAAAGCGAGATTTCGGCAACACAAACTGGACTGAGATTAGATCTGGCCCTAGCAGAGTTGTTCCCAGATTACTCGCGCACGCGCATCAAGGAATGGATCCTATCTGATGCAGTTTATGTTGACGGCGTCGTCGTTAATAAGCCCCGTGAGAAAGTTTATGAGCTGCAGCAGATAGTCATTGATGCCACGCTCGAAGAAGAAGTGCATGCCGCGGCGCAGGCTATTGACCTTGATATCATCTATGAAGATGACGATATTATGGTGATTAATAAGCAAGCTGGCCTTGTGGTTCACCCAGGTGCAGGCAATGCTGATGGCACCTTGATGAATGCACTGCTGCACCATTGTCCTGATATTGAGCATGTACCGCGAGCAGGTATTGTGCACCGTCTTGATAAAGACACCACAGGTTTAATGGTGGTAGCTAAAACTGTTGAAGCACAAACGCATTTAGTTGCGGCGTTGCAGGCCCGTGAAATCGTTCGTGAATACGAAGCGATAGTGATGGGGACTATGACGGGCGGCGGTACTGTGGATGAGCCAATTGGTCGTCATCCAACTAAACGTACTCATATGGCAGTGCATCACTCAGGTAAACCTGCGGTGACGCATTATCGTGTTGCAGAAAAATTCCGCAACCATACGCGATTAAGACTGCGTTTAGAGTCGGGACGCACTCATCAAATTCGTGTTCACATGGAATACATTGGGCACGTGTTGGTTGGCGATCCTACCTATGGTGGCCGCCCAAAACCGCCTAAATATGCTAGCCCAGAGTTTTTCGATATTCTGAAAAACTTTAAACGCCAAGCATTGCATGCGGTGCGTCTTGAATTAGCACACCCAGTGAGTTGTGAAATCATGAGCTGGCAAGCGCCAATTCCTGAAGACATGGTGATCCTGACTAAAGCACTGCGTCAAGACACGGTCGAGCATCCGATCGAGTATTTGTAAGTGTTGCATCACGATTGGCCAGTTCCTGCTAATGTCGGCATCGCCATGACAAATCGTCATGGCGGTGTGAGCACGCATCCCTTTGATAGTCTCAATCTTGGGCTACATGTTGGCGATGCGATTGAACGGGTGATGGCTAATCGTGAATTACTTTCTAAGCAATTAACATTAGCTGCCGATCCTGTTTGGCTTGAGCAAGTCCATGGCACTCATGTGCTTAATTTAGATACGCTGACGTTAGTTAGCCCTAGATTAGCAAACCAGAGCTTGGCTAATGCGAGTGCGGATAAGCTGATTGCTGATGCCAGTTATAGTCGAACCGTACGGCGAGTTTGCGCGATAATGACTGCCGATTGCTTACCCGTGTTACTGTGTAATCAAGCAGGAACCGAAGTGGCTGCGGCCCATGCTGGTTGGCGTGGTTTGTGCGATGGTGTTATTGAAGCCACAGCAGCGCAGTTTAGTTCACCAATGAATGAGCTAATTGCGTATTTAGGTCCAGCTATTGGGCCACAAAAATTTGAAGTTGGCGCCGAAGTAAAGCAAGCATTCTGTGCTTTGCATCCGCAAGCGGCAGCCTGTTTTATCCCTAATGGTGATAAGTATCTTGCCAATATTGTAAGTTTAGCTAAATTACGCTTGAGTTTACTCGGGGTAAGCCATATTTATAGTGCAGATATCTGCACCATCACCGACACTAATTATTTTTCTTATCGTCGCGATAAGGTGACTGGACGCATGGCTTCGTTGATCTGGCTTAAGTCTTAAGCTCATTCCCCTAAAATTTATCTCTATTTATATGTTATCAGCTTGAAATTGGCTAAATAGCCCCCATCTTTTAACTAACGAAATGTAACACCAATCCTATTTAGAATTTTCCATTAGCAGTACTTATCTAAAGCTACTTAATTGGCAAGATATCTTGTGGATTGGTATATCTCTACTATGTGAGTTTTAGGAGGCTGTATGCGACTCGATCGTATGACCAATAAATTTCAGCTTGCCATCTCAGATGCCCAGTCTCTTGCACTTGGGCGTGATCATCAGTTTATTGAACCACTGCATTTGATGATGGCATTGTTGAACCAAGATTCAGGTTCAATCCATCCGTTATTAACCCAAGCGGGCATTCGCGTGAGTGCGCTGCGATCGCTTTTGAGCCAAGAGCTCGAGCGTTTACCGCAAGTCGAAGGTACTGGCGGCGATGTGCAATTATCCCAAGGGTTGATACGGTTATTAAACCTGTGTGATAAGTTGGCGCAAAAGCGTAAAGATAAATATATCTCTAGTGAGTTATTTGTGCTGGCGGCCTTAGAAGGTACCGACGCCCTTGCGCAAGCGCTGAAAAAATCCGGTGCGACTAAAGAATTACTAGAACAAACTATTGAACAGATGCGTGGCGGCCAAAAAGTAGACGATCCTAATGCGGAAGATCAACGCCAAGCGTTGAAAAAATTTACCATCGATCTGACCGAGCGAGCAGAGCAGGGTAAATTGGATCCAGTAATTGGTCGTGATGAAGAGATTCGTCGCACGATCCAAGTATTACAACGTCGTAGCAAAAACAACCCTGTGCTCATTGGTGAGCCTGGTGTGGGTAAAACAGCGATTGTTGAAGGGCTTGCCCAGCGTATCGTTAATGGCGAAGTGCCAGAGGGTATCAAAAATAAGCGAGTGTTATCACTCGATATGGGTTCATTGATTGCGGGCGCTAAATATCGCGGTGAGTTTGAAGAGCGTTTAAAAGCGGTACTTAATGAACTCGCGCAAGAAGAAGGCCAAGTCATTCTCTTCATCGATGAGTTACATACTATGGTCGGTGCGGGTAAAGGCGAGGGCGCAATGGATGCGGGTAATATGCTCAAACCTGCATTAGCGCGTGGCGATCTTCACTGTGTCGGCGCAACGACGCTCGATGAGTATCGTCAATATATTGAAAAAGATGCGGCGCTTGAACGTCGTTTCCAAAAAGTACTGGTGGATGAGCCAAGCGTTGAAGACACTATCGCTATCTTGCGTGGACTGAAAGAGCGTTACGAGCTGCATCACCATGTTGAAATTACCGATCCGGCGATTGTGGCGGCAGCGACTATGTCGCACCGTTATGTGTCGGACCGTAAGTTGCCCGATAAGGCAATTGATTTAATTGACGAAGCTGCATCGAGTATCCGTATGCAGATGGACTCTAAACCCGAGTCGCTTGATAGATTAGAGCGTCGTGCTATTCAGCTTAAGTTGGAAGAGCAAGCGTTAGCGAAAGAAAGTGATGAGGCGAGTCGTCGTAGGCTTGAAACCTTACAAGAAGAATTGCGTGAAGTTGAAGCCAAAGCCTCTGATCTGAACGAAATTTGGCATACTGAAAAAGCCGCATTAGCGGGAACTCAGCACATTAAAGCTGATCTCGAGCAAGCTCGAATGGACTTAGAAGTCGCACGTCGTGCGGGTGATTTAACGCGGATGTCTGAGCTGCAGTACGGTCGCATTCCTGAGCTTGAAAAGCAGCTTGATTTAGCGTCCCAAGCTGAAATGCAAGATATGACTTTATTACGTAATAAGGTCACAGAATTTGAAATCGCCGAAGTCTTGTCTAAAGCGACGGGCATTCCCGTATCGAAAATGCTTGAGGGCGAGCGCGAAAAATTACTGCAAATGGAAGTGGCGTTGCATGAGCGGGTTATTGGCCAAAATGAAGCCGTTGATGCGGTTTCTAACGCGATCCGTCGTAGTCGCGCTGGATTGGCGGATCCAAATCGTCCGATTGGTTCGTTCCTGTTCTTAGGCCCAACGGGTGTGGGTAAAACTGAGCTGTGTAAATCATTGGCGCGGTTCTTATTCGATACCGAATCGGCTTTAGTACGTATTGATATGTCTGAGTTTATGGAGAAACACTCAGTGTCACGCTTAGTGGGTGCGCCTCCTGGATACGTGGGCTATGAAGAGGGCGGTTACTTAACAGAAGCCGTTCGTCGTAAACCATATTCGGTGATATTGCTCGACGAAGTTGAGAAAGCGCATCCTGATGTGTTTAACATCTTACTGCAAGTGCTTGACGATGGACGTTTAACCGATGGTCAAGGTCGTACTGTAGACTTTAGAAATACAGTGATCATCATGACCTCGAACTTAGGCTCCGACATTATCCAAGAAGGATTTGGTCAAGTAACCTATGCAGAGATGAAAGCAGCGGTAATGAATGTGGTCACCCACAGCTTCAGGCCCGAGTTTTTAAACCGTATTGATGAGTCTGTGGTATTCCATCCATTGGATGCTGCCAATATTAAACGTATTGCTTCGATACAGATTGCTTCTTTACGTCAACGTTTGGCAGAGAAGGACTATACATTGGAGATCACCGACGACGCATTATCGTTGATTGCAGAAATTGGTTTCGATCCTGTGTATGGTGCAAGACCCTTGAAACGGGCATTGCAGCAAGAAGTCGAAAACCCACTGGCGCAAAGATTGTTGCGTGGCGATTTATTACCAGGCAAACCAATCAAAGTCAGCTGTGCGGGTGGCGAGTTAGTATTTGAGCAATAACAATGTGTATTGTTTGAATGTGAGGTGAATGCTTGAGGTAGGTGCACCGGTTATTTTAAAATAAGCGTTCTAGAATCTGAGCTTGAAATTAATCAGTACAGAGCTAATTTAATCGGTACCTAACCTACATCAAAGCACTAAAACCTAAAAGGGCTGAGTTTCTAACTCAGCCCTTTTTTATGTACTCAAGCACTTTTTATTGTTGATATTATCGGCTGCTATTTTTATCACTTCTTATTACAGAAGAGTTTGATTCTTTCTTGTTGCTGAGCAATCGATGTCTGGCGGTCTTCTTCAGTCATCGCGACAGGCTTGCTCGAATCTGAAGTTTGGCGGATAAGATTAGTATGCGTCGTCAGTACTTCTAAATTATGTGTTGCACTCTCACAAATCGATTGAGCCTGTTTGGCATCTTTTTGTTTAATCAAAGCTGCTGACTTTTCTACTTCACTGGTTTGTTGCACTTCTTGTTTCTTTAGCGGTGCAATAAAACCTACTTTAGCTTGCGACAAATCTTTACTGTATAACTTCTCAGCTTTAATACTCTCTTGTTGTGGGGCCTGCTGACTGTAATGCGTCACCCCATTATCATCAACCCAAGTATAAATAACGTCTGCCAAAACAGGACTAGTAAAAAGGCCTAGCCAGAGCCATTGGCACAATATTGTGCTGAACTTGTTCACTGGTAACATTGAAATTATTCCTAATGGCAGCTTATCGATACAATAAAATATGCTTTCTTGAAGGCTAGAGCCACGCCCATGGCTTAACACAAATCAGTGTATGCAAAATTCATCCAATCAAACAGTAAAAATAGCAATATCTGTTTATAGAGCAATGACTGAGTATCTCATCATGCTAAGAATGCAATGGCATAGTGAATTTGGCAGTGATGCGGTTATCGCCTTCCTCTTATGCCATCACTACTATCCTTTCTATATTTGAGAGCGTTTACTTATTATAGATAAAATACCTATTCACCTCTGTTTATAGGAGTTCAATCCATTAAGACCACGATAGTTGGTGATTTTCTTAGTCAAATGTCTCTGCTCAATAGGGATAATCAGCCAATTTTGCAGCATATTTCTGCAGTTTGATGGTTATTCATGCGTTTGATTTTAATTGTTTAAAAAGCCCTTGCGCACTTTCTCAATCTCCCTATAATGCGCATCCACTGACACGGCAGACAGCGTTAAGCCGCCTGATGTGAAAGTTCATTAATGAGTTTACTGATTGATGAGGGTTGAAGGTTTATGTAAATAATCCTTGACGCACAATGGGAAATGCGTAGAATACGCAGCCCTAGCCACCTAGAAGCATTTGATGCTCAGCGTGGTACTCACGTTCTCTGATGAGATTGAGTTGCTCTTTAACAATATAAAACAAGAAATCTGTGTGGACACT